>DASTTB010000015.1:0-288798 GCA_035760365.1 Pyrinomonadaceae bacterium
TGAGGGTGTATCTGTCAAGCAACGAAGGAAAGAATCAATCATCTACTGGCTCAGTAGACGACTGGATACGTCCTCGACCGGCCAGCGCCGCCTTGATCGCGGGGAGCAAGTCGCCGCCCATTCGGGCTTTGGTTACGTATCCATCCGCGCCCGTGGCGAGCGCGGCGGCACGAAAATCGGAATCGTCGTGGAGGGTGAGGGAGACGATCTTCGTGCGAGCGTTGGTGGCCTTGATTCGTTGCGCAACTTCGATCCCGCTCATAGTCGGCATCGATATGTCGACGATACACAGATCCGGTTTCAATCGATCAACCGCATCCAAAAATGCCGGCCCGTCAGCTACTGCCGCCACTACGTCAAACTGCGCCTTCAACAAATGCACAATCGTCTTGCGCATCTCTTCATGATCGTCGGCCACCAGAATACGCGCGCGCCCCACTCCGCTAGTCCTTTTAGGTTTGCGATTCGTTTATGCAGCAACAATCGAACTTCTCATTGCATATTCAATCAACTCCGCATTGCTCCTGATCTTGAGGTGCTCCATCATCGTGTACTTATGAAAAGCCACGGTGCGCGGAGAAACGTTCAGTTCAAAAGCAACTTCTTTCATCGAGCGCCCTTCCGCCAACAACTGCAACACTTCTTTTTGCCGCAGAGTTAAAGGACTGGTGCTCTTTCTTTGCTTGAAGTTCTGCACGAACGAGCCGACCATCCCTTTCGTCATCAAAGGCGTAACGTAAAATCCGCCTCGCACCACTTCGCGAATCGCATTTTGCAACTCAGTGGCCGCCGAATTCTTGAGTACATAAGCCGAGGCGCCGAGACGAAAGGCTTCGCCCGCCATGTCCGGGTCGTGGTTCATGGTCAGGTAGACCAGTTTGACGAGAGGCATTTCCTGCTTGAGTCGTTGACCGGCATTGAGGCCGTTCATTCCCGGCATTCCGATATCAAGAACAATGACATTGGGATTGAGAGCAGGCGCGCCTTCAATCAACGTGCGGCCATCTGCGAATATACCTACTACGTCGAACTCCGACTCGAGCAGGTTCTTTAATGCGTCCAGGATCAGGGTGTGATCATCCGCAAGCACAACGCGGGGGCGTTTCATAAGTCCTCCTACAGGGTAATCAATGGTTTAAATAGCGTTCCGGGAGATCAATTTGAATTCAACGGAACTGAAACCTCGATGCGAGTACCGCGCCAGGGTTTCGAATTAACTTTCAGTACGCCGCCGAGCAGGTTTAGCCGCTCCTTCATGCTGATGAAGCCCAATCCCTTCTCCAGCGACGTCGTTTTTGTATTGAAGCCACAGCCGTTGTCGGACACCACGAGGCGAACGGCCGTTCGCGTGCGGGTCAGCATCACGCGCGCGGATTTCGCGCCGCTGTGTTTCACGCAGTTGCGCAGCGCTTCCTGTGCGATACGAAACACACAAAGTGTTATGTCTTTGTCGAGCGAACACGGAAATCCGGTCTGCACAAACTCCGTCTCGAGCTTTCCACTCTCGGTAAGTTCGGTGCAGAGACTGTTGACGGCGGCCGCCAGGCCCAGATGGTCCAACTTCGACGGATGCAGCTTGTATGACAGCCGGTGAATCTCGGCCGCGATCTCCTGCGCCTGCACTTGCAGACGCTCGATGCTCAGCCGCAGGTCCAGTGGTTTCTGAATCTTCTGTTTCACCTGCTCCAACTCGACCGACAGCACCGCCAATCGTTGGTTGAAATCGTCGTGCAACTCGCGGGCGACTCGGCGACGCTCCTCTTCCTGGGCCGCGATCAAACGCCCACCCAGATCCTTCACAGCCTCTTCGGCTTGTTTCCGCTCGGAGACGTCGATCATGTAACCGTGCAGTTTGGTGACGCCGTCCTGCGGCGCGTTCACACTGACGAGGTTCTGCACCCAAACCAACCTGCCGTCGTTGGCCCACACCCGGAAGGTGAGGTCGAAGTGTTCGCTTATTCGCGTTTGCTTGCGATAAGCTGCCAGTACCCAGGGCAAATCGTTCGCGTGAATGTGTGAAGCGAGAAAATCCGGTTCGTACCATGACGCTATCGGATAACCAAGCATCTTCACCGCTTCCTTACTCACATACGTGAATCGTTGATCTTCAACCTCACCTTCCCAGGCCAAAATATTTGTGCCCAGGAGCTCAATCAAACGCTCCTTACTGTCTCTGAAATCGTCCTCGACAAACGGCAGATCCTCACGCGTTATCAACACGCGGAAGCCCGATCCCGGTAAATTCAAGCGCGCCGCGTGTACGACAAACGGCCGTTGCACGCCCGGCGCGTCAAAGCGATATCGGCGATGAAACTCTTTCTCATCGCTCACGAGGATCGTCTGAAGATCGTCGGCAAGCGTGACGTTTGTTTCTTGTTCTGAGTCCGGCTCCGTGAACCTGCGACAGGATGCGAAGTAAGTGGGATGACTGTCCCCAACGCTTCCCGTGTAAGTGTCCTGCTCGATCAAACTCCAGGCTTTGCTCGCGTAGATCATCGCTCCCGATTCGTCGAGCACGGCAACATTGGAAACACACGCGTCGATGATCGCCCGCAAGAAATCATCAGGCGCTCCGCTGTTCCCAACGTCAGTCGACTTTTGTTTGGCAGCACTCGAGAGCATTGCGCGCGTCCACTTTCCCTGTGATTCAAAGCGCCAAGGATTGCCGGGAAGCTCTTTACTGATTACCAACTGATGTCGCTTCACGGTTTGCATAAGTGCGAGGTGACATTGGCTTTCGAATCAATCGTCCGAACGCCCAACACCGTTATCGCCCCTCTCAGAATTGCAAAGTCATTCGACCCCAGGTAATTGTTTAAATCTGTTTCCGTTTCCCATTCGCTAACGAGCAGCGTCGAGTTCTCATCGGCCGCATCGAGATAGAAACCAAACTCACGACAACCCTTCGCACTCTTGATCGGTTCGAGTAAACGACCAACCGTTTGTAGGAACTCGGTGCGCTTCTCTGGTTGGACCGTAATCCTTGTAGTGTTGACAATCATTTTCAGTCACACCAATACAAACGAAATGGGAGGCCGCACTCTCCGCACTCCAACGCGGGATCGTTTTTTGGTTTCTCTACGACGAGACGGGCGATGAGTCCTCGTATGCCGTTCTACCTAGCAAACAGCGTGCACAACAGTCAGCCCGCAAGGAGATTTTCGTTTTGCCTTTGAATACAGTGGTTAAAGTACGCGGGCGTACAACGTGAAGATAGAAACCCTGAAGATGGGCCGTTGTATTTCGTGGAATCTGTGACAATGCGTGGTGAGTTAAGTGGAAATTTTCGCGGGCAGCATCATAGCGTGGTTTCTTGCATGGTTCAGCCATAACTCACACGACGCCGCTGTATTCCGAGTTTCAACATTCGCGTGCGCAGAGTACTCGGATTTAGACCGAGGATTTTTGCCGCACCATGCTTGCCTTCAACTCGCCAGCCCGTGCTCTCGAGCGTGCGAAGAATGTAATCACGCTCGACTTCTTCCAGCGTCTGCGTCGGCACTGAGTCGTCGTCTGCTGGTTCAAATTGATCAACAACGTGCAGCACGCTTCCCTGCGTGTGAATCACTGCGCGCTCGATCACGTTCGCCAACTCCCTGATGTTTCCCGGCCACGAATGGTCCTTCAAACTCTGCATCGCTCGAGGCGAGACCGACGAGATGATCTTCCCGGCCTTCTTCGCATACATCGCGGCAAAGTGCTCGACCAGCAACGGAATGTCTTCGCGGCGCTGCCGCAACGGCGGTACTGTGATCGGATAGACGTTCAACCGATACCAGAGATCTTCGCGAAACGTTCCCTGCTCCACTTCGAGTTTCAGATTGCGGTTAGTCGCCGCGATGATGCGCACGTCGACCTTCAACGTCCTGCTGCCGCCGAGTCTTTCGAATTCATTTTCCTGAATCACGCGCAATAACTTTGCTTGCAACTCCAGCGGCAACTCGCCGATCTCATCCAGAAAAATCGTGCCGCCGTCTGCCAACTCGAAACGTCCTTGCTTGCGGCCAACAGCGCCAGTGAACGCGCCTTTCTCATGTCCGAAAAGTTCGCTTTCGATCAGCGTTGGCGACAACGCGGCGAGGTTGACCTTTATTAAAGGACGGTCTTTGCGCGAGCTCGATCCATGAATCGCGCGGGCCACTAGTTCTTTTCCGGTGCCGGTCTCGCCGGTTACCAGGACTGTGGAATCGGTAGGCGCAACCTGGGTGATCTTGAAGAGCACGTACTTGATCGCATCGCTGTCGCCAACGATCTCGCCAAACTTCTCGTCGCGTTGCAGCTCCTGTTGCAGGTAGATATTTTCCGCCTCCAACTGGTTTTTCAACTGGTGCAGCTCTTCGTTTGCTGTTCGCAACGCAACTTCCGCGGCTTTCCTTTCCGTGATGTCCATGGCGGAACCGATGTAACCCAGAAAGGCGCCATCGGACGAAAACCGCGGGACGCCGGAGTCATAAACCCAGCGATACTCTCCGTCGCTGCGACGCAGCCGATACTCCATTTCAAAAGCTTGTCTTGCGTCAAAGTGGCTGGTGAAGTTGTCGATACACGCGTCGTAATCCTCAAAATGCACACACTGTAGCCAGCCATCACCCAGTTCCTGTTCGGCCGTTCGTCCGGTGAAATCAAGCCACTGTTTATTGATGTAATTACATCGGCCATCGGGACCGGTCACCCAGATCATGACCGGAGCGTTATCGGCCATGTTGTGAAAACGTTCTTCACTATCGCGCAATTGCTCGACAGTCCGTGTCAACTCCGCGTCCATTCGCCGTTTCCTGATTTGAGAGATTAATAACGCCAGGATAAGTAGAGACTCGACCAGGATCACCACGACAACGATGATTAGCCAAGGGGAGATAACGGGATCCATCGCTACGCTCAGTTAAGGTTAAGAAAAAGCGCGGGCCGCGTCTCATGAGTGTCAAGCGCTTGCTCGGCATCTCTGATGTTGAGTACGCGGCGCCGCGCGTCACGGCAGGTCGCTTTTGCTAAGGAATCGCCCCACTTACTCCGTTAGCGCCGGCGACCGCCACCTCGAAATCCACCACCACCTCCTCTGAATCCGCCACCGCCACGATATCCGCCAACACTTCCACTCGAACGGCTGCGGCTGTACGAACCGTAGTCTCGCGTGCGCTGCGAGCCCATGTTGCGCGAGGCGCGATCGCGTTCGAGGGAATTGAACGTGCCGCGATCCATTTGGCTGGCGCGATTGGAGACTTGACCACCCTGACCCGTTCGCTCGCCTCTTGCCCGGTCACTGCGTTCATTCTGCCGGCCGCGATCGCTCAACATACTGTCGCGCACCGAGTCGCCGCCGCGTTGTTCGGGCCGGTTCACATTGTTCCAACTACCGTTGTCCCACTTCGACCAGTTGCCGTTCGAGTCGCGCCGGTACACGTTTCCGTCTCTGCCCGCGTAGACGTTCTCTCCTCGCGCGCCGACAAACCCACTGCCGTCTTGTCCACGTCGAGAGATCATGCCTCCCTGATCTCCGCGTGTGACGCGCGTCGTATTTCCCGCGCTGTCGGTGAATCGTTTCGTGTTGACCCAATCGTCACCACGCTGCACGGTGGTCGATCCCCAACTGCCGTAAACATTCGATCCCTGCCGGGTGGCCGCATAGGTGCCGGTGCGCGGGTTATACGCCTGCGCGGCGCCGCGTGCTCCGTATGGTCCATACGCGAATGCGCCGCGAGCGTAAGTTCCCGTGCTCGGGTTGTAACGCGCGCCAAATCCGGCGCCGCCGTATGGTCCATAGATGCGACCGGCGGTGCCGTAAATTCCGGTGTACGGGTTGTACCAGGCGCCGTAACCATAAGTGCGCCAGTACGGGTAATAGACCGGATAATAGCCGCCGTACCAGTAGTAAGGCGGGTAATACCAGCCGGTTCCCCAAACAGCGCAGCCCCAACCGATCATCAAACCGGTGTAGCCTGCGTACGCCGCGTATGTCACCCAATCATCGTCGTCATCGTCGTCCTGGACCGTCACGTAAGTAACGTTGTGGGCCGGAGAGCTGGGCGGAATCTGATAGATTTCTTTCGGCACCGACTCGGCCAGGGTCCATGGTCCTTGCGGACCGTTCGACATAAACCAAATGCCCTGGTAACACATGTAATAGTTGTCGCCGAACTTGATGATGTCTTTGTCGGTGTTTGCCGCGCGCTGTAGGGTCGTGCCCGAGATGTTTTGGTACTGCGGATCGCCCTGGTACATGACGTCCGGCGCCTTGATCTCTTTCTTGTTCACACGAGCGACTTGCGGGATTTCGGCAAGCAACACGGCCTCCGCCGCCTGCTGCGTTCCCGGTACTGACGCCAGCACGCGAGACCGGGGATGTTCGAGCGAGATGCGCTTGAAGTCTTCGGGCAGGTTTGGAGTTGCGAAGGTCCAGTGCCCGCCTAAACCGGGAGCACTAAACCACCGGCCGGCTACGAGATAGTAAACGGGCCCATCTTTCCCCAGCCTGAAAAGATCACTTTCCGTATTGCTAATCCAGAGCAGGCCAGTATTCGGAACCGGCACGTATTTCGGTTCGCCGGCGATGTAGATCAACTCAGTCGGATCAGTCGTGATGTAAACCTTCGGCAACTCTTTCACTGGCGCTCCCGGAAGATTCGCGCGCACGTCTTTCCAGTTGTCGTCCTCGGGCAACTTGGAAAAACTGGCGGGCAGCTTGGTCGCCGCCGACCAATATCCTTTCAGGTCGGTAGCTCTCAGCCACGTCGTATCGTTACGCAGGTAGAACATGCCCGTAGGCTGGTGCTGGAAGATGTCCCAGTTTGTATTCACCGCAAACTTAAGCTCGTTGTCTTTGATCGGGCTCCAGATCGGATCGCCGTCAAAGTTGACGAGAATCGACGGCGTCTGCGTGAGAATGATTCTCGGCGGATCGGCTTTCAGGCCATCGACGCCCTTCGGATTGATCGTGCTTTTATCGACAAAAGCGAGTACACGATCGAGCGCGATGATGCGATCTTCCTGCGGCAGGTTCTTCTCGATCTCGGAGACGATCTCCTGCGTTTGCTCTTTTGAAAGCGTTTGGAAACTCGTTTCCGTGATCTTGAGCGTCGAGAACTTTACGAGTCGCTGTTCCAGAGAAACCGAAGTATCAGCCTCGAAACGGATCGTTCCCAGCGCAGGTTTTTTCTCACCTTTTGCGACGCGCGACACAGCGGCGAGTGCGACGAGATGTTTCTGTTCCTCCCAACTGGCGATCTGCGGTTCGTAGATCACGATCTGCGCCTCGCTCGGCAAACTGTACCCACGTGGCCAGCCTCGATCAGACGCAGTTTGTCCCCTCGCGTTTCCGCGCGTGGCTTGTGGCGAAAACGTTGCGCCGCGAAAAGTCGCGCCGCTAAACGTCGCGCCGCTACTGGACACGCAAATGGCCGGTACGACCAGAGTCAAACTTAAGACCAGGACAACGATCGAAGTGGCTTTGAACCGCATGGCCGAAAACTCACCTTTCTCCGCAGATGTGAACTAATTCTATTGGCTAGAACGAGTGCGGATAACTGTCACTTTTTACAGGCGGGGAGGAGCTATTTCGACAGGTCGATCAGGTGATGGAGAATCAATTCATAAGGCTCCGGCGAGATACTTTTTTCGCCATAGAAAGGCCTGTCGTTGATCGTGATCATAAAGAGCACCAACGCCAGAAAGCCCGACATCAGAATAACGAGCGCGGCGTGAAGCTTTACGTCCGTGATTCGATAAAAGTAGGCGACGCCGATACTAATCGCCGCTCCCAACCAGATCACGATCCACATCGTGGTTGAGAGCCCGCTTTTGACGGAGTCGATTCGTAAGCGCCGATACTCGATCAGATGGTTATACGCACGCAGTGTTTCGCCGTGCAGCGCCATCTGGCCCTGAGTCGCGGGTTCAAACGAATACAACTTCTTTTGAAACTCGTCCATCAGCGCGGTCCCGCGCGGAAGAATCTGACCTTTCTGCTGGGCGGGCCACGAATCGTTAATAATGAAAACCGTGTAATCGCGGAGTATTGCTCGCAGTTCATCCCGTTGCGGCGCCGGGTAACCGCTGACGTCTCGATACAACCCGCCGATCGCGCTCGCTTCCTTCGAGACCAGCTCCGCGGCGGTTGTATTCGTATCCCAGACAGCTACCGCGATCAGCCCGACGGTGATGCCGTAGAACACACCGATGGCCTGCACCGTGCCGCTGACGGCTTCGTTGATGTTTTCGCAGTAGTTGAAACGAGGAAGAGCGACGCGCCTGGCCCAGATAAGCCCAACTATGGAAACCAACTCGATTAACCCGACGATAAGGATGGCCGACTGCAAATGCGACAGATTATATAACCAGTTTGGCACGTCGGCTTCTCTCTGTTTTGTTAACGAAAAACCTCATCGTTACGGGCGCGGATACTTCTTGAACATCTTCTCGACGGCTTTCTTGATCGGCTTTTCAGCCGTCTTCGCGTCCTTGATCTTGTCGCCGGTTGGACCATGCTTCATCGTGTCAGTCGCCGTGCCACGCCACAACCCGTCGTTATTCTTCGCGTCCGAGATCTCGACGACGAGCGTTCCCTTCGTCACGGGCCAGGCTTGCGGACCGGAAACAACACCCGTCGAAAGCGAATTAAACACCGGCGCCCAACTCTCGTTCGTTTGATACAACTCGCTCTCCGTCCAGACGAAAGCCGATAACAACAGCTCGGGATCCGACTCGACCTTCTTCATTCCCTTCGCCGCCATCTGCTGGTCGACGGCGTTTACGATGATCTGTTGGACCACGGGATTCGCACCCGTCAGTCCCTTGGACCAACTGTACGTCTTGTACTTCGTCATATCCGCCGCCGGATGAACTCCCACCGTTACCTTTTGCGCGTTTGCCGATAACGCGCCGGCGAGAATCACGAGACTGAGCAACAGTATTCTTCGTCGTAAATTCATATCGATTCCCCTACGACGCCGCCTGGAAATTCAACGAGACGTTCCGGTGCGTGGTCTTACTTTCACCTTGCAGCGAAACACGATCGATCGCCCGGCGCTGGCCCGACTGTCCTTCACGCAGCGTCAACTTGCCGGTCGCCTCCACGCCGCCACCAGTCGCGCCGCCGGTGATCTTTAAATTGATTGCTTTCTGATCGCTGCCTTCCCACGCCCAGGTTCCACTCACAAAGATCGTCAACTCCGACACGAGGCTGATCTCCGCCTTGCCGTCCTTGAAGAGTTTTATAACGACCGCATTGACCTTGAACTCTTCGTCGCCGAGCTTGAGCTGTCCGCTTCCGCTCGCATGCGCGACGATCGAGTCAGCATCCTGCATGGACCAGACGGGCGCAGCCACCAGGATTAACAGTACACAAAGCGCAACACACTTACGCATAATTCGCATGGGCAGCCTCCGCCAAGATTTCGTAATCGTCTTACTGATGATGCTAAACCCCGAGCGTCTATTCGAGAACTGTAACTTTTGACAGGCTTCGCTGAATGCGGCTCTGGAGTAACGCGTTGAGCAAGGCAAAAACAAAAGCCGCGGAAAGACCGCACAACAACACTCCCGAGATACCTTCGATACCGCCAAGTAATCGCCAGCGTTGCGGCAGCACGACGTCGCCATAACCGATAGTTGAGTAAGTACCCAATGAAAAATAGAACGCGGTTTCGAAATCCGGGAACAGTTCACGCACATAATAAAAGGCCGCCCAAATTCCCGCCTCGACGAGAGATAAAAGCGTGACGACCGCGAAAACGAGCACCAGGACAAGGGCCTGTAGCCTGAGTTTAGTGAGCGTAACCGCTGAAAACGTACGCAGTAAGAACTGTGCAAAGAAGACCATCACGATGACGTGAAACAAGCCGCAGACCGCCACAATCGCGAAAGCCATTAACAGTTCTTTCAACATTAACGCCCATTAAGCGGACGTTTTCCCGATGAAAGTACTGTCAATTTTGCCAGTGTTTGCACTCGCTACGGGAACCTAGAATGCGGGGTACTTGAAATAGAACGAGTTACTACGCCCACTCGCGGCTTTAGCTGCACGACTGAAGCAGTTAGGAGTTGCCTATATGAACATCCTGCACTCAAACACAAATCGCCTCTTCTTCGTCGCCATGGCGCTGGCTTTGGCAGCCGCGTGCAGCGGCAAGACCAGTGAGAAGCAGACTGCTGCTCCGCCGCCGACTACAGTCGTGGTAACCGAAGCGATACAAAAGACCGTGCCCATCTACAGCGAGTTCGTCGGCCAGACGAGGGCGGATGAGACTGTCGACTTGCGTGCTCGTGTCGAGGGAATCCTGCAAAAGGTTTACTTCCGCGAAGGCGCGCCGGTCAGAAAAGGGCAACTGCTGTTCACGATCGACAAACGTCCGTTCCAGGCGGCGTTGCAGTCCGCGAAGGCATTGGCGGCGAAATCTGTTTCAGATCTCGCACAGGCGGAACAAAGAACCGACGTGCTCGAGGCGCAAGCACAATTGGCGGACGCCCAGGCGGTGTTGACGAGAGCTGATCAGGACGTGAACCGCCTCGCGCCGCTCGCGAAAGAAAAGGCCGTTACCGAACAGGATCTCGACGCCGCGATTGCCACGCAGAAATCCGCGCGCGCGACGGTCGACGCACGTAAAGCGAACCTGACGAACCTCGAAGCCGCGGTCAAGTACACGATCGAGCGGGCGAAAGCGGAAGTCTCGGCGAGCAAAGCCCGAGTCACGCAAGCCGAATTGGATCTCAGTTACTGCGACATCCACGCGCCGATCAGCGGTGTCATCGGTTTTCTTCAGGTCGACGAAGGAAACCTCGTTGGCCGTGGCGATGCGACGTTGCTCGCGACCGTTTCCGCTTCGGATCCGCTGCTGGTTGATTTCAGCGTCAGCGAGATCGACTACCTGAAACTGACCGATCCGGACACGGCCGGAAAGCGTGCGAGTAGCTTGTCGTTCGATCTGCTTCTTTCAGACGAGAGCAAACATCCGTATCACGGCTCGTTCCGCGTCCTCGATCGCACCGTGGATCCCGCAACGGGAACGATGAAGGCGCAGGCGACGTTTCCGAATCCCGGAAGTTATCTGAAGCCGGGACAGTTTGCTCGTCTGCGTGTCGCTGTCGCGCAACGTGAAAACGCGATCGTGATTCCGCAGCGAGCGATCCAGGAGCTTCAGGGCGCGAAGACAGTCATGGTCGTCGACGCGGAAAACAAAGTCTCGCTCCGCACGGTGAAAGTTGGCGAGAAGGCTGACAAAGACATCGTGGTGCTCGAAGGTCTCAGCGGCGGCGAACGCGTAATCGTCGAAGGAATGCAGAAAGTTAGACCGGGCGGCCAGGTCAATCCCGCAACCGCGAACCAATCGACGCCTCAAGCGACGGCGAAGGTGCAATAAGAAGGGGTCTATACACGGGAGTTAATGGTCCATGGCTAACTTTTTTATCCGGCGTCCGATAGTTGCGATCGTTATCTCCATACTGACGCTCTTGATCGGCGTCGTCGTGATCCGCGGGCTGTCAATCGAACAGTATCCCTTCCTCGCGCCACCCAACATTCGCGTAACCGCCACGTATCCCGGTGCTTCCGCTGAAGCCGTCGAACAATCCGTTGCGACTCCGATCGAGCAGGAAGTGAACGGCGTCGATCGCATGATCTACATGAAGTCGTCAAACACCAGCGACGGCCGCATGTTGCTCGACGTCAACTTCGAAGTCGGCACGGACCAGGACACCGCCAACGTGTTGACGCAAAACCGCGTTTCGACGGCTGAAGCGCGGTTGCCTGCCGAAGTCACGCAACAGGGCGTGACGGTGAAAAAACAAAGCCCGAGCATCCTGATGGTGATCTCCCTTTTCTCACCGAAAGATGCTTACGACGCAAACTTCCTGATCAACTACGCCGGCATCAACCTTCGCGATCAAATCCTTCGTATTCCGGGTATCGCGCAGGTCGATCTCTTCGGCGGCACCGACTACGGAATGCGCGTCTGGATCAAACCCGATCGCCTCGCGAAGCTCGGGCTCACACCTTCCGACGTGATCGCTGCGATCAAAGAGCAAAACCTTCAAGCTCCCGCGGGAAAGGTCGGCGCGCCTCCCACGCCGTCCGATCAGGAATTCACTGAAACACTCAGCGCTCCCAGCCGGCTTGTCACACCGGAAGAGTTCGAAAACATCATCATTCGTCAAACCGGCACCGGCGCAGTCGTTCGCGTCAAGGACGTCGGACGCGCCGAACTCGGTTCGCAGGATTACAACTCTTTCGGACGGTTGAACGGCAAACCCGGCGGCGCGATGGCCGTCTATCTCCTCCCAGGCGCGAATCAACTCAAGGCAGCGGAAACGATCTACGAGACGATGGAGCACGCGAAGTCGCTGTTTCCGCCGGACATGGATTACAAGATCGTTTACGACACGACACCCGCGGTTGAAGCTTCGATCGAAGCGATCCTGCATACGTTTGTCGAAGCCCTCGTGCTCGTGATTCTCGTCGTTTTCATCTTCCTGCAAAACATTCGCGCGACGATCATTCCGGTGCTCACGATTCCCGTCTCCCTCGTCGGCACGTTCATCTTCTTCCCGCTGCTCGGCTTCTCGGTAAACACGCTCTCGATGTTCGGTCTCGTGCTGGCGATCGGCATCGTGGTTGACGACGCGATCGTGGTGGTCGAAGCAGTAATACATCACCTCGAACACGGGCTACCACCTAAGGAAGCAACCATCAAAGCGATGGAGGAAGTGTCGGCGCCGGTGATCGGTATCGCGTTGATCCTTTCGGCGGTGTTCGTTCCGGTGGCGTTGCTCGGTGGTCTCGTCGGCAGCATGTACAAGCAGTTCGCGTTAACGATCGCGATCTCGGTGTTGCTTTCTGCTTTCAACGCGTTGTCGCTCACGCCGGCGCTCTGCGCGATGTTGTTGAAAGAACCGAAGCCGATGCGAGGACCAATCGGCGCGTTCTTCCGCGGCTTCAACAAGGTCTTCGACGTTACGACAAAAGGTTACGTCAACGTCTCTCGCCTGCTCATTCGCCGCGCGATCCTGACGATCGGCATCATCGCCGTTGTCATCGTCGGCGCCGCGTTCTTCGCGAGGGCGATTCCCGCCGGTTTCATTCCTGACGAAGACCAGGGAATTCTCGGTGTGAACGTACAACTGCCGCCAGGCGCGTCACTCGCGCGCACCAACGAAGTGCTCAAGAAAGTCGAAGAGATCCTGGGCCGCACGGAAGGCATCGAGTCGTATCAAACGATCGGCGGCTACGGCGTCGTCACCAACACTTACCAGCCAAATTACGGTTCCCTCTTCGCTCGTTTGAAGCCATGGGACGAACGACACGGCGAGGCGTTGCACGTCAAAGGAATCATGGCGTCGTTGCAGAAAGAGTTTGCAACGATTCCCGAAGGCATCGTATTTCCCTTCAACATTCCGACACTCAGCGGTTTCGGCGCCGCCTCGGGTTTCAACTTCCTGATTCAGGATCGTTCGGGAGCGATGTCCGTGGACCAACTCGGCGAACAAGCGATGTCGTTTATCGCCGCCGGGAGACGCAGACCCGAGATCGGAAACCTGTTCACCTCGTTCGATCCGAATTATCCGCAAGTCAAAGTCGGTCTCGATCGTGAGAAAGCGCGCACGCTCGGAGTTCCGGTTAACGAAGTCTTTCAAACGATGTCGACTGCGATGGGTGGAGCGTTTGTGAACGACTTCAATCGCTTCGGACGCCTGTATCGCGTCTACGTTCAGGCGGAATCGGAAGACAGGTTGAAAGCAGACGACATCGGGAGGATCTACGTCCGCTCGAAGACTACGAACCAGATGGTTCCGCTTTCAACGCTCGTCAATATCGAGAGTATCGCCGGCACTGAGCTCACGACGCGTTTCAACCTTTTGCGCTCGGTGGAACTACAGGGTTCTCCCGCGCGCGGTTACACGTCGGGCCAGGCGCTCGCGGCGCTCGAAGAAGTGTTTGCGCAAACGATGCCAAAGGAGATGAGTTTCGCTTACTCATCGCTTTCGTATCAGGAGAAGATCGCGCCGCCGCCTGCGCCGACTTTCATCCTCGCGATCATTTGCGTCTTCCTGTTGCTGGCGGCGATGTACGAGAGTTGGCGACTGCCGTGGGCCGTGTTGCTCGGCTCGCCCCTTGTCGCGTTAGGAGCGTTGTTCGGCGTTTGGCTGTTCGGTTACGACAACAACGTCTACGTGCAGATCGGCCTCGTGATGCTGATCGGACTGGCGGCGAAGAACGCGATCCTGATCGTCGAGTTTGCGAAGGCGAAGAACGAAGAGGGAATGTCGCTTGAAGATGCGGCGCTCACGTCGGCGCGACTGCGTTTCCGGCCCATCCTGATGACGGCATTTGCGTTCATTCTCGGCGTCGTTCCGTTGATGAAGGCGAGCGGCGCCGGGGCTGGAGCACAGAACGTGATGGGCGTCGGTGTGTTTTTCGGAATGCTTGTCGCAACCGCGTTGGGCGTGTTCATCATTCCGGGCAACTTCACGTTTATCGAAGGGTTGGGCCGGCGGAAACGTGAGAAGGAAAAGGTAGTCGCTCCTGCTACAACCGTGCCGGCGTCCGCCGATGCGGGAGGTGAACACTGATGAAACGCGTAATCCTCGCGCTATTGTTTGGGTGTCTTATTCAACCGCTTGCGGTCGCGCAATCGGGGCGGCAACCAAAGGTGCCCGCTACGTTTCGCGACGATGCTGCGCCGCGGCCGGATGCGCAATCGCTTGCCGATCTGAAGTGGTTTGAGATCTTCCAGGATGAAAAGCTGCGGGACCTGATCAACGACGCGCTGACGAACAATTACGATGTGCGGCAGGCAGTCGCGCGTATCGACGCGGCGCGTGCGAATGTCGGTATCACGCGTTCGGAACAGTTTCCTCAGATCGGCGCCACGGCCGACGTCGTCAACCAGCGACAGTCGCGCAGTGCGGCTTTCGATCTACCCGAGCCAATCAAACGCGATCGATCTTTCGGAAGCGTACTGCTCAACCTGTTCACTTTTGAGATCGATATCTGGGGACGGTTGCGCAAACAAACCGCAGCCGCGCGCGCCGACTTACGTGCAACCGAAGAAGAGCGCCGCGCGGTGATCACGACAGTGATCAGCGACGTCGCGACTGCTTATTTCGCGTTGCGCGAATTGGATTTCGAACTCGACATTTCGAAACGTACGCTCGCGTCTCGCGAAGAATCGTTACGGTTGATTCAACTTCGGCAACAACGCGGTGTCGCGACGATGCTCGAAGTCCGCCAGGCGGAAGAACTGGTTTTGGACGCGCGCGAGGTTATACCGGCGCTCGAACAAGGCATCGCACAGGGCGAGAACTTTCTCAGTTATCTGACGGGCAGAAATCCGGGCGCAATCGAACGTGGACTCAGTTTGACGGAGCATCAAATCCCGCCGAGTGTGCCCGCTGGTTTGCCATCGGATCTGCTTGGACGCCGCCCCGACATACGCGCTGCTGAGAATAGTCTGGTTGCCGCGGACGCGCGGATCGACGTCGCGAAGAAAGAGTTTTTTCCACGCATCTCGCTCACGTCGTTTCTGGGTTACGAGAGTGGGCAACTGACGAGTCTCTTCAGCGGTAGTCGAAGTGTTTGGGCGCTTGGTGGGCAGGTGGCGCAACCGATCTTTACTGGGGGGCGATTGAAGTCGAACGTGCGGTTCAGACAGGCGGAGCGCGATTTTCTGATCATCGATTATCAGAAGACGATTCAAGGTGCGTTTCGTGAAGTTTCAGATGCGCTGATCGCATATCGAAAACTTCAGGAGGTCCGCACGCAACGCTCGTTTCTGGTGGACACGCTGCGCGATCGTTCGCGTCTTTCATACCTGCGTTACACGGGCGGCGTCGCGACCTTGCTGGACGCCCTCGACGCCGACCGCGAACTGTTCGAGGCCGAACGCAGCCTGGCCGTCGCGCGCCGCGACGAACTACTCAGCGTCGTCGGACTCTATCGCGCCCTCGGCGGCGGTTGGCAGTGATGCGACGGTTGGCAGCGAGTTGGTTCAGTGCGGCTGCGCCGCCGGATGTGAGGTGCGGCTGCGCCGCCGGATGTGAGGCGCGGCTTCGCTGCCGGATGTGAGGTGCGGCTGCGCCGCCGGATGTGAGGCGAGGCTCTGCCGCCGGATGTGAGGCGAGGCTCTGCCGCCGGATGTGAAGTGCGGCTTCGCCGCCGGATGTGAGGCGAGGCTATGCCTCGCCGGCAGCGCCCTACTCTCCTGGGGCTCAGCCCCAGCTTATTTTTCTGCGACCGGCGAGGCACAGCCTCGCCTCACATCAGGCGGCGAAGCCGCAACAGGCCACGCAGTTGAGCGACCGATTCGAAGGTAGACGATGGCCGCAGACACAGCAGTGATGCGAAAACGATGAGCGCCAGTGATGCGAAAACGATGAGCGCCAGTGATGCGAAAACGATGAGCGCCAGTGATGCGAAAACAATGAGTGCAAACACGCTACAGTCCCGAGCGTTCGAACGAGCTTCACTGAAAAGTGAGTCGCAACGCGTCTGGGCGTTGCTTTGCGTCCTGATCCTCATCCTGATCTTTGTGGTCCTGCGCGGCTGGGCCACGCAGAGTTATTTACTACTCGGCGCGCAGGCCATCGTGCTCGTGCTCGTCATCGCGCACGAAACAGTGATGTTGCGCGCGATCAAGGCTGCCCTTCGCGACGACGAGATCGTGAAACCCGAACTGTGGGTATTCAACGTCTTCGTCGAGAGCCAACTGCCAACACTCGCATTGTTCATTCTACTGATCGCGGGCTGGGTCACACCGTACCAGGTACTCGTCGCACCCGCCATCGCGATCTATTTCGTCTTCATCACTCTTTCGACACTGCGACTCAGCCCGAGTCTGACGTTCACGACCGGCTTGCTGTCCGCACTGGGTTACCTGTTCGTAACCTTTTATGTACACGCCCGCTATTCGGATTCAGCAGCGCCCGAAGCGTTTCCGTTTTTTATCTACGTCGTTTACGCAAGCCTGATCCTGATCGCGGGGATTATCGGCGCGGTCGTAGCTCACCAGATCAAGGGTTACGTCAGGGCCACACTGCGCGAAGCAAAGCTGCA
Organism: Pyrinomonadaceae bacterium; assembly: GCA_035760365.1. Taxonomy (GTDB): domain Bacteria; phylum Acidobacteriota; class Blastocatellia; order Pyrinomonadales; family Pyrinomonadaceae; genus PSRF01. The sequence goes on from DASTTB010000015.1 coordinate 17,039, forward strand.
AAGCGAACTCGAACAAATCAACCACGATCTCGAAATCGCGCGTTCGATCCAACAGGATCTCCTGCCCGCCAAACCGCCTCAGTTGGACCACTTCGAGATCGCCGGCTGGAACCAGCCCGCGGACCAAACCGGCGGCGACTACTTCGACTGGCAACGTTTACCAGACGGTCAGTTCGCGATCAGTATCGGCGACGCCACCGGCCACGGCATCGGTCCAGCGTTGGTCAGCGCGTTGTGCCGCGCCTACGCGCGCGCGAGTTTCATCGGAAACCACAATCACGACGGCGTACTCGAACGTCTCAACGGCCTCCTATCCCAGGATCTCGCCGACGATCGCTTCGTTACTTTCGCAGTCGTGTTTCTCAACCCTGAAACTGCCGAAGTCAAAGTGCTCTCCGCCGGTCATGGTCCAATACTCTGGTATCAAAACGCGCAAAACACGTTGCAGGATTTCGAGGCGCAGGGCATTCCACTCGGCATGATCGCCGGCATGACTTACGAAGATTCAAACGTCAGATCACTCAAAGCAGGCGACATGATCGTCCTCGTCACCGACGGTTTTTACGAGTGGCAGAACCCGGCCGGCGAGGAGTTTGGACTCGATCGCCTGAAGGAGACGATTCGCGAGGCGCGCGATTGTTCGGCGGAAGAAGTCGTCTCCAGGCTTTACAAAACGGTCAAAGATTTTTCCAAAGGCACGGAACAGAAAGACGATCTTACGATCGTGGTCCTGAAGCGAAAGAACACGATCGCCGCATTGCGAGACGAAGCCGCGGAGCAGAAGCGTGAGACCGCCGAAGTGCCGGCCTAAGAGCGCATTCATTCAGAAGGAGAGAAGTTATGAGTAAAGCGGGTTTAGATGCGAAACAAAATACACTCACCACGGTCGAGCGTCTGGTTGAAATGGGCCAGCTCGACACTCTCTACAAGGATCTCTATCTCCAAAGAGCACGCACGCTGCTGGCGCCGATCTTCAGTCGCGGAAGCTATGTCAAGCTAAAGGAAAACCGCGCGCAGGTCCCCTGGGTCGAACAGCAACTACGCGCCTCGATCGAACGCGGCGACTGGAAACGCGCCAACGAACTGACCGAACGCCTGAAGCAACTGAAAGCAAGTCTCGACTCCGGCTCCGACGCAGCGAAGCTCGCCGAAACAGTTTACGAGCGCGCCTCCGACATCGTGATCGATCAATTCTCTTCCGGTTTGAACGTTTTCCTCGGCGTCGACAGTGAAGCCCTCGCCGGCAATCGGGCGCAGGCACTCAACACACTGCTCTCGCTCGAGCGCATCGATCCGGAAAGAAAAGATTTTTATGCGCGACGTATTTCAGACTTCAAACAACTCTCGATCGTCACGAGCGACAGCGTCGCAACTGCCAAAGACGACAAGGTCGACTCAGGACAACTCCAGCAGGCGGCGCTCAGCGCGCTCGACTCTGGCGATCTCTCAAAACTCGATCAGATGATCGCGAACTTCGCGAAGAAGTCTGATACAAAAGAGGAACAAGTCGACGTAAAAGCGACCGAAGCCGCCGAACTGGGCGACGATCTGCTCTACACGTTCAGCGAAGCAACACTCGCCGCCGCTCGCGAGCTCGGACTCGAGCCGATCCGCACGCAGTCGCGCCGCCACTTCGCTTACCTGATTCCACACGGCTGGCAACCCTCGTTTCGCAAGGATGAGATCCGAAAGTGGTCCAAAGAGAACCTGTCGCGGCTCACGTATCCGTCAGAATCAACCGACAGCGCGAAAGAAGCGATCGAGTTCTTCCTGCTGAACCCGTTCATCAACTCGGGCGGCGTCCGTTATAACGTCTGTCTCGTAGTCGAAGACCTGCTGCTGGAAAACTTCCCCGAGCCTGATCCAAAGGAAGAAGTCCCCTCAAAGTTGTTGGACATGCTTAAACTCGACAGCCGTTGGGGTCTCTCGCGAGTGGAGATCGAAGAAGCGCTGCTCGAGCACGGGCCGGAGGTGCTGCAAAAGCTGCAACTCGATCCCGAAAAGTTTCGCTTAGTCTCTATACCGGCGGATCTTTTCACGCATCTTGGACTGCAGTTAGGCTGGGGTCAGAAGGAGATGTGGACTCATTACGACGGCTATCGAGTGTCGGAAGGTGGTAAGTTACAAGCACTTGCGGGCGGTGACAAACGCTTTGGCGGAACTCACGACGTGGTGAGTTTCAGTCCTGATTATTCGAGCCCGAAGATCGTCGCGCGCTTCGCGGTGGTTCAAAGAAAACGAATGACGGACTGGCAGAAGTAAGTTCCGACAGTCTTCAGACGTCGGCCAAAGGTGATCTGCGTCACTCTAACCGTAGGTAGTCTCTGGTAGTGTGCCTACGTACATTTACGGATGTTCGGGGCTTACTCAGAACCCTATAATTACGGACGCTTAGTAATTGAGTTCACGGGACTTCCCCCTTTGATTGCGCACCTCCGTCGCCGGTTCGCGATTCCAGTCCTGAACTAAACAAAACAAGGCAGCGCAAAATCGTTCCGTTTGATAAACGGACCTCGTAAAGGTTTCTCCCCTATGCGCTGGAGTTGGTTCCGAATCCCTGTCTTCGGAATTGCTTTCTCTGTGCTTCTGCTTTTCGCGGTAAGCCTCAATACGTCCGCCCAATCAACAGCTTCAATCGAAGGACAAGTCGTCGATCAAAACGGTGCTGTTGTTGCCGGAGTGACGATCACTGCAACCAACAGCGCAATCGGTGTTGAGCGCGTCACGACTTCTGACACACGCGGAAGATATCAACTGGCGGCCTTACCGGTCGGAGACTATATACTCGCGGCAGTTGCGGCAGGATTCAAAAAACAAGTCGTCGAGGGCTTGAGTCTCGAGGTCGCGCGAAGAGTCACTCAGGATTTTCAACTGGACATCGGCGGGATCGCGGAACAGGTATCCGTTTCGTCAGTTGAAGCGGGCATCGATCGGTCGACTGTCTCCGTGGGTCATGTAATCGATCGGCGTACGGTCCAGGAAATTCCGCTCAACGGACGATACTTCCTCGATCTCGGATTGCTGGTCCCCGGATCGGTGACTCCGCCTCAAGGCGCATTCTCAGCCGCGCCGATGCGCGGTCTCGGATCACTGGCGATCAACACCGCCGGCAATCGCGAAGAAACCGTTAACTACATGATCAACGGCATCACGCTGAACAATCTCACGTTCAGTTCGATCAGTTTTCAGCCGTCCATCAATACGATTCGTGAGTTCAAGGCTGACAACTCCACCTTCAGCGCCGAGCACGGAGAAAGTTCGGGCGCCGTAGTCAACATCGCTACTCGCTCAGGCGCCAACGATGTTCACGGCGAACTGTTTGAGTTCTTTCGCAACGACGCGCTGGACGCACGTAACTTCTTCGAACTTACGTCTGAAAACCCGGCGCCGTTCAAGCGTAATCAATTTGGCGGAAACGTCGGCGGCCCAATCGTGCGCGACAAACTGTTTTTCTTTGTCTCCTACGAAGGACTGCGCCAGCGCCAGGGACTCGACCTGAACAGTCTTGTTCTCAGCGACGCCCAGCGCAGCGCGACGAATGATCCCGTGATCGCGCGTTTGATCGAATTGATTCCCCGCGCGAACTTCGTCGATTCATCAGGCACATCGCGTTTCATAAGCGCGGCAAGCGCGCCTGTCAACGTCGATCAATACACCGCGGACATCGATTACAACCTCGGCGCAAGCGATCGCCTGCACGGTTACTACGCGATCCAACGTTCCACCCTCAGTGAACCCAACCGTTTTGGTAACACAATACCCGGTTTTGGACACGTAGCGAGGGCGCTGCGACAGATCTTCACGCTTAACGAAACGCACACGCTCAATCAATACCTGATCAACGAGCTACGCCTCGGCTTCAATCGGCTCTCCTCCTCGAGCAGACCGCTGGCCCAACTCAATCCAGCGGAATTGGGCATTCGCAACGGCGTCAACGATCCGATCGGCTTGTCGCAGATCAGTATCGCGGGCGGTAGTTTGAATTTCGGCGGACCGGCCAACCAGCCTTCAGGCCGCGGCGACACGACGTTTGTGATTGCCGACACGGTAAGTTGGCTTGTTGGTCCACACGCACTGCGCATCGGCGGCGAGTACCGGCAGTTTTTCAACAACAACTTCCGGCAAACGACCGGTTCGTTCAACTTTCCGAGTGTCGCTGCATTTCTCGCGGGAACCGCGAACTCGTTCAGCATCACGCTCGGCAATCAGGTGAGCAGTATCACTCAGGGCGCGCTGGGGTTTTTCGTTCAGGACACTTACCGAGTTAACCGACGTCTGACTCTCGACCTGGGACTGCGTTACGAATGGAACATGACGCCGGGGGAGCGTTACGACCGCTTCATTGTTTTTGAGCCGCGCAATGCGTCGTTGTTACGTGTGGGCGTCGATCGGGAAGACGTCTACAGGCAAAACTATCAGAACGTCCAGCCGCGTGTCGGGTTCGCGTGGCAGCCTTTTTCAGGAGATGACACGGTGGTGCGCGGCGCCTACGGCGTTTACGTGGACCAGCCGATGACGAGTATCGTGACGGGCCTGGCGGGAAATCCGCCGCTTGCCATCCCGCTCACTTTCAGCGGCGCGATCCGTTTGCACGAAGCAGTCGACGTGGCCCGACCCGCAGGACTGGCCCCAGTATCGATCGACCACGATTATCGCAACGCGTATGTACAGTCGTGGAACCTGAATGTCCAACACCAGATGTTCAGCACGGTCCTGATGGCGGGTTATTTCGGATCCAAAGGAACGAAGCTGATCACTCGCCGTAACATCAATCAGCCAGTCAACGGTGTGCGTCCGTTTAGCAGGCTTTCGGCGACGAGCCCGATCCTGCCGAACACTCCGCTCGGAAATATCACTGAGGTCGGCAGCTCGGGAAACTCCAGTTACAACGCAATGTGGCTGACGGCGACGCGGCGGCTCGCGGCTGGATGGGAATTCAACGCGTCGTACACGTGGTCCAAGTCACTCGACTACACCTCGTTCAGCACCGGCGGCGTCGTGGTCCAGAACAGTTACAACCTGCCTGGCGAGCGCGGTCCTTCGGATTTTGATGCGCGACACCGTTTCGTCTTCACCTCGCTCTACGAACTGCCATTCGAGAAGAATCAATTAGTCGCGGGCTGGCAACTGGGAGTAATCGTTCAGTCGCAGAGCGGCAATCCGTTCAACGTGGTGACCAGCAATAGCACGATTAACGGCGTCGCCAACACATTGCGGCCGGACGTGGATGGTCCTGTGGAGGTATTTGGCGACGTGGACCAGTGGTTTGACACCTCGGCTTTCGATGCCGTCGCACGTTTCGGAAACCTCGGCCGCAACGTGATTATCGGACCCGGATTTAACAACACGGACGTCTCGGTGATTAAGAATACGGTCATCGGCGAACGTTGGCACATTCAATGTCGCGCCGAAATTTTTGATGTCTTCAATCACGCCAATTTCGGCCGGCCGGGCAATATCGTCGGGACTCCAACATTCGGACGGATCTCGTCGACGCGTTTTCCCACGGGTGAGAGTGGTTCGTCGCGTCAGATTCAGTTTGCGGTGAAAGTCGGATTTTAGGAGTTCGAAAGAAATGCTTCGAGATCGCAGAAAATCGAGACTACTTCTCGCGTTAAGTGGTCTGCTTGTCTGCGCCTTAACGTCGGTCACGACGGCCCAGGATTCCGCCGCGCCCAGAAAGAAGGTGCTGGTGCTCTACTGGGACAGCAAAGACTTTCCCGGTAACGTCAGTTTCGATCAGGGCTTTCAAGCCAGTCTCAATTCAGACCCGTCAATCAAACTGGATCTCTACAGCGAGTATCTCGATTCACAGCGATTCCCTGGCGAGCGTCAAACGGAATTGCTTTACGAGTACTTGTTGGGAAAGTATTCCGGACAAAAAATCGATGTGGTAGTTGCGACCCCCGATCCCGCCCTCAGTTTTTTACTGAAATATCGTAAACATCTTTTCGCCAACACGCCGATCGTTTTTGTCGCGGTGCAACGTCCTGCTCTCGAGACGCTGACGGCCGGCGCTGGTCTGACGGGAATCATTCGCGCAAATACTCAGCGAAGAACTCTGGATCTGGCGCTGAAACTTCACCCGCAAACAAAGGACGTCTTTGTTATCAGCGGGACTCCGGAACACGACAAAAGGTTCGAGAACATCTCGCGAGAAGAGCTTGCCGGCTACGAAAGTCGCATTCGACTGAACTACCTCACGGACCTCTCCGTCAGTGATTTGGTGGAACGAGTCAAGAGCCTGCCGCGAGACTCGATCATCCTTTACGTCTGGCAACGGACGCCCGTCGAAGAAGAGAAACTACTACAGACCTATCAAGTGCTGGAGAAGGTCCGCCAGGCCGCGCCGGTTCCCATTTATGGTATGGGCAGCCGGAACGTCGGCTACGGAATTGTGGGTGGTTACGTTCAGGATTCTGAGCGCAATGGACTGGAAACGGCGGACATTGTGCGCCGGATTTTAAGCGGCACGCCCACGCAGAGTATTCCGGTTGACAGTGCTTCATCGGTCCCGATGTTCGACTGGCGTGAATTGCAGCGTTGGGGGATCAGCGAGAGCAGTCTTCCGAGCGGCAGTGTCGTTCGCTTCAAAGAGTTAACACTGTGGGAACAATACAAGTGGCGCATCATCGGCCTCGCCACTCTCATCGCCGTGCAGACATTGATCATCGCATTGCTGCTGGCTGAACGGCGCCAGCGCCGTCTCGCTAAAGAAGCGCTCGACCGGCTCAATGCGGAACTCGAAACGCGCATCGAGCAACGCACTGCCGCTTTGAACGCGAAGAGTCGAGAGCTCGAGACTTTCGCATATTCGGTTGCTCATGATCTCAAGGCGCCTCTCAGAGGAATCGACGGTTACAGCCGGTTGCTGCTCGAAGACTATGCCGGTCGCCTCGAAGGAGAGGGTGAAAACTTCCTCCAAATCATTCAGCGATCAACCGACGAAATGAACCAGTTGATCGACGATCTGCTCGCGTATTCCCGTTTCGAACGCCGCGAACTGCACACAGGCAAGATTGAGCTCGCCCCCATCGTCACTTCGCTGGTTGAAGAGAAGAGACGCGAAGCAGCGCGTTCGATCGATTTCGTAGTCGACGTTAATGGAGGCACGGTACTAGCCGACGCCAGCGGTCTCTCGCAGTCACTCAGAAACTATCTGGATAATGCGGTGAAGTTCACGCGTAACGTGGACCAGCCGCGCATCGAGATCGGTACTAAAGAAGACGCGGACACTTGCGTCATTTGGGTACGCGACAACGGCATCGGGTTTGATATGAAGTATCACGACCGAATCTTCGACATCTTTCAACGACTCGGCGCCACAGAAGACTATCCCGGCACAGGCATCGGTTTAGCGATAGTGAGAAAAGCAATGGAGCGAATGGGCGGCCGAGCCTGGGCGGAGAGCCACCCCGGCGCCGGCGCGACGTTCTACCTGGAGATTCCGAGATGAATCAACTGGAGACCGGACCGATCCGACCGATTCTTTTGGTCGAAGATCGACCGATCGATATCGATCTGACCAGGCGCGCGTTTGAACGGCAAAAGGTGCTGAACCCGCTTCTGGTCGCCCGAAACGGTGAAGAAGCGATCGCGTTCTTTGATCGTTGGGACGCCGGAGAACCGCTTCCGATCTGCATTCTGCTGGATCTGAGAATGCCGAAGATCAATGGTCTCGAAGTGCTGCGACGCCTGAAGAGCCACCCGAAGTTCTCGACGATTCCTGTCGTTGTGTTAACAACGTCAACTGAAGATCGTGACGTTGAGGAAGCCTACAAGCTGGGATGCAATTCGTACATCGTCAAGCCGGTTGAATTCGATAAGTTTGTAGACGTGGCTGCAAAAATCGAACTGTACTGGTGTGCGATAAACAGGCCCTTAAGTTGAAACGAGAATTATGAAAGTTCTTTATGTCGAGGACGATCCGCGGGACGCTGACCTCACGGTACGAACGTTAGTCAGGACCGCGCCTCATCTCACGATCGAAACCGTTTCGAGTATCGGAGAAGCCCTTGCGCGATTGGAGCGCATCGCTTCTGAGCCGCTCGATCTGGTGCTCACTGACGTGCATCTACGCGACGGCGATGGTCTGTCGCTGCTCAATCACATTCGCGAAAACTCTTTGCCGCTCGCAGTTGTCATCGTTACCGGCATGGGAGACGAAGAGACTGCCGTTACCGCACTTAAAGCACACGCCGACGACTACGTGGTCAAACGTACGAAGTATCTCGACCGACTGCCCTTAATACTCGAGAGCGCCTTCAATCACTACCTTGCGGATGCCGCGCGGCGAGCAAATCCATTGCGAGTTCTTTATGCGGAAGCCAACGCATCTGACGTGGAGAACACGCGCCGTCACCTCGCCGTGCACGCCGATCATATTCACGTTGATAGCGTCACAACCGGCGTCGAAACACTCGCTGCCTTGCGCGACTCAGGACGTCACTACGATGTGCTGCTGATGGATTTTGCACTCACCCGGCCAAGCGCCATGCACGTGTTGAGAGAACTGAGTCTCATCTCAAAGCAGCCCGTGCCTATCGTGTTGGTCTGCGACGAAGGCGACGAAGCGTTGGGTCGCCAGGGGCTTCACTTTGGCGCCTCCAGTTGGCTCGTCAAGCGTCCCGGTTATCTTTATCAGTTGCCGTGGGAATTGGAGCAGGCACACTCGCGCGCCGACTTACAACGTCGTGAAGCTGCTTTGCATGAAAGCGAAGAACGTAATCGCGCAATCCTCAACGCGATACCGGATCTGATGTTTCTGTTTGATCGCAATGGGACATACCTGGATTACCACGCGCGCACTGAAGAGTTGTTGGCTGTACCTCCGAGTGAGTTAGTAGGCAGGAACGTGTATGAGGTGTTACCGCCCGAACTGGCGGCCACGGTCACTGATCATTTACCGGAGGTGTTGAAATCCGAGAATCCCGTGATGCTGGAGTTCAGCCTGACAGTCCCGCGCGGCCGACGCACTTTTGAAGCTTCGATGGTGCGCTGCAACGGTAACAAAATTCTGGCAATCGTCCGCGACATCACCGAGCGCAAAGAATCGGAGGAGTCGTTAAAGCAAGCGCTCGCGGAGGTCCAACGGCTGAAGGATCGCCTGCAACACGAGAATATCTATTTACAGGAAGAGATTCGCGTCGCCAGCAACTTCGGGCAAATCATCGGCCGCAGTGAGCCGTTGAGAAAGGTGTTGCAGCAGGCTGAACAAGTGGCGCCGCTCGACACGACGGTAACAATTCTGGGCGAGACTGGTACCGGCAAAGAACTGTTGGCCCATGCGATTCATAACCTCAGCCGTCGACATGGCCGAACGTTGGTCAAAGTCAATTGTGCTGCTCTTCCCGGCACGCTCATCGAAAGCGAGCTGTTCGGTCACGAGAAAGGCGCGTTTACAAGCGCGGACGCGCGGCGTATCGGACGATTCGAGATCGCAAATGGTGGAACACTGTTTCTCGACGAAGTCGGCGAGCTTCAACTCGACGTGCAAGCGAAGTTATTGCGCGTACTCGAAGAAGGCGAGTTTGAACGAGTTGGAGGCAGTCACACGATCAAAGTTGACGTACGTGTGATCGCCGCCACCAATCGCAATCTCGAGGACGCCGTGCGCAAGGGCGAGTTTCGCTCTGACTTGTACTATCGCCTCAATATCTTTCCGATCACTCTGCCGCCGCTGCGCGAGCGACGCGAGGATATTCCGATTCTCGTCACTCACCTGGTCAAGCAGTTGGGCCAAAAGCTCGGGAAGACAATCGAGACAGTGCCTCACGAGACGATGGCGAAACTGCGAAACTATCGCTGGCCGGGAAATATCCGCGAACTCCGAAACGTGATCGAACGAGCAGTGATCATTTCGCAGGGATCGAGTTTGGCGTTGATCGATGATCTGAATTTACGAGCGTTGGAAGTGGACCAACCCGGACACGTTGTGAGGAATGACCTCGTCGCCGATTCGATTCCCCCCGTGCTCGAGACGTTCGAGCAGACTGAGTACAACCTCATACTGCGCACGCTGAAGAATGTTCATTGGAAACTGGAAGGCCCAGGTGGCGCGGCGGAGTTGCTGAACCTCAATCCCAGCACACTGCGTTCGAAGATGCGCAAACTGGGAATCGAGCGTCCGCGCTATAAAACTCAACCTTGACTGCTCAGCGGAGCGCGACCGGTCGGTGCGCGCGTACGCTCGCATTAAGCAGTTTGTGCTTTGTGTGCGTCCTTGTGGCGACGAATGATGGCCACCGCCTCATCCGCATTCGCAACACAAACAGGAATATCAACGTCCTCGGCATTGATGAGCGGCGTCTCAAACGACAGCATCGCATCGCGCACCCATTCAACAAGGGCGGGCCACATCTTGCCCACGAGGATCAACGGCGTCCGCTCGAGGTGGCGTACCTGAAGCAACTGCCAGATCATCATCGTCTCCAGGACAGTTCCGATTCCACCCGGCGCCACGATGAACGCATCAGACGCGAGTACAAAATGATGCAGGCGAGTAAAAAAAGTGCGATGTTCGTATGCCAGTTCGACAAACGGATTCACTTCCTGCTCGAACGGCAAGTCGACGCGGATGCCCATCGATTTCGCTTCGCCGGCGAGATGGACGCCCTCGTTGGCTGCCTGCATCAAGCCTGGTCCACCGCCGGTGATGATGTCGCAACCCATTTCCGCGAGCGCGTGCGACACTCGTTTCGTTTCTTCGTAAGCAACAGTTCCGGGTTTTGCGCGCGCCGATCCAAAGATCGTGACGCGATATCGATCGCGATGCGATGGCTTTAGTCGCGTCAGGTTGTTGACCACGTCCCAGAGTCCGAGCACGGAGTCGACGAGGACTTTCTTTACCGCTTCTTCGTCGTTAAGGCTTACCGCGTTTGTTCGCTGAATTTGGTCGTCTACGGTGCTCATATCGGTCACTCCTCATCAGATTTCGATGACATCATCCAGCGCAGGACGCTCTGCTTTCACTCCGAAGCGTTGTTCGAGAAGTCCGCTGAACGCTATGCGTGCGCGATCTTCACCGTGTGTGATGATCGTGCGCGCACGCGATGGCCCCCCGGAAATCGAATCACCTCTCCAAAACTTTAAAACGGCCAGCGCCACTCGAGTATTTCCGGTTTGTCGATGCCATGCTCGTGCGCGTAGTGCCGGCAGGAGATCTGTTCGTTTCTGAACTTCTCCTTCGCGTGCGCACCCGTTGACTGAAGCTTCGGAACGCGATCGATGACGTCGATCGCGAGCGTGAAACGATCGATCTCGTTCTCGATAGCCAACTCCATCGGCGTGTTGATGTTGCCGCGTTCTTTGTAGCCGCGAACGTGCAGGTTCTTGTGATTGGTCCTGTTGTACGCCAACCGGTGAATCAGCCAGGGATACCCGTGGAAGTTAAAGACGATCGGCTTGTCGATCGTGAACAGGCTGTCGAAATCGCGATCGCTCAGGCCGTGTGGATGATCGCGATGGGTTTGGATCTTAAACAGATCGATCACATTGATGAAACGGATCTTGAGGTCGGGAAACTCCGTGCGCAACAAAGCGGTGGCAGCCAACGCTTCCTGTGTTGGAATGTCGCCGGCGCACGCCATCACGACGTCCGGTTCCTTTCCCTGATCGTTACTCGCCCGCGCCCAGATGCTGATCCCTTTCGTGCAGTGCGTGATCGCCGTGTCGATGTCCAGATACTGCAAGTGCATCTGCTTGTCGCTGACGATCACGTTGATGTAGTTCTCACTGCGCAGACAATGATCGACGACCGACAGCAGGCTGTTGACGTCCGGCGGCAGGTAGATGCGCGTCACTTCCGCGCGTTTGTTTACGACGACGTCCAGAAATCCCGGATCCTGGTGCGTGAAACCGTTGTGGTCCTGTCGCCAGACAGTCGAAGTGATCAGCAAATTGAGGGATGCGATGTTGCGCCGCCACGAGAGCTCGTTACAGATCGACAACCACTTCGCGTGCTGGTTGAACATCGAGTCAATGACGTGCGCAAACGCTTCGTAAGTCGAGAAGAAACCGTGCCGGCCCGTGAGTAGATAACCTTCCAACATGCCTTCGAGCGTGTGTTCGCTGAGCATTTCAATGACACGGCCGTCGGTCGATAACTCGCCGCCGTCCTTGTCTTCAGGAAAGTACTCGGCGATCCAAAACTTCTTGCTCGCTTCGTAGATAGCGTCGAGTTTGTTCGACGTGTTTTCATCCGGACCAAAGACCCTGAACGTGTTCATGTTCAGCTTCATCACGTCGCGGAGAAACTGGCCGAGCGGCCTCGTGTTTTCTGCTTCAATCCGGCCGGGAGCATCAAACGTCGCTGCAAAAGTTCTGAAGTCGGGCAAGCGGAGATGTTTCTTCAACTGCCCGCCGTTGGCGTGCGGATTCGCGCCCATGCGCCGGTTGCCGGTGGGCGTCAGTTCGCGTAACTCGGGAATCAGTCGCGCATCGGCGTCGAACAGTTCTTCGGGTTTGTAACTGCTCATCCACTCTTCGAGCAGTTTCAGGTGCGCCGGATTTTTCTTGACGCCGGCGAGTGGAACCTGGTGCGAACGCCACAGACCTTCGACCTTTTTGCCGTCGACTTCGGCGGGCGCAGTCCAACCTTTCGGCGCGCGCAACACGATCATGGGCCAACGCGGACGTGTCGCTGTGCCTGAATCTCGTGCTTCCTGTTGCGCGTCGCGGATGGTGTGGATGGCGTGGTCCAGGGTCGCGGCCATCGCCTGGTGCATCGACGCCGCATCAGATCCTTCGACGAACAGCGGCGTGTAACCGTAACCCTTGAACAGATCTTCCAGCTCCTCGTGACTGATGCGCGCAAGCAGTGTCGGATTGTTGATCTTGTAACCGTTGAGATTGAGGATCGGCAGCACCGCACCGTCGCGAATGGGATTGAGAAACTTGTTGATGTGCCATGAGGTCGCGAGTGGACCAGTCTCAGCTTCACCGTCGCCGACGACGGCCGCAACGATCAGATCCGGGTTGTCAAAAGCAGCGCCACACGCGTGCGATAGAACGTAGCCGAGTTCCCCGCCCTCGTGAATCGAACCCGGCGTCTCCGGCGTGCAGTGACTCCCGATTCCACCCGGAAACGAAAACTCTTTGAAGAAGCGAAGCAGCCCTTCTTCGTCGAGTCCCTTTTCCGGATAGATCTCCGAATACGAACCTTCGAGATAAACAGGACCCAAAACTCCCGGCGCGCCATGACCTGGACCAGCCATGTAAATCATGTCGAGATCGAACGACTTGATGACGCGATTCAGGTGCGTGTAGACGAACGACAACGCCGGACTCGCGCCCCAGTGGCCCAACATCCGGTTCTTGATGTGTTCGGGTTTCAGCGGCTGGCGGAGGAGCGGATTGTCCTGGAGGTAGATCATGCCCAGGGCGAGATAGTTGCAGGCGCGCCAAAAAGCGTGTGTTTTCCGCGCTTCAGCATCGCTCAAAGGAGCGCCTGCAACTGTCGCTCGCGCGACTCCGTACGCACTCAGATCGTTCGTAACGGCTCTGCTCGGGATCATGATTTCTCCCCACCGCAAAAGCGGACCAGGGAGTGAGGCCCTGTTTTGAAAAGATCGTTAGTGGATCACGATGCCGATTCCCAACCGCAGGTTATCCTGTCTGTTTCCCGGTAAGAGAAACGGCTGACCAACTGTTTGAAACGGCGTCGGAACAAGGACGGTCCCGAGTTGCTGATCGCCGCGCTTGATGATGTTCCAGTCGACTTGCACCACGCGCAGATCGAAACGGTTGTTCAACTTGATGTCGAGACCGCCGCCGAAGGCCATCGCGAAGCTCGTCTCGTTAACGGAAAAGTCGTTGATGCTGAACAGTGCCGGGAGTTGTGGACTATCGACGTCGATCTTCTGGTTTGCGACGCCAAACAGGGCATGAGCAAACGGCTTGAGTCTTGGCCCATCTTCCATATTGTTTTTTATCTGGATGCCGCCGAGGAAATTCTGCACCGTTGTGTCCACCGTGCCGTTTCCGAGCGTGCGGGTGAAGTTGTCTTCACGCAGATGGAGCGAATAGTCAAACTTGGCGCCCACGTACTTGTGAAAGTTGACGCCGGCCGCCAGATTGAAGCCACGCAGATTTTGTTTTTCGCCCAGCACGTCGTTGATGCCGGGGCTCGACGTATCGCCAGCGAGATTGTCAAAGTAAAGGGACGAGTAGCCTGCAAAGAATTCGTACTTCTTGTATTCGTCTTGTGCCGACGCGGCAGTCGAGATTGCCAAAAGCAAAGTTGCCAACATTACCAAACGCTTCATAAATATCTCCCTCTCGTAATTCGATTTCGGGGGGCTTTATGGGTTGGAGTTTAGTAAGGCTTTAACAGCTGGAGAACTGTCAGTATTGACAGGTTGCAAACAAGACGAAGCTGTCAACCCGACAGTTGCGGCATGAGATAGAACATCAACGCAATGATGGCGTAGACCGTGATTAGTTGTACTCCTTTGTACCAATTTCCCTGTCCGTCGCCGCTCACCATCGCGCCGATGAGTACGGCGATAAACAACGAACCGATTTCCGCGCGGCCGAACGCAAGTTCCAACGGTTGCGGCGCGACGAAATAACTCGCCAGCACCAACAGCGGCGCTACGAATAGAGCGATCTGTATACAACTTCCGGAAGCAATGCCTACCGAAAGATCCATCTTGTTTTTACGCGCCATCGCGATGGCGGACCCGCTCTCCGCCGCGCCGCCGACGATCGCGACGAACACGATGCCGATGAACAACTGCGACATTCCCAACGCCTTGCCTGTTTCTTCAGCCGCGCCAACCAGGATCTCGCTCATCCAAGCAGCGAACGCCGACGCTGCGAGCAAAGTGATCACCGCGCGCGGTACGGACCACTGCTCCTCGTGATCGTGACCGGCGTGTTCCGCTTCCACACTGGCGAAAGCTGCCGTATGAGTTCGCAACGAAAACACAATGTAGAGTGCGTACGCGATCAACAAAACAATCGCGATGCCGATGTTGAGAAAGCGTTCCTGTTGGATCACTTCATTCGGCGCAAACACACGACTGAAAGCACTCGGCACCGTCATGCTGACCGCCGCCAGAAACATCATCGACGTGTACGCCCGCGCCGCAGTCGCGTTGAAACGCTGTTCGTGATAACGAAGCCCGCCGAGCAGAAACGCAATGCCGAGCGCCAGTAACAAATTCGCGAGTATCGCGCCGACGAGTGAAGCGCGAACCATGTCCAACAAACCGGCTTTCAAAGCAACGAAGGCGATGATCAACTCCGGCGCGTTGCCAAACGTCGCATTCAACAGACCACCGATAGCATCGCCTGTGCGAACTGAAAGTTGTTCGGTCGCGCTCACGATCTGCGCCGCGATCGGAACAATCGCCAGCGCCGCGAGGAAAAACAGCACGGGCGCGGAGACATGGGCCAGGTGCTCGAGTCCAACCGTGATCGGAATAAACAACAGGAGCCAGTTCATCGGCTTCCGCAAAAAGTCTCTGAGCGGCGCATGAGCTTTGCCGCTGTCGGAAATCGCCTGACTCGCGGTCGTTGACATCGTTTCTCCAGGGTTGTAACCGGGAATAACCGAATCCTAGTCGCGTTTTTGCACTCTGATTACTGGCAATTCTGACAGTATCGGCACGATCGGCGCGGCGATACGCTTAGGGTCTACTTTAGGGGTGAATCATGACGTCTATCGGCCCGGGTTTTTCTTTGATTCAAAGCGTGCTGCATCCGACGGATTTCTCCGAAAGCAGCATGGTGGCTTTTCACCACGCACTCAAGACTGCGCTGTTGGCGCGATCGAAGCTGACGCTGTTGCACGTTTCGGGTGACAGGGATCTGGATTGGTCCGACTTTCCCGGCGTGCGCGAGACGCTCGAGCGTTGGGGAGCGTTGCCGAAAGGAAGTGAACGATCGGCGGTCGCGACGCTGGGGATTGACGCGAGTAAAGTGGTGGCGAATGAAGGCGAGCCGGTTGACGCGGTCATTCGTTATCTCGAGCATCACCCGACGGATCTGATCGTGTTGTCGACGAGTCAGCGTGACGGTCGCATTCCCTGGCTCGGCAAGTCTGTGGCGGCGCCGGTGACACGGAAGTCGGGAGAGATGACGTTGTTGATTCCGGGTGATGTCGATGGGTTTGTGCGTGGTGAAGACGGGGCTGTGGAGTTGAACAGGATACTGATTCCCGTCGCGCGTTCGCCGCGTCCGGAGACTGCGATCAAAGCCGCGGCGCGTTTCGTTGAAAAACTCCAGGCCCCGCAGGGAACTTTCATCGTGCTGCACGTCGGCACGCCAAACACGATGCCCGCCGTGCGTTTTCCTGAAGTCGAAGGCTGGACGTGGAAGAAGGAAATACAGCCGGGTGAACCCATCGACGGCATCGTCAACACGGCTCGTGAAAACGAAGTGGACCTGATCGTGATGTCGACTGACGGCCGCAACGGCTTCCTCGACGGTTTGCGCGGCAGTCACAGCGAACGCGTCCTTCGCTACGGCGCCGCCCCACTTCTTACCGTCCCCGTCGGCTCGCGGATTTCGCGTTATCTTAGCTAAGTAGTTAATTCATCGAGCGCCGCAGATCGATCGGAAAGATGGTCCATAAAGGAAGTGGATCGAGCAATCCGGTTGCTTGCATCTTCAACCCTCAATAGATAAGACGACTCAACAACAAAGCAATGACGACCGTCGAGATCAGCGTAACGAGCCCGGGCAACATGAAACTGTGATTGAGCAAATACTTCCCGATCTTCGTCGTACCGGTTTGGTCGAACGACACCGCCGCCAACAACGTCCCGTACGTGGGAAGAAAAAAGATCCCGTTCGCCGCCGGATAAAGTGCAGCGAGTGTCGCGGCCGGTAACTTCAACGCGACACCAAGCGGCATCAGTATCGCCACCGTCGCCGCCTGGCTGAACAACATCGTCGACAAGACAAATATCCCAATCGCGAACGTCCAGGGATACACCTGGACCAAGCCTTCGATACCGCCGACGATGTAACCGCGATTCCCTTCGAAGAACGACGAGCCCAGCCACGATATCCCGAGTATGCAAATGATCGCCGTGATTCCGCTGCGCATGATCGTTCCCTTCAACGCCGCTTCCGGAGACGCTTTGAAGACGATCATGATCAGTCCGGCAACCGCAATCATGACGATCATGATCGCCATGCCCATGCTGACCTGATCTGTTTCAGTGACGCCGCTGCCGAAGACTTCATACTGCGGCCGCAACTCAGGAAAGATTCCGATCAAAACAACCATCACGATCGCCAGCAAAAAGAACACCATCGAACCACGCGCGCGAAACAGGTTCTGCTGCTCGATCGGCGCCGCCAGCTCGGGCGCTTTGACTTCACCTTCCGCCAGACGCCGCTGGTATTCGGGATCGTCGTCGAGGTCCTTGCCGCGCCACGCAACGGACAACGATCCGATCACGACGCCGAGAAACGTCGACGGAATCGTGATCGCCAACAGACGCGGCAACGAGATTCCCTGCGTCAACAAAAACCCGAGCATCGCCACCGTCGCGGCGGAGATCGGCGACGCAATCACACCCTGAAATCCCGCAATCACACTGATCGACAGCGGACGCTCAGGCCTGACGTTACCCTTGCGCGAAACCTCCGCAATCACCGGCAGCAGTGCATAAATGACGTGCGCCGTACCCGACGCCAGCACAAGCACATACGTGGCGATCGGAGCGACGAACGTGATGTACTGCGGGCGCTTGCGCATGATCTTTTCCGCGAGCGAAACGAGATAGTCCAACCCGCCGGCGGCCTGCATTGTCGCCAACGCAGTGATCACGGCGATGATCATTCCCAGTACAGACTGCGGTGGACCACCAGGCGGAAGTCCGAAGAGAAAAACAAAGATCAGCAAACCGACACCCGCAACCGTGCCCAGTGCGATCCCTCCAAGACGCGCGCCGATGACGATGCACGTCAACAGAATGAGCAGTTCGATCCAGATCATCGCGCAACCGTCTCAGTAGGTGGTGAACAGTTGTTGGATGTCTGACTTGGACCGCTGTTTCAAAAGCGCAAGCGACAACAGGATCCGAGACTTCTGCGGGTTGAGTTCATCGGACGCGATGAAACCCATCTCGTCGTCGTTGACTTCAACGTTCCGGCCCACGGTTCCGACGGGGACGCGACTGCTTCTGACAACGATAATTCCTTTCTTTGCCGCATTTGCAGCCGCATCGAGCGACGCCTTGTTCATGTTGCCGTTACCAACGCCGGCGATCACGATGCCCTTCGCACCATTCGCGGCCGAAGCGTCGATCAGATCCGGCGGCATGTCGGCGCACGCGAAAATGATGTCAACGCGCGGGAGTTTAGTGACGCCACTGACGTCAAACTCACTACCGCTGGTGTGTTTCCATGCGGGCATGTTGTAGAAATCGTTCTTACCGTAATTCGCCACACCGACCACACCACGCAGCGGCGACATGAACGTTTGGATCGCAGTGGTGCTCGTCTTCGTCAGTGAGTGCGCGGCATGAATCCAGTCGTTCATCACAATCAGAACGCCCCGCCCTTTCGCAGCCGGATCGACAGCGACGCCGACCGCGTTATAAAGGTTCAATGGACCATCAGCGCTAACCGCCGTCGAAGGCCGCATCGAACCAACCATGACGACGGGCTTCTCTCCTTTCACGACGAGGTTGAGAAAGAACGCAGTCTCTTCCATCGTGTCCGTGCCGTGCGTGACGACGATCCCGTCGACGTCGGTCTTCATCAGTTCGTTGATGCGCTTGGCGAGCTTGAGCATGATCTCGAAGCTCATGTCCTGCGATCCCACGTTCGAGATCTGCTCGCCTTTGATGTTCGCCATGTCTTTGATACCGGGCACGGCGGCAATCATCGCGTCGATCGTGACGGCGCCCGAGGTGTAAGCCGCTTGAGTGCCGGAAGCGGCTGCGCCCGCGATCGTGCCGCCGGTAGCGAGGATGACGACGTTCGGCTTCTTCTGCGCGAGCGCGTATTGCCACACCACAAGAGTGAGTAACAGTGCCAGCAAGGCTGGAATTCTTCTCTGGTAAGTCATTGTTTCATCTCCATCAATATGCTTTCAGTCCCTGGGCCCGAAATTGTTCGCAAACGCGTTCGACCAGTTCACGCGCCGGGGGACTTACTTCACTAAGCGTGTATGTGATTCCCAGCTTTTCCCACTTGGACCGTCCCATCTGATGGAACGGCAGCACATCTACGCGTCCGATGTTTCCCAACCCTGCCGCAAACGCCGCGAGCTGGTTGATGTCGTTTTCGTCGTCAGTCAGATCCGGCACTAACACGTAACGCAACCAAACCGGCCTGTGCTGCTGCGACAGCCGTCGTGCAAAATCCAAAGTTGGACCAATGTCTTTTCCGGTCAGGTGTTTGTGACGCTCCGAGTCCCACGCTTTGATATCCAGCAGGACGAGATCGATCTGTTCGAGTTCCGCATCGGACAGGCGTTCGCCGAGCGCGCCGTTCGTGTCGAGCGCCGTGTGAATTCCCATCGCCTTCGCTGCGCTCATGATCCTCGCGACAAACCTGTCCTGCATCAGCGGCTCACCGCCACTGAGGGTGAAACCGCCGGACATGACCTTGAGCCCGTGTTCATACTTGCTCAGCACCGAGGTAGCACGATCGAGTGGAACCGCCATTCCGTTCATCATGTTCCACGTATCGGGGTTGTGACAGTACAGGCAGCGAAACTGACAACCGGCGGTCCACGCCACCAGCCGAATACCTGGACCATCCACCGCCGAGCCGGTAGTGAACGAATGCAAAAAACCTATGTCGCCGGTCTCGAGAGCTTTCTTGACGATCGACTCCGAGACGTCCTTGCTTAGATCGACACGCAACTCGAAAGGACTGGTCCCTTCAAGCGGCACTGCCTCCACGCTTTTCCGTTCGCTCGTCATGAAGCACCATGGAATGTGCGGTTGATCACGTCCATCTGTTGTTCGCGCGTTAGACGCACGAAATTCACCGCGTATCCGGAAACGCGTATCGTGAGTTGCGGATATTTTTCCGGATGGTCCATCGCGTCCACCAGCATCTCGCGATTGAGCACGTTTACGTTCATGTGATAACCGGTGCTGCCGAAGAACGCGTCGAGAATCCCGCGCAGGTTTGCAATCCGATCTTCGGCGACTCGGCCCAGTCCTTCAGGCACGAGTGATGACGTCAGCGAGATGCCGTCGGCGGCGTCGCGATACGGAATCTTCGCGACAGAAGCTGCTGATGCGTGAATGCCGTGCGTGTCACGCCCGTGCATCGGGTTGGCCCCGGGCGCAAACGGCTCGCCCTGGCGGCGACCGTCGGGAGTGTTGCCCGTGTTCTTGCCGTAAACGACGTTCGACGTGATCGTCAGCACCGACTGCGTGTGCAGCGCTCTTCGGTACGTCGGATACTTCCGTAACTTGCTCATGAACGTGCTCACCAGCCATGAAGCAAACTGGTCCACGTGGTTGTCGTTGTTCCCAAACTTCGGAAACTCGCCTTCGGTTTCGTAATCAGTGACGAGACCTGTTTCATCACGAACGACACGAACCTTCGCGTACCGAATTGCGGAAAGACTATCGGCGACGACTGACAGACCGGCGATTCCGAACGCCATCGTCCGCACCGGGGCGTAATCGTGCAGCGCCATTTCGAGACGTTCGTAGGCATACTTGTCGTGCATGTAATGAATCGTGTTCATCGCATTCACATACACGCCGGCCAGCCAGTCCATCATCTTTTCAAACTTCTCCAACACGTCGTCGAAATCGAGATAATCGCCCAGCACCGCGGCGTTAGTTGGCCCAACCTGTTTGCCGCTGATCTCGTCTCTGCCTCCGTTGATGGCATACAACAGGCACTTCGCGAGGTTCGCGCGCGCGCCGAAAAACTGCATCTGCTTGCCGACGAGCATCGGCGAAACACAGCACGCGATCGCGCCGTCGTCACCCCAGACGCTGCGCATGATCTCGTCGCTCTCGAACTGGATCGAGCTCGTATCGATCGCTACTTTGGCCGCGAAACTACGAAATCCATCAGGCAAACGTGGTGAATACCAGATCGTGAGATTCGGTTCGGGTGCTGGTCCAAGATTGTAGAGCGTCTGCAAGAATCGGAAGCTGGTCCTGGTTACGAGTGACCGCCCGTCGTCGCCCATGCCTCCGATCGATTCGGTGACCCACGTCGGATCGCCGGCGAAGAGATCGTCGTACTCGGGCGTGCGCAGGAAACGAACGATACGCAGCTTGATCACGAAGTCGTCGACGATCTCCTGCGCCTGTTCTTCCGTGATCGCGCCCGACTTCAAGTCGCGCTGAAAATAGATGTCGAGGAACGTCGACGTGCGGCCCAACGACATCGCCGCGCCATTCTGTTCCTTCACCGCGGCGAGATAACCGAAGTAAAGCCACTGCACGGCTTCGCGAGCGCTGGCGGCGGGCGCCGCGATGTCGAACCCGTACTTCGCCGCCATCTCTTGCAGCTCTTTCAGCGAGCGAATCTGTTCGCTCAGCTCTTCGCGATCGCGAATGATCTCGTCCGTGGACATCGCGGAGTCGAGCAGGCGTTTCTCTTCCTGTTTGTGTTTGATCAGGCGATCGACGCCGTAGAGCGCGACGCGTCTGTAGTCGCCGATGATGCGCCCGCGTCCGTAGGCGTCAGGCAAACCGGTCAGAATGTGTGAACTACGACAGCGCCGGATGTCTTCGGTGTAAGCGTCGAACACGCCGTCGTTGTGCGTCTTGCGATACTTCGTGAAAGCCTCGACGACGCTCGGATCGGGCTCATGCCCGTAAGTCTTCAGCGCATTCGCAATCATCCGAAATCCGCCGTTCGGCATAATGGCGCGTTTGAGCGGCGCGTCAGTTTGCAGGCCGACAATCACTTCGTTGTCGCGATCGATGTAGCCGGCATCGTGGGCGGTGATCGAACTCGGAATCGGTGAGATGTCGAGCACGCCCTTCTTGCGTTCTTCAACGAAGAGATTGTTCAACTGCTCCCATATTTTCTTCGTGCGTTCAGTCGCCGGGGCAAGAAATGATTCATCGCCTTCGTACGGCTCGTAGTTCTGCTGGATGAAGTCGCGGACGTTGATTTCGCTCGTCCAGAAACCGGTGTTGAATCCTTCCCACTGGGGAATCATCGGGTGACGAGCGGGCGCAATGCTGGCCATATTTAATCTCCCTTTGCTTGAGCTGCTCTTAGTCCGAGCAGCGAACCTGTGTGTCTGGCGATCATCAACTCTTCGTTCGTCGGCACGACCCAGACCGAAATACTGCTGGCGGACGTGGAAATTTTTGACTGTCGCGAGGTGTTTGCCGCTGGGTCGAGCTCGATGCCCAGCCACGCTGATGCTTCACAAATGCGTTGGCGGATCTCGGGTGAGTTTTCGCCGATGCCGGCAGTGAAGACGAGTGCGTCGATGCCGCCGAGCGCGGCCGTCAACGCTCCGATCTCTTTCGCGGCGCGATAGACGAAATAGTCAACGGCAAGACGAGCCGCGGGCTCACTTCGTCCCAACAGATCGCGCATGTCGTTGCTGATTCCCGAGATGCCGAGTAGTCCTGACTTCTTGTAAAGCAGCGTCTCGACTTCTTTCGCCGACATATTCAGACCCTGAAACAGATGCAGGACCACACCGGGATCGAGCGAACCAGGACGCGTGCCCATGCATAGACCATCGAGGGCCGTGAAACCCAACGTACTGTCTACACTCTTCCCTGCTTTCAACGCACAGAGACTCGCCCCGCTCCCGAGATGGGCCACGATCACGCGGCCGCCCGCGATCTCCGGCGCCACCAGCGGCAGAACTGAAGCGATGAACTCGTACGACAGACCGTGAAATCCGTAACGCTGCAAACCCTGCTGCCGAAGTTCCCGCGGCAGCGGAATCAGTTCCGCGACTTCCGGTTGTCCGCGATGAAAACTGGTATCGAAACAAGCGACTTGAGGAATCCCGGGTAGTCGTTCAAACACTGCTTCGATCGCGGCGAGGTTATAAGGTTGATGAAGCGGAGCAAGTGGAACCAGTTGATGGAGCTCTCTGAGCACTTCCTGGTCCACAATCGTTGGACCGTTGAAACGAGCGCCGCCATGGACCACGCGATGGCCCACGCCCAACACGCGCGAGCCGCCGTACATCGAACGAAGCCAGGTGGCGAGCGTGTCGAGTGCTTCACTACCATCACGAGCAGCTACGTCCTCGTTTGCGAGACTGTCGCCGACCTCACCTTTGACAGACAAACGAGGCGAAGTGCCGATCCCTTCGATCTGTCCGCGAGCCTCCAGATGCCAGAGCTCACCACCCGATCGTTCGTACACACAGAACTTCAGACTCGACGAACCTGCGTTGAGAACGAGTGCATAATCGTCCATCACTCACACTCCTAAGGTTTTGCACGCCGCGCGTTATCGAGCCCGGCTGAGTCCGCGACCTCTTTGATTTTCGCCGCTTGTCCAACCGGAAACGGATCGCTAAAACCTTTCTGCGCGACTTCGACTGCTCCCGTCAAAACCAACTCTTCGCAAGCATGGACCACCGCCGTCGGGACCGGCGCGAGTGTTTCGCAGCACACGAGTAATCGTTCGTATTTGCCTGTGCCAGGTGCTGCCTGCATTTGTTATTTCTCCCGTACTGCCGGTCCTGTTTCTTTCAACACGAGCGTGAGCAGGATCGCGAGCGCCACGCCGTAAAGCAGTGGCGTAAAGGTTGACTGGAAGTGCTGCAACTCCATTCGTTCCGATCCGGCGGATGCTGACTGAAGCATCCAGCCAAAGACGGGACCGAGTAGCGCGCTGAAAGTGAAGTTAAGAAAATTGACGACACCGGTTGCCGTGCCGCCGAACTCTGGTGGATTGGCTTCTTTGATAACGGTATAAGGCAACATCGCGGCGCCGGAAACGATGCCGGTCACGAGACCCAACATGTAAGGGGGCAAGACTCCCGGTGGTCCATAAAGGATCCACGCGAGGCACGCGAACAGCACGACAGCCGCACCGATGATCACCGGCTTGCGACGGCCGATGCGATCGGATAGCAATCCCAACAGAGGACAACCGATAATCCAACCAAAAGGCACAGTGGCCGATCGCAGAACGGCGCTGCCGTAGTCCATGCCGTGAGCTTCCTGAAGAAAACGGACGCCCCAGATCATGTCGAAGATCGTCGTCGGGATAAACATCAGTCCCGCGATCAAGCCGCACAGGATCGACTGCGGATTTTTGAAAACAGTCCCGAAAGCCTGAAGCACCGGTTTGAGACCGCCGCCCCCGGTTGTTATCGCCGCCGCGCCTTCCGCGGGTATCAGGAAAAACAGTGCGACACCGATCAACAGCCCGACGACGCCCATGCCGATCCAAAAGTGGTTCCACGCGACGCCGCTGCCGATGATTGGTCCAACTACAAACTGCCCGGCCGATCCGCCGGCCATGCCAAACATCTGCGTCGCGCCGATCAACGTCGCCGCCTTACTCGGCGCGAAGTTCTTCGTCGCGATGTAGATCGCGCCGACAAGTGCAAACACTCCACCGGCACCCTGCATGAATCGTCCGACGCCGGCGAACGTTGCATTACCTGTCGCGAACAAGAGAGATCCAACTCCGACAGCCGCTGCCGCAGCGGGGAGCAGCCGTCGTGGTCCAATGCGGTCCATCGCCGCACCGGCAATGAGGCTGAACGGTGAGTAGCCGTAATAGAAGAGGCCGACGATGGACGCGACCGCGATCGGGGTGAGATTAAGGGCACTGCTCAACTCCGGCATCATCACTGCCGGGGCCGAGCGCAACGCGTACTGATAAAAGTAATAGACAGCCGTCAAGACCCAGGCGACAACGGCGACTCTGACGCTCTTGGCCGTGCTGACCTGCGTTTCGAAATGTGTCGTTGCCTGGGCCATCGGGTTTAACGGTCGCCTTTTGTGGCCGGTTTCGGGTACTTACTCTTATCGAGTCCGGTGAGCTTCACGGGATCGAGCAAGTCTTTGATCTGCGCTTCAGTTAGAATCTTTTTCTCGCGGATGATCTCGAGGATTCCTTTGCCGGACTTATAAGCTTCGCCCGCCAACTCAGTCGCCTTCTCGTAACCCAACACCGGATTCAACGCGGTGACGATGCCCACCGTCGTTTCCATGTAACGTGAAAGCACCTTTTCGTTCGTCGTGATGCCGTCGATACACTTCTCGCGAAACGCGATCGACGTGTTGTAGAGAAGGCTCTGCGACTCCATCACGGCGATGCCGGCGAGTGGTTCGTAGGCATTGAGCTGTAACTGTCCGCTGTGCGCCGCGAGATTCACGCTGTAGTCGTTGCCCATGACGCGAAACGCGACGATGTTCATCACTTCCGGCATGACGGGATTGACTTTGCCGGGCATGATCGACGAGCCGGGCTGCAACGCGGGCAGGTTGATTTCGGCGAGGCCGGCGCGTGGACCAGACGCAAGCAGGATCAGATCGCTGGAGATCTTCGACAGCTTGATCGCCAGGCTCTTCAACGCCGACGAGTAAACGACAAAGCCCTGCTGGTCCCATGTTGCCGCGAGCATGTCGGACGCGGGAACGATCGGTTTGCCCGTCAGCCTTGCGAGGTGCATCGCGCACTTCTCGGCGTAACCTTTTGGAGCATTCAGGCCGGTGCCGATCGCGGTCGCGCCCATGTTGACCGTGTACAAGTATTTCTCGGAATCACGCAGCAACTTGATCTCGTCTTCGAGACTTGCCGCGAACGCGTGAAACTCCTGGCCCACGGTCATCGGAACCGCGTCCTGCATCTCGGTGCGGCCCATCTTCACGATTTCCAGAAACGCGTCGCCTTTCAAACGAAATGACTTGACCAGCTTGTCGAGCTCGCTGATGAGGCGATCGTTTCGCAACAGAAACGCGACCTTCAGCGCGGTCGGATACGAATCGTTCGTCGACTGCGACATGTTGAGATCGTCGTGAGGTTCGAGAAATTGATACTCGCCTTTCTTGTGACCCGTTAGTTCGAGACCGATGTTGGCGAGCACTTCGTTGGCGTTCATGTTGGTGGAAGTACCGGCGCCGCCCTGATACCAATCGACCAGAAACTGATCGTGGTACTTGCCTTCACGAACCGCGGCAGTGGCTTTCTCGATCGCGGCGAGCCGGTCCGGTTTCATCGCGCCGACGTCAGTGTTGGCGCGTGCCGCCGCGAGCTTGACGATGGCCCACGCCTCGACAAAGCCGGGATAGTGATTGATCAGGACGCCGGAGAGTTTGAAGTTCTCGAGTGCGCGGGCGGTCTGCACGCCGTAGTAAGCGTCGGCAGGCACCTGCTTTTCGCCGAGAAGATCTCTTTCGGTGCGCGTTTGCTGCGCGTGGACCACGGCACCAAACGCAAAACAGCTAGCTGTGAAAATGCTCAGTAGCTTTCTCATCTCATTCCTCCAGGACTGGTGTCCAGGTTTTGTCGGGATTGAAGCGTTCGATCGCGGCAGCAAGCTCGGTCGTCTTTGGACCAAGGTCTTTTTGATAGACGACGCCGTCGTGACTCACGATGAAGGTTTGGACGCCCGTGACGCGATACTGCGCGGGGAAAGCGATCAACGCGAAGCCGCCGATCATCGCGCCTTTAACGACAAAGTCCAGCTCGCCGAGCGGCGCCGCCGGTCCCTGCCCTTTCAGGACGCGGAAGAAGTAACCGTGAAACGGTTCGGTCCGCGATGAGTAACCTTTCGCTATCGCCTGCGCGACTTTCTCACCGATTGGACCATCCCACGTGCCATCGCTGTTTTGCCACGCGAGTCCGTCCTGTGTTCCAGGCGTGCTGATGATGCGTTGCGCGTACTGGTTCTGACCCGAGGTTCCGCGTTTGATCAACGCGTACTCGTGTTGCGCCTCGACGTAGCCGCGGCAGATCTCTATCGCGTTCAACTCGTTGCTGCCGATGCGCCGGTAGAGAATCTCCATCCGTCCGCCACGAGTATCGAACGCCCAGCCCGTTGGGCCTTTGACGAGCGGCACGGGAAACGGCCAATCGTCCTCGCCGATATTCAGAAACGCACGACGCGGATTCTTCGGTTGCAGTGCAACGTTGTTCTTGATGCGAGCCTGCGCGGCGAACTGTTGGGCCACTTCACGATCGCGCGCCGGTTCGCCAGTGTGAATGATGTCGTAACTGTCTGGTCCAAGGATCTGGAGCAGCTCAGTTTCATCGTACTTTTCGGCCGCGTCGATGAGCGCGGTCGCAGCCTCCTCGGCGGTCTTGAATGATTTGGCTTTGGGTGTGACAGTCGTCTGCGCATAAGCGAGCAGACTGAACACCAATAGCCACATCAGTGAAAAAGATGTCAGGCTGATCGCCCTGGAAAAGTTGGGGAGCATGATCGCAGTTGTCGTTGTGTTGTTCTGTTTCATCGTTCTTACCTCCTTCGGCCGCCACCACCACCGCGACCGCCGCCACCACCGCCGCGACTGCCGCCACCACCACCGCCGCCGCCAAAACTTCTACCGCCTCCGCCGCCGCCACCGCGACTGCCGCCCATGCTCGAAGAGCCACGACTGCTGCTGGCACGCGCGCCGGCCCCGCTGCCGCCGTAGTCGCGACCAAAGCCACCGCCGGAACTCCGCGAGCCACCCGAGACGCTGCGATTGCCGACACGATCGCCACTCGCACCGCCACGGTTCGATCCGATGCCGCTGGATCGATCACTTACCCCGCCGCGATTGCTGCTCCGATCACTGATACCACCTCGATCACCAGCACGGTTGCTGCGATCACTAACACCACCGCGATCGCCTGCACGGTTGCTGCGATCACTGACGCCACCTCGTTCACCAACACCACCTCGATCGCCTGCACGGTTGCTGCGATCACTGACACCACCGCGATCACCAATTCCACCGCGGTCACCGACGCGGTCATTACTTCTCAAGTTCCCGCCTTGCCTGCCGATGTCTCGTTGCGCCGCCCGTTGCCGGTTCTGCAACGAATCACCACGCGCGCTGCCTCCGAAACGATCGGCGGTTCGGCGATCGCCGTAAGGCGCGCCCCCACGATGCGACGGATTGTGTTGCCACTTGCCGCGGTTGCCGCCCTGAATGTTGTTCACGCGATTGCCGCCGCTGATGTTCGTGTTGCGATTGAAGTTGTTGTTGACATTGACGTCGATGTCGCCGCCCCCCCAACCAGCACCCCAACCCCAGCCGCCGCCCCACGCCGCGCCCATGGCCCAGCCCACGCCAAACGAGATCGCGCTGGCCGCGATCACCGCGCCTGTCGACGGCGGATAGTAGATGGGCGGATAGGGATAAGCAGGAGCGCCGTACACAACAGTCGGGTTGTAAGAAGGAACATAGACCACTTGCGGATTCGACTGTTCAATGACGATCACTTCCTTGCTTTCAATGACTTTGGTCTCGACCTTCTGTTGCTGATTCGACTTCAGCGCGCCCGTGTCTTCTGCCTTGTTGCGCATTCGTTGGATCGCATCCATAACGTCCTGCTGTTGCGCGAGGAACGCGTTTCCGAGATCCGTGGTCCACTGGATGTCGTCAGCCAAACGCTTCACCACGTCGGGCATCGGCGCCATCGCCTGAATGCTCGGATCCCACGGCTGCTTCTTCACTGCGTCAGACAGTTTCTTCTGGTCTTTGAGGAGATCGGGATTCTTTTCCAGCCACTGCTGTAACTGAATGATCTCCAACGGATAAGTTGAGGCGACCAGCGTCTGGCTCAACAGGTTGTCCGGGTAAAGAGCAATCGGCGAGACGAGTGAGTCAAGCTGTTCGGGCGGAATCTTTACCGCCTGCGTGTTGTCCTGCGCCGGTTTAGCTGGTCTAACGCCTGGTCTGACATTTGATCTGGCAAGCAGCAACGCGTTGCCCGGCAATATCAACAACGCGCCGCCGATCGCGATCAGACAACGAATTAGTTTTGGCAAACGCCTCGTTCGCCGTGATGTAGGGCACATAACAAAACCTCCACTCATTTGCCCGAGCTCATGGTCCGACGCATTAGTTGGTCATGCGTGAAGCCTTTGGTTTCACAGAAGCCTGTGGTTTAACGTGCGTCGCTTCCCAACTGCGCACCTTTAGTCTCGCTTCATCAAACAGTCGTTCGTAATTTCGCTTGCGAACCTTTTCGCTGGTCTCTGCCGTGAGGAGCTTCCAGAACGGTTCGTACTGGTTGTAAACCCGCAGATATTTTTCCTGGCTTGCCGGCGCGACTTCGTCCGTGCCGAACAGGAAACGCTCCGGATAACGATTCACGACCGCTGCCGCGGCCTTGAGTGAATCAGGCGTCGCCACGATGTACTTCGCCACTTCATCCCACGAGATGTCGAAGTGAACGTTCGTTAATTGCGAATCGTTGACGATGTCCTCGATGATCGCCGCCTGATCTTTGATAGGACGGACGATTCGTCCCACGCCGAAATGGGCCCAGATAAACGTCGTCTTCGGATGACGTTTGAACAGCGCTTTCATCTGGGTTGCGTAAGCAGGTTCGGCGCCGGGTTTGGCAAACGGAACGTCGACGTCGTTATGAATCAAAACAACGAGGCCGACTTCGGTGGCGAAGTCGATCAGGCGATCGAGTGCCTGGTCCTGAAGACTCGCGACTTCGCCCGCGATTTTTGCGGAAACGAATTCTTTATGAATGGTGAACTCGCCGATGCCGGTGAAGACGCCGGGAAAAGTGGTGAGCACGCGCCTGACGTGATCCGCGGCGTACATGTCCGTCGGATTGAATCCGGTGATCATCGGATCGAACCGTGCCTGTTCTTCTTTGGAAAGTGATTTGTAAGCAGTGGCGATCCAGGCGTCGGTGAACGAGTAGTAATAAAGCGGCGCGTCGGAGTTCAGGTAGTAAGTTGGACCACGATTCTCATCGACGCGATAGGACCATTGCTGTTGCAGCGGAATACCGAACAGCGCAACGCGCCCTGTCTTGTTTCCCATGATTTTCAGGAAGTCGTGAATGTCGGTGCCTTCCTGAATGTAGTTAGTCAGATGAAAGTGACCGTCGTTGAATAAGTAGTCGTTCGACTGCTGCGCGCTCACCATCGTTGAAGAAACGATTAGCGCAATGCTCAACAAAGTGATTTGAAAAATTCGTGGTTTCAAAATGCTAACTCCATACTCGAATGAAAAACCCAGCCTCGACCGCCAATCGGATAAGGCACGGACGTGTAACCGACCGGCGACTTGTAGAGATAAAGCGCCTCGTTATTCCAGCGCACGACCTTGTTCTTGAACGGGAAGAAATTCGTTCCAAACCGGAAATCACGCGGCTGACCAAACTGGCCAAAGATCTTGGAAAAACCGATGTAAGCCTGGAGGCTCTTAGGAACGACCATCGCCGATCCCTGAATTTGAAAAGAATGATCGAACAGCCTGGGGATTCGCTGAAGAGTTTCAGGAGTAATGGCCTCCTGGAACTTGAAGTTGTCCAACCAGCGCCAGAAGTACTCACCTTCCAACGCAAACCCGCGATACTTGAAACCGCCATCGACGGTGGTCATGCGATATCGCGCGTCGGTGATCGTCACGCCGGGTGCAAACAGACTCGGAGTGAAAATCACTGTTCCATCCGACAGTCGCAGTTGAGTGTTCTCGAACTGTTCGGAGTCAGGCTGACTTTCTTTATTCTCGTCGCTGCGACTGAAGTGAACTGCAAGACGCGTGGAGAACTTGTCGTGATGTTCGAAGTCGCCCCATCCCTGACCGGTAAAACCTCTTTCGAAATCACCAGTGGGAAACCAGATAAGCGCGCCGGAAAACGTGTTCAGACCGTTGTCCAAACGCGACGCGGGCACGCCAAGGGTGCTCATATTGTTACCGAGCATTGCCTGGTACTTCAGCCGGTCCGTGAGACTGCCGGTGGCCCATATTCCCGAGGTGTATGACGGACGCATGAATTCGTCGGCGATGTGGCGGCTGTCCACGTTCATCCAGAACGGAAAGTTGCCCTCGACGCTGCGCGTACCGGGCAGCGATCTGATTCCACCGCCGAGCGTGAAGTATTTGTTGAAGGTGTATTGAAGATTGCCGGCCAGAACGACCTGAGCGCCTTGCCCCTGGTTAGCATTGGAGGACCAGGCGTACAGGAAGTAACGCAGCTTCGGATTCAGCATCCACCCGAGAAACTTGATCTGAAGTTTCAGAAGCTGGACGTCCTGGCGTTCCTGAACATTCTTCACGTTACCGAACGCGTCGGTGTAGGTTGAATCGAGACCGAGCTGGTTCAGGTAGCGAACGTACGTGTAGATGCTGACATTCATGTCGCCGTACTCGGTGTTCACCACTTTGTAGCCGAGATTTGGCGTGTAACTGCCGTAGAACTTGTCCTTGTCGTCATCCTGTTTTGGCGTTGCGGCTTCGGGTTGAGGCTCGGGTGGAGTCTCAACCGGCGCAGGTTCAGTCGAAACAGGCGAACCAGGCTGGGTAGGCAGGGGTTGGGTCGTCGAAGCTTGCGGAACTGGAGCCTGTGCAGGCTGGGTGCCCTCGAGTTTATCGAGCCGTTCCTGCAGACTGCGAATGAGTTTCAGTAATTCCTCACGCTCGCTCGACGTGAGCGGCTTGCTTTCATCGGGTTTCGGAGTTGTAGGGGTCTTCTCCTTCGGCTGTGCGAAGCAGACGAGGTTAAGGACCAGTATGATCTTGAGCAGCAACGCAGCGCGCAGGATCAACCTGCGCTGCTGCGTCACGGCTATAACACGAGAAAGAGTTAAGCCCATGATTTACCCGTTGTTCTATTCACCCTTCAAACCAACCGAACGTGGTGAAAACAGATTGAAGTCGAGTTTATTTGCCACGTACTGGATCACCTTTTGCGCCTTCACGCTGTTACCCGCTTCGTCGAGCGGCGGCGCGAAGACTGCGATCGCTCCCTTGCCTGGCACGACAGCGACGATGCCGCCACCCACACCACTCTTCGCAGGCAGACCAACGTGCCAGGCCCAACCGCCTGAGCCGTCGTAGAGTCCAGCCATGATCATCGTGGAGAGAATGTGCGGGACGTTTTCAGGCTTGATCACCTGTTCGCCGGTCGCGGGGTTCTTGCCGTTATTGGCGAGTGTCGCGCCCATGCGCGCGAGTTGGACCACGTTCACGCCGACCGAACATTGCTTCGTGTAAACGTCCACCGATTCAAACGGATCCGAATAGATGCGATCGTATTTCGCCAACAACATCGACAACGCTTTGTTACCGGTGTTGGTCGCGGCTTCCGACTTGTAGACTTCGTCGATCAGTTCGAGCTTCTCGCCCGCGACGCGGCTGTAGAAGTTGAGAATCTTGTTCCACTTCTCATCCGCGGTCTTGGCCGAAATCAAACTGACCGTCGAGATCGCGCCTGCGTTCACGTAGGGATTTCCGGTGTGTGTCGGCATGTCGGCGACGGCAAACACCGAATTGAAGGCGCGGCCAGTCGGCTCGTTACCCACCTTCTCGAGAACTTTCGCGGGTCCCAACTCTTCCATCGCCAGGGCCTGCGAAAAGACTTTCGAGATCGACTGGATCGAGAACGAATACTTGATGTCGCCCATGGACAGCGTCTGGTTGTCGGTAGTGACGATGGCGATTCCGAACAGCTTCGAATCGACCTGCGCGAGATAAGGAATGTAATCGGCATTCTTCCCACCAGGATCGCTCTTGAACTTGTCGTAGGCCTCGCGCACAACTGCTTCGACCTGGGCCCTGCCCGGCGCAACCGGGCTCGTTTTCTGACTCAAGGCTGAAAACGGCGCGGCCACGAACGTCATCACCATGAAGACCGCGACGAGCACCTTTGCCTGAATCTTCGTCTTAATCATGACTCTCTTCTCCTTCTCGTGGACCATGTGGTCCTATGCGGCTCAAAGCTCAAAATGCGAAAGTCTTTGAGAAGTTGTATTTGAACGAAAACTGGATGCGAAAATCGTCGGACTTGAAGCCGTCGAGGAAGTTTTCGCGTCTTCCCCACTGAAACTCGCCGCCCAGCATCACGTTCTCGTATGGGTAGTAGAGCAGGTTCGCGAGTCCGTAGTGCCCTTTGCGGAAAGCATCCGGCGCCTGGCCGTTGGAGTTGTCGATCGTCAATGACGAGTAGCCGACGGCGGTGCTGAAACGTTTGTTCCAGTTGTGATCGAGAAACGCGACCATGCTCCACATCGGCAACGCCACGCCGGTAATCGGACGTCGCGGGTCGCCGCCGGGCGTCAGCTCGATACCGACGTCAACCGGTGCGTCGTTCATGTAGTTCTGAATTCCCTGTCCGAAGACAAACGCGAAACGGCCGGTGTCGTTCTCCGTGAACTTCAGGTTGGAAGTCAGGTTCAGACCAGCGCCGACTTCAGTGCCGTCGAGATCAAACACGTCGTTGGTTGTGTCGACCCACTTGATGCGTCGCAGCATTCCGGCGACCTGGAAGTAACCCCAGTCGCGCGTGAAGCGAACGTTGCCGGAGAAGTCAGGCAGATCAAACTTCGGACGAATGCCCTGCAACTCGATGCGGTTGGCAAACACGCCCTGATCGGCGCTGGCGCCGGGACGCTCAAGAGCGAGTGTTACGGAGTTGCGTCCCTTCAACGGCATCCAGCGAAACTGGACGTTGCGGAAGAACACCATGCCGTTTGGTCCCCAGTACTCGAGCGAGTTTGGAAACACGTCGATGTCCATGAACGGGCTCCACGTTTGCCCGGCGCCGAATTGGCCCAACTCGCCGTAAGCGTGCCGCAAGCGGAACGTCGTCTGGCCCGCGTCTACACCGGTGCCGAACAACTCGAACTCAAACTGCGTTTTCAGCTCGCCGTATTTCGTCGGCGTCGTCGACTTAACGCCGAGACGGCTCTGTCTGACGCCGAAATAGGTGTGGCCGTTCGGCGCGAACTCGTTCGGAAAGCTCGGCAACTTCGTGGGCCGAATCACGTCGAACCAATCGGGATGGTTCTGTTTGAATTGGTAACCGGCGTCCATCATGGCGAAGCCGTAGATCTGAAACGTGCTTTCGCCCTTGCTGTTGTCCTGAGGTTTCGCGGGTTCCGCCGGTGCCGCTGACGCAGTTTCGACTGGCGCCGCGGGTTCGGTGTAGGTCGCGTTCATTACGGCCGGCGTCGGATTCTTCTTCTTTGTTTCCAGCGAATCGATCTGGCCTTTTAGTTCGACGACCGTTTGTTCGAGCTGTTGTAAACGCTTCTTCAACTGCTCGACTTCCGACGGTTGTGCTGGCGTTTGGGTTTCGGGTTCCTGAGTTTGTGCTAAGGCAAAGTTATTGGGGAAAAGAAGCAGAGCGGTGAGAATTAACGTCACACCTGAGTACTTTCTCCAGCCCTGTCGACTGTTTGCTTTCATGCGCCCTCCTTCGGTTTCTGGGGCAGAGTTTTCAGTTTCGTGGGGGAAAATCTAATGGAGGCTACAAAGCGGCGAAACTGGCAAAACTTACAGGTGACCGGAACATCACGCGCACCTAGACTCAACGTGTGAATCAACGTGCCACGACACCATCAGACTATGAGCTGGCGCAGGCTGTCGCACGCGGCGCTGTCGCCAGCATCGGCGATCTCTACGAACGGCATCGACCCAAGGTCTACTCGGTCTGTTTACGAATGACGGGCAACACGAGTGAGGCCGAGGATCTGACGCAGGAGATTTTCATACAGTTACTCGGCAAGGCGGGATCGTTTCGCGGCGAGAGCCAGTTTTCGACGTGGCTCTATCGATTCACGATCAATCACGTGTTGATGTACTTCCGAAAGCTGACACGGCGTAACCAAAGATTCCCTTGCATTGTCGATCAGGTCGAAGTGACGAGTGGATTGAAAGTGACTCTTGGACCACAGCTCCTGGATCGAGTCGCGATCGACACCGCTGTGGCGAAACTACCGTCGGGCTGCCGTTCTGTTTTTCTCAAGTTTGACGTCGAAGGGTATAACCACGAAGAGATCGCCGGGATGATCGGGTGCTCCGTGGGTAACTCGAAGTCTCAACTACACAAAGCCCGGCGAAAGTTGAGAAAACTTCTCTCGCCGGGCCTGCCACGCTTTGCCAAACCGCCTGTTGGAACTCAGATTTAAGCACTCAAACCTTGGGCGTCCTAACGTGAAAGATTCCCTGCGTTCCCTGCGTTCTCTAGA
Organism: Pyrinomonadaceae bacterium; assembly: GCA_035760365.1. GTDB lineage: Bacteria > Acidobacteriota > Blastocatellia > Pyrinomonadales > Pyrinomonadaceae > PSRF01. The sequence goes on from DASTTB010000015.1 coordinate 52,080, forward strand.
TTCCCTGCGTTCTCTAGATTCCCTGCGTTCTCTAGATTCCCTGCGTTCCCTGCGTTCCCTGCGTTCTCTGCGCCTCTGCGGTGAATGAATCTGTATAACCAAGGAAACCGCAGAGAACGCAGAGGCGCAGAGATACCAAAGAGAAGGAAATCAGGACTACCCAATCAAACCTACAGCTTGCGCACACCCATCAACTGGATCGGACCAATACCATAACTCTCGATATCGATCGTGTTGTTGTTCAGCACCTTGATCTTCGCCGAGTAGAGCAACGCGCCGCTGCCTTCTTCTTTACCCTTGCTGTTCTTCTTCAGATCGAGCTGCAAAATCCCGAACGGATAATCGCGCGACCGATTGTTGACGTACGCTTCGAGGAAACCGACCGGGCGATCTCCGATCGCGTAGATGCGCCGGCCCTGCTCCGTCTTGTGCGAACGAATGAGCTTCAGATCGTAAAACCCGACACGCCCCGTCATCGTGATCTTGCCGATCGACTTCGCGTCTTCCAGCTTCTTCAGCAACGCGTCGGCGCCGCCTTCAAGCAGCGCCGAAGCCAAAACTTTCGCCTCTTCGTCACTCGTGTAGCTCTTCACGTAGAGATCGACGTTCACGCGTGCGCCTGCGCCGACCATCGCTGGTCCAGCGCCATGCGGCATATATGCAAGCGCGCCAAACTTCTCGGGCTTTGGTTTCTCCTCCTTCTTTTCCTGCGCCGGCGCCGGCTTCAACAGGATCAGGGCAAGGACGGCCAGCAGGTAGAATGCGAATAAGCATTTTGTTTTCATGTTTGACTCCTTTTCCGGACACTCAGTTTTTTACCGGCGGAGGATATTTCTTGAAGAGCTTCGCCATTGCCTTGTTCAGGTTCTTGTTTACCTTCTCGGGATCTTTGCCCGATCCGAGTGTCTTCGAAGCTTCGCCGCGCCAGACCTGTTTCTTCGTGGCTACGTCGTAGAAGTCGACGTTCAGGTGACCGATGTTGATCGTCTTGGACGTGGTGGTCGTAGTCGACATGCCGCCCCAACCACGCCATCCGCCCCAGCCCCATGCATCACCGCCGGTGCTGTAGGAGTTCCATTGTTTCTCCTGATTCACGGCAACCTGGTAGATGATGTAAAGATCCGGATTCGCTTCATTCTTCGATAAGCCTTTCAGCGAGAGTTGCGACTCGATCGCCTGCTTGATCTGGTTATCGACGATCGAGTTGGGGTACTCGTGATTGGGCGCCTGCACCCACTTGTATGTCTTGTATTTCGAGAAATCCGTCCCCTGGAGAAAGTTGTACTTTATGTCCTGCGCCGAAGCGGCAACGGCCGACACGAGCAGTAACCCAGCCATCGCGACGAGTTGAGAAATCCTGCTGGTCCTTGTCATCTTCACACACCTTCCTTCCTGCCAATACTGAGTTTTTCAAAATTTTAGGGGGTTTGAAAAACGTGGATAACTGTCACTTTTGACAGGCGAGACGCGAAGGCGAAGCGTGCGATTAGTAGTTATTCCGAGGAGGTCAGAGGATGATTAGAAACCGAGTCGCGCGTAGTTTTTGCTTTCCTGTTTTGCTGCTTTGCCTACTTGCCGTTACGGCGACGGCGAAGCACGTCGACGATGTTGTCGTACTGAAGAACGGCGATCGCCTGACCGGAGAGATCAAAGGACTGCAAAGCGGCGAGCTCAGAATCAAGGCCGACTACATGGCTGAAGCAGTTCGTCTCGATTGGTCGAAGGTCGAACGACTCGAAAGTAAATCGACGTTTATGATCTGGCTCGTGGACGGCAAGCTCGTCACCGACGTGGTGCGTCTGCTGCCGGAGCTGTCAAACGGAACCGCCAATTTCCTCATCGGCAACTCGGGCCAGGCAATCAGGGTCCACCAGCTCGACGTGATTCGCATCGCGCCAACCGAACACACCTTCTGGAAAAAATTCGACGGTTCGATCGATCTCGGTTTCAGTTTTACGAGCGGCAACGATCAGTATCAAACACAAGTCGCCGCCACTACGACGTACCGCACCGGCGATCACTCGTTTACAGCGTCAATCGACTCGAGTTTCAGCGGACAACCGGAAGGCGACAGCAGCAGGCGATACCAGTTCAATTTCGATTATCGAAAACAGTTGAATAACCGCTGGTACGCCGGCGCGATATTCGATCTGCTCCACAGCAGCCAGCAGAGTCTGGACCTGAGAACTTCCGTCGGTGGTCTGATCGGCCGCAATCTGAAACAAACAGAGCACACGCGTCTCTCTGTTTACGGCGGCATCGTCGGCACACGCGAACGCTATTCAGCAGTGCTCGAAAAACCCAGGACAACTAATGCCGATGGTTTGGCCGGTGTTGATTTCGCGACGTTTAAGTTTTCGAAGACAGACATCCGATCGCGCTTCAGTCTGTTTCCGAGTATCACCACGCCGGGACGAATGCGAATGCAGGCGACGTCGGATCTGCGAATCAAGGTCGTTAAGGATCTGTGGTGGGGGTTTCATGTTTACGAAAGCTTCGACAGCAATCCGCCGGTCAGCGCGAACAAAAACGATCTCGGAATCAGCACGTCGTTGGGTTGGAAATTCTGATCTCGCGCACCTGTAAATTTTGCCAGTAGGTGACGCGAGGCGCGAATCGTAGAATTTCCTCGCGTTGCCACTCCTGCCAACTCGTTTCGGAAGTCATGCGTCGTGCCAGCGGCGCATTTAGTCAAGGCGGATTTGAATGAGCAGGCAAAATGAACTCAGTCTCCCCGCAAGTCTGAATGAACAATGGGCTTGTCTGAAAGTTGATCTCGGTGCAGCTTCCCATCAGGGCCATGTCAGGGAAAACAATGAAGACAGTTACTTAGTGATGAAGTTCGGGCGGTCGCTCGAGAACCTTCTGACAAACGTCGACGATGATCTGCTCGCGCAGGATTACGTGATGAACGGCTACGGGTTGTTGGTGGCCGACGGCATGGGCGGAATGGCAGGTGGCGACGTAGCCAGTCGTTTGGCCCTTCATAAGCTGATCGAGTTGATCGTCGACACGCCGGATTGGATCCTCGCGCTCAGGCAGGAACAGGATATTCGGATCGTTCTGAACCGAATGACCGAACGCTTTCTTCAAGTCGACGACATTCTGAGAAAAGAAGCCGAGCTGGACCACACGTTGCTCGGGATGGGCACGACGCTCACCGTTGCCGGCGCATTGGGTAACGACTTGATAATCGGGCACGTCGGCGACTCGCGTGCTTATCTCCTGCGTGGCGATAATTTCGATCAACTGACAACCGATCACACTCTCGCGCAGGCGCTGATCGATGCCGGCGTCGCCGATCGCAACGATCCCGCCTCACGATCGATGCGTCACGTGCTGACCGCCGCGGTCGGATCTCTGGGCGAACAAGTTGAACCGCAAGTGCAACGTTTCAAACTACTTAGCGGCGATCAGCTACTGCTCTGCACGGACGGATTAACGGAAACAGTCGAAGACGCCACGATTGCCGGCGTGCTGCGACAAGCAGAATCCGCCCAAAGCGCGTGTCAGGAGTTGATTGATCTGGCCCTGGATGGCGGCGGCGCCGACAACATCACCGTCGTTATCGCCCATTTTGTTTCCCCCTCGATGTCAGGCGACAGCGCCGGCCATTAATCTCCACAACAATACTGTAAGAATTGACAGTGTTAGCGACGAACAAGGACGACTACTCTTTGTTTGAACTTGAGATAGTCAGCCCGAACGGCTGGGCATTCACGTCTCCTCCTGGAGACGACACTGCGTGGCTCGGAAAGAAGGCCGACTCGGTTAACGATTGAAAGGAGCAGAGAATGAGACCTACCGCTAACACACTGAAACTATTCGCAGTCGCCTTCATTCTAGTCTTGTCTGGTATTGGAAACAGCATGGCTACTGCGCAAACCGAAATGAGAAAAGTCCCGTCCGGCGAAGAGGTGAAGAAGTTCAGGGGCATCGTCGTCAAACGCGACCCTGATTCGTTCACGATGGCGGAGACGACTGGCGGACCAATCACCAAGGTGCTGCTGACGGAAAGCACGGAAGTCAAGAGTCACAAGCGCGGAGTGTTTCGCGGCTCGAAGGAATATGGACAGAGCTACATACTTCGCGGGCTCCGGCTCGAAGTTGACGGCGTGGGAGATGCCGACGGCGCGCTGGTCGCGGACAAGATTCGCTTCGACGAACAGGATCTGCGCTCGGCGCAGGCGTTGAAGGCGACGCTCGATCCGGTTGAAGCGGAGACCAATGAAAAACTCCGTTTGCAGCAACAGGAACAGGAACGACTCGCCGGCCAAATCGAAGAGAACCGCGCGTTGACGGTGCAAGCACAAGCTTCGGCTGAAGCCGCCGCGGAAGCTGCGCGCAAGGCACAACAGACTGCCGATTATGCGAACAACCGGATCAACGGTTTGGATGATTTCGATCCAATCAAAACGGTCACAGTCCAGTTTGCGACTAACAGTGCGACGCTTGGTCCAAAGGCGAAAGCCACGATCGATGAAGCAGCCGCCTGGGTGAAGACGCAGAACACGAAGGGCTGGGTCATGGCCGTGATTGGCTACGCCGATTCAACCGGCAGCTCGCAACGCAATATAGATCTAAGTGAACGACGCGCGAATGCCGTCATTTACTACATCGTGAACAAGTACAAGATGCCGTTGAACCGGTTGGTCCAACCGTTTGGTTACGGGCAGTTGGAGCCGGTGGCGGAGAACAAGACAAAGGCGGGCCGCGCGAAGAACCGTCGCGTCGAGATCCGGTTGATGGTGAATAAGGGGATTGCCGGAACGGTTGGTAGTAACTGATGGTTTGACAGCGACTCCGGTGTGTTCCGGATTCGCGACGTTAATCGGTTTGAGGTGGCAAGGTGTGGGCGACGCAGGAGGCGCACCTGACACCTCTCCTGGGCCGGGCTAAACAGGGTGGGCCCGGCCCTCTTTTTCCTGTGCGATATTTTTGAACTTGCCATTGAACTCTCGCATGGCGTTAGTGTGAGTCCAATGGTTATTTTCAAATTAAATCCTTCCCCATGAAACATCCCAATTGCGACCGTGTTGAGTAAAGACATCGGTACGTCCGTCGAGATCACGACCCAGACTAGAGGGTGAATGTCAATTAACAGATTCAGTTCTAGTCTGAATGCTTTGGCACACCCGATTGTTTTAGAGGGCTGGTGAAGCTTTTCGAGAGGCTGGTTCAGCGTGCGGGCTCGACTGTTACCCAGACGCCGTTGAAGGCCGCGGTTCCGCAGAGAGTGTCGATGGCCAACTCATCGGTGAGATCGTTGATGCTCGTGCCCGCGTGTTGTTGGGCCACTTCGAGTTGAACGCCGGGTCGATCGTGACCCCAGCCGTGCGGAATACTGACAACGCCCGGCATCATTTCGTCTGAGATCTCGAGCGCCACGGCGACAGTTCCGACTCGCGATCGGACTTCGACGTTTTGTCCCGGGACCAACCGGCGCTGTGCTGCGTCGGACGGATTCATGAGCATCGTGCACTGAGGTTTACCTCGGAGCAGTCGTTCGGTGTTGTGCATCCACGAGTTGTTACTGCGTAGCTGCCGCCGCCCGATGAGTCGCAAATGACCGTTGGAGTCTTGTGACGTGAGGAGCTTCGTCTTTACACGTGCGACGTCGGCGACGAGTGGTTGCGGCGCCAAGTCGATCTGCTTATCGATCGTGCGGAGACGCTGCGGCAAGCAAGGAGACAAGGGACCAAGATCGATTCCGTGTTTCGCTCGCCTGACTTTGCTGAGCGTCAAGCCTTTTGAGAATGGATTGAGTTTGCCGCCGTATGGTCCAAAACGCAGGCCGAGGTCGAGCATTCGCTCCGGCGTGAGAAAGCGTTTCATCAACCGGCGTTTCAGACGTCCGCGCGCGCCGTCTTTCTCGAGGCGTGTTTGCAGTTCGAGCAGGATCTCCCAGTCGTGGCGCGAGTCCCGCTCGCGTTCAAGCAACGCCGGCGAGAATTTCGTTGTGTTGTGAACGGCGAGCAGGTGGAAAGCGATGTCGTAGTGGTTGCGTTCGAGCGGCGACGTCGGCGGCAGAATGATGTTGGCGTGTCGCGTCGTTTCGTTGATGTAGCAATCGATCGCCACCATGAACTCGAGGCTCGCGAGCGCGCGATCGAGTTCACGTCCGTTTGGCGTCGATAGCACGGGATTTCCGGCGAGCGTTACGAGTGCCTTAATCTGACCCGGCCCGTCAGTCAATATCTCTTCGGCAAGCACTGCGACCGGAAGTTCTCCGCCGACCTCCGGTATCTGTCGTACACGACTGCGCCAGCGTCCAAAACTTCCCGGCGACGTCAACGACTTCGGCGCGTTGATCGGATCAAACGCCGGCAACGTAAACATCGCGCCGCCCGCACGGTCCATGTTGCCGGTCACGATGTTGAGGACGTTGATCAGCCACTGGCAAACGCCGCCAAACTCCTGCGTGCTGACGCCGATCCTGCCGTAACAAACTGCGGATTCAGCTTGCGCAAACTCTCGCGCCAGCAGGTGTATCTGTTCGGCGTCGATTCCCGTGATCGGAGCGACTTTCTCAGGCGGAAACTCGGCAACGACTTCTGCAATCGTTTCCACTCCCTTTGCGATTGGCGCCGGCTTTGTCAGACCTTCGTCAAAGATCACGTGTAACAACGCCAACAACAACAAAACGTCGGTGCCGGGCTGAATGAAGTGATGTCGATCGGCGAGCCGCGCGGTTTCGTTGTAACGCGGATCGATCAATACGACCTTCCCGCCTCGTTGCCGAATCTCCTGCAACCTGCGACTCATGCCCGGCGCGGTCATCATGCTGCCGTTTGAAACAGCGGGATTCGCGCCAAGAATCAGAAAATACTTTGTGCGCTCCAGATCCGGAACCGGTAGCAGAAGCTGATGACCAAACATCAGGTACGACGCGAAGTGATGGGCCAGTTGGTCCACCGACGTCGCCGAGAACCGGTTACGCGTCTTCAGGCTGCGAATGAACGGCGGCGCGAACAGCATCGCACCGTAGTTGTGGACCGTAGGATTGCCGAGATAAGTGGCGGTTGAATTCCGGCCGTGCGTCGCGTTGATGCGCGTGAGGTTTCGCGCGACTTCGTCGAAGGCTTCGTCCCATTCGATGCGCTGCCAACCATCGGCCGTGCGGCGAACGGGATGTCTCAGCCTGTCTTTGTCGTAATGAAAATCCTGGAGCGCAACGGCTTTTGGGCAGATGTACCCGCGGCTGAAAGGATCGTCCTTGTCTCCGCGAATCTCGAGTCGCCCGTCAGACTGAACGTTGATCTCGATGCCACAGATCGCCTCGCAAAGATTGCAGTTGCGAAAGTGCGTAGAACTGTGGACGGTATCGCTCATTAAGGAACTCAGTCATTCCCGACAGGCACCTCTGCGTCCGCCTTCTCGGAATGCGACGGCATTCGGGAGTGTTTGACGTGTCGCCAGATCCACCACGCGACGAAGATGAGACCGGCGATGCCGATCACGAAGTCGAAACGATGGAACCAGGTTTTGAGTGTATCGTTCTTGTCCCACTGCTCGCCGAGTTTTTGACCAACGTAAGCGAGACCTAAACACCACGGCAGCGAACCGGCAAACGTGTAGATCGTGAAACGCCACATGTTCATGCGCGCCACGCCGGCGGGAAAAGCGATGAACGTCCGTATCGCCGGCAGCAATCGCGCAGTGAAAACAATCAGCTCACCATATTTTGCAAACCAGCGATCCGCGAGATCGAGATCGTGTCGCGACAGCAAAATATAACGTCCATACTTTTCGATAAACGGCCGGCCGCCGTACATCCCCGCATAGTAAGCGACCCACGATCCGACCACACAGCCCAATGCGCCCGCGATGCCCACCAGCCAAAGATTCATCTCGCCTTTCGAAACGAGATAGCCGGCGAAAGGCATGATGATCTCGGACGGCAGGGGTATGCACGCCGACTCGATCGCCATCAATAACACAACGCCCGAATATCCCAGCATCGAGATCGTAGCGATGATGAAGCTGGAAAGTATGCCGATTATTTTTGCAACCATAATTTAGATTTCGAAGTTCGAATTTGTAATTTCGAAATTCTATTGATCACTCCATCCGTGTTGACCAATCAAGGGGACGAAAGCACAACCGCCGTGATCTTCGATCTTTGGTCCGGTTTCCGTTTTGATGACTCGAATCAGTCGCTGACTATCGCGCGACTCGCCGACGGGAACCACCAGCCGGCCGCCGATTTTCAGTTGATTGATCAACGGCTCGGGAATCGTTGGACCACCAGCAGCGACGAGAATGCCGTGATACGGAGCGTTTGCGGCCCAACCGAGCGTGCCGTCGAAACACTTAACAGTCGCGTTGTAGATACCCAAACTTCTGATGCGCGTCTGCGCCTCGCGCGCGAGATCGCCGATACGCTCGATCGCGTAAACCTGCGCGGCGATGCACGACAACACCGCTGTCTGGTAACCCGAGCCGGCTCCGATCTCGAGCACGCGACTATCGCGATCGAGTTCGAGCAACTCGGTCATGCGCGCGACGATGAAAGGCTGCGAGATGGTTTGATTGGCGCTGATCGGTAGCGCGTGATCGCCATAGGCCCTGCTCTGCAAAGCCTCGGGGACGAAGAAGTGGCGCGGCACAGTCCTCATTGCTTCGAGGACGCGTGCGTCTCTGATGCCGTAGTGATCGCGCAAACGCGCAACCATACGCTCACGGGGAATGGAGTACTCCTGGAAGGACGCCGGACGATGTTTGTTCGCTGCCTGCACCTTGGAGAATTTTACTTGCTTTAGCTCTTCTGGAGTAGTTCGGAGTCTTTGAGATAGTTCCAGGTCTCAATTGCGGTGAGCGCCCGGTGATCCGTCATGTCGCTGCGCAATGGCGTTACCGACACGTAACCTTCTTTCACGGCGTGATAATCAGTGCCTTCAACGGAGTTAGTGTTGAAGTACTCTTCGCCGATCCAGAAGTAAGCCTTGCCGCGCGGATCGATGTGCTCGCTGATCACGGGGCGAGCGTTTTTGATTCCCTGTCGCGTAACTTTGACGCCTTTGATCTCACCCGGGGGCAAATTGATGTTGAGCAGCGTGCCTTCGGGTAAACCTTCTTCGAGAACTTTTCGCGCGGCGACTACGGCAAACGCGGCGGCTTCAGTGAAATCGAAATTGTCGCGAGCGACCAGGCTCAACGCCACACCGGGCACGCCGAGGATCGTCGCTTCGAGTGCGCCGGCGACGGTTCCGGAGTAAGTCGCGTCGTCGCCGAGATTGCCGCCGTGATTGATACCCGAGACACAAATGTCGGGACGTTCGTTTTCGGAAAGGATCTTGTTGAGCGCGAGCGTGACGCAATCAGTGGGAGTGCCGTCCACGGACCAATGACGACTATCGAGTTGCCGGATTCGCAGCGGGCGTGCGAGCGTCAAACTATGCGACGCACCACTCATCTCCGAAGCCGGCGCGACGACGTAACAGTCTCCGAGTTTCTTCAGGGCTTCTTCGAGTTTGATGAGCCCATCGGAGTGGATACCGTCGTCGTTTGTAACTAGAATTCGCGTCATACGTTCTCAACATCCGTGTTAAGCAAACACGGATTTTAGACAATTCGAGTTGCGACGACTAGTGAGAATGGAGATGGGAGGCCCTAATCGCGCGGGATGCGCATTCGGCCTTTCTTCTTATTTCGTTTGCGCGCCAGAGCGGATTTCAGTTTGGCTTTCTGGCCGGGAGGGATAAAGAAGGCGTGCTTCTTCGCATCCTTGATGATCTCCTCGGTCATCACTTTGCGCTTGAAACGTCGCAATGCGCTCTCAATTGACTCACCCTGGTTAACAGTAACTATTGCCATTCGCTCTCAATCTTCCCTTTCCTTCCAATTCGGACCGACTATTTAACCACAAACCCCCAGAAACACAAAAAGGCAGAATCAACTTTTTTGGGATTGATCCGTGCCTTTTTATGCCTCCCGTGGGCTAATTCAAAACTATACCAATACCGCTTCCGCGGGTTCATCCTTCTTGCGGCTCAGTCCTTTGATCTGAACCGGCTTATCGGCCTCTTTGGTGAGTGACTGCTTTTGCAGCACCATCTCCTGATAAAGCTTGCGCATCATCACGGCTTCTTCATGCGCAGTCTTCGGACCTTCCATCTGCGGCTTGTTGGGCCGGGCCAGGTCGATCTCATTCAGCACGAGGCTGTGCGACTTGTCCGCCATGTGAACGTCCTTGCCGCCGGCGAAAATCTCGTGACGTCCATGCTCCTGATACCACTTCGCGACAGTGGCGTTCTGATGCATGTTCTCGATGATGTTTCTCCAACCGATACCGGTGTTGTAAGCGCAGAACGAAATCTCGCCTTCCTGGGTACCGTACGGAATGATGCACATCTCGGTGCGGCGGAAGTCGTAGTTGAACAGATCCTGGAACCACATACCCGCGATAAACAGGAAGTTCCAGCGATCCGAGCGGCGCCTCTCGATGTCTTGCACGCTGCGATCGCCCGAGACTTTGCCGTAGTCTTTGCCGGTCAGGCCAAACGACTTGTCAAACTTCTTGAAGAGCTCGTAAAGCGTGAACTGCGACGGCGAGTTGTACGGGTTGTAGTGCTTCAGAAGCGCCAGACCCATCATCAAGTTCGACATCCACTTGCCGCGTGCCGCGTCCGTGATCTTCTGCATGTCTTTGACGAGACCCGGAATGTTCAGGAACTCCGGCACCGGACGCATTTCCCTGTTTTCCTTGTCGATCATAACCGCGGTGCCGACGCCGCAATTCGGGTGACAACCGCAGGACACCTGGCCCCATTCGGCGTTTGGACCATGAACGAGATCCGCGAAGTCAGCAAACGCGCCCATCAACGAAAGCGGGAACCAGTCGCGCGTCGGTTCAGTGATGCCGACCTGGTTCTTCACGTCATGCGCGAGGTGCGACAACGTGTAGCGCTGTTGCAGACGACGCTGTTCGGTGATCTCTTCGTCGCGGCCGGTGAATGAAACCGGCTGGAACGACAGGAAGGCGATCTTCTTCGGATTGTCGAGCGCGAAACGAATGATCGAGCCGACCTGATCGTTGTTGATACCGTTGACGAGCGTCGTAACGAGCACGATCTCAACGCCTGCTTCGTGCAGGTTGTTGATGGCGCGCATCTTCACGTCGAACAAGTTGCCAACCTGACGATGGCTGTTGGCGTCGTTGCCGATACCGTCAAACTGGAGATAAACGTAACGCAGACCAGCTTCAGCAGCCTGCCGGCAGAATTCTTTGCTCTTGGCGAACTCGATACCGTTGGTCGCCGCCTGCACGCTGTTATAACCGACCTTGCGCGAGTATTTGATCGCTTCGATGAAGTGCGGCGAGATTGACGGCTCACCGCCCGAAAACTGGACCGACATCTGGCGCCGCGGCTTGATGGTGATCGCGTTGTCGAGAATCTCTTTGATCTCGTCCATGCTGAGTTCGTGAACGAAACCGACCTGGTTAGCGTCCATGAAGCACGGATCGCACATCATGTTGCAGCGATTCGTTAGGTCGACGGTCAGCACGGCGCCGCGGCCATACTTGACGGTGCTCGAACCGTGATTGTGGAGTTTCTCGTCGTTGTGCGCGTCGATGTCGCGGCCGGGGAACATCGCTTCGATATGAGTCAGGAACTTCGAGTCGATGGCCATCATGTCCTCGAAGTGACCGTGCGTCGGACAGTCTTTGATCATCCAGATCTCGCCGTCGCGCTCGATGATCTGCGCTTTGATCTCGCCGACTTTCTCATTAATAAGGACGCTGACGTCTTTCTTGCCGCTGATGATTGCCTCGCGGGCTTCGATCACGCAGTTGGGGCAAAGCGAATCAGTGGTTCGCGGCCAACCGAGAGTTGGTTTGCTCTTTTGCCATGATTTGAGCAGTGGCTTGTCCGACCATTTCGGAGTGAATGAAGGATTTGGTTTGTATTTATTAACTGACTGAATTGCGTTGAAAAGGCCTCCGGCTATAAAGGTCAATCCGCGCTCTGCATGCTTAATCGGTCGCATCGGCTCTCCGTCTAGTTTCGAAAATTTGTGTCCCTGGCAGGCTGAAAGCAGTCCAAGGTTCCGAAAACCATGGCAATGACTGTGCCTGAGCTACCTCGAGCGCCGTAAATACCAGTATTGCTTGGATTTGGATGAAATCCGTGTCGAGTAAGCACGGACCGGAGATGTGTCTAACTGCTACAGAGACGGCGATCCATCTCGGGGTGTGGCATTTTGGAATCAGCGATCTTTGCCCATCGCGGCGGACATAGCGGCGATTATGGCGTCCGTTACTCGCTTTTTATAAAGCTCGTCGAGCTTGCCGGGAGAGAGGTCGAATTCGACCGGAGACTCTTCGATCCGTTTGATAATCGTACCTTCGGAGAAGCCAGCTTCGACGAGGCGAATGACGCCTGCGTTATCGAGCGTCGGAGTCTTCTCGAGTTTCGGTGCGCCGCCGCCTGAACCGTCTTCGGCCTGTGGCTTGATGATGCGAACCGTCGCCGCTCCGCTGACGCTTCCCTCGTTCACGTTACCGCCGTTTCCGTTTCGCGACTCACTCCGCGACTGCGAACCCGAACCAAAGATGCTCGTGCCGGAACTCTGTTGCTCTCCGTCCTGCTTCTTGTTCATGCCCTTGAAGAACGCTTCGTCCGACACCCACTCGTCTTCGCCGGCGACGAACGTGGCGTCCTGCGCTGCGAGCATCGCGAGAATGATGTTCTCGTTAACGCCCTGTCGTTTGAGTTGAATCAGTTGTTCCGGATCGAGTTGAAAGACGCTCTTGCGATTATGAATGATGGCGATGATGGTCTTTTCTTTGAAGCCGGCTTTGACGAGTTTGACGATCGATTGATTGGTGAGCGGGCCTTCAGCCGGTTGTTGCGCGCAAACGACGAATGCGAAGAATGAAACGGATAGACAAGCAGCTATAACGATTCGTTTCATGAAGTGGGTTTCCTCGTTCGGACCGTGGTTCGTTTGTAGCGATAGCTGATCTTCTTTACGTAGTTGCGTGTTTCTTTGTAAGGCGGAACGCGATTACCAAACTTCGCCACCGCGCCTTCGCCCGCGTTGTAACTCGCGAGGACGAGATCGACGCGGTTGTTGAAACGATTCAACAGCTCGCGCAGGTAGCGGGTGCCGCCGGAAATGTTTTGCGCCGGATCGTGCGCACGTCGCACTCCGAAACGCGCCGCTGTTCCCGGCATGAGCTGCATCAACCCGCGCGCGCCTTTCGGCGACACCGCGCCGGTGTTGAAGTGCGACTCCTGTTCCATCACGAGAAAAATCAGATACGGATCGACGTTGTACTTGGTGCCGTTCAGACGAATGAGACGGTCGAGTCCTGCACGTCCGGTGCTCCAGCCACGATCTTTCTTGCCGGTCTGCTGCGCGATCGTCTCCGGAGACTCGAGCTCGATACGATCGATACGACTGCGATCGATGAAGATCGACATTCCGCCGCGCTTGTACCACGCGCCCGCGGGTGACTCGCTCGCGCTGTCCGCTTCGACACGCGCGCCGCCTTTCAAATAGATCCAAACCGGCTGATCGTACGTTCCGCTTTTCGGCGCAGCTTCGGCGACTGCTTCCGTCGTGACTTCAAAGTGATCGTCGTCGTTCGTACTCTTCTGTTCGGGTGTGGCCGCAGGCGGCTCGGTTGAAGTGCGTTCAATCTTCTTCACTTTGCTCTTTGGAAGAAGATTGCTGAGCGTGCCCTGTCGATACCAGATGCCTTGTGAAGTCTCCGTAGCTTCGTCAACGACAAGGTACGAGCCGTCCGCCAGTTTCAGGCGCACTTCTTCACGGGTTTGGGAAAATCCGTGGTTCGAGTAGACGGCAATTAATATCCCGATCAGGATTAATCGTGACTTCATAGCTCAAGAGGATCAGCTGTTGCTGTTTCAGTTGCTGCAAACGAGTGCGACGTTCCGAAATAGTTGCGCCAGGCGATATCGACGATGTGCGGCGTCAATTCGAGTTTGTGTTTCTCGAACTGGCAGATGTCCGTAGCACGATCGAGAATGTCGCGCGGTTCGCAACCTTTCATCTGCCGTTTCTCGGCTTGATACTTCCTGAGAATGTAATCCAACGTCGGTTGTTCGACGATGATGCCGCGACGCTTTGCCTGGTACCTGAAAATGTCCGAATAAGCGCCGGCCGTAGGCGGCTCGACGCGCGCGCGATAACCCATGCGTCGTAGAAACGCCTGGTCGGCGAGATCGTTCTCATCGAGGTTTGTCGAGAATACGACGAGCTGTTCGAACGGAACTTCGATCTTCTTTCCTGTGTGCAACGCGAGATAGTCGACACGCCGTTCGAGCGGAACGATCCAGCGGTTGAGCAGATCCTGCGGTGCGACTCGCTGTCGTCCGAAGTCGTCGATCACGAGCGTTCCGCCGTTCGACTTCATCTGAAACGGCGCTTCGTAAAACTTCGCCGCGTCGCTCCACGTCAGGTCCGCGTTCTCGAGCGTCAACTCACCGCCGACGACTACGAGCGGACGCTTCACCAACGCCCAACGGCGATCGTAGTCGATCGGTGTTTCTTCTTTCGACGCCGGCTCGTGACAGTGCGAGTCGAAGACGCGAATGATCTGTCCGTCGATTTCAACCGCGTAAGGAATCCAGATCGCGCCGGCAAGCGCATTGTTGATGCGTTCGGCGACGGCAGTCTTACCTGTTCCGGGTAAACCTGTCAGGAACAACGAACGGCGCGAGTTGATGACGCAGCCAAGCGTCTGTAACAGCGATTCGGGCAACACCAGATCGTGAAACGCCTCGCGTACCGTATCGATCGACGCCGTGTTCGACGGGATCGACTGCAATTTCATCATGTGCGAATAGTCGCGCAAGGAAACCGGTGCTGGTCCAACGTAACCGCAAACTGACAACAGACGCGAAAGGCGATCCCACCCGTGGTCCAACATCGCATAACGCGTCGAACCAATCGCCGACTGCATCTTCACTTCGATCAGCTTCTCTCGATACAGCTTCTGAAGCAGCTCTTCCGCCAGCGTGCGCGGAAGATTGATGCGTTCTGAGATCGCCGTCGTCGTCGGCTCGGGCAACATGGCCACGTGCTTCAACGCGAGGTCGCACAGGAAACCTTCGGAGATGCCGGTGTCCGCCAGTTCCTCGGGAAGTGGCGGGCCCATGCTTTCGATTTCCGCGCGCGTCAGAATTGTCGTATGCGACATCATGAGACTCTCTTTCTCTGTAATCTGGAGGGCTCGGATTTCCTCCGCGTAACTCTGCGATTCTCGGATTCGGCGAACGCGCCAAGGATCCCTCTGCGTTTAACTGCTTGTGCTCTATTTTCAACGCGGAGCACGCAGAGGACCGCGGGTTACGCGGAGGCTATTCTTGACTTACTTCCCGGGCGTAACGAGCACCGTTCCGTTCGAGGCAACAATCAACGCCGCACGCGCGGCTTCTGATTCAGCAGCGCGGCCGACGCGGTGATACAGATCGGCCAAACGACGGAGCGCGATCGAGTTGTGTGGCTCGATGTCGCGCGCCGCTTCGTAGTAACGAATGGCGTCGTCTTCACGGCCGAATCTTTCGAGCATCTTCGCGGTGTTGAGATTGCCTGTTAATGGACCAGTAGCACGAGCGAAAGCTTTGTACGCTTCGTCGATCTTGCCTAGACGGCAGTAGGCGAGACCGAGATTATTGAGAATGCGTTCGTCGGTTGGCGCGAGCTTGGCGGCGCGCTTCAGACGATCGACGGCAGCGCGGTAGTTGCCGCTTTGATAGAGCGAGAAGCCGAGATTGTTCAGTGTTTCGGCGTCTTCCTGAAGTTTAACGGCGCGTTCGAATGAATCCTTGGCGCGTTCGCCGAACCCTCTCTTGTCGTACGCGACACCGAGCAGGTTATGAGCTTCGGTCAGTTTGGGATCGAGTGAAATGGCGGTCGAGAGTTCGGAGATCGCTTCGCCGTAGGCGCCGTTCATCAGAAACTCGCGGCCGGCGTCGAGATGTTCGCGCGCGGTGCTCGCTGAGCTCACACGCTTCTCGGTCCGTGCATCTTCGACACGCGTGACGGCGACGCTCTCGAATCGCTCGGCGTCTTTTTCAGTCATGCGTTCGATCTTGTTCTCGTTATTGCCGCGGCCGAACAAGCGTCCGAAAGCTTTGAACGGCGCGGTCAGAACTTTGACGACTTTGTTGCCCTTCTTCTTCGGCTCAACCGTGGTCCCTGCTTCTGTACCCGAATCTTCAAGGACGATGGCATCCGGGTCACCCTCACGTACGTCCGTCGACGCGGTCCACATAGCGGTCGCGCCCAGTGTTACAAATAAAGCGATTAGAACAGCTAAGATTCTGCGTTTACTCATTGGTCCGACTCCTCCATTCAGCCTCTAGTCCATTCTTGCCAGCACGTCCATGAGGTTGAGGGCAGCGGGTCCGAGAATAGCGATGAAAAGTGTGGGAAACAGGAAACACGCAAGCGGCAACAGAAGTTTCACCGCGGCCTTCTGCGCTTCCTGTTCGGCTCGCTGGCGGCGCTTGGTGCGCAAGCCATCCGAGAAAATTCGCAAGCCTTTGGCGATCGAGGTACCAAACTTGTCGGTCTGAATCAGCATCGCCACCAGGCTGCGCAGATCGTCGACGCCGGTTCGTTCCGCGAGATTGCGCAATGCTTCGTCGCGATCGCGTCCGACGCGGATCTCGAGGTTCGCCAGTTCAAACTCGATCGCGATCGGCGGATGAACGTCTCTCAACTCACTGGAGACTTTCAGCATCGCGGCGTTCAAACCCAAACCGGCTTCGACTGAAACGACCATCAGGTCGAGTGCGTCCGCGAGTCCCCAACGCAGCTCGCGTTGGCGATTCTTCGTGACGCGCGCCAGAAAATAACGCGGCAGGAAGAAACCGGCGATGAAGCCGACGATGATGTAGATCAGCGCGTCGCCGAGCGGCTTCGCCAACAGCGCGCAACCAGCGGCGACCATGAGTGGAAAGCCCGCCATCGAGCTCAACTGAATCGCACGATAAATGATCGGCGCTTCAGGCGAACGAAAGCCGGCGTGCATCAGTACCTTTTGCAGCTTCTTGGCTTCTGTCGCCGACGGCGGCAGCAGCTTGTTCAACGGCGACGCGATCTTCTGTGCGATGTCGGTAGCCGGCCGCTCGTCGGGCATGACGCTCGACTGTCCGCTCGGCATCATTCCTTCTTTACCGCCGAGGCGGCGCAGACGTTCGGTAGCGGCGCTCTGCGGTTTGTACAGCAGCCAGTAAACACCGAGCATTCCGAGCGAGATAGCGACGAAAGTGGAGATGGCGATAATTAGAATCATGATGCTTTGCGGTTGTTTGGTCTTTGGTCTTTGGTCTTTGGTCTTTGGTCTTTGGTCTTTGGTCTTGGTCTTTGGTCTCCAAAGGCCTAAGACCAAAGGCCCAAGACCAAGCCTAGATCTTAATCTTCAAAATCTTCCTAACAATCAACATCCCCGTGACCTGCATGAACATCGCCGCGGCGATCAGGTAGTGACCGCGCGGATCTTTCCAGAGCACGCTCATGTATTCGGGATTCATCACCGTGACCATCACCGCCACAAAGATCGGCAGCGCGCACAACAACCATGCCGACATGCGCGAGCTTGTCGTCAACGTTTTCAAGTCGCCCAAAATGCGGAAACGTTCGCGAATCGTGTAAGCAACTTTCTCGAGAATCTCGGCGAGGTTACCGCCGGTCTCGCGTTGAATCAGGATCGCGGTGACGCACATTTTCAGATCGAGTATCGGCATACGCGTGGTCAGGTTTTCGAGCGCCAGTTTCACTGACAGACCAAGGTTCTGCTCTTCGTAAGCTTTGCGAAACTCGGTCGCAATCGGATCCGGCATTTCAACCGAAACCATATGCAGCGCTTCGGAGAACGCGTGTCCGGCACTGAGCGCGCGGCTAATCAGATCGAGCGCGTCCGGAAGCTGTTCGAGAAACTGATCGAAGCGTTTCTTGCGCTTGTAATAGACGTGGACCAAAGGCAACGCAGCGCAAATTATTCCGGCCAGGATCATCAACGGTATGAATACCGTGAGCACCGACGCGGCGAGCGCGCCGAGCATACCGGCCATAAACGAAAACATGATCAGACGCGAAGGCGTGATGTGCAGGTCCGCCTGGTCCAACATCCGCTTCAGGTGCAGTGCTGCCTGGAGACTGATTAGCGTGCGGTTGACCCACGGGATTTCGCTCATCAGCTCGTTGCGAGCGAGCACGACGTCGACGTCTTCACTGTGAGCGGAATGCATCAACGCTTCGGAGAGTCGCTTTTGCAGACGCGCGCGTTTCTTGTCTGTTCCGTGCGTCGCCAACAAGTAGGCGCCCAGGACCAGGAACAACGCAAAGACGAATACGAGAAACGATATGATCATTTACAGCTCCTCGAAGAAGACGCGGGGCAACTGCATTCCGCACGATTTCAAGCGTTCCGCGAAACGCGGGCGAATTCCGGTCGGACGGAAACGGCCAATCACATTCCCATCCTTATCAACACCCGTGCGCTCGTACATGAAGATCTCCTGCATGGTGATCGTCTCGCCTTCCATGCCGGTGATTTCCGAGATCGACGTCACGCGGCGTGAGCCGTCGGACAGACGCGCGGCCTGGACCACGAGGTTGATCGCGGACGCGACTTGTTGCCGCATCGCGCGATCGGAGAGACGCATACCCGTCATCTGGATCATGGTCTCCAGTCGGGCCAGCGCGTCGCGTGGGGTGTTAGCGTGAATAGTCGTCAAACTGCCGTCGTGGCCCGTGTTCATGGCCTGAAGCATGTCGATCGCCTCGCCGCCGCGGACCTCGCCGATCACGATGCGATCGGGTCGCATACGAAGCGAGTTGCGTACGAGATCTCTTTGTGTCACTTCGCCGCGGCCTTCGATGTTTGGCGGACGCGTTTCAAGACGGACCACGTGCGGCTGCTGAAGTTGCAGTTCGGCGGAGTCTTCGATGGTGACGATACGTTCGTTCTCGGGAATGAACGCCGAGAGCGCGTTGAGCAGCGTCGTTTTCCCCGCGCCGGTACCGCCTGAAATCAGGACGTTCAGGCGCGCGTGTACGACCATCTGCAACATGTCGGCGATGTCTTTCGTCAGCGCTTTGTTCTCGATCAGCGAACTCATGCGCAGCGGATCGGCGCCGAAACGTCGAATCGAAACCACTGGACCATCGATCGAGAGCGGCGGAATGATCGCGTTGACGCGAGATCCGTCCTGCAAGCGCGCGTCAACCATCGGCGACGACTCGTCGATACGGCGGCCGACTGACGAAACGATTCTTTCGATCACGCGCATCAGGTGCTCGTCGTCTTTGAAGCGAACGTTGGTGCGTTCGATCTTGCCGCGCCGTTCGATGTAGATCGTGTCGTGTGAATTGACGAGGATGTCGGAGATCGTCGGGTCCTTCAGCAACGGCTCGAGTGGTCCAAGACCAAACAGCTCGTGCTGCACGTCGTTGACGAGCCGCTCGCGTTCGGAGGCCGACAACGGCATCGCTTCCTGGGCCAGAACGACCTCGGCCAGGCGCGAAACTTCGGCGTGGACCTGTTCGGGCGTCAGAGTGGAGAGCTTGGTCAGGTCCATCCGGTTGATCAGCGTGCGGTGCAAACGGGATTTCATCTCCTGGAAGGAGTGTTGGCCCGTGCCGTCTGATCCGTTTCCAGGAATGCCCTGGTTGCCGATTAATCTTTCACGTAGTGCCATGAGTATGCGTGCCTTTCAAGACCTGTGAGCTCAAGTTCGAATTTCGAAATTCGAATTTCGAAATTTCTTAAACCTTTTCCATTGAGGGTTGCAGGTTGACCTGACGTTGCGACGGTTGTTTCTTGAGCAGCGAGCTCAGGAAACCGCGACGCGGACTCACTTCTTCGAGCGGCGCGACACCTAACGAGATCTGCTGCGCGATGCGACGAATCTCCATCGCGATCTTCGACGTCGGCTCGGCCTGGACCAGCGGCGTCCCGAGGTTGATCGAACTAACCGCCTGTTGGTAATCGCTCGGCACAAAACCCACGACGGGCTCGCCAAGGAATTTCTCAACCTGGCGCAGATCGAGATCGATCTGTTTGCTCCAGCGATTCACGACGATGCGCACTTTCTTGCGCGGATAACCCAGCCGGTCGAAGATCTCGAGCGCTCGTTGCGTACTGCGAATCGCGGGTATGTCGAGCGTAAGAATCAGGACGATCTCGTCAGACTGATCGAGCGCGGCGAGCGTGATCGAGTCGAAGGTGTGTTGCGGATCGAGTACGACGTAATCGTAGTGTTCGCGTAGTCTTTGGAGAACTTCGAAAACGTGTTGCGGTTCAATCTCGTCGGCGTGGTCGGCTTCGCGCGGTGCTGCGAGCAACGAAAGATGCGTCGAGTGCTGCATGACGAGCGTGTTGATCAACTCGCCGTCGAGGCGCTGTCGCTTCTCGACCATGTCCGCGATCGAGTACTTCGGTTCGATTCCGAGAAACAGCGGCAAGTCGCCGGCCTGAAGATTCAGATCGACGAGCACTGTTTTCGACGCGGTCGCCGCGGCCAGGTTCGTGGCCATGAACGAGGTGCCGCATCCGCCTTTGCTAGAAAACACGGCGACCATGCGGCCTTTCTTCTTCGGTGCTTCGACTGATCTGGTAGTGAACTCAGAAATGCGATCCAGCACCGTGCGCAACTCTTCAGCGCTGATCGGTATGCGCAGAAACTCGCGCGCGCCCGCTCGCAAACTTCTCAGGATCAAATCCGGCGAGGCGTCCTGCGCGGCGGAGATGAGCGCGGTGTTGGGACATTCCGCATTCAGGCGTTCGATGAAGTTCACCGCGTGGTCGGCGTTTGGACCAAGAGCGATGATGGCTGCCGCCGGTTTCAACCGAACGATCTCTTCGTAGAGCTGATCGGCGTCGTTGCCGCCGGCGAGTAGTTTCACTCGCTCTTCTGCTGACAAAGCCCTGCGAATGTCTTTGAAATTCTCGAGCCCGGTGCTCAGCACTACTACGGAAATTGGTTCGGTCATCTGTTCCTCTTTTTCGGTTCTATCGATCCCACTGCCGGCAGCCGTCTCTTCGAAATGAAAACTTCTGACAGAGTGCCGGGGAATTGGCGGCGGGACATCGCAAACTCACAAGGACGATTTCACTCGGGCGCGATGTTCGACAGGCAGGCTTACGTATGGAGCCGCCCGGCAGTGGGTTCGAAGCCTAAACATTGTTGGGGATGAGCCCGGCACTTTCAGCCGTGAGCGTTGTCGAATAACTCGGCATCGTGATCGTCGTACCCACAATCGGAATCACAAACTGAAACTGGTAGTCGGTAATGCTGACTGTGACAGTTCCCTCGTTGAGTCCGAAGTTGCTGTAGGTAACCTCGACGTTTTCAGTCGTCAGATCGTTGAGCATCGGACTGCCGGAACCGCCTGAGTTGCCGTAAACGACGACGTTCTTAACTTGCGCGGCATCGTTTGCCGTGTGCAGCACTGCGTAACGCGCGCCACGTCGAGCGGCGTCAGCCAGCGCGTTGTGAACCCACAACGCCCGGCTGAACTCGAGCACCGCAAACATCGCGGTCGCGAACACCGTCACGCCGATGGCAAATTCAACTAAAGTCGATCCTCGTTGATTATCTTTTTTAAGGCGCAGCATAGTTGGGCCTTTCATACAGTCGGCTGAGTGAGCAGAAAACGCATGGTTACGCTCGGTTTGACTTCGACGTCGAGTGACAACGAGTCGTTATTGAGCAACCCGCCGAGGTCAAAAAGCGACTCGTGCTCATAACCCGTGATACTCACTGTCACCGTGTTGGGTACACCCGTGGTGCCGCCCTGGTAGGTGACCAGGACGTTGCCGGTCGTCAGGCCGGTAAGGACCGGCGAACCGGTACCGGCTTCGTTGCCGTAAACGACGATGTTCTTGGCAATCGCTTCGTAGTCGACTGAGCTCGTGACCGATTTCGACGCCAGATAACGCGCGCCGACTCGCGCAGCCTTGGCCACTGTCGTGTACTCGTAGAAGTAACGACCAAACTCCGCCACTGCCGCAAACAGGACCAGCAGAATCGGAACCACGATCGCGGCCTCGAGTAATTGCACTCCGAGTTCGTCACGGCGAAACCGATTCAGCCATTGAAAGCGGCGTGAACGTCGAAGATTGCGAATCTTTCTTATTCGATGGTGCATCATGATGGCCGCCTTACTTGTAGAGAACCGGAACCGCCATCAAACCGTTCACCGGCGCGCCGTTCGGATTGAATCCGCCCTGGCCCAACACGATGTCGTCGATGTATTCGGCAACGAGCTCGCCGCCGTTACCGTTTCCGACTTTGGTTTGCAGGAAGAACGTGCCGAAGCGATTGAACTTCACCGTGTTGCGGCCCTGGTCGTACTCGCCTTGCAACACGATCGGGATCACAACGACGCGGCGACCGTCTACGCCCGTATGCCTCGGCGCCTGCGTCGGATTGTTCGCTTTGTACTGGTCGTAGTTGATGTTCTCTTTGATATTTTTGTCTGGCGGCATCAGGCCCGGATCGAGCTGCGAAGTCTGGTATTCGTCGAAACGAGTATTCAAACCCTGACGCACCGCGCCGGCAGTGACACCGGGTTTGGTGTCGACCTGGTAAACCTCACCAGGCGCCGCGCATTTATCGACGCCGGCGCCAAGACCGATACGGACGTCTTTACCGCCTTCGCCGGCGACCGCGAGAATCTGGTAGTTACCCGGCGAAACTCCCGACCCCGAGTTGGCGCGGAACGTGTAAGTGTTGCCGGGCATGAT
Source organism: Pyrinomonadaceae bacterium (assembly GCA_035760365.1). GTDB lineage: Bacteria > Acidobacteriota > Blastocatellia > Pyrinomonadales > Pyrinomonadaceae > PSRF01. The sequence continues at coordinate 74,812 of DASTTB010000015.1, forward strand.
CGGAGTGCCGTAGTCGATCACTGAAACAGGCAGGAAGTTGCAGAACTCGTTAAGCGGCACTGAGAATCCGGCGGTCGCGGTGGCCGTCAGATTTTTGCTCGTGCCAAGCACTGAGATCGCGAAAGAGACGCCAACTGCGGACGCCGGTGTCGTGACCTTAACGAAGCGGATGTTTGCCGGACTGGCGGCGGCAGCCGCTTCGCTCATGTATGGACCTTCGAGGTTGTTTGCAAACTGAACATTGGCGCGGGGGAAGCTCACGCCAGTGTTATTGAAGTCGTACTTGTTCATGCTTGCTACGGCCCGGTCCGCTGCTTTCGTGATACCGGTGGACGCAGTGTTGAGACCGGACACAGCGGCAAGCGCCGCTGCATCCGCTGCGTTTTGCAATTCGTTCTTGGCGAGATAGAACCTGCTGATGTCTATTCCCAAACCTACTGCCAGCAGGATCGCTAACATCCCGATTGCGGACGTCGCCAGGATCGAACCTTTCTCACGTTTCCTTGTTCCCGCTTGTTTGTGTGACTTGTTCTTCATTGTGCTTCCCCCTTTGCGAACGAAGATCGTGTCTAAAAAGAATTACCAGGGTCGTACTGACTCCGGATTGAAGTCGACACGCAACGCTTTCGCGACCGGCAGGTCGGTAGTGTTGCGAACGCGGCCAACTGCGCCGGAGGTGCTGGTTGTCGTAGTGGTGGTTGTGTTTTTCGGTTGTTCAGTTTTGACGGGAGCAGCCGCTGGAGTCGAGACCGGCGTCTGTTCGTTCTGTCCCGAAACTTTGTAACCACTCTGGCCCGAGATGCCTTCGCCCTTCGGTTCGATACCCAACGGCGAGTTGCCCTTCAGACCATCGATGCCGCGCATGTTCGGCAGATCGTCCGGAGACACCGGCTTAACCATGTGCGCCGTCACGAAGAACATCAGTTCGGTTTCTCTCTTCTCGAAATTCTTCGACTTGAAGAGCGCGCCGATTACCGGAATGTCGCTGACGATCGGAATGCGCGACAGCGTTTTGCTTTCGGTGTTGTCGAGCAGGCCGGCGAGCGCGAACGACTGACCGTCACGCAGTTCGACGCCCGTCTTCGCGCGACGCGTGCGCAACGCGGGAACTACGAAACCGTTGAAACGAACGCCATTGCTGAAGTCGATCGTGGAAACTTCCGGCTCGAGCTCGAGGCGGATGTGGTCTTCGTCGATGATGGTCGGTTTGAAGTTGAGACGGATGCCATACTCTTTCCACACGATGGTGATGCCGGTGCCGTTGTTGCCCATCTGAAGGACTGGAACCGGAAACTCACCGCCGGCGAGGAAGCTCGCCTGCTGACCGTTCATCGCGATCAGGTTCGGTTCGGCCAACTCACGGAAAGCGCCTTCCTGACGCAACACTCTGAGCATCGCGCCCGTGTTGATCTGGCGATTGAAAATGAACAGGTTCAGCGCCGGTTGAATGATCGTGTCGATGATGGCGCCTGCCGGGCTGGTCGTGGTGTCGCCGAGAACGCTTGGTCCATTACCACTGTTCCAGTAACCACCGGTTCCTCCCGGAGGTCCTGACAAGAACGACGTGCCGTAGTCGCGCAGCTTGTTGCGATTCACTTCCGCGACACGCACTTGAAGCTGGATCTGAGTGGCGTTGCTGACCGGCGAGGTCAGCATGTTCACGACTTTGAAATTCGCGGCTTCGATAACGCTCTGGACCTGCGCTGACGTCGAAGCATTCGCGACACTGCCGGAGATGACGACCGAACCGTTGGCCTGGCTCAGGCGAATGTCGTCTTTGGGAAACAACGCGCGAATCTGCGAATCGAGCAGCGACAAATTGGCGCGAACGTAAACGTCAAACACCATGAACTGACCGCCGGTCTGTTCCCAGGCGATGAAGTTGACCTGACCGAAAGCTTTTCCATTCACCAGCACCTGGTCCGGCGTGACGAGAATGGCTTCCGCGATTTCGGGGTTCGAAACCGAGAAACGTCCAACCGGGCGATCGAAATTGATCACGCGCGACTGTCCCACGAGAACGTTTACGGCAACAGCCTCTTTGTTCTGGCCGAATGACGCCTTGTAGGAGGTTTCCTGAGCGTGGGTGATGGAGTAACTAAAAATAGTAATCAACGACGCCAGTAATAAACTCACTCGGCGTGACATTGGGGAACGGCTCTGCATGATCTTATGCTCCTTTGTTTCTAGCGATCGTCGATGCGATCAACTTCAAGAGTTACCCCGGCGTTTGCGGAAACGCCGGGTTCAGGTTTTTTCAACTGGGACTGATCTATGGAAACTCGACGTTGCGCTTCTTCGCACCTTCGATCATTTCAACTTGCGTGCGCGGTGTCGGTTGAGGAGCTGGGGCCGTTGCTGCTGGTTTCGCGACGGGAGCGGAGCGGCGAACCGGTTTCGCTTCCGTTTGTTTGGGCTGCTCACTCTTCAGTGAGCCCGGCTCGGGAGCCGGCGTTGCAGTGTTGTCGCCGTTCAACAGGTTGCGCTTGTTGACACCCGGCGTTTGCTCGTCGCCCTGGTCTATCTGGTTACGCATGATTAATTGCAGTTTGCCTTCTCTCGCCGCGAGCGCGAGTTTTTCAGCCTGCTCGGGAGTTACCTGGAGCGTGACGGCCTTGACGCTGTTGGCTTCGCGCTCGTTCTCAGGCTTGTCGATGTTCTGACCGTTGGCCAGGACCTTGATGTTCTGCAACACGATCTTGGAAATCGGATCCTGACTGCCTGAGCCTTCGCGCGGATCGATCACGACGACGACGTCGACGAGCGTTCCCGGCATGATGAATCCGGAAATGCCGGAGGCATCGTCAACCTTTACCGTCATCGCGCGATAACCTTCCGGGATCACAGCCGACAAACCAGCCGCCGTACCTTCGGGCGCGAGCCGGGATTCGGTGATCGGTTCTTTCGGTGCGATGTTCACCACCGCAACGCGGCCGGCCAGTTTGTCCGGCGAGTCGAACGCGCCGTCAGGAGTAGACTCCTTCGGAAACTGGACCACCATGATCTGCTCGGCAATGATCTTGCTGCCGAGCGGGATCGCCACTTTCGCCACGGCTACTTTGTTCAGGTTCTTCGTGTAGGCCTGGGCGCTCGACAAATATCTGCTGACTGACACGGCAGCGAGCACTCCGAAAATCAGCGCCCCTACCAAAACTATGAAGAAACGTTTGTTTCGCATGGAATCAACTCTCCGTTCTCGCTAGGTCCAGGCCTAGTAAATTGCCGCTGTTAAGCGTGAAAGATCGCGGTTGCGATAATGGCGCCGATGGTGATCGCCGCACCGTATGGAATGGTGAGACGACGATCAGCAGGAACACTGAATTTGGGCATTTGCCACCCGGGCAGTAACCCGACCAGGATCTGAAGCACGCGATGCATGGTCGTGCGGAAAACACCGGAACGCAGCGTGGAGACCAGGGCGAGTAGACCACCCATCAGCACCACGACCACGAAAGTTGGAAGAACCAGTTGCGCACCAATGACGGAGCCGACCGCGGCGAAGAGTTTCACATCGCCCGCGCCCATGGCTCCGAAGACGTGCAGGATGAACATCAGGATAAAAGCGAGAACGCAACCACCAATGCTGTTTAGACCACCACGCCATCCGCCCATAACGAGGTTGATGGTCAGTCCGCTGATTAATGTGGCAAGTACGAATGGATTAGGAATACGGCGATACCGCACGTCGTGGTAAATGATCAGGACCGCGAGCGGAACAAGTATTAACTGGGCAACTGTGGCGCTTGGGCTAAGCATTTCGGCAATCTGCTTTGCGGGTATTGCGAGAAAGGTGGCGGCGCACCTGTGAATCAAAAGCTTCACAAGGCGCGCCACCGTAGCAGTGACTTACAAACTTTCAATCCAGGAAACCAGCCAAGGCTGTGATTCTCGCCGAGATGTTGGTTCCGAGTAATTCAAAAGCCAACACTGTCGCGACTGCTACGAGAGCCGCGGCAACGGCATACTCAGAGAGCTCAAGCCCGGTCTCATCGCGGAAGAATTTGTTGAACATGACCTGATCCTCCTCACTGAAGGCTTGAGCCTTCTCCCTCAAACCGGCAGCAGAACATTCAAGTCGCTGCCGGCGCAGTTAGTTCGCTTGTTACTGAGCAGCGCCACTGCCGATCGTGTCGGCGAGTGAGTCGATTTTCAGACCGATGTTCTCACCCAACAGTTGGAAAGCGGCGACGGCTGCCAACGCGACGAGCGCTGCGGCAACTGCGTATTCCGAAAGTTCAAGACCGGTTTCATCACGCAAAAATCTCTTAATCATTTTGTTGCTCCTTTGGTGTTCGATTAGGCGTTATTGCTGCGAATGAGCTGACAAGGGAATGCGACCCTGGGAAGGATTGTTACCGGCTGATGTGATAGGCGCAGTAATCGGAACCGACGTGACCGTGCGGCGGCCGAAGCCATTGATTCCGCTTAACACTGCACTCGACAACGTCAACAGCAGTAGTAATACCTCGTTATCCCGAATCCCCGCGGTCTTGATGCTGACCAGGATTGCCAGCGCCAGGAACGGAGAAAGAATTACGAGCATTACAACTGATGTCAGGTTTCTTGTGGTGTTAGCCTTCATAAGGTTTGTTAGCTCGCCAGATTCGAGGCGTAGTTGCCTCGTGACGGACATGACAATTACAACCGGTGTGCCATTGGCCCATTGCTGAGTTTTCTGGGTTTTAGCTGTCGGGTTGTAGCCTGCGGTTGACAACGTGAAGTGGGCCAACCGGGTGTTTGCGGAGAACTGGGGCGGTTTTATTGGAAATCGTGTTGTCGCCTGCGGTTGACAAAAATCAGGTGAGATTAGAACGAGGGTAACGCCGTTTACGCGCGGTACTGCATACCGGGCTCGGTGTCTTCCTGAAGGAAGTCGCCGATGTCGATCGCGAGGCGTTTTAGTTTCTTGTAGAGAGTCTGACGGGAGCCGAGACCTAGAGCTTCGCTGGCTTTCGCGACGTTGCAGTCGTGACGTTTGAGAGTTTCGGTGATTACACGACGCTCGTAGTTGTCTAATAGATCTTCAAGCTTTTCGGCGGGTGGTTGGTTCGCGGAGCTACCCTGCGGAAAGATGCGCGCGCTGATGTTCTGCGGACGGATGTAGCCGTCGTCTTCAGCGTACAAGACGAGACGTTCCATCTCCGCCGCCAATTCACGCACGTTTCCGGGCCATGAGTAAGTCTCGAGAATCTGGATCGCGTCGGCAGTGATTCCAGAAATCGGGCGCTCGTTCTTGCGCGCGTAGTAACTGACGAAGTGCGAGATCAGCGCCGAGATGTCTTCCGGACGTTCCCGCAACGGCGGAATCTGGACCGTCAGCGTGGCGATTCTGTAATAAAGGTCTTCTCTGAAGAGTTTTTCGCTGACGAGCTGTTCGAGATCTTTGTGCGTCGCGGCGATCACGCGCACGTTTACCTTGCGCGGCGCTCGCTCACCGAGGGTGTGAATCTCGCCTTCCTGCAAAAACCTCAACAGCTTTGGCTGAAGCGAAAGCGGCAGATCGCCGATCTCGTCGAGGAATAACGTTCCGTTCTCAGCGGAACGGATCAGTCCCGCCTGGTCCGACATCGCGCCGGTGAAAGTTCCGCGCCGGTGTCCAAACAACATGCTCTCGATCAGTTCCGCCGGAACCGCGGAGCAATTGAAAGGAATGAATTCGCTTTCAGATCTTCGACTGAGACGATGGATGGCACGCGCGACGAGCTCCTTGCCCGTGCCCGACTCGCCGGTGACGAGAATCGTCGAGTTTGAATCCTTGATGCGCTCGATATTTCGCGCGACTTCGCACATCGACCGGCTGCTGAAAACCATGCCGGGCAGCGAATTTGTCGCGATTGTCGCCGCGATCGGTGTCGCGCGGCTGGTGGTTTCGACAACCGTGGTTCCGACGGCCTGATGCGAATGGGCCAGGTGGGCCACGTCGCTAAGCGCGTTGAGTTCTTTCGCCTGTTGCTGAGTCAACGGCCTGACGCAGCATCCGTAAAGCGCAGCGCCTTCGCGATTCGCGGAAGGCAGCGCCAATAACAAACAGATCGACTGGTCGCCTTCTTTAGCGGCGGCCGGCCGGCCCTCTTTCGCAAAGATCCCGGTGACGACAGTTTCTGCCTTCGCGATCTCCTCGTCCTCTAAACCTTCGGCCCAACGCAGGCTCGGCTTGCCGAACAGTGACGTCGCCCAGATCGATAGGCCATACGTCGGAGCCGTCGCTTCGACCATCAGGCTCATCTTGATCATGACCTCGTAAAGCAGATCAGGACCACCGCTGGCAGCCTCGCAAACTGCGCGAACCATTGAACTTATGGGTAAATGGTTTGAAACAGAGTCGGATGTTGGAACGTCCGGCGCAGAGACCGAAGAATCAGACATCGACACCCCTTCCTTGTCTAGGTTTGAAATCTGGGACTTTCTTACTTAATGAGGACGGATACCCTCGACCTTGCCGCGGGGCACGCTCAAAAGTCTAGTGGGGTGACTTGCAACTGTCAACAACTTTAAACACGATTTAGGCTTCAAGCGGTGGTTCCGATTTTCGTTCGCCACCCGTTCGCCAATTTGAGGGTTTAAGCGCTCTTAGTTCATGTAAATATTGAACTTACGAGGCTAAACCATTGAAGAGAAATGTCTTTACACCCTTAAGCACGGGTGCTAGAGTCCGCTTTATTGCTGCTAAGTCATTGAGCAGCAAGACATTGACAAGCCACAAACTACATTCAGTTGGGGCTGTCTCGCCCAACTTACCGGCTATCTTGTGGGTTAACTCGCAGAATTGAGTTAAGCAGCCTCTTAACTCTGAGTAAGACAGTTCGCGCCCGACGGACCTCGTCGAATTGCTTATCGGAGATTGACATGAAGAGAAGGTTGTCCCCGGAGGTCAGGAACCGGCCGGGTCGTCAGTCGAGGGTCACTATCCGCCGAAAACTCGCGTCGCGGAGAGTGGGCCTCCAGCGTCGTCGGTTGCGAACGGTAATGAGCGTGTCAATTCGAATCGAATAGCAAAGGAATTTAAAACGATTCATGGTACTTGGTGCGTCTGGGAACCCGAACCCTGGTACGTATTTAGGCGAAATCAGAATCGGACAAAGGAACTGGGAGATTTTATGAGCAAGCTCGCAAATACTTACTGGGTTGATGAGCGCATTCGCTCACAGCGCGTGGCGCCGCGTACCGGCGCGACAGTGTCTTCGATGCCGCAGATCTCGATCGACATTATTGGAAGTCGCACCGAGGTGCGCCGCCGCGGAGGTTTGGTTCCCTCGTGGGTGGTTTTTGGAATGATTTTGTTGGCCACTTTCGCCGTTTGTTTGACGGTGAACATGCGAACGTATGCGAAGTTTCAAAGCGCGGCGCAGCAGTTTTCGGCCATGGAAAGCGATGTTGAAGCGCTTCGCAACGTGAATCAGTCGTTAAAGACGGAAGTCGAGCGACTTCGCAAGGATCCCCGAACGATCGAAGCAGCGGCGCGCGCGCGGCTGAACATGGTTCGGAGCAATGAGTACGTAGTGCCGGTTAATTAACGAGTACGTAGTGCCGGTTGATTAATGATGCGGTTGATGAGTGCCACAAAGATCGATTGGTTAGTAACCCAGGATTTTGATTTCCATGCCTGCCGAAACCTGCCTGCAGTTTTCCCCTGCTTGACTTCCACGCAACCGGGTACCCTTCCGTGTGGCGCGGCTGTGACTGCCATCGCAGCCGCGCTCCCGTCTCTTAATCGATAAAGATCTCAGCGAAAACACTCGTTTGACACCCTTTCTGGCGTAAACTAATATCCGGTTTCGCAGGAAATTCGACATTTTTGAGAGGTGGAATGCCTGAAACAAAGGAAAGCGCCTCACCGGCCGAAGCCCAAAAGGAACGGTGGGAGCGTGAGACACTCGACGCGGCGTTAGCCAAACATCCCGAACGTAAAAAGAGCTTCCAGACAGTTTCTTTAAAAGAGGTCGACCGGCTTTACACCGCCGCCGACGTTCAGGATCTCGATCTCGAGCGGGACGTTTCGTTTCCCGGCCAGTTTCCCTACACGCGAGGCATTCACCCAACCGGCTACCGCGGCAAACTCTGGACGATGCGCCAGTTCGCCGGATTCAGCACGCCCGAAGAAACCAACGCCCGTTTCAAATACCTGATGCAACAAGGCCAGACGGGCCTTTCGGTCGCCTACGACCTGCCGACGTTGATGGGTTACGACGCCGACTCGCCACTGTCCGAAGGCGAAGTCGGAAAGTGCGGCGTTGCCGTTTCTTCGCTGGCCGACATGGAAGTGCTGTTCGACGGCATTCCGCTCGAACAGGTCACAGTCTCGCAAACGATCAACGCCCCCGCGTCGGTGCTCCTGGCGATGTACCTCGTCGTCGCTGAAAAACAGGGCGCGCGTTGGGACAAGATTTCCGGCACGCTTCAGAACGACATTCTCAAGGAATACATCGCGCAGAAAGAATGGATCTATCCGATCAAACCGGCGATGAAGCTGGTGGTCGACACGTTTGAGTTCTGCACGAACCACGTGCCGCGTTATAACCCGATCTCAGTCAGCGGTTATCACATCCGTGAAGCAGGCGCGACGGCGGCGCAGGAACTCGCCTTCACTCTGCGCGACGGCATTGAGTACGTGGCGTGGGGCGTCGAAGCTGGTCTCGAGCTGGACCGTTTCGTTCCGCGTATCTCCTTCTTCTTCAACGCGCATAACGATTTCTTCGAGGAGATCGCAAAGTATCGCGCGGCGCGACGCATTTGGGCGCGCGAGATGAAGAACCGCTTCGGCAGCAATTACGAACGCACGTTGCAGATGCGTTTCCACACGCAAACCGCCGGCGTTTCGTTGACGGTCCAACAACCGCTCAACAACATCGTTCGCGTCGCGATTCAGGCGCTGGCCGGCGTCCTTGGCGGAACGCAGAGTCTGCACACCGACGCCTACGACGAAGCACTCGCATTGCCAACAGATCGCGCGGCGTTGATCGCCCTGCGCACGCAGCAGATCATCGCCGAAGAAACCGGCGTCGTAAACACGGTCGATCCGCTCGGCGGCTCTTACTACCTCGAAGCGCTCACACAGAAGATGGAAGACGAAGCGCTCGACTACTTCCGCAAGATCGACGCGATGGGCGGCATGGTCGCGGCCATCGAAAAGGGTTTTCCGCAACGCGAGATCCAGGATTCGGCGTACCAGTATCAAAAGGCCGTCGAGCGCGGCGACCAGGTTATCGTCGGCGTCAACAAGTACGGCATGGCTGAAGAGACGACGGGAGTTCCGATCCTGGTGATCGACGAATCAGTCCGTACTCATCAACTCGAAAGACTCGAACAAACTCGCGCGCGCCGCGATGAAGGCGCTGTCGCCACCGCGCTCGACAGTTTAAAGATGGCTGCGCAGAAAGCCGAAAACACGATGCCGGCCACGATCGAAGCCGTGCGCTCTTACGCAACACTCGGCGAGATCTGTTCGGCGCTCCGCGACGTTTACGGAATCTACGAAGAGCCGGCGTTCTAATTTTCCAGTCTCATTATGTCAAATCGAAAGATCCGTGTTCTGGTAGCAAAGCCTGGGCTTGATGGTCACGATCGCGGCGCGAAAGTCATCGCGCGAGCGTTGCGCGATGCCGGCATGGAAGTGATTTATACGGGACTCCGGCAGACGCCGGAGATGATCGCCGCCGCGGCGCTTCAGGAAGACGTCGACGCCGTTGGCGTTTCGATCCTGAGCGGCGCGCACAATACGCTTTGTCCACGGATCGTTCAGTTGCTGCGTGAAAAAGGGATGAAGGACTGTTTGGTGCTGGTCGGCGGGATCGTGCCGCAGGAAGATCTGCCGAAGTTGAAGGACCAGGGCGTCGCGGAAGTATTCCTGCCGGGAACATCGACCGAAGATATCGTCAAGTTTTTAAGAGAGAACGTTAAGCCGCGCGAATAGTCATTTCTTGAGGAAACGCGCGATTCCGGCCTGGCAATCCTCGGTCATACGCGCAATCACGTTGACGTCGGCGCCGGTTTCGAGTGCTTCGAGAAACGCGAGGCCGTCCACTTGATAAAGCAGAGTTTTTGTCAAAGCGACGGCAGTCTTACTGACTTCACTAAACCGGCGCACATACGCGGCGACTTCGTCATCAAACTTCTCATCCGCATAGACCTGATTAACAAATCCGATCTCTTTCGCACGCGCCGCATCGATCTCGTCGCCGCGAGTGATCAACTCGAACGCACGCTTCTCGGAGACGTTGCGCCGCAGTATCGCCAACACCATCGCCGGCACGAACCCGATCTTCACTTCCGGATAACCAAAACGCGCTGACTCAGCCGCAAGCACGAGATCGCACGCGCTTGCCAGGCCACAACCACCCGCGAGCGCGCGTCCTTTTACGACAGCAACCACGGGAACACTTATTTGACGGATCAAAACGAAGAGTTCGAGTAACGAACGCGCGTCGTCCGCGTTCTCGGCTACGGAGGCTTGAGCGATCTTCTGTAGCGCGGAAAGATCGGCGCCGGAACAGAAATCCTTGCCGGCGCCAGTAATCACGATGACTCGGACGTTCTCGTCCTGCGACGCTCGCTCGAGACCGTGCTTGATCTCCGCGATCAACGCTTCGTTCAGCGCGTTTCGCTTCTCCGGCCGATTCAGCGTTATCGTCGCGACGGAGTTATCGACTGAATAAAGGATCATCGCGTCTAGCTCGTCGTCAAGAGCTCGTCAGCTTCTTCGTCGGGGATGTCGATCTCCATTCGCAACAGCGCGGTCGAGAACGTCTTTCCCTGCGCGTCAGTCATCAGCGACAACGTGCCGCCCCCGCCCAAACTCTCGTGCAACAGAAAATTGAGTGCGCCGATATTCGGCAACTCGAATCGTTCGACCTTGCCATTCACGATCCCCTTGAAATGTTTCTTGACGCGCTCCGCCGTAACTTCGCGGACGAGGACCGGATAAAACGTTTCGCGCAGAGCTATGAGCCCGATGTTTGCGGTGTCGCCCTTGTCGCCGGAACGAGCGTGGGCCATTCGTACTAGTTTTACTTTCACGCCTCGAGCACCTCGACCTTCGGAGTGATCTCTTCTTTCGGAATCAACGCTGGCCAGTAGGCGACGATCTCCTCGACCTTCGGCCGCCCGCCGGCGAAACCTGTGACGGCTGGTGGACCAGTCAGAATCAAAGGCGCAATCTCCTTCGTAAACCGCTCGACCGCGCTGCGATCCTGGCCGCGCACACCGACGCGCAATTGCACCTCGGGAAAATCAGCACCCGGAGGCGGTCCGGCAAGTGGTCCATGCGTCGCATTGACGCCGACGAACTCCGTCAGAATCTGGTCGAACTTCAATCCGAGTCGATCGAGCCGCGTACGCAGTATTCGATCGGCTGCCCTCGCCTTGTCCAATGCTTCGGGCCAGGAGTAAACCAGCGTGCCGACCGCTTTGAATCCCGCTGAATAACTGATCGAGACTTTCAGAAACTCCGTCGCCGGACGTCCCTCGATGCCGAAGACGCGCACGCGATTGCGGCCTTCCGCGTATTCAAGATGAACCGTTGTGAAATCAGCGACGCAATCCGGCGTGATGTACTCGCGCGGATCGCCCATCTCGTAAACGAGCTGTTCCTTGATTGAGGGAACTGTTACCCAGCCGCCGGTCCCTTCATGCTTGGTGACGATGAAAGTCCCGTCCGGTGACGCTTCGACGATGGGAAAACCGACGTCCGCAAGATTCGGAACAGTGCGCCAGCCAAACTGGCAATTGCCGCCCGAAGCCTGCGCGCCGCACTCGATGATGTGTCCCGCGATCGTGCCGGACGCGAGCCGGTTCCAATCGTCGGCCGGCCACTCGAACTCATAAATCATCGGCGCGAGCGTGAGTCCGGTGTCAGTGGCGCGGCCGGTGATCACGATCTGTGCGCCGGTTTGCAGCGCTTCGACGATCGGCGCCGCACCCAGATATGCGTTTGCGCTTTGAATGCGATCGCGAACGGTGGAAAGCGGCTCGCCCGTGTCCATGTTGCGCAGCTCGATGCCGCGCTCCAGCAACTCGTCGATTCGCGGCATGATGTCGTCGCCGGTGACGACGCCGATGCGAACCTTGCCCGCAAATCCGAGTTCACGTGCGACGTCGATCACGGCGTCGGCGCAGCCGCGCACGTTGACTCCGCCGGCATTGGCGATGACTTTGATCCCGCGTTCGACGCACGTCGGAAGTATGCGCCGCATCAACGGAACGAAGTCGCGAGCGTAACCCGCGTTGGGATCCCGAGCCTTCTGTTTCTGCATGATCGACATCGTGACTTCCGCCAGATAGTCGAGCATGAGGTAATCGATGGGGCCGCCCTCGACCTGACGCACGGGAGCGTCGGGTAGGTCTCCCCAAAAGCCTTGTCCTGCTGCGATTCGAATTTTTTGCTTCATGAGTTTGGTGGTGATTAAACTATCACCACCATACAAGAAGCAAATCGTCTATTTCAACTGCAGGGAAAACAGATCTTGTCCCAGATCCGTGTTATCTAGACAATCGTTGCAGGTAAAACGTACTGGCCGAGATGCGGTCCCGAGTTATTCTGACTCGTGCGCAACGCGAGTTCGAGCGCGTCGAGTGTGTCGTCGGGCGTGATAACAGCGTCGACAAACCCGCGCGCGGCCGCATACTTCGCATCGAGCTCCATATCGTACGTTTCGCGCACCTTGTCCATCTCCGCATTCAGCGCCGCGTCCGGCGACTCACCATTCTTCTTCAACTTCTCCAACTGACTCCCGAACACAGCCTGAACCGCCGAGTCGCCCTCCATCACGCCCATTCGTCCGGTGGGCCAACTGAAGATGAAATCAGGATCGAAGCCCTGTCCCGCCATCGCGTAGTAACCGGCGCCGGAGGCGTGATTCACGGTCAGCACGATCTTCGGCACAACGGCGGTCGCCATCGCTTCGACAAACCGCGCGCCGGCGCGAATGATGCCCGAGTGTTCGGCGTCTGGTCCAACCATGAACCCGGAAACGTCCTGGATGAACAGCAACGGCGTTTGATGTCGATTACAGGTCTCGATGAAATAGGCTACTTTCTCCGCCGACTCGGTGTAGATAATTCCGCCAAAGCGCGGCGGCTTGCCGCCGGGCGCACGGACCATCCCGCGATGATTCGCGATCACGCCGACCTGGATTCCGCGAATCCGCCCGTGGCCGGTGATCATCTCTTTCGCGTAGTCAGCCTGAAACTCGTCGAGATGCCCGTCGTCGAGTAAACACTCGAGCAGCTTTCGAACGTCGTACGGCTGGCGATGATCTTCGGGGATGATGTCGTACAACTCTTCGAGCGGCCGCGCAGCTTCGCCCGCGCTAACGGTGGATGAACTGGTCTGCGGCAGTTCCGAAACAAACTCACGAATCTTTGCGATGCACGTCTGATCGTCCACGACGCGATAATGGGCGACGCCGGAAAGTTCGTTGTGCGTGCGTGCGCCGCCGAGTGTTTCGTTGTCGATCGTTTGGCCCGTCGCGCCCTTCACGAGGTTCGCGCCGCCGAGTCCCATGAACGAAGTGCCTTCGACCATAATGATGATGTCCGACAGCGCGGGAAGATAGGCGCCGCCGGCGATGCATGGTCCCATGACGGCTGAGATCTGCGGCACCTTCAAATAACGACGCATGATCGAGTTGTAATAGAAGATTCGCGCCGCGCCGTACTGTCCCGGAAACACACCGCCCTGATAAGGCAGATTCACGCCGGCCGAGTCGACGAGATAAACGATCGGAACACGCGTGCGCATCGCGATCTCCTGCGCGCGCAGTATCTTCTTGATCGTTTCCGGCCACCATGAACCGGCTTTGACTGTCGCGTCGTTCGCAACAACGACTACTTCCCTGCCCTCGACACGCCCGACAACAGTCACGACGCCCGCGCCCGGCGCTCCGCCACCGTACTGATCGTAAGCGACGAGCAGACCGATCTCCTGATGGTACGAGTCTTTGTCGAGCAGCAGCGCGATTCGTTCACGCGCGGTGAGTTTGCCTTGCTGGTGCTGGCGTTCGACTTTGTCTGGTCCACCGCCGAGACGAAGCCGCGACTCGAGCTGCTGGAGTTCGTCGGTAAGCTGGCGCAGGCGTGACTGGTTGATTGTTTCTACGGTCCTCTTCATTTACGACCCCGGGGAACACGGATTTCTTCTAGTCTTGGTTGCAAGATCATTCGCAGCAGATCGTCGACCTTAGCCTTTGGGGGAATACCCTCCAGAATTACAACGCGCGAGCCTTGCAACTCCAACGCACCAGCACCTGACGGGCCTTTCCAGTCACTCCGATTGGCGCCGTCAATGAACATGGCGTCAGAGAAACGTTGCTGCGTACGTTTCAAGTAAGCGTCGAAGAATTCTTTCGCGTCGGCAGCGGTGTCCCAACTCGTGATCTGCGCCAGAAAAGCCGGCGAGCCTTTTGGTCCTTCATAGATCGCAAAGCGATCGCCGCCCCAACCCGCTGAAGCTTGTCGCGACTCACTCGGGTTCTTCAGATACTCGTCAAGCACCAGGTAATAACCCCACTCGCCGTTGACGTCATTATCGATGTGTTTCCACTCTGGTCCAAGCGTTCTGCTGAAACTCGGCAACGTAAGTTTCACCGGAGCTTCATAAGCAAAATATTTTTCCGGATGAAGAATCTGTTCGCTCGACTGCGGCAACTTCCTATACGCCTTCGAGATCATGTCCCAACCACCACGCCGGTAAACGTGAGACGCCCACTTCAGACCTTCCTGGTATGGAAACAACAGCGACTCACGCAACGTTCGCGGCGCACGATTGAATTGTTCCGTCGAGGTGTCCTGAGAAGTACGGATGAAGCTAAGCGCGATCATCGGATGTTTCGCGAGATAGAGCGTCATCGCGAGTGTCGCGTCGCCTTCGATCAACGCGTGCGCGGCGAGCTCGGCGTCGGCGTCGCCCTTCGGCCATTTGTCGAAACGTTTGAGGTTGAAGTGCTGGTCCTGGAGCGCGTGGGTCAGTTCGTGGGCCATCACGGGCTTCTGACCGTCGATCTCAATCCAGTCGGCGAGGTAAAACTGTCTCGCCTTCGGATCGTAGTAACCGGCCACCTGTTCGGCCAGCAACTTGATCAGAAAAGGACGGTATTCAAAATCGGGCGGCGCGAGTCCAAATGCCTTCAGGATCACTTCCGACGCGTGCATCTCGGCAGGCGTCGTGTCCGTGTCGAGGTTCTTGATAACCATGCGTTCGATCTCGGCACGAGACTGAGCGCCACTCTTCACATTTCTCAATATCGAAAGCTCTCGAATTTCGCTGGTTTCTTTAAGGACCGCGTCGGCGGTCGAGATAATCGCGGCGTTTTGGGCTGTTCGCGGCGCACTGCTCTGGGCCGAGACGAGAGGCAGGAAGCTGCCGGCTAAGACACAGAACACTGCCAACAGGGCCAGTGCGCTGCTAAATTTCTTTGACATAATGGGCGTTCACTCTTATAGTCCGCTAAACGTTTACAGTTCGATGGATCGGAGTTTCATTCCTTCTCGCCTTTGAACGGCCCAGAAGGTTCTGCTCAGATGACCAGCCCTGCTCCTGAAGATGTATTCGGCATTTGGCACGAAACGATGCTACGTGTCCGCTATGCCGAAACAGACAAGATGGGCATCGTTTATTATGCCAACTATTTGGTCTGGTTCGAAATCGGCAGAACCGACTACTGTCGCGCCCGCGGTTTTTCATATCGCGACATGGAAGAAAGCGAGAACGCGTTCCTCGTCGTCGCCGAGGCTTACTGCCGATACAAGGCTCCCGCGTATTACGACGACGAACTGATCGTCCGCACGCACATCACCGAATTAAGAAAACGTTCACTTCGCTTTGGGTACGAGATCGTACGCGCCGCAAGCGGGCAGGTCGTCGCCGAAGGTGAAACCGGACACGTCGTGACTGACGTCAGCGGCCGCGTCAGATCGTTGCCAGAAGGATACGCGCAACGTTTGTTGGCGCCCCCGATCGTCAAGCCTCATCCCGGCGCAGTCGTGCCAACTGAAACCGCACCTGAGTGAATTGCTGAGTCGCCCATCAGGGAAACACTCATTTAAAGAATCGTACTCACAACCAAAAAATCAGACGCGCCACTTCCTGCCACAACTCCATCACTGACGGTGTTTCAAAAACAGAGATTCACGCACAGCTTTTTGTAACTTTTCTCGACCGGGATCGTTTTACAGAAAAGCCTCGTTGTTAGTTGCGATAACAACGAGGCCGGATGACAACACAAGTTCGATCGCCTCGCGGCGCTCAAAGTTGCATCGTCGACGCCCCGCATCTTAGCGCACGTGGTGGATGAGCTTCAATTCAAGGAGTCGGTCCATGCGTCGCTATGCGTTATATTTGGGCGTCCTGGCGCTCATTCTATCTTCCAGTGTTTCTGCTCAACCGCAAACCCCTGAAGCTGCGGTCAATCACTTTAAAAACGCGTTAAAGAAAACCGGAAACAGCGATTTCGACGGCGCAATCGAGGAGTACACGCGCGCCATTGTGCTCAGCTCGCGACTGGACGCGAGCGCTCGTCCCAAAAACCAGGGAAACTCTTTCACCGGCGACGCAGCGGGCGACCCCGGGGACAACGTTACGATCGTCGATCCCTTCACGGCGAACGCTTATAGCAATCGCGGTCTCGCTCGTTATCGAACGGGCGATCTGGAAGGCGCCATTGCCGATCTCGATCAAGCGATTCGCATCCGGCCGACCCTCGCAATCGCTTATCTGAATCGAGCCGCGGTGAAACGCGCCGTCGGTGAGAGCGACGCGGCCATGAAAGATCTCGATCGCGCCGTTGCTTTAAAGAGCGACTTCTTTGAGGCGCTCAGCAATCGCGGCAGTTTGCGACACGATCTCGGCGATCCGCAGGGTGCGTTAGTAGATCTGAACCGCGCAATCGAGTTGAACGATCGAGTGGCGGAGACGTTTTACCAGCGCGGGTATGTTTATCTCGGACTCAAACAGTTTGATACTGCCATCGCCAATTTCGATCGCGCGCTTCGTTTGGACGCGAACCTCGCGTGGGGGATAATATAGTTGACTGACCAGACCGCGCAATGTTAGCTTTCCTCACATGGAAATCACAATTTCTCACGTCGAGTATCAGGAACCAGAAAAGCGCATTCTCGTGACCGTCTCATACGGTGAGCAACAACCCAACGGAACATGGCATCGCGCGAAAGTGGCTGTCTTCATCGACTGGGCAGACTCATACGAGGAAATCAAGCGTCAGGCTACTGAGAAAGCAAAAGCTTTTCTATCTCAGATCGTGTCTGACCGTTAGCCCGCAGATCTGCCACTACCGCTTTAACAATGAAATTCTTGATGGCGAGTTTGATGCGTCTTAACATGCCGTCATGTTAAACCGCTTGGCGATCTTATTTTTTCTTCGCAGCCTTGCGTGGTCGGCCCGCTTTGCGATTCTGAACGGCCTTTAGGTCGCTGGGATTGATAGCATACTCACGCCCTATCTTCTGAGCCTTTAAGCGCCCGCTTTCGATTAGTGCCCGCACCCTGTTCGAGCTTACGCCTAACCGTCTCGCTGCCTCAGTTGTGCCGATCATTTTCATAGGCCAATTATACCATTCGCCCAAAACTATGGTGATAAACCAACTATTGTTTTGACAAGCGAATACGCGGTCTATATAGTGGCCCGCACAAAACGAGCGGGCCGGTAAGTGCGACTAACACTCACCGACCCTTACACAGCCGACTCCTGTCACCGTTAAGAGAAAGGAATCGACCATGCCGGATAAATGTAACACGAACGCAGATAGTCCGCCGCCTGATATACCGCTTGATTCTGAAGATTGGGAAGTCGCCTTTGAGCCTTACGCGGGGCATCCGCGAGCCGCGCTTACACTCGCGTTTCACCTTACAGAACTGAAACGCTGTATCAACGGTTCAACGAAACGGAATGCCCTTCACGCCATAGACGATGCTCTTGATCGCCTGTATGAGCATTCCGATTTCCGTGATGTAAGCCATGAATTATTTCTGAGTGCCGCCGCAGGCGAGCTAACCACCGACACGGAGGGATTGCTCCGTCAGTTGGGAATTAAAGTCTGAACAACCCAGGGAGGCCCAACCATGAGTAGCACACGAGAAAGACCGCAACGCATGGCCGGTAAACTGCTTGCCATCCGGCAACATCTGGGTGTCAGTCAGACCGGCATGAAACGACTATTGAACTATCCCGGTCCTTACGGGCGCATAAGCGAATGGGAACTAGCCAAACGTCAACCACCCATGACTATTGTGTTGGCGTATGCGCGCGCCGCGCAGGTGCAAATGGAGCAGATTGTCGACGATGAATTAGAACTTGGATTCTGACTGGTTCGAGCGGACCTTCACTTTAGGGGCGCTTCCTTTACCTGAGTGTTCGGAAGCGCTCTAGTTTTTATTAACGACCGGGGACGCTAACCCCAACCGCCTGATCGGTAATCCAGATTGCAAAGATTATTGCCGCAAGTATGCTTATGGCAATCATGACCCCGCCGATTATCAACGCGAGCGTCCGCGATCCGTCTGTGCGCTGGCTTGCGAGTGCGATCTGGAAAATCTCGACACCTTTAAAAACGAGATAGACGCAAAGCAAGTATGTAACGATCTGGAGCATTCCCACCATTAAGCGACTCTCTTTTTCCTTGCGCCTTTCTTCGTTCGCTGATACTCAGCTTCGCGCTTGTCGATCTCATTCTTAGGCACAGAGATTAATTGCTTCGCTAGTTTCTCGAAGCGTTCGTATTCCTCTGACGGTGCTTTTGCTTTAGCTTGTCGTGCCACTACGTTCCTGTCCTTCCTTTGGTCTATTCCGACGCATACCGCGTTCACTGATTGGCTTAATGGTCAGATCGCCGTTCCTATTGATAGTTGCGAAGGATGGACGCGGCTCTGTACGGATGAAACGCTCAACCCTGACCTTGCCTCTGATAATGGCTGCGATCCAAACCTTCGGGTCTGTATTGTTGTTTGCCGTAGCTATGATTGCAAGTTCTGTCTGTTGAATTAATTCGCTATGTGTAACGACGATGTTTTTATCGGGAGTAATTAGCGCCCACTTTTCGTCATCACATTTTCGAATAATTCGAGGATCTTTAACGAGCTGTTCCGGCTTACCTGGTTTTGCGGCAAACACGTCCCGGAAACAACGCACGTCAAACCCCGCGTTGCGTAAGGTGTCGGGATGATCACCGCTTCCAAATTCGTCTTCGAGAAACAAGACTATTGGATCATGCTGCCTTTTTCTCTTGTGCAAGGTGTTCTAAGGCAAACTCGATTCCTGATTCTGGGATTCGATAATCTTTTGCTAGGTGAGGAACTGACTCGCCCGCCGCCCTACGCAAAGCGATTACCTGAACAGGAATCCGCGTCCCAGTTATCACAAGTTTTCCTGACATAACGTCAGGGTCAAGCATCACTGGTGTACGTTTATCTTCTATCGTGCCATCCCACAGACGCCACGGAAACAATTGAAAGGTATTGTTGGTCCATCTAAACCGCGTTGTGAGCGGCTTAACTATACCCGGCATCGCAAGCTGACCGTATCGCGTGAGATTCACCATTCTTTGTGGTTGCTTACCGCGAGCGGGTTTCTCCATGAAAATGTGATTAAGAAAGGTGGAGATGTTTGGGCGAAGTAGAGGATAATCTGATTTACTTTCACGCCTTGCCTGACTCTCAACATCTCGCATCTTTCTCAGCGATAAGTTGAAATGCTTCCGAGCCATTTCGAGATAATAGGCTTGTGCCAAATCCCTGAACGACAGTAGGTGTCCTTCGGGATCGGCGATCTTCCAAACAGGATGCCGCTTGATCCAATATCGTAGGGTAGACTCAGGGATAGCCAGATAAATAGAGGCTTCGCCGATGGTATAAAGAGGATAATCTTGCAAGGACTGGTCTTTACGTCGTGGGATACGTTTTACCATGTCGGACTCTTCTACAGCTTTAAATAATACACGCCAGTCTTCCATGCCGCTAAACCCTCGTGCTAAAATTCAGACACGAATGCGAACATGAGAGCCTTATCTTAAATGTTTCGCGCGCAAGGCCACCACTAAGGCTCCGGCAAGAATCGAAGGGGCGGCTTTCGCAATCATTTCTTAGGGCGCTTTCCGCGCCCTTGTCGGGCAAGATGCTTCTCAGGCATCGGCTGCAAACTTACCAGTTAACTCTTTGTATTGCACTCTTTTTCCAACAACCATCGAAAGCACCTCAGCAAATCGATCCGCATCCGTGGCCTTGCGGCGATTGAACCGAAATGCTTGCTCATCAAGGTAGCGAAACAGATGGAAAGGTTCGACGCTTACATACGTCCCGCCGATGGTCCGCTTTAACAGACTCCAGAAGTTTTCGATCCCGTTCGTGTGGACGTTTCCTTCAACGTACTTCTCAGCGTGGTTAATGACGTTATGCATGTAGTCGTAGTTCAGATCGTTGTACGACTTGAAAGCGTCCGTGTAGACCATCGAACCCGGTTCAACGTGCGTATTGATCTCTTTGCGAAGCGACTTGCGCTTGACGTTCGTTACAACCATCGTGCGTACTTCGCCGTGTCGTTCGAGTAGGCCCATCACCGCAACCTTGCCAGCGCCACCTGTACCGTGGATCTTTCTTGCTTTGTCGGCCCGGTGCATGTTGCGAGCCTTGCCGCCGATGAACGTCTCATCGACTTCGACGTGTCCACTCAGTTTCTCAATAGTGCCGTTCTGCATGGCGAGACGGATACGATGCAGCATGAACCATGCACTCTTTTGTGTGACGCCCAGAGCGCGGTGTATTTCGTAAGAGCTGATTCCGTTCTTCGCGTTCGCTATCAACCAGATCGCAGTCAGCCACTTGTCTAGGCCAAGCGGGCTATCCTCGAATATCGTTCCGACTTTAAGCGAGAACTTCTGTTTCGGATGGGCCGTTCGGCATTTGAAGAGACGCGCCTTTTCGAGATAGATCACATTCTCCGATCCACACTGCGGGCAACGGACCTTTCCGTCCGCCCAACGGGCCGCTATCATGAAGCTATTGCAGTTCTCAGGCTTCGAGAAGTGAATGATTGCTTGCTGTAAGGTTCGTGGCGTTTCCATGACGGAAGGAATATACCGGAAACGCCGTGGTCAGTCAAGTATATTATTACCCTCGCGTGGGCATATCAGGGACGTGGCACCGCGTGGATGTACAAAGGTTACATGGAGAACGCGATCGGGAACTTCGACAAAGCGATCGCGCACGATCCGACGATTGCCTGGGCTTACTTCAATCGCGCCATTTCGAAAGTTTATCTCGGGCAGGAAGCACAGGCTGAACCGGACGTTGTGCAGTGTCTGAAACTGAGGCCGGAATTGAAAGTTCAACTCGACAAGCGAGTGGATCTGGCGCGACACCTGCGCCGCATCGCCACGCAGGACTGAGTTACTGATCGTGAGTCAGGCTAAGACGATCGATCGTTTTGGCGCGGCCGGTCGTTTCGTCGACGTCGATGACGGCTGCGCAAATCCGAACTTGTCCGCTCGCGTGATCCGCACGCTTTGCTGTCACTGAAGTGAAGCGTGCGATCACGTCTGATTTGTTCATTCCGATAACGCCGGCGTAACTGCCGGTCATACCCAGATCAGAAAGATAAGCGGTTCCTTCGGGGAGGATTCGCTCGTCCGCCGTTTGCACGTGCGTGTGCGTGCCGACGACTGCGGAGACGCGTCCGTCGAGATACCAGCCCATCGCGACTTTCTCGGAAGTCGCTTCGGCATGCACGTCCACGAGCCGGACTTTTGCGTCTTCGGGTAAACCGTTCAGTAGTTGATCGATCGCGCGAAAGGGATCGTCGACTGGCGGCATGAATACGCGGCCCATCACGTTGAGCACTGCGACTTTCACGCCGTTCACTTGTCCGAGCCAGTAGCCGCTGCCGGGAGTGTTTGGCGGATAGTTCGCGGGACGCAGCAGGCGCGGTTGTTTGCGGATGTAGTCGACGGCTTCTTTTTTATCGAAGATGTGATTGCCGGACGTCATGACGTCGATGCCGGTGGCGAAGAGTTGTTCGCAGAGCGACGGAGTTACGGAGAAGCCGCCGGCAAGATTCTCGGCATTCATGATGGCGAGGTCGATCTGATGTTGTTCGCGGAGATCCTGGATTCGCTCGAGCACGGCAACACGGCCGGGCTTAGCCACCACGTCTCCGATCATGAGGACTTTCATAGTGGTGTCTGGGACAATAAAAAGCCGCGATTCACGGATCAGAAGAGCGTGACGAACGAATCACGATCTACGATTCACGATTCGCGGTACCTGGCAAGAGGGAGATCCGCGTTTGCCGTTCCGAAGCCGTAATTGAACCTGCATAGACAGGTGGGTGACCTCTTAATGACGCAGCCTCTGGCAAATCTTAACGATGAAGACTTGCACTGGCTAGGCGACCTCGGTCTCCCGAATCAACGGCGTTGGCTCAATCATCGTACACTCGGTGACGAACAACGCAGAACGTTTCCCTCCGCCGCGCGAGATAGTACCACAAGACGAATCACCCGAGAAACGATCTGTTTTTTTATTAGTAATCCGTGTTCAAAACACGGATAGGAGGGATTAACCGAGTGACAACTTTCCGGCGCTGCCCTGTTCGTTTTCGAGAGTGCTACGAACTTTCAAAAGCCGGTCGAGCATCTCGGCGCACTCAGCACTACGCGCTCCGAGTTGGGAATCGGCTTGTTCGTGCATGTTCTTCAGGCGGTGAAGTTCGTCGGCAATGTGCAACGCGGCAAGGATGGCGACTTTCAAGGAATCGACGGTGAGAGTCCCCGAAGAGATCTCACGCATACGACTGTCAACAAACTCAGCAAGCTGAATGATGTATTCAGTGTCGCCATCAGACCTGATGTTGTAGGTCTGATTGTAAATCTCAACACGGATGGTGGGACTGCTACTCGTGGCTTCCATGCTGCCTTTATTGATCATGCGCCCGATCCCGGAGCTCATCTAAGCTCCTCGGCCATCTCGGGGTCGAGAGCGGCCACGGCATCGAGCATCGCTTCAACTTTCGTGCGGATCGTTTCACGTTCGGCGAGCAACTTCTCAACCTGCGATTCGAGTCGCTCTTTTTCATTCAAGACGTTCCCCATGTCTCGATGAATCAGCGCGAGCTCCTTCTCGAGGTTCTCTTTTTCCTGACGCAGTGTTTTCGTAAGTTCGATGGTTCGATAGATTTTATCTTCGAGGTGCGAAAACTTTTCCAAGCCTGAAAGGCCAACCATCTTTTGTCTCCCGTGAACGTGTTGACTAGAGTGAAAATCGACAGCGATTATCCGCCTTCGCGCCTGCAAGCGCAAGACTCATTTCGCAATCCCGCCAGATTTATTTTCAGCGTTGCTCCGCGGCGAACGTTTGCAACAACGATGAGGTCAATTGCGAGTGTCGCTCCTCGACTTCTTCGTCGCGTAACGTGCGCTCGTCGGAGCGATATTCAAGCCGCAGGGTGACCGATCGCTTCGACGGAGGAATGTTGGCGCCGGCGAATGTGCCGACGAGCATGACGTTGCGGCAGTCCGCCACGTTCTGATTTCGCACCGCGCTCAGTATCTCGTCAACCGAGACAGTGCGATTCAACAACAGCGACAGATCGCGCATCACGGATGGATAACGCGGCAACGGTGAGTACTGAACGACACGTTCCGGTCCACTCATCAAGGATCCGAGATCGAGCTCCAGAACGTAAACCGGCTGGCGAAATTTATACGACGATGCAACAGTCTCTGCTAAACGTCCAATCGTTCCTATCTCGAGGGCATCAGATCGTTTGATCGACGCAGCCTGACCCGCGCGCAGATGTTTCGCGTTCGTATTCGTGAATACGAGCGAACCAAGGTTCATCCAATCAACCGCCGACTCCAGCGCGCCTTTTAGATCGAAGAAGTCGAGCTCGCGTTCGGCCTGCGGCTTGTTCTCTTCAACCGCAGCGCCGGTCGCAACCATCGCGAGGGCGAGCGGTTCCTGCGGTAGTTCCCCAACCTTGGAAACACCAAAAACACGCCCAATTTCGAACAAACGGACGTCACGAATGCCGTGATTGAAGTTGTGACGCAACGAGCTCAGCAACCCACTCAACAACGTCGAACGCATCCACGACGCGCCTTCGATGATCGGGTTCGCGAGCTCCGGCTGTGCTTCGTCGCCCAACGCCGGTATCAGATCAAACTGCTCTTCGCGCGCGATAAAACTGAACGTGATCGCCTCATCAAAACCACACGCGTTGAGCGCCCGTCGCAACGAACGTTGCTTCACCTCGGTCGGTTGATACTCACCGGGCAAACTCGCCGGCGGCAGCTCGGAACCGATCTTCTCGTAACCCGAATGCCGCGCGATCTCCTCGACGAGATCCTCTTCCTGATCGACGTCGATGCGCCACGACGGAACCTGGAAGTTCATTTTCTCGATCGGGATATAGTCTGACTTGAAACCGAGACCTTCGAGGATACGCACCATCTCTTCGCGTTCGACGGAAAGCGACGTCAACTGCTTTACACGCTCGGGACGCAGAACCACGACGCGCGGTTCGAAACGCTCGGGATAGACGTCGAGCGCGTCTTCAGTTGCAACGCCTCCTGCAAGCTCGCAAATGAGTTCGACACAACGCTCCTGCGCGCGCACTGCGTTCTCGCGATCGGCGCCGCGTTCGAAGCGCCGCGAAGCTTCAGTGTCCATGCCGAGACGGCGTGCCGTGCGGCGGACGGAGTTCGGATCGAAGTAAGCGCTCTCGATCAACACGTCGGTGGTGGAAGAGGAGATCTCGGAGTCTTCACCGCCCATGATTCCGGCGAGCGCAACGGGCTTCTCGGCGTCGGCGATCACGAGCATGTCTTCGGTCAGTTCACGATCGAAGCCGTCGAGCGTCCGCAACTTCTCGCCACGAGCGGCACGGCGCACGACGATGCGACGTCCGGAGAGCTTGTCGAAATCGAAAGCGTGCAGCGGCTGGCCCAACTCGTGAAGCACGTAGTTGGTGATGTCGGCGACGTTGTTGATGGGACGCTGGCCGATGGCTTCGAGACGTTTGGCGAGCCAGTCGGGAGATGGACCAATCTTCACGCCGCGCACGAGTCTCGCCGCGTAACGCGGACACAGATCCGGATCTCGAATTTCCACGGATGTTAAATCCGCGGAACGGCCCTCCACCTTCACGGATCGGACCTCCGGCAAGCGCAAAGGTTTGCGCTCGATCACCGTGACCTCACGCGCCACGCCGATGTGCGACAGACAATCGGGCCGATTCGACGGCACCTCGACGTCCAGCACCGAATCATCGCTGTGCGTCTCAACCGCGTCGATCGCCAGCCCGCACATCGTCAGGCGTTCGCGCAGTTCCTGCGGGTCCAGGCTCGTGTCCGTAAACTCCCGCAACCATTGGTAACTAATCAGCATTTATCCGTGAAAATGTTTAATCAAACTGCTCCAAAAACCGCACGTCGTTCTCGAAAAGCAGGCGAATATCGTCAAGTTCGTACATCAGCGCGCACATCCGATCGATTCCCAGTCCAAACGCAAAACCCGAGTATTCCGTCGGATCGACGCCGACCGCGCGCAACACGTTCGGATGGACCATTCCCGATCCGCCCAACTCGATCCAGCCCGAGTTTTTGCAGATCCGGCAGCCGTTGCCTTTGCACTTGAAGCAACTGAAATCAAACTCGGCACTCGGCTCGGTAAACGGAAAATACGACGGCCGGAAGCGCGTCACCGTGTCAGGACCAAACATCCTTCGCAGAAACTCCGCCACCGTGCCTTTCAAGTGCGCCATCGTTATACCGCGGTCGACACACAAGCCTTCGACCTGGAAGAACATCGGGTTGTGCGTCGGATCCGGCGTGTCACGACGGAAGACGCGGCCGGGCGCGATCATGCGCACGGGCACGCCACGGCGCTGCATTGCGTGTATCTGGACCGTTGAAGTTTGCGAACGAAGCGCGAAACGATCGGTGGTGTAGAACGTGTCCTGCGAAGCGCGCGCGGGATGTTCTTCGGGGATGTTGAGCGCGTCGAAGTTATAGAAATCGGTTTCGATCTCGCGGCCGTCTTCGATCGCGTAACCGAGCGCGACGAAGATGTCTTCGATGCGTTCGCGCAGCAACGTGATCGGATGGCGATGGCCGGAACGCGGACGCCGGCCGGGCATCGTAACGTCGATGCTCTCGCGCGCGATTCGTTGCGACTCGATATGGCTCTTTAAACCCTGCTCGATCTTGTCGGCCATTTGGACCATCGCGTCCTCATGCGACTGGACCAACTGGCCAAAGGCAGGACGGGCCTCGGGCGCCACACGACCGATTAATTTCTTGGAAGCCGCGAGGGCGCTTTTCTTGCCGAGGTGACGCGCACGGATTTCCGCGAACGCGCGTTCTTCAGCAATCGCCGCATCCAGATCGAGATCCAACTGCGAAGTATCACAAAAACCAACAAAGCGTTCGATGTCCTGGTCGAACGCTTTGCGGGCTGTTTCCACCTGGCTTTCAGGTGATAGTTCGGTTTCGTTAACTGTCATCAGTTAGTTCTTTTTAACCGCTACCCATTTGCCCTGCAACTGACCGGCGAAATCGAACTCGCCGCTGAGTTTTCCCTCGACGATCACGGCGCTCATCGAGATCGTGCCGTTCTGACCTTCGAGTTCAAACACGAGCTTTCCGTCTTTCCACGAACCGGTTTTGATCTGCGAATCGCCGAGTTGCGAACTGCTGCTGCCGGTAACGTTCTCGCCATCGATCTTCAGGACCAGCAGAAACGGAAACGGCTGTCCCTGCGCGTCGGCGACTGCCTCCCACTGTCCATTCAGGTTCACTGGACCAGTTGCAGGAGCCGCCGGAGTCGCTGCCGCTGCGCCGACTTTCTTGAGCTCGATTGAGCGCTTGGCCGAACCGCCGATCCAATCGCCCGTGATCTTGTCACCTTCGACGACGGCGTTGATCATGCCGTCCTTCGCCGCGGCGCCGAGTTTGAGCGACAACTTCGACTCAGCCAGCGTGCCTTCAGTGACGTCAACCGCAGCCTGGCCTTTAGTGAGACGGCCTGAGATCTTGCCACCGTCGTTTTTCAACTCCAGTGAAACCTTTTCGTCAGCGCCGCCGCCGTTTTTCATCGTGCCTTCATACTTGCCGGACAGATTGTCCTGAGCAAAGACTGCTGCTGTTCCAAGCAAAAACGTGACGACGAAGAAACAAACCGATCTCTTGATTTTATTCACCAATTTCAGCTTCCTTTCGAGGGACTAGGCCGCCGCCCTGTTGCGCTGCTCATCTTCGAGCGCGTTCTTCGCCTGGGCCGCAACGCTCGCGAACGAGTCGGGTTGATGGACCGCGAGATCGGCGAGCACTTTTCGATCGAGTTCGATGTTGGCGAGTTTCAGGCCGTGCATGAGTTGTGAATAGTTAAGACCATTCAAGCGAGCGGCGGCGCCGATGCGCACGATCCACAGGCTGCGGAAGTCACGTTTCTTTAACTTTCTTCCGGTGTAAGCGAAGTTCAAACCGCGCTCGACCGACTCTTTCGCCGAGCGATACAGCTTGGACTTCGTGCCGCGATAGCCTTTCGCCAGTTTTAATATCTTCTTGCGTCGCTCAAGACGCTTATTGCCACGTTTTGCTCTGGGCATAAGATTCCACCTTTCTTCTGCTAAAAGCCATAATCAATAATTATCAGTGCGACTGAATCAGTCTCTGCCGTACGGCAACATCGACATCACGCGATCGTGATCCGCCGTGGCGACGAGCACGTCGATATCGAGCTGACGTTTACGTTTGTTCGTCTTCTTGGTCAGGATGTGTCGCGCGTGCGAGTGGCCTCGCTTGATCTTCCCGGTGGCGGTCAGACGGAATCGCTTCGCCGCACCTTTATGTGTTTTCAGTTTAGGCATTTTGATAGTTAACCTTTCGCTATTTAATGATTGGGTCTCAGGTCTTGGGCCTTGAGTCTTGTCGTCTTCTTCTGAAACAAAGACCTGAGTCCAAAAACCAAAAACCTAACCTCAGGTAGCCTGAGGTTCCTGCTTCGCTCCCCCGGTCTTGTGTCGCTTCGGCCCGAGGATTATGAACATCTGATTTCCTTCCATGCGCGGGCGGGCTTCGACTTCGCCGACGTCCGCGAGGTCCTGCTCCAGTTTTTCGAGGATGCGCGCGCCGAGTTCGCGGTGCGTCATTTCCCTTCCTCGAAACCAGATCGTAGCTTTGACTTTGTCGCCGTCCTGTAGCCACTCACGCGCATGTTTCATGCGATAGTCGTAGTCGTGATCGTCCGTGCCGGGACGAAACTTCACTTCTTTGACCGTGATCGTGACCTGTTTCTTCTTGGCCTCGTTCGCTTTCTTCTTTGCTTCGTACTGGTACTTGCCAAAATCGATGATCCGGCAAACGGGCGGATCGGCATTTGGAGCGACTTCGACGAGGTCCAACCCTTTATCGCGGGCGGCGCGGATGGCGTCGCGCACATCCATCACGCCCAATTGCTCTCCTTCCTCACCGATTACCCGCACCTCGGGCACTCGAATTCTTTCATTGATACGGACCGGCGGTACCCGCCGGTTATCAGGACGCTGACCGCGACCACGAAAGCCTGTAGCTATTGCTCACCTCCTAAGTTGCGTCTCGAGTCGCAACGCGGCGGAGTGAACGCCGGCGTGTTGCGACTCTCGACTAGTTGTTGGTTAAGGCGCGCGTTTTGACGAGGCGCAGCGCCATCTCCTTGAATTCATCTAACGACATCGCGCCGATGTCGCCCTTTGCGCGTTCACGAACTGCCACCATGCGCTGTTCTTTTTCTCGATCGCCGACGACGAGCATGAACGCCACTTTCTGCAACTGCGCGTCGCGAATCTTCGCGCCGATTTTTTCGCTGCGCAAGTTTGCTTCGACGCGCAGGCCAACACCACGTAGTTCGTTGGCGAGTTCTTCTGCGTAGTCGTTGACGCGATCCGTGATCGGCAGGACGGCGACCTGCACCGGCGCCAGCCACATCGGAAACGCGCCCGCGTAATGCTCGATTAACACGCCGAAGAAGCGTTCCACCGAACCGAAAAGCGCGCGATGGACCATCAACGGCTGGTGCGGTTTGTTGTCTTCGCCGATGTACTCCATCTGGAAACGCTTCGGCAAGTTGAAATCAAATTGCACCGTCGTTAACTGCCAGTTACGGCCGATCGCATCTTCGACACGGATGTCGATCTTTGGTCCATAAAAGACTGCTTCACCTTCGACACGCGTGTACGGAATGTTGCGCGAGTTCAGTGCGTCGACGAGCGCGGATTCCGCGCGATCCCAGTCTTCGTCAGAACCGAGATAGTGAACGTCCGGATCGTTGCCGCGCACCGAGAGTTCGACTTTGATGTCTTTGAAGCCGAACACTTCGTAGACGTGAAAGGCGAAGTCGATACAGCCGAGGATCTCGCCGCGAATCGTCTCTGGCGTGCAGAAGATGTGCGCGTCGTCCTGCGTGAATCCACGCACGCGCGTCAGGCCGTGAAGCGCGCCTGATAGTTCGGCGCGATAGCACGTTCCGAGTTCTGCGTATCTTAACGGCAGGTCGCGATACGAGCGCTGCGACGTCTTGTAAATACCGATATGGAACGGGCAGTTCATCGGTTTGATCCGAAATTCCTGTCCTTCAAACTCCATCGGCGAAAACATCGAGTCTTTGTAGTTCTCTTCGTGTCCGCTCGTGAACCACAGATCGCGTTTCGCGATGTGCGGCGTGAAGACGAGACCGTAGCCGCGTTTCAGCAACTCTTCGCGGAGGAAGTCTTCCATCGCCTTGCGAATGGCGCCGCCTTTTGGGTGCCACATGACGAGGCCCTGGCCGTAGTCTTCCTGAATCGAAAAAAGATCGAGCTCGCGTCCGAGTTTGCGATGATCGCGCTTCTCGGCCTCTTCGCGCTGCTTCATCCAGGCGTCGAGTTCTTCCGGCGTGAAGAACGCCGTGCCGTAGATGCGTTGCATTTGCGGCTGCGCTGCGTCGCCTTTCCAGTACGCGCCGGCGAGTGACAGCAGCTTGAACGCGCGGAGCTTGTTGGTGTTCGGGACGTGTGGACCGAGACAGAAGTCGATGAACGGTGAGCCGTCGATGTAGTAGACGCTGACCTGTTCGCCGGCTTTTTCGTCGATCAGTTCACATTTGAGCGGCTCGTCGCGTTCGCTGAAGACGCGCAGCGCTTCTGATTTCGAGATCTCTTCGCGGCGATAGACGAGGTTCTGGCTCGCGATCTGTTTCATCCGCTTCTCGATCACGGGCAGATCTGCTTCCGACAGTGGTCGCGGCGCGATCACGTCGTAGAAGAAGCCGTAACGCGGATCGTCGAGCAGTGCTGGACCGATGCCGAGTTTCGTGCCCGGGAAGAGATCCAGAACAGCGGCGGCGAGCAAATGGGCGGTCGAATGGCGCAGCACTTCGAGACCGTCGCGGGTCTGCGGAACGATGGGTTCGATCTGGATCGAATCACCATTTGAACGGACGTCACCGAGTTCGGCCGCGAGATCTACCTCACGGTCGCCTATTTTTGCAGCCAGCGCCTTTTTCGCCACATCGCGATCGAGTTGTTTCAAAGCTTCCGCGATCGTAGCTGAATCCGGCATGGAGACCGGGGTGCCGTCTTTAAGTTGTACGTTAATATCGCTCATTTTCGTGTCCTCGGCCGGTGCGACGGGATGGCGCGGGGATTGGGACGACCGGACAGACCCGAGTCCCAGGGCCGAAGACGATTCCTTACGATTGACGACTCACTAATTGGTTACTTCAGTTGATCGGATTCGATAGGAGCGCCTTCGCCGTGCGCCCGCGCAATCGCGGGTCGGCTAAAAAGTAGTGAATCGAGTAGTAGTTCGATTCATGACGAAGGTCTTCCGGAGCTCCTACCAAAAGTTGAAAAACAACGGGGCAGTTTAGCAAAGGCTGTTGCTGGCGTGCAAGTTTAAGTGTTGGGGTGGTGTCCTAATCTCTTTTAATCCGTGTTCTGCCTGTATGCGTAACATTAGCTAACGCAGCGCTCATCGGGAACACGGATGAAACGAATTTCGAATTAGGACCTACCTGTTGAGGTGTGGATTCAGCGTCCGCGGCCTTTTTCCCTATTGATTATTGCCGCTCGCACGCGAGTGCGATAGCATGGGCGCCACTGCCTTTTATCAAACCACAATCTGTGTTCCGTAGGAGACAAAGTATGCGCTCTGCATCGCGTGCCGTAGCACCTCGTGCCTTAGTCGTGCTGATGTTGCTGGGTTGTCTGTCGAATAGCATTCCGGCTCAGACGGCAGCGGGGAATAATGGTGGACGCTCGCGGGCTGCGGTGGCGGCGGAGCCGGCGAATGGGAAGACACCCGTTAGCGAGATGCGCGCGGCGATTGAGCGTTACAGCGTCGACCGCGGGAGCTTGGCGCGTTCATACCCGGTCAACGTTTCGACGACGAGGCGCGATCGATTCAAGAAGTTCTACAGCGACCAACTCGCCTCACTCAACGCCGTCAACTTCGACTCGATGAGCCAGGACGGCAAGGTCGATTACATACTCTTCAGGAACCATCTCGAGTACGAGTTGCGGCAGATCGACATCCAGGCGAAACAGTTCGCCGAGATCCAACCACTCATTCCGTTTGCGAAAACAATCATCGATCTCGAAGAGACGCGCCGTCGCATGGAACCGATCGACTCCGCGAAAGTCGCGGCCACACTCAACGAGCTGCGCAAACAGATTGACGATCGACGCCGGTCGCCGGAGGTCCTGCAAGCCAAGAAGACTGTCGCGAATCGCGCTGTCGCGGCAATCAACGGGCTACGCGGCAACCTAAGAAACTGGTACACGTTCTACAACGGATACGATCCGATCTTCACGTGGTGGAACGAAGAGCCGTATCGATCAGTGGATCAGTCGCTGACAAATTATTCAAATTTTATTTCTGAACGAGTCGTCGGGATTCGTACCGAGAATCCACAAGGACAAACGCCTGCAACGCGTGGCCCAGGAGGTGGCGGGCAAGGCGGAGGACCCGGCGCCGGCGGCGGCTTCCAACGCAACACCAGCGCAGCACGCGCCGGTGACTCCAGCGACATCGTCGGCGATCCCATCGGACGCGAAGCCCTCATCAGCGAACTGCGCTCCGAAATGATCCCCTACACACCAGAAGAAATCATCGCCATCGGCGAAAAAGAGATGGCCTGGTGTGAAAACGAAATGAAAAAAGCCTCACGCGAACTCGGCTACGGCGACGACTGGCACAAAGCACTCGAACACGTCAAAAACCTTTACGTCGAGCCCGGCAAACAACCGCAAATGATCCGCGATCTCGCACTCGAAGCGATCAAGTTTGTCGAAGACAACAACCTCGTCACCGTCCCCGAACTCGCGCGCGAAAGCTGGCGCATGGAGATGATGACGCCCGAGCGCCAACTCGTCAGCCCGTTCTTCCTCGGCGGCGAAACCATCCTCGTTTCGTTCCCCACAAATACGATGGCCCACGAGCAGAAGATGATGAGTATGCGCGGCAACAACATCTACTTCTCCCGCGCCACCGTCCATCACGAACTCATCCCCGGCCATCACCTGCAAGGCTTCATGGCCGCTCGTTACAAACCATATCGCGCCGTGTTCGGCACGCCGTTCTGGAGTGAAGGAAACGCGCTCTACTGGGAATTACTGCTGTGGGATCTGAACTTCGCGAAGACTCCGGAGCAACGCATCGGAATGCTCTTCTGGCGTATGCACCGCTGCGCGCGCATCATCTTCTCGCTCAGTTTTCATTTGGAAAAAATGACGCCGCAGGAATGTATCGAACTGCTCGTCAACAAGGTGGGCCATGAACGCGACAACGCCACCGCCGAAGTGCGCCGCTCGTTCGACGGCAGCTACGGTCCGCTTTACCAGATCGCGTATCTCATCGGCGGCATACAGCAATATGCGATGCACAAAGAACTCGTCGGTTCAGGAAAAATGACGAACCGGCAATACAACGACGCGTTACTAAAAGAGAACCGCATCCCGATCGAGATGCTGCGCGCGGCGATCACCAACCAAAAACTAACGCGCGACTTTACGACGACCTGGCGCTTTTACGACAGCAGATAATTATCTGCGGTAAGACAGTTTGAGTTTGACGAAAAGCGCTTCATTTGATTTAGGACGATAAAAGAGCAACTGTGGCGCTGGCGCACTCGCCGTCAGCGCCCGCGTATTCAGCGCGCCCGCATCCTTCTCTTCTTTGGTCCACCTCTGGCCCACGTTCTCCATCTCCAACTGCCCAACGCCGGTGCTCCACGACTTCTCCCACTTAGCAACCTGCTCATCCGACAGCTTCTGTGCCTTGTCCGAGATCTGCACGCCTTCCAGCGGCGTCGGCGTCACCAACACACTGAGCACTTCCGCGACATGGTCCGCGCGGCTCTTGCGAATCGTGAAAAACGGCGGACTATCTACCTGCGCCGGAATCTCGGCAAGCTTGCCGACACTGACTTGATTGTCGCCATTCAACGTACGCGTCGTCGGAAAGATCAGATACGGTTCGCCCAGACTGCCGTCCGCATACAACTCGCGATCGATCACGTAGAGATACCCATTTCGCGCAGCTTCAACGCTGATTCGCAGGCGATCTCCCGCGCCGATCTTCGTGTTTGACGAGATACGCTCGGGTATCCACTCTTTCGTCGCGTTGTCGTCGTGAACGATCAGGCGCTCGCCTGAGTCAGCGCGATTTGCCGGACGCAGGCGCCAGATCGTTACCCCAACCACGGAGTCAGGCGAGACGTTATCGATCGGCACGTTCGGCGTCGCAATGCGATACTTGCGCGACGAGCGGCGGCGCGCCGTCGTCTTCGCAGTCGAGGCGGAAATGTAGGCAGTGTCCCAGAGTTTTCGCGTCGCCTCTTCATCCTGGGCCAGGACCAGAGATCCCGTTATCAGAAACAGCACCAGGAAACTCAGTATCACTTTCATAGTCACCTCCACTCTCCCTGCATCACAAAGCCCGCCCAGTAATAGGGCGACTGCCATTGCTTCACTTTCAACATCGCGATCTGCGACTCGCGCAAAGCCGCTGCCGGAGTCTGTTTGTTCTTCAGTATTCCCACGTAAAGACGCTGCATGAGGGCCGCTGTCGCTTTGTCGTTAACGTTCCACAGACTCACGACGACGCGGCGCGCGCCGGCGTACATGAACCCGCGTGTCAGTCCTTCCAGACCTTCGCCTTTGACGTCTTTTCCGAGACCCGTTTCACAAGCACTTAGCACGACAAGCTCCGCCGGCAACTTCAGGTTGTAAATATCGTGCGTGCGTAAAAAGCCGTCCTGCGGTTTCCCGTTTTCGTCGACGAGCGAGAGCACGATCGCGGAGAGCCCGGCGCGCGACGTGTCGAGAAAACCGTGAGTGGCGAAATGCACGTAACGGTAGTTGCTCAACTCACCGCTCGTGGCAATCGATCGGCTGGCGCGGAAGTCGAGGGCTTTGAAAGATCCGGCGGGTGCGACAGCGAGAATCTGATTCGCTTCCTGTCGCGTGAACGGCAGACGCCGAACGTTCATTTGCGCGCCTGAACCGCCTGGTCCATGTTCGATGATTCGCGTTTCCTCGCTTGCTTCAACCCGCTTTCCTGACTTGAATCGAGAATCGGCCGCCGAAAACACCGGATCGGCAATCACCGCTACAGACTTCGGAGCTGGTTTGCGATTAGCCAGCGTCTGACGCTGAATCGCTAACGACGACGCCGAAGGAAGACTGACGACCTCGTGGTCTATGATCAGTGGTCGATATTCCTTGCTTGAAGACAGCGCGGCGAACGGTACGTACTGAAGCGCGCCATCCGCGATCACGACCAAACGCCTCGTTCCGAATTCAGCAGTCGCGGGCTCAAGGATCATCCGTCCCAATTCGGCCGCCGCCTGTCCAAACTGCCGGTCCGCCTGCGCGATCCGCGCTGCTCTCTGAGCGGGAGTTTCCAACGACTTAACAACACTGCGAGCCGTCACAGATTCCGAGACCTGCTTCGCAACGTTTCGTATCTCGTCGGCCTTCGGCAGGGCAAACGTCTTCAGCGAATCCTGCGTGACTGCCCAGAGATAACTGCGTTCATCGCCCAGCGAGTACTCCAGCAACACGGTATTCGGATCGAGCAGTTGCTGAATCTCTTTGAGTCCGAGCGGTTGCGGCTGCGTCAACGCCGCGTAAGCCGGACTCGCTTTACGAATCGCAACCCGCACCTGCTGATACTCATCCTCGAGCGCACGAATCTCGCGCGCGAACGTGTCGATCTCCTGCTTGCTGCCATTCTGCGCCGTGAGTTGAATGTGGCGCTGCGCCTTGGCGTTGATCGCCTGCCGGATCTCGCGTTCACGTTTCACGAGATCGATGCTGACGCCCTGCTCAATGTCCGCGGGTACCTCATTCAACATCTCGAGCAAACTGCGCGCTCGTCCGCGTTCACTTGCCTGAAGCGCCTCCGCGTCATGTCCCGCCGAAGGATTCTTCGCATGAAGTTGCATCAAGAGGTCGACGTAAAACTCGTAAGCCTTTTCGCGGGAGGCAAGGTAAGACGCGCGCAAGGACTGACTGCCGGATCGAGCGCGAACCGTCTCGATCAGCGACAACGATTCTTCAATATCTTTTCGCGACGCGCTCAAATCGCCGAGTTGTAGCTGCACGCGCGCGCGGCCTTCCAAAGCGACTGCGGCGCTGTTCAGATCGTTGACGTTGCGAAATATCGCCAGCGCCTGGTTGAAATGGTCCAATGCTTTGTCAGGCTGCTTCAACAACCCGTAAACGTGACCCAGATTCGCGAGACAAATGCCTTCGCGCCGCACGTTCTTCACCGAACGCTGGATCTCGAGTGCCTGTTGATGAAACTCGATCGCTTTCTCGGGTTGGCCCATGTCCGAGTAGTTGGCGCCGAGAAAATCGAGCGTCTGCGCTTCCTGCGGCCGATTACCCGTCTTTTGCAGCATCGCGCGTGACTGGTTGTAGTAATCGAGCGCTTCGCGATACTTCGAGAGGTAGTTGTAAGCGAGACCGATGTTGCTGAGGGTAAAGGCTTCGGCGTTTCGATCGGAACCGGTTTGCAGGATCGCGAGCGATTGCTGCAAGTAATCAAGCGCTCTTTCCGGTTCGCCCATGCTGTTGTAGGTGACGCCGATGTTGTTGAGCGTGATGGCGCGGCGCGGCGGCGTATCGGCGAATAACGGGAGTGCTTGTAAGTAATAATCGAGAGCGCGTTGATAGTCGCCCGCATCGTGGTGAAGCTTTCCGATGTTGTTGAAGGCTGAACCTTGGGTTGGACCATCGTTCAGACGTCCCGCCAGCACACGCGCGCGTTCGTAGTGTTGATGCGACTTTGCGATCTCGCCAAGGACGTCGTAAGAACCGCCGAGCAGAGTCTCGATGGGAGCTTCGGATCGCTGGTCGCCCATCGTCTGGGCCAGCGCGAGTGCTTGTTCGAAAAACTTGAGCGCGGTCCTGAACTCGCTCAGTTGCGCGTGCGCGATCCCCGTTGCCTGAATGGCCAGCATCTGGCGATAGGTGTCGCCGGCTGCCTCAAAGAGTGGCGCTGCTTCCTGGTACTTGACGATCGCGTCGCGCTTGGCGGTGGCGGCGGATTGCCCGCGAAGTTTTTGTGCTTCGTCAAACGTTCGTTGCGCGGTGACGTGTTGTTTGTCAGTCGCAGTGGCGTCTCGAAGGGCGACGATCTTGATCCGGTATTGCGCGGGATTTGCCCTCGCGTTTGGCGCGCGTACCTCGACACGGTATTCGCCGGTCGTCTCTGCCAGAAGCAGGACCGGCTCAGTTCCATAACGATCGTTAGGGCTGTCACTGACGGAGATCTGCGAACCGTCGGGCTTGAACAACGAGACGCTGACGTCAATTCCCTGCTGTTCGACCAGCGCATGGAGAAACTGACCAGCCGCGAGTTGGACGAGGTAAGAATGCGACTCGCCACCTTTGAGCGCGTGTTGTCCGTCTTTCAACTGCGACAGCGCTGGTGGGGGAAGTTGTTTGGGAGGTTCCTGCGCCGCGATCAGAAAGGTCAGAACGCCGCACAACAGAGCGGCGTTTACGACTAATTTGAATAGCGAGTGATTTCGCATCTTATGCGCATCTAAAAACAAAAAAGAAGATTGCGGGAGGGCCTGCGGACCACTCCCGCCTCTTCGGCAAAAAGGACTGCCACTTTCGCTTGTAGGGGGGTGGTATCAAGCGTAAGCTGACGCCGCGTCCTCCTTGCCATCTTCTCCCATACCGCCGCCCGACTGAGCCGTCCACGTGCCGCTTTCATCTTGCGGTGGCCCCTCGGACTTCGGCTTGTTGTTGGACCATAATCCAACCGCTTTGTTACCCGGATCGGCGTCCAGGCTTTCGACGGTGACGTCCCACTGCCACGGCGGTCCACCCGGAATGCGAAACTTCGGAAACTCAAAGGGGGTGGCAGGAAGCAGTGGCCCCGAAGTGACGGACCACGGGTCGTTGGTGCGGGAGGTCAATTCGTAATGAAGTCCGTCAGCGTCTTCAACCTCTCTGATTTTGCAGCCCATGAGGTCGGTACCGGTGCGGCCTCCCTGCGTGTGATCGATGATCCATTGGTTTGCCATTAGTTAATCCTCCTTAAGTCTGGATGGGTTTTCACAATCCTTCTGGGCAGATTGTGTACTGGGCTAATTCCGCGATAGTGCCATCTAGATAGTCGCGCCTTCCAGGAAGGGCCCTTACCTGTTAACGCGAGAACTTTTTTGGCAAATCACCACTCTTAGGTGAATTAGCAGGAAAGTTGATCCCGGAACGAACCTTTAGCGGGGAGACTGTTCGAATGCCGGGACAACTCTGACGTTTAGGTGCGGGCAATAATATGCGGAGTCGGCGGTGGCGTCCAGCCTCAGTGGTGTTCGAGCCTGACGGCGTAAACAAGAATGTTTTGCGACGTTTTCAGCGTTGTTTGGGTGTCACTCTTTTCGGCTGTAGCAGGCACTGAATTGTCGTTGAGAAACTTCTGAATCGCCTGATTCTGCGCCGCGTCCGTGACGAGCCCGCGCGTCTCGGGATTGGCAAATCGTTTCAAGGCTTCCAGCTCCGGAATCGGCTGCCCGGCGAAAACCAGCCATAGCTTTTCCACGCCCTGTTCCTCGTCAAATTTCATCCACGACGGTTCCGGTATTTGCAGTCGCGTATTTTCGTTTACCAATGAGGAGTTTTGGTTCGTCGTCGAAGATGGAAACAGTATGACGAACTCCGGCGTTGCCGAAGCGGGTCCTTCATTCAACACGTACAAGTGTCCGGTCTGTGGACTGACGACACTCAGACGAATCTGATAGTCAGCTTCGAAATTGATCTCGCCGGGTAATTCAAATGGATCCTGGTAAGGCTTTCCGTTCTTGAACTTTTGGACTGTTATCCAGTACGTGAGTGTGCGCACGGGCGCGGGCGGATTGTTTGGTATGACGACGGATGCATTTCGCGAGTTCCGCCACGCGTTGAAGGCAAAGACTCCGATCACAACAGCCATAATCGCGGCCGCCGCGATCGTGATCGCCAGCCATCGGCTCTTGCTCTCAACCTCGGGTAAATCTCGTGCAGGTCGGGAGTGTTCGATCTCCGCATCGACTTCCAAACGCTTCTTCAGATTACGCAGATCGATCAGCATGTCTTTCGCTGTTTGATAGCGTTCGTCCGGGTTCTTGGCGATCGACTTCGTCACGATGCGTTCCAACTCGGCGGGCACGTTTCCCGCGCCCGCATGGACCAGCGCCACAGGCTGTTTTTCGAGAATCTCGACGATCGTGTGCGCGGTGGTGGAACCGCCAAACGGCAATTCTCCCGACAACATTTCGTAGAGCATGACGCCCGTGCTCCAGATGTCGCTGCGCGCGTCGACAGCCTTTGCCGTTGCTTGTTCGGGAGACATGTAGCTGACGGTGCCCATGATCAGACCGGGCGCAGTTTCAAATTCGGTGAGAGTGTTGGCTTCGGAGGCCGGACCTCCGGTTCCTTTGTCCGTCACTTTAGCCAAACCAAAATCGAGTACTTTGACGACGTTGTCCCGCCGGCGAATCATCACGTTTTCGGGTTTGATGTCGCGATGAACGATGTTGGCTTCGTGAGCGGCGTCGAGAGCGGCGAGTATCTGAATACCGACATCGAGAACTTCACCGAGCTTGAATCGTTTCGCGCGAAGACACTCGCGCAGCGTTGGGCCATCGATGAATTCCGCCGCGAGAAATGTCAGGTTGTTTACTTCGCCAAACTCGAAGATGGTAAGAATGTTCGGCTGGTTCAACGACGATGCGACTTTCGCTTCCTGTCGAAAGCGCTGCATACGTCGTTGATCGGCGGCGACGTCGGGCGCGAGGATTTTCAGCGCGACTGTGCGTCCAAGACGGGAGTCATGTGCCTGGTAAACCTCGCCCATGCCGCCCTTTCCGAGGTACTCGAGAATCTGGTAAGCGCCGAAGTTCTGTCCTTTTTCAAGTGATGGAGGCGTTTCGTCGCCAACAAAATTGTCCGCAACTTCCTCGACTGCAAGTCCACCGATGAAATCTTTGTGCGATGCTTCTTCGTGCGACTCGATCAGCTTCTCTACTTCTTCACGCAGATCCGCGTCAGCGCCACACGTCTCCTTCACGTACGCATCGCGAGCTGCGACGTCGAGGGAGATTGCGGATTTGAATATGCGACTTATTTGTTGCCAGCGTTCGGGGTTCAATTCGCTGGGCTCCCGCTGAGTTGGCGATACAGCCACGCGCGCGCCATGTTCCAGTCACGGATCACGGTGTTCTCGGAGATCTTCAACACGTCAGCGATCTCTTCGTTGTTCAATCCGCCGAAGTATCTGAGCTCTACAACCTGGCTACGACGCGGATCCAACTGCGCGAGGCTCGTCAACGCCTCGTCCAAACGGAGAAACTCCGAGAGGTTGTCCTGAATGACTGCGGCTGTTTCATCCAGCGACACCTGGCGCGCGCCGCCGCCACGCTTCGCATAAGCGTGACGCCGAGCGTGATCGATCAGAATGCGTCGCATGATTTGCGCGGAGATGGCGAAGAAGTGCGAACGATTGGCCCACTGCACGTTTCGCTGATCGACGAGTCGAACGTAAGCTTCGTTGATCAGCGCGGTCGTTTGCAGTGTATGGCCCTTGCGCTCGCGGCTCATGTAGCGGCGCGCGAGCCGGTGCAGTTCTTCGTAGACGAGTGGATACAGCTCGTCGAGCGCAGCCTGATTGCCGTCGCTCCACTTGGCGAGAAGCTGCGTGATCTCGTGTTCCTGTGGGGGAGGGTCTTTCTTCATCGGAACAACTCGGATTACGCTTCGAACTGGTTTATTTCGCCCGGTTTACGAAGCATTTTGTTCACTTCACCGATGTGCAGCTCTTCCTCGGAGATCATTCGCCGCGCGTACTCTTCAAGCAAAACGGAGCGATCGATGACCATGTCGAGCAGTTGCTTGTAGAGCGCGAGCCCCGTCTTTTCGGCTTCGAGTGATTCGACGAGGATGTCGTTGATGCCGTGTTTGTGCGTTTCGAGCAGGCTGCCGATCTTCAGCGACGGATGTTCGCCGAAGTGCGTCACAAGCTCGCCGGCTTCGTTTGCATGAGTGAGACAGGTGGTCGCCTCGTTGCGTAACCAGCTAACGATGGGAATGCGGTTGTGACCGTAGACCATCAACGCGTAATGAGTGTACCGAACGACGCCGGCCAGCTCCGCCTCCATGATCTGGTTCAAGAGCTTTACCGCTGCCGCAGTATCAAAGTTTTGTTCAGGCATAGTCTCCTCCGTCATGGCCAGTCGCTTAAAACCTTAATGACAAACAGCTAAGCCCGCCATCCATCTTCCGAAATTCGGACATTTCGACCGTGGTGGTTGGGTAATTCAGGTCTTCTAATTGTCGCTTCAACTTGGGGAATCCGGCCGCAACCAACACCTGGCCGTTTATAAACAAACAATTTGCCGCATATTCCTCGCCAGAGTTTACGTGAACCAGCTCGTAGCTGGAAAACTCTTTCCGGCTGCTCAGCGCCTCGACCACCACGAGGCGATTCGAGCCCAAATACGCGATGCCGCTCTTCAGGTGAAGGATATTACTCAGACCGCG
This sequence comes from Pyrinomonadaceae bacterium, assembly GCA_035760365.1. Lineage (GTDB taxonomy): Bacteria > Acidobacteriota > Blastocatellia > Pyrinomonadales > Pyrinomonadaceae > PSRF01. Next base: position 115,863 of record DASTTB010000015.1, read on the forward strand.
AATGTCTATCAAACTGGAAGTGTAACCGAAGGAGGCAAATATGTGGGCTAGTTGGGACGCGCCGGCTTCGTTTGTACGGGCCGAGAGACCGATGAAATAGTGATTTTCGGCCTCGCAAATGTCGCCGCCGTCGACGGTTCCGGGCGCCGTGATCGCGCTGAGATCCGTGTAATGATCGCGTAGTGTGCGTTCAATCTCGTGGATCTCGCCGAGGCGGCTCTCAGCGCCGGGACGCGTGATCAGAGCGCCGCGGGACGAAACGATCGCCGTATCTTCGACGAAAGTCGAATCGGGGTGTTTGTCATCAGGAGGCAAACGAATGAGCGCGACGCCGCACGATTCGAGCGCGTCGCAATATGCCCGATGCTGCTGCAACGCGAGATCGTGGTCGGGTTTTCCTAAGTCAACACTGGTGAGGCCGCTCGCAAAGGTCGCCCCCGGCGGCCGCACGATAGCTTTTCTGAACACGGTAACGAAGAGTATACCTCACTGGCGCGCCCGATTTGCTCGCAACATTCGGATAGCTTGATCGTACATGTCATCAATAAACTAAAGCCATGAAAGAACTCGATCCCGTTTTTCGTAATGCGCTCGACAGTGCTTACGCACACTCAATTTCACATCTCGAAAATCTCGACGAGACTTCAGTAGCCGCCACAGTCGACGCGGAAACGCTTCGATCGCGTTTCGCGCAACCATTGCCGCAGGACGGAATGCCCGCGGACAAGGTCATCGAAGAGTTGGTGCGTGACGTTGACGGCGGCTTGCTCGGCACAGCCGGCGGACGTTTCTTCGGTTGGGTGATCGGCGGCGTCTTGCCGGCCGCGCTCGCTGCCGACTGGCTCACGTCCGCGTGGCAACAGAACGCCGCTCTTTACGCGACCAGTCCGGCTGCCGCGATCGTCGAAGAGACTGTCGGCGACTGGTTGAAAGAGATTTTCGGACTACCGAAGCACACGAGCTTCGCGCTCGTGACCGGTTGCCAGATGGCCCACGTCACGTGTCTCGCCGCCGCGCGTCACTCTCTGTTGGCGAAACGCGGCTGGGACGTCGAAGCGAAAGGACTCTTCGGCGCGCCACCGATTCGCATTCTTTCGAGCAATGCGCGCCACGCTTCGTTTGAACGAGCAGTTCGCCTGCTGGGCCTGGGCCATGCGAACGTGATCGATCTCCCGGTCGACGACGAAGGCAGACTCGTTCCCCGCGCTCTCGCCGCGGAACTCGCCAAAGCGCCCGACGCGCCGACGATCGTGCTGCTGCAAGCGGGCGAGATAAACATCGGCAGCTATGACGAGTTTGCATCCGTCGTTCCGATCGCGAAGGAGTATGGCGCGTGGGTCCACGTTGACGGCGCTTTCGGATTGTGGGCGGCCGCGAGTGAAACTCGGAAACATTTCATGAAAGGCGCCGAACTTTGCGACTCGTGGGCCACCGACGGTCACAAGTGGCTCAACGTTCCTTTTGACTGCGGCTTTGCGTTCGTCGCCGACTCCGACGCGCATCGCGCTTCGCTTTCCGTACGTGCGGCTTATCTGACACACGCCAGCACCGCTCGAGATCAGATGGACTGGAACCCTGAATGGTCACGTCGTTCGCGCATGTTCGCGGCGTACGCGGCGCTCAAACAACTCGGACGCAAAGGAGTTGCGGAACTGGTCGATCGTTGTTGCGATCACGCGCACTCGATCGTGATGCGAGCCGGTGAGTTACCCGGCGTGGAAGTGGTGTGGGAACCGACGATCAACCAGGGACTGCTGCGTTTTCCGGATCCCCGTCCGTCGGCAACAGACGCAGATCACGATCGCCATACCGACGCCGTGATCGCCGCGATTCAGAAAACAGGTGAGGCATTCTTCGGCGGCTCGACGTGGAGAAACAAACGCGTGATGCGCGTCAGCGTCGTCGGCTGGCAAACGTCGGAAACGGACGTCGATCGCGTCGTCGCCGCTGTCGCTCAAGCGCTCAAATCCGTCTGATCCGTGGTTCTAACTGACTCGACCCATCAGTCTCTTGATCGTCGGCGTCATCAGCGCGAGTACAACAGTGGCAACCAACAAGCCGGCGGCGATTCCGCCGTAGAGTCGCACGAGTTGCCCCGGATTGTCCGAAACAAAGAAGCCGGACAGGTAACCCGCGAGTTTGCTGCCGAACGACGACGCGAGAAACCAAACACCCATCATGATGCCGACGAGTTTCGGCGGTGAGAGTTTGGTCACTGTGCTCAAACCAACGGGGCTCAAACACATCTCGCCGCATACCTCGAGGAAGTAGAGTCCGACGAGCCACCAGAAACTGACTCTTCCCTGGGCAGTCAGCATCGCAGCCGGAATCATCAAGAGATAAGCAACACCGATGAAGAGCATTCCGAGTGTGAACTTCACCGGGCTCGACGGCTGTCGCTCTCGCAACCGCACCCACAGAATCGAAAAGACCGGCGTCAGCATGATCACGAACGCCGGCGTCAGTGATTGGAGATACGGCGCCGGGAATTTCATGCCGAACAATGTCGTGTCTACAAGTCGGTCGGCGAAGAGATTCAGGCTTGCGCCCTTTTGCTCGTACGCGCCCCAGAAAAGTATGGTGAAGACGAAGAAGATGAAGATGGCGGCGATGCGTTTCCAGTCGCCTTTCGTTAGTGCTGGCTTGACGTCTTCGTCGGCTTTGTTTTCCGTGTCAGTCTTCGATCGCGTCTTAACTTTGTTGCCGACGGCGGCGAGTTTCTGGCGATTCAAAACGTAGACAATGAGGCCGATAATCATGCCGACACCCGCCGCGCCGAAGCCCCAGTGCCAACTCGACATCGGGTCCATGCCCATCGAAGTGAGAATTCGTTTGAAGCTCTCGCCTTTTGCGAGATAGCCGATGATTAGCGGCGCGAGCAGTGCGCCGATGTTGATGCCCATGTAAAAGATCGAGAAACCGCTGTCGCGACGCGGATCGTCCTCTTTATATAGGCCGCCGACCATGGCGCTGATGTTTGGTTTCAGCAAGCCGGTGCCGATAGCGATCAGCGCCATGCCGAGATAAAAGAATGTAAGCGAGTGAAACACCATCGAGAAGTGACCGCAGGCGATGATGACTCCGCCGAGAAAAACCGCGAGGCGCGCGCCGGTTAGGTAATCGGCTATCAACCCGCCCGGCAGGGCTGTCAGGTAAACCGCCATCGTGTAAGTGCCGTAGATCGAAGCGGCGTGTTTGACGTCGAACCCGAGACCGCCTTGAGCGGCGGTTGACGTCATATAAAGGATCAGGATCGCGCGCATCCCGTAGTAACTGAAGCGCTCCCAGAGCTCGGTAAAGAAGAGCGGTCCAAGTCCTTTAGGATGACCGGCGAAGATCGATTCACGGGTGGTGGCTGCTGCGTTCGTTGACGCAGACGACAGGGCGGCTTCACTCATGGCGACGCACTATAGTTGAGTACAGGTGAGAGTTTCAACAAAGATGGGAGGGGTTGGTCTTATTATCGTTGTCCGCTCACTCTATAATTTACGCGCGCTGCACTCTAAAAATTCTCGCTGTCCATTTTACCCAGGGTCTTTGTTAGCTCATCGAGCCCAGACATGCCGGACGAACCACTTCATGAATTCCTCAAGGAACTAATCACCGCCAAGGATGAAGACACTCAGACGGTGCTGGAAACGCACGTCGACCAACTCACTCCCGACTTTTTTCTATTTCTCCGTCAACTCATTGATAAATTCCAGGCCGAGTCGCGACCGGAAGGCGCCGCCAAACTCGCCAAACTCGCTATTCGAGCGGCGTTCGTGGCGAAGTCGCAACCGTTGGCCGGCGCTTTCTACGAGCTGTCTGGCCAGCTTGCGATCAAGAAGAATCGTCTGGAAGAAGCGAAGCACTGGAGGCTTACGCCAAAGTCGTGGAACTCAGGCCCGAAGAGATGTCAGCGCGAGAGGAAGGATCGAGATATATCTCTCGCTCGGAGAAGTTGAAAATACGTTACTCGACCTCGGTGTCATGGCTCGAAAAGAGAACAAGCCGGAAGACGCGCTCCGTAAACTGACCGCGATTCTCAACTAGCATCCCGAGTGTCACAAGGTCTGGAAGTACCTGGGATTCGCGTACCTGGAGAGTTTTCGGCCCAGTAAAGCAAGTGAAATATTGAGTCAGGCAATCGAACATTTCCCCGAGGATGGAGAACTCTATCTCTGGCGCGGTCTATCGAAGATCATGTTTGGTGGGGTCGAAGAAGAGCAGGAATGGGACGACGCGTTCGATTTTAAGCGGCTCACTGAGGCTATCAACGACCTTGGAAATGCGGTTCGTCTCGCGCCCGGTAACGCTCAGGCCGTTGGAGTGTATAAGTGGTTAGTAGATCGAGTGACGGCGGTGCCGCTATTGCTGGAGTGGATGTTGGTCTTTGGTGGGGAACCCAACGGATTGTTTTCTATCCCGCCCGAAGCTAAAGAACCGTTCCTCGAATACCGGAGCGCCGTGGATCTGGGCAGCAAGCGACACTGGGCTGAGGCAATCGAGAAACTGAAGCCCGTTCAGACGACTCTCGCTCAGATCGGCTTCCCCGCATTGGCTGTCAGAATCGACATGCATCTCGCAGACAACTACCTGATGCGCCTCTACGATCTACAACCAGCGCTCGATCACATTACCCGCGCCGAACGATACCATGCCGTTCTGGTCCAACCACTCAGTAGCAACCTGAGGGAGATGGCGCAACAGAGATCCCAGCGAGTTTGGGAGCAATCGTTCTCACGGCGCGGTGCTTACTTTTCCGGAGTTGCGTGAAGTGCCGTCAAACTAACTGCTTCATTGAGGCGGAGGATTTACATCGAGAGTTACATCCCAGGCCCAACCACCGAGTTGTACTCCGTTGATGTCCTTGATCTTTGCCCGAACCGCAAAGTGATTACCGTTTTCATCAGTCCTTTTTGACTGCTTGTATTTCAACTCAATCGCAGCAATGCCCCTGGAAGCCAGTGGTGACAGCTCTTCGGGTTCACTTTCGCCGTTGTGATTAACATCCTGCCACAACCGCAAGCGTGCAAATACTGAGTCAGCACTGCTGACTTCGCCATCGTTATTACCCCCCTGGTCGGTGCGATCAAACTCGGTCAGAGCGACAAAGCCATTTCGTGCTGTGGTCGCATGAGGTTGATCTGTGAAATTGCCAAACATTTCTGTGGCGTTATCGATCACCCCGTTGCTGTTACGATCCAATACGAGCCAGGCGTCGTCACTTCCGGCTGAGGTCCAAGCTATAGGTTCACTATGACCATCTCCTCCCATATCGAAGTGAATGCCGTTGTGAACATTCGTGAGATCAAATCCGTTGCCCGCAAAGTCAATTACGATTGGAGTTGGACCACAACAACAACCCGACCCTCCATCCGTCAGTCCGAAAGGACAGCCCCATTGATAACCACAATAATCAATAGGCGAATCGCAGACGCCCGATTCTAACGGCCAGTAAGGACTGCAATGGCCGGGGCAACTTGGGATTTCTTCGCTGCACTGATTGGTGAAGTAGTTCCAATAGTAATTGTTAGCGAAGCAGATATTTGGAGGCAGAGAGGGTATTTCCGGCGGCAAGAACAAACAGTTTTCGAACTGAGGTATCTTCAATATAAATGGAACAGCTCCGGGGTCACAGGTGTCCGTTGAAAAGAGCGTGTGAACAATTCGCCCATTAAAAATGTTAACAGCCGTTCCTCTGCATCGCAGGCTAGTTGCTGTTGAATCGACGATCACGTCGTTCATTACCTCTGTAAAAAAGCACCAGGCATCTTCCCGACATAGACCAGATAAGACGCCGATGTGGTTATCTGATGACAAGCACAACGCGTGGCCTGTACACCACGCGCCTTCTCCACCGCCGCCGGGTGGCATCAAGTCTACATCCGTGCAACCCAATGTCAGGATTATTTCGCTGGCCCAACCCGGTTTGAGAGTTAAGGATATCCATAGAAACGACAATACGACCAACAGTAAAGCGTTTCTTAGTACTCTCCGAATGCTTCGATTGGAAAGAATGCTCGCGGGTGAGGGTGATCGTTTCATGAGCTACCTCAAAATGAAAAAAACCTGAACGGGGTGAGAACAAAAACAATCGTAGGCTAACAAGAACAGCTCGACTATTTCGCCTCCAAGGCGCGAATAACTTCTGCTTCGTCAGCGGGCGACAACTTTCCGAGCCATGCTTCTTTAACTCTGCCTGCGGCATCGACTAGTATCAGTGTTGGTGTGCCCCCCACAGCCAAGTCACCCGGCAAAACTTCCGCTACCGTTTTTATTTCAAGTCTATTCCTCTGCACGTAGTCATTCACTTCTGTCTTACTGTTGGGAAAAACAGCGACAACAGAAAGTTGTTTATGTACCTTGTACTGCTCCTCGATAACACGCTTGTAAAAAGGGAGACTTTCTGTGCAGTAATTGCAGGTCGTACTGAGTACCATAACCAGCGTCCTGGGGGTTGCCTCGTACGATATGGACGGCAGGTTTGGCATGACATCGCCTTTTTGAAGACCACGCTCAAAGCTTGGTTTAGGAGTTGAACCAAGCTTGGTGGCAACAAGAGTTCCCAAAAGCGCTACAGCAACCAGCAACACCGCGACATTAGTTGCTACCTCAAGGTATTTTGCCCAGTTTTCTCGCTTCATGATTCTGCACTCCTCAATATCAGTCTTCGCTTTTTTTTAGGTGGACCCAATTTCTATTTAGCGGCTGTATCGCCAAATCGAGGGCTTTTTCCTCTCCGTAAATTGATTTCATTCGAAGGATCTCACTCGCATAGAGTTTTCTGAAGTAGTTGTAGTAGTCGGCAGGAGTTGAATTTGAATCCAATCCTTCAGGAGCCTGAGTAACTGACTGCTCTAAGTCGTGGTAGATCTGGTCGCGCGCTTCCCTGTTGCTGCGAGGCTGACTGCCAACGGCACCAAGGAGATCTCGCTTCGCCTTCGCCACGGCACTCACCTGATTGAAGAAGCCTGTGGTGTCGGGGCCGACGAACGTTCCGTCGTCAAAGAAAGCGGCATCGATCGAGACAGTGACATCCGAATAGGACTGGAATTGTTGGTAGACTCTCTTTCTCAACGTCTCGCGATCCGGTTTTTGGCCCTTCTTAATGGCTTCAGTTTCGGCTGCTGTTATGTCTACACGGAAAATTCCGGAACCGTCCGTAGCCATTAATGAAAGGAGCGTCGATGAGTTCGGCTCGATGCGGCCCGATTGTCGGGTTGCTTCGCTCGGCAAGCTGGCGCCGGTGAAAGCTTCAGGATTCAAAACAGCTTGTCGATAGTATTGATTCGTACCGTCAGGTTTTGTTAGACACCATTGGACCACGTAAGCAACTAAGGTTTTGTTGCCTTTGTTTTCTAAGAACACGGTAATTGGTTTAATCGGATCTACCTCGTCAATTGCCGCTGGTCCAAATTCAGTTTTTAGGCGATCGTCGAACGCTACATCTGAGGGATCGATCAGTCTTAGACCATGTTGCGACAAGTCCTTCATGTGCATTCTTAGTTTCATGGGATGACTCTGCCGGATCGCTGCAAATCCTGATAATATTGCGACCAGGATAACAATCGAGCCTGAAAAGAAGATGGTTTTTTTCATCGTGAGAATTCCTTACTCTTGAGGACTTACTTCTACGTTAAGGGCGCCGGCAAAACGAGGATGGGCGTACTATATGCTCGTCCACGATCCACGTCAACGATTGTCTTTCTCGTAAGGGCTTGAAATGATTAGTCGGGGCGACAGGATTCGAACCGCCGGTCTCACGCGACTCTTTGAAGGCCACTGGCCTTTCGCCTCATGCCGACAAAGCTGGGCAATGTCTTGAGCGCCGCGGATCTTCGGGTTGGAAAACGCTATCAACTTGATGCGGGTCTCATTTGGAGCCGGTTGCAGCCAAATCTTCCGAAAGAGTTTGCCGATTCGCTTCAGGATTCGCGAATGGCGCCGCTCGAAACACTCGGCACGGCGCCTTTGATACTGACTGTTCTCGTGCCAAGTCTGTTCCCTGCTGTCGCACAGCAAGGCCCCCAATTGTCGCTATTATCGTTATATAAAAAGCGAGCGGACGAAGGAAGACTTAGACGCGCCGAAACCATCCGCACCCAGGCTGCCACTGCCACCGTGGTGCTGACCGAACGACTGTGAGTAATTACGAAGCATAATGGGGAGACGCTGCTTAGACTTAGACGGACTGGATCTGGTGGCGTTGCGGTTGGCCGTAGTAGTAACGGCCCTGCATCTCCCAGTTGCCGAGATTAAACTGCCGCTGCGCGCCGCAGTTCACACACGAGCGATAGGTGCGGCCGTCGCGTGAAAAGGGACGGCTCATCTCCGCGTGACGACATCCAAACACACGCGCCATCAAGGTTCCGATCCGCGTCGTAACCGAAGAAGAATCCAGGGGAGCTATATTCGTATTCGCAATCGTTAATTGGCCTGCTTGCATGATTTCACCTTCTTAATAACAACGTAAAACTGCCTTCACTACCATAACGCGCAAATACAGGCCCATCAGGGTCATGGGCAACATAACTTTCCTGCTTTATACTTGCCTGCGACATCTGCTAACCCGGACCGGACGGATGGAGACCGACGATTGAGTGCACACCCCACTGACAACGTAACCAAGTTGCTAATCGAGCTATCCAACGGCGATAGAGCCGCGGTTGATCTTTTGCTACCCGTAATCTACGATGAACTACGAAAGCTTGCGGCGAACTATCTAAGGCGTGAGCGGCCCGATCACACCTTGCAACCAACCGCTCTGGTGCACGAGGCCTATTTACGTCTCGTAGATCAAACGCGAGTGAACTGGCAAAATCGAGCCCATTTTTTCGGAGTTGCCGCCCAGATAATGCGTCGCTTGCTCGTCGACCACGCGCGTAAGCACAACGCGGAGAAACGCGGCCAGGATTTTCAGAAACTCTCCCTGGACGAAAACGTAGATCGCGCGGTCGAAAGGAGCGCTGAACTCATCGCACTCGACGACGCGCTTAAAGCGCTGGCAGCTTTCGATGAAAACAAAGCGCGCATGGTTGAGTTGCGCTACTTCGGGGGCCTCTCGATTGAAGAGACAGCAGACGTTTTGGGCGTCACTCCCACAACAATCAAGCGTCACTGGCGCTTCGCCAAGGCTTGGCTCCATGGGGAAATGCAAAAAAGTAGTTAATGCACGCAGCTAGGCAACTTCGACAATTAGCATCTCATCGGTTGTAAGATTTTTTTGATACATCCGTTTTATCCGTGTGCCCAGAACACGGTTTATTTGCATTTCAGTTTTTAACTAATGACCCCCGAGCGCTGGCGACAAGTCGAAGAAATCTTCCAAGCCGCTCTCGATCTTTTACCCGAAGAACGAGCGCGATACGTGTCACAAGCCTGTGCCACTGACACCGACCTGAAACGCAACGTCGAGGTGCTGCTCTCCCAACACGACAGCGCCGGCGATCTCCTCGATCACTCCTTCTACGGGGAAACTGACCGCAGCCTTTTCGAATCGTTCGTCGACGAGAAAGACCCAATGCTCGGCCGCCGTCTCGGTTCGTATCGAATCGAACGAGAAATCGGACGCGGAGGCATGGGCGCCGTATACGAAGCCTCGCGCGCCGACAACGAGTTCAACAAACGCGCCGCCATCAAACTCGTCAAACGCGGGATGGACACTGACTTCATCCTGCGCCGCTTTCGCAAAGAACGACAGATCCTCGCCGCGCTGGACCATCCGCACATTGCCGGTCTGCTCGACGGCGGCACCACGGACGACGGACTCCCTTACTTCGTCATGGAGTTCATCGAAGGCCAGCCGCTCTACAATTACTGCGACAACAACCAGCTAAACATCACGGAACGGCTCAAACTGTTTCGCTCGATCTGCGACGCCGTTCACTACGCGCACCAGAAACAGGTCGTACACCGCGACATCAAACCGTCGAACGTGCTCGTTACGTCCAACGGCACCGTCAAGCTGCTCGACTTCGGTATCGCCAAGTTGCTGAACCCGCAGATCGCCGGCGACATCACGCACGATCCGACGGCGACGGCGATGCGCCTGATGACTCCGGAATACGCTTCTCCGGAACAAGTGCAGGGCGCGCCGACGACGCCGTCCACCGACGTCTATTCGCTCGGAGTCCTGCTTTACGAACTGTTGACGGGCCATCGTCCGTATCGGCTCGTGAATCGCGCGCCGCACGAGATCGCGCGCGTGATCTGCGAGGAAGCGCCCGCACCGCCGAGCGTCATCATCACGCGCACGGAAGATCTATTGCCGAGTCTCTACGCCGGCGACGAAGCAACAACGCTGAAACAGCTTTTCACGACGCGCAACACGACGCTCGAATTGTTGCGTCGCGCGCTCGCGGGCGATCTCGACAACATCGTGATGCAGGCGTTGCGCAAGGAACCCGAGTGGCGTTACCAATCCGCCGCCGACCTGCGCGACGACATCACGCGCTATCTCGAAGGCCGTCCGGTCAGCGACCTGCCGGATCCGCCTGTAACCTCGGTTGCACGACCGAACGTTCTCGAAGAAAACTCGCTGGCCGTCCTGCCGATGAAGTTGTTGGACATCAACCAGCCCGAAACCACGCCTGATTATCTCGGCACCGGACTCGCCGACGCGTTGATCACGCGACTCAGCGCGATCCGCAGTTTTGCAGTGCGTCCGACGAGCAGCGTACTTCGCTACGGCGGCGACGCGGATCCGTTACGTGCGGGACGCGAACTCGGCGTCGCATTCGTCCTCGACGGCCGAATCAGACGCGCTGGCGATCGAATCCGCGTCACAATCCAGTTGCTGAACGTTCAGGATGAAACAACAGCGTGGGCGGGACAATTCGACGAACAGTACACGGACGTTCTGAGTCTCGAAGACGTGATCTCTTCGCACGTCGCGGAGGCGATCGTTCCGCACCTCACAGTCGATCAACGATTGCGACTCGCGAAACGCGGAACCGACAACCCGCAAGCGCACGAGGCTTACCTGCGCGGCCGTTATTACTGGAACACGTTTACTGAAGAAGGTTTTGCGCGCGCGATAGTTTGCTTCCAACAAGCGATCGCGCTCGATCCCGATTACGCGCTGGCGTACGCCGGCGTCGCCAATTATCACAACTGGCTCGGCGTCTTCACCGTGATGCCGTTTGCCGAATGTGCGGCGGCGGCCTACGAAGCAGCGTCGCGCGCGGTCGAAATCGATCCGAACCTTACAGAAGCACACACCGCGTTGGCCCAGGCGATACTGACTCGCGATTACGCATGGGCCAGCGCCGAACATCATCTCGTTCGCGCCATCGAACTCGATCCGAATTACTCGCCGGCGCGCATCTGGTACGCGCTGCAACTCGCGATGGAAGGCCGCTTCAGCGAATCGCTTCGCGAGGCGCACACCGGACGCGATCTCGATCCGCTGGCAGTGATTTCGCGGTTCAGCGTCGTCTGGTGTTCGTATCACGCACGCCGCTACGACGAGGCGTGGCGCACTGCGAGCACTACATTGGAGAACGAGCCGCGAAACATGATGATGCTTTACGCTTCGAGCTTCGTGTTGACTCGTCTCGGGCGTCACCAGGAAGCAATTGCAGCGGCGGAAAAATGCGTCGAGTTTCTCGGCACGGTGTCACATACGCTCGGACGTCTCGGCGCCGCGCACGGAGCCGCGGGAAATCTCGACGAGGCGCTCAAGGCGCTCGACGAGATGGAACGCCTGTCGAGTCACCGCTACGTCTCGCCGTACCACCTCGCGCTCGTGAACGCCTCGCTTGGCCGCATTGAAGCGTCGTTGGATCTACTCGATCAGGCGTACGAAACCGGCGACGCGAAGGTGCTTTGGCTGGGAGTCGATCCGGAGCTCGAACCACTGCATGGCCATCCGCGTTTCAACGATCTGCTGCGGAAGTTGGACCATCGTCTCGTCGCGTTGCCGGCGATCTCCGCGCAGCTGGCCGGCGACCAGGAATCGATCGCGGTGCTGCCGTTCCGAGTCCTGAGCCCGCCGGGTGAAAACACAGGCGACGAATATCTCGGCGTCGGATTGACTGACGCGCTCATCACGCGTTTGAGCAACGTCCAACGGCTGGTTGTGAGACCGACGAGCAGCGTGTTGCGTTATCGCGGCGCCAATATCGATCCGCTCATCGCCGGAAAAGATCTCGGCATCGACTACGTCGTCGACGGCAGCATTCGCCGCGTCGGCAATCGCATCCGCGTCACCGCCCAGTTACTAAACATCAAGGAAGGCGTCACTCGCTGGGCCGAACATTTCGACGAAGACTCCACCGACGTTCTGCAAATCGAAGACTCGATCTCGGAGAAAGTCGCGTCGGCGCTCCTGCCGCAACTCACGCGCGACGAACAGCGCCAGTTGTCCAAGCGCGGCACCGACAGTTCCGAGGCTTTCGAGGCTTATCTGCGCGGCCGCTATCACTGGAACTTCTACACTGAAGTCGGGCTCGCAAAAGCGCTTCAGTCGTATCAGAAAGCGATCAGTCTCGATCCCGATTACGCGTTGGCCTACACCGGCATCGCCGACTACTACAACTGGCTCGGCGTCTTCGGCGTGAAACCATTCGCCGAATGCTCCGCCGCCGCCAAACAAGCCGCATCCAAGGCCGTCGAACTCGATTCAACATCGGCGGAGGCTTACAGCGCACTCGGCTTCGCGACCGTTTGTCATGACTTCGACTGGGCCGTCGCCGAAGGACAACACCGCCGCGCGATCGAGATCAATCCGAACTACGCCACCGGTCATAACTGGTACGCCTTTCACCTCGCGATGGAAGGCCGTTCCGACGAAGCCATCGAACAGATGATGCGCACGCGCGAGCTCGATCCGCTTTCGCCCGCCGTACTGCAAGCGCTCGGATGGTGTTACTACCAGGGTCGTCGTTTTGAAGAGTCGCTCGCGACATTTCGGGCGATGCTCGAAGCGGTGCCTGACTTCGCGTACGGACTCGTCACATTTTCATGGGCGCTGAGACACACAGGCGCGGTTGACGAAGCCGTTCGCGCAGCGGAGAAGGCGCTCGATCTCTCGAGTGGCAGCCCGTTTTATCTCTGCGCGCTCGGCGCGGCCTACGCTGCTGCCGGACGCGAAACGGAAGCGCGCAACGTCCTCGATCAGTTGGAACAGACGTCCGCTCATAGTTACGTCTCGCCGTATCATCGGGCGATGATTCATCTGCATCTCGGCGAACGCGAGCGCGCGCTCGAACTGTTGCTGGACGCTTACATGATCCGCGATGCGTGGCTGGTTTGGTTGGGCGTCGAACCACAGTGGGATCCGCTGCGTGGCGAACCGATGGTCGATCAGATTCTGCGCGATCTTCGTCACCCGGCTCTGAATAGAAAACCGCCGCGTCCCACCGTCGTCAGCGAACGGCGCAGAAAACGTGGCACACACATCGCGCCGATCACGTCTCAGATCGTGATGCCCACGCCGGAAACAAAGACCGGCGAGAACGAAGAAGCGCGTCAGCTTTACACCGCCGGCCGTTATTACTCGACGAGGCGAACAGCCGAAGGCTTGCGACAGGCGATTGAACGACTCGAACGCGCCGTCGAACTCGATCCTGAATTCGCCATCGCGCACGCTGAACTCGCCGACTGTTATGCGTTGCTCAACTGGTACGTCGAGCCGCCGCCCGCGCACGCATGGGAACGCGCGAAAGAGTCTGCGCTCGCGGCAGTCGAGGCCGATCCGGAGTTGGCCGAGGCACACGCGTCACTCGGTTTTGTCAGGCTGCATTACGATCGCGATTGGATCGCCGCCGAACGTGAGTTACGCAAAGCGATTCAACTCAAACCCAGCAACCAGGTGGCCCATCGCTGGTACGCGTACAGTTTGTCCGCCATGGGCCGTCACGACGAGGCTTACGCCGAGATCGAACGCGCCCGCCAGATCACGCCGCAATCGGCAGTGATCGCGACGGCAGTTGCGAACGTATTGTTCCTCGCAGGCAAGTTCGACGAAACCATCGCGCAGTGCCGCAAGGCTCTCGAACTCGATCCCGGCGCCGTCGCGGCGCACACAGTCCTGCGTTGGGCGTACGAAAAGAAAGGTATGCACGCGGAAACGCTCGCCGCCTTCGAACAGGAACGCAGCTTCGCCGGCGACACGCCAACGACGCACGCCAAACGCGCGCACGTACTCGCGGCGATTGGTAAGCACGAAGAGGCGAAAGCCATTCTCGAAGAGATCCTTGGCAAGCGTAATCAAAACTGGGTGACCGGTTACGAGATCGCGATCATCTACACGCTGCTGGGCGACTTCGACAATGCGTTTCGCTGGCTCAAACAGGCCGAACGCGAACACGCCGTCGGTTTCACTTTCGTGCGCGTCGATCCGCACCTGGAGCGGCTGCGCACCGATCCACGCTTTGCCGATTTAATGCGCGAGACTGAAAAAACCATACCGTAATTTCGAAATTCGAATTGCGAAATTCGAAATTTAATCCTAGAACACTTATGCAACCACAAATTGGAAATTCGCAATCCGAAATTCGCAATTCTCTCGACGCCTGGGTTCGTGAAGTCGTCCAATGGCATTTCAACCCCGAAACCGGCTGTCCCTTCTGGTTGGACTACGCGAAGAACCTTTCGTGGGATCCACGCAAAGAGATTCAAACTTACGACGATCTTTCCCGCTTTGGTTTCTTTCAGGACGAGTGGTTGCGCGGTGGTCCAGTGCGTCGCTGGGTGCCGAAAGGTTACGCCGGCAAGCCCGTTTATACGTTTGAGACCGGCGGCAGCACGGGCGTTCCGAAGTCGCGCATCAACATCGACGACTTTCGTATCGATTACGAAGCATTCAGCGACACGCTCCCGGAAGAGTATTTTCCGAAGAACACCGATTGGCTGTCGTTAGGACCAACTGGTCCACGCCGCTTGCGGCTCGCGGTCGAACACCTGGCCCAACATCGCGGCGGGATCTGTTTCATGGTCGATCTCGATCCGCGCTGGGTGATCAAACTGCTCAAGATGGGCCAACCCAAGATGGCCGAGCAGTACAAGCAGCACGTTATCGAACAAGGTCTGACGTTGTTGAAAGCGCACGACAACATTCGTTGCCTGTTCACGACGCCGAAACTGCTCGAAGCGCTTTGCGAGAAAGTGTCGCTGAAGAAGCTGGGCATCACCGGCGTGTTTTGCGGCGGCACTGAGATGACGCCGCAGTTTCATCGTTTCGCGGTCGAAGAGTTACTCGAAGGCGCATACTTCGCGCCGACTTACGGCAACACGCTCATGGGCCTCGCGGTCCACAAACCGCGCGTCGCCGAAGACAATTACGCGATCATTTATTATCCGCCGATGCCGCGCGCGATGATCGAAGTAGTCGATCCCAATGAACCGGATCGACTCGTCGGATATGGCGAAACGGGTCGCGTGCGTCTGACGACGTTGACGAAAGAGTTTTTCATGCCGCGTTTTCTGGAGCGTGATGAGGCGGAACGTGAACCGCCGTGCGATCTGTATCCGTGGGACGGCGTGCGCAACGTGCGGCCGTTCTCGAAACTGGGCGCGAACGTGGTTGAAGGAGTGTATTAGAATTTGTGCTTTGTACTTTGTGCTTGGTACTTCGTTCGTTTTCGTAAGGGTCGGCTTTGAAGCGAGACCTCCCGTGGCGAACGAAGTACCAAGCACAAAGTACAAAGACCGGAGATAAATATGTTGCACATTCCGATTCTTCGTCAGGGAAGTCCGTATCGGAGTCTCGATGTGGCGCGCGTGCCGCATCATCGAACGCGCGAGACGTTTGTCGAAGTCAGCCAGGCAAACGCAGGTTTGATTCGGCGCGATCTGTCGCGACAGGAGATCGCGCGCGCGAGTTTGAGCAAGTTCACGACTCGCGATCTCGTAGACATCTGCTCGCGCGCGGCTGAGTATTTCACCAACGATTCGCTGCCACTCGGCGACACCGCCCAAACAGCCGAAGACTACGTGGCCCAGGTTTCAGCGACAACGGGAATGCCGTACGTTCTCGCTCGGCGAAACATGTTGAAGATCAAAAGTATGCTCGCGAACATGGAGAGCGTGCTCAACGGTCTGACGCGGAATATCGATTGGGACATTCTCGATCGCGGTTTCGGCGTGCGCGACGGACGTTCGTTGAGTTTCTTTCCGCGAACGCAATCGCTTGGCGCCGTGTTGCCGAACAATTCGCCGGGCGTGCATTCGCTGTGGATTCCATCGTTCGCGCTGCGCATTCCACTCGTTTTGAAACCCGGAAGCGCTGAGCCGTGGACGCCGTATCGCATCATTCAGGCGTTGATCAAAGCCGGCGCGCCGCGTGAGAGTTTCAGTTTTTATCCGGCGGACCACGGAGGCGCAGGCGAGATTCTCCGCAACTGCGGCCGTTCCCTGCTCTTCGGCGATTCGTCGACGACGGGGCCGTGGGCCAACGATCCGCGAATCGAGATTCATGGACCAGGCTACAGCAAAGTCATCGTCGGCGAAGATTGTGTCGACGACTGGGAGAAGTATCTCGACGTGATGGCCGCGTCGATCGCAGACAATGGCGGTCGATCGTGTGTCAATGCGTCAGCGGTCTGGACACCAAAGTATGCGGATGAGATCGCCGAGGCTCTGGCGGAGCGATTGGCGAAGA
Organism: Pyrinomonadaceae bacterium; assembly: GCA_035760365.1. Classification (GTDB taxonomy): domain Bacteria; phylum Acidobacteriota; class Blastocatellia; order Pyrinomonadales; family Pyrinomonadaceae; genus PSRF01. The sequence goes on from DASTTB010000015.1 coordinate 132,451, forward strand.
TCGTTCCGCGTGCCAGTGAAGACGAAGCAGCTCAAATCGCACCGTTTGTAGAGTCACGGGTTGCAACCCGAATTAATGAAATTATCGACGCTGGATTGGCGGAAGCGGGCGCACGCGATGTCACCGCCACGTATCGCGACGGCGAGCGGCTCGTGAGTTGGAACGACTGTTCGTATCTGCTGCCGACGATCATCTCAGCCGAGCGGGAACATCCGCTGGCGTCAAAAGAGTTTCTGTTTCCGTTTGCGGCCGTGGTGCAGGTGGAGCAGAAGGACATACCGGAACTTCTGGATTCAAGTCTCGTAGTAACTGCCATAACCAAAGATCCCGGGTTCATTCAAAAACTTGTATCGTCACCGCAAATAGATCGATTGAACATAGGAGCAATGCCGACGAATCAGGTAAGCTGGGATCAGCCGCACGAAGGTAATCTTTTTGAACACCTTTACGGGCGGCGTGCTTTCCAACAAGCGGTAGCGTAACGGAAGGCCTTGCGGTTAGGTCTTTGGTCTTCGCTTGTGCTTTGTATTTGGTGCTTTGTACTTGGTGTTTTTGTCGCATTCTTAAATCAAGAACAAAGTACAAAGACCTAAGACCAAAAACCTAAGACCTATGAAGATTCTTTATCTCACAGGCGGCGCCGGGCGAATGTATTGCGGTAGCTGTTTGCGCGACAACGCAATGGCCACCGAACTCATCGCGCGCAAACACGACGTCCTGCTGCTGCCGGTTTACACGCCGACGTTCACCGACGAGCCAAACGTCAGCAACGATCACGTCGCGCTCGGCGGCATCAGCGCTTATCTCGAACAGTACGTTCCCTTCTTTCGCAAAACTCCGCGATGGCTCGATCGCATCTGGGATTCGAAAGTCATTCTGAGTCTCGCTTCGCGCCGCTCGATCTCCGTCAACCCAAAAATGTTGGGCGAGATGACGGTCTCGGTGCTGAAAGGCGAAGACGGTTTTCAACGCAAAGAGATCGATAAGCTGATCGACTGGCTCAAAAACGAGCCGCCGCTCGACATCATCAATCTTCCCTACACGCTGCTGCTCGGTCTCGCGAAACCACTCAAGGAAGCGTTGAACGTTCCCATCGTCTGCACGCTACAGGGCGAAGACCTGTTTCTCAACGGTTTACAGGAACCGTATCGCACGCAGTCGATGGAACTGATCCGCAGCCAGATCAAGAACGTCGATGGGTTTCTTTCGGTGAGTCATTACTACGAGGACTTCATGCCGCGCTTTCTCGGCATTCCGAAAGAGAAGATCCGGGTCGTGCCGTTGGGCATCAACCCGCACGGCTTCGATCTGCGACCACAGAAGAGCGATGGACCATTCACCGTCGGCTTTTTCGCGCGCGTCGCGCCTGAAAAAGGACTGCACGTGCTGGCTGAAGCGTATCGGCTGTTGCGGAAGGAATTGCCATCGGCGCGACTCGAAGTCGCGGGCTACATCGCCCCGGAAGCCAAGTCGTATCTCGCCGGCATTGAAAAGTATCTGGCTGACGCGGGACTCGGCGGTGAGTTTCGCTATCACGGCGTTCTCGATCGTGCGGACAAGATTGCGTTTCTTCGTAATCTCGACGTGATGTCGGTGCCGGCGACTTACGACGAACCGAAAGGCGTGTCGTTACTCGAAGCGATGGCCTGCGGCGTGCCCCTGGTCCAACCACGACGCGGATCGTTCACCGAGATCGTGGAATCGACGGGCGGCGGACTGCTGGTCCAACCTGACGATCCGGCAGACCTGGCCCACGGTATTTTGCAGCTCGCCACGGACAGGAAACTCGCCGACGAATTAGGCGCGAACGGTTTTCGTGGCGTGCGCGCGCACTACAGCGCCGCGTGCATGGCCGATCGTCTCCTGGAAGCCTACGAGTTTTTCTCCAGACCATCGAAGCCGGCGACTCAGGAGGTGCGGTTTGCTCGAGGTTGAGAACCTCTCAAAAGAGTATTCCACTCCGGCCGGGCCGCTCCGAATAGTTTCCGATGTCTCCTTTTCGCTGCCGCTCGGTTCCGCCGTTTCGATCATGGGACCATCCGGCAGCGGCAAGAGCACGTTGCTCTACCTGCTCGGCGCGCTCGAGCCGCCTTCGAGCGGGACCGTCACGCTCGACGGCCAGAACCCGTTTCTCCTGAATCCCAAGCAACTCGCTGCGTTTCGCAATCAACAGATCGGGTTCGTGTTTCAGGACCACTGCCTGTTGCCGCAGTGTTCGGTCATCGAAAACGTACTGACGCCCACGCTCGTCTCGCCAGCGAACGGCAACGCTCCCGCACGCGCGACTGAATTGCTGAAACACGTCGGTCTCGCCGAACGGTTGGACCATCGTCCGGCGCAACTCTCAGGAGGCGAAAAACAACGAGTCGCCCTCGCTCGTGCGTTGATCATGAAACCGAAGCTGCTCTTGTGTGACGAACCGACGGGCAACCTGGACCAGAAGTCCGCTGAAGTCGTCGCCGATCTGTTTCTCGACATTCACCGGCAATCGAATACGATCCTGATCGTCGTCACTCACAGCGCCGCACTTGCTGCTCGCTTCCCCCAACGATTTGAACTAAGAAACCAACACCTCGAAGCAGTCTGATGCGCACGTCACGTCTTCTGAAACGCGGGCTCGCGTACTACTGGCAGACCAACCTGGTTGTCGTGCTCGGTGTGGCGACGGCGGTAGCCGTGCTAGCGGGCGCGCTGTTGATTGGCGCGTCAGTGCGCGGCAGTCTCAGAAATCTCGTTTCACAACGGTTGGGAAACACGGATCACATCGTCGCGTCCACGGGGTTTTTCAGTGAGCAGTTGGCGACGAACGTCGGCGGCGCGCCTTTGATCGCGCTCGAAGGCGTCGTGGTCCACGAGCCGAGCCAGCGTCGCGCGGGAGGCGTGAAGGTTTACGGCGTCGATGAAAGATTCTTTCAATTCAACGGCGTCGCTAATGTCGCGCTCGAGAATCGCAAAGTGTGGATCAGTGAGGATTTAAGAAACGAACTCGCAACACAACCGGGCGATTCGCTGTTGCTGCGACTCGAAAAACCTTCCGACATCCCGCTCGAATCGCTGCACAGCCGCAAGGACGATCCGGGAAAGACGATTCGTCTCAACTTGAGCGGCGCGCTTTCGCGTGCATCGCTCGGGGAGTTTTCACTGCAGCCACAGCAAGGCGTCGTACACGCGATCTTTGTCCCGCTCCAGTTGCTGCAAAGAGAGTTGGACCAGCGGGACAAAATCAACACGATACTGCTCGATCAACGTTCGTCCGTCACTCAAACGGAAGCACTCGTTCGCGACAAAGCTACGCTCGAAGATCTCGGTCTCAAGTTGCGCGAGCTGAACGGCGTGCTGTCGCTGGAAAGTAACAGCAACATGATCAGCGACAGCATTGCCGCGGCCGCTGAAAAATCGGCTCGCTCGCTCTCACTCGGCACACTCCCGCTGTTTTCATACCTTGCCAACAGCATCAGCTCTGACCAGCGTTCGATTCCCTACTCGCTCGTCACTGCCGTAGGCGGAGAGATGCTTTACGAACTCGGGGACCAGTCGGCGGGCTTCAAGCAGCCGATTGTCCTGAACGAATGGACCGCACGCGAGCTGAACGCCTGGCACGGTCAGACGATCAAGCTCGAGTACTACATCTGGCACGAGGGCGGACGTCTCGAAACGCGCACCGCCGAGTTTCAATTTGCCGGCGTCACACCGATAAAAGATCTGGCCGCGGATCGCGATCTCGTTCCGGAGTATCCCGGCATCACGGAGTCGCAACACCTTTCCGATTGGGATCCGCCGTTTCCCATCGACCTCAGCCGCGTGCGCAAGCAGGACGAAGATTACTGGGACCAGTATCGGACCACGCCGAAGGCTTTCATCATGCTGCCGCAGGCGCAGGATCTCTGGCAGTCGCGGTTCGGCAAGCTCACGTCGATCCGCATTCAACGCGCTGTTACCAAGCACCCGCAGGAAGCGCCGCTCTCTCGGGAAACGATCGACGCGTTTCGCGAAAAACTTCGTAACGAACTGCAACCCACCTCAACCGCGCTGCAAGTCGTTGCGGTTCGTTCGCAGGGACTCGCAGCGTCGCGCGGCGCAACCGATTTCGGCGAATACTTTCTTTACTTCAGTTTCTTCCTCGTCGTTTCGGCGCTGCTGCTGACGGCGCTCTTTTTCAAACTCGGTATCGAGCAGCGCCTGCGTGAGATCGGAACGTTGCAGGCGATCGGATTCTCAGCGTCTCGCATTCGCAACCTGTTTCTCGCCGAGGGACTGCTGCTCGCGATCATCGGCAGCGTGCTTGGACTACTCGGCGCGATTGGTTACGCCGCGCTGCTGATGTACGGCCTGCGCACGTGGTGGGTCGACGCGGTGGGAACAACTTCGCTGACGCTGCACGTCTCGTGGCAGTCGCTCGTGCTTGGCGCTACCGGCGGTATTGCAGCAGCGATCGTTTGTATATTTTTCACTCTAAGAAGACTCGGAGGGTTATCGACGCGCAGCTTGTTAACAGGAACGACGAATGACACGGATACGATCCGTGGAGGCAAACCATTCGTCGCCCTGATCGCATTGGCGATCGGACTGGCACTGTTACTTGCCGGTAGCTTCAAGTTGATCCCGCAAGTCGCGGGTTTCTTCGGCGGCGGCGTGGTCCTACTCGTCGCGGGCGTTTCATTTCTGTCGACGTGGCTCAGACGCAAGCGCCGGACAACCATTCAACGGACGGGCTGGTGGGGTATGTCGCAACTCGGTTTTCGCAACACGACCTATCGACCCGCGCGCACCGTACTCTGCGTAGCGTTGATCGCTTCCGCTGCGTTTATCATCGTCGCGGTCGATGCTTTCCGCCGCTCAGGCACTGTCGCGCTCGACAGAAACTCCGGCAGCGGCGGCTTCCCTTTCGTCGCCGAATCGCTCGTGCCAATCGTTCATGACGTAAACACCGTCGAAGGCCGCGAGGCGCTGAATCTCAACAACACAAACGAAGAGACGGCGTTGAAAGACGTGCGGCTCGTGAGTCTGCGCATGAGACCGGGCGACGACGCGAGTTGTCTGAATCTTTATCAACCACGCAATCCGAAGATCGTCGCGCCGCCAGAATCGCTGATCCGTGAAAATCGCTTTTCTTTTCAAAACTCCATCGACCCTAACCAAAACAATCCGTGGTTGCTTTTAAATGGAGAACTCTCTGACGGCGCCATTCCCGTCATCGGCGACGCCAATTCACTAAACTACGTCCTCCATCTCAAAGTCGGCGAAGACTTCGTGATGGAAAATGGTCAACGACTCCGCGTGGTCGCCGCACTCAAGGACAGCATCTTCCAAAGCGAACTGCTGATGTCAGACAAGAATTTCGTCCGTCTGTTTCCGTCAGAACAAGGCTATCGCTATTTTCTGATCGACGCGCCGCAAGGAACCGCAGCCGCAACGGTTCTCGAAGATAGACTTTCCGACTTCGGCTTTGACGCGCAATCCACTGAAGAACGTCTCGCCAGTTTTCATCGCGTCGAAAACACTTATCTCTCGACGTTCCAACTTCTCGGCGGTCTCGGCCTCGGGCTCGGCACGCTCGGCATGGCCGCGGTCCTGCTAAGAAATGTTCTCGAACGACGCCGGGAACTGGCCCTGATGCGCGCGGTGGGGTATAACTCTTCTCACTTCGCGGTAATGGTGATCACAGAGAATGTCCTGATGCTGTGCCTCGGCCTGGCGGTGGGATTTGTTTGCGCTTTGCTCGCGATTGCTCCAGTGCTTTACGAACGTGGCGGCAAAGCTCCAAACATCTCGTTGGGCCTGTTGCTCCTGGCGATCCTGATTTCGGGAGCCACCGCATCACTCGCGGCGACCATCGCCGCCCTGCGTTCGCCGTTGCTGCCGGCACTCAGATCCGAATAACTCGTTTTTGAAAAAGGAACCGAGCATGAAACAAACCATCTTCGTTCTGTTCGTCGGGATCTTTCTCGCCATCGGCATTTTGGAAACAAGCGCGTCCGCGCAAAACTGGCCGCAATGGCGCGGTCCCGCGCTCAACGGCGTGAGCAGCGAAAAGAACCTGCCCGTCAAGTGGACCACCGAAGAGAATGTCGCGTGGAAACTGGCGCTGCCCGGCGTCAGCGGTTCGACGCCGATCATCTGGCGCGATCGCATCTTTCTCAACGTCGCGGACAACGGCAATCTCTTCCTCTGGGCCGTCGATAAGAACAAAGGCACAGTGCTCTGGAAGAAAGAGCTCGGCGGCGGCGATCACAAACAGCGCAAACACAACATGTCGTCGCCATCGCCGGTGACTGACGGCCGCGCGGTCTACGTGATGACGGGAACAGGCGTGCTCAAAGGCTTTGACTTCGCCGGTAAAGAGCTCTGGTCTCGCGACATTCAGAAAGAATACGGCGAGTTTGGTTTGAACTGGGGCTACGCATCGTCGCCGCTGTTGTTTGAAGATTCACTTTACGTGCAGGTGTTGCACGGCATGAAGACCGACGCGCCGTCGTACGTTATGCGCATCGACAAGAAATCCGGCAAGACGCTTTGGAAAGTCGATCGTCCGACAAACGCGATTCGCGAATCACCCGATTCGTACACGACGCCAGGCTTGCTGCGTCACGGTAAAACGGTTGAGATCGTGATCACCGGCGGCGACTGCGTTACGGGTCACGATCCGGCGACGGGCAAAGAACTGTGGCGCGCGAACGGTCTCAATCCCGAGAACAACCCGTTCTATCGCATCGTCGCTTCGCCGATCATCTACAACGACATCATCTACGCACCGACGCGCGTCAAGCCGTTGCTGGCGTTGAAAGTCGGCGGCCGCGGCGACATCACGACGTCGCACGTTCTCTGGTCCACACCCAATGGTCCGGACGTGCCGACGCCGGTCACGGACGGCAAGTATTTCTATGTCGTCAACGATCGTGGGATCATGTTTTGTCTCGACGCGCGGACAGGCGCCGAGATTTACAGTCAACAGCGAATCAAGGCGGCGATCTACAGCGGCTCGCCGGTGCTCGCCGACGGGAAAATTTACGTGACGAACGAGGACGGCTTGACGACGGTGGTCCAGGCTGGACCGGAGTTCAAGGTGCTGGCCGAGAACCCGCTGAACGACTACGTGCTCAGTTCGCCGGCGATCTCCGACGGGCAGATCTTTATTCGTACGTCGCAGCACTTGTATGCGATTGGAAAGAAGTAGGAGCTAAAACTATGTGGCGATCAGTTGTTTTGATCTTCGTGATGTTTTTGGGTGTTAGTGCGCAGGAGTCACAACTCGGGCGCGTTGAGTTTCCGACCTCCGGCTCACCACAGGCGCAGGCGCATTTTCTTCGCGGGCTCGCCGCGTTGCACTCGTTCTGGTACGAAGAAGCAGTCGAGGCGTTTCGCGAGTCAACGAAAGCCGATCCTGAATTCATGATGGGCTACTGGGGCGAAGCGATGACGTTCAATCATCCGCTCTGGTCGGAACAGGATCCCGCCGCCGCGCGGCTCGTGCTCGCGAAGATCAAAGACACGCCAAAACTGACTGAACGCGAGCGCGCGTATCTGAACGCCGTTAAAGCGCTGTACGGCGACGGCGACAAGCGCGCCCGCGACCTCGCTTATTCCACGGCGATGGAGAAGATCTATCGCGCGTATCCCGACGATCTCGATGCGGCTGCGTTCTATTCGCTATCGCTGCTCGGGCTCGTGCGTTCCGAAGACAAGAGTTATCGGTTGCAGGCACGCGCGGGCGCGATCGCGCTCGAAGTCTATGCGAAGAACCCGAATCATCCCGGCGCGGCGCATTACATCATTCACGCGTTCGACGATCCAGAGCACGCGATAATCGCGCTGCCCGCTGCGCGTCGTTACGCGAGCATCGCGCCCGAAGCGCATCACGCGCGACACATGCCGTCGCACATTTTCCTGCAACTCGGTATGTGGCCCGAAGCCGCGGCCTCGAATGAAGCGGCGTGGGAGTCGTCAGATGCGTGGATGAAACGCAAGAATCTCTCGCTCAGCGTGCGCGATTATCACAGTCTGCACTGGCTGCTTTACGCGTATCTTCAGCAAGGCCGATACAAGAAAGCGGAGCAGTTGCTGACGTTAATGAAGAAAGTGATGTCGGAGTCGACTTACGACAACAAGCTGCGGCCGGGTTACTACGAGAACAATTGGGCCAACATGGCGGCGGCGTTTATTGTCGAGACTGAAAGATGGAATCGCGCCGGCGAGCTGTTCCCGGAGAGCAAGCCCGGGACCGAACAGACGGGGATGAGCGGAAGTCATGGCAGTCATGATGCGACGGTGCGATCGTCGATGGCCGGCCGGAACCTCCCGATCTTTATCCGTGGCCTGGCGTCGGCCGTTAACGCGGCGCCTGCGGATCTTTCGGCAATCGCGGGCGTGAATAAACTCGAGGTCGAAGCCCTCAGCGCGTCGATGAAGAAAGATCACGCGACGGCCATCGACCTGATGAAGAAAGCCACCGCGCTTGAAGAAGAGCGAGGCGCGCCCTATGGACCACCGACACTGATCAAACCGTCGCACGAGTTGTTTGGCGAGATACTGTTGCGCGCGGGACAACCGAAAGAAGCGGCGGAGAAGTTTCAGGTAGCGCTGCTGCGGCAACCAAATCGCGCACGTTCGCTGCTGGGCCTGGCGCGCGCATCCGCGCAGAGTGGCGATCGCGCGACCGCCGTTGCGACTTACACGAAATTTCTCGATCAGTGGAAAGACGCAGACGCGGACCTCGCTGAATTAAGCGAAGCCCGCGCCTATGTGACACGGTAGAAATTTCGAAATTCGAATTTCGAAATTCGAACTTTTATTTCTGCTTCACGTCGTACGCGTAGATCGTGTCCTGATCGCGCAGGTACAGACGTCCACCGGCAACGACCGGATGCGTCCACGTCGGCAGATTGCCCATCTGGATAGTGAAGCGGCCCTTCTCGACGTACCCGCTTGGCGTCGCTTCCACGAGTCCCATCACGCCCTTCTCGCTGAAGCAATAAAGCAGCCCGTCGGCATACACCAGCGATCCTTTGCCGACACTGCGATCGCGCCACGCGACCTCGCCGGTGTCGAACTTCATCGCAGTCAAAATCGCGCTGGAGAAGCCGTACAAGTAATCGCCAATCAACACCGAACTGCTGTGATGGTTGCGCATCTCTTTCGTGAACCAGATCTCCTGCGCTTTACCGTCAGGCTTGATTTCGACCACGCCGCCCCCCGTCCCGTAATCAGAGGAAACGAATACGCGGTTCCCTCGCGCGATCGGCGTCGCGATATTCGCCACGTTGTTCGACGGACGCGAGTAGTCCCACAACAGCTTTCCATCGTTCAGGTCGAGACCCACGGCGCGCGCATCAGTAAAGAAAATGACCTGCGTTCCGCCATTCACTTGCAACGGAATCCCCGACGAGTAACCGGCTCCGTCGCTCTGGCTCTTCCAAATAACTGAGCCGTCGTTCTTGTTCAACGCCACGACCGACGCGTTTGGTCCACCCGCATTGACGAGCACTTTGTTGCCGACGACCAACGGCGACTCGCTAATGCCCCAACGAATCTGTGATCCGCCAAATTCCTTCAAGACGTTCTTGGACCAGATCAACTTGCCGGTCCGCGCCTCGAGAGCGGAAAGATCGCCGTTGCCGCCGAGAGCGTAAACCCGATCGCCGTCGACAGTCGGCGTGCCTCGTGGTCCATTACCGCGATCGTTCTCGAACTTGCCGCCGTGCGGTGTGGCCCATGCTTGTTTTCCGGTGGCGACGTCAAACGCGATCACGAACTCACGATCGCCGCGCAATCCCATCGTGTACAAGCGGCCATTCGCGATCGAGAACGACGAGTAGCCGGATCCCGCGCCCGCTGCTTTCCAAACCAGCGCCGGACCTTCAGCCGGCCACTGTTTTAGTAATCCGGTTTCCTTCGAGACTCCGTCGCGATTTGGACCACGCCATTGCGGCCACGTGGCATTGGACTGCGCCGGCGCCGAAACTGCCACCGCGATTAAAAAAACTACGACCAACAACGTTTTCATGGATGGACTCCTCTGTGTATTACGGAACACAACCTGGGGAGACACCAAAAACACGGACTTTCAGGATTGCGGTTTGAAATAAAGCACTAAACCGCCGCCGACAGCCGCCAGCACAAAACCCAAATAGAGCAACGGATTCGGCGAAGTCTTTGGTGGATGCAGCCACATCGAGTAGAGCACGTTAACCAGCGGCGCGCCGGCAAAGACGAGCGGCATCACATACGTCGGCAAACCACCCGAGCGGAACGCGAAGATGATGCAGACCGCGCCGGCCGCACCCAACGCACCGGCAACTGTCGCTCCGACTGAACCTTTCATCGTAAAGCCGTTGAGCTGGCCCTGCGACGAAAGCGTGATGATCGGCACGAGAACTCCGATCAGAAAATAAGCGACGCCCACACACAACAAGGCGCGCATCGGATTGCCAAGCTCGACCTGTCCGCGGTGCAGTGCAGGACCATAAAGCCCCCACGAAAGCGCGGCGCCGAGCGCGAAGATCACCCAGAGCATCAAGACCCCTCCGAATATGAAACTCGAAAAAGAGCTTTTCCGTAATCCTTACATCTTTTGATTGCCGCATTCTAGCAGTCAGTCTGCGAATTGAATAGACAATTAGCAAAAGCCAAAGGGATTTGCTAAGGTCTGCAATTCACTTCGGAAGACCTCCAAAATTTCGAACGGGAGCACTGAATCTTGAAACCGATTTTCCGCACTCTCTTCCTAATCGTGCTGACTTTTCTGTTCGCGTTGCCGCTGTCTGCGCAAACGCTTCGCGCGACGGTGCGTGGGACGATCTACGATCCCAACCGGGCCGTGATCCCCGGCGCATCGATCACAGTGACGAACGTCGATACTAAAGAATCGCGAACGGTCACCAGCGGCGACAATGGAGAGTACGCGGTTTCCTCGCTTCTTCCCGGCCGGTATCAACTCGACGTCGAGGGATCCGGCTTCGTCAAGCTGAGCCAACAGATCGAACTGCTCGTAAACGAGATTCAGCGACACGATGTAACGCTGAGGCCCGAAGGTCCGACGATCTACGCGCCAGTCGCGGAGTCGGAAATCACACTCAAGCAGGATTCAGCTTCGCTCGGCACCGTTATCGAAAAACGCCCGATCACGGGTCTGCCGCTCGACGGCCGCAACTTCTTCGAATTGAGTTTGCTCGTGCCCGGCGCGGTTCCCCCCGCGCAAGGCTCGGCTGGTTCGGTCCGCGGCGACTTTGCGTTCAGCGTCAACGGCGCACGCGAAGACGCCAACAACTTCCTGCTCGACGGCGTTTACAACATCGATCCGAAACTGAATACGTTCGGCGTTCGTCCTTCCGTCGATGCGATTCGCGAGTTTGAAATGCTGACGAGCACTTACGATGCTTCGTTCGGACGCAATCCGGGCGCGCAAGTGAACGTCGTCCTGAATTCCGGAACAAACGACTTTCACGGCTCGCTGTTCGAGTTTCATCGCAACGCGGCGCTCGACGCCCGCAACTTCTTCGCCCCGGCAGGCGAACCGAAACCCAAATACCTGCGCAACCAGTTTGGCGGCGCGATCGGTGGTCCAATCGTGCGCGATCGCACGTTCTTCTTCGCCGACTACGAAGGCACGCGCTCGCGTGAAGGGGTCACGCGCATTACTAATGTGCCCACCGCCGAAGAACGCGTCGGAAACTTCTCCAACAGTGTTTTCGGCGTTCCAACCAACCCGTTTTCAGGCCAACCATTCGATGGTGGGACGATCCCAGCGTTTTTCATTCATCCGGTCGGCCGAGCGATTGCGGCGTTGTATCCTCTACCGAATCGAAACGTCCCGTTCCAAAACTTCGTCTCGTCGCCGACGCAGCGTGACGACAACGATAGTTTCGACGTGCGTATCGATCATCGGCTGACCGACAGAGCGGATCTCGCGTTTCGTTACAGTTTCGGCGAGCGCGATCTATTCGAACCGTTTACCGGTCCATCGTTCTCGGCCGTGCCGGGATTTGGCGACTTCGTAGGGCGTCGCAGTCAGAATGCGATGGTGGGATTGACGATGGTGTTCACGCCAAAACTCGTCAACGAAGTACGAGGCGCTTTCAGTCGCGTAGCCGGATCCGTAACGCAGGAAGCGAGCGTGGTTAATTCCGACGTCGGCCTGCCGACCGTGTCACCGCGACCACGCGATCTCGGACTCAGCTTCATCACGATCACCGGCTATTCACCCATCGGCGACGAAGGCAACAACCCGCAAAACAGCGTCACGAACGTCTATCAGATACTCGACAACGCCAGCTACGTGCGCGGTAATCACCTGTTCAAGTTCGGCGCGGACATGCGCTTCTCGCAACAGAATGCTTTCCGCGATGTCGAATCGCGCGGCCGTCTTCAGTTCTCGCCGTTTTTCCAACTGACCGGCAACGCGCTCGCCGACATGCTGCTCGGCTTTCCGCTCCTGACGGCCGTGGCCCACGTCGATAATCCGCAGCAGATCCGGACCGAGAGTTACAACTTGTACGTCAACGACAGTTGGCGCGTAACGCCGCGATTCACGCTGACTGCCGGTCTGCGATACGAATACAACTCGCCGCCGGTTGATGCTGAAGATCGCGCGACAGTGTTCGATCTGAACTCGCGTCAGATCGTGCCGGTCGGCACAAACGGCGTTCCGCGCAGTGGCTTCGAAGCTGACAAGAATAACTTCGCGCCACGCGTCGGCTTCGCATGGACCATCGGCGAAGCGACGGTGCTGCGCGGTGGTTACGGCGTTTACTACGATCAGTCGCCGCTCGCGCCGGCTGAGTCGCTCTATTTCAACTCGCCGTTCTTCGACAACAACATCTTCTTCTCGCTGCCCGGTCTGCCGTTGACGCTGGACAATCCGTTCCCGTCGTTCTTCCCGTTCCCGCTGCCGGATTCGGCGCTCGCGATTCAGCCCGATCTGCGCACCGGCTACATGCAGCACTGGAACTTCAACATCGAACGCGAGATCGGCAACAAGTCTGTACTCGAAGTCGCATACGTCGGTTCAAAAGGAACGAAGCTTTTGACGGCGCGCGACATCAATCAGCCGCAGCCACAGGTACTGCCGCCGGGATTGCCGTTCGTGCCGCGACCCGATCCGCGTTTCGACGACATCGACCTGCTCGAGTCGCGCGGCAACTCGAATTACAACGCCCTTCAGGTGCGATTTCAGCAACGGCTCTATCACGGGCTGACGTCGCTGGTTTCGTACACGTGGTCCAAGTCGATCGACGATGCTTCAAACTTCTTCAGCAGCGCCGGCGATCCGAACTTCCCGCAGAACAGTTACAACGTCGCCGCCGAACGCGGACGTTCGAATTTCGACGTTCGCCAACGGCTGTCGGTGAGTTACTCGTATTCGTTGCCGTTCGGCAAAGGCCGCACTTACCTCGCGAATGATGGTTGGATTTCGACTCTCTTAACAGGATGGGAAACTCACGGCATCATCACGGCCCAAACGGGCCGGCCATTCACCGTGGCGCTGCTTTCCGAAATCGACAACAGCGGCACCGGACGTTCGATCCTCGGCTTTGGCGCGAACGATCGGCCGAACGTCGTCGGCGATCCCAACATCTCGAACCGCACGCCGGAGCGATGGTTCAACACGGGCGCCTTCGCGTTTCCGGCGCCCGGAACGTTTGGTAACGCGGGCAGGAACATCCTTGATGGTCCAGGTTTTCAGAACGTGAACGCGTCGCTGATGAAGAACACGAACCTGACGGAACGTTTGAATTTGCAGTTCCGCGCGGAGATTTTCAACCTTTTCAATCATCCGAACTTCAACCTGCCGGACAATTTCCTTGGGTCGCCGACCTTCGGACGGATCTCGTCAGCACGAGATCCGCGGCATATTCAATTTGGATTGAAGTTGTTGTTTTAATCCGTGGCTACACGGTCGTCGAAATACATGTATTTCGCGGATAGAAGCAGATCAGCTTCATCGGATGTAGGAGTCTGAGGCGTGAGGGTCCCGTCGACCTGCTCGTAAAGCGGCGGCGGGATTTCCGCGAACTCGGACATTGGACCGTACACCTGGTCCACACCTTCCCTGAACACGTCGCCGATCAACAAATTGATGATGTGAACACGCTCATTGGGATACTTCCGCAGAAAACCTGAAAAGCTGAATCCCTCGTTGTAGAACGCGTAGACCAGTTTGCGCATCGACTCGATCCCGCGATCGAGTTTCGCCTGGTACTGTCCGAGACGTTCGGCGGAAAAGTCGTCGTGATTGAACGCATCGTGAATCGCGTCGGCGGCGAGCTCGGCCATCTTGAGCGCCAGCAACACGCCTGACGAGTAGATGGGATCGAGAAAACCGTACGCGTCTCCGATGATGATGAAACCGTTACCGGCGTTTTTCTTTGAACGATAGGAGTAGTCGAGAATCGAGTAGATCTTGTCGACGCGTTCGCCGCCCGCAACTCGCTTCGCGCACGGTTGGCACTTCGCGATCTCTTCCTCGTAAATCTTCGCGAGATCCTGTCCGCGTCCCTGCACGAGATACTCAGGATCGGCGACGATGCCGACGCTGGTGATGTCGTTGTCGAGTGGGATGTACCAGAACCAACCGCCGCTTCCCGGTTCAGTTCGCAGCACGAGTGTCGCGCCGCCGTTGAGATCGGGTTCGCGATGCGCATTTTTCCAGTAAGAGTACAAAACCGCTTTCTTTAACTTCGGATCGCGCACGCGCCAGCGAAACTTGTTCGACAGCATCGCCATCTGGCCCGTTGCGTCGACGACGACCTTGGAGAAGAACTTCTCGCGCGAACCGTCGGGCATCTGCACTTCGACGCCGACAGCTTTATCGCCTTCAAACAACACCTGCTTCACGAGCACGCCCTGATGGACCACCGCGCCCTGATCGGCTGCGTGATTGATGAGAAGGTGATCGAAGTGCGCGCGCGTCACCTGCCACGTCACGGCGCTCTCGTGATGTACGCCTTCGAAGAAATAGAACGGGCGCGATTCTTTCCCCGCTGCATTCGCAAACTGCACGCTGTACTTGCGGACGAACGGGCTCTCTTTCAGCTTCTCGAGGAAGCCCATGCGACGAAATGTCCAATAAGTGTCAGTCATCAGCGATTCGCCGATGTGATGACGAGGAAAAATTTCCTTTTCGAACAGAATTACCTTGCGGCCCTCACGGGCCAGGATGCTGGCAACCGAACTTCCCGCGGGTCCACCGCCCATTACTATGACGTCGTAAGTATTGTTATTCATGCGTAGCGTACAGTTCTCAGTTCAGGTTCAAAAAATTCCGGCAGGAAGCGGTCGACTTCCAGCACACCGCGGCGAGTGAGTTGGATCGTTCCGTTCTCTCGTTGCAGCAAGTCATCGCCGGCGAGGCTTTCGTAAACGGGAAGAAACTCTTCCCAAATATCTACTCCGAATTTCTGCTGAAAGTAACCGGTATCCAGCGCTCCGGTTTTGAGTTGCAGGACCATTTCGCGAATGAGTCGCTGCTTCGGCGTCAGGGAAACGGCCCGCAAAAGCGGCAGGCGGTCTTCGTTAATGATGCGCAGGTATTCTTCGAAGTTGTGCGCGTTCTGAAAGTTTACACCGCCGAAATGTGAAAACGACGAAACGCCGAGGCCGATCATGTCGCCGCCGTGCCACAACGCGTCGCGATAAATGAAGCGGCAAGTCTTCTTCTTCGTCGCCACGATGTCTGAACCGGCAATCGCGTAATCGTGCGCGAGGAATTCTTCAAACGCGTAGTTGAGCCAGCGGCGTTTGGTAGTCCAGTCGGCGATCGGCGACTCCAGGCCTTTCTTAAGAATGTCCTGCGAGATCACCGTGTTGTACGGAAGTTCCATCTGGTAGATGGTCACTGAATCCGGCGCTAACTCGATCGTGCGACGCACGGCATCGCGCCACTTCTCTTCCGTTTCGCCGACCATCCCGGCGATCAGGTCGACGTTGATCTGCGGGAAATCAACGGCGCGCGCCCATTCGTAAGCGCGGTAGATCTCAGGTGACAAGTGTGCACGTCCATTCGCCGCGAGAATTTCGTCGTCGAAGTGTTCGATACCGAGACTCAGACGCGTGACGCCGATGTCTTTCAGTGTTTCGAGTTTGGATTTTTGGATCGTGCCGGGCTCGCACTCGAAAGTGACCTCTTCCGCGTTTCGCCAGGTGACATGCCGGTTCAGGCCATCGACCAGATAACGCAACTGCTTTTCGCTGATGTACGACGGTGTGCCGCCGCCGAAATACGCGAAGCGCAACTGTCGGCCCTGGAAAGCGGGCGTGCGGCTGTAGAGTTCGTTCTCCTTGATCAACGCGTCGAGATAGACCTCGATCTCTGAAGCCTTCTTGTCTGTATAGACTTTGAAGTAGCAGAAGAAACAGCGTTTTCGGCAGAACGGGATGTGAAGGTAAAGGCCCAGCGGATCGTTGACGCGGGCGGGCTGATTCAGCGCCGCGAGCGCTTCGGAGACGAACTCCGGCTTCCACTGGGAGAAGGGCGGGTAGTTCGAGACAAAATAATTCCCTACTTCGGTTCTGGCTGGGACTTCTACTGTCATTGGATACGCGCTTCAGCGCAACTCAGCAAACTTAGCATCAATGGATGCGACTGGGCAATCAGGGTTAACTACCAGGTAGTGTCCAATTCGTTTCCATCCGTGTTTCCGATGAGCGCTGCGGTAGCTGATGCTACGCACACAGGCAGAACACGGATTAAAAAAGATTACAGTCAGATTAGGACACCACCTAACTATTAGATTGGTACTACGCGCGACCGAAATGATATGTTGCGCGTTCACAAGTCCACGTTGTATTAAGAATCGATGCCCTCCCAACACGGATTCAGATTTTCGGATATACGGCACTATTTACCTTATGTGCTGCTGCTAATTGTTTTTATTGGTGGTGTTTGGATAGTCCTTACAGTCGGCTCCGGGTTAGACACGAGGACGCCGGCCACTACTGCGACCGCCTCCGTTTCTTTGACGGACGGTCTCAAAAACAACTTCCGCAATCCACTCAGTGTTCTATTAGTACAGATCATCGTGATCATCGCGATTGCTGGTCTGTTCAGCCGTATCTTTCGGCGACTCGGTCAGCCGCCGGTGATGGGTGAGATGGTTGCGGGGATCGTGTTGGGACCGTCAGTGCTCGGGTTCTTCTTCCCGCAGGTGATGTCGTTCCTTTTTCCGCCGGCGTCGCTGGAGACGTTGCGGTTGTTGAGCCAGATCGGCGTCGTGTTGTTTATGTTCGTCGTCGGCATGGAATTGAACGTCAGGCACTTGCGTGAAAAAGGTTCGGCGGCGGTGATGATCAGTCACGCGAGTATCATCGTGCCGTTTCTGCTCGGGACGGCGCTTTCGCTGTTTCTGTATCGCGAACTCGCGCCGCCTGAAACCTCTTTCACCGCGTTCGCGTTATTCATCGGAGTCGCGATGAGCATCACGGCCTTTCCGGTGCTCGCGCGTATACTCGAAGATCGCGGAATGACGCACACGTTTCTGGGCTCGATTGCCCTCACGTGTGCTGCCGTCGACGATGTCACTGCGTGGTGCATCCTGGCGCTCGTCATCGCGCTCGTAAATGCGACTGGCGTTACTGTTTCGATCGCTACGGTGCTGTTCACGTTGTTGTTTGCACTCGGAATGCTGTTTATCGTGCGGCCGCAGTTAGGCCGCATGGTGAAAGAGACGCCGAGTTCGACGTTGCACAGTCGACGATTGATCGCGGGGATGTTGGCGTTCGTGCTTGCGTGTGCGTTGATTACCGAGACGATCGGGATTCATGCTTTGTTTGGCGCCTTTATTGCCGGCATAGTGATGCCGTCGTCGATTGATTTCCGCGTCTTTCTCAGAGACAAGCTCGAGACTTTTAGTTCTGCTGCGTTGCTTCCGTTGTTCTTTGCATTCACTGGCTTGCGCACACAGATCAGTTTGCTGAACGACTGGCAAAGCTGGGCGCTGTGTGGCGTGATCATTCTCGTCGCTATCGCGGGGAAACTCGTCGGCAGTATGTTGATGAGCCGTTGGACCGGGATGAGTTGGTCTAACTCGTTTGCGATCGGCGCGTTGATGAATACGCGTGGGTTGGTCGAGCTGGTGGTGCTCAATATCGGATACGACCTTGGAATTTTGTCGGGACGTATCTTCGCGATGATGGTGTTGATGGCGCTCGTCACGACGTTCATGACCGGACCGTTGCTGTCGCTGGTCAGGACCGAGCAACGAGCGCATGAAGTTGCGGAAGCTATTTGAGTTGTTTATCGAAAAGGAGATCGAGAAATGGCCCGAAAGATGTTGCTAATGATTGCTACGGTGTTCGTACTGTCGATCCTGGCGTTTGCCGCGGCAGATAAGCCAAACTTCGCCGGATCCTGGACCATGGATCGAGCGCGCAGTTTCGGCCTGCCCGCGAACATGACGCAGACGATGACCGTCACGCAGAAAGACGATCAGATGGAGGTCGAGACAAAGCTGATTCAACCCGGCAATGAAAGAGTTCAGAAAGACACGTACATTCTCGACGGCAAGGAGCACGAGTTCACCCCACCGACTCCCCCAGCCCAGCCGAATCAACCGCCGCCGCCGACACCCAAAGGCAAGCGAACGGCAAGCTGGTTACCCTCTGGCAACGGCATTACTGTCACGGACGTGACCACGACCGAGACGCCCAAAGGACCAGTAACCAGCCAGGTCGTGAGGAAATGGACCATCTCCGGTCAGGGCGAACTAATCATCGACATGTACATCGACAACGCGAACGGATCGTTCGAAGCGAAGCGCATCTTCAAGCGTTCGTAGGTCGTCGGGATTACGTCGCTAACGTCCCGAAATGTCGAAGGCGGCCATCTCGTTCGCGCTGCGGACCAGGAGACGGCCGTCGGCGATGGCCGGATAGTTCCAGGTCCGGCCCTGGACGGCGGCGAAGCGTGCGACTTCGGTGTACTTATCAGGCGTAGCTTTGATCAAAGCCACTTCGCCTGTGTCGCCTTGCGTGACGATCAGGTGGCCGCTGGCGAGGAGCACTTGCCCGTAGCCGAAACGCCCTTCTTTCCACTTGCGCTCGCCGGTGTTCACGTCAAGACAAACGAGAATCCCCTCGTCGAGTCCGTAAACATACCCGTTATGAAGAACTGAGCTGTTGAACTTGTTCTTCATGTTCGTGTTTTCCCAGATCGTCGTTGGCGTAAAGGTGTTGCCGCTGCCTTTTAACTCGACGAGCGCGGCGCCTTTGCCGTAACCCGACGAGATAAAGAAGCGATTCTTATCGACGACGATCGGCTGCGAAACGTTGATGCCCATGTCCGTGTCCCACGGATAACTCCACAGCAGCGATCCGTTTTCGGGAGTAAGTCCGACAACACGCAGCGAGCTCACAACGACGATCTGACGACGGCCGCCAAGTTCCACGAGCATTGGCGAAACGTACGCCTGACGATCGTCGAGCGCTTTCCACACAGGCGCGCCCGTCGTCTTGTTGTACGCAACAACTGACTTACCGCCGCCGCCACCCGGAAGCACGATCACTTTGTCGTCGACGATCAACGGCGACGCCGTCTGCGCCCATTGCAGGTTCGACGCCTGGTTTTCTGAAAGAATATTCTTGCCCCAGATTATCGCGCCGCTATTCGCGTCGAGACAGCGCAGCTCGCCGGTCGCGCCCAGCGCGTAGAGGCGTCCCTGGTCCCACGTCGGAGTCGCTCTTGGACCATCGCCGTTGCTGTCGTTGTACTCGGCGTTCCACGCCTGCGTCCACAGCTCGCGCCCACTCGCGAGATCGTACGCGGCGACAACTTCCTGCTGGCGTCGCTGTTCGATCGTGTAGGCCTTCCCGTCCGCGATGACAAAAGAAGCGAACCCGATGCCGACCGGCTGTTTCCACAGAACAGGCAGACCACTCGCTGGCCAGGAAGTCGCGACCGGCGTTTGGTCATACTTGCCGTCACGCCGCGGACCGCGGAAGTTGGTCCAGTACGCGCCACGCGACGGTGCTGCGGGTTGCGCTGCCGCTTCTGTCCCCGGCGAGGGCGAAGCGCTAGCCTGCGGAACGGGAGTGGCGGCCACAGGCGCGGTCGTCGCAGGTGCAGCTTGAGCCGCCTGTTGCTGGCGATGTTGTTCGAGCGCAGCGTATTGCGCCTCGTTAGCCCGTGACTGCTGCCAGACCATGAATCCCCAAACCAGTCCGATCACAACCAACACAGTCAACGGCACTAACAGCAAAAGCTTGCTCTTGTACCATGGCGCAGATTTCTTTGGCTCAAACATATAGTCGAACTCCCTTTCCTTATTCCTTAGACGTCCTGCCTGGGAAATTATTAATTCTTAGACGCGGAACTGACAAGAATGTTCCGCTCACTTCGCGATACAGAACACGTGGCGCTCGCCGCGGATGAAGATCTTCCCGCCTGAAATCGCCGGCGAGGCGTAAACAGGTTCACCGATCGAGTTTTTAACCAAAATTTCGTGCTTACCGCCGGCGGCGATGACAAACGTGTCGCCGTCCTGGCTGGTGATCAGTATCTTGCCATCAAACGCGACCGGCGAGGCGAAGAACGTCGAAGGCGCAGGCAGTCGCCCGCCTTCATACTTCAACTGCCCCGTCTTCGCGTCGAGACTCGTCATCGTTCCGCTATCAGTGGTCAGATAAATAACGCCGTCATACAAAAGCCCCGACGAAATGTAAGCCATGCCTTTGTCGTGTCGCCAAAGGATCTTATTCGACCCTGTACTCAACGCATACCCACGCTTGTCATGACTCCCGGCATAAACAAACACAAAATTGTCGCCGGCGAGCGGCGTCGGAATCGCATGACTAACCAACCCCTCGGACTGCCACAGTTCTTTCCCCGTAAGCGGATCGTAAGACACAACCGACTCGGCGCCACTCGCGATCAACTCAACACCTTTAGCCCCGCGCACCACAACAGGCGTGGACCACGACGCACGATTCTTGCGCGCCGTCTTCCACACGTACTTCCCGGTCGACTTATCGAGTGCCGCGATATACGAGCCCGACCCAAGTTCCTTATCAACCTGAACGATCACAAGGTTCTCGAAAATGATCGGCGACGTTCCTTCGCCATAACCCATCTTCGCGATCCCACCCAACGACGCTCTCCACACCTGGTTGCCGTCGAAGTCGTAACAGTAAAGTCCTTCAGAACCAAAGTACGCATAAACGTAACGACCGTCTGTCACGGGCGTTGACGACGCATACGTATTCGCCGTCTGCCGATCGTCGTACATGCGTCCCTCGTGAACCGTACGTTCCCACAAGATCTTCCCGCTTTCCGTATCGACGCAGATCAGCTTGAGTGTGTGACTGCGTTCAGCGCCGACGGTATCCGGAAGCTTGACGACCTCGTTATTCACGATGTGTTTGACGGCAGTGGCGCCGGGAATCACCGCGCCTTCGATCGACGTCGTGACGAAAAGCCGGTTGCCCCAGACGATGGGCGAAGAATGCCCGCGTCCGGCAATCGGCGTCTTCCATTTGATGTTTTTAATGGGAGACCACTCGAGCGGAAGGTTTTTCTCTTCAGAAACACCCTGGCCGCGTGGACCACGCCACTGCGGCCAGTTGTCTACAAAAACAAGACTGAAAACGATGAGGACGAGAGCAATCACAGCTCGACGGTTTTACTACCGCTTAGCTGCCGATGCAATAAATATTCTTCTCGCCTCGAATATAGATCCGTCCGTCGGCAATCGCCGGTGACGCATAAACCGGCTCGCCAACCGAGTTGGTGCCGACGATTTCGTGCTTCGGACCAGCCTTGATGATGAACGTGTCGCCGTCTTCGCTCGTCATCAGGATCTTGCCGTCGAACGCCACCGGCGAAGCAGTGAACGTCGCGGGGATCGGAACGCGGCCGCCTTCGTACTTGACCTCGCCCGTCTTCGCGTCGATGCACGTGAGAACACCGCGATCGGTCGTCAGGTAGAGATAGTCGCCATACAGAATCGGCGACGGGACATAAGCGGTGCCTTTCGCGTACTGCCACGGAACATTCTGCGTGCCGGTCAGGTCGCCGTTGCCGCCGAGCTTAATCGCCATCGTGATCTTCGCCGGATAGCCCGCGACGAGATAGACCATTTCGCTATTCGCAACAGGCGAAGGAATCGCGTTGCTCTCGAGGCCCTTGTGCGTCCAGAGCTCTTTGCCGGTCGCCGGATCGTAAGAGATGATCGTTTCGGTTCCACTCGCGATCAGCTCCGCGCGTTTTGCGCCTCGCACTAGCAAAGGCGTGGACCAACTGATCTGCACCTTACGCGGCGTCTTCCAAACTTCCTTGCCCGTCTTCTTGTCGAGCGCGACGATGAACGACGCAGTTCCGTTGTCTTCATCGCATTGCAGGATCACGAGGTTATCGTAGAGTATCGGCGAAGTAGCCGTGCCCATTCCGAGATTCGCGAGTTTGCCGACGTCGGCTTTCCACGCGAGTTTGCCATTGAAGTCGTAGGCGTACATGCCTTCCGAACCAAAATAGGCGTAGACGAGTTTGCCGTCAGTCGCAGGCGTCGAAGCCGCGTAGGAACTTTTGCGATGGCGATCGTCGTAAGGCGTGCCTTCCCAGGCAACGGCTTGCCAAAGGATCTTGCCGGTGTCGCGATTGAGGGCGACGACTTTGAACGTGTGTTTCTTGTTCGCGCCGACACTGTCCGGATGCACCCACTCCTTGTCGCCAAGGATGTGCTTCGCCGCCTTCGCTCCCTCAACTTCCGCTCCCTCGAGCGCGGTCGTTACGAATATTTTGTCTTCCCAAACGATCGGCGACGAGTGACCACGGCCGTCGATCGCGGTTTTCCACTTGATGTTCTTTGACGTGTTCCACTCGGCGGGCAGGTTTTTCTCGGTCGAGATACCTGAGCCATCGGGCCCGCGCCACTGCGGCCAGTTACCCGCGGCTGACGACGCCACGGTCGCCACGCCCATTGAGGCGGCGGCGATAAGAGCAAGACTGATTCGACGTGATAGTTTCACAGCATTCTTTCCTTTGTTCATTTATTGTTCTTCGAAACGGGAGCTTCCCCGAATGCAAACAGATGAGAGACCGTGCGGACGATCAGAAGTCCGTCCGATATCGCCGGCGTCGCCATCATCACTTCGCCAACGGGGTTCTTCGAGAGCAACTCATACTTTGGTCCAGCCTTCACGACGAAGACGTCGCCGTCTTCACTCGACAGGTAAATCTTTCCGTCGGAAGCAACTGGAGAAGACGTAAACGCGCCGCCGGTGCCACCGAGACGTTCCTGGTAAACGCGCTCGCCGGTCATGGCGTTATAAGCCGTCAACACACCCTGGTTCGAACAGGTGTAGAAGAGATCGCCGTAGACGATCGGCGTCGGCATGTATGGACCACCGCGCTCTTTACTCCACGCGATGGAATCGCCGTACGGCTGGTTTTCTTTCTTGGTCAGATCGCCGTTCGCGCCGGGCTTGATCGCGTAGATCGGCTGTACCGGACGATAACCACTCGTGACATAGATCAGATCGTGCGCGGCGAACGGCGTTGGAGTCGCGATCTCCGCCATCGGACCGAGTTTCCACAACTCTTTCCCGGTCAGCGGGTCGTAACCGCGAATCGCTTTTGCGCCCGCGGTAACAAGCTCGGCGCGCGTCTTTCCTTCGTAAACGGTGGGCGAACTCCAGCCGGGAAGCTCTTCACGAGGAGTTTTCCAGACGAGTTTGCCGTTCTTGATGTCGTAAGCGGCGATGAACGAATCTTTTTGAATGTCGGCCTGAATGATGACGAGGTTTTTGTAGATGATGGGCGAGTTGGCGTACTCCCACTGATAATCGACGTCGTAGAACCAACCCGCGTCGAGTACGCCGAGATCCTGTTTCCACAGCAGTTTGCCGTTCAGATCGTAAGCATAAAGACCTTCGGAGCCGAACATCGCGATCACGTACTTGCCGTCGGTGACTGGCGTTGCCGCGGCGTGTGACGACTTCGGATGGCGTTTAACTTTCGGAATTCCTTCGTAAGCGGTGCGTTCCCAGAGGATCGTGCCCTTCTGCTTGTCGATCGCGTAGACCTTCCAGGTGTGGGGCGGATCGTCTTTGACCGGAGCAACGTCGCCGTAGAGACCGAAACGTGTTTCGTCTTTCGCCGCACTGCTGACGGCGGTCGTGACGAATATCTTGTTGCCCCAAACTACGGGACTCGAATGCGACAAACCGGGGATCTTCAGTTTCCAACGCACGTTGGTTTGAGTTGACGCGTCCCACTTCACGGGCTGCGCCGAACCCTCAACCACGCCCGTCGCGCCGGGTCCGCGGAACTGCGGCCAGTTTTGCGCCGAAACAGTACTGAACATGAAGGCCAGGAGGATAATCGATACGGTTGTTCGTTTCATTAGTGCGACCTCAGATTTATGGCTTCGCGGGGATCAGATTTATGGCTTGGCTTCAGCCACGCGTTTCATTTGCGTTGTATTTGGTCCCTGCTTGAAAGCGAGACCGGTTACGTTTCCGCCTTCGACGTTGAAGGTAAGAGTGATTCCTTCAAACTCGACAGGCCGGAAGTTGGTTTTGTCGGTCGGCATTAAGGCGATCGGATCGGGCCGCCCCGTTACACCGAGCGACAACTTGCCGTCCTTGGCCGCGATCGTGAATTCAGGTCCGGGATCTCCCTTGTAAGTGCCGGCGTACGATTGCAACGTCGCGGCATCAATCTCGGGTGGAGGCACAGCGCCCGCTTTCTTTAACATCTCGGTGATGGCGGCATTCTTTTCATTGCCCGACGAGATGACGAGGGCTGCGGTTAACGATTGCGGGTTGACCTTGCCGCTATCAAGCGCGGCCTTCACGAGGTCTTGTTTACTTGCGCGCACTCCAAGCAGCAGCACCTCGTCCGCGCCACTCCGATCTTTCTCAAACAACATCAGGACGATCTCGAAGCGGTCGTGATCTATCGCCGTCGATCGAGCCGTTGAGCCATAGAACGTGTCTTTGACGGTCACATCGGCGCCGCGGTCCAGTAGCACTTTCACGACGCTCGTATGTCCACGCTCAACTGCTTTGAATAACGCCGTCTGCCCGTAGCGAAACTTCGCGTTCACATCCGCGCCTTTGTCCAGCAACGCAGTCACCGCCGTCGCATCGCCTTTTCGTACGGCTTCGAAAAGTTGTTCATTCAGCGCTTGCTTCGGATCTTGCGTCGCTTGCGAGAGCGGGAACAGTAGTATCGAAAAGAGGAAGAACTTGTGTAGCGCCAGCATCGTCGTTTCCTCGAGCTTGAGAGAGTGCCTCTTGTCAGTGTTATCCGTGTTAGAATTCCACGGAAAAAATGTAACGCAGCAACGTGAGCTTACGTATTCTACATCCTTAGGGTTGCGAGCGCCCATAAACTAACACCAACATCCTGCGTTGCATTGCGATTTTTTTGTCAACTGAGAGCGAGTCTCCAAAATGGCTAACTTATTCTCCATTATTTTGAACGTCTTTCTCGCATTCGCCTTTGTCGCGCCCAGCGATTGGGCCGAATGGCGTGGTCCAGCACGCGACGGCATCTCGAACGAAAAGAATCTTCCCGCGAAATGGTCCCCGACCGGCGACAATCTCGCATGGAAAGCTCCTTACGGCGGACGCTCAGCGCCCATCGTCATGGGAGACCATCTCTACCTTGTGAACACAGCGGGCCAGGGCGAGACTTTGCAGGAGCGGCTGATGTGTTTCAACGCCGATAACGGCAAGCTCCTGTGGGAACATCGCTTCAATATTTATTTGAGTGACGTGCCTCCGCATCGCGTCGGTTGGGCCTCGCCCGTCGGCGATCCAGCGACTGGAAACGTCTACGTGTTTGGCGTCGGCGGCAACCTGATCGGGCTCACGCGCGACGGCAAAGTTTTGTGGGAACGGTCGCTCGGCGAAGACTTTGGTCTACTTACGACACACGGCGGTCGCACCGTTTCGCCGATCATCGACGGCGATCTCGTGATCGTCAGCGGCGTCACTTTCATGTGGGGCACGCACGGTCGCGGCGGTCATCGTTTCATGGCGTTCGACAAAAAGACCGGCGAAACGATGTGGATCAGTTCGCCCGGCGCTCGCCCGTACGACACGACTTACGCGCCGCCGATCATCGCCAACATCAACG
This sequence comes from Pyrinomonadaceae bacterium, assembly GCA_035760365.1. GTDB lineage: Bacteria > Acidobacteriota > Blastocatellia > Pyrinomonadales > Pyrinomonadaceae > PSRF01. Next base: position 158,519 of record DASTTB010000015.1, read on the forward strand.
GCACTCGCCTGTTGATGCAGGGCGCCAGCGACGGCTTCGTTCATGCAATCAAGCCGCAAACCGGCGAACCCGTGTGGAGAATCGAAGTCAGCAAACGCGGGCTCAACACCGGCGTCGTCGTTCGCGGGACCACTGCGATCCTGACGCATAGCGAGGAGAACCTCGATTCGAGCGAGATGGGCATGATGATCGCCATCGACGCCACCGCGAAAGGCGACATCAAGCAGGACCAGGCGAAGTGGGTGGTCAAAGGCTGGCAGGGTGGCTTTTCGTCGCCGGTGCTTGACGGCGATCGTCTTTATCAGATCGACAACGGCGCCAATATGGCGGCTTTCGACGTCAACACCGGAAAGCAACTCTGGTTGAAGAACCTTGGAACGATTCAGAAAGCCTCGCCGGTGCTCGCCGATGGAAAAGTTTACGTCGGCACTGAGAACGGAAGGTTTTTCATTCTGAAACCGTCGGCGACCGGATGCGAAGTTCTCGATGAAGATGCGCTCGGAACCGCGATGCATCCCGAAGCCATCATCGCGTCCGCCGCTGTCTCGAATGGACGTGTTTACGTCGTCAGCGATTCCGGTCTTTATGCGATCGGGAAGAAGTCGACCAGCAGCCACTCGGCCCATCCGCCGGCATCGCAATCAGCAGTCGGCAGCAACGTCAGTTCAGCTCCCGTAACGCATGTTCAGGTCGTTCCGACCGAGTTGATCCTGAAGCCGGGTGACAAAGTTAACTTCCGTGCACGGCTGTTCGACGCGCAGGGCAATTTCATTCGTGAAGAACCCGCCGCGACGTGGTCGTTGGACCAACTCAAAGGAACTTTGACAAACGGCCAGCTAACTGTCGCAGGCGACGCAATCAACCAGGCGGGTTGGGTGAAAGCAACTGTTGAAGGCGTGACAGGCACGGCAAACGTGCGCGTCTTTCCGCCGCTGCCTTGGAACGAAACGTTCGATTCGGTCCCCGTCAACGCCGCGCCCGCATCGTGGGTCAGCATGACGATGAAGTTCGCCGTGCGTGATCAAAACGGCAACAAAGTACTCGCGAAGCTGACCGAAGGTTCGTCGCTGCTCAGCCGCTCGCGCGCTTACATCGGACCATCAGACTGGTCCAACTACACCGTCGAAGCCGACGTCAACGCCACAACCAAGCGACGCCAGCAGGGCGACGCCGGTGTGATTGCACAGCGTTACGTGTTAACTCTTTACGGCAACAGCCAGTCGCTACACATCGAACCGTGGCAGCCGGAAACAGCACGAACGAAAGCCATGCCCTTCGCGTGGAAACCAGATACGTGGTATCGCTTGAAACTTCAGGTCGAAAACCTGCCGGACGGCAAGACACGCGCGCGTGGCAAAGCGTGGCCCGCCGGTGAACCTGAACCCGAGGCATGGATGATCGAACGCATCGACCCAATTCCTAATCGTCAGGGCGCTCCCGGAATCTTCGGCAACGGCCTGGCCGAACTTTATTTCGACAACATAAAGGTGTACGCGAACAAATGAGAGCCAAAAATCTGTTCTTTATCATCGTCCCGATTCTCTGCGTCGGCATTTACCTTCTCGCGCCCACAAGTTCGGCCTCCGATCCGGGATCGGGCGATTGGCCCATGTGGGGAGGCACTCCCGATCGCAACATGACTTCAAACATGAAGGGATTGCCGGCCTCCTGGGACGTCAAGACCAAAAAGAACGTCAAGTGGGTGGCCCAACTCGGGTCGCAAACTTACGGTAACGTCGTCGTCTCCGGCGGCGTCGTCTTCGTCGGCACCAACAACGAAGGACTGCGCGATCCGAAGATCACCGGCGACAAAGGCGTGCTGATGGCGTTCAAGGAATCCGACGGCACGTTCCTGTGGCAGATGGTCCATGACAAACTCGCCGCCGGACGCGTCAACGACTGGCCGTACCAGGGCGTCGCGTCGTCGCCGTACGTCGAAGGCGATCGTGTTTACTACGTTTCAAATCGCGCCGAACTCGTTTGTCTCGACACGCAGGGCTTTCGCGATAAAGAGAACGATGGTCCGGTCACCGATGAAAAACTCGTCGGTGACGCGAACGCCGACGTCGTTTGGAAGTTTGACATGATCGAGGAAGTCGGCGCGCTGCCGCACAACCTTGCCAACTCGTCGCCGGTGTCACATGGAGATCTGATCTTCATCAGCACTTCAAACGGCCAGGACGAGAGTCACGTCAACGTTCCCTCGCCCAAAGCGCCGGCCATCATCGCCGTCAACAAGAAGACGGGCAAACTCGTTTGGGAAGACAACTCGGTAAACGAACGCATTCTGCACGGGCAGTGGGCTTCGCCGACGGTGGGAACGATCGGCGGCGTGGTCCAGGTGATTCACGGCCAGGGCGACGGCTGGATTCGCGGCTACGAAGCGGCGACGGGCAAGAAGCTTTGGGAGTTTGATACAAATCCGAAAGAGTCAGTCTGGCCCAAGACGCGCAACGAGCTGATCAGCACCGCGGTGGTCTACCAGGATCACGTTTACATCTCGAACGGCCAGGATCCGGAGCACGGCGAAGGCGTGGGCCACATGTACTGCATCGACGCCACCAAGCGTGGCGACATCACCAAGACCGGCATGGTCTGGCATTACGACAAGATCCGCCGCTCGATCTCGACGCCCGCGATCAAGGACGGAATCGTCTACCAGGCAGACTTCAGCGGCTTCCTGCACGCGCTCGACGCGAAGACGGGCCAGGTTTACTGGGTCCACGATCTTTTCGCCGCCGTCTGGGGTTCGCCGATGTTGATCGACGGCAAGATTTATCTTGGCGACGAGGACGGCGACATCGTGATCATGCAGGAAGGAAAGACCAAGAAAGTCATCAGCGAAGACATCAACATGGGCAGCTCGGTGTATTCGACGCCGGTGCCGGCCAATGGCGTTCTTTACATCACGAGCCGCAACCAGCTTTATGCTATAGCGGATGGCGCGGGCCCCGCTGCAAAGCCGGCAACAACGTCGCGTAATAAGTAGTGTCATCCGTAAAATCCGTGTTCCTGCTAACGCCGTTCGATTTTCAACCTCGTACTCGAATGATCTTCGGCGCCGGAACGATCCGCCGCCTGGGCGACGTTGCCCGGGAGCTGGGGTTCCGGCGCGTTCTGTTGGTCGCCGATCACGGCATGGTCGCGTCCGGCCACGTCGATGAAGCCGTCGAGCCACTTCGCGCCGCGGGCATCGACGTCGTTCGCTTTCACGACTTCGAAGTAAATCCCGACACCAGCATGGTCGACGCGGGCACCGAGTTTGCCGCGAGTGAAAAAATCGACTCGCTGATCGGACTCGGCGGTGGCAGCTCGATGGACTGCGCCAAAGGCATCAACTTCATCCTCACCAACGGCGGCCAAATGTCTGACTATCGCGGTTACGGCAAAGCGACGAAACCGATGTTGCCAATGATCGCGATCCCAACGACCGCCGGAACCGGCAGCGAAGCACAAAGCTACGCGCTGATCTCAACAGCCGACAGTCATTTGAAAATGGCGTGCGGCGATCCGAAGGCGGCTTTTCGCGTCGCGATACTCGATCCCGCGCTCACAGTCTCACAACCGCGCCGCATCACCGCGACTTCCGGTTTCGACGCGATCGCGCACGCAGTCGAAACTTACGTCACTACTAAACGCAACCCGATATCCGAGATCTTCTCGCGCGAAGCGTGGCGGCTGCTCGAACCGAATTACGAACGAGTGTTGACCACGCCGAACGATCTCGAAGCGCGCGGCGCGATGCAGTTGGGCGCATTCTACGCCGGCGTCGCGATCGAAAACTCGATGCTCGGCGCGACACACGCCTGCGCTAATCCGTTGACGGCGCATTACGGAATCGCTCACGGCGAGGCGATCGCGATGCTGTTGCCGTCAGTCGTGCGTTGGAACGAACGCGCCGCTGGTCCACGTTACGAATCCTTGTTCAAGGGAACTGAGGCGCTGGCCGGGCGACTCGAGCAGCTTGCCGAAGCCGGTGGATTACGAGTTGGTTTGGGCGCAGCAGGCGTTTCAAAGAGTGAGTTGCCCGCGCTCGCAGCGGAAGCTGCCGAACAATGGACCGGAACATTCAATCCGCGGCCGTTCGATCAGAAAGGGGCGATGGAGGTTTACGAATGGGCGTTCTGAAACAATTATTCGTTCTGGCAGTTTTGTTTTTATTCGTGTTCTCCACAGCAGTCGCGCAGGACGCACCGGCCGAGAACTGGGCGCAGTTTCGCGGCAATCACCAGTTGACCGGCGTCTCGCTGTCGAACGTTCCAGCGACGCTCAAGCCATTGTGGACGTACGAAGCGGGCGAATCGATCGAATCATCCGCCGCCATCGTCGGCACGACGGTCTTCGTTGGTTCGCAAAAAGGTGAACTCGTCGCGCTCAATCTCGACAATGGATCGGTCTACTGGAAGTACTCGACCGGATCGCCGATCGGCGAATCGTCGCCCGCTTACAGCGACGGCGCGGTGTTCATCGGCGATCTTGGCGGCACCCTTCACTGTGTTAACGCGCGCGACGGTAAACCGTTCTGGACGGTCAAACTCGGAAGCGAGATCAAGTCGTCGCCCGTTGTCTATGGAAATCGAATTTTGGTTGGCTCCTATGACGAGCACCTCTACTGTCTTTCGAATCGCGATGGTTCGGTAGTTTGGAAGTTCAAGACAAACGGCCCGGTCCATTCGACGCCCGGTATCGCGAGCGGTCTCGCGTTTATCGCCGGCTGCGATGAAGTGTTTCGCGCGATTCGTATCTCCGACGGCAAGGAAGTTTTCAATGTCGCGTCGGGAGCTTACACCGGCGCGTCACCGGCGCTGCGTTCGGGCATGGCTTTTTATGGAACGTTTGATAACGAAGTGCTCGGCGTCAGTCTCGATCAAAAGCAGGTGACGTGGCGTTACGAGCATCCGCAACGCAAGTTTCCGTTTTACTCGTCGGCGGCAGTGACCGCTTCGCGCGTGGTTCTTGGCGGGCGCGACAAGCTGGTCCATGGTCTGACTCCGAACGGCAAAGCGGCGTGGACGTTTACGACACGAGCGCGCGTCGAATCGTCGCCGGCGATCGCGGGCGGACGTGTTTTCGTCGGATCGAATGACGGCAGGTTTTATGTTCTGTCGTTAACGAATGGCGCGAAGCTGTGGGAGTTCAACGCCGGCGCGCCGTTGTCGGCATCGCCGGCGATTGCGAATGGCAAGGTTGTTATCGGATCGCAGGACGGCAGGTTGTACTGCTTCGGGTAAGATTTGGGCTTAGGTCTTTGGGCTTATTAGGTCTTTGGGCTTAGGTCTTTGGGCTTTGCAGCTCGCTTTAGCAAGTCACTAAGCACTAAGTACCAGAGACCTAAGTCCTAAGACCCAAGCCCAAAGCCCTAATTCCAAAGACCCAAGCTCAAAGCCCAAAAAGACTAAGCACCCGCATCATTTCACCACCGCAACCGCTTCGATCTCGATGCGCGCTGCACGCGGCAAGGCTGCGACTTGTACGGTCGTGCGCGCCGGCGGATCGCCTTTAAACTTCGCCCGATACAGCTCGTTCATCTTGTTGTAGTCGTTCATGTCGGCGAGAAACACCGTCGCCTTCACCATGTTTTCGACGTTGCTTCCCGAAGCTTCGAGCACGCCCGTCAGATTGCGAAACACCTGTTCGAACTGAGCCTCGAATCCCTCCGCCAGTTGGCCCGTCTTCGGATCGATTCCGATCTGTCCTGAAGTGAAAACGAGATCACCGACGACGATCGCCGGAGTGTAAATTCCGTTCGGCGGCCCGGTCTTCACAGCGCGACGCTTGGATGACTGAGCATCCACACCAACACAGACGCAAGCGATGAGCAGGATCGTGAGTAGTAACGTCCTCATGCTTTGTGACCTCCAAAGTATCTCGCGATTGTCGACGGCGCGGGTTTCTTAGTCGCCAGTGAAACGACGTACATCAACAACGCCGAAACGATCACCATCGGCACGACGGGCATGAATCCAAACACTGCTGTTCCGCCCGGAGTTCGCGCAAGGATCTCTCTGGCGCCGCTGGCCCAGATTACCGTGTTTCCTCCCGGCGCCGGCGCCGGAACGCTTTCCTGAAATATTGCCACAGCAACAACAGCCGCCGCCGTCCAGAGCGTCACGGCGAGTGCGCCCCATTTCGTGCTGCCGCGCCAGAACAACGCCGCGACGAGAAGCGGCGACAGCGATGCAAAACCTGAGAACGCGTACTGGATCGCAAGCTCGAAGATCGTTTCCGGCGCCTGCAAAGCCACGACGTAGGCGAAGAGCGTTATGAGAATGATAAAGATGCGGCCGGTTTGAACTTGTACGGACTCGCCGAATCGAGTCTTGCCGCCGTAAAAGGCGAAGACGTCCTCCGTAAACATTGTCGAGAGAGCGAGAATCTGCGAGTCGCTGGCCATCACCGCGGCCATGATTCCGGCGCCGAGTATGCCGGCGAGCCAGAGTGGCGCGTAGCGTTGCAGCAACAGCATGATCACGTCGTCACCCGCTGCCTCGTTACGCAATTCGTCGCGCGCTGCCGGTTCCATCGTCTTTCCCTGCGTGGCGAGCACGCGGCGCGCTTCCTGCTTCTCGCGGATCTGCGGAATGTCGGTTACGCGGTTCGCCATCACGCCGAGAAACACGCACGGCAACCAGATCGCCATGATGCAGATCGGGTAGAAGATCACCGTCTTCTTGAACTGCGTGATCTTTCGGGCGGTCAAACAGAAGATCAGGATGTGGGGAAACGCGATCGCCGACAGCGGGATAAACGTGTAGCTGAAGAAGTAGTACGGCGAGATGCGTTCACGGCTCAACAATGGCGCGAGCGGCGACGTTGACATCGCTTGCGCCGCACTGCGAAATCCGCCCATGCCGACGCCGATCACAGTCAAAGCGATCGCGCCGAAACACAGGAAAAGCACTGTTTGAAACGTGTTCACCCACGCCGTGCCGCGCATTCCGCCGAAGAAAACGTAGCTCATTACGACCATCGCCACGATTGCGCCGCCAAACCAGAACGGGACGAAGCCGCCGCTGATCGTGTAAAGCGTGGTGCCGCCGCCCATGATGCCGATGATGATGTACGGCACAAGCATCGCCGCCTGGACCGCGAAGATCACCGTGCCGATGTGACTGCACTCCCAGCGATCGCGGAACATCTGCACCGGCGTCATGAAGCCGTACTTCTTTCCCAACGCCCAAACACGCGTGCCGATCAGGAAGATCGTCAACGGAATGACGAGCCCCGACGACGAGGCCATCAAGCCGAACGTGACGATGCCGTTACTGAAAGCGTGGCCTGACGATCCGAGGATCGCGAAGGCCGTCATGTTTGTGCCGAAGAGTGAGAAGAGAAATACGAACGGGCCAAGCGAACGGCTGGCGAGAAAATAGTCTTCCGCCTGTTCCTTGCCGGCCGCGCGCCTGAAGGCAAAGATGCCGATGTACACGACTGCGGCCAGGTAGAGAAAAACGACTATGGCAGGAATCAACGGGTGACATCCTCCTCGTGCTGTGCTTGTTCGACCTCACGTTCCAGATGCGAGGGCCAGGCGAAAGTCACGAGCAGCCACATCAGCAAAGCCGCTGCGATGGAAAAACAGGCGTGATAGAACAGACCAACTGGTATGAAACCGAAGACAAGATCCCTACGGTACCAGAACCAATAGTCCTGGTGCAGGACGTAGAGTGCAACGACAGCAACGACAAGCAGGATGCGTTTCATTCAGGTTGCAGCTTTAGACGAATGGAGGGCTGACGGTAACAAACGCATTTGGCGCGTGTCAAGCAGATGATTTCTCAGGATAAGTGTCTTACTTTCCTCTCTGCGTCGCGCTGCGGTCCTTTGCGACTCCGCGGTTTATCTGTTTTGCGGTTCTCTTACCGCGGAGTCGCAGAGGTACGCGGAGAATGCTGAACAAAACAAGACACTACCATTCTTAGGAGTGAATCAACTCACTGCCACAGAATGGATCTGGTCTCCGAAATATTGACTTTGCCGCCGGGCGGGACTATCGTTCTGCTTCCTTCGACTGATCTCATGAGCCAGCTTCGCGGCTCTCTTGGTCCATAACAGAACCCGCTGTTAAACCTCGCATTCCGTGTTCATTGAGAGGCTCGAATATGAACGCCACCAAAGAGCTTTCCAACCAACTCACGCGCGACCTCATGGATCTCGAGGTGGACGCCATCAACTATGAGGACCTGGCGAACCGAATTGTCAGGATGTTCGCCGATACTCTGCAAGCTGATATCTGCACGCTCTGGCGTCGAGTCACGGAAAACGGCAGCGACCAGTTGATGCTCGGCGCCAGCAAAGGCTTCGAACGTAAACCCGGCGAAGACATTTCTCCATACATTCTGAATTGGGCTGCCCGGTCGAACGAAGAGATCGACGGCGTCACCGCATGGATCGCCATCAGGAATGAACCCTGTCTATCCAACTCATATCAGGATCTCGCCGAGAACCGCGCGAATCCATGGTTCGGCGCTCATCGCGGCAAGTGGGACAACCTGCAGTTCATGGGCGGAAAGCCGGAGCAGAGTTTCAAATCTCTGTTGGGATTGCCTATCGTCCACGACGCGACCAAGAGCCTCGTAGCTGTGATTAAAGTCGAAAACAGCCGGAAGCCCGGTGGCTTCGACGACCACGACTTCAGGATCGCAACTCTTCTCGTTCCCTTTGCCGCCATCGCGCTCCAGAGCATGACCAAACGCGAAGAGCGCGAACAGGAGCGCCAGCGAGTGCTGGAGGATCTGGTTTCAACTCTGCCTCATCTCGCATTGACGGCTTATCACCAACAGGTCGTCGATAAGACGGCGCAATTGTTAAATGCCGACAGTTGTTCGCTCTGGCTTGTCAAAGATCGGACGAAGCTCGTGCTTAGCGCCAATTACGGCATCCACAAGAAAACCGAAGTTCCCGAATATCCGCTCAACTGGGACGCGAAAGACGACAAAGAGATCGAGGGACTGACGCCGTGGGTGGCGATTCGAAAAAAAGCTTTCTTCGCCACAAAGTTCGAAGACTTGAAGAACCATAAAGCTCATCGCGGGAAATGGGACAAGGACCAATGGGATGCGAAACCGGCGGAGAAGTTTGGCGCTTTGTACGCGGTGCCGCTGGTGTTGGGCGACGACACGATCGGAGTTCTGAAGATCGAGAACTCCCGCGGCAAGCATGTTTTCAATAATGTGGACAAAGCTACGTTCGACGTTATGGCGGACTTCATATCGCTGGCGATCGAGCTCACCACGCGATTGCGCTCCAGTATTCCCTTCTACTTATTGCACCAGCTCAATCAACCGACGATCGGCGCGGTTGACGCATTCAATCAACTGCGCGAAGAGCTTGCGCGCGACGAGCCGCGGCAGCGAAGGATTACCGACCGCCTGGAGATGCTCGCGATCAATCTCGACAGCGTGCGGGTATGGACCAAGAACGTTTATGGACTGGCGGCGCCTGGTAAGAAAGGTATCTACGACCTTCCGAGCGACCTCAGTCTCAGGGAGCTTCTCACCGAAACGATCAGCGAGATCCAGAAGCTCTTTCCAAACTTCAAATGCGATCTCCCTGACGACCTGGTTGATGCCAGCATCAATCTCAGCAGCCTGGAACAAAAGAAGTTTGAGGTAATCCTGTTTAATATTCTCGAGAACAGCTACAAATACTCCGACGAACCCCGGATTATCCGCGCCGAAGCTGAGCTCGAAGATCAAGACATCGTCGTAACAATCTCAGACAATGGGCAGGGTATTCCTCCCGAGATTCTTCCGAGTATTTTCGAACCTTTTTTCTCCACCTCGAAGCCGCGTTCTAAATGGTCGGCGAGTTTGGGGCTGGGGCTTTCGACGGTCAAGAACCTGTTGCTGGATCTAGGCTGGTCGTGCAAGGTGCAGAGCAAACCGGGCGAAGGCACTCGCTTCTCAATCATCATCCCCCGCAGTAAGAAAGCTGAAAAAAACTATGCCCATAACCAATAACAAAGTCCTGGTGGTTGACGACTATCACACGCACAGGCAGCTCATTGCCGATTTTTTCGAGGACGCCGGGTATGACGTCACCGCCCTTGCCGCCACCGAAGAGATCGGCGATGAACTGAGAGAGTGTGGAATCATCCTGATGGATATTCAGCTTGCGAAGGATAAACCTTATGCGGGAATCGACTACATCGTTGGGCAAATTCAGTCAGGCGCGATCAATCCGGCCGAGAAGCGGATCATCTTCAAAACGATGTGGAATGAAGAGATGTTAAGCAACCATAGGGAGATTATCGAAGGATACGAATTCTGGGACTGTCGCGAAGGTCTCGCCTTCACCGAGCTGAGGTCCATACTGAAAAGAGGCGTCACATCATGAGGTCAAACAACCGCGACTCAGAACGGCCAAGGTTTTGGAGTGACTACGAAGCAGCGATGACGCTCGCCGGTTGTGCAAAGCGCTTTCATCGCAACCAGACTGTCATTTCGAACCTGGAAAACATTTTTCAGTACCTGTGCCTGAAGTTTGAAACGCTCTGCAACTTTCAGCGCAGCTTTCATTTCTTCATGAATCCCTCGCTGGTCATCGACCGCTCGTTTCTCGAGGTACACGTACTGCCTGTCTCTACACCTGACAGTGACGGAAAGCCGCCTCATTATGAACGTCGAACAATTACCGCCGCGGATGACGAGGTCCTGAAGCAATACTACAAAGGCGTCGCAAACAGTCCCGCACCCAACCTCATGGATCTCAGCGCCACGGATCTGGATAGCCTGCTGAAGATTTTTGGAATCAAGGGCGACAGCCATTCAAAAGGGATCATAATCCCGTTCAACCATGGTCCAATCAACATGGGATGTTTCGTGCTCTGGAACCAGGAAAGTCCAAAGCGCGACACCAGTCACTGCAAAGACGACACGCTGCGCGGCTGGGTGTCGGCTTATTACTCTTTCTTACAATCGTTGTTCACCAGGGAATACAAAGTCCTTCCGGAAACTTACCTGCCGTCGTATTACGCGGCTCGTTGGGCCAGGGCGGCGATTCTCTTCGCGGACATTCGCAATTTCACGCCACTGACCGAAGTCCTCCGCAATGCCTACGGTCAGGCAGGAGCACAGGACACTTCGATCTTTCGTGAAATCATGGATGAACATTGCCGCGAGATGGCGCGCATCATTCAGAACGAAGGTCGCGGGCGAATCGATAAGTTCCTCGGCGATGGCATCATGGCGATCTTTGGCGAACATGAGCCCGACAATCCTTCGAAAGCTGTTTGCCGCGCGGTGGCTGCCGCCTGTCGCATGGTTGAAAAGTTCAATGAACTAAAGTCGGGCTTCCTAAAGAAGGCCTTTGGCGGTGGCTACGAATTCGAATACAACGAGACAGTCGAGATCGAACTCGGAGTGGGTATTGATTACGGCACGGTGCTGTTCGAGTACTTAGGCGATGACCAACACCGGGAATACACGGCGGTGGGCGATCATGTGAACTTCGCGCAAAGGCTGGAGACACAAGCGGCTCGCTTTGACGAAAGAACGAATACTTCGAATCCTCACATTCTCATCAGCCAAACTGCGGAACGATGTATACGGCCGTGGTTGAACTACAGCGAGGTCAAGCCCGTGATCATCTCGCCTAAGGGCAAGAGTCAAACCTACAAAGTCTACGGTCTCAACTCGAAAGGCTTTCAGCGCAGTTTGTACGACACGTCTGAAGAATCGAGGAACTGGATCTCGCCGTGGACCAGTTTCGAAGGCGGCCTGCCGGAGTTGTTGGTATCCGCGACAAGACGATAGATCGACAGGGACGCGGTCTTACTCCGCGTCCCTGACCACAGTCTTACAGAGCCACTGCTTCGATCACGCTGTAGGCTGACTTGGTGGGAATGATGCGCGTTAGGCGCAGGCCGGCCTGCTCGAATAGTTCTTTATATTCCGCCGCCGTACGCTCTTTTCCACCCGGCGAAACCATCATCTCGATGTCCATCAACTTCGTGAAATCCTGGTTGTTGCCGTCGCTCACAACCGATTCGACGAGCAACACGCGTCCACCCGGATTCATCGCCTGCTTGATGTTCTTGAGAATCACGAGCGAACGCTCGTCGTCCCAATCGTGAATGATGTGCTTCATGATGTAAGCATCACCGCCGGCGGGAACACTCGCGAAGAAATCACCACTCACCAGCTCGACTCGATCCGCAACGCTCGACTTCGCAACGTTTTCACGCGCGCCTTCGATCACCTGCGGCAAATCAAACAACACGCCCTGTACCGACGGATTAGCTGCGACGATCTCAGTCAACAAACGCCCGTGACCACCCGCGATATCGACAAGCTTATTGATCCCGCTGAAGTCGTAACCCTCAATGACGGCTTTCGTCGCAAGCACGGTCAGGCTGGTCATCGCGCGATTGAAGATCGCGGAGGCTTCAGGTTTGTCCTTGAAATATTCAAACACGTCGTCGCCATGCGCGCGCGCCCATGCAGACTTACCGGTTTGCACGCTGTACAGAGTCTGGCCCCACACGTCCCAGTGCCAGTCTTCACCCATGAAGATGGCGATATCGCGAAGTGAATTGGGAGCGTTCGAGAGCAGAACCTGGGCGGCTGGATTAAGTGCGAAAGTTCGATTCTCTTGTTCAGTAAAAACGCCTAACGAAGCCGTTGCCCGCAACACGCGATACAGCGACGGAGCGTGCGTGCTGGTGCTGGTTGCGAGATCTTCAACCGGCTTCGGACCTTCGGCAAGCAGATCGGCGATGCCGAGTTTCGCCGCCACGTAAACGGCCTGCGCAGCAAGACTGCCGAGCATGATCTGGGTTAAAGCTATTTCGGGAGGGGCGCTGACTGGGCTTGCGGAAGACTGCTGCGCCTGTGCAGACTCCGCGGTCTTTTGCTCGTTTTCTAGAGCGGGTGTGGACATCTTGTTCCTCGTTTGTTGTTTGTTATTAGGTGCACATTTGTGCGTCTAATACTAACGCGCAAAACAAACGCGGAACAGGCCAGACGATACCCGGCGGCGATCAGGCGCGAGTCGCCATTCGCGCACGCGGCGAGTGGGTTTCGATGTTGTGTCGCTTGATCATGCGATCGAGAGTCTTGCGATCGACGCACAGCACACGAGCGGCGGCCTGCTTGTTGCCGCGGGTATGTCCGAGGACCTTGGCGACGTAACGTCCCTCAATCTCTGACAACGGCACCCACTCTTCACTCGCCTGATCGGCTCCATTCGTCTTCTCTTCGACGTTGTGTCCGTTCTCTTCTTCCATAATCCTCCCCGAATATTCCCGCACGTCCTCCGGCAGGTCTTTAGGTCGAATGGTGCCGTCGCACATCGCAACGGCGTGTACGACAACATTCTCGAGTTCGCGAATATTTCCCGGCCAGTTGTATCGCTCCAGCAACGTCAAAGCCTCCGGACTGAACTTTACCGGCGGGCTCAACGAATACACGCGATCGGCAAAACTCTGCGCCAGCGGCGGAATGTCTTCCGGCCGCTCGCGCAAGGGCGGCAACACGATCGACACGGAGTTCAATCGATAGAACAAGTCCGGACGAAATCGACCCGCTGCGACATCCTTTTCGACGTTGCGATTGCTCGCCGCGATCACGCGCACATTCGCCCGCTGCACTTCATGCGAACCGACGCGACGCGTCTCACCCGTTTGCAGTGCGTGCAGCAGTTTCACCTGGAATGAGGAATGAGTTTCCGTGATTTCGTCCAGAAAGAGCGTGCCGCCGTCAGCCTCTTCCCACAACCCGCGCCGATCGCGATCGGCGCCCGTAAACGATCCCTTTAAGTGTCCAAACACTTCAGAATCGATCAGGTCCCCGGGAATCGCTCCACAACTGACAGTGATAAATGGTTGATCGGCGCGGCCACTACGATGATGAATCTCGGAAGCCACGAGTTCTTTACCCGTACCGGACTCGCCGGTCAGCAACACGGGCAAATCCGTATTGGACACGCGGCCCACTTGCTTCATCACCTCAATAAACGCTTGGCTGCGCCCCACCAGCTCGATGTCTGAGTGATACGCAGCCGTGCGTCGCGCGGGTGAGGTTCTCTGTAGACGATCCTTTACCTGCTCGCGCAAAGCCTGTGAGAGCGATTGCAGTTCTTCAGCCCCGAAGGATTTCAACAAGTAGTCGTAAGCTCCAAACGCATTAGCGTCGAGCGTGTTGTCAGAGTTGCCGTGGCCAGTCATGAGGACGACTTTGGCTTCCGGCAATTTCTCTTTGAAAGAACGAAGCGTGCTGTAACGGTTTGCGCCTCCGAGCAGGACGTCGCAGAAAACTACCGACCATGGAGCTTCGTACAATCTTTCCAGTGCTTCTTCCGCCGATGAGGATTGGGACACGTTCCAACCCTCCCCCCGTAAGACATCAGACACAAATTCCCGCACGTAAAGTTCGTCGTCTATAACAAGCGCTTTATAACTTCCCTCTGTTGTTGCTGATTCCATGAGTGTCGAATTCCTCCCACTGAGTTCGTATGAGGTGAGCCATGCTTGAGATCCAGTAAAGAAATTCGAATTTCGAAATTCGAATTTCGAAATGTCTGTCGGGGCTGTAAAGAAAAACATGTTTGCAGCTGGGGGGACGACGACCTCGCCCTGGTCGACATCCCCCCTCTACGCGCGAGGACTGTTAAAAAAATCCTTAGGCCACTGCGCGCATCTCCTGGATCTCAAGAAACAGCCGCCCGGGCCGGGTAGAAGCGGCCCGGACAAGTGTGCACCGTTGTGGCAACAAGCCTTTCCTCCTGGGTGCACGTAGAGGCGTCACAATTTTCAAACGTAAATCTTTGCCGGGGATTTGCTTTTGAGAACCGCTTACGGCTGCCGGCTTACCGTGTTCAGTCATTCAGACGCGCTGCGGTCCGGAACCTCGGGCTTGTACTGCTGTCCGTTATCTGCGCGAAAGGAAAGACGTGTCTGATTGCACTCCCTACAGACACCGCACGGATCGATCCCTCATCGATCATAGCCCTCTCGTTTGATTGAGGTGCCGAAGAGATGGCGTTGGAACTTTACTCAAGCGAGCCTGGAGACTATGGAACCAACACGTTCGGTAGGCTAAGCGCTCCGTTGAGTGTACGCAATGAGGAGATTCCTGAAAATAACTCAGATAATCCCTGAGCAATCAACGGTTACGGAGCGGACCTGCGAAATTGTGTGTCAGATGATTCTGTTAAATCTGGAAAATTTATCGCGAGACAGCGTAGCGGGTGCCTAGTCGCCAGGGCTATTCCTTTCGCGCTAATGGGTCGTTATGAAATAGGAGACGTGTGCACGCTCCGGCGGCCTCAGGTTATTCCTGATTGTTGGATCAGGAGGTTCCTGCAATCATGCCCCTGCGAACGAAAAACCTGATACTGTAGTGTCATTACTCAAGCTTCATAAGTTCGCACTTATACCTGTTTCGTATTGTTGACGATGGCCCCCGACAAACAGCCAGGCACAGCGGCGACGATGACCAAATCGATACGTGTGCTAATAGCTGACGATCACGCCCTCGTGCGTGCAGGAATTCGCGCACTGGTGGAGCGAATCAACGGTATCGTGGTAGTAGCGGAGGCCGGTAAAGGCAGCGAAGCACTCGGCCTTATCGACGAGCTACAGCCCAATCTCATCCTGCTCGACATCACGATGCCGGACGGAAACGGGTTTGACGTGCTCGATCACGTCGCGAAGAAGTGGCCGGGTATACGCGTGATCGTGCTGACGGTTCACGAAGCAGGTGAATACGCTATTCGCGCACTGCGTGAAGGCGCCGCCGGTTTCCTCCCGAAGAGCGCCGCCAGCACCGAACTCGAGCAGGCTATTCAAACCGTGATGAGGGGCGATGTTTATATCTCTCCGGAAACGTCTCGGAAGACGCTGATCGAGTATGGAAAGGGTGTCTCAAAGAGAGACTTGCTCGCGACGCTGAGTCCGCGCCAACGTGAAGTGCTGCAACTGATCGCGGAAGGACGCACGACGAAACAGATCGCGCAGCTTCTGGATATCAGCGTCAAGACCGTCGAAACGCATCGCGCGCAGTTGATGGAACGGCTCAATATTCATGACGTCGCCGGGTTAGTGCGTTACGCGATCATCGTTGGGTTGATAGAAGTGGAATGAATTTTGACTGATCGTGCGTGGTTGTCGCGCGGCGATCTTTGAAGAAGTTTGGTGGGTGGAGTCATGTCCGGTCTGCGAGAGAGACCACCCCACGCGCTCTGGCGACGATCGTTTACGATCGTTTCAAGTCCCGCACCTCAGGACTTGCTATTGGGCCGGGCATGACTCGATCCACTAAAACTCTCCGGCGTGGGACTTGTCTGAAAATTCTCTACGAAGCGCGCGGATAACTCGGTCAGGGCGATCAAGGTCTCTTGCCGGCTTTGCCGCCCGATGTGCGGCGAGGCTGTGCCTCGCCGTTGACGCCGTCAAAGTCTGGGCTGTGCCCTGCTTTCGGCTGCGGGGGGCATAGCCCAAATGTTTGCGCTAAGCTGCCGGCGAGGCATAGCCTCGCCTCACATCAGACGGCAAAGCCGTAATGAAACTGAGGCAAGGCTTAGCGATAGACCTACCGATCGAATCCACCTGCTCGTGACGGTCTACTGACCGACTCCCACTGCTCGTGACGATTCACTCTCGCGCCGCTTGTCGCCTTTGATCGGCAAACGGGCGCAGATCTCCGTACCAAGCGCAGGCGCGGAGTCGATCGTGATTATTCCACCGACCGCCTGTGCGCGTTCTTCCATTCCACGCAGTCCAAGCGTGGCGGCGCCGGCGTTTCCCGAGCGCAACAAACGCGCATCGAATCCCGCACCGTCGTCGGTAATCAACAGAATCAGGTCGGAAAGCACACGTTCCAACCTCACCGAGATGCGAGAGGCGCGCGCATGTCGGAGTATGTTCGTGACCCCCTCCTGCACGATACGGAAACACGCCGTTTCCAACTCCGACGAAAAACGATCGTCTTCATCCAGCGAACCACTCACAAACTTCGCCGGCACACCGCTGTTTCTCGTTTGTCTGTCCAGATACCAACGCAGCGCAACCACCAACCCGAGGTCGTCCAACAGCAGCGGCCGCAGATCGACGGAAAGATCCCGCACCTGATCGACAGCCTCGTCGATGGCTTTCAGATTGTCGGCAATCGACGCCAGCGTCTCCACTTCAGTACACGTATGACGCAAAGCATGAAGATTCATTTTTACTGCGGTAAGGATCTGTCCCACCTGATCGTGTAGTTCGCGAGAGATGCGGCGTCGCTCAGATTCCTGGGCTTCAATCAACCGCCGCGAATAGTTTCGCGCCGCTTCCTGCGCCTTCTTCCGCTCAGAAATGTCGCGAACGCATCCCTGCACTCCGACCGCGACGCCGTGCTCGTAGATCAAACGGCTACTGATCTCTACGGGCACGTGTTTCCCCTTCTTCGTGATCATCTCGATCTCGTAAGTTGTTTCACCCGCGGAGTCGAGTTTCTTTTGCAGTTGCCGCTGCATCTGGCGCGCATGTTCGGCCGTCATAAACTGCGAGAAGTGCTTGCCGATAATCTCACTGCGACGATAGCCCGACAGCTTCTCAGCCGCGCGGTTGACCGACACGTAAACGCCATTCATATCGTGAACGTAAAACGAGTCTTTCGAATTCTCAAACAACTCGCGATAGCGTTCTTCGCTTTCGCGCAACGCTCGCTCGGCGCGCCGTCTTTCAGTGATGTCGCGACCTATACCGCGAACGATCGGCGCCGCGACTCCTTCAGTGCGAAGCGAGTTGTAATACTCCAACAGACGATGCTCACCCGATCTCGTTTCGACCAGCATCGTACCGCTGGTGCCGCCTTCGTTGAGCATGCGTCGCATGTACTCGTCGAACTCGTGGCGAACTTGCGGGGCCAGGATGTCGCGAATGTTCTTCCCGACAAACTCGTCTAACTCGTAACCAAACAACTCGCGCGCCGCGCGATTGACGGAAAGTACCGCTCCATCGAGATCGTGCGTGCAGATCAACTCGTGACTGTGTTCCACGAGATCGCGATAGCGCTCTTCGCTTTCTCGCAACGCTTGTTCGGTTCGCTTACTCTCGGTGATGTCTCGCGCGGTGCCCTCGTAATAAAGGATCTTGCCTGCTTCGTCTCGAACGGCATGAGCATCGACCGAGATCCAGATCTTGCTGCCGTCCTTGCGAAACGTTTGGTGCTCGAAGCCGAGGACTGCGCCACGCTCGTCGATGCGTCGTTTGAACTCCTCACGTTGCGCGGGATCGACATAAACCTCGTGCGAAATATCGGTTCGCGATCGAATCAACTCTTCAGGCGAGTCGAAGCCGTGCATTCGCGCGAGCGCCGGATTTGCGGTGAGGTAGTAGCCTTCGGGAGTGGATTGAAAAATGCCCTCACCGGCGTTTTCGAAGATCTCCTGATACTTACGTTCCGCCGCGTAGCGCGCCGATCTTGTTTCTTCGAGAGCGCCTTCGCTCTGTTTCAACAGCGCCTGGACGCGCTTGCGTTCCGTGATGTTGGAGGCGAAGACAGCGAGACCGTCCCGCGTCTTCATAAAGCGGTGATGCCACCACGTCTCAGTCACTTGATAGTGAAAATCAAACGCCACCGGGACGCCTTCATCCATCGCCCGTCGATACTGAGTCTCCAGCTCAGTGCCGACGATGTCGGGAAAGATCTCCCACACCGTGCGTCCAAGAATCTGATCGCTCGGACGTCCGATGGCGTCGATCCCGGCTGCGTTCACGTAAACGTAGCGCCACTGTTGATCGAAGACGATGTGGATGTCAGACACGCTGGCGAGAATATTTTCGTTGCGTGCTTCGATCTCGCGCAGAGACGTCTCCGCCTGAAGCAAGCGCCCTGTGAGTTCGGTGATCGACCCCGCGACGTTTTCCGAACCGGCGTCGGACGGGTCGTTTGGCTTCGCGACACGGTTCGATTTTCGCCGCCTCGGAATGCTTTGCTTCGAAGCTAGTTTGATCTCTGTGGAACGGCCGGACTTAAGCTCTTTTTGCCTATCTCTCATTCTTGGAACCTCCAGGAGGTCTAAGGCACCGGTTAAGAGAAGGGTCTGACGCCGCTGCGCACGTGAACTGGGCTCGAAGTCACACGAACGCGGCGCGGCTGATTGTTCAAAGGGCTAAAAGCGATTAGTTAGAAACGGCAGGCGATGGTGGGCGCGGGCTCACGGGGCGAACGTGGGAGACCCAAGCCTATCAGTCGTGGCGACCTCCGTTTCGGTGGATTCTAATGCCGAACTTTAGGTGGACGCAACTAATACTCGGCGCGGTCCCGAAACATTCATATTCGGGCGGCATATCGTTCTCGACTCCCGCTGAAGCTCATAGAAACAGGTGGACTGCCCGTACCTGTTCGCACGCTATGGCATCATTTCGTGCCACGCTGGTGAGAACAGCTTCTGCTATGCCTGTGACAAGAGCGCGGCAGCGATGGTCATGGCCAAGAGCGGAATCAGTTTTGATCATGCCTATCCGACAAAGGAAACTGCATCAGAATCCGGTGGCCATAGCTATGGTCCTTGATCTCGTCAGAGTGATCTTCAAGGATTCCATGGTAACGCCCTTCGACTAACATCTTCGCCAGGTAAAGCGGAAGATACCGACCAGTATTTAAGTGATTGTTTTCAGTAGAGCGTTCGCCTTTTCTGACTTTTTTCTTTGTGCCGTGGGTTTGTGGCCTGGCCTCATCGATCTTGGGGAACGGTGTCGATATGGCCTGCGTAAACGGCGCGAACAGGTCTTCGCGCAATCTTCTGGGCAACCGATGACTGTTGTCTTCAAAGGTAATGGTTGCGACTGATTCACCTGTTTCGCAGTCGATTTTGATAACTGGCTCAACATCAAGCGGCATGGATTTAGTTCGGTAGATAAACCATTGCAGTAGCCGCGAAAAGATCTGCTCCAGATCGCTTTTCTGCGCAACAACAGAACAGTCGTGCGTAACCTGCGGCGGCTTCATGTCCGACGTATCGGCAGCGCGAGTAACGTCTTCCCATGCGGCCGTTACGATTGCATTGATTGAAAGGTTTTCAAGCTTGTCGGAGGCATTGCGGTTGCCCAACTGGGTTAGATACTGCCCCGTATCACTTAGATCATTCGCGAGGTCCTGCAACTGTTCCGGATCTTCCAGGCCGGAACTGATCTCCTGGCCCACGGCCAGACACAGTTTCGCGGTGCTCGTTCGGGTTGCGTGAAGTTCGGTCCATTGCGACCAGATATTCACGATATTGGCGAAGACTGTGGGACGAAAATATTGCGACAGCACCTCGCATAACGCCTCTTCCTCAGAATGCTCGTGTGATTCCCGACCTTTTTCCTCATTAAGAATACAAATCGAAAGCTTCAGTTTGTCAGACTTGGAGAGCGGCAGGAGAACGGCTTGATTTAGTTTCTGGTACAAATCCTTCGTCGCTTGATCTTTGGCAGGCGACAGCTTGTTCTTGTCGAGAGTTGATGGTCCACTCAAATTCGCGTGGGCCAAATCCTGTAGTTCCTGGTATACCGGACTGTGGGTAGGAAAACCCGGAGTAGTCGCACAGTTTTGCGTCTCACCATCCTGCATAAAAAGGACCAGGAACGGAACGCGTAAGCAAGACTCGAGCTCGCGCGTGAGCACGGTCGAACAAAACGCAAGGATTGCTTCCGATTCAGTACGACTATGAGCGGAGATGCGAGCAAGCCGGCTAACCAACGTCGGGTTTGCCGGATTGAGTGCGCGACAAAGCGCGAGAACTTTGACGTGATTGACTACTCGAGTCAGATCGCCTTTCTCGAGGTAAGCTGCGGCCCCAAGTCTCAGCGCTTTTCGGTAGTATTTTACGTTATTGAATTTGGAATAAATTATCGCTTCAGGAGGAAAGGACTTGTTCTTCTCCCGATACTCGATCGCAATATCAGGCCCGTGAACGTCAGGGTCACCCAAATCGTTATCAAGTACAACTACGTCCAACTCGTCCCAGTGCAGGTCGGCTTGCGCGCGGGCTTGTGAGCTGGTACCGGCTTCAAATACCTCGTAATTCCATTTCTCCAGTGCGTCCTTCAAGGCCGTACGTTGGCGCACACGATCCTCTACGATCAAAACTTTCTTGCTCATCTCTTTTCTCCATTAAGTTGATTGGGACAGAGGTTTAGGCTCTGTTCAGTTGATTAGTCGCGGAACTCGAATTCTGAATGTTGTCCTTGGGTGAGTTTCCTTGGGAAGCAACATGATTTCTGCTCCATAGAACCGCAGCACGTGGGCAGAACAATAAAGTCCAAGCCCGTGGCTCTCTTTCTTGTCGCTCCGGATGGGTGCTTCGAACAGTTCCTGTCGAATCTCATCCGGTATCGCAGGTCCGTTGTTACTGATATCGCAAAGCAACGTTGACTGGTCCGCACTGTGCGTAAACCTGACGTGTATTGACCCGTCCTTTGTCTGGTCGTCGCGGATCGCGTCTTTGGCGTTATTCAAGACAATCGCGATTGTGTTAGAGAGGATCTGAAACGGAACTTTTACTTCTGAGTCGAAGGAGGGATCGAAAGGATGAAGTGCGATCTTGTATTCTCTTAGAGACCTCTTCACTAACGTGAATGCCCGCTGCGCTGCTTTACCAGCAGAACACGTTGGGTTCTTGTCGCGAGAAAAATCCTTAAGGAACTGCCGCAGCTCCTCGCTACTTTCTCTCGTTGTCTTCAGGTCGGAAATCAATTCTCGCGCCAGTTCCCTGTCTGAAATCAGACCGTCAATTGCTATCGTTGTGTGCTCTAGCTCGAACGCAAGGTCTTTCACCTGGTGCGCCACGATTCCCGAGATCATGGTCTGCGTCACGACGTGCTGTAATTTAGACATCAGCCGGTGACGTTCCTCCATGATCAGACTGCGAAGTAGAGCCGCATCGGCAATTTTGCAGAAGTTGTGCAGAAAGTATTTCCACGGAGAGACGTAGTCGAGCTCTGGCCCAAAACCTTCCCGGCCGACTCCTAACCACAGAGTCGCATTCGAATCTTTCAGCGGGATCTTGATGATTGAATAGGTTCCGTTTTCAGGTTTCCGGAGGACGCGTAGCCACATCTCCGTTACTTCTGTACGGTCCGGATTGCTCGGGTTATCTTTCTTCTGCCAACGTTCGCTCTGCTGTGTTTCCAGGCGATTGACGAGTTGGATGTGCTGTTCGCTGCCGACGACACCTCCTTCCTCATCGTGGCAGCGCACAACTGCCCACAACAGCTTCGCATCTTTCGCAGTGGTCTCGACCTGGCTATGCCAATCAACAACTGCCGTACTCTCTAATCTGCCGAGACCCACACTCAATCGGTCTGTCAATTGGTTTAAATAGCCACGCACGAAATCGAGCAGCGTGTCGCTCACCAGATTCGATAAGGCGCGACGACAGGTCGGATTGGTACCGATTGGAGGGTGGTGAGTTCGTACTGAATCTTTTTCTATACCCAGAACAAGCCGGCCAAAGATCTGTTCATCCGGCCGTTGGGTTTCAGGGATACTGAGATCGGTTCTCAGTAAGCGATAAGGCCGGCCGCCGTTTAGCACGGCTTCGTCGCAATCGAGACGGGTAGAAAACCCGGTCAACGACTTTTCGTTAACAACAGTTTTTGGGTACGTGGAGCAATATTCCCAGAAGCCAATATCGAGCGAGAGCGCTATGAAAGAAGGTGAGGCAATGTCATAAACAGCCTCTGCTATTCTTTCGACGTCGATCTCCAGGTCGTAAGTAACAACGGTAATTTGCAACTCGGCGAGTTCCTGGCTGAGCTTGTTTAAGGCCGACATCTCGCGATAAGTCTGTACGGCCGGCGAGATCAGATTGGCCGTTGTCTTGAGATTGGCGATTCGCTCGATGTCTATCCGTGCTTCCCTTTTAGATCCGCTGCCGTTGACTTCCGCTTCAAGACAAGCGGTAACAGACTTATGGAAAAAGATCGGCTCGGCGATGACTGATACTCTCTTTGTTGACCCTTGCGAGTGATACTCATGGTCCTCCCGATACGTCGCGGCCCTCTCCATGACTTCATCGTAGCTGGTGCCTTGCGAGTATTTCTCGATGCGAGGTTGTGGTCCGTCTTGTGTAGCCGAGGGATAATGAAAAAGCGCTATTTGATCGTCTTTTATCCCGGGTAACTTCACACACAAACGCACCTTGTTTGTTTTGAGCCATTCACAAACGGACCTGACCAAACCGTCGCTCTCCAAATATTCCTTTTCCTCGCGATTTGTGCGTTCAAATAACTGATCGAAACCGCGCAGTGGTTCGGAAAGCCAAAACATCAGCGAATGAGCTGAAAAGAAGAATCCGAATTTGAAAACCAGCGAGCTCAGAATCAACGTTGAACTAAACATCGCCGATATAGTGGCCGTGTTGTCAGGAAACGTGTTGAGTATGAAGTAGTTGAATGGTAACTGGATTATGTACAAGAAGGCGTAGGCGCTGGATGAGATCAGTGCGACCCAGGCCATTAACCTGTCGCGTGAGGGCGTGAATTGGTAAAGCGCCGCGCCCATCGTCAGCAAAGCAAAAGCGGAGAGCAGGTCATCTCCTAGTTGGGCCTTTGGACCAGCCAAACCCAGCAGGGACACAAACCACAAAATCCACAGCAATCGACTACCGACATACGGACGTCCCTTTACCCAGCTTTCCAATCGACGTAACCATCTCTTCTCGAACGTCGGCTCTGACAACTGGTACGCACTGACGATGAACAGGTAATTCGTGAGGCCGGAGCAGAGGAGAATAAAGATATTTACGACGCTGGACGGCGGCGCCTCATGCTGCGGGAAGTAGTAGTAGATCAACAATCTGAAGACGTACAGAAGCGCCAGGACCAGGAATGTATCGGCAAAAGGGGTCGCCCAGCGCCGGGCTGGTTCAATGCGCGCGTTACGAAGCAGTGAGTATATGACCAGTGCAAATACGAGAGAGCAGATACCTGAAAACCCGTAGAGTGCTCCTCTATTCTCAATCAGCAGATGGAACACGGTTATCTCCTTTCGCTACTTGCCGCACCCATGTTTGGCGAGGATTATTGGTTGGGATTCGCGCCACTCGAAAAGAGTCGCAGTGGTGGTCGCTTTGTCAGGTTGATGCTGAACATACGCGAAAGTGGGACGTAAAAAGCTGTTCAATTCATTAGTGCGCAGATGCTCGAGGAACTGCATCCAAACGCCGTCTGACTCAAAGCTCTTTGGGACGGGAAGTATCTGCGACCAGGTGCCCGTATTCATATAGATTCCCTTCCCGACACTGAGCGCCTTCGCCGCGTGCGTGTGACCATGAATCACGACGTCGGCCCCACTATCGAAAACGGGCTTGAGGTACTTGACGGAACTGTCGGGTTGCTCGACGTCGAGAAAAGTATCTCGTCCTGAGATCAGTCGGGTTGTCTCGAGAAGCTTCCCGTATAGCGGGCTGAGATTATCCTTCTCCTGTGGCGGGCTATAGATCGCGTCAATCCATTCTTCGAATGCCCGATCCTTGGAAACTTGTTCTGTCTCTTTTTCGCCGTAATAAAGAGTGGTTGGATCACTCGAGTGGTTTTTGTTGAGCGCAAACGTCTTGATACTCAAGTAATCTTCGGCCAGTTGCCGAAGCTCTTTCTTTTGACGACCGCCACTAACGGACCACAGCAATGGGAGAACGAGTTCGTTCGCCGGCTTTAGCCACTTGGTCCATTTGTAATCGGAGTGCAACGCGTTAATGACTTTTGTGATTAACCTGCGGCCGAGCGGCGGCTGATGAGCGTTCGGAGCGATGAGGTTGCGACTGTGCAGCGAAAGATCGAGATGCAAGCTGTTGTAGTCGATCCTGTTCCACGGGTCCAGCACGTTACCGTGTTCGACAATCACCACGGCGTTGCCCACTTGCATGCGCAGTGCTTCCTGCTGGACCAACCAGCGAACCGCCGGCTGAAATAGACCGATTCCCAAACGGCGCTCGAGCGTCTCGCGAACATCAGGGAACAGCAGTTCGGAATCGTGCTCGCCGCCCAGGATGACGAGATGATGTCTCGAAGACTGGGCGAGACTCTTCACGGCATCGAACACTTCCGGATGGTGATCGACAATTTGCTTTGTGTAGCAGGTATAGCGACCCGAGACGCAACCTGAAATGCAGTTTGTGGCGTCGACCAGGTCCAGAAAGTCTCCGGCGATTACGATCACACTGTCGCGCGTTTCTGTGAGGATCCAGCGCAAACAGTCGGCCAGGTCTCGATCGGCTTGAAACGATCCCGTATCGCTGTCCGCTGCGAGGTGAATATCACTTAAGACAATAAGTTCGTTGGCGTTCCACATACCGCATTCCTCTCGTGCTCGCGTTCTTCTTACTTCGGAGCTACCTGCGCGGTTGAGTGCAGTCGATGTGCCAAACGGAAACGTGCAGCAAACGCGTTTTTTATTAGGTTCTGCGAGGAGAATGAGCAGTGAACACTTCTGTTACTCCGGCTTTGCGGAAAGGTTTTCCGCTAAAACGGAAAAACATCTGAGTGGATCAAATACATTTCGGTGAATTCTAAAGAAATCCGATGCAACCAGTGATTGGCTGATTTGGCACAGCGCCTGCATATGGACCAAATCGGTAGCGACGTCATCGAGGATGGTCCTGGACGACCAGTAACCGGACTCGTGATAGGGGGGCAACAAATTTCACAAAGGAGATGACATCATGGAGATCGGAAGAAAGATCGTGTTGGGAATCGCACTCGCGGCGGCACTAATCGCGGGAACAGGCGAAGCATCAGCGAGCGACGCGAAGGGCGTTGCGCCGGAGCGAGCTCAAGCCGTTCTGAGCGCTTAACAACACTTGGTCAATCACTGCCTTAGGTCGAAAGAGCGGGCCGAGTACAGCGGCCCGCTCTTTCTGTCTTCATCATCACCTTCGATCTCGTTACGATCCGCTCTCTCGCCCGCCTTTCGTACTGATTTCAGGTTCTCATAAAACTGCGACGTCCCAAGCCCTGACAAGTGCCGTGCTTCTTTATTGTCTCCACCGGTGACGTCGAGCAACGCCCGAAAGTACGCGCTCTGCGCTTTGGTAGAAAACTCTTTCCAGGTCTCAACTCGCGGATCAAACGTAACGTGGTAGTTTGCATGACCGGATGGACCAACACCCTGTTTGCCACCACGACGACGTCTCGTCGACTTGATCAGATGCCACGCGCTAATACAACCGTCGCTGCCTGCAAATGCCGCGGCCTGTCGAATCGCCGATCGCAGCTCTCTAACGTTACCGGGCCATTCGTAGTTGAACAGACACTCCAGTGAACCGTGAGGGATCTGTACGCGGGCATTGGTTTCGCGATTGAACTCTGCCAGAAACTGTTCAGCCAGTAACGGAATGTCGGCCCGACGTTCACGCAGCGGCCTCAATTCGAGAGTAAACCCCCGAATACGTTCAAAAAGATCCTGGCGGAATCGTCCTTCCTCGGATTCTAACTCCAGGTCGCGATTGGTCGCGAGCACAATCCGCGCCGGTACCTCCTCCGCTTGATTTGAGCCGAGCCGCCTGACTTTTTTCTCTTCGAGCACACGCAACAGTATTGCCTGGGCTTTTAAATCCAGCTCGCCGATTTCATCCAGAAAAACTGTGCCGCGTCCTGCTTCGGCCAGTAAACCCTGCCGAGCGTCAGTAGCGCCCGTAAACGATCCCTTCCTGTGTCCAAACAGATCGCTGCTGGCCAGTTCCAGACTCAGCTCACCGCAGTTGATAGGCAGAAACTTATCGGGGCGTTTACTCAGGTTGTGAATCTCTCTCGCAAACAACTCCTTACCCGTCCCGGTTTCGCCGAGAATCAGTACCGGGTCCGCAAGCGCCGCGATTACAGCCATGTCGGCGTAAGCGTCGCGCATTTCGCGAGTCGCACCACGCAAGGTGCCGCACCTTGACGGTGTGACATCGCCGTCGAGAATCAACTGCGCCAGTATTCGTTCCAGTATGTGTTCGGGCGCCCAGGTGCGAGGCGTAATGATTGAGTTAGCGCCGACTTTTGTTAGAGTATTGTAGCCTTCGGCCTCCGGTTGAAGCGTACAGACAATCAACTGCCGATCATCACCCAACAGCCGGCGAAACAGCGCAACCGGATCGCCCGCACCATGTTTCGGAACGATTAAGACAACTTTGTTAATCCGTCGATCAATCGTCTGAACGTTTTTGAACGCTTCTGAATCGAGTGCGCACGTCGCTATTCCCTCGCGGACCAAACCCTTAACGATGGTGTCCAGCGACAAAGACTCAGTTGCGAAGAGTGCGATAGACATGAGTTGATGCTTAAAACAGCGCTTTACCTGCGACCGTCGGCGATGTCTCCCGGGCCAGGCGAACGGCAAGCTTCAATCGCAACATCGCATAAAGCCATTCAAACGTTCCATCAAACTCAATGATGCCGTCGAACGAGCCCGAGCCTGCTCTTTTCGATTCGTGAAGCCACAGTTCCGTTAGATCTTTATCTTTGAGATTGCCGCGTGCCAGCGTCGCAATGAACCAATTTCCGCCGCGATCTAAACGACGTGATTCGTTCAGCAACTCCATCCAGCCTCGCCGGGGTCGTTGATCGTAAAAGACTGCGAGATTACTGCCCTCGTCCAACAGGAGATCTTCGTCGTCAAATCGGTCGATGAACTTCTTAATGGACAACGCCTTGGGACGAAGCACTAAACCCCAGTCGCCGTCACTCACGAGCCGCCGCAATCTTGCCCGGCGAATTTCCGAATTTCGGATGAACCTTCGTAGGATCTTGTAATCC
This sequence comes from Pyrinomonadaceae bacterium, assembly GCA_035760365.1. Classification (GTDB taxonomy): domain Bacteria; phylum Acidobacteriota; class Blastocatellia; order Pyrinomonadales; family Pyrinomonadaceae; genus PSRF01. The sequence goes on from DASTTB010000015.1 coordinate 186,228, forward strand.
TCTACGCGGTCCAGTTTGATATTCGCAGGCAATTCGATCACGTCGGTCGCGCCGGATGCTCGCACCAGGTGAAACCATCTTTCCACGACGGTTTGGAATTTCGGATAAGCAACGGGGAAAGTCGTTTTCTGCTCCCAGCAGATGTAAAGGTTCCCGCCCGAAGAGCTTTCCGCCGCGCGCTTAACGATGTGATCGAGCGTGCGTTCATCATGAAGGTTCTCAATAAAGTTGTCGCGCAGGAGTAATAGAACGTCCGCCCCGGTCTCGCGTCTGTTACCAGGAAGATTGGCGGATTGATTCGTGGCGACGGCAAGCTCCGCCCACGTTTGTTCCATTGAAAGGCGGTTTTCCATTTCTTCAAGCGAGATGAAGGTTTGCCTGTCCCGGTCCGTTGCATAACGCCATACTTGCATGTGCGATAGCTTGGAAGGCATGACGACGATATCGAGATGAACCGTCGCATCAGTGCTCCTGGGTTGCGGCTCGACTACCGGCGTATCATCTAGAGTAAGTAGACGGAAGTTGGACGCATCAATGCCATTTCTGGTGAGCAGCACGGGGATATGTTCCTGAGGGATGCCGCGGTCAACCAGTGCGCTCACACCTAAATCGAAGCACCTTTGAATATTTCGATTGAAGGCGAGGCCAAGGTAGAAGTTTGTAGAAAAATCTATGGCGCTGTCATCCAGGACTCTGTCGTTCATCCCGATCGTGATATCGACCGTATTGCTAATCGGGCCAGTGTGCTGGCCTGAGTAACACGCATTGAGAAACACGATACGGAGGTTGTCGGGAAGAGTCGCTATGATCCTGGCAAAGCGTTGAGGACTGAGGCACTGAGCCATGCCGTTTGCGTCTTCAAGAATAATTCCATCCTGCGGTGAACCGTGGCCGCTGAAGTGCAGAATATGCGGTTGGTGCATCAGTAAAGCGGGCCGGATATCATCCTCTTTGACAGCGAAATGAGTGAATATCTGGAAGCGATCCCGATACTTCCCCAGACGTATGTTCTTTTCTACTTCGCTTATCTCTCGTCCAAGTCGTATGCGCGCCAAGTCGTCAGGATCTGCGCACAGAAAGAGGATCTTCACAATATCGATCATTTGCGTAGTTCATCCTCAGCGGTCGCTGTGATGTCGTAAGGGGGCAGACGCTCATCCGCGATCAGATGGAACGTTCAGTCTGCTCACGGAAGTGAGCGCCTGCCTTGAGTGACACTCGCTAAGACAGGCTTGAGTTGTCTCTCCAGCGTGGTTCCTGATGAGGCGGATTGTCACCCTTTCTCTCTTGATCGGTCGTCGGGGTTATTGGATTCGGACCTCGTGTGTCATCAGGTCCGCCCGCACGTTCGGCTTGCGGTTTGTCATTGGTAGTGTTGGAGGTTTCCATGGTAGCGACTCCTTAGTCCTGGTTCGACTGCTTAGAAATGAATGTGTCGAACAGAACGAACCATCTCCTGTGAAATGTGGTGGGGCCCAAATGTCTCCTGTTAAGACATCGATACATTTATAATTGACAAAAGCCCTCCAAAAATTTCATGCTCTTTTTTCGGTAGAGGAAAAATTTCTTCTCGCAACCCAGAACTCCTCTCCGGAAACAACCGATTCTCACCACAATGAGAGCTGAAACTGATTCAAATGCGGTATCAAGGCTTATAGTCGCCACGCTTTGGTCCATCCCTGTTCTGGCGTTGCTACTGTTTCTAAGCTCTTGGGCGAGCGTAGTTGGCGCAGCACAGTCTCCGCGAAAGATCGCGCCAAAGCCGCAACTTACCAGTCCCCACGATCAGGCAATCAAGCTGACCCGTGAAGCAGATCTGTTTTGGTCCGAATGGAAAGGCGAGTCACTGCGCAAGGCACTGAGCAAATACATGGAAGCTCAGATTTACTGGCGCCGTGCGAACGAGCCGCACCGAGAGGCTGAAGTTTTAAGAAAATCGGGCGACGTTCAGTTGGTACTAAGCCGTTACGACTTGGCGGTCGATTACTACAAAAGAGCTCTGGACATTAGCAAGAGTCTGAGCGACCAGCGCCTGGAGATCGATCTTTCTAATCGAGTCAGTAAAGCCTACCTGGAAATCGCGAACGTTACGAAAGCTGCTCCTTACTGTCATCGCGCGCAGGAATTAGGCGTTAGGCTTGGTTATGAGCGCGGCTTAGCCGAAGCGCTAACCAATCTCGGGGTGATCAATTCAATTTCCGGCGATGTGTTGGAGGCGCAGGCCAACTTCAACCAGGCGTTGACACTTTGGGAAACCGTCGATTATCCCGAAGGCCGGGCGGCAACCTTACTCAGTCTCGGATACCTTCAAGGCAATCTTGGGAATCGACAAACATCCATCGACTACTATGAGCAGGCATTAGAGATCTCTGTCTCAATTAACGATCGTCACACACAGGCGCGCAGTTTAACGGCCATGGGTGGCGCTTACACTACCGGAGGGGAAAAGCAGAAAGCCCTAAACGTTCACAATCAAGCGCTGAAGCTCTTTCGCACAACCGGGAACCGCAGCGGGGAGGCCGCCACGCTGAACGGCATTGGCTATGTCTACGACACTCTCGGCGATCGTAAAAGAGCCTTGCGACATTACATGGACGCGTTGCAAGGATACCGGGCAGTAAACAATCGCAACTATGCCGCCATCACACTCGGCTATATCGGTCGCGTCTATTCCGCATCTGGCGACTACGCCCACGCGCTCCAGTTTTATCAAGAGAAACTCGTCAGCAGCCGAACTCTCCAGGATAGACGCATGGAAGCGTATACCCTGAAGGACCTTGGCGATGTCGTTAACTCCTTAGGCCAGAAAAACAAAGCACTCGAGTACTACCAGCAGGCCTTGCAACTAAGCCGGAGCGTAATGGACCGCCGCGGAGAAGCCCTTGTCCTGGAGAGTATCGGTTCTTCTTATGAGGAGTCGGGTCAACGATCACTTGCCCTAAGTTATTACGAGAAATCGTTAGCTTTAATCCGGGCCGTGACGGATCGCCGTGGCGAAATTTCGACGCTGTATTGCATTGCCCGCACTCACCGGATGTTGGGAAACCTGGTCGAGGCGCGCGCTCATATCGAGAAGTCAATAAGTTTAATCGAGAGTCTTCGAACGAACGTCGTTACACCGTCGTTGCGGATCTCCTATTTAGACACCGTCTATCAACACTACGAGTTCTACGTGGATCTGCTGATGACGATGAACCGGACCGATCCTGCAGCCGGTTACAACGGTCTTGCGCTCGAGGTCAATGAACACGCTCGCGCGAGAACGCTGCTGGAGAACTTGTCTGCCGCTCGGTTGGACACAAGCAAAGGAGTCGATCGCGAACTATCAAAACAGGAAACAGAGCTGCAACAGCAGCTCAACCAAAAGACCGAACAACAGATTCGATTGTTGAGCAATAAAGGATCTTCTCAACAAGCTGCCGCGATTAGAGACGAGATCGACATTCTTTCGGCCCAAATTGAAGAAGTAAAGGCAATAGTCAGGAAAACGAGTCCATGGCACGCTGCCTTGACCCAGCCGCGACAGTTCCACCTGCAGGAACTGCAGAATGTGCTTGGACCAGACGCGCTACTCATCGAGTATTCATTAGGGAAGAATCGGAGTTATTTGTGGGCGGTCACGCACACATCCTTGAACAGTTTTGAGTTACCCCCACGCTCGCAAATCGAAGCAGTCGCGCTCGAATTGTATGAACTCCTCTCGGCGGCAGGAGAGCGAAAGAAGAACGAAACTTCGAAGGAACATGAAAGGCGCGTAATGCAGGCGGCCGCGCGTTTCCCGTCAGTAGCCGCCAGGTTAAGCAATATGCTGCTTGGCCCTGTTGCCCCGCTGTTGCAAGGAAAGCGTCTGGTCATCGTGCCTGACGGAATTCTCCACTACATTCCGTTCAATGCGTTATCGGAGCCGGGCACCCGGAAGCGTGATGGTGTTTCCGCTCCACTTGTAGTGGGCCATGAAATCGTAACGCTGCCATCACTTTCAACTCTCGCCGTCATGCGCCAGGAATTCGGACGAGGCGAGCACGCGCCGGAAGGGATAGCAATCTTCGCCGATCCCGTATTTGAAAAGGACGATCCACGCCTTTGGTGGCGTCGGAATAACTCGAAACCGCGGCGCGCCGAATCAATCGGCGAAAGAAGATTTCGTGGACCAATGATGCTAACGCCGGACGATCCGGTGAACGACGAAGAGCCCTCCAGTTTTCAACGTTTGCCATTCACCTTGCTCGAGGTTGAAGAAATAGCTAAAGTCATTCCCGAACTCCAGATTAAACGCGCAATCGGTTTTGATGCCAACGTGCAGGCAGTCATGGATCCGGAGTTGCGCCGATATCGCATTCTCCATTTTGCGACACACGGACTTCTCAATAATTCGTACCCGGAACTTTCAGGCATCGTTCTGTCACTGGTCGACAAAGACGGCCGGCCTCAAGATGGATTTCTGCGCCTGAACGAAATCTACAATCTTGATCTCAGGGCACAGTTGGTTGTGTTAAGCGCCTGCCGAACCGGTTTAGGTAAGGAGGCCCGAGGCGAAGGATTGATCGGCTTGACGCGCGGCTTCATGCATGCCGGAGTGCCGCGAGTTGTAGCCAGTCTTTGGCGCATCGACGATCGTGCAGCCGCGGAGTTTATGGGAGCTTTTTACGAAGCAATGTTCACGAAGAATCTCGCGCCTGCAGCAGCTCTTCGGCACGCGCAGATCAAGACGTGGCAATCAAGCAAAAGCCGGTTCCCTCAACATTGGGCGGCTTTTATCTTGCAAGGCGAATGGAACTGAACAACAAGAGATCTGACGTTCCTCTCATGTCATGAAATCCAGTCTCGAGCAAAACAGTTTTGATGAACTCTTTAGCCTGCTGGAACCACAAGGGCTTTCTACCGAGTCGAGGTTCACTTTGTGCCGGCGCAAGCTCGTCAAGTTCTTTGTCTGGCGCCACTGTACGGATCCTGACAGTCTCGCTGACGAAACCATTGTTCGGCTCCTCAAGAACGTCGATCAGGGAACGAAAATCTCCGGCGACAATCCGTATAGTTACGTTTACGCCATTGCCATCCACGTTTTTCAGGAACACACAAGACTGAAAAGTAAGACCACATCGCTCACCGACGTCGCTGAATTGCCGCAGGTTTCGATTTCCGCTGCCGTTGACGGCTGCGGCGCACTTTGTTTAAAGGAACTCGCCCCAGAGAAGCGAGAATTATTAGCACGCTATTATCTTGACTCTGACGACAGAAACGACACGGCAGATGAGCAATTCGCCACAATCAATGCCTTAAGGCTGAGGATCTACCGTATCAAACAGGAACTCAAGCGATGTCGACAAAAATGCGAGAAGCGATCTGAATTGAGAAACTAATTCTGACTTGTTGTCACATATAAACGAGGCTGAAGCTCAACATGAATTCCGATGATGTGATCAAGCGGTTTCTCTTAGGCGAACTGCCCGAAGACGAGCGGCGACAGGTCGAAGAGCAGTTTCTGAGGGATAACAGTTTCTTTGAGGAGATTCTGGCCGCCGAAGAGTCCTTGATCGATCAGTATCTGCTCGAAACGCTGGACAACGAGCAAAAAGCAAGGGCCCAAACGCTGCTGGAGTCTACTCGGGAACAAAAACTAAACGTTGAATTCACGCGAGAATTGATCGGTCTCGTCAGGGGATCCTCTCGCCTGGAACACAACAACGTCTCAGCCGGCTTGACGGTTGATTCCTCTCGTCTCAAAAACGGCGCGAACGGTGAAAGCCGATTGGCTTTAACTCAACACGGCCCAATCTATGCCAAGTTGATGAACCAGGTCCCCACCGCAAACTGGATTCGATTTTCTTTGGTCTTGCTGTTACTCACAACAACGGGTTGGATAGTTTATCTATATTCAAAAGAACGAAGCCTGGACGCTATCCGCATCGCTGCGGAACGAAGCAATAATGAGGCGATCGCCAGACTCGGACAGGAACGCGAGAAGAGCCAAACCCTCAACAAGGAACTAGAGTCGGAACGAGAACAGCGGCGCAACGCAGAAGAAGCATTGGCCCAGTCTCGGCCGAACCAACCGCCCAGCCTGCCAACAGTACGCCTCGCACCGGCAACGTTCGTCAGAGACGGCTACTCCAAGGTTCTCGATCTCAACTTAAAGACCGACCGATTCCGTCTCCAGTTGGAAGTCAAGGACGAACTGCGCCACGACCAGTACAGCGTCTCGATCACGACCTTTGACGGTCGCCAAATATGGAGTTCGGATTCCTTCAAGCCGAGTCAAATAAAGCAAGGAATGCTCAGCATGGTCCTACCGGGTTCTCTCTTTGAATATGACGACTACAAGATCGAATTAAAAGGACGCGAAGAAAACGGAAACTTCGTGCACATCGCGGATTACGCCTTTAAAGTCAGAAAGTAGATAGCGTCTACTCCCTCACCTGCCAGCCGGAGGAAGAGCGTTCCAGTTCAGTAATGCATTCCACAAAAATCGATAATCCGAGTGGTTCAGATCCCGATGGAGCGGGTTGAAGTTGTAAGCGAGGACGCGGCCACGTCCGGCGGGAATGTCGAGAATCGCGGGCCGTCCTTCGAGTGTGTCTTCACCACGCATTCCACCTGAAATCAACATCGGCGCCGGATTTTTCGTTTCACCGGGCTTGTCTTCGCGTTGTTCCACCGGCAACTGCGTTCCCCACTGCAACACGATGAAGCGGCGATCCGCCACGCCAACATCGTAAACCGGATAGTTAGAGCGAAACGCGGAAGTCACCCCATCAACGTAACCATACGCAAGCGGATGGTCGATACGGTTGAACTTCGCGCGCACTTCCACGCCGGGCGTAAACACTCCCGATGGACCACGACGCACACCACGAACCAATCCGCCATCCAGCGCGAGTTGGCTGCCGCCGCCGAGCGTGATCAATATCCCACCTTCGTTGAGAAACTTTTCGAGGTTACTCATGCCGGCCCAGCCGATGCCGCCCGTGATGTCGTTCGACGCGTCAGGCACGCCATGACTCGGATACTCCGGCGTCTTCGTGTAAGGCATCGGGCCGAATTTCTTATCAATGCCGTGAATCTGGCCCTGCAAACTCTGCGACGTATGACCGTAAAGAATCACGTCGTATTGCTTGTGCAGATCTCCGGCGCGGATGCGATCCTCGCTGATGTAGTCGTAGGGAATCTTCTGTTGGTCCAACGTGTAACGGATCCACCCGGTGGCCTCCGTGTCGTCCCAGGTGTGGTAAATAGCCAGACGCGGCAAACGCGACTCGTGACGCGCAACGTCAGGCACCGCCGGCGCGGAGACAAAGTCGAGACTAAGTTCCTTACAGACATTTTCGAGCGCCGGCCGCAGATCTTTCTGCGGCGCGATGATCCACGTACCTGCGTGAAACTCTTGATCGCCGACTTTGAACGGCTTCTCGGCGATCTCGATCTTGAACTGCGACAAGCGATGACGCGCAGCTAAGACAGCTTCCTGTCCCCAGTCTTTCATCAGGTAAACCGGGCCATTGCCGGTGAAACGTCCGGGGGGATTCAAGTCGCCGGTAACGGGATCGAGCGCGACGTCTTTGATCTTCACATCCGCGATACGTTTCGCTTCGATGCCGTAGTGAACAGGCAGCGCCCACGACACGTCGTCATAAGGTTGATACGGCGTGTCAGCCGGAAACTTCTGCGGCTCGAGTAGATCGACGGCGTAGTTGCGATACGGCTGGTCCATGCGGACGACGTACGTCCCCGCCGGATACTCACCTTCCGCGACTTTGAAATCCGCCTTGGCGATCCCAACCTCGATTCGATGCCCCGTCAGCACGTTGATCATCTCGGCGACGCGACGGCGATCGCCCTGGTGACGTCGAATCACATACGCATGAGGATCGCCTTTGACGCCTCTTTGCCACGAGTTGTAATGCTTGCGATAGAAGTTGCGCAGCATGTCCTTTGCGTGTTTGGCGGTGTAGTCGAGAATCGAGAGACAACCCGTCTGCATGTAGTTCGTATTGTTTCTGAGCGACCACTTGAAACGTCGATCCGGTGGAAACGGACGATACCACTCGCGCGACGTCACCGGACGATCCACGTAACGCTCTTCATCAGGACGCAGCACACGTTCGACTGTCTCAGCCGTCGTGTTGCCAAAGGTCTCGTAACCACGTCCCATGCTGTTGTGGTTGACGGCCACTGACTCGAGATAGTGGTGTCCCCAGCCTTCGCCGAAACCCCACGTCCAAACGCCGGGCATTCCCATCGCCGACATCGCGCTGATCTCGTGAAACGACATCTCAAAGAACTCGCCCAGCAGGATCGGATCGAGATTTCCGTTCCATGGACCAGTGCCGTTCCACGTTTGCAGCAACGGAATCGACTCGTGCAGGTCGTGCATCACCGTCGGGTGATAGTCGTAAAACATGCGATGGACCGCGCGTGTTAGTTGCAACGCTTTCTGATGCGTGTCGCGATTGTTGTCGTGAAAGACGTAGTGGCCCCAGTAAGGCGGCGAAAGCGGCGGCAGTGTTTCCCAATCGGTCTTGCCTTTGAGGTAGCGATAGAACCAATCGACTGTTTTGTCGCGGCCGTCAGGTTCGGAAACGGGATTGATCAGCACGATCAGGTTCTTGCGGATGTTCTGAATCATCGGCTGCTCGGAAACCGCGAGACGATACGCCAACTCCATCACCATCTCGGGACTTCCGGTTTCGGTCGAGTGCAAGCCGGCGTTGAAGTAGTAGATCGGACGCGCTGAGTCGATGATCTTTTCGGCTTGTTCGGGTGTGACTTTGCGTGGATCGGCGAGCGCGGCGGTCGCTGTTTTCAGACGTTCGAGATCGCGCAGTCCGTCTTCGTCGGCGACAGCGACGAGAAGGATGTCGCGGCCTTCTTCACTGCGACCGATCGTCTGTACGCGAACGCGATCTGACGCGCGATCGAGTTCGCGCATGTAGCCATAGACTTTCGTCGTGCTTGATAGTTCACCAGGCGCGCCGGCGACGTGGCCGAGGTATTTCGTCGGCGACGGGACAGTCGCCGAAGCCGGCACATACGCGATCCACGGATTCGAGAATCGCGGCTCGGTCGTGAAGCGCGCAATCGCCTCGACGGATCCCGGTTCGGCCTCATCCGGAGCGTACGGGTTCGTTGTTTGCTGAGTAACTGATTGAATCGGAAATACAAGCAGGACAAAGACGAGAAGCAGTGCGCGCGTCGCGAGATCTCTCATCGGATTTTGGGGCAACCTGTCTTTTTGGTTGAGTGGAGCTTCGATGTTTGTACCACGAACCGCGATCTTTTCCGCCACAAATCTTCCGGCGCGGGTGTTTTCAATTTGAAAGCAGCAATTAGTTTCCCTGGAGGTGAGTATGTCGAGAATGGCGCGGTTTGGGATAGGGTTGGCTTTGATGTTGGGAATGGCGGGCGCGTTTTGGATTATTACCCCAAACATGCCGCAGGTCCTGGCGCAGAGCGCGACCACAACAGGTGAGTGGAAAGCGACCGTCAAGAAAGACGAATCCAAGATTCAGTTGAATATGGAACGGCGCAGTCAGCGCGGCGGCCGCAACCAGATGGGTCAGAGTTACGAATTTTCCGAGCTCCAGGGCCTGACCCGCGAACAAGCGTTGAGCGGCGGACCGGTCAGGTTCAGTCTCGTGCGTGAAGCCGGACGGATCGACCTCGAAGGCACTTTTCAGGACGGAAAAGGTTCCGGCTCGTTCACGTTCACTGGCAATCCCGCGTTCCTGTCGGCGATGAAGAGCCGTGGCTTCGACTTTGAAGCACGCCAGAAACGCCACTCTGACGACAATGGCGAAGACAACATCGAAGACAGCTTGTTCGCCGCTACGGCGCTGAACATCACCACCGCGCTCGCGGATGATCTGAATGCCGCAGGTTTCACCAAGCTAACCGTCGGCGATCTTTTCAAAGCCGCGATCTTCAAGATCGACTCGCAATTCGCACGTGAAATGAAAGCCAGCGGTTTCGAAAACCTCGGCATGGAAGAGCTCGTCAAAGCCCGCATCTTCAAGATCGACGCCGGTTTCGTAAGACAAGTCAGCCAGATGGGATTCGAAAAGGAGCCTTTCGAGAGTCTCGTCAAGATGCAGATTTTCAAAGTGACTCCGGAGTTCATCGCGGAAGTGCGCAGCGAAGGATTGAACAACTTCCAGGTTGAAGACATCGTCAAACTTCGCATCTTCAAGATCGACGGCCAGTTCATTCGCGAAGCCAAAGCTGACGGAGTTCCGATGGAAGTTGAACGGTTGGTCCAAAGACGCATCGGCGTCAATCGCGGCCGGTAATCTCGCTGGTTTCGGCAACTTCGATTGTTCCCCTCCAAACTACGTCCGTAAAATCCGTGACTGTGAGTCGCGGATTTTACGGACCTCTCCGTTTCACAAAAAACTCACGTCGAAAAAGCATAGTGTTTGCGAGCCGTTCTGGCGTATAAACCACTCATGTAAATGAACTCCAGACTTCCTCGAAGGAGATCTCGTTGATGGCGACAAAGAAGCGCCGCACCTCAACTCCACAATCGATCGCACGAGAACAACTAGAAGATCTGATTTACCACTACGACGGGCTGACCCGCTTTACCCAGGACTCTCCCGTGTTGCCCGACGTGTGGTTTGAGTTTGGGAAAAACCCCACGGCCAAGCTCGACCTGCTGTTGAACCCGCACTTCGAGGCGTCGTCAGGACGCGTGGCCCAGGTAATCGAGAAGCGTCTCAAGGCCGAGCGCGCGTCGAAGAGCGCCGCGAAGTTTCCGTGCGACAACGAACGTGGTCCGGACATCGCTTACAACCAATCGACCGCCGTCGTTCGCCTTTGTTTTCACGAACTGATTCGCGTAGTGCTGCCATTCACGCCGTGGTGGAACAAGTACGTATGGACCAACGACGGCCGCGAGCTTCAGCTATTTTGGTCGGACAAGAAAACGCGCCAGATCCTCGTGCGCGCCATGGACGGCGACATGTCGGATCCGATGTTGCGATTGATCGATCCGCAAGTGATCTGGATGATGCGCGTTATCGGCACGATTGCCGTGGCCGCGAAAGGTAAACGCACGAGGACGTCAGCCGCGATCGTCGACGTGTGCGCCGAGCTCGTCAAGAACGTACAAGCGGCTCCCAAGAAAGATGCCGGCATCATCTGGTCCGTGACTCGAAACCGCAAAGCCGAAGCCGCGATCTGGCGATCGACGATGGCGGTCAAAGCCGACGCCGCTCGCCGTCTGTTTGAAATAAGCTGCAAGCACCTGACGTGGGCCATCATCGACAGCGGTATCGACGCCACCCATCCTGCATTTCGCGCGCGCAACGCCAAAGGCGAACCCGAAGAAGATCGATTCAAGACTCGCGTCACGGCCACTTACGACTTCACCCTGATTCGTTATCTGCTCCGATCGTCGCAACACACCGCCGAAACTGATGCGGAGCTCAAGAAGCGCCCGCGCCTCGCCAAAGCCGTAAAGCGAATAGAGAAGAATCCCGAAGAGGCGAAACAGTTACGCGAGAGTCTGCAACAAGGCCGGGAGATCGATTGGGAGATGTTGAAGCCGTTGATCGAGATCCCGCACAACGACGATTACGTAGTTCCACAACACTCGCACGGTACTCACGTCGCCGGAATAATGGCCGCCGACTGGCGAACCAACGACGCAGTCCCGTCAGGCAACAACGCGATCAGCGGCGTGTGTCCCGACATCAAGTTGTATGACCTGCGCGTGCTCGACGAGCAGGGAGCGGGTGACGAGTTTTCCGTGATCGCGGCGATGCAGTTTGTGCGTTATCTCAACGCGCACAAGGAACTGATGATGGTTCACGGCGTCAATTTGAGTCTGTCGATCAGGCACGACGTGGCGAACTTTGCCTGTGGGAGCACGCCGGTTTGTGAAGAAGCGAATCGTCTTGTCGGCGGCGGGATCGTCGTCGTCGCGGCCGCGGGTAACAACGGCTATCTCCAGTTCATGACGACGAAAGGAACTCAGGAAGGCTATCACAGCATCAGCATCACCGATCCGGGCAACACGGACAGCGTCATCACTGTCGGTGCGACGCATCGCGACAGCGCGCATCTTTACGGCGTGAGTTATTTTTCGAGTCGTGGTCCAACCGGCGATGGGCGGCTGAAGCCCGACCTTGTCGCGCCGGGTGAAAAGATCGTCAGCACGATTCCTGCCGGCGAAACGAAACGCATGGATGGGACCAGCATGGCGGCGCCACACGTGAGCGGCACGGCGGCGCTGCTGCTCGCGCGTTATGGCGAACTTGTCGGCAGGCCCGGCCGCGTCAAAGAGATACTCTGCAAGACTGCAACTGACCTCGGCCGCGAACGTTACTTTCAGGGCGCGGGAATGGTCGACGCTTTGCGCGCTTTGCAATCCGTCTAAGTCTTCACAATGAGGAACCCCGATAAATGTTATTCACACTCGAAGCGCTGCAAGCGAAACATGGCGATTCCCTGCTCCTCCATTACGGGAAACCGAATGCTCCGAAGCTGATCGTGATCGACGGTGGTCCAGGCGGTGTTTACAAGAGCAGCTTGTTGCCGCGACTGCAAGCGTTGAAGGAAACGAGAAGTCCCGACGCTGCGCTGGTGATTCGCATGTTGATGATCAGCCATCTCGACGACGATCACATCAATGGCGTGCTGGCGTTTCTCAACGACCTCGTCGAGATACGAGAGAACAATGAGGAGTTGCCGTTCAACATACTCACGCTCTGGCATAACAGTTTCGACGACATTGTCGGGAACGAAAGCGAGGAGATGCTGAAGGTGCTCAGCGCGGCGGTGTCGAAGGGCGGCGCTGTCTCTGCCGGTGTGCCGCTGAGTCTGCCGGGTGGAGCGATCATTGCAAGTGTGCCGCAGGGTCGTGATGTTAGAAATAACGCGAAACTCTTGTCGCTTTCAGTTAACGATCCGTTTGGTACGTTGGTCGCCGCGCCCGGTAAAGGAAAGAAGACGGTCCCGATTGGCGACGGTTTGAAGTTCACCGTGCTTGGACCAGTGAAGGACCGCATCGAGGAACTGCAAATCGAATGGAACGCGGTGATCGAGAAGAAAGGTCTCGCGACCGATAAAGAAGGGCAGGCACTTGCCGCGGCGTATCTCGACGAATCGGTTTACAACTTGTCGAGCATCGTCGTGTTGGCGGAAGCGGCGAAGAAGAAGATGCTGTTGACTGGCGACGCGCGTGGTGACGACGTGTTGAAGGAGTTGAAGTCGTCGGGGTTGTTGAAGTCGAAACCGCTGCACGTCGATCTGTTGAAACTGCCGCATCACGGGAGCGATCGAAACGTGGAGACCGACTTCTTCCGCCAGATCACGGCGGACCACTACGTCATCTCCGCCGACGGCCGCCACGGCAATCCCGAAATCTCGACCTTGCAGATGATCTCGGAGGCGCGTGGCAAAGATAAGTTCACCCTCTACCTGACCAATCGCGAAAAACGACTTGATACGTTTTTTGCTTCAGAGAAGAAGAAAGGCAAGAAGTACGACGTTGTCTATCGCGATCTGAAAGAGCTGTCGCTGTGGATCGACTTGGGCGACGACGCGCTCGCGGATTAATCGTCGGCGAAGAACAGCGCTGATTCGCAGCGGCGCTGATTCGCAGCGGCTGCTCGCACCAAGCGGCTTTCTCTTTGTGGTCCTGGCGGCTTTCTCTTGTGGTTCTGCGGCTTTGCCGCCGGATGTGAGGCGGGGCTTGGCCCCGCCGGGGAAGTCTTTGAAAAAGGGGCTACGCCCCGGCGGAGCGAATCCGCTGGGAAAAAACTCCGGACATCAGCGCCACAACGTCGCCATCGGTTATTTGCTCGCACGCATAAGTCAACATCGTAAAACCAGAATCCCGGCAACAACGACCTTCATTTCATCCTCGGCCCACTCCCAACGCATCGGCGACCCGATTGATGTAGTTGAACCACGAAGCGATCAGCGTGATCTGTAGTATGCCTTTGTCGTCGAAACCGACAGACCGAAGCCGATCGTGATCGGCGGGCGAAATGCGCGTGGCGTCGCGCGTGATCTGCACGACGTAATCGAGCATCACTCGCTCCTGTTCCGAGATCGGCGCGGTTCGATAGTCGGCTTCCAACGCCGCTACCAGCTCTTTATCCAACGTGACGCGACGCAGAAACTCTGCGTGAGACTCGATTCAATAGTGGCACCGGTTAGTAACCGACACAACCGTCGTGATCATCTCATGCTGCTTGCGATCCAACGGCAGGTCCGGCGACATCAGCGCGCCGAAAGTCGAGAACGCATGAAAGAGCGCCTGCGGAATCAAACTGTGCGACGCAACAATGCCCGCGGTCTCGCCATCGGCAGTCGGATGCACCGGCGTCGCATACTCGATCGGATACAGGTCGCGCTGGGCCTCGACAACCTTGCGCACCTCGTCGCTTTCAGCAGGGGAAACGGTCTTGATCCACGTCATTTAAAGTCCTTCCTTTTTCTCAACTAATTGCTTACCGCGAAACAGAAATAAGTAAACCGGCAGGCCGAGTGAAACAACCGCAACGCCGAGAAACGCCTGTTTCGGATTATTCGCGCCCAACAAAAACAACATCACCAGCAACAACACGAGAAAGATCGCCGGCGTCACCGGATAGCCGGGCGTCAGATACCCACCGCTTCCCGGGTCGCGGCGTCGCAGTTTGTACAACGCAATCACCGTCAACGCAATGAAGACGATCACGACGAAGACGAAGTATGAAATGATCTGGCCAAACGTGCCAACAGCGACGAGTATCGAAGCCAGCACCGCTTGCAACGCGATCGCATAAACGGGCGTTCCGTAACGCGGATGAAGTGTCGCAACTGAACGCACGAACAAGCCGTCGCGCGCCATCGCGAAATAGACGCGCGGCGCCGACATCACCACCGCCGCAAGACTTCCAAGCACGCAAACAACGACGACGAGTGAAAAAATAACGCCACCGGCGCGTCCAAACAAAACCTCGCCCGCTTGCGCCGCGAAAGTCTCTCCTGTCGTCACCCGGTCCATCGGAACGAGATAAACGAAAACAAAGCTGACCAGGATGTAAACGACGGTGACTGCGACCACTCCGTAACTCAACGCGCGTGGCAGAGTTCGCTGCGGATCTTTAACTTCCCCCGCGAGTTTTCCGAGATCCCACCAACCGGCAAACGAAAAGAACGCGCTGATGAGTCCACCGGCGAGGGCCGGAAACCACGGATCGGCGTTCGCGTTTCGAGCGACAAACGGAGTGAAGTTGGACCAGTCGCCGAGTTGAAACCCGACTCCCCATAAAAATATAAACGCCAGCAGTCCGAGCTTCAGAAACATCAGACTGCGAACAAACCACGCGCCGAGTCTGACACCGCGCATGTTGATGAAAGCGATCACGATGATGGTCGCGATCGACAATACGGTCTTTCCCGCGGGTGGGAGTTTGACGACGTGTCCCGCATACTCCGACAGACCCGAAGCAAGCGCCGCCGTCAGCCCCGGATCCATCACGAGAAACGCCATCCACCCGTACATAAAGGCGACGGCTGGTCCATAAGCTTCACGCAAATAGACATAACCGCCGCCCGCTTCCGGATACCTTGCCGACAACTCTCCGTAACAGAGCGCGCCGCACAACGCCGTCGCACCCATCACGAGCCATACGCTCAGTAACAACAACGGCGAGCCAAGCGATTTCGCCATGCCCGCCGGTGTCAGAAAAATGCCGACGGCGATCACGCCGCCGACTACAAACGCGGTCGCCGTGCGAATACCGATCTGTCTCTTTAGTTCCGTTGCCACTGCGTTAGAACGTAATGCGTGCGGCGAATTGAAACGCCCTTGGACCACCGGAACCAAACACGCCACCCGCGGTCGTCACCGGCCGTCCGAAAGCCGACGATTGATTTGAAGTTGAGCTATCCGGCACGAGCACATTACTGAACCCAGAATAGTTCACGTTCGATACGCCGAGCACGTTCGTGACGTTGAAAAGATTGAACACCTCCGCGATCGGCTCGATCGTAAATCGCTCGCCGATTTTGAACACTTTAGAGACGCGCACATCGAGCGCTGAGAAGTTATCACCAAACTCGAGATCGTCACGCACGAGCGGCACCAACACGCGCGGTTTGAAACCGGTGCTCGGATCCGCATTCGGACAAAGCGATCCGCCCGCCGCGTTGATCTGCGTCAGCACCGCATTCAACTGCGCTCCGGTATGAAACTGACGCGCGCCGGCGTTGCGGCTCAGTTCACAAACACGCGAGCTTCCGTCCGGCAGCAAGATGTCCAGCGGCACGGACGAAGCAAGCGTGAAGATCGGCGAGACACGCACGGCCCATGGCAGTTCAAACACTCCCGAGAAAGTGAAGCGATGACGCTGATCGTTCGGCGTTGGTCCATACTCGCGCTGGAGATCGTTCGAGTCAATCGGCCCGTTCGAAAACGGAATCTGATCGTCGTTCGCGAAGTTGAACGACTTCGATAACGTGTACGACGCGCGGAACTGGTAGCGCTTCGCGAACCGCTTTTCCAAACTCAACAACAGCCCGTCGTATTTCGTTCTGACACTCGATTCGAGGTTCTTCACAATGTCCGGTCCGCCGACAACGGGATTGAACACCGTGCCGATCACACGTCCGATGATGAAATGCGTGCCGACATTGCGCACGTAGTCTGCCCGCACCACGCCGTAATTGCCGATCTCCTGCTGAATGCCGATATTCATCTGATGGACCATCGGGTTCTGAAGATCGTTGTCGATGATGTTGATGCCACCTGCGCCGGCTCCCGGCAGGACAAAGCCGGTGAATGGATTCGCGAGTGTCGGCGCGGGGGGCGGAAAAACGCCGTTGACTGGATCGAAAAGAAACTGCGGCGGAATAAAGAAGACGTTTCCGGCTCGCACCTCAACCGGCAACGCTCGCCCGTCGAGTCCGCGTTCGAGTGTTTGAATCTCGAGGGTCACGCGATCGTAGTAGATGCCGTAGCCGCCGTGAATGCTGGTGCGTCCATCGTTTGCGGAGAAGTTGAAACCGACGCGCGGCGCGAAGTTGTTCTTGTCCCTGGTCCGTTCACCTTGCAGAAACGGAAGAATCAGCGGGTTCAGCTCGTCCACGCGGCTGACGTTTTTTACATCCGTGTCGAGCTCATAACGCAGACCGAGATTCAGCGTCAGTTGTGGATGAACCTGCCAGTCGTCCTGAAAGAACGCTGCGATGTATGTGTTGTCAGTGTCGGGAAGCAAAAGCGATCGATCCGGAAAACCACTGCGCAACGTCACCGCGAAGAGTAGATCGTTATCGTCGACACGGCCGTCGAGGTTGCGATCGAAATCCGGAAAGTCTTCGATTATCTCGATACGGCCTTGTTGAAACACCTTCAGGTCCAGATCCGATTGCACGCGCTGAAGCTCGCCGCCGGCGTAGAACGTGTGGTTGCCGCGAATGAACGTGAGCGTGTCGCTGAACTGAAAACGGCGTTGTTTCGTCTGTTGCGGCACGCGGAACGACGCGCCGTCCTGAATGCTGGGAAACGTGAGCTGTGGTCCAGGCGCGACGGGCAGCGTGTCGTTGATGAAGTCGCTGAATCCGAATTTGAAACTGTTGATGTCGGTCGGAGAAATGACGCGCGTGTAGTCACCGAGAAACGAGTGTGTCTTGTTCAGGAGCGACTGTCGTTGCGACGCGGAACCGATGGAGCGCACGAGCGTGCTGGCGTTGATTCCCTTCTCCCGTTGAAACGAGTAGCGAAAATGCAGATGGTCCTTGTCGCTGGCCATCCAGTCGACGCGTTCGGTCGTCAGGAAATCGTCCAACGGCGACGGCGCAAAGCCGCTGATGATCGAACGGGTCGCCAGGTTTCTCTCGCCCACAAGTATGACGCCGTCCTGATTGCGATATTCAAACGAACCAAAGATCCACGCGGTGTCTTTCCTGATTGGACCACCGATCGCGAAAGCATACTGCTGCCGGTCGAAAGGCGGCGTTTGGTTGATACGTCGATCGAATGTGGCAGGCAATCCCTGCAAGTCGTCGTTACGAAAATAGAACGAACCCGATCCGTGAACTTCGTTCGTCCCTTGCTTCGTTATCACGTTGATGACGGACGAACCCGAGCGTCCCTGTTGCGCTGAGAAACGGTTCGTCGCGATCTGAAACTCCTGTATCGCTTCCTGCGAGATGTTTTGTACCGGACCGCCGACGACGTCGTCGTTATTGTCGGCGCCGTCCACGGTCACATTGCCGCCGCGTCCAAGCTGGCCGGCCGAAGAGATGACGACGGTGTTGGTCTTTGTCGGATCGAAATTCGGCGCCGGCGCATTGCCGGGGACTAACAACGCGAGTTCGAGAAAGTTGCGGCCATTGAGTGGCAAACTCTCGACTTCACGCGATTCGATCACTCCCTGGACCAACGAATCTCTGTTGTTAATCAAATCGATCGACGGTACGAGTTCAACGATGGCGGTCTCGCTGATGCCAATCTCGAGGGCGACGTTCAACGTAACCGTTTGGCCCACTTGCAGCGGCACCGGCGTCTTCGTCTCTTTCGTGCTGAACCCTTTTGCTTCGACGCGGACGTCGTAATTGCCGGGAGGAAGATCAGTCAACACGTAAAGGCCCTGGTCGTTCGTCACCGTTTCGCGACGGACGCCGGTCGCGATTTGCGTCACGATTATGTTCACGCCGGCAACGACAGCGCCGTTCGGATCGCTGACAGTGCCCGTCAACGTAGCCTTCGCCGCTTGTTGGGCCAACGCGGAGATCGAAAACACACACATCAAGGTCAGAACTGCAATAGCAGATCTCATTTAGTTATTCCTTTGTAGGGAGGCGTTCGAAAAACTTATCTCAGGACGTGATCCAAGTTGTTACCTGCTTGTAGACATCAGAAACGATCTCTCTCGCGCGATCTTCACTGCCGGCTTCGGCGACGACGCGAATGATGGGTTCGGTGTTTGAACCGCGCACCAGGAACCAGCCGTCCGGCAGCATCACTTTCACGCCGTCGCGCGTGTCGATCGGAAAGCGCGCGTACTCCTGTCGCAGCATTCGCAGCACGCCGGGTATGCGTTGCGACGAACATTCCATCTTCTCTTTGACGATGCTGTAGCGTGGAAATGTCTCCAGCAACTCGCTGACGCTCTTCCCGGATTCGGCCAACAGGTGCAGCGTCAACGCCATTCCGACGAGACTGTCGCGGGCGAAGTTGATGCGCGGATAGATGACGCCGCCGTTTCCTTCGCCGCCGATGACGGCGTTGTGTAGCTTCATTCCGTCGGTGACGTTCACTTCGCCGATCTTCGTGCGAAAGATTGGACAATCAAACTGTTTCGCGATGTCGTCGAGCGCTGAAGTCGTCGAAAGGTTCGCGACCAGTGGTCCTCTTTCGCGTTGGAGCACGTACAGCGCCGCGAGCGCGAGTGTGTAGTCTTCGCCGATCGGCTCGCCTCGTTCGTTGACGATGGCTAAACGATCCGCATCCATGTCCTGCGCGAAGCCGATGTCGGCGTCGTGCTCCTTCACGGCCGCGCAAAGATCTCCGAGGTTTTCGGCAACCGGCTCAGCAGCACGCGGAAAAGATCCGTCGGGCGTGACGTTGATCGCGATCACGCTCGCGCCGAGTGCTTCGAGCAATTTCGGACCGGCGATTGAAGCCGCGCCGTTACACGAGTCGAGCACGACGCGAATCGGCCTGCCGGTTTTCGGCAATGGACCAAGAACATCGAGTATCGCGTTGATGTGCTGGTCCGTCGCGCCGTCAACTTCTTCGACTACGCGGATCTCACCGCCACTGACCTTCGTGTATTCGCCCTGATGATAGATATCGAGTAATTCGCGCGCCTGGCCCGCGTCGAGAAACAACCCTGATGGTCCAATGAACTTCAGCGCATTCCATTCCGCCGGATTATGACTGGCCGTGATCGCGATGCCGCCGTGCGCGTGACGCTTACGCACCTGCAACTGCACCGTCGGCACCGGGCACATCCCGACGTCGACAACGCGGCTGCCACTCGACAGAATTCCCGCGATCACCGCGTGTTTCACCATCTCGCCGGAAGTTCTCGGATCGCGGCCGATGACGATCGTGCCCGCGCCGGTGTGCGTTCCAAATGCCTGAGCGAAACGAGTCAACAGAGCGGGCGTGAGCGAGTCGCCGATCACGCCGCGAACTCCCGAGATGCTGATTTTTAGAGTCGGTATGGCCCGCATTATGTGGTTAACCGGTCTCGCACCCAATCAAGCAGGTGCGGCGCTTCTGCTGCGTTCTCGCTCTCGACGATGATGCGAATGATCGATTCCGTGTTTGACGCGCGCACGTGAACCCAACCGTTTGGCATCTTCACCTTTAGACCGTCGATCGTGTCGTACTGAAGGTTCTCGCGTTCCACAGTCGTGCGAAAATCCTGCAAGATCGAATAGAGATGATTGGGTTCAACGGCGATGTTGTGTTTCAACACCGCGAGTCTCGGCAGTTCCTGGACCAACTCCGAAACTCTTTTTCCGGTGCGCGACAGGTGACTCAGCATCAACCCGATCGCCGCGGCGCTGTCGTGACTGAGTTGCACTTCGGGAACAGTCACTCCGCCACTCCCCTCGCCGCCAAGCATCGCGCCGTGTTCGATCATCGCTTCGGAGATGTAGGCCTGGCCCACGGGTGTGCGCACAACTGTGCCGCCGAAGCGCTCGGCAATGATGTCGATGGCGCCCGTGGTCGAAATGTTTGTAACTATCGTGCCGGTCGTATCCTTTAAGCGAATGAGTGACGCGAGTGCGAGCGTCGTTTCTTCAGAAAGACGTTCGCCTTTTTCAGTTACGATACCAAGCCGCTCGCCGTCAGCATCTTGCGCGAAGCCTATATCCGCTCGACCGGCTTTCACAACGGCACTAAGTTGGGCCATTGTCTCAGCCTTTGGTTCAGGTTCGTGCGGAAAGACGCCGGTCGGATCGTCGTTTACGGCGAGCACTTCGCAACCGACACCTTCGAGCCATTTCGTCGTCATCAGCGAGCAAGCTCCGTTGCAACAGTCGATAGCGACTACTAGTTTGTTCAACTTGGCGTGCTCTAAGCCGAACGCTTTGTTCAAGACTTCGATGTGATGTGGAATCGCGTCTTTGTATTGAACGGTTTGTTTGATCGTTTGCCAGTTTGCTTTTAGAAACTCGCCCTGGTGATAGATGTCGAGCAGCTCTTCAGCCTGCGTGGGGTTGAGATAGACACCGTCGCTGCGAACGAACTTCAACGCGTTCCACGCAGCGGGATTGTGACCGGCGGTGATCGCGATCCCGCCGTCAGCGTTTAGCCACTTAACGGCAAGCTGCATACTCGGCGTCGGACTGACGCCGAGATCGATCACCTCGCAGCCCGAGGCGAGCAGTCCGGCGATGACGGCGGAACGAATCATCGGTCCGGACGGTCTGGTATCGCGGCAGATGAGAATGCGGCCACCGTCGAGATACGATCCAAATGCCTGTGCAAACTGAACGACGAGTTCCGGCGTGAAGGTTTGACCCACAATGCCGCGAACGCCGGTGATTCCGATCTTCAGCGGTTTCATTCGATTCTCGACATGGAACGGTTAATTTGGACTTAATTGTACCGCAGGACATAAGTCCCGGACAGTTTAAATATTTGAAGGTTCAAGGGGTTTCGGCTTATATCTTCATCGATCAGGTATGAATACAAGCGTCAACAGGCGGCTGGTAGTGCTCGTGTTCGCGACCTCGGTATTCGTTAGCGCGTCGCTGCTCTTCTCGATTCAGCCGATCGTCGCGAAGCTTTTGTTGCCGTTGCTGGGCGGCACGCCGGCGGTCTGGAATACCTGCATGTTGTTTTTCCAGACCACGTTGCTGCTTGGCTATCTTTATGTGTTGTTCGTTTCGCGTTGGAGCGTCCGAGTGCAGTTAGCACTCCAGATGCTGATCCTCATTCTGGCTTTCGTGAGTTTACCGGTTCAACTGCCCGCTTCATGGGCCAACTCTGTGCCCGCGACCGGCAATCCATCGATCTGGCTACTCGGTTGTCTGCTGGCGCTAATCGGACTGCCGTTTTTCATCATCTCCACTAACGGTCCGCTGCTTCAGAAGTGGTTTTTCGAATCGGGCTGGGCTTCGACAGTCGATCCATACGTCCTCTACTCAGTTTCAAATGCGGGTAGCTTGCTGGCGTTGCTGCTGTATCCCGTCTTGCTCGAACGTTATTTGACTTTGCAGTTGCAGACTCAGCTTTGGTCCGGCTTCTACGTCGTCCTTGTTTTGCTCGTCGGCGGATGTGCGTTTGTGTTGTGGCGCGCGAGAGCGATCCGCCGGGAGATTGCCACGGCCGATGCGGAAACGGTCGACGCGAAGCCGACGAATGGACACCGTTTGCAGTGGGTGGCGCTGGCCTTTGTTCCATCCACTTTGATGTATGGCGTTACGAGTTATATCTCGACTGACATTGCCGCGGCGCCACTCATCTGGGTGATTCCACTCGCGTTGTATTTGATAACGCTCGTGATCGCGTTCGCGCAGCGGCAACTGATTCCACTGCGGTTCGCGCGGCCCGTTCTCAAGTTGTTCACGATCGGGATCCTGTTGATCTACATGCCGGCTCTGTTTGGACGCGCCAGCTTTCTGATCCTGGTCCATCTACTCTATTTCGTGTTGGTGGCGCTGGTGTTTCACACCGAACTCGCCAATCGCAAACCTGCGGCTCGGTATCTCGCCGACTTCTATATCTGGCTGAGCGTGGGTGGCGCGCTTGGCGGCGTTTTCAACTCGCTGATCGCTCCGATCGTTTTCCGGTCGATTTGGGAATACCCGATCGGGATTGCGCTCGCTTGTTTGTTTTTGCCTGAAGGGGCGAACGAACAAAAGAGTGAGACACGATGGCTTCGTCTTGTTTTGCCGGCGTCGATGTTTTTACTCACCGTAACCTTGGGTTTGACAGTTCATCGCATCGCGCCTGTGAACCGATTGTTCGTCGCGATGTTGATCCCGCTCGCTATCAGCTATTTCCTGCGGCGGCGCTCGTTTGGTTTTGGATTCGATGTGGCGGCGGTCGTGGCTGCCGCGATCGTTCTAATGGCGGCGAGCAATCGCGCCATTGTCGCGAACCGAAATTTCTTCGGAGTGATACGCGTTGTGGACGACGGCAATATCCGCAGTTTTCTACACGGTGTGACAGACCATGGCCGGCAGTTTACGGATCCGGGCAGACGATGTGAGCCTATTTCTTACTACAGTCACGAAGGACCGTTCGGCGCCATTCTTGATTCATTCAACACGCGAACAGAACAGACCAACGTCGCCATGATTGGATTGGGCATCGGAGCAGCCGTAGCTCACAGTCGACCGAATCAACATTGGACCTTCTACGAGATCAATCCTGCCGTTGTAGACATTGCGCGTAATCGGAAGTATTTCACGTATCTAAGTGACTGCGCCCAGGGGCCGGTGGACATCGTCGTCGGTGATGCACGGCTGAAACTGAAAGAAGCGCCGGCTGCGAATTACGACTTGATCGTGTTGGACGCGTTTAGCAGCGACTCGATCCCCGTTCATCTTGTCACGCAACAAGCGCTCGATCTTTATCTCGCGAAACTCAGGCCAGGCGGAATGATTGTATTTCACATCTCGAATCACTATCTCGATCTTGGACCAGTAGTTGCGGAGTTGGCTGGTAGTCGGGGTCTAAAAGCAATCGATCTTGAATACCTCAAATCTGACGAAGCGAGCAAGATTCGATCGCGATGGATCGTCATGGCCACTGACTCACCTGAGTTCACCTCGCTGGCAAAACTGCCCGATGCCCGAACCATGGACGGCTACGAGAAGAAAGGCATCTGGACAGACGACTATTCGAATGTTCTGAGTGCCTTCAATTGGCGCCGCCGCCCCTGAGATCTTAGCGCGCCGACATGAGCAACCGCAGTTCCTGCTTCAATTGTTCAAGCGTTTTAGCCACACCGCGCTGATTGATGATGTTCTTCATTGCCATTACAGTAATATTCCACCATGAGACGAACGAAGCTTATCATTTTAGCCGCCTGCACCATCCTGTTTTGTCTTACTCCAAACACATCGGCGCAACCGACACTTGCCGAGCGGCT
The DNA here is from genome assembly GCA_035760365.1 of Pyrinomonadaceae bacterium. GTDB lineage: Bacteria > Acidobacteriota > Blastocatellia > Pyrinomonadales > Pyrinomonadaceae > PSRF01. Next base: position 210,281 of record DASTTB010000015.1, read on the forward strand.
CGGGTATCCGAAGGATGCCAAACTCCTGATCGTTCATGCCGACGATCTCGGAATGTCGCACTCGGTGAACATCGCGACGATCAAAGCATTCGAAAGCGGGCTCGTGAATTCCGGCAGCATCATGGTGCCGTGTCCGTGGTTCTCGGAGATCGCGACTTACGCACGCGCTAACCCGCAGGCTGACCTCGGCTTACATCTCACGTTGACCAGCGAGTGGACCACGTTTAAGTGGGGACCAGTAACGTCGAAAGATCGGGTCAGTTCCCTGCTCGACAAGAACGGATATTTCTATCTGACAGAGAGTGAAGCCGCCGCGAAAGCTGATCCGAAAGAAGTCGAAACGGAAATCCGCGCGCAGATCGAACGGGCGAAGGCGTTTGGCATTCAACCCACGCATCTCGACTCACACATGGGCACGCTCTATCAAAACAAGGCGCTTTTCGAAACGTTTTTGCGCGTCGCCCGCGAGTACAAACTTCCCGTTCGCGTCGCGAAAACGTGGTTTTCACGCGCCGATTTCCTCCCAACGACGTTGAACCCCGACGACGTGTTTATCGATCGCGTCCTCGACATCAACCCAACTGTCGCGCCAAACGACTGGGCGAAGTTCTACACCGACGCCATCAGGAAACTCGAACCCGGTGTAACTGAAATCGTGATCCATCTCGCGTACGACGACGCCGAAATGCGTGGTGCTACTCACGATCATCCCGATTGGGGCGCTGCATGGCGCCAGCGCGATCTCGAATTTTTCACCAGTGAGGCCTTTCGCCAACTGTTGAAGGACGAGAAGATCAAGCTCATCACGTGGCGCGAACTCAGCAAGTTGCTGCAAAAGTGAACTTCAGGTGGTCCCATTCGCGGTTGTTCTACGCGTTATCAAGTTGAACCGGCTGCATAAGGCTGACCGGACTTTGTTTGATATGCGTTAAGGAGAGCACCATGAATCGATCACGTCGGGCTTTTGCCCTTTCTATACTTTTCTTACTTCTGACGGTCTCATCTGTATCCGTATTTGGTCAGTCTGACCGCCAAACGTCGGTCAACATCCCGTTCGATTTCGTTGTCGGCAACAAGACTTTGACTGCCGGCGAGTACACGGTCCAGCGAAACTGGAGCACGTCAAACGCGACGTGGACCATCAAGCGCAGAGACGGCAGCGGCGGCGTCAAAGTTTTCCTGACCGTCTCCGGCTCAAAGGCTGAAGATTCGCAGGGCGCGCAGTTCGTCTTCCACCGTTACGGCGACCTCTACTTCCTGACGTCGTTTTATACCGTCGGCGAGAACACGAGTCGCGAACTCAAGCCCTCGGATCGTGAACGGAGCCTCGACCAGAGACAGCTTGCGCAACGTGAAGACGTCGTCTTGACCAGCCGCGGCAGGTAAGTCGTTCAACACAACTGAATACATGGACCAAGGCCCCGCGCACATGCGTCGGGGCCTTGCTTTTTGGATCGAAGTCGTCTAGAAGAATCGCCCACCGAAGGTTCATTCGATTCGAGGAGCGGCTTCAGTTTGATCAACGATAAAGTTTCACGCCGCCGGTTTTTGAAAACTGGCGGCCTTGCTGTAACGGGCGCGATGTTTCTGCGCGACACCGCGTGGGCGCGCCAGTCACGCGAACTGACGCTGTACGTCGGCACTTACACGTCGGGCGCGAGCGAAGGCATCTACGTCTATCGCATGAACAGCGACACTGGCGAGTTGAAGATGTTCAGTTCGATCAAGTCGGTGAATCCTTCGTTTCTGACAGTCGATCGCACGCGCAGCTTTCTGTACGCGGTTAATGAAGTGCCGGATTTTGAAGGAAAGACCAGCGGCGCCGTCAGTGCTTATGCCATTGACGCGACCGGCAAGCTCAACTTTCTGAATCAACAAGCGTCGCATGGCGCTGATCCGTGTCACCTCACCGTCGATCGCAAAAGAAAGAACCTGCTGGTCGCCAACTACACCGGCGGAAACCTCGCGCTCCTGCCGATTCGCAGCGATGGCACGCTCGGTCCAGTCGCGGATCTCAAACAACACGCAGGCTCTGGTCCAAAACAGCAACAGAATGGACCACACGCACACTGCATCATCCTCGATCCGTCAGAACGACACGCGCTCGCGGCGGATCTCGGTATCGACAAGGTGATGGTCTATCGCTTCGATCCAAGGGAGCACAACCTTCATTCCGTGACACAAGCGGGTCTCCAGGCCGGCGCTGGTCCACGTCACCTGACGCTTCACCCGAACGGCCGTTACCTTTACGTCATCAACGAGCTCGATTCGACCATGACGACGATGAACTACAACGCCGGGACACTCACCACCATCGACACTGTTTCAACGCTTCCAGCCGGTTTCAGCGAAGTTAGTTATTGCGCCGACGTCCACGTCTCTCGTTCCGGACGCTTTCTCTACGGCTCGAACCGCGGACACAACAGCATTGTCGTCTTCGCCATCGACGAACGCACCGGCAAACCCACCCTCATCGAACACACTTCGACTCAGGGAAACTGGCCGAGAAACTTCGTCATCGATCCGACCGGAAAATTCCTGCTCGTCGCAAATCAACGCAGTGACAACGTCGTCATTTTCCGCATCGACTCGAAAACAGGGCGGCTCACGCCGTCAGGCCACGTCGCGCAGATACCGGCACCCGTCTGTCTGAAATTTCCGTAAAAATCTTTGTTTGATGACCATTGAAAAGTGGCAATAAATAGAAGAGAATAGCCGCGCGTTTCCAAAATCCTGCCTGAGGACAGCAAATAGATGAGAGTTTCCCTACGTGCCCTGTGGGTAGTCAGTCTTTCACTGTGCTTCGTGCTCCAAACGCCGGTGGCGATTCACGCCCAAAGCGATGTCGTCGAAAGCGACGAGTTTTACCAGCGCAACATCCGCCGCCCCGCGCTTCGCGACCATTCGCAGCGCATCGAAGAGTTGCTCAAGCGCATGACGCTCGAAGAGAAGGTCGGGCAAATGACGCAGCTCACGATCGAGATGATCATTTCGAGCCGCGACCAGAACACCAAGCTCGATCCGGCAAAACTCGAGAAGGCGATCGTCAAATACGGCGTCGGTTCGATTCTCAACGTCGCCGACCAGGCGCTGACCGTCGATCGCTGGCACGAAATCATCGGCCAGATTCAGGCCGCATCCAAAAAGACTCGACTGGGTATTCCCGTCATCTACGGCCTCGACTCGATCCACGGCGCGAACTACGTCCTTGGCGCGACGCTCTTCCCGCAAGAGATCGGTATGGCCGCCACGTTCAATCCGGAACTGATGAAGCGCGCCGCGGAGATCACGGCGTTCGAAACGCGCGCCGCCGGAGTTCCGTGGAGCTTTTCTCCCGTGCTCGATCTCGGACGCGATCCACGCTGGCCGCGTTTCTGGGAAACGTTTGGCGAGGATCCTTATCTCGCGAAAGTGATGGGCGTCGCTTTTGTGCGTGGACTCGAAGGCTCGGACGTTTCGTCAGATCAGGCGGTCGCATCGAGTTTGAAACACTACATGGGCTACAGTTTTCCGCTCACCGGCCGCGATCGCACGCCCGCGTGGATTCCGGAAAACTACCTCCGCGAATACTTTCTGCCCTCGTTTGACGCGGCCGTAAAAGCCGGCGCGCGCACGGTCATGATCAACTCCGGCGAGATCAACGGAGTTCCCGGACACGTCAATCATCAGATCCTGACGACGATCCTGCGCGACGAACTCAAGTTTGACGGCTTCGTCGTTTCGGACTGGGAAGACATCAAGAAACTCGTCACGACCTGGCGCATCGCGGCCAATGAAAAAGAAGCGACGCGCATGGCCGTCATGGCGGGCATCGACATGAGCATGGTGCCGCTCGACTACAGTTTCGCCGATCACCTGATCGCCCTCGTGAAAGAAGGCGCAGTGCCGCAGTCGCGCATCGACGAAGCAGTGCGTCGCATTCTGCGCGTCAAATTTGAGTTGGGGTTATTTGAAAAGCCCGGACCGGATGCGTCGTTGAAGGCAAAGTTTGCGACGCCGGAATCGCGGCAGGTGAGTTTGGAAGCGGCGCGTGAGTCGCTAACGTTGTTGAAGAACACCGACAACATCCTGCCGCTTTCCAAGACAGCGAAAGTGCTCGTGACTGGACCAACGGCCGACTCGCTCGTCTCGTTGAACAACGGCTGGACTTACGTTTGGCAAGGTTCGGAAGAGTCGTTGTATCCAAAAGATCGACAAACTGTTCGTCGCGCGATTGAGGCGAAGATCGGCGCCGCGAATGTCACTTACGTTCCGGGAACGAAGATCACGCGCAAACCTGGACCATCCAACAGCACGCCAACGGATCAGGACGAAGAAGTCGATATTCCCGCCGCCGTTCGCGCCGCGCAAAATGCCGACGTAGTGGTGCTCGCTCTCGGCGAGGGCTCTTATTGTGAAACTCCGGGCAACATCACGGATCTCACACTCGGCGCGCCACAGCTCAAACTCGCCGATGCGATTCTCGCAACAGGAAAACCCGTGGTCCTCGTGTTGGTCCAGGGACGGCCGCGCATCATCAATCAGATCGCGGATCGCGTGAAAGGCGTCCTGCTCGCTTACAACCCGAGCAACGAAGGCGGAACTGCGATCGCCGACGTATTGTTTGGCGACGTGAATCCGAGCGGCAAACTTCCCTTCACTTATCCGCGCACGCCGAATGGTCTGATCAACTACGATCACAAACCGTTCGAAACCGAGAACACTGCGTTTGGCAACATGGCTTTCAAACCGCAGTTTGCGTTCGGCGAAGGACTGAGCTACACGACGTTTGCCTACAGCGATCTGCGTCTGAACAAACAGAAGATCAGCGGCAACGAAGAGTTGACGGCGACTGTTACCGTTAAGAACACCGGCAATCGCGCAGGTAAAGAAGCTGTGCTGGTCTATGTCAGCGATCTCGTGGCGACGATTTCACCGCCGAACAAACGCTTGCGCCGGTTCGCGAAGGTCAATCTTCAGCCGGGGCAGAGTCGCACGCTGACGTTCACGATCAGGCGCGACGATCTGTCGTTCATCGGGGCGGATAACAAACCCGTTGCTGAGCCGGGAGAATTTGACGTCACCGTCGGCGGTCTGACCCAGAGATTTACGCTCAAGTGAGAAACTCATGAAAAGATACCTCGTGCTTATTGTCGTGTTGACGTGTGCGTCGTTCGTCCACGCGCAGGAGGCGGCGCCGAAGTTTAACTTGATGCCGGTGCCTGCGTCGCTGAAGTTCCATCCCGGCGAGCGTTTGAACGTGGACGCTTCGTTCAAAGTCGCAACGCGCGGCCATTCAGACGATCGACTCAAAGCCGCGATCGCGCGCTTCGTGAAACGACTCGAAGGACGCACCGTGTTTTCCTTCGCGCCGGGACTGGCAGTGGACGATCAGTTGACGCAGCTGATAGTCCACACCGACGGCGCGGGTAAATCTGTGCCCGGTCTCGGCGAGAACGAGAGTTACACGATCGACATCACCGATCGACAAGCGATGCTGAAAGCTCCGACTGTCGTCGGCGCGATTCGCGGTCTCGAAACGCTGCTACAACTCTTGAGTGCCGATCGTAACGGCTTCTATTTGCCGGGTGTTCAGATACAGGACCAGCCGCGGTTTCCGTGGCGCGGGCTAATGATCGACGTTGCGCGTCACTTCCATCCGGTCGAAGTGTTGAAGCGAAATCTCGATGCGATGGCGGCGGTGAAATTGAACGTTTTTCACTGGCATCTGTCGGAGGACCAGGGCTTTCGCGTCGAGAGTAAGAAGTATCCGAAGTTGCATCAGCTCGGATCTGACGGCAACTACTACACGCACGAACAGATTAAAGACGTCATCGCGTACGCGCGCGAACGTGGCATTCGCGTCGTGCCTGAGTTCGATATTCCGGGTCACAGCACGAGTTGGCTCGTTGGTTATCCCGAGCTTGGCAGTGCGCCTGGTCCATACACGATCGAACGACGACCGGGAATATTCGAACCCGCGCTCGATCCGACTCGCGAGGAAGTCTATAAGTTTCTCGACGGCTTTCTCAGCGAGATGGCCGCGCTCTTCCCCGACGAATACCTGCACATCGGCGGCGATGAAAACGAAGGCAAGCAGTGGGATCGCAACCCCGCGATTCAGGCCTTCATGAAAGAGAAAGGGATCAAAGACAACCACGCGTTGCAGGCGTACTTCAACACGCGTCTGCTCAAGATCCTTCAGAAGAACAACAAGAAGATGATCGGTTGGGACGAGATCCTGCAACCCGGTCTGCCCAAAGACATCGTGATCCATTCGTGGCGCGGCACGGCGGCGCTCGCCGATGCGGCGCGCAAAGGCTACGACGGAATTCTCTCGAACGGTTTCTACATCGATCTGATCCATCCTGCGTCGGCGCATTACACGCCCGATCCGGTTCCGGCGGACAGTACGCTCACGCCTGAAGAGGCGAAGCATGTGCTCGGCGGCGAGGCGACGATGTGGGCCGAGTGGGTGACGCCGGAAACGATCGATTCCCGTATCTGGCCGCGCACGGCTGCGATCGCGGAGCGCTTGTGGTCGCCGCGAACCGTAACTGATATCGACGACATGTACCGGCGGTTGGCGATCATCAGTTTGCAGTTGGAAGAACTGGGGCTGACGCACAAGCGAAACCAGGACATGATGCTGCGTCGTCTGGCGCGTCACGACGATATTGGACCATTGAAAACGCTCGTGTCTGTGATCGAGCCGGTGAAGGAGTATCGCCGCTATCAGATGCGTCCGCAGACGATGCTCAGTCCGTTGACTGGCGTGATCGACGCGGCGACGCCGGATGCCGAGGGCGCGCGAAAGTTTTCGTGGATGGTAAGAGAATTTTTAAATGATGCGCCGCGGTATCAGTTGTATCGCGCGGAGTTGACGCAGATGTTGTCGGATTGGCAGACGTCGGCGGCTGCGCTTGGTCCAATGATCGATCGCTCGCCGGCGTTGAAGGAGATCAAGCCGCTGACGAAGGGTCTTTCGGATCTCGGCGAGGTTGGGTTGGAAGCGATCGCGTACCTAAAGTTGGGCCAACCACCGGTGCGAGAGTGGCGTGAGGCGAGTGGGTTGAAGCTGGACGAAGCCGCCAAGCCATACGCGGCGCTGGAGTTCGTGAACGTCGCCGCGGTGAAGCAGTTAGTCACGGCCGCGTCCGAACTCGGCCAACCGCGCAGGACTTCATCGAACGATTGAAGTCCGAGCCCGAAGACAACACCAAGACGCCACAGTTGCGAAGGAGTTCCTCTCACCCGCAAGGTTCACATGCAACACAATCGCGGGGTAGAAGCTTCGGCTCTTCGCCAATGTAGAAGACTTCGACCTTGTCGTTAGCGTTACGAAAACCATCTTCGTTGTTGCGAGTAAAAATCTTATTCGATTTCTTGATGATCAGACGAACTCGGTCGCCGGGTCGGAAGCGGTCAAGCTCATTGCCGCGCAGAAGCAGATGGTCGACAACTATTTGCTGCGAACCGTACTCACCTTCGCAGACTGACGTGACTCTATATTTAGCAAATTGATACACAGCGAGGTCCCCACTACCAACCCCGGGAGAAACTCCGATTTTCTCCACAGTCCCTTCGAGTACTAGATTCTGAGGCTGCGGCTGAGGGCCTGGTGCCTGGGACTGACAGGAAAAAGTAACGAAGATAGATAAGACGCCAAAGAAACCGAAAAAGTGAATGAGGTGAAGCACTATGAAAGGAATCATTGGGGTAATCGGTCTTGCATTTATTGTTGTTTCACGCTTCTGCGTCCAATCGATGGATCAACACCCGTGAACCTGCCCTGCCTTGACGTGTAATACCTGGCTAGAAAACAGTCTACTAACAGTGTGAGAATTCTTAAAGCAAACACGGGTACTACTTACCTCTTAACAAATTCTTTCTCCGCAATCTTACCCTGACCTTCTTTGATCGTTACGACACGGTTCACTCCGACCGAAGTCACTTTATCGACCGTGCCACTGGGCCAACGCACCTGTATCAGATCGACTTTGCTTCGTTGCTCGAGACCGAAGTGCAATCGCAAATCGCTTTGCGAGATGTAACTGTCGCCGCTACGCACTTCGTCGATCTGCGACAAGTCGCCGGAAACGACTTTCACCTGCGCACCGATGCCGCTGCGATTACTCTTCACACCAACTGTTTTGACGATGATCGAGTTGTTCGCATTGCCGCCGTCGTTGCGCAACACCTGCGATGGTCCATCGAGATCTCCAATAACGAGATCGACGTCGCCATCGTTGTCGATGTCTCCGAACGCCGCGCCGCGACTCGCGCGCGGGTCAGTCAACGCCGCGCCAAACTGTCCCGACATGTCAGTAAAGGTCCCGTCGCGATTGTTACGGTGCAGCAAGCGCGGCTGGCGATAACTCGGCAATTGCGGATAAACGTGGCCATTCGCGACAAACAGATCGACCCAGCCATCGTTGTCGTAATCGAAAAACTTCGTGCCCCAACCGACATACGGCAGACTCACCGCCGCAACCTTCGCCGCATAAGCAAGGTCGGTGAAAGAGTTGGCGCCGTCGTTGCGATAGAGCGTGTTGTATTCGTCGGCGAAGTTGGTGATGAAAATGTCGAGCTTGCCGTCGTGATCGTAGTCGCCGGCTGTTGCGCCCATGCTTCCCTGTTCGCTGCCGTTCTCGTTGACGGCCGTGCCGGCGTTGAATCCGATCTCTTCGAACGTGCCGTTGCCTTTGTTGCGATAGTGAAAGTTGGGCGTCGAGTCGTTGGCGACGAAGATGTCGGTTAGACCATCATCGTCATAGTCGCCGGTGACGATCCCCATGCCGTAAAAGCCGTTCGGATCGGCGACGCCCGCTTGCTTCGTGACGTCGGTGAACGTGCCGTTGCCGTTGTTGCGAAACAGCGAATCGCCCGCGCCCTTCAAGCCTCTTGGACCACACTGAACCGGGATCGACTTGTACTGGCACGTCAGCCCTTTGCCAAACTCGGGCAGGTTGTTGATGTCGAAGTCGACGTAGTTCGCAACGAAGAGATCGAGATCGCCGTCGTGATCGTAATCGACGAACGACGCGCCGGTGGACCATCGCGGATCGCTCACACCGGCCTTGTCCGTAACGTCAGTGAACGTGCCGTTGCCGTTGTTTTTGAGAAGATGATCGGGACCGAGGCACGTGACGTAAAGATCTTCGAAACCGTCGTTGTTGTAATCGCCAACCGCCGCGCCCATGCCCCAGCCGATGTCGCTGACGCCGGCCTTCGCGGAGACCTCGGTGAACTTGCCATCGCCGTCGTTGCGATAGAGTTCGCTGCGCGTCTTCCCTTTCGACTTCACGAGATCGACCGTCAGCGAGTTGACGAAGTAGATGTCGAGATCGCCGTCGTTATCGAAGTCGATGAGAGCAACGCCGCCGCTCATCGATTCGACGATGTAACGTTTCTCGGGCGATGCGACGTGTTTGAAAGTGATGCCGGCCGCGACGGTAATGTCGGTGAATTGAATCTTCGCCGGCTGAGTGGTGATCGAAGAGAACAACAGGGTGGCTATTAAGAGTGAAATTGTTGACACGGATAATGGGGTTTTAGAGTTTCGATTTTGCCCGCGCTTTTTCTTTCAATTGGCGCGAGAGTTCCAGTTGCGCTTCGCCTTCCGTCTTGCGCCCGGCCGCAATGTACGCGCGCCCCAGTTGATAATGAACGTGCGCCTGATTCGGCTTGAGCCGCGCGGCGATCTCCAGGTTTTCGAGACCACCCTTGACGTCGCCTTTCTGAAGCAACGCCTTGCCGAGTTCGTAACGAGCATCGGCGAAGTCGGGCCGATCCTGGACCACCTCGCGCATCAGCTTCAAACCGCGATCGGTCTGTTGTTGGGCCAAAACAACGAACGCCAGATGATACTTCGCTTCAGGATCGTTCGGACTGATCGTCAATTCACTTTCAAACTCACGCGCGGCTTCGGCCATCTTTCCGGCTTTGAGATAGATTAACCCACTGTAGAAGTGGGCCAGGCGAACTTTGTCGTCGAGAGCAAGTGCCGCGCGCAACTCAGCGAGCGCCTTATCGACGTCTCCTCGTTCGTAGTGCGCCTGACTGAAAAGAATGTGCAGTTGCGGACTGTTCCCGCCGACTGCCACCATCTGCTCGATCACGCGGTTCGCGGCTTCAGTTTGTCCATCTTTTAGCAGCGACAGCGCAAGTGGATAACGAAGCGCCGCGTCCTGCGGTTTCGCCGCCACCACTTCACCCAGCAACACCGACGCCTTCGCGAAATCGTTCGTCATGAAGTAACTCATGCCCAACAACTGCTTGATCGCGACGTTGTTCGCATCAGCTTTCAACGCGTTTTCGAGCGCCGGAACTGCTTCCTTGTACGACTCGGTTTTGTAATAAGCGAGCCCGAGATTGTAGTACAGACCTTGATGCTGCGGGTTCCATTTCGCAGCGAGTAAAAACTGGGCCACCGCTTCGCTAAAATCCTGTCGCTCAGCGCGCAAGACACCGATACTGTTGTGGGCCAACGCGAGGACCTTCTCGTAATAACTCTCGTCCTCTTTAAATCTCAGCAACAGCTTCGGATCGAGGTTGACGGTTTCGTCGACAACGCCCTCCGCCTTCACCAACTCTGACTTGCTCTCCTGTTCAGCCAGCGGCGTGCCGTTCAGATACGCGCCAACCTTCTTCTCGTCGAGCTTGAAACCCTTCGACTTCAACTCGGCCGACTTTTGTAACTCCTGTTGCCCCTCCGCGGTACGCCCGACTTTGATCAACGACTGGCCCAAACGATAATGCGCCGTCGTAACCTGATAGTCGTTATGGCCCAGTGACGGCGTCAGCTCGATGCTCTTCTGCAAAACTTCGACCGCCTGCTGATGTTTACCGGCGCCCTGGTAAGCCTGGCCCAGGTGAAAGTAAGGATCGGGATTATTCGGTTGCGACTTCACTGCTTTCTCGAGCAACGTGATCGCCGGTTCCCAATTACGCTCGATGATGTAAAGGATACCGAGATAGAAGTTGGCGAAGTACTCATCAGGATTGGCGGCCAGTTCGATCTTGAACTCTTCCATCGCGTCGGCGATTCTCGACGCGCCGTCTTTGTATAGGTACGTGAGTCCGAGATAGTAGTGAACGCGCGGAAAATGCGGATCGAGCACGAGCGCCTTCTTAAACTCTTCGATCGACTCCGGCAGGAAACCAGTCTCGCGATACGCGCGGCCGATGAGCACACGAAGCTGCGGCCGGTTGCCGAGCCGATCAATCATTCGGTGAAAAACCTGTTGCGCCTGCGGCACTTGCCGTTGTTTGAGATACGCGAGCGCGAGCGTGTACTGCGCATCGTAGTCGTTGGGCGCCAGTTGCAGCGTGGTTTCGAGCTCGGCCCTCGCTTTGTCAAACTGGCTCAGCATGAAGTACGACTTTCCGAGCATGTGATGAGCAGGCGCGTACTTCGGATCCTTCGCAACCGTGTGTTGCAGAAGATCCACTGCCTTTTGATATTGACGCGTGCGAAAGTAAGCGATGGAAAGTTCGACAAGCCCGTCGAGAGCAGTGGGACGAAGCGTTGCTGCAACTTCAAAAGGTCCAACTGACTCCTGGTGTCTGCCCTGCGCGGAATAAACCTTACCCAAACGCTGATAGGCTTCGACGAGTATCGCCTTGTATTCGGCTTCAGCCAGCGCGTAGTTGCGTCCGCTGTGAGCCCTTGTTGCTTCCTCGTAGTGACGGCGGAACAGATCGCTTGCGGTTTGATCCTGAACGTAGAACGAGACTAGCAGCAGAGACAGGCAGGCCGCGCGAAGGTACATCGTTTCCTGATCCGGAAAAACAGGGGTCAATAAAAACCTGGACGAAGGGCTGAGAAGATCTCAGCACTTCGTCCGTGTGTTTAAGGCTGTGGGGAGTATATCAGAAGGTAAACTTCAGACCGAGTTGAATCTCACGTGGCGCCTGCGCCGCGTTCAATAGTCCGAAGCTTCCGTTTCGAGTGTCGACGTCGTAACCGATAAAGTTCGTGTGGTTCAGGACGTTGAAGAACTCGGTTCGGAACTGAATGCCGTAACGCTCCTTGACGCGCCAGTTCTTCGCGATCGAGAAGTCGACGGTCGTGATCGGTTTACCGCGTACGGCGCCTTTGCCGAGCGTACCGATTCGACCAGCCGCCGGTATCGCAAAAGCGTCCGGATTAAGATGCTCTCTCGCATCGTTGGTGTTGAGGTAGATCGGCGCGCCGGTGTAGTCCGGACGTTGGCCCACTCCGTTGGTAACACCGAGGTTGTTAGCGCCGGTGATCAACTCGATCGGCGTCGCGCCGAAGTAAGAGGCGATACCGTTCAACTGCCAATCGCCGAGCAGCAACTCCGCTGTCTTACCCCACTGCGCGAACGACGGCAGCACGTACACGACGTTACTGACGAATGTGTGGCGGCGATCGAGGTCAGCGTCGCCTTTATCGCTGCGGAAGTTGTACGGGTCACTGGTTGTATTAGTGAACGACGTCAACGCCACATCGGAAATCGCATGTCCCCAGGTGTACGCCGCCTGGAAGGCGAGGCGATTCGTGAAGCGGCGATTGAGCCACAACTGCATGGCGTGGTAGCTGGAGTTACCGTTCGACTCGTCGGTGATGATGTTTCCGAGGCCCTGGAACGGGCGGTTATCCTGGATAAGTCGTCCGGCAACATCCGGGATGCCCGGCCTGGTGTTGGGAACGTCGCCGAGAGCGGCCCTCGCGATCTGCGTACGTGCATCGCGCGAACTGCCGTCGCACGCGATTCCACGACACACCTGGTTTGGCGCGATGTCGTTGCGGTTAACGTTACGTCGCCAGATGTGCAGACCGTGGTTACCGATGTAGGACGCTTCCAGCACCGTGTCTTTAAAAAGCTCGTGCGAGATCGTCAGGTTCCACTGGTAGCTTTCAGGCGGCCTGAAGCCCGGATCGATCGCGTTGAAGTTTGGATTCGCGGCGACGCCGGCAACGTTAGTGGCCAGTCCCGGATTGATCGTGTCGAGACTGCGGCACGTCGGGCAGTTCGCGAGCGTAACGCCCAAACCGTTCGAACCTGAACCGGCTGTGACAGTCGTGGTCCATGGCGGATTGCCTGTCAAACGCAGCAAGTCCTCGATTACGTTCGAACGGCTCATGTATCGTCCGAAGCCTGCTCTGACCGCCGTGGTTCCGGTTCCGAAGATGTCCCACGCGATACCGACGCGTGGCTGCCAACCCGCTTTGTAAGTCCGAACGGTCGCGCGGCTGAGGCCGAGACCGATGGCTTCTTCGGCGGTCACTAATCCCGTGTTGAAGTCGGTGCCGTTGTACAGGCTCGGGAGGAAGTTTGAAATGCGATTGTCTTTCTCCCAGGCTGGCGGGAACACCGAGTAACGCAGACCGGCGGTCAACGTCACGCGTGGATGAAGTTTCCACGTGTCGTTCACGTAGAACTCGAAATCGCGCCAGCGACCTTCGGCAATTTCAGTGTTCGCGATTTCAGTGTAGTTAACGAGAACCGTGTCTTTGAGCAGCAGGTCGGCGATACAGTTAAGAGTGTGGTCACCGCAACCCTGGATTGTGAGCTGCTGGTTACCACCACCCGCACCTGAGCCGGGCTCGTCTTTGTAATTGTGACTGAAGAGACCGCCGACTTTCAGATCGTGTGATCCGAAGACGAGCGAGAAGTCGTCTTTCCAGATGTAGAGATCTTCACGATTGGCCCATGGCGCCTGGTGCCAGATATTCGCGTAACCACCCGCGCCCCAGAAGAGCGACGGAACAGTTCCGCCAATAGTTCCATCGGCGTGCGGGAAGACGCTCGGAATCGCCGCCGAGATCTCATCCTCCAAAGCCTGTGTGCCGGGATTGGTCGAGATAATGATGTCGTTGCCGGCGATCGAGAATTGAAACTCGTTGACCGCTCGCGACGACAACGTGTTCGTCAGCTTGACGGCGAAACTGTGACTCGGCTGACTCCAATCGGAGGACAGCGTCGGATATGGAGAGTCGCCCCAGAAGTTTCCGCTCGCGCCCTCGTGGGTCCACGTTTCGTTGATGTAGCGGACCATCAGGTTCATTTTGTCGGTGAGCGTTACGTCACCGCGAACGAGATCCTGACGAGTGCGAATCGGTTGAATCTGCGAGGTGGTCCAGTTCGGAGAACCCGTTGTATTGGGATCCGGGAAAAGTTTCATGAAGGCGAGACCGCCCGGGCTAAGTCGATTTGTGGGAATACGGTTGCCCGGAAACGGATCGCAAACTAATTTCGTCTGTCCTGGCCGGTCCGGGTCTGGTTCCTGGCGACAGGTAGCCGGATCGCGCGGCACTGGACCAGTCAGCGGGCCGGTGAAAATTCCCTGCTTCTCCAAAGCCGTAGGCACGTTGGCGGAAAGCACCTGTCCGCGATCTTCTCGACGCCACTCTTCGGACCAGAAGAAGAACACGCGGTTCTTGACGATTGGACCACTGAAGTTGCCGCCAAAGTTGTTGTACTTGAGTTGCGCTTTTGGTTCGCCTGCGCGATTCAGGAAGAAGCTGTTCGCGTTGAGCGAGTCGTTGCGGAAGAACTCAAACAAGGTGCCGTGAAAATCGTTGCTTCCACCCTTGGTGATCAGGTTGACCACCGCGCCCTGCGCCTGGCCAAACTCGGCGCTGAAGCTGTTGCGTTCAACGCGAAACTCCTGAATCGAATCGACTGACGGAAACACGAGCAACGTGCGGTTCGATCCGACGTCCATGTTGTTGACGCCGTCTACGGTCCACAAGTTCGCGTTGGACTGATTGCCGTTGACGGACATGTCGACGCCGGAGTTAAGACCGGTTCCGCGAGTCGCAAACGCACCGCCCGCGCCGGCCTGAGTCACCGGCGAAACGCCAGGGACCATCAACGCCAACTGCGCGTAGTTGCGGCCGTTGAGAGGTAATTCGGTAACTTGTTTTTCGGAAACAAGACTGCTGACCTCGCCGCTTCTGAGTTCGACAGGTGTTTCGTCACCGGTGACGGTCACGGTCTCCGTAACCTGGCCCACCTGCAAGTCGAGGTTGACGGTCTTGTTTTCACTGACGTGCAGCTCAACGCCGCTGGCGAGTGTTTTCTTGAACCCGGAAGGCGCGGTGCTGATCGTGTAGACACCGGGCGGCAAGCCGGGTGCGTTATAGAAGCCGTCGTCGTTGGTTCGCGCTGTGCGCGAGGCGCCGGTCCTCTCTTCAGTGATCGTGATCTCGGCGTTAGCGACCGCGGAGCCCTGTGGGTCTCTTACTGTACCGGTGATGTTGCCGGCGGTGCTCGATTGAGCACGTACGCCGACAAACAAACCCATGCTCAACAGCAGCAATAGCGCGTGCAGTCCAAACTTCTTCGACATACAAAACCTCCTCAACGTTGCGGCCGTCAAAGACTTCGTTAAGCTGCGAAAGAAAGAACGCTCTAACTATTCAAGAACCAGAACTGCGGAGATCGACTAATGAGAATGATGCCCAGCTAAACCCCAGTCACGCCTGAGTCACACTACGACCCAGGTTCCATAGAAACAAAATGGAAACGAGACTTCATAGACTGCCCGCTATCGACTGTTGACCTAAACCAAAACGACTTGTCTGAGTGTTCGATACTTTGTTGCAGAGGCTGCCAAAAGTATTAATCCTAAAAACATTCGTTGTCAAGAACTTTTTAGGCCGAAGTCATACTTCAGTTGATCGATTCGTAGGCAGGATGGTCGTTAGACCACTGAAATCGAGGCAAACTTGCTGGCGAGAACGAGGCTGAGCGCGCCCATGAGAGTCGGTTCAGGACCGAGCGTCGAGGCGATAATCCGGGTCGACGGCAACCCGCGACAGATAGTGGCTTCGACGGATTTCTTGATGTCTTCCGCGATAACGGGCCACGATCGCACGATCGGGCCGCCCACGATCACGGCCTCCGGCGCGAGTCCACGAATCAGGTTCGCAATGCCGATACCGAGATAGCGAGCAGTCTCTTTCAGCGCCGCGCGTGCTGCATCGTCGCCGGCTAAAGCGAGATCGATCAGTTCGCTAAAACTGATCTCAGGGGAGGCGCCGTTGCTGAGGTTCATGTAACGAGCCAGCGCCGAACGCTCAGACGCAAACGCTTCCCAACACTCTCGACTACCCGACGCACAAGCGACAGGCGCTCCCTGCCCGATCGTCATGTGTCCAAACTCACCTGCCGCGCCGTTTTCGCCGCGATAAACCTGGCCGTCGAAGACGATTCCCGTTCCCACGCCGCCTTCGACAAGCACCAGAATGAAATCGCGAACCTGGCGAATCTCAGGACGTCCGAACCATAACTCTGCGTGCGCCGCGGCGTTAGCGTCGTTGTCGATCGTGACGGGCAGGCCGGTTGCCGCACTCAATTCGTCGCCGAGCGGCAAGTCGCGCCAGTCAAAGGTGGGAACGAAGAGTTCCCTTCCTTCGTTGCTCACGAGACCCGGAAGACTGATGCCGATGCCTTCGATCGTTCCGTTGTTTTGCGCGATCAGTTTGCGTGCGAGATCGATGATGATGTTGGTTGTTTCATTCGCGTCGGGATGGGTTTCAAACTGTTCCTGCTGCAACACGCGTCCCGCAAGATCGCTCGTAGCCACGATCGTTCGCGTCGTTCCGACGTCAACACCGATCGCAACAGCATCGGCAGTGCGCAACGAAAGCAGGATCGGTGGACGTCCGCCAGTCGATTCACCGCTCAGTTCCTCGATGAGTCCTTCAATGCGTAACTCTTCGACGATCAACGAGATCGTGGAACGCTGTAGCGCGGTTTCATGAGCGATTTCGGCGCGCGAGATTGGGCCTCGTTCGCGAACATAGTTCAATACGATTTGCCGGTTGATATGCCGGATCGTATTTGAGCGCGCTACATTCGCTTTCTTTAAATCAATGCGTCGCATACTGCATCGCCGCCGTCGCGTTTCACGATCGGGGGTGGTAGGGAACTTCGCAGGGTCTGGGCCTGATTTCTACTGCAAGAATCGTAGTGTGCATAAGTAGTACAGACATTTAGTTCGAGTCAACAACTTTTTTGGATGCGGCGCCGGAATTGATGAAACAGTGGTGTCTTAAGTTGAAAGAATTTCTCCGGGCGCTCTGCGTGCCTCGGCGTTAATGGCAGTTCAAACGCAGAGGAACACTGAGCACCGCAGAGAAGATCTCTCGAATCCAGACACTATGAAGCGAAAAGCTGGTCTCGACCGTTTTGCGGCGCTATACTGGCCGAAAAATCGGGAGGTCCGCTATGAATACCAAGCAAACCGCGGTTAACTACTCTTTAATCGCGATTGCCCTCCTCTTGTGCGTTACCGCACCGACTTCCGCACAACGATCAGCGTCGGGGCCGCCTCCCATCGATAAAAGTTCGAACCGCGCGCGCGAGCGACAGCAGGACATGGCGAGTCGCGAGTGGCAACTGCGTAACTTCGGCAATCCCTCCGTCGTCAAAGACAAGCGTCGACTCGAAGCGCTGATGGCCCAAACCGAAGAAGACTTCACTCGCCTGCTCACGGTTCATAACGAGATCGCACGCGCCCTTCAGACAACAACACCCCTTGACTATCACTTCGTTTCAACCGCAACCGCGGAGATTCGAAAGCGCGCCAGCAGTATTCAATCGAACCTCGTTTTGAGTTTGCCGGCGGAAGAGATCAAAAAGATCGAGATGCCGTCACAGGCAACTGAAGCGGAAATGAAAGACGCGCTGATCAAGCTGTGTAAGCAGATCAGAAGTTTTGTCACCAATCCCGTGATCGATCACCCAAATACGATTGACGCTGTCAAACTGGCGACGGCAAAGCAGGATCTCGAAAGCGTTATTCAACTGAGCGGTCATCTGAAACGAGAAGCCGATCAGTTGAACAGTAAAGCGCAGAAGTAGGTGGTGCCTCAGTTTGAAGTCTTCTCTGCGATCTCTGTGTACTTCTCTGTTCTCTGCGTTGAATATGCTCCAGAAATACCGTTTACGCAGAGACCACAGAGGACGCAGAGATCGGAGAATTCAGACTGAGGCACTGCGCAGAAGTAACTATTGCGGGCTCGCAGCCGGCGACGGCGACGGCGTTGGTGGCGGCGTCCGCACAAACACGATCGGTTCCGTGGAAGTCACACCTTTTCCTTCCTGAACAGTGATGCTCTGGTTCGGCTTCACATCCGCAATGCGATCTTTTTGATTGCCGGGCCAGGTGATCTCGATCGTCAGCGTCGTTCCCTCTTCAGGTTTGCCGAGACCGAAGACCAAAGGCAACTCAGATTGCGAACAGTAACTCGATCCCGTTCGCACCATGCCGAAAATCGTGCGTCCCTTCGACGTCTTCACAACGACTTTCGCGCCGATGCCGTTGCGATTCGCCTTCGCGCCGACAGTTCGCACGCGTAACAGATCGTTCTGATTCGCATTGTCGTTGCGTAACAGACGCGCCGGGCCATTGTTCGTCGTGATCAGAAGATCGAGATCGCCGTCGTTGTCATAATCGCCGTAAGCAGCGCCGCGGCCGACGATCGCGCGATTCAGCGCACGGCCGAGTTTCGCAGTCACTTCTTCAAACTTCTTCTTTCCCTTGTTGAGAAACAGGTGCGGCTGCTGCGCGTACTTCACCGTCGGTTGCACGACGCTGATGTCGTCGGAAACGTGACCATTCGCGGCGAAGATATCGACCAGTCCGTCGAGGTTGTAGTCGAAGAAGAAGATGGCGAACGTTAACGACTGCGCCGAGATCTTGCCGATGCCGGAACTGGCGGCTTCGTCAGTGAAAAGACCTGAGCCGTCGTTGTGATAGAGCGCGATGCTTTCGTTCGTGAAGTTTCCGATCACGACGCCGGGTTTGCCTGAACCATCATAATCAGCAGCGTCGACGCCCATTCCGGCGCGTGCGGTGCCGGCTTCGCTGAAAGCCACACCTGCAATTACACCATTATCAGTAAAAGTACCGTTGCGATTGTTGCGATAGAGTTTGTTGGGTTCGGTGTCGTTTGCGACGAAGAGATCCATCCAACCATCGTCGTCGTAATCGAGCAGAGCAATACCGAGAGTCTTTCCGGAGGGATCGTTTATACCTGCCCGAGCGGTGACGTTCTCAAACGTTCCGTTGCCGCGATTGCGATACAACTGCGAGCTCTGTCCTTTGTACGACTGCGGCGTGCAATACGACTTATTCTTGCTGTCGAGCGAGCAGAATTGATCGGTCTGGACCGTCCACTCGACGTAGTTGCCGACGAAGAGATCGAGCTTGCCGTCGTTGTCGTAGTCAAACCACGCGGCGCTGGTCGAGAAACCCGGCTCGGCGAGTCCGGCGCGCGCGGTCACATCCGCAAACTTCCCGTTCCCGAGATTTCGAAATAGATGATTCGGACCGACGCAGGTGATGTAAACGTCGTCGTTGCCGTCGTTGTCGTAATCGCCGACAGCCACGCCGATGCCGTACATCTCGACGCCCAGTCCCGCTTGCTGCGTCACGTCGACAAACGTGCCGTCCTTGTTGTTGTGATAGAGCGCGGGAAACGAACGTCGCTTTTTCGACTCCGGCCAATCCATTGAATTGACCAGCAGAATGTCCTGCCAACCGTCGTTGTTGTAATCGATAAACGCAGCGCCGGCGCCGATCGTTTCCGGCAGATACTTCTTACCGAATGCGCCGCTGTTGTGTTTGAAACGAATGCCGGCTTGCGCAGTGACGTCCGTGAATTCGATCTCGCCCGAAGGACGTGGCGGAGTCGGACTCGGCGACGGAGAAGGCACTGCGGCCTGTTCAGGAGCGTTTGTGTTGGCAGGCGTGACTGTCGTTGGTTGCTTGCAACCAGCAAATAACAAGACCAGACACAGCACGATAAGACGAGGATTAAGAACCTTCATGTGGCGTTCGACTCTTGCAGGACCATCGTACGCCGCGACTCGAGCCATATCTCGATCAGCATCGCTATTGGTCCAACGATGAACAGCGCGTATAACGGCGCGTGTACTACGTGATTGAGCCGGAGGAACAACTCCACAAACGCCACGAAAAATACGACGATACATTGCCACTTTTGAGATTTAACGGTCGTCTTGGGATCCGTAATCATGAAGAAGACGAAGAGTTGATACATCGGTCCCGTTATGGGCGCGACCTCGGCCCACCACGAGTCGCCGGTGATAAAACTGCGGAGATAGGCAAACAGTAAAAACGAAGCGATGTAAGTCGCCGTGATGTGAATTCGCTTAGCGCGCCAGATGATGACCACGCCGAGAATCCAGATTACAACCAGCGGCCATTTGAAATTGCCCCACTGCACGCTCAACGCAGCAACTGTCTCCGGCGCCAGAAACAGCAGCGCGCAGATGCCGAAGTTCGAAGGATTCCACAAGTGCCGGCCCTTCACGCGCAACACGTACTTCGACATGATCGACAGCACGCTCGCGAGCGCGAACGGCCACAACGCAGGCGAACGAAGCAGAATCCCGACGCTGATCCCGCTGATATACGCGCTGGCCAGGTTGAGCCACTTCCCGAGAAAAATGCGTCCGAGGATCAGTTCCGCAACGATCGCGCTGATGATCGCGATGCCGGTCTTTTCATAACCTTCGAGTATGCCGTAGCTGAGATGGCCTACGAGCAATATGCAGGTGATGAAGAGCGGCGCGATGTAACGATTGTCGGGACTGAGCCGTCTGCGTTTCGCGCTCTCGACAACCGCGGCGCCTATCGGCTGCGTGGCTGACTGGCTCATGCAGACTCCTTGATCTTGTAGGTTTGTCCGGCCAAAGGCTTTTCTATCGTCTCAACTTTCCCCGAAGGCCAGCGAATCTCGGCCTTCTCGAGCTGCGGATTCTTACCGATTCCAAAGTGCAAACGCCGCTGGTTCTGTGCGCAAAAACCACTGCCGCCGGAAACCTGCTGAACTTGCTGGTGACCGTTCCAGAACAGTCGCACCTCCGCGCCGATCGCGCTGCGATTGCTCGCCGAACCTTCGAGTTCAAACGCCACCCACTTGTTTTCCGGCGTCACATTATTCTTATAAATGAGCAATGGTCCTTTTTGATTAGCAATCACGACGTCGAGCACGCCGCGATTCCACAGATCAACCATCGCCACCGCGCGGCCGTCGTAAAGATCACTCGCGCCGACGGCCTGGGCCACGTCGACAAATTTACCAGCACCGTCGTTCAGCCACACTTTTTTCTGCTGGTAACCCGACAAGCTGCGTCCTTCCATTGCCGGCCAGTGCGCGGCGTCGGAGATGATCGCGGAGTTGCCGCCGGCGATCTTTGAAAAGTCGTACCAGTAATTCTGGTTACGATCGGCGGAGACGTAACCGTTGGCGAGATAAAGATCGAGCATCCCGTCGTTGTTCAGATCGCCAAACTGCGCGCCCCAACTCCAGCCGCCGATTTCAACGTCCATCGCACGCGCGAGATTGTCGTAGCGAAGCCCGTCACCGGACGTTCCATCACGCGGCACCCAAAGATTGTTTCCCTGGATCAGCACGCCTTCTTCGGAGATATTCGAGACGTAGATCGAGTAACGTCCGGTGTTGAGAATATCACCGAGTGCGGCACTCATACCGCTCTTCGGCGAAAAACCGACGCCGGTGTCTTTTCCGACCTCGTTGAACTGTCTGCCGTCGTAAAAGAATTGTTCGGAGATACCGTAATCGTTGGCGATGAAGAGATCGGTGTTGCCGGAGCCGCGGAAGTCAGCGGCGACTGCGGCCAGCGCCCAACGTCTCGTATCGATGCCGAGTTTTTGACTGACCTCTTCAAACACACCATCGCCGAGATTACGAAACAGGTACTTGCGCCCGCCATTCTTCGCGTACTCAAAACTCTCCGGCATCATTTTCGTCGACTTCAGATGCCAGAGGTTTACGTCTTCCGCGTAGTAGCCGCCGAGAAACAGGTCAAGACGCCCGTCGCGATCGTAGTCAAACCAGATCGCGGTGTTTGCGTTCACCCACTCGGGAAACTTCGCTTTGTCCGTAACTCGCGAAAACTTTTGTCCCGCGTCGTTGTGAAAAAGTTCGGGCTTGCCCCACTTGTTCACGAACAGATCTTCGTAACCGTCGTTGTCGTAGTCGCCCCAGACCGCGCCCATCGAAACGCCTGTGCCGGGTTGGTTCACATCCGCGACGCCGAGATCGGCGGCGACGTCTTTGAACGACCCGTCTTTCATGTTTTTGAAGAGCGCGTTCTTACTTCCCTCGCCGCTGTTGGTGACATAGATATCCGACCAGCCGTCGCGATCGAAATCGACGATCGACACGCCCGCGCCCATCGACGCCACTTGCGGCATGATGTGGTCCAAACGTGAATCGAGTTTCGGAGCCTGGTGTGTGAAGTTCACGCCGGAGGCTTGCGCGACTTCCTGCAACGTGAAGCCGTAACGACTCGCGGCCGCAGTGGCGCCAATCGACGCGTTCGCCTGAGCGCGACGCGCGGCGAGTCGTTTGAAAACAACCGGCGCTGCCAACAGTGAGACGAAAACCAGAACCAGAATTACTTTAGCTAGCTTGCGGCCAGTCATTCTACTTTCGTTGTGCCCTCATCGCGTTCTGAAAGATTTCAGTGCCGACGTAACGCGTGTGGAAAGTCTGCCAGTCCTGGGGAAAACGGCGGTAAACGGCTTCGTCTTCAAGACGTCCCGGGGGCGTAATGTATTCGGTTTTGGCGTGATAGGGCAACGGGAGCACAGTTTTAGAGAACGTGGAGTTTAAGTCCCCGTCCTTGATCCAGCCGTCGCCGACGATGACGTAATCGCGCACCCACCCAACGGGGGGCGCGGCCTGGGCAGCAAAACGAAACGACATCTCGTCGCCGGCGTTCATTATCACGTAGCGATCGTCCACGGCCTTCAAAAGCTCGCGAACGTCGCCGAAACGTGTGTAGTAGCCAACCAAATCTCGCCAGATCTGCTTGGAACTAAACAGGCGATTATAGTCTGGAAGTTCCGGTGACGAATCATTCGATCGGTTGATAACGGAGTAACCACGATAATGGAGATCGGCAACGTCGGGATCGAGCTTCGTTATCTTTGGCGTGGCGTCAGGAAGACCCGGCGCCCACTCGAGCAGGTCCCAAAAGATCTCGAGGTTTGTTCTCAAACGGAACCGCCGTGGCGCGCCTGACGCGAATACATCCGAGAGATCGAACAAACAGATCTTCTTTCTTCCCGCCGGAAAACCGAGGTTGGCGCGCACGGTTTGCCACGCGCCATTTGCGTCCTGCACCTCAAGACTCAGCGGCTTGGCCTGTTCGTGACCTCCCTGGCTGATGGCTACGTTGATCGACGAATCGGTCGGGTGCATCCAGCCGTGCGCGATCAGCCAGAGCGGTCCGCTTTGTGGCACGTCGTTGCCGAGATCGACCTCGACGTAGTGATCTCTCGTGACTCCCTGGTATCTGCCGCGTCCAAACGTGTCGAGATAGTTTTCGTCAAGACTGCTGACAATACTCGTGACGTCCTGGCCGTTGTCGTCGGTTGCGCGCGCGATTTTGCGTGGAGTTGAAACGGTGGTGATCGCGAGCTTCGCGGGCGGAATCACGAATCGTTCGTCGACGAAAATGTCCGTACCTACGGGATGATCGACGACCATCAGCGAGAGCTGGTCGTAGTAGTAAGTCTCCCAGAGTTCGGCCGTCATACGCAGATCGTAATAACCGTCGCGCGGCACGAGTTGATCGCCTCTGATCTTGTACCACTCTTCAGTCGCCACGATAGCGGCTGAACCGAGCGTGTTGATGCGGAGTCCGATTGCCGAACTCCACGGCACTGAGTCTTTCACAAACTCCATCTGCTTGCCGTTGAAAGCAAACAGGAACGGACACGATCCTTTCAAACGCTGCTCGGTGACGACTTCCTGATCCGCTTTCACGTCGAAGTCGGCGCGCACGGAGCCGTTGGGCCAAACGACGCGAATAACGTCCGTGGACGTTTGCTCGCCGAGACCAAAGTGAACGATTGGTCCACTAATCGTCTGCTTCTGGACCAGGAGTCCGGAGCGAACTTCCATTTCGCCGCCGACGCCGAAGGAGTTGATGCGTTGATCGCCGACTGCCTGGACCGCGCGCGGACGCGCGACTTGCCAGTGATAGTTTTTCGATCCGCTGTTCACGACCTCGATCGCCTGGCGTTCTGAGATGCCGAGGAGATCGAGCCGTCCGTCGTTGTTTACGTCAGCGATAGCGAGGACTTGCGCGGGCGTCGCTTGTTTGTCGAGCTGTTTGAGAACGCCTTTTTCATCGTTCAGCCAGACGGACGTGCCGGCGTTTGAAGAGACTGCGAGATCGAGACCGCCGTTGTTATCGACATCGGCGATCAGCATTCGTGGGTTTTCGGCGGGCGAAGTTTTTGCGATCTCGGCAACGTCCCAGTCCGCGCCCTGGTTTTTATCGGAGACGCGATTGATGACGCCGGTATCGGTTAACACGATCAGATCGAGCACGCTGTCGTTGTTGAATTCTCCGACTGCGATCTCGCGAGCGTTTGTCAAAGGAATCGAGCGCTCCGCGAATTGTCCCTGCCGTTCGTTGCTGAAGACGTGAGGCTTGCCGGTGTTGTCGATCAGCGTTGCGTCAGGATCGCCGTCGGCGTCGATGTCGGCCCAAGCGAAACGCCTCAGTCCGTTTACGCCGGCGAACGGACGCTGCTCGATGAACGTGCCGTCACCGTTGTTTCTGAGAACCAGCGGCGCGTTTTGTTCAGATCCGAGCACGACGTCGAGATCGCCGTCCGACTCGACGTCCAAATTCCACGCGCCGGTGTAGTTTCCGTTGACTACAGACGGTGCGAGTTTCGTTTGCGCAGTAACGTCAGTGAACGACGACGGACTTTCCTGGCGATAGACGCGGACACCACCCGCGCCAGCGAGCACGAGATCTACTTTGAAGTCGTAGTTAAAATCGATTTGCAGCACGCTGTCGGCTGAAGGCGGTGTGTTGGATGGGCCACTCGGAAAACGCAGGTTCGCACCAGTCGCGAGTTTGATTTCGGACTCGGATCCGATTGCGATTACAGGCGCGCCGGTTCCGCTCAACGCGATCGCTCCGATCCAATACTGCGTTTTTGAATCCGCTTCGGCGGTACGCGGCGCGGACTCGAATTTGAGTGCCGTGTCCGGCGCAGCCGTCGTGAACACCGGCGACTCCAACACCAAAAAATGCGTGAACGGAACCGCCTCTTCGCCCGGCGGCGGCTTGATCGCTACGAGACTTGTGCGATACGCCGGCACGCGCACGAGTACGTTGCGCAGGAAAGACGTCCGCGTCGCAGCCGCACGTAGGTCGCCACTCTGCGTCGCCTGATCGAGCGCCGCTACCTGGTCCATCACTTCCGTAGGCCATCCCGACGAACGCGCCTTAATCTTTTCGACCGTCGACTTCAGTGTGTCGGCGTCGCCACGCTTTGCGGCAATGCGACTCAGTTCGATCAGCGCGGCGAGGTTGTCGGACTGGGCCGTCAGGATCTTTTGCATCAGAGTTTGAAACTCCGTCGCGCCCTGATCGTCGCCCTGTCGCTCGACTTCTTCCGCGAGCTTGTAAACTGCCAACAGGTTATTCGGATTTAACTCGACCGCCTTTCGCAAAGCGGCGACTGCTTCCGGCGTGCGTCCGCGACTGCTTTCCAAAAGACCGACGAGGTATTGGATGTTGTCGTTTTCAGACGCCAGACTGCGCGCGCGTTCGAGTCGCTCCGCCGCCGGATCGAAATTCTTTTGTCGCCACGCGAGCAGGCCCCAGTTGGCCCAACCGGCAGGTTCGCTCGGCGCGAGTTGCGTAAACTGTTGCAGCTTCGCGTCGGCTTGAACATCGTGACCGACCTGCAACGCCGCGAGTCCGATGTAAAAGGTTCTGACCAGTTCGTTGTATTCCGGCGTCGACCGGGCGGGCAGGTTATTTGACGGACGGCAGCCGCCGAGCGTCAAAATAGTTATGAATAGCAGTATGTGAACTATGCAGCGGCGTCTGATATAGTCGGCGGGAATCATCTATGAAGCACTTAAAAACTCGTGTCTTGCTGTCAGGATTAGCGATCGTTCTGTTTGTAGCGGCCTCATTAATAGACCAGAGCGCCGCCACTCGTCAAAACACGCCGCCAAAACCGCCGGCGCGTGAGGAGGCTTATCGCGCCAACAACGTCGGCGTTGCGCTTCTCGAACAGTACAAACATAAAGAAGCCGCCGATGCTTTTAAGCGCGCGTTGCAACTCGAGCCGTCGCTGTCGCTCGCCCGCGTCAACCTCGGCATCGCGCTCTTCAACATGCCGGATCTGCCGGCCGCGCAACGCGAACTGCAAAGCGCCGCCACCGCGTCGCCGAATGCTCCACAGCCGCATTACGTCCTGGGCTTGTTGGCCAAATCGCTAAATAAACCAGCGGAAGCGATCGCGTCGTTTCAGAAAGTCCTGACGATCGATCCGCAGGACGTCGGCGCGAACGTTAATCTCGGTCAACTCTACGCGCAACAACGCAAGTACCCGGAAGCTGTGGCTGTCCTTCGTACGGCTCTCGCCGCCGAACCTTACAACACGACCGCGCTTTACAACCTCGGAACTGCGCTGATGCGCAGCGGCCAGCGCGAAGAAGGCCAAAAAATAATTCAACAGTTTCAGGTGTTGCGTGAACGCGGCAGCGGCACCACGTTGGGAACAAACTATCTCGAACAGGGCCGTTACGCCGAAGCGATCTCGTCCACGGGCGCGGAGCCGGAGCTGGTCGACAAGGCCGCTCCTGACGTGAAGTTTACAGACGTGACCGCCACCGCGCTTCCACCTTTAGTTGGAGATTGGCCCAACGGCGATCAGCCCGATGGGGCGGTGTTGTTGTTTGACTACGACGGCGACGGCGATCTCGATTTGCTTGAAGTCGCTGGAGTTAAACCGCGCCTCATGCGAAACGACAATGGGAAGTTTGTCGAAACGCCGCAAACAGGCACCCTCGGGAAAGTTTCGAAAACCGGCGCCACCGCCGCCATCGCAGGCGATTTCGACAACGACGAAAAACCCGATCTCTTCATCCTTCGCCCGGGCGCAAGTGCGCTCTATCACAACGACGGCAACGGAAGTTTCTCCGACGTCACCGCGGCCGCGAAGATTCCCAATTACGAAACAGCCGCACGCGCGATCGCCTTCGTCGACTACGATCACGACGGCGATCTCGATCTCTTCATCGCCGGCCAGCCGCAGATGCTGCTCAGAAACAACGGCGATCGCACGTTCACCGAGCAAACGACCGAAGCAAAACTTTCCGACAAACTCGCCGCTCGCGCAGTTGTGCCGACTGATTTCGACAATCGCCGCGACGTCGATCTGCTCGTCGCTTCAACTGAAAAAGTCTCGCTTTGGCGCAACCTGCGTGACGGATCGTTTCGCGACGTTGCCGCCGACGTCGGGCTGGGCGAGATCAAGAACGTGGCGAGTGTCGCCGCCGGAGACGTCAACAAGGATGGGTTCACCGATTTCTACTTCGGTGGTTCCGGGTTTGCGCTCAGCAACGGCAAAGAGCGTTTTCAACTCGTGCGCGCCTCCGACGAAACGAACGTTTCGCAATTTTTGGATTACGACAACGATGGACTGCTCGATCTAGTTACCGCCTCAAATACCGGAATCCGGGTTCTGCGAAACGCCGGCGGTACATTCGTCGAAGCAACCACACTTAAGGGCACTCGCTCCACCGTTCTCTCTTCCGGCGATCTCGACAACGACGGCGATACGGATCTCGTTTTCGGCGTTCCCGGCGGCGGCTTGCGCATCGCACGCAACGACGGCGGGAACGTGAATCGCTCGTTGCGCGTCGGACTCGCCGGCAAAGTCAGCAATCGCACGGGCGTGGGGGCGAAGATCGAAATTCGCACAGGCAGCCTCGCACAAAAACTCGAAACGTATTCAGCCTATCCCGCGCCGGCGCCTGCCGACGTCGTCTTCGGGATCGGCAAACGCACGGGCGTCGATGCGGTACGCGTTTTGTGGCCGGCGGGAATCGTCCAGGCGGAAACAGAGATCGCCGCCGCCGCGCCCGCGAAGACGGCGCTTGCGATCTCGCTCACCGAGTTGGACCGCAAACCATCGTCGTGTCCGTATCTGTATGTTTGGAACGGCGAGCGCTTCGTGTTTGTGACTGACTTTCTCGGCGGCGGCGAGATGGGCCATCTCGATGCGCCGGGAGTTTATAACGCGCCCGATCCGGACGAATATGTTCGTATCGACGGCGATCTGCTCAAGCCACGCGACGGGCGTTACGAATTGCGCGTGACGAACGAGTTGGAAGAAGCGCTTTTTGTCGATCGCGTGCAACTGATTTCCGTGGCGCATCCGCGCGGTGTTGAAGTCTATCCAAACGAAGGACTGACAGTTCCACCGCCGGCGTTCAAGCTTTACTCCACGAGCAATGCGCAACCTCCGGCGGCTGCGGTCGACGAACATGGGCACGACGTTCTCGCACGTCTCGCGCATGTCGATCGCGAATACCCGGATGATTTTCAACGCCATCAAATACGTGGGTATGCTGACGAACACACGTTGACGTTGACTCTAAATCAAGTAAGCAAACGAACGCTCTTGTTGTTGACTGGTTGGACCGACTACGCGTGGTCCAGCGACAATCTCGCGGCGTTTCAAAGCGGCAAGAGCCTGAGTTTGCCTGCCCTGCAAGTTAAAGACAAGCAGGGACGCTGGCGGACAGTCGTCGAAAACATCGGCATTCCGGTCGGACGTCCGCAAACTGTCGTCGTCGATCTAAGCGGCAAGTTTTTGAGTGATAGTCGCGAGGTGCGCATCGTTACGAACATGCGCATCTACTGGGATCAGATCCTTGTCGATACATCCGCCGGAAACTTCCCGACGCAGTTGACGCGTCTTTCGCCTGCCGTCGCGGATCTACGCTGGCGCGGCTTCTCGCGTGAATACTCGCCCGACGGCCGGCAACCGATGACTTACGATTACAGGAAAGTCTCGTTCACGTCGCCGTGGAAAGTGATGACGGGTCGTTACACACGCGAGGGCGACGTGCGTGAACTGTTGCACGCAACCGACGACATGTTTGTTATTTCGCGTCCCGGCGACGAGTTGGTCCTGTCGTTCGCGGCGGACAAGCTGCCGCCGTTGCCCGAGGGTTGGACGCGCACGTTTCTGCTCTACGCCGACGGCTTCAGCAAGGAGATGGACATCAACTCCGCGAGCCCGGATCAGGTTGGACCACTTCCCTTCCACGGCATGAGCAAGTATCCGTACAGTTGGCCCGAACGCTATCCGTTGACGCCGGAGCGCCAGCGGTATCTGGAAACTTACAACACACGCGTCGTGACCTCCCCCGTGCCGTCAATCGCGCTCGAACTCGTCGCACTCGATTTAATGACGAAGAACGAATAATGGACCACATCAGATACTCAGCCGTTGCGTGTCAAACCGATCTTCCCAATCCACTCGATCGACGTTCGATGCGCGCGAACACCGATCGCATGTTGTCGATGATCGATTCGGCCGTGGCGGGTGCGGCGCCGTTTCTGCCCGTGCGGCTCGTGGTTTTTCCGGAGTTTGGACACGCCGCGCCAGTCTTTCCGACCGTCGCTGAGCTACTCGACAAGCTGGCGATTCCGATTCCCAACGAACACACCGAACGTCTCCAGCAGAAAGCAAAAGAGCACGACATCTACATTCAAAGCGGCTCGATGCTGGAAGTCGATCCGAAGTGGCCGGGTCACGTTTTCAACACGACGTGTCTGGTTGGACCACAAGGACTGATCCAGAAGTTTCGCAAGGTCAATACGTGGATTCCCTACGAGGTACACACGAGCCCGCACGATCTCGAAGGCTACGATGAACCGCTGTTTCCGGTGGCTGATACGCCGATCGGAAAACTCGGCTGCGCGATCTGTTACGACTGGCTGTTCCCGGAGGCATTGCGGCAGTTGGCCGCGAACGGCGCGGAAGTTTTGATACGCGTTTCGGCGTACATGGATCCGTGGGGGGCGACCGAGCCGATGGCGTGGTGGACGATCGTCAATCGTTGCCGCGCGTTGGAGAACATGGCTTACGTCGTGGCGGCGAATCAGGGTGCGAGTCTGAAACACTATCCGCCGTATTCGTGGCCGGGCGGCAGTCAGGTCGTAGATTTCGATGGACGGTTGCTGGCCGAGGCGTCACCTGGACCAGGCGAAAGAATTGTGGTTGCGCCGATCGACATTTCCGCGTTGCGTCATGAACGCGCGAGTCGTCGCGGACATCACATGCTGGCCCATCTTCGCACCGAAGCGTATCCCGTTTATCAGCGGCATCAATACCCGCCGCGCATGGATGGAGAGATGAGTTACGAGCGGAACAACCTCCTCATCGACGAAGCGAAACTAAACCTTGAGAAAGATCCTGCGGTGGTAAAGGATCCACATCAGTCCTAACCAAACCAGCACAAACGCGATCGCAAACGCCAGCGAGGCATTCATCGGCGCCAGCCAACTCGCAAACGCATTGCGGTAGATCCAGCCACTGAGGGACGTGCCTCCAATGCGTATCAGGCCAAACGTCTCGGCCATCAATCCCGCACCGACGTAGAGCGCGATCGCGTTCATACCGAAGACTTCGAACGGCTTGGCCCAGCGGCGATAACCTTTGATGTCGATCAGCCAGTAGCAGAGACCGAGAAACTGCAACGCTAAACCGCCCGCGAACAGGACGTATGAGCTGGTCCATAGCGCTTTGTTGATCGGGAAGAACGAATTCCACGCCCAACCGATCGCGATGCAGGCAGCGCCCGCGACGAATATGCCCGCGGCTTTTTCATAACGCGTCTTTTCCGATCGCAACCAGTGTCCGGTCAAGACGCCGAGCAACGCTGTTGCGAGTGCTGGAATCGTGCTCAACACTCCTTCCGGATCGTAGACCTTCGCCTGCGACCAAACGTGGTTTGGCCCAAACACAACGCGATCCACGAACGACGGCAGGCTGCCCTCTTTCGTCAAATCGCCCGCGGCGTAACCCGGCGCCGCAACAAACGAAACCAGGATCCAATAGAACAGCAGCAATCCGATCGTGATCGCGAGTTGAGCGGCGATGCGTGTGTTCAGAAAGATGATCGACGCGAAGAAGTAGCAGACGGCGATGCGTTGCAGCACGCCGGGAATGCGTAAGTCTGAGAGTCCAAAGTAAGGAAACGCGTTGAGAAACAGTCCGATGCCGAAGATGATCAAAGTGCGTTTGACGACCTTCATGTAAAGGTCGCGCTTGCTGCCGCCTCGTTCCACGCGGTTGCCAAACGCGAGCGTGATCGCGACGCCCACAATGAAAAGAAAGAATGGAAACACGAGATCGGTGGGCGTCCAGCCGTGCCACTCGGCGTGTCGCAGCGGCCAGTAAATGGAGGACCACGTTCCCGGATTATTTACCAGGATCATTCCGGCAATCGTGATACCGCGAAAGACGTCGAGTGATACCAACCGCTGGGCATCGGACGGGGGAGTGTTTGGCATTTGTTGGATTCGATCCTCGTTTTGGATTTGGTTTAGCTTCTTTTGACACAGGTGCGCCTGCTAACGCAACAGCTCGTCTATTTGATCGCCGGGAAGTCGTTCGACTGGTTCAAGACCTTTGCGGAAGATACGCGCGCCGGTCGAGCCTTTCAAGACGACGGCGCCGTTTTCGTTGCGCGCCATCGCGCCTTCACGCAACGCGAGGACGGGCGTGTCGTTTTCTTCCAGAAACTCAGCGATGCGTTTCTCGCGTGTCTCGCCCATGTGTTTTGAATTCGGATCGGGGTCGAGATAGTGCGGGTTGATCTGGTATGAAACGAGCGCGAGTGCGTCGAACGAAGGTGGTTGAACGATGGGCATGTCGTTCGTGGTCCTGATTGTTGGACCGGCGATGTTGGAACCAGCGCTGGAGCCGATGAACGGCATTCCTTCCATGACGCGTTGTCGAATCGGGCCGAGTAGAAACTGATCGTAAAGAGTCTTCAACAGGCGAAAGGTGTTACCGCCGCCGGTGAAGATTGCCTCTGTTTCAGCGACTGCCTGAAAACGATCGACACCGTTGTGGATGGACGTCAGTTCGTAACCCATCTTTTCGAAGCGCGCGCGGGCGGTTTCGGCGTAAGCGTCGCGATCGTATAAGGCGAACGGAATGAAGAGCACGCGTTTGACGTCGCCGAGAAAGTCGCGGATCTCGTTTTCGGCGTGGTCCAGGTAACCGCTGCCGAAGAGAGTCGAGTTGCTAATCAACAGAACTCGTGACATGTGTTTAGGTCCTTCTGATCGAAATTCGGGGAATTATATGGCGAAACAGGAGAGTTATTCGAAGCCAGTGGTTACTTTCGGCCAACTTTGAGAGAGTTCTCAGCAACCTTCACGAAGGAACCGTCAGTCTTCTTGCCAGCAAGTGTGAGCTTGTAATCACCGGCAGGTAGATCGGTCGTTTCTATAATAGGAGTTTCGATAATGGTCTGATTTGCTGTTACCGGTTCGATCCATTCGATGGAAGTCACGTGACGACCTTTTGTTTCTAGGGTAACGCGATAATCGGTGTATTTAGCGGGCTTTTTGAGGTTGAATCGGAACCTAGTCCAAGTTGGGAGGTTCGCAGGCTCAGCGATATCGACACCGTCCAAAGTGATATTCGATTGGGCTGCTCGTGCGCCAGCTACATCAGCTTGGCGTGTTACGCCGGGTTGAAGACTCAGTAGATTAACAACATTGCCGGAATTAAGTGGGAGTTCGACAATTCTTCTACGCTCAAAAGTGTTGCCGAGTGTGGCGTTTGCGATATTAATCGGGGCGTCTGCATGACCCGCGATGGCGACAGTGTCAGAAGCTTGCTTAGGTTCTGGAGTTGGGGCGCTAACAACTTGCTGACTCTTCGGCGGAAGTGTCGCGTCACCATTATTTTCGATCTGTTCGGCTGCGGTCGCTGTAATGACTCTAAACTCTTTGAGAGATTCCTTGTCGAACGTAGTTAGCGCGCGAGGATCGCGTTGTGTCTGTGATCGAATCGTTTTTCTGGGTGTGCGGTTAGCAGGTGGTAGTGCGGTAGGTTGTGGTTGGAGCTCGGCAATGTGCGGTCGCTCAGCATCGCGACGCAGTGCTTCAGTTTCGTTATGAAGCTGCTCATGTGCGGCGCGGAGGTCGCGCAATTCATTGTTCATTCTGCGTCGCTCAACAACGAGCCAGGCAAGAATGACCGCAATAACTACGACAGCCGCAATCGCCGCGACCCGCAGCGAATACCAGCGCGTTGTCTGAACAGGCGGAGCAACAGCACGCGTTAACGCACGTGAAAACTGGACCCGATCTTTCCCCTGAGTCGACTTCAAAAAACGCTGCTCAAACCGCCGCCGCTCCTCATCACTAAGCTCACCCCGAGCGTACGCGTCGATCAGATCATCCTCCGCCGCAAGCATTCTCTCAAACGCATCCGCATCGTGAAAATACTCCGACTCGACATGCTCCCGCTCCGCCGGCGACGCCAGCCCCAGCAAATATCGCACTCGTTCGCTCTCTGCCTGTGATCTACGCAACACAGACCTTCCCTTCCAACACAGACCTTCCCTTCAAAAGTCCTCGCGACCGAGACACTCCTGCACGCACGCTTCGAGGTTAGCCCGCTGCCGATACATCCTCACGCGCAACGAATTCAATGATACGCCGAGTCGCGCCGCAAGTCGCTTGCGACAGTTGATCTTCTCGATTCCCTCGTGCTTATAGTACTCGGTAACAATGGCGCGTTCCTCATCAGTCAAATACCCGAGACAACGCTCCAAACACTCCCGCCACTCCATCTCCTCCGGCTCAGCAGACGCGAACTCAACAACCTGGTCCACATCGAGTTCCTGCTTTCGATTTCGCAGCTTCAGCGACTCTTTCTGGACCAATCGGGCCACACCCTGTATGTACCCATCGAGGTTGTTAACATTCTCACCCTCGTCGATTCTTCGCATCACACGATTCAGCGTTTCATCAGCATCGATATCAGGCTGGTCCGATCCGGACCATTGAAAATACTTCAACAGCCGCAGCCGGATAAACTCATACTTCTCTCCAGCCTTATCACGATCTATGTCGAGTATGGCGAGGAAACGGTCGAATACTTCCTGGGTGAGAACCCATTGCCGTCTGGATGAGATTTTTGCGAAACTCACGTCTAAACACTCCGTCAGAGGAAGCGTGTGTTAGAGCTAACCGAAATGCCTTTACTTACCCGCGAGGCGAGCGATCGCGTTTACCAACTCACTGAGGTTGATTGGTTTCGAAAAATGCAACTCGTAACCAGCGTTCAGAGCTTTCGATTCGTCCATGACGCCGGCGTAACCTGTTAACGCGATCGCGGGAATACGTTTGCCGTCGCCTTCGACTTTGCGCAACGCGCGCATCAGATCGTAACCGTCCATCTCCGGCAGACCAATGTCCGAAACAATCACGTGCGGCTGCCACTCGGCGATCGTTTCCAGCGCCGCGGCGGCCGAATCACAGACCCTGACGTCCGCGCCGTATCTCATGAGCGCGACGGTAATCAACTCACGCGTGTCCTGCTGATCGTCAACAGCCAGCACTCTCAACCCGCTCAACAGGTCCGAACTCAAATCATCTTCAAACAAATCGATAGAACGATCACGCTGCTTCCAGCGAGAGTCGATCAACGGCTCTTTCTCC
Organism: Pyrinomonadaceae bacterium; assembly: GCA_035760365.1. Classification (GTDB taxonomy): domain Bacteria; phylum Acidobacteriota; class Blastocatellia; order Pyrinomonadales; family Pyrinomonadaceae; genus PSRF01. The sequence continues at coordinate 244,822 of DASTTB010000015.1, forward strand.
ACACTACGTTCCTCGACAACATCTGCCAATCCAATGATCGGAAGACGTATCGTAAACGTCGCGCCCTGTCCTTCTCCTTCACTCGCCGCACTAACTTCACCGCCATGCAATTCAACAAGACTACGAACGATCGACAGCCCAACTCCCAACCCGCCATGTTTGCGCCGCGAAGACGTGTCAGCCTGGCTAAACCGGTCGAAGATGTAAGGCAGAAAATCAGCCGTGATGCCCTCGCCTGTGTCGCGAATGATGATCTCAAAAGCGTTGCGCAAGGCCCTCAGTTCAGCGTCGATTCGACCACCTTTCGGCGTGAACTTGACGGCGTTCGAAAGCAGGTTCCAGATGACTTGCTGAAGACGCACAGCTTCAGCAAAAACGAGACCTCGGTTACGTTCGATCGAAGTAACGATCTCGATGTTCTTCGCCAGGGCCGCGGGACGAATCGCATCGACCGCCGCGTCGATCACGACAGCGGGATCGATCGGCGTGAGTTCAAGCTTCAGCTTGCCGGTAATGATTCGCGAGACGTCGAGCAGTTCGTCGATGATCGCGCGTTGAGCGGTGGCGTTGCGATCGATCACGTCGATGCCGCGTGCCAGATCCTTTTCACCCAGCGTTCCACTCTTCAGCAGGTGCGTCCAACCGACGATGGCATTGAGCGGCGTGCGCAACTCATGTGACAGCATCGCGAGAAACTCATCTTTTACACGGTTCGATAGTTCCGCACTGGCGCGCGCTTTCTGCTCGAGCGCCATGAGCTGTTGGAGTTTTTCTTCAGACTGTTTGCGCTCGCGTTGCAGGTGTACGTGGGCATCGACACGCGCCATCAACTCGCGCGCCGAGAAAGGTTTGACGAGATAATCGTCCGCGCCGGCGCCCATACCTTCAACACGCGATTCCTCACCGGCACGCGCGGACAACAGAATGACGGGAATCGTCCGCGTGCGTTCATCCGCGCGCAGCGCGTGCAGCAAACCAAACCCGTCGAGCTTCGGCATCATCACGTCTGACAGGACCAGATCGAACTTGTTCGCGCGCGCTGCTTTGAGCGCGGCTTCACCGTCGCCGACTGCTTCAACGTCATACCTCGTCGCAAGTAAACGCCGGACGTACTCGCGCATGTCGGCGTTGTCGTCAGCGAGGAGCACGCGCGGACGAATACTCGATGCGTCTTCCCATGCCGGCAGATCGTCGTGCCCGTTCACCGGCAACCATTTCACCACTTCCTGAACGTATGCCTCGCGGCGCAGACCAGTTGAGACAAGCGTTCGCGCAGCTCCCAATCGATCGCCTGGCAGATGCGCGGATCCCGTCGGCATACTAACCGTAAACGTGCTGCCGCGGTCCAGTTCGCTCGTGACGGTCACAACGCCACCATGCAGTTTCACCAACTCCTGGACCAGCGCGAGCCCGATTCCCGAACCTTCGTAACTGCGGCCGCGGGCGCCGCGCACGCGATGAAAACGTTCGAAGAGATGCGGCAACTCGTCGTCCGGAATACCCGTTCCCGTGTCACTGACGGCCAGTTCGACTCGATCATCTATTTCACGCAGCGTTACTCTGATCTCGCCCTCGAACGTGAACTTGAAAGCGTTCGAAAGCAGGTTGAAGACGATCTTCTCCCACATCTCGCGGTCCACGTAGACGGAAGAGACAGTCGGCGAGCAATCGACGACGAAAGTCAGTCCCGCCTTCTCGATTGCCGACCGAAAGACACTCGCAAGCTCTTTGGTCAACGTGCAGAGATCGACCGGCTCGTACACGGCTTCGATGCGGCCTGCTTCGATGCGCGAGAAGTCGAGCAAACTGTTTACGAGTTGCAGCAAACGCACGCTGTTGCGATGGGCCACGTCGAGTCGTTCGCGCACGACGGGCAACAAGCCTTCTTCGGTCAACGCGTCTTCGAGTGGTCCAAGCATCAACGTCAGCGGCGTGCGAAACTCATGACTGACGTTCGAAAAGAAAGCCGTCTTCGCGCGATCGATCTCAGCGAGTGCTTCGGCGCGCTTGCGTTCCTCCTGGTACGCGCGCGCATTTGCGATCGCGTTTCCAACATGACCCGCGATCAGATCGAAGAAGCTCTTGTAATCGGCGTCTACAACTCGACGCGGACTCAGCCCGGCGACGAGGAAACCAGTCGGCTTCAACAAGCCCGGCGCGGCGATCGGAAGAACGTACGCTGCTTCAGTTGGTTCGGGCCATGGGCCACCGGGCAGCGAACCGAAACGCGTCGTGAGATCTGAAACGAGTTCACCCTCGCCGGTTTGAAACACGCGTAGAAACGGCCACGGCGTCGCGGCTGCATCCGTCTCGCTCATCGAGACTCGTTCGGGAATCGCAGTCAGATTGTTCTTAAAGCCTGCGGTCGCGATGAGGCTCGCGTTTTGTGACTTCTCGTCGAGCAGGTAAAGCAACGCGAATGGAACGTCGAAAGGGTTTGCTTCGAGTGTCGCTGCTGCGTCCGCGCACGCTTCCTCCGCCGTTCTTATGTCGATCACCGCTCTGCCCAGATCGCGCAGCGTTTGCAGACGCCGTGCGCCGATCACCTGGCCCGTACTTTCGTAACACGCGCAAAAGATGCCGCCGATGTTTCCGTCATCGTCGCGAATCGGACTGTAAGAAAAAGTGAAGTAGTTTTCCTCGCGAGGAATGTTGCGCTCCATCACGAGGAGCAGATCTTCGGACCACGTCGCCTCGCCCGTGATGAACACGCTTTCGAGCATTGGCCCAACAGTGGACCAGATCTCTTTCCAACACTCGCGGCCGGACCGTCCCAGCCAGCCTGGATGTTTGGTCACGCCGAGTATGGGAATATACCCGTCGTTGTAGAACATCGTGTATTCAGGCCGGCCCCACCAAATCACGATCGGATAGCGTGATCCGATACAGATCGAGACCGCCGTTTTCAGACTCTGAGGCCACTCCGCAGCCGGTCCAACCGGACTCGTGTTCCAGTCAAACTCGCGCATCCGCGCACCCATCTCGCCGCCGCCGCTAAAAAAGCTCAATTCGGTGGGTTCGTTAGGTTGTGTAGTGGGAGTTGAGCTCATAGCGAAATTGCAACGCAAGTAAACAGATTTACATGGTATTTTCTTGTCAAGATTATGAAAATCTATGAGTTAAACCGGGATCGGGCTATCCAGATACGATTGGATTGCGTGTTCGATTTTCTCGGCACTACCCAGCAAAACGACCACGTCGTCGGCATTGATCGGCGTTTCTGGTCCGGGATTAACTTCGGCGCTGCCGTCGTGCATCACCGCGATAACCGACACGCCCGTCTTTGTCCGCAGCTTTAGCTCGCCAATCGTCTTGCCGGCGGCAGGCGAATCCGGCGGGACCAGGAAACTCTCGGTCGCGACCGCTCCCAACGCGGCCGAGATTTCCGCCAGATCGACGAGAGGCAGCGACGGTAGACGCAACATCTCGTAGCCCTCGTCTCTGATCGCCGCAACGTGATGCTGAATCAGGTGTCGCGGAACGCCCAACTCTTTCAGCACGCGCGAAAAGATCTCAATGCTGGTTTCGAACTCTTCAGGAATCACTTCGTCGGAGCCGAGCTCGCGCAGGTCGGTGATCTCCGTCATGTAACGAGTGCGCACGATGATGTGGATGTCGGGATTCATTTCGCGTCCGAGCCAAACGGTGTGACGCGTCGCGACCGGATCGGATATCGCCAGGACGAGGATGCGTCCCTCTTCGATCCCGACTTGATGAAGCACTTCGCGTCGTGTGGCGTCGCCATAGATCACGCGCTCGCCTTCCGCACGCGCGCTGCGGACGTTGTCGGCATTCAGTTCCAGAATCAGGTACGGCACTTTCGTGCGGCGCAAAACCTTGGCGAGATTACGTCCGTTCAGACCATAGCCGACGATGATCACGTGACCGCGCAAGTCTTCCTCGTCGGGTTGAAAACTCGCAACCGCGGGCTCGAGCGCGGACGATGGACCAAGCAGCGACTGCACCGCGTAACCGATTCGCGGCGCGGCTTTGATCAGAAACGGCGTCGCGATCATCGAGATAATCGACGCCGCGAGAAAACGTTGATAGTCGATGGCGGAAAGTAGTCCTTCAGGCACGCCTGTCTTGGCGAGGATGAACGAGAACTCGCCGATCTGCGCGAGACCGATGCCCGTCATCGTCGCGATTCGTAGTGAATAGCCAAGCACCCGCACTACAGCTAACGCGATCAAAGCTTTCAGGAGCACCAACCCGGTGACCCACAGCACGACGGTGCCGATGTTTCCCGCGAGCGCGCTCAGCGACAGAAGCATTCCGATCGAGATAAAGAAGAGACTGTTGAAGACGTCGCGAAACGGAAGAATGTCGGCGATGATCTGGTGGCTGTACTCGGATTCGGAAAGGACCATGCCAGCGATAAACGCGCCGAGTGCGAGTGAAAGACCAAACTGCAAAGTGAGCCACGACGTGCCGAGACATAGCAGCACGATCGTCAAAATAAAGACTTCCGGACTGCGCAAGCGCACGACGTGATGCAACAGAAAAGGCACGACCTTGCGCGTCGCCAACACGATCACGGCGATCGCCGCGACAGCGGTTACGAACGTTATGATGATACGCGAAGGAGAGTTGCCTTCGCGGCCGCTGAGTATTGGGATCATCAGCATCATCGGCACGATGCTGAGGTCCTGGAAGAGCAGTATGCCGACGCCGGCGCGTCCGTGCGGGGCGTCGATCTCCGCGCGATCGATGTAGGTCTTGAGCACGATGGCGGTGCTCGAGAGTGCAAACAGAAAGCCGAAGAAAATCGCTTGTGTTAAGGGTCGGCCCAGCCCGTAAGCCACGGCGGTTACGGCGACGATCGAGATTACGACCTGTAAACCTCCGCCGATGGTGACGAGGTGTTTCATCTCGAGTATGCGATGGAGTGAGAACTCGAGGCCGATCGTGAACAGAAGCAGGGCGACACCGATTTCGGCCAGCAACTCGATCGCGTGTGCATCCTTGATGAGTCCCAGCCCGTACGGGCCAAGGACGATGCCGGCGATCATGAATCCAACGATTGTCGGCAAACGCAGACGGTGAAAGAGAAAAGCTATCGGTACGGAAGCGACGAGCAGCAACAGCAAGTCGGGGAGCAGCGGAAAAGTGTGCGACATTCTGGGTCCTTAGTTTACGACGAGTCACGAAGAGCCCGACATCTTCTCGCCGGTCGCGTGATTATACGAAGTTGTGAGGATGTTGCTAGTGAGGGATGGCTAGTAACGGATTGGAGGGGGCGTAATTCTGTCGTTGGTTGGTACACCACTTTTCGATGTGCCCCAAAAGCGAGCTTTCGAGGCTTATTTGAAATTCGTTTTTATCCGTGTTCCCGATGAGCGCTGCCTTAGCTGATGTTGCGCACACAGAAGGAACACGGATTAAAAAAGATTACAGTCAGATTAAGACACCACCCGGCGCGATGGATCCAAAACCAGGCTGGCCGCCGACTTCCGTTAGAATATTTGAGCGGTGTTCTGGCCAGTCCGTGAGAAACCACTGACGCTGCTATTCTCGGCCTTCCTGGTCCACTCAGCCATCCAGGCGCTGTTCTCGGTGGCAATCGCGTCTTCGCACGCGATGATGAACGCATGTTTCGCCGCGTCGCCGGGTTGGAGCTTGCCGTCGATTTCCCACTTCGTCTTCAGCCACTTCAACCGATCCGCCGTCGCCTGATAACTCACAATCAGATACTGATAACGCGCAGCGTATTGATACGCCGCGATCGCTGCCGTAATCGCACCGATAACCGCCACCCAACCAGCCACCGAAGCAGATTTCGCACTCCAAAATCCCAACATGATCGCAATCGCACCCAACGCCAAACTCACTTTCCGTCCCAACGCCAATCGCTGAGTGCTGATCTGCACTTGCGGCAGGTAATAGTCGTCGATCTGTTGGACCACCCGTTGCTTCACATAATCATCAACGGTCATTCCCGCCGCCGGCGTGTCTGCTTCCTGTTGCGCACTGCTGAGCGTAAGCGGCGGAACGTTGTTCACACCGGCGCGAATGTCCTCGGTCTTCTCCAACAGATCGGTCGCACTTGTCGCGGTCGCGTAAGGCGGCGCACCAGTGGCGAGTAAATAAGCTTCTCGTTTGAACGCCTCCGCCGCGGCGCGCGTGCGCACCGCGTTCGCCTCGGGGCCCGTACTCAACACTTCCTTCGTCAAATACGACGCAGCACCAAGCGCCGCTCCACTCAACACTCCGAGCGTCGCCGCCAACCACGTCGGCACACCCGCGATCTTCCAACCGTCGACCTGTTGACTAAGCGTCCCGAGAATCGCGCCGCCGATGCTGAGCCACAGCACGATGTTGCGCCAGCGCGTGATCTTGCCCTTCAGCGCCAGCGACGTCGCGTCCCACGTTTTAAACTGTCCCCAGATATATTTCAGAGCCGAATTCCACGACTCCTTATCGAGTAAGATCGGAGTTGCCACGCTATGCGTCTCCCGTTTGCGGACTATGACAGACCGATACGCCGCACCAGATCCACATATCGCGGATCGGAACGCAGCGGATCGACGAGCGGAAACACTTTCAAGTAGGCGAGGTAGTTCGATCGTTCCTGAAACGCCTTTTCGAGCCAGACGAACGCCTCATCGTGCTGGCCCAGGCCGATGTAAACGTTCACTAAAGCCACTGGAGTAACGTAACGACGCTTGTTGAGTTCCAGCAACTCACTCAGGATCTTATTCGCATCATCCTCTCGACCGGCGAGACCATAAACGAGCCCCAGTATACCCAACGCCCCGGGCGCGCGATCAGATAGCTCAACCGCCTTCTCCGACGCTGCAATCGCTTTATCAAACTGCTTGTTCGCGGCGTACGTGTGACCAAGAAACCAGTGCGCCTGATAGTGGTTCGGATCCATTGCGAGAACGCCTTGAAGCTGCTCGATTGCTTCGCTGTACCGGCGCGCGTTTTCCAACAGGAACCCTCGCTGAGCGCTGATTGAAAGCGAGAATGGATCCAGTTCGCGAGCTCGATTGGACGAAGCGATCGCTTCTTCCACGCGCCCGCGCGACATCAGGAAGCCCGCATAGAAGTTGTGCGCGTTTGCGTAACTCGGATTGAGTTCGATAGCGCGTTTGAACTCTTCCTCGGCGGCGTCCCAATTCCAGTTGTAGTGGTTTACATAACCTAAAGCGGTATGAGCTTCCGCGAGTGTCGGATCGAGGGCCAGCGCTTTCGCAGCGTTTTCCTCCGCGAGCCGTCTCGCGTCAAGCGGAGGCAACGCGCCGATCTGGACCATTCCCAGGGAACCGTAGCAGTCAGCCAGGCCAACGTAAGCCGATGAATAATTCGGATCTTCCCGGATCGCGTTTTGAAAGTGTTCGATCGCTTTGTTCAGGTTCTCTTCCGTGCGCCGGTTCCAATAGAGATAACGGCCTTGCAGGTATTGGTCGAAGGCTTTCGGGCTCACTTCGTGGCGAGTCGTGAGTCGCGCCTGGTCGGCGGGCGTCATCTGGATCTGCACTTCGCGCGCGATCGTCTGCGCGATCTCGCTTTGCAAGTCCAACACGTCGCGCACCGGGCGTTCGTAAGTCTTGACCCAAACGTGGTGATCGGTGGCAGCGCGAATCAACTGCGCGCGAATCACGACGCGATCGCCGGATCGTTGTACAGTTCCTTCGACGATGGCGTCGACCTTTATCTCGCGCGCGATCTCGGGCAGCGACTTCTTCGTCTTCTTGTAATGCATCGACGAAGTTCGCGAGATGACGTGCAGACCGCGAATCTTCGCGAGATCTCCGATCAGCGCGTCAGTCACGCCGTCGGCGAAATACTCCTGCGACGGATCGCCGGAAAGATTCTCCAACGGCAAAACCATGATCGACGAGACCGCCGGCCCGGGCTGCGGAGACTTTTCGCGCGTGAGCAACGCGAAGACAACGGCGGCGAGCGCCAGTGGCACCGCGATCAGCAATGCGTACCGAAGCGGCCGAGCGACACGCGGCGGATTCGCAGGCGCAGGATCGGCCACGTTCGGTTTGACCACCGGCGCTTCAGTTTCACCAAGATCGGCGACGTCCGTAACCTCCGCAACAAAACGATACCCAACACCCGGAATCGTCGCGATGTACTGACTTTCCTGCCGGCTGTCGCCCAGCGACTTCCGCAGCACCGTAATGCACTGGTTCAGGTTGTTTTCCTCAACCGCCACACCCGCCCAAACCTTGTTCAACAACTCGTCCTTCTCGATCGTCTTCCCACGCTGTTCGACGAGGGCGAGAAGCGTCTCGAACGCTTTCGGCGTCAGTTTCACCAACTCGCCGTCACGAGTCAGCCGCCGCTTCACGGGATCGAGGCGAAACTGTCCAAACTGATACAACTGCTTTCCCTGCACTGACATAGCGGCTTTCAGAAACTCTTTCAGAAAGATTCAGCGGGTTTCTAAGTACATCTTTTCCACTGCTGACTTAGTTTCCCATCCGAACTGCGAGTGAACTCTCGTGGCGGTTTGAAAGACAGAAACGCGGGCCATTCTAACGCCTGCTATTTGGCTCATCAATGGAGCCGGATCTTTGAAGGAGAAACAATGAACAAGCGAATTCTTAAATGTCTTCTTGCGATAGCAATCATGATCTGTGCCCACGCAAGCGCGTCGGCAACTAATAACGTCTCCCTCGTTCAGGAAGACGTCATCCTGCAATGGAATCGGGTGCTGATGGAAACAGTCCTCACGCCCGGACAACATCCGGCGACGATAATGCCCGTGCGCAGTTACGCCATCATGCACGCGGCAATGTTCGACGCTGTCAACTCGATCGACGGAACGCACACGCCTTATCTAACGGACGTTCCGGGATCGCCAAACGCCTCGATCGAAGCAGCCGCGGCGCAGGCCGCTCACGATGTTTTGGCGGCGCTGTACCCAACGCGAGTCAGTGTGTTCGACGCCGAACTCGCGATCTCGCTTCAGGGAATCGAGGAAAATCGCGCGCAACAAGGAATCCGCGTCGGCCAGATCGTCGCCGAGCGAATGCTTGCGGCTCGCGCAAATGACGGCTGGAACGTCACGCCCCCAGCGTACACGTTGCCCGCTACTCCCGGTAACTGGCAACCGACCAGCATCGCCGCAACGTTCACGCATTATCCGTCGGTGCTGCCGTTTGCGATCACTTCCGCGACTCAGTTCGCGCCGAATCCGCCACCTTCGATGACGAGCGCGCAGTACGCTGCCGATCTGAACGAAGTGAAGGAACTCGGTTCCGTCAACAGCTTGACGCGCACTGCCGATCAAACGCAGGTCGCACGACTCTGGGCGAACATCAACACGCCGACAAACTTCCTGCTTGTGTGGAACAACGTGGCGCGAACTGTTTCAGTCGCTCGTGAGATCACGACCGTCGAAAGAGCGCGCTTGTTTGCGTTGACGAACATCTCGCTGCATGACGCGCTGCAAACTACTTTCGCAAGCAAGTTTCAGCATGGTTTGTGGCGTCCGATCACGGCGATTCGCCGTGCGGACGAAGACGGCAACGCAGCGACCACATCCGATCCGTCGTGGTCGTCGTTAGTTCCCGCGCCGCCGTATCCGTCATACGCCGGAAACATGGCGGCGATCGGAACGTCACAAGCGACTGTCCTAGCGTTGTTTTTTGGACGCGACGATATTCGCTTTGAACATACCTGGACTGGCGCGGGTGGCGCGACGCGCGCTTATGCAGGTTTCGGCGCGATGGCGGACGAACAAGCACGCGCGCGCGTGTATGGTGGCATTCACTTCACGTTCGATAACGTTGCCGGACAATCTGTCGGAACAAACGTTGCGAACTATGTATTTTCGAAGTTAATGCAGCCTCGCCAGTGTGTGAAATAAGAACTTGGGTCTTGGGGCTTTGGTCTTGGGAGGGGTTTCGTCCACAAAGTACAAAGACCAAAAACCCAAGACCAAATCTCATCACTTTGCAATAGCGCAGACACGTTTAGCACACGGTCTTGAACTACGCTTCAGGCAAAACATTACGCACAAGGGGGGATGTAGATGTCCACAAGACCGCAGACTGGCGGATCCAGTCAAACCTACCGTCAACATGAACACAATCAAGACACTCCATTTTTAAACGAAACAAGTTACGCCGGTGAACGCACGCAACCCGGACTTCCGTCGGGTAATGCAAAGCGTTTGGCCAAAGGTTTGGGCTGGTTCAGTGTGGGACTCGGTCTCACCGAACTTCTCGCGCCGCGTTTTGTCGCCAGAATTTCCGGCGTTTCAGAAGAGCGAACCGGTTTGATCCGGCTTTATGGATTGCGCGAACTCGCTTCCGGCGTAGCCATCTTCAGTTCAAGGAATCCAGCCGGCGCTGTTTGGTCGCGAGTCGCCGGCGATGCGATCGATCTCGCGAGTCTCGGCGCTGCCGCCACCTCGCCCAACACAAATCAAGGACGACTCGCGTTTGCCACTGCCAACGTGCTCGCAGTGACCGCGCTCGACGTGATCTGCGCGCGACAACTCAGCACTGGCAACCCGGGAATTCACGCGAGCGGAACATGCATCGTCAATCGCGAACCCGACGAGGTTTACAACTACTGGCGCGACTTTCAAAACCTCCCGCGCTTCATGAAACATCTCGAATCCGTCGAAGAATATGCCGACGGTTACTCGCACTGGGTCGCCAAAGGTCCCGCGGGTATGAACGTCGAATGGGACGCGACGATCGTCGCCGACGATCCGGGTCGCGTGATCACGTGGCGCTCGCTCGAGAACGCTGACGTCGACAACGCCGGCGCCGTTCGCTTTGAAGCTGCTCCAGGCGGACGCGGCACGATCGTCAAAGTGAACATTCAATACAACCCGCCAGGCGGCGTTCTCGGGAAAACCGTGGCGAGGCTGTTTGGCGAAGAACCGGAGCAACAACTCGACGACGATCTCCGTCGCTTCAAACAGATGCTGGAAGTCGGCGAAGTGGTCGTATCCGATGCGACGTTATTCGGCACGGGTTACATGGATCAGCGTCCTGCCCGTCCCGCGGACAGAAGTGAACTGGAGAGTGTCGAACAGTTGCCGAGCCAGATGGCGACCAACTACGAATCACTCGACGATGAGCGCGCGCGCGGGAGGATGCAACCATGAAAGCGAATTGTTGGTATGGAAAGACGATGGTACGCGTCGAAGAGGTTCCGGATCCGCAAATCCTGAATCAACGCGACGCGATTGTAAAAATCTCGTCCACCGCGATCTGCGGTTCTGACCTGCACCTGTATAACCAGTTCATTCCGACGATGGTCGCCGGCGACATTCTCGGTCATGAGTTTATGGGTGAAGTTGTCGAAGTCGGGCGCGAAGTGAAGAATCTGGCCGTCGGCGATCGGGTGGTTGTTCCATTCCCGATTGCCTGTGGCAACTGTTTCTTCTGCAAGGACGAGATGTTCTCGCTTTGTGAAAACTCGAATCCAAACGCGTGGATGGCGGAGAAGATGTTTGGTCACGCTGCCGCCGGCATCTTTGGTTACTCACATCTGACGGGTGGCTACGCCGGCGGCCAGGCTGAGTATGCGCGCGTGCCTTTCGCCGATGTTGGGCCAATCAAAGTTCCGAGTCATCTCACGGACGAGCAAGTGCTCTTCCTGTCAGACATATTTCCGACGGGATGGATGGGAGCGGAAATGTGCGACATCAAACGCGGCGACACGATCGCGATCTGGGGCTGTGGACCAGTGGGGCAGTTTTCGATTCGCAGTGCTTTCCTGCTGGGAGCGGAGCGAGTGATCGCGATCGATCAGTATCCCGAACGTTTGCGGATGGCCGAGCAGGGTGGTGCTGAAACCATCAACTTCATGGAACAGAACGTCTACGAGGCGTTGATGGAAATGACCGGCGGCCGTGGACCGGATGCGTGTATCGACGACGTCGGTATGGAAGCACATGCGCCAGGCGTCATTAACGCCTACGACCGGATTAAGCAGGCGATGATGCTGGAAACGGATCGGCCGCACGCGTTGCGTGAAGCGATCATGTGTTGTCGCAACGGCGGGATTATTTCGGTGATCGGCGTGTACGGCGGGTTTATCGATAAGTTTCCAATGGGCTCGGTGATGAATCGATCGTTGACGATCAGGACAGGGCAGGCGCACGTGCAACGTTACATGCGTCCGCTGTTACAGAGGATCGAAAACGGCGACATCGATCCGAGTTTCGTCGTGACGCACAGGATGAGTCTCGACGATGCGCCGCGTGCTTACGACATGTTCAAGAACAAGCAAGACAACTGCATCAAGGTCGTGCTGAAACCTGGTATGAATGGTTCAAACGGCACGAGCAGCATGAGCGTGCATTGACGCGCGTAGTCATAGCGGAAAAACTACAAGCTGCCGGTTTTCACAAACTGGCAGCTTGTAGTTTAGCTATCATCTGCAAGAATTCTCTGCGTCCCTCTGCGCCTTTGCGGTATTTGGGCGTAACGTAAGCATAACCGCAGAGATGCAGAGAGACGCAGAGAGACGCAGAGAGACGCAGAGAGACGCAGAGTTGTATTAGACACCACCCGGCTTTTTGATCTTCAGCGCGTCTCTTTCATCGAAACTGTAACCCTCTTTGTTGAGGACGAACTTTACAGGCTTCAGATTCTTATCGACGAGCACGTCGATCGGCTTTGCATAAAAATGTTTGCCGTTTCGCTCAGCCGTCGTATGAATAATGTAGCGATGATTATCAAACAATCTGAGAACCACCGTGCCCTTCTCGTTAGTTTCTACTCGCTCACCCGGAGTGGACATCTCGGAGTTGATTTCATACCCCACGCCGACATTCACCGCAGGACTTCCATCGGGCCAAACAACAGTCACTTTCAACTCACGATCCGCCAAACGCGGAGGAAGCGTCAGATCATAGCCTTTTAGCTTCTCTCCTTCGCCGACGGTAATCAGCGCCGCTTCCGAGCGAGTCTTCACGCCGGGATAATAAGTCTTGGGGTACGGATCATCCTTATCAGGCGCCCAACTGAGATTGAATCCCAGCAGGTAACTTCCCGGTTGGACGCGCGGAAACTCGTAACGTCCATCTTTGTCGGTCCAGGTGTACCAGTACTTCTCTTCGTCCTCGCCAAGCGCGAGATTCACCTGCACTTCCTTGGCAGGGTCACCGTTCGCCTGGACCACCTTGCCACTGACCATTCCGCTGAACTGCACGGTGAAACTTATCTCGTCGCAACCGCGATCGGTCAACTTAATGGGCCGGCGACCAGTGAAACGTCCGAACTCATCTTCCTCATCGCGACTCGAAGTCGCGGCAAGGTTGTCGGGCAACAGCGGGAAAGCGTCGTAGTCGCCCGGCGGTAACCCTGACACGCTGAATTCACCCGATTGATTCGTCACCGCTTCGATCTTCTGGCCGGGTCCGGTGATCATGACTTTAACGCCCGCCAGCTTTGGCCCTTCTTCAGATGGTCCATGTTCCGGATCGCCGATAATGCGTCGCAAGCTTCCGTGCAGCGTGGCGCCTGCCTTGGCCTTCGCGAGCCCGCGCAGGTATTCGAGATCTTCTTTCGCGTCGGCCTCCAGCTCCGTGCGCGTGCAGATGTTCGTGTAGAGCTTGTTGTCCTCCGTACTTCGATACGCGTAGACGACGTAGCTTTGGTTTCTCAAAAACCAGTAGCCGCAGTCTCCGCCGCCGGTGCCGCTATGAATCTCGATTTCGTAACCGGGTGCGCCTTTGTAGTTTTCCTGGACCAGAAAGCGAATCGTGCCTACGTCGTAGGTGGTCTTCTCGCCGTTGGCATCGACGGTCCGTTGTTGAGCGCCGCCCACGACTCTACCGAGAAAAATCGCATCTGTTTTGCCGTAGTAACTGCACGGCGCGCCGGGTCTCATGCATGAGCAGGCGTAAGCGGCTTCGACCGCGAAAAGTATGAACAGGAGTGCCGCGAGGTGTTTGTAGATACGCATCAGGGGTTCCTATCGATTATTACGACGACTCGCCACTCGGTTCGAGAAATAATCCTAATTCAGAGAACGCGGGACAAACCGGCGCTTGCGTTACACGCAGACGAATCTTCGTCGTTGTCACGGGTTTTCCCCGCAGCAGCCTGCAATTCCCGACGCTGGTTCCGCGACCAGACTCCTGCCAGCCGTTGTCGTTCCAGACATCAAGCGCAAACGCTTCGACTCTTTGACCAAGCGGAAGATGTTCGCGCAGGCGAACGACGTTGAATGTTTGCTCGCGAGCGAGTTGCAGAATTAACTCGGGCGACTTCAGCTCATCATCCGTAGTCCAGTACGTATCGCGCCGGCGATCGATGACGTTTCGCGCGGGGAAACCGCTGCGCGTGTTGCTCGCACTGACGCGCGCGCCCTGCGCGAGGTCTTGCGCAAACGTCGCGTCGAGAATACGACGAAACTCACGCAGCGAATTCACGTCCGCGCCAGGAATTTGGCCGCGACGATCGGGCGCGAGGTTGAGCAAAAAAGAAGCGCCGCGACCGACGGACGAATAGTAAAGATCGACGAGTGTCGCCGCGCTCTTGACCTTGTTGTCTTCACTAGCGTGATAGAACCAACCCGGCCTGATCGAAACGTCGCACTCGGCCGGCACCCAATGCGTCCCCGGACGATCGCCGCGATTCAGCCGCGCTTCATCAGCTCGACCCGGCGCGAAGTCATCTTTATTCAGCGTGGACCAACACGGATCGCCCGCGATTCCTTTTTCGTTACCTACCCAGCGCACGTCCGGACCAGCGTCACTGAAAAGACAGGTGTCAGGTTGGAGCGTCCGCACGAGGTTCCACGTCGTGGGCCAATCGTAATAGGTGTCGCGATCGATCTTGCGCGTCTCGCGAGCGCCGCCGTAATAGCCGTCGCCGCCGTTCGCGCCGTCGAGAAAGATCTCGAACACAGGACCACACGACGTCAGCAGTTCGCGCAGTTGATTGCGAAAGTAGATCAGGTATTCAGGACGGCCGTAATCTTTGTGGTTGCGATCCCACGGCGAAAGATAGACGCCGAACTTCAGTCGATGCTTCCGGCAAGCGGCGGCAATCTCCTTCACGACGTCGCCGCGGCCGTTTCGCCACGGACTGTTCTTTACTGAATGCTCCGTGTATTTGGACGGCCAGAGACAGAACCCGTCGTGATGCTTGCAGGTCAGGATCAAACCTTTCATTCCCGCGGCGGCGGCCGTCGCCGCAATCTGATCGGCGTCAAAATCAGTCGGGTTGAAGAGCGACGGCGACTCGTCGCCGTAACCCCATTCCTTGTCAGTGAAGGTGTTGATCGTGAAATGGATGAATCCGTAAAACTCCATTTCATGCCAGCGAAGCTGTCGCTGTGAAGGTACGGGTCCGTACAGCGACGGTGGCCGAACCCTCGCGGCGCTCGCGATAGCTGAAGTGCCGATCCAACCCGCCGCAACGGCGAACGACGACCGTTTCAGCAGTCTCAGAAACTCGCGGCGATCCTGATCGACGATTTTTCGACTCATTAAATCCCTAAACATAAGCCATTCTCGAAAAACGGAGAAACGTTTTTTCGATTTCTATCATTTCTTAATGAGGGATAAGAGTAGTGTAGAGACACTTGTATACTTGCGAGTTTCGCCATAGGATCACGCGTAAATCAAGAGATGTCGACGTTACGTGTAGATCTGCAAGAAGGGTTCAACGGCGATGAGGTAGATTTGCGCGTGAATGGTCAGGAGGCGTTTCAAAAAGGAGACGTTACGACTAAACAACTCCTTGGCCTCGCCTCGTCGGCGGAAATCGAAGTGCCGAACGGAACGGTAACGATCGAGATTAAAGTCCCAACGCAGAACCTCGCAAAAACGATATCGCTCGAGGCCTCGGGGTCGGAATACCTTGGAGTCTCAATCACGAACGGAAAAATCGAGCATATCGTGTCCCGCGAACCATTTGGTTACGCCTAAGTAACCCTGGTTACGGTCTTGTAGACTCGCTCTACTTCCTCCTAACCGAGTAATCACAAGCTCTCTTAACCCTAATAAGAGGTAAAAAAACGAATGCATTCACCCCTAAATGTGCCGGTCGCTAATCCTTCCGGCGGAAATCCGTCACCAGCGAGTGTCGAGTTCATGGTCAGCGGAAGATACGAAGGCGAAATGTCCGCGCCGACAACCGGACTCGATCTTCTAGATCTGCGCATCGACGTAGATCGAAGTTACGCAAACTCGCCGATCATGAATCGCGTGAGCGGCGACTTTTACCAGTTGAACAAGATCACTGTTCCCGGTTCCCCGCCGCTTGTTTCGAGAGTCTTTAGAGAGTCGTGGATCGTGAGCGCGCCCGAAGTTACGCGACACGCCGACCAGGTGACGATCACGGGCTCCGTCGAGTTCTGGAAAGGCATACATCCGCCAACCACTCTGCAACTCGTGATTAAGAGTCCCGAAGCAGGCGTGGCCCAGATCGCGGAGGTGTCGTTTATTTCAGACGGGGGTCAACCCGCGCTGTACAACTGTCTCCGGAAATCGGACGCGTTTCGTGACCTCGATCTCGAAATCGACGTCTGCGGGTCAGTCAATCACGCGCCGGTTCTGCCCGAAATCCTCACGACGGATCATCCGGTGCGTCCCGGCGGCACGGCGCAGCGAGTGCTGACGATCGAAGAGTCGTATCGAGAAGCGGGTGTGCTCGTTTCAATCGCACCAACTCACGACGTCATCGACGATTCGCATCCGCAGTTTGATGCGTGGTCGGCGGCGGAACTGCACGACGTGATGGAGAAAAACTTCAGCAGGATCGGCGGCGTGTGGCCGCAGTGGTCCATGTGGGGGTTGTTAGCCGGTACCTACAATGAGCCGCTTGTAGGCGGCATCATGTTCGACGCGGCTGCCGCGTTTGGCGGAGCAGGTTCAGCGCCGGAACGACAAGGCTTCGCGATCTTCAGAGAACACCAGTGGTTCGATTTCCTCACCACGCGTCCGCCCGCAAACAAGGATCAGGCTGCGGCTGCACGCCAGTATTTGTATACATGGCTGCACGAGGCCGGTCACGCGTTCAACCTTCTTCACTCGTGGAACAAGAATCGGCCCGACGCGCTTTCATGGATGAACTACGCGTGGAAATACGACAACCTTCACGGCACCGACAGTTTCTGGTCCAACTTCAATTTCAGGTTTGACGACGAGGAGTTGATCCATCTTCGTCACGGCGATCGTGCCTCCGTGATCATGGGAGGAGATCCGTGGGCGTCGGGCGGTCACATGGAAGCGCCGCCGGGAGCAGAGTATCTCGCCGTCCCTCCGAGCGCGCTCTCGACGATCGACGGCGACGTGCCGCTCGAGTTGTTGATTCGATCCAAAGGTTACTTCGAGTTCATGGAACCGGTCGCGATCGAGTTGAGACTAAGAAACCTGCTGCCGAACCTGCCGCTCAATCTCGACACGCGACTGAGTCCAGAATACGGCGGCGTCGTGATCCACATTCGACGTCCCGATGGCCGCATCATCGAGTATGCGCCCATCATGTGCAAACTCGCGATTCCCGACTATAGAACGTTGTATCCATTGAGTGGTGACTCCGAACGCGGCGATGATCGCTACAGCGAAGAGGTCGTTTTGAGTTACGGCCGCTACGGTTTTTACTTCGACGAACCCGGAGAATACCTGCTCCGCGCGCTTTACCAGGGTGCCGGCGACCTTCTCATTCCCTCGAACGTTCACCGCATCCGAGTCGGAACTCCGCTCACGAGAGACCTGGACATCACCGCTCAGGATTATTTCTCTTACGAGGTGGGAATGAACCTGTACCTCGAAGGCTCTCGCTCGGAGTACCTGAGAAAAGGATTCAACGTGATGAAGGACATGAGCGAGAAATACAGCGATTCGCTACTCGGAGCGAAGTTAGCAGCGACAGTGGCGAACAGTCTCACGAAGCCGTTCTTCAGCGTTGAGCCCACAGACGCGTATCCCGAGACACGCGAAAAGCTCTTAACAAAAACGCATGACGCCGATCCCCAAGCAGTTCTGGAAATGACGGCTTCCGCCGTTGACCTCATTCGAAAGCGCAACGAAAAAGCGCTCAACCTTTCGTACCGGCAGATTGTCGGCCAGCGTGTTCATTGCCTCGTGTCACTGGAGCGAAATGAAGACGCGCGATCCGAAATCAACCAACTGTACGAAGACCTTCAAAATACCGGCGCCAATCCACCAGTTCTCCGGCAGATCCGTGCCTTCGCCGACGAAGTCGATACAGCAGGAACGACTCGCGCTCAAAAGCTTTGGGAACGGGTCCGCGCACAAGATCGCAAAGTTGAAAAAACCCAGAAACAACAACGGAACCAATAAGGGTCCCCACCTGAGGAGTAGAACGATGCCCGATACGAACGACCAACTTGAAGACGTAATTAAAAAGTACAGCAAGAACGATCCCGAGCTTTACGAAGAATTGAAACGCAAAATGGCCGCGGTCGAACCTGTTGCCGCGGCTAAATCTCTCGACATAGGCGTTGCCGCCGCTCTGCCTCCCGTCAGCGAACCCGGCGGCGCCGAACTAGCAGAAGCCGTCGGCCTGGAGACGATCGTGCGTCGCCAGGCGCGGCCCGTACTCGTCATTCGCGACAACCAAACCACGATGGAGTTTCTTGGACCAGACAGTGAAGTCTGGCGATCGCGACTCAACGACGCGAAACCGATTCTGGATCAAATCATACCCGCCATCGGACGCGTGGAAGTAACAAATCATCCGGACTTCGACTGGGTCGGAACCGGTTGGCTTGTTGCCGACGACATCATCGTCACGAATCGTCACGTCGCGCAGGAGTTCGCGCGCCGCGGTATGAACGGTTTCACGTTTCGGCCCGGCATCAACGGCGGTCCGATGACTTCGCGCATCGACTTTCTCGAAGAAGACCAGCGGTCCGACAGTCTCGAGTATGCCGTGAGCTCGGTTCTGTTTATCGCTTCGCTAAACGAACCGGACGTCGCCTTCATGCGACTGACACGACCGCAGACCAGCCGGCCACTGCCGCCGCCGATCGTGCTTGCGGACTCGATAACGGGCGACGAGTTTATCGCGACGATAGGCTATCCCGCGCGCGATTCACGCGTGCCCGATCAGGATCTCGTGCTCAGAGTGTTTGGCGATGTGTACGAGAAGAAACGGTTAGCGCCCGGAACGATCATCAGTGTCACGGCCGACGAGCTGCAACACGATTGTTCAACGCTCGGCGGTAACTCCGGTTCGCCCGCGATCGATCTCAGTACCGGACGTGCCGTTGGTCTGCACTTCTCGGGCTTGTTCATGCAAGCGAATTTCGCGGTGCCTGCGCCGAGGGTGCGTGAGTTGCTCACTCGCGTTCAGCGTGGAGAAGCCGCGATCGCCTCCGTGGGCGCCAATGGACACAACGGAAACGCACACAAAGCGCCCGCAACGTCGACAGGACCAGTCGTTTCGGCAGGAACCAACACGTTCACCATGCAACTCAATGTGCCGATCGAAGTGACGGTGAAAGTCGGCGCCGCGACGGCTGGACCATCTCCGCAGATCACCACCACCGCACCCGCGCTGAATGGCGATCAGTTTGAATCGGCATTGAAAGCGGCGCGCGAGGCGTTTGCCGGCGATCCCGACATCACCGAGATCCGCTTGGGCTATCGATTCAAACGAGGCTGGATCACCGACGAACGTGTCGTGGTCGTCGAGACCCGAAACAAGATGACCGCAACCGAGTTGGCGGCGGCAGGAAAGCAAGCACTCCCGTCACAGATTCTCGGCGTCGGCGTTGACGTTCGCACCGCGGCGTTAAGAGATCAACTCGAGTCGATGGGCGTGGACATGTCGTTTTTGGAAGCGCCCGCGCGTCCCGGCCGTTATCGTGAGCCGTCCAACGTGACTCTCGATCGGGTAAACGAACAGATGCGTGTTGTGTTTCACGTCAGCCCCGATTCCGGTTTCCCAAATCTGCGGAAGTTCCTGGGCCGCGTGCGCCAACACATGACCGCGACGATGTATGAATGGGAACCGAATCACATCAGCGACGCGATCGAAGCGGCGATGTCAGGCGCAGGTAAGTCGCTGCGCATGGTGACGCAGCGCCAGGGAACCCGCGAAGCTGTTGAAGATATGCAGCAACGTCTCGGTGCGAAGTTCAAACATGTGTGGGCGTCTGTCGGCGCGGGTAAACTCATCCCGTCCGCGTATCACATCAAGGTCGCGTCGCGCGACGGTGAAGAGATCTGGCTGTCGAGTGGAAACTGGAAAGACTCGAACCAGGCCGACATCGATCCCGCCGGTACGAACTCAACCAATATCGCGCCTCTTCGCGAACATAATCGCGAATGGCACGCCGTGATCGAGAATCGAAAACTTGCGACTATCTTTCAGAAGTTCATTGAATTCGATTTTCGCGAAGCTGAACGTGTGCCCGCTGACGAAGGTCTCGAGTTGACGCTACCGGACGTGTTCGTTCCCGAAGCGGCATTCATGGAAGACGTCGAACGAAGAACGCCGATCGATTTCTTCGACCCACTCGAACGCGATCGCGTGTTCGACATCCAACCGCTGTTGACGCCGGATCGCAACTCACAGGGCCAGCGCCTGTACCTCGAACATGCCATCGACATGATCAGGCGCGCGGAGAGACGCATCTATGTCGAGAACCAGTCGTTCAACTTGCTTGACGAAGAGAACAACAACGAAGAGTTCGTTGAATTCTTCCAGGCGCTGCGCGAAAAACAGGAAGACGGTCTTGATGTTCGCATCATCTTCCGCGACGCGCGCGAGTTTGGCGCCAGCAATGGTCCAAAACAGCAGAAGCTGCTCGAGCGGTTGAAAGAGTTCGGCATCGACACTGACTCCATCAAGGTCCAGAGACGGTGTCACACGAAAGGCATCATCATCGACGGCGAGGAAGTGATGCTCGGAAGTCACAACCTGACTAACCAGGGCAGCTTGTTCAATCGCGATGCAAGTCTTCTCGTGCGTGACGCTGAGGTCGCCAGGTACTTCGAAAAGATCTTCCTGTTCGACTGGAATAATCTGGCGACTCAGGAGACCGACGAGTTGGTAGGTGGAATGCGTGTCGCGTTGCCGACAGAAGCAACACCCGCCGGTTTCCGTCGGGTGTCGCTTTCGGAGTTGCTGGGCGAAAGCTGATAGCTAACAGCCGAGAGTTGATCGCCTGAACAGGCGAGAGCTGATTACCCGGCGATTCGCACATCAAGACCGCCATCACAGCGGCTATGCCGCCGGATGTGAGGCGAGGCTACGCCTCGCCGTTGGTTTTGTTGGATTAGGGGCTACGCCCCTTAGCGGGAACAGGAGGGCATAGCCCAAGTTTGATTAGGGACCTACCGGCAGGGCTGAGCCCTGCCTCACATCCGGCGGCGGAGCCGCGGTGAGTTATGTGACTGTCACCAAACGAAATTTAGGAAGTTCGCGGCGGCTTCGCCCATCGATACCCGATCATTCCCAGCGGCTTCGCACATCGATACCCGGTCATTCGCACCGGCTACACACATCAAGACCGCCCATCACAGCGGCTATGCCGCCGGATGTGAGGCGAGGCTACGCCTCGCCGTTGGTTTTGTTGGATTAGGGGGCTACGCCCCTTAGAGGGAACAGGAGGGCATAGCCCAAGTTTGATTAGGGACCTACCGCTTGGTGTTCGCGCGGCAAAGCTCAGAACGAAAGGCGGACACCAAGCTGAATCTCGCGACCGGGAGTTGCAGCTTCCGTGATCGTGCCGAACTGCGGCGTGTTCACGAAGCGATTCGGTATTCCGAGGTTTGTGTGATTCAGTGCGTTGAATGCCTCGGCGCGGAACTGCAACTTCACCGTTTCCGTCATCGAAAATTCCCGCTGTAAAGCCAGATCCAGCGTCTGCCGTCCCGGACCATAAACGGTGTTGCGGCCGACGTTGCCAAACGTGAACGCCGCCGGCGTACTGAACGCCGCGGTGTTGAACCACCTGTCTGCCGTTCTACTGTTACCGTCAAATATCGGCTGGCCCGTGTAGTTTGCGCGGATCGGGTTCTCACCGAGCAACGTGCCGGCGTTAGCGGTATCGCCGAAGACGGAAATCGTCAACGGGAACCCGGACTGTGCCTGGTAGATCGCTGACAGCCGCCAATCCTTCGTGAGCGTATGAACGAAACCGCTCTTGCTCACCGACGGAAGACTGTAAACCGCGCTGAACGCGAAACGATGACGGACGTCGCAGGCGAGTCCTCTTTCGTGTCGCAGATCGAAACTGTTCTGCGGTATCGCCGATTCGAACATTGGCGAACGGAAATCAGGAGCGTCGCTGAGGTTCTTTGAATAAGTGTAGTTGGCGAGGAACGTCAAACCCTGGGCAAATCGCCGGCGCACATTCACGTAACCAGCGTGATACGAACTGGTCGCGGAGTTCTCCAGCAGATTGATGCCGCTCACCGGGAACGTCGTATTCACAACGTTGATGTTATCAGGCAGGACCATGCCCGGCAGAAAACTCAGAGTCGTAAACGGCCGGCGCGGTCCAATCGCGCCCGGTCCCGGAGGCGCGTTGTTGATGAGACGAGACCGTTGCAGGTGCAGACCACGAGATCCGAGATAACCGAGTTCGAGCGTTGTTTCCGCGCCGAGACTTTTTTCAACCGAACCGCTCCACTGTTCGATGTATTGCGGCGGCGCGTTGAGTTCGAAAGCTGCAAAACTCACAGTCGTGACGCCCAGCACGGCTGGTCCAAAATTAAAGTGACTGGCAACAATGCCGGGGGCGGGTGTGAAATTGTCACTCTGTTGTGTTTCCGGAAAAACGAATGGCACGTTGTGACGTTGATTGCACCACGTATTCATGTCAACGGGTGTGAAGAAGATGCCAAACGCCGCATGAAACACGAGACCGTGCTGGTGAAGGTTATGTGAAATACCAAAGCGCGGCGCGAACCTCAGCTTGTTCGAGTGGTTCAAGCCTTCCGGGTATCCCTGTTGTCCGCCGATAAATACGAATGGACGGCCATTCTGAAAATCGAGGTTTGTATTTGCGTAACGAATGTCGCGCAGCGGACTCATGTATTCGTAGCGGAGTCCGAGCTGAATCGTCGTGTTGCGAGTGATTTGAAAACTGTCGTGTACGAAAGCGTCGGCGTACCATTGCCGTAACTGCATCTGCGGAATGCCCGCTTGCCTTTGTTTCACCGCGGGCAGTCCTAACAGGAAACTCGCAAGCGCCGAACCCGTCCCGTCGTTCGTCGCGGTTTGAGTAGTGAAGCCGTTGGTGAACTGGTAATAACCCCGGTTCTGGAAGAAGCCCCACATGGGCCAGATGAAATGGCGATAGGCGGCGCCAAATTTCAAACTGTGCCTTCCCTTTTGCCAACTCAGTGAATCACGAGCTTCAATCACCGTGTTCCACGCGTGCATCGGTGTGGCGATGAAAGTGTCGCCCATTCCCGAATAACCCTGCACGTTGAACCACGGCGCGCCCCACGCGCCTTCGCCTCCGAAACCAACGCCCGTGATTCCGAGTTCGGAAACGATGTCGTTGGTAAAACTGTTTTCCGAAGTGCGATGCATCGCGAGCCGCGAGATCGTGACGGTCGCGATGTTCACGACATTTGGACTGATGATGCGAGTCCAACCAAGCATACCGTGTTGTGACAGATTGTCGTGGAGAGCACCAAAGCCGGGTAGGTTTTGCGGAGTGAAGCCTCGTTCACTGTTGAACGAATAACGGAAAAAGAGACTGTCGCCGCCGCTCAGATTGTGATCGTAGCGAATCGTGGCTTGATCAGTTTCGTGATGGGCATTTCGTACGTCGAGATAGTTGTTGCAGTCCATGCCGGCGCCTACAACTGTGGGAGCGCCCATCATCGTCATTCCACAGCCCATCATTCCCATTTCGAGATTCGGCCGTGGAACGTATTTACGCAGAAACAACTGCGCCTTCGGATCGATCAGGTTCTGAGGAATCACGCCTCCCGCAAACTCATCGCGAATGACCTGCGGGTTGCTTGGGCTGACGGGCCTGGTCGGATCGAAGTTCGGGTTGGGGTGAGAACTAAAAGGGTTGTAAATCCTTGCGCCGCTCATCTCGAAGTTGCCGTTGATCTCATCCTCGGTTGGGACTGTCGAGACCATCGTTTGCGACCTCGTATGCCGCAGACCTTCATAATTGAAGAAGAAAAAACCTTTGTTGCGCACGATTGGTCCACTCAACGAACCGCCGAAGTTGTTGCGCACAAGATGATTTCCCTCGTCCATCTCGTTGAAGGTGCGAGCATCGAGCACGTCGTTGCGCAGGAACTCGTACGCTGTTCCGTGAAACTCATTTCCTCCGGTGCGCGTGACGATGTTGATCTGGCCACCGCCCGCGCCACCGATTTCAGCCGTGTAGCTTCCGGTCTGGACTTTGAACTCCTGAACGACGTCAGGTGACGGGCTGAGGTTGAGCGTATTGAACGTCGGATCGGTGTTTGTCGCGCCGTCGAGTAAGAAGTAGTTTGCGTTGGGACGATTGCCGCCGATGCTTACGGCAGAGCGTTGGCCCGGACGCCAGTAAAGCGGACTCATGTCGCCGGCCTGCGCTCCGTGTGACTCGTGCGCGCCGGGCACGGTCAACACGAGATCGATCAGCATTCGTCCGTTCAACGGAAGATTCTGCACCGCTGTCGGTTCGACGACTTCGCCGACGGACGCATCAGTCGTCTTGAGCAGGTTGACGGAATCAGTCCTGACATCGACAACCGTGCTGACGGCGGCGACCTTCAGAGCGACGTCAATCATGCGCGCCTCGCCGACTTCGAGCTTTATCTCCTGGCTCACCGATGCAAATCCGGAGGCCTGGACCGACAAGACATAATTGCCGGGAAGCAAGCCGCTGATCTGAAATATACCGAGATCGTTTGTCGTCGCGTGTCGCGCAGCGTTAGTGCTCGCGGAGCTGAGTTGGACCGTGCAACCTGGCACGACTTGCTGTTGAGGATCGACAACAGTGCCGGTCAAGGTTGCGTAGTTGCTTTGTGCGTCAGCCGTAGTGCTTGCCAACAGCAGGATCAGAAAGAACGAGAGTTGAACGGTCGTACGCATCATTCAACAACCTCCGACACTACTTACTGAGTTAAGAAATGAGATCCGTGTTAACTAAAAGCGAAGACTGCTGGGAGGGACGTGAGTCTAACGAGAGTTGCCGAGACTGTCATCGGCCAAAAGTTTGAATTGGTGATAAACGCTTGGGTGGATTCTTACTGCTCAAAGAAACTCGGATACTCGCGTTTGATGAGCGTATTTCTTGATGACGTCGGCGGCGGCGAGCGCATTCTCAAATCGACCTGCCTGTAACTCACTTAGTACCCGCTCGAGCGGATCCGTTGTTTGCGCGTTCGCAAACTGACAAACGAACAGCAGGAGAGACGCAACCATGACAAGTCGGGTTTACCATGATGCTCTCTCCCGTTCGCTGAGATTCGGTTAGCTATCGTCTCGCTATCTGGACCTTCGTGCCGTAGTCCAACGAAGTGTAAAACGTCCCTCGACCCTGCGGCGTAAGGTCCATGATGTTCCAGATCGGGTTGTACTCGTCGATACCGCGCTCCGGGATGTCAGGGCCCAACTGTGCATGAACACTGTAAAAGTTGCGCAACGTGCCGTCGCTGTCTCGAGTGATAACTGAGATCATCGGGTCTTGTTCGCCTTCACGATTTTCGCTGCCGAAATCGTATTTGAAGGTGCTTTCGCCCGCACTCAGGAGACGCAATTTGTTCCACCCGCGACTCCGACCAAACGCCCGCAACGCGGGCACGTCGGCGGCAGCAACAACGGCAACATCAAGGTTTTGAGCGAGATGCTGAGCGATGCCGTTGAAGGTATCGATCCACGCCGTACACATCCCACAGGCCGGGACCTGTTTCTTTCCAAACATGAGGTGATAGATCACGAGCGAACGATCGGGCGCGGTAAACAGTTCGCTCAAACGAACTCTCGTGATCGGTTCGTCGCCGTCATCAAGCGAAGCTGGACCTTCGAGAAACTCGTAATCCTGAATCGTCGCCCCTCGCGGAAGATTGCGGCGCAACTCCGCAACGCGCTCACGCTGTCGCATCAGTTCGATTTCCGCCAGGCGCAATTCTTCGCGCTTCGCCAGATATTCGGCCGACTCGTTGGGTAGATTAGTCTGACGATACGTGCCGTCGATCATTTCAAAAACCATCACGCTTCCTGCCTTTCACTTTCACTAAGAACATTCTTGAGAGTTGCGAAAATTCTACCATCGTCGCGCGCAACGCGTTATGCAATTCGACTGCATTTGTTAAGGTCGTCTTGCAGCGGTACCCCATTGAGGCATAACAGTCGGTAGGTTCGTTCGATAGTGTCTCGGTCCGCGTGCCACACGGTAGACGGGATCTTGAGCACGTTACAGACCTCCGCTACTGCTCGCATTCCCTTTTGCCACGAATCGTCGAACTCGGAAACCGCTGCGCGCGAGAACAATCCCGCTATCTTCCATGCCTCCAAGTGCGCGTTTTCCAGACGAATGCTGGGGTGTGGATGTGATTGCAGCATTCCGGGATGCGGATTCACGCCAACGGATGGAATCTCGCGACTTCTTTCCTGCCCGAAAAGCACAAACGTGAACGCCATCGCAATGGACCACACGCGAAGCGCCTCACCAGCGGATTTGAAAATACTTTGCGGACCATACAAAGCTGAGAACCACTCGTTTACAGTGAATACCACAGCGAAAGAGTCCGCCTGAAGTTCGATCACCTGGCTTGGAATTGCAGGAAGCTGGCATGGTCCAGTCTCATCGACAAACGGTCCGAAGTCTTTTCGAATCTTTCTTGCGAACTTGTCGTGCCCCAGACACCAATGTCCGATCTCGTGAAAGAACACGAAGTCGAGGGCGAACATCGTGAGGTATCCGGCAAAGACGGCGCGTTCGCCTTTCGCCAATGTCGCGCCACTGCCTTTCGGCAAAGACTGAAGCGCGGCGCCGACAGACAAGTTCCAGTTCCACGCTGAAAGATCGTCAAACCACTTGACCTGCTTGTTCGGTTCTCCGACGTCCGGAAGTACCTCGGGATGCGACAACAGAACCTGGAAAAAGTATCCCAGGTCCCAAACGGCCCCCGTAAAGACGCCGATGAACGCCGATTTCCGTATTCCCGTAACCGCTGCGTTTAAATGCGGATTGTCTACCAAATCAACGTACGCTGAACGAAGCGCGCGTGAGTAAAGACCGCCGCGCTGCATCTTTCGCAGGTAGTCCCAGTAACGTCGCTTGAACCAACCGGGAAGAAGCGCCGCGTTATCCTCCGGTTTGATGTTGTACCTGCCGCCAAAGGGTTCGAAGAACTTTTTGAATAGAGCCCCGCGGAGTGGCATTCGCGGAACGGCGGAAGCGTCGTAGGCCGGGAACCACGGATCAAAAACAAATTGTGAGGTCACTTCGTTTGCCGGCATTTCATTCACACTGACAGCGGCAGAAACTATAATTCACATGAAATGAACGACCTGGACCAAAAACAACTCTCACTCGAATCGGAGCCGGAAGAAATAAAAGCCCTGTTCGCGAAGCTGGTTGTTTTTCTGCAAGGTGCAAACCGGAAATGGATCGACACAACAGCTCGTAGGCTTTCCGAAGAAGACATTCGCGAGTACTTGCTCAGCTATACCGAGTTCGGAGGACAGTCCGACATCTCTCGACTGCTTCACGCGTATGTCGTCACAAAAGCGCTGCTCGACGCCGGTTCGTCCATCATCGAATTCGGCGATGACTTACCGCGAACGGATGATGACGGCCGAGTGCTTGGTCCAACACGTTACCTGCTGGAAAAGATCAATGCCGCCCGCTTTGCGGCCGACGTTTGCGGCACATCGACGATACTGATGGCCACGACGTTCGCGAGGGTCGCGCAATACGTGAGCTCTGACATCGATCCGCGCGATCGTGAATTTATATGCGGTCAGCGCACGGCGGCGGGAGTGTTTCCCTACCGAGCCAGCTTGAGGGCTGCTATCGCACGAGGCCTCGCTTACGCTCCGTACGCTGATCTCGTCTGCTTTGAGTGCCCGACCGTCGACTTGTCCGAAGCCCAGGAATTCGCCAAAAGTGTTCACGCGGAGATTCCACAGCGCTTCCTCGCTTACAACTGTTCAGCCCTGCACAAAGAGAACAAACTCGAACGTAAAGATATCGAAGAGATCCAACGCAAACTGGGACGCATGGGTTATGTTTTGCTGTTCAGTTCGCTTGGCGGCTTCGGAACGCTGGTCCGAACTGCAAACTCCGCCGGAGCTTTCAGGTGAACGGATAAAACCCAATCGCTTGAGCGCCGATCACGTAGAGTAAAAACACAAAACTCGCCAGAAACAATACGAGGCCGGCTTTACCCCATCTCCTCTTAGTCGTTCGTAATCTCTTTACCGCAACGCTCTTTTCGTAATCGGTGTTTGCTTTATAGCTCCTCGGAAAAACTCCGACCACCGTACAAACGATCGTAGCAACCAGCAAAACGACCGGAACGAAGACCAATATTCTCGCCGGTCGATGACTCGCGATAAACGGATCCTTCACATACTCACGAACGGCGGCTGAGTACATTGCAATAACGATTCCGCTCGTCGTCGCTATGTACTTCAGGATCTCGGTTAAGTTATCGACACTCTTTTTGTATAACTCGTCGAACTCGACGACGGCCACGGGAGGTTCTTCGGGCGCAGCACCGATAACTACAGGCGTTGTCTTTAGGTCAGGACTACTTTTCATCGCTGACATCCAGGACCATCAGGAGATTGAACGTTTCCGGACTTATCGAGATCGAGTTTGCGGTTCCACAATGTTCACAGTAGAAGTTGACGCGTCTGGGTTGCATCAGATTGAGGACTTGCAGACCGAACAGTTCTCGCCTCTCGTCGGCCGGCAACTTCATTCCACTGACCTCGCTGCACTTGCGACATATAAAATGTAGGGCTTCCATAATCGATCCTCTGAGCGGCAAGTTGTCCCTGGATTGCGCGGCAGTTCGACTGTTCGCGAGCACGTGAGGGTCATATTTTGACTTGCGGGAGAGAGATTGGTCAACCAAATCCGTGTTCTTCCTGTGTACGCAACATCAGCTAAGGCAGCGCTCATAGGGAACACGGATAAAAACGAATTTCAAATTAGGATACTACCAACGCTTCGCGGCAATGATGTATAACCGGCTGGCGGTCGCGACGTAAAGTGAATCGCCGTTCACGGTCGGACGCGAATAGAGCGGCGCATCCATCTGAATCTCACCCAGCAATTCCTTTTTGCGTCCCGCACGAAGAACGGTCATAAGTCCTTCAGCGTTTCCAACGTAAAGGCGATCGCCCGCGAGCAGGAAACATCCCCAGATCGCATCGTTCGTCTCGTGCTTCCATAGATGCGCGCCGGTGACAGCGTCAAGACAATGAACGGTTCCGCTCAAGTCGCCAACATACAGCAGACCATCCTTTACGATCGGCGTTCCCACCACGCGGCCGACTTGGGATGAACGCCACAAGAGCCCGCTCTTCGTAACGTCGCCCTGGCCGTTGGGACTGACGGCGTAAACAAACGACGGCGCATTGCCGTGCCCCGGAGATTGGCCCATCGCGATGAAGACACGGCCGTCGGCGAAGACGGGCGAAGCGATGATC
The DNA here is from genome assembly GCA_035760365.1 of Pyrinomonadaceae bacterium. Taxonomy (GTDB): domain Bacteria; phylum Acidobacteriota; class Blastocatellia; order Pyrinomonadales; family Pyrinomonadaceae; genus PSRF01. Next base: position 274,365 of record DASTTB010000015.1, read on the forward strand.
GAACTACGCGAAAACACACCCGGACGTGGAAGAAAGCGCGCGTCTTTCGGATTGCCGTCAAAGCGCCATACTTCCTGCCCCGACACACCATCGAAAGCGCGCAGCACACCGTCTCCACCGCCGTAGAACACCTGAATACGCCCGTTGACGTTGCCCGCCGCGGGACTGGCCCAGTCGCCGTGCAGCACACGATCTCCGGCTCCGATCGCACGCCAGACGACTTCGCCCGAGTGCTTGTTCACCGCGATCAGGTTTGGAGCGCGTGGCGATGGAACGCGCGTGTGGCCTTCATTCTGTCCGTTTGAAGTACCGACGACGAGCAGATCACCCAGCGGCAACACTTCACTGTTGCACGCTTCGTGAGGAAAGACTCCGAGCGCGGGCATGTCGACTTGCCAGATGATGTCGGCGGCTGCGTTGTCTTTGAAGACCTCGTCGCGATATGGACCATCGTTTTCGCCGTCGCCGAAACCTTTCGTGTCGAGAGAACGGAGTTGACACTCGGCGTTGACGTAGTACAGGCGATCGCCTTCGACGTAAGGAACGCTTGTCGTCGAAGGCAAAAGGAACTCTCTCAGGCCGCGTCGCGCGACTCGCGGGGCCACGTCCTGCCAAAGGAACGCGCCGTCCGTCACGCGAAACGCCATGAGCACGCCTGCGTCATCCTGAAACGCGGGATTCATTTGCCGCGTGTTGTCAGTGCCGACATAAACCACAGCGCCGGCGACGACCGGACTGCCATACACTTCGTTTCCCAACTCGACGCTCCAGACGATGTTTCGCCCCGTGTTTGTATCCCAGTCAACGGGAGGATTGCCGGTTTGCGTGACGATCGTCTGGAGTTGGATCGAAGGCACTGGCGCGTTGGTTGGGGCGACAGAGTTTGCGGATTCGATTCCGGCGATGCGGTTCAACGCCCACTCGACTTCGTGACGCAGTACGGGATCCTTTGCGGCTGCTTTCAGTGGTTCCTGGGCTGAGCGAGCCTTCGGCCCGATGCTTCCAAGCGCCCCGGCCGCGCAGATGCGAACATACAGAAACTCATCCTTCAGCGCTTCGATCAGTTGAGGCACCGCCGGCGCCGCGCCTGGGCCAATGGTTCCGAGAGCTTCACCTGCGGCCCAGCGGACGCCGGGCGTCGGATCGCTCAACGCTCTAGCGAGATCCTTAGTCGCCGCGACTGCTTTCGGACCGATGGATGCCAACGCCTCCGCCGCGTAAATGCGAACGTGTGGTTCCTCATGCGAGAGCGCATGGACCAGGGCGCGTACCGAAGGACTCGCCTTGTCACGCAACGCGCCGAGTGCACGTGCGGCATCGGCTGCAACCATCGAATCTTCGTCTCTGAGCGCGCGTCTCAACGCCGGTTGAACTGAAACCGAATCGGGCGCGAGATCGATAAAAGCATCAGCGGCAAAGCGCCGGAAAGAGACCTGCTGATGACGAAGGAGTTCCAGCAGCAACGGAATTGCGGGTGGACCGATCTGGCGAATGATTTCAAACGTCTCCTCGTGAAGCGCGTCGTCGTCGGTGTTGAGGAATCGTCTGAGTAAAGGCAACGAACGCACGCCGTCATGGACGAGCGCGGCTTCGGCGGTTGTGCGGATCTTCGCGTCGTTGGACATCAGACGATCTGCCCAACGTTTGGTTTGCGCGACTGATTGGATCGGAAGAATAAGCAGCAGCGTGAAGATAAAGACGTGTCGCATTGTTCATTAGCGTGCGTCGCCGATCAGCGCAAAGCCGGCCCAATAATATGGATGTTGAGTCTCGGCTAATCGCCGAACCGACAAAACGCTTTGATGTAAAGCGCGACCTTTGGACACCGGACTCTTGATAGAAGAATAAAATTCATTGAAAAGCGTCGATTGTGTTCGCGATTCAACCTGCCAACGACTCACCAACGTCGCACGCGTGCCCGCCACAAACCATCCCCACGAAAAACCAACCGCAGCCTCGCCGCTGATGCCGGGTTTCGACTGCGCCGTCGATAAAACAACGAGCTCGGCACTCGATGGCAGATTCATGATTTCACGAATCTGGAGAAACCCGTCTTGCCCGTCTCGTTCGCCTGTCGCAGACGAGAGCCCGATAAACGACGACATCGGACTGGCGTCATCCAAAATGGCAGGCCCAGCGAAATGCATGATCTTTGCTCGCGAAATATCAGATTTCACCTGCTCTTCGTTTGCTTTCGGACCGACAGACAGGTGGGTTGTCGTTGGACCATAGGCCGTCGCGATACGCCTGAGCTCTTCTTCCTGCGCGGGAGACGATTCCAGCTTTACCCCGGCGTGAGCGAGCTCGGATCGAGTCGTAAACTCTTTCGACAACTCCGGATTTCCATACGCGAACAAATTGAGCCGCCCAACCGGCCCTGGAAGCGCCGGCTTTCTCATCTCACGCAGCGCCGAAAGCGATGGCGCGTACGAGACCTGCCTGTGGTCCACTACATACTGCTCCTCATCAGGTTGCAACGCTTCGAATGGCAAATGCCAAAGCATACCGTCGGGCACAAAGATCAGTTTCGACTTGAGCGCGATCTGGTCCTCCGCCGGCTTTACCAGCAACTCGTAGAGTTCGCGCGCGAGTTCATCAAAGTTATCGGCGCGTGAGCTGAGTAATTGCTGAAACTGTCGCACTCTTGAGGCGAGTTGATTGTGTCTGATTTCCAGCGGATAAACTTTCAGATTGATCTCGAACTGCCGTTTTCTTTGCGGGTTCTTTCCGGCAGCCTTGTCGGCGGTTAAGACGAACAGGTACGTGTTGTTCTCAGTGATCGTATATTCGAGAAGCGCCGTTGACGTGTCCGTGATCAGTAAACGCAGGTCGTCCAGTTTGAGTGGCGGCAGCTCACCGCGAATGATTTTCAAACCCGGATTGACGGTGAACACTTTCTGGCGAAACTCAGCGTACGACGCGCGAGCCCTTCGCAACTTGTCGCGCAGTTCGAGCCTTCGTGTTTCATTCGATAACCGTCGTTCTTCTTCACGATCGAGTTGAATTTGAAGCGAAGCAACCTCACCCGATAAACGTTGCTCCTGGCGACGCTGTTCGACGGAGAGCCCTTTCTGAGGAGTGACGTTGTTGTTCTTCAGTAGATCGATCAGCGATTGCGTCTTCGCACGTTCTGCATATTGAAACGCCTCGCTGGGACGATGCTGGTCCATCAAAAAGTCGATTGCGGCCAGATACGGCAACGTTCGGTTGTGATCGCCGATCCCTACGGCGGGCGATTCCGACCGGAGCGATTCCACCGTTGCGATCGCACCGGTCAACGCGCTGTACGCCTGCGGTCCATTTTCCAACTTTGCATGGGCCTTGCCCGCCAGCATCCGCGCGTACCATTGAAGTTCGCTGTTACCGAGACCTGTCGCGATCGTTACCGCGCTCTCGGCAGCGTTAAGCGCCTTTGTAAAATCCTTCTGAAGTAGAAACGCCTCAGAGACTCGCGTCAAAACTTCCGCCATTCTTTCCTGTTTACCAACAGACTTGAACAAGCCGAGTGCTTTTTCGAAACTGTCTAACGCGTCGGAGTAATTCTTCTGGCGCAGGAGCGTAGAACCGATGCCGGCGAGCACGTCGCCCTGCCCCGACTGGTCGTCCATCGCTTCACGTAACGCGAGGGCTTGACGGTACGAACTGAGCGAGGAGTCGTACGAAGCCTGTCGATAATAAACATTGCCTATCAGGGTCAGGACGCGCGCCATCTCGATCTTGTTTGATGTGGCTTCAAACTCTTTCAGCGCCTTGTCGTAGTAGATAAGCGCCTGGGCGTAGTCGCCCTGCAAAGCTCTGACGAAACCGATGCTGGCAAGAGTGGTGCCGATAGGAGCTTTGATCGTCTCGGCGATACTCAGGCTGTTGAGGTAATTCTCGAGCGCCGCGCCATAATCACCGCGAGCGCGATGCACGTTGCCGATTCCCTTGAGCGCTGTGGCGAGACCGAGTTTGTCAGGTTGGGTTTTCTGAACTTCGAAACTGCGTTGATAGTTTTCGAGCGCCTCGTCGTAATTGCCCATGTAGTAGGCCGAATTTGCGGCGCCGTTCAGGGCTGCGATGGTCGCGCCGATTTCAGATCTGCCGGCTTGATCGAGCGACTTCTTGTAGAAACTCAATGCTTGCGTGTAGTCGCCCTGCATGTATAGAGCGTCGGCCAGGCGCACGACCGAATCGGAGTTGCTGTTTGCTTCAGCGCTCTTACGGAAAGCTGCGGCGGCGGCTGAATAGTTTCCCTGTCCATAATGGATCGTGCCGATCATGTTCAGGGTGTTGGCTACTTCGCGGTCGTCGCCGAGTGAGGTGAACTCCTGCAACACCTGCTGCAAAGCGGCGAGTGCTTCTGTGTCACGACGTTGCTCTTTGTAAATCAAAGCGAGGCCGGAGAGTGCTTTTGCTGATTCGTAAGGATTAGTAACCTCGGTGAAGAGGTCGCGCGCTTTTTGGTAGTGCTCCAACGCGGCCGGATAGTTCGCTTGAAAATAGAAGACAGTGCCGATGTCGAGGGACGCTGTCGCAACGCCTTCTTTATCGCCGATTTGCTCGGAGATATTTTGGGCGACTCCGTAGATATCGAACGCCGTTGAGTATCGCCCGGCCATCAATTGAGAGTGGCCTTGCCTGATCAGGGCTTTACGCAAATCAGGCGTCATCAGAGATTGATGTCTAGCAAGTAGCTGCTCGCGCTCTTCGGGAGATTTGAGCTTGATGAGCGTGGTGGCTAGATCTTCAAACTCCGATAACGAAGGCGGCGTCTGCGCATGGATATGAACGCCAATGACAAGGGCAATAAGAACCGAACGCGCGAGGTGTAATCTTAGTGAAAGCATTCCCGGTAAATATTAAACGGCCGGAACTGAGGATAATCCCTACTTGGCCAGCGTGTCATTAAGGAACCTGGCTAAACGCAGTCCTCCGGTTAGCAGTTGATCACTCACAACGTCCCCATTTGCGGCGTAATAGGACGGCGGCAACTTGTATCCGCCTGTGTGCTTGTTGCCTTTTTTGTCGAGGTATTCGTAAGTGGGATCAAACTTCGGGAGCTTGTACGCCTTCTTCACCGCGATCGAGTAAGAGTCGGCAATCCACGTGAATAAATCACCGCTTTGCAACTTCGCGAGTTCCGCCGCACTAACTTTCCGGACCGGCTTTAACAACAGCGCCAGATATTTGTCTTCGTCGAGTTTCTGAAGGTTCATCGTTGCGTCGATGATGCCTTCGTCCCACACCGAATGCAGGTTCCACTGTTCTTTCCAACGAGCATTTACGTCTTTGTGGATATTGTGCTCCCAGTTTGGAACATTGAACTGAACGATCTTTCGGTTGCCTCCGATGTCGCCCAGGTCCTTTGGGTCGTTGAAGTTTTTCTTGTCTGTGACGCAGTGCAGAGGCTGATGAAGGTCGCCTATGATGTGAACGATAAACTTCAGCGCTTCGACGCGAGATATCGGCTGCTCTTTTGGATTAGCCAGAACCGGACGGAACCGGCGGAGCGCGTTGATGGCGCAATCGCCTCGCTCGTCGTCCATCAAACAATCCCGCGCGAGATTTGCGGTCGTAGTCGTAGGACCACCTGGCGCGCTCATGTCGACGGGGATGTCGATGAAATGCCAGTTGGAGGTGTACGGGCGATCCCACTTGAGCGGCGGATCGGGCCAGGGCGCGATACAAGCCAATCCGAGGTCGATGAACGTCGAGATTTCAGCCGGCGTAAGGCTTGTCTGATTGCTTAACGCTGCGACATTTGGACAATTAGTTTGGTAGTACGCAGGGTTGGAGACGATGTCGGCCTTGAGCAGATCGACGATGAGGCTCTGAGACTGCGGAGTTAAGAATCGACTGGCAATGCGTGCAGTCAGTCGATGTCCACGCTCCCCCCAGGCGAAGCTGGTGACGGAGCAGGAGAAGATCAGAAGTAACGAGCCGCTAAGGTAACGGAGACGGAGTTTGCGCATCGGGGGGCCTCCTGAGAGTTGCTGGTTATTACTTCACGGGCATTGTTCGGAATTCTACACCAAGCATGTAACAATACTTCACAAAGGCAACCGCATGAAAAAGCTCACCTACGTCTTATGGGTACTCGTCCTGGGCACCTCATTAGCTCTAAATTTTCCTGCTGCGACAGCTTTGGGCCAGCAAGACACCGAGCGGAAACATCGCGAACACAACAAGAAGATCAAAGAACGTTTTCCGACGGTGGATTACAACAAACCAGATCCATCTGACCCAGAGAAAAAGGCGAAGAAAAAGCGGTATAACGACGGCAACTGGGTTTACTCTATTGTTGGGCCAGATATAAATGAAGCGATATTAACTCCTGAGCCTCATGTTACTTTTCCGCCGCTACCGGTGGTTGAGAGTGACATAGTTGTGGTCGCAACCATTGGAAGCGCAGAAGCACATCTCTCTGACAACAAGAAAAATATCTTTTCGGAATTTACTCTGGTTGTAGAGGAAGTACTGAAATCCAAGACTGCTGGTATCGGGCAGGGGTCGGTTCTTACAGCGGATAGAATCGGCGGGCACGTCATGTATCCAAATGGACAAAAATTCCTTTACCGAGTTTTTGGTGTGAATATGCCCCAGGTAGGCTCGCGCTATCTACTCTTCTTAACGCCAAAGCACAACAAGGAAGATCTGTCTATTCTTACGGCGTACGAGCTGTCAGAGACAGGCGCTGTTCCACTTGACGAGCAAATACCAGAAACTGCCGCACTCAAAGGCGTTAGTGAGAAAGATATCACTCAAAGAGTGCGTGTGCTTATCGCGAGTCCCAACTGACCACACGTTCGATCGCCGCCAATCTTAATTCAACTACGGAGCGATTCGGATATTCCCGACGTTGCGCCGTAGTTCAGTCTGCAAATTCGGCCTTTTTGATTTGAATATTTGCCTTAGCAGTATCGCAAGAAGAGTACCCACTTTTACCAATACTGCGCATCGTTTTTGAATCAACGCGTATGGGACCAGTAACTATCCCCTTCCAGTCGATCCAAACGTCGATCACTCTTGATTCACCATTCTGAATAGACAAACGCGCGTCTCCATCTTCAATTTCACAGAATATTCCCAGTTCGGTTGGCTTCGGTCCATCTCTTTCAATTGGGTTACTAAGTGACGGAAGTTTTGGTAAGTCCTCAATAGTAACATTCGGCCCGCGGACGGTGATGCTGGGAATCGGTTTGTTCCATCGCACCGTAACATCCGGCACTGGTTTGCGCACCGTAATCCTGGGGAGCCCTCTTGGACGACCGACTCTAAAGCGGGGCATTCGGCAACATGTTAACCCTTTCTTGTCCGCGTCCTGTTCAGTTGAGAACTGAACCAACTTCGGTACGCCGCCTTCTTCTATCGGTATAATGTTGACCACCAGGTTATGGCTGACTGGACCATAGACTGCCCACTGAGTATCTCTACCAATGGCAGCTCGTATCCACACTCGACTTTGAGGTCCGATATCTGGTAACTCGCTCGCTTCGTCTAAACTGACCGCCTTCCACTGAGTATCTCCCGATGGTGGTTGCTCATCGGCAATTGCATACTCCGCGCGAACTTCATTCGGATCTGATGAGCTTCCCGTTTTTGCATTCTCCTGCGCACCGGAATTAGTCGTTTTGGCGAGATTAGTTTGATCTGGTGACTTTGAACAAGCAAAGGTAAATAGCAGCAAAATCGTCAAGAGATACTTCATCTTTTCTTCTCCATTGTCGGATTAAACACTCGAGACGCGCGTCGCATTCTGCCGGCCATGCGTGTCGGGGCTTTGCTCTGGACCTTACGATTACTTGATGCAGGTTTACAAAATCGCACGTATCGTTTAATGGCACACGCATTAAACGGGTCTGACATTAAAGATCTCGTTAAAGGCCACTCTTTCGCAATCATCGGCAATGGTCTATATTGTTTTGCCCGGGGTCCAGACATAAGTCCAAACCAGTTCGATTTGAACAGGAGTACATGAAGCGAACGAAGCTGAGGCGCACATTATTGTTCTTAATCTCGCTTCTCTGCGTCTGTCTCGTGGCGCTCGTCGCGTTTGAACCTCAAATACAAAGCGCTAACGCTCCCCAACAGGACAAACCAAAACAGGACGTCACGTTCGACAAAGTCGTCCGGCCCTTTTTCGCTCAACACTGTTCTGACTGTCATAACAAGGACCTTAAAACTGCGAATCTGAACCTCGGAGCCTTCGACACCGCCGCTTCACTCACCAACAATCGGGCGACACTGAAGCGCATTCTCGAGAGGCTTAGCGCGGGCGAGATGCCTCCTCCCGAAGTGATTCCACCCAAACCGGCGGAAATAGTTGCCGTAACCCAATGGCTCGCACATCAACTCGGCGCCGCACCTGATGCGAACGCTCCAGTCGTTGCCGCAGATACCACTTCGGGGCGAGTAACTGTTCGCCGTCTTAACCGCGTCGAGTACGACAACACGGTACGCGACCTCCTCGGTGTTGACCGTCATTCCTCAGATGACTTTCCCCAGGACGATTCCGGATACGGCTTTGACAACATTGCCGACGTGCTTTCGATCTCACCGGTGTTGATGGAAAAGTATTTGACCGCGGCGGAAAAAATCTCGCGTATCGCCATCTTCGGCAACGAGCCGATGAAGCCCACTCTCGTGAATCTGCGGGCGGGCCGGCGAAACCAGAAGCCGCAGATGACGCCGTTGACTGATTACGATCTGAGCGGCTTGAGCCTGCCCAACGCCTTTCACACAACGCACCGGTTTCCCGTCGCAGGTGAGTACGTGCTTCGAGTCAACCTGGGCGGGGATCGTCCTGCAGGTTCGGAAGCCTTACAACTCGCGCTGTGGATTGACGGAGTTCAGAATCAGCAGATAACAGTGGATCCGGCAACTGTCGCTTCCTTTGGCGCCGCGGGGGAACCGCAACAACTCTGGGGCGTCAAAACAGAGTTCCGGGTGACTCTGACCGCAGGCGATCACTGGCTTGCGATCACGATTCCACGTCTCTACGAAGGACTGCCGCCCAGTTACAACGGACCCAATCCATCAAAGCGAGTCATTCCACCACCGCCTACATTCAAGCCGCCTCGGAACGCGACGGCAGCCGAGGTTGAAGAAGCCAGAAAAGAGTTTGAGAAGAGACGGGCTGAAAAGATTCCCGCAAACAGCGCACGCATCGGCTCCGTCGAGTTAGGTGGTCCGTATGCCGCGGTGAAAGGACCTTCAATCGAGAGTCAAAAGAAGATCTACGCTTGCGGACACTTGAATAGCAAACACGAAAAGAAATGCTCTCGTGTCATCGTCGAGCGACTGGCCCATCGTGCATATCGACGTCCGGTTACGAAAGCGGAAGTAACACAACTGACGAACCTGGTCGCGCAAGCGCAAAACGATAACGGATCGTTTGAAGAAGGGCTCGCCGTAGGCATTCAGGCGATACTGCTTTCGCCTCACTTTCTCTTCCGCATTGAAGCACGACCGCCAAAAACAGCGACTTCCCTGTCACAACACGAATTGGCATCGCGATTATCCTACTTTCTATGGAGCAGTATGCCGGACGACGAGCTGCTGACAGCAGCCGATAAAGGTAAGCTGTCGCGCCCTGCGACACTTGCCGCTCAGGTACGACGGATGTTGCTCGATCCAAAGGCAGATGCGCTGGCTAATAATTTCCTTGGACAATGGTTGCAAACACGCGCTCTCGAATCAGTCAAACCCGACGCAAAGAAGTTTCCGGACTTCGACGAGTATCTGCGTTTGTCGATGGCGCGAGAGACCGCGATGTTCTTCAAGAGTATCCTTCGCGAGGATCGCAGTATTCTCGACTTCATCGATGCTGACTATTCCTATCTAAACGAACGCCTGGCGCGCTTCTATGGTTTGACCGAGGTGCAGGGTCCGGAGTTTCGCAAAGTCGCGTTTGCCCGCGATACACAACGAGGCGGACTGCTGACTCATGCAAGCGTGTTGACGATCTCCTCATACGCTAACCGCACGTCGCCGGTACTCCGAGGCAAGTGGGTGTTGGACAATCTGCTCGGCAGTCCACCGCCTCCGCCTCCGCCTGATGTTCCGAATCTGAATGAGGAAAAGATCGGCACCACATCTTCCATGCGCGAACAACTGGAACTGCACCGAAAGAACCCAATCTGCGCTTCGTGTCATGTACGAATGGATCCTTTGGGTTTTGGGTTGGAAAACTTCGACGCCGTCGGGGCCTGGCGCACGAAGGATGGTGAGTTTCCGATCAATGCTTCGGGAGAACTGCCTGACGGAAGATCGTTCACTGGTCCACAAGGACTGAAGTCGATACTGAAAGCTCAGCCCGATAGATTCACGGAAACTTTGACGCGGAAGATGCTCATGTACGCATTGGGTAGAGGACTTGAAACATCCGACGCCGAAGCTGTTAATGAAATCGTCAGAAAGGTAGCTGCCGACAATTACCGTATGTCGAGTCTGATTCTGGGGATCGTCAATAGCCAACCATTTCAAAAGCGAAGAGGAGAGAGTTCACGATGATCATTACCGGGAAGCGATTGTCGAGGCGAACGTTTCTCCGCGGACTGGGAACTGTGCTCTCCCTGCCAATGCTGGATGCGATGGTCCCGGCATTCGCTCGCGGTGTTGGTTTCAAGGCGCCGGCGCGAATGGCCTTTGTTTACGTGCCAAACGGCATCGTCATGAAAGACTGGACGCCTGACGCTAGTGGTCAGGACTATGAGTTCAAGAGGATTCTCAAACCGCTCGAGCCTTTTCGGAAGGACCTCTACGTTCTTTCAAATCTGGACTCCCATACAGGCAATGCGTTGGGAGATGGACCAGGGGACCACGCCCGCGCTGGAGCTTCCTTTCTCACCGGAGTTCATTGCCACAAAACTGCCGGCGCCGACATTCGCGGAGGCGTCTCCGTGGACCAGGTGGCCGCAACCAGGTTAGCAGGCAGCACGCGGTTCCCTTCTCTCGAACTCGGTTGCGAGGATTCGCGTACAGTCGGCGACTGTGATTCCGGCTATAGTTGTGCTTATACCAACAGCCTCGCCTGGCGTACTCCGCAAACTCCGATGCCACCCGAGGTAAATCCTCGTGCCGCCTTTGAACGCTTGTTTGGGACCGCTGAAGATCTCAATCTCGATCCGCAAACCAGGGCACGACGACTGAAGTATCGAAAGAGCATACTGGACTTGGTGAGAGCGGATACGCAAAGTCTTGTTAAGACTCTCGGCCCCGCGGATCAGCGCAAGCTCGACGAATATCTTTTCTCCGTCCGCCAGGTCGAGCAACGAATTGAGAGCGCCGAAAAAGACACGCGCGCACTGCCGCCCGGGATCGATAAACCAACCGGAATTCCGTTCGAATATCCTCAATATGTAAAACTGATGGCCGACTTGCTGGTCCTGGCGTTTCAGTCCAATCTCACTCGCGTCGTCACGCTCATGATGGGACGGGAGGGAAGCAATCGAGTCTATCCGGAGATTGGTATCAGCGATCCACATCATCCACTGACCCATCATCGCAACAATCCGGAATGGATCGAGAAGGTCGTTCGCATCAACACGCTGCACACGGAATTGTTTGCTTATCTTCTGGAGCGGCTTAAGTCGACAACTGAGGGCGACGGTACTTTATTGGACCACGGGATGGTCGTCTACGGTAGTGGAATAGCCGATGGCAATAGACATACTCATGAAGCGTTACCTGTGTTACTGGCAGGCCGTGGTGCGGGCAGTTTGAGACCCGGAAGACATGTCATTGCTCCGTCGGGCACGCCCGTTACGAACTTGTACCTCTCACTCCTGGATCGCATGGGCGTTCGGGAGGAAAAGTTGGGTGACAGTACCGGTCAACTGGATCTGCTCTGACGCACGATCACACGTTTCAATTAGGAGGCGCAATGAGAGGGACGGCACCGTACTTACTAAGCTTCGTGTGTGTCGGGGTGGCAGTTATAGCTCTGGCCCGTGTTCCTTCGCCGCCAGTCGCTGCGGGACAACAAGGCGCAAACCGCGGTGGCGGGATGACGACCACGCCGGATCCGGACTCTCAATACCGTCTCGGTCCCGACTCGCTGCCGCAGGAAGGCGTCCCAAAGGGCGAGATTCGTGGACCATACACGCTGCCGAGCAATGCTTATCCGGGAACTCAGCACACGTACTGGGTTTACGTGCCGGCGCAATACGATGCGGCGGTTCCGGCGGCCTTGATGGTTTTTCAGGACGGCCATGCATTCAAAGACGAGAACGGAGATGTGCGCGCACAAAACGTGATGGACAATCTGATCTACCGGCGCGAGATTCCGGTAATGATCGGCGTGTTTATCAATCCGGGCCGCACGCCTGAGCAGCCTGAGCCTAACTCAAAGGAGTGGGGCGACAGAACCACAAATCGGCCCACCGAATACAACTCACTCGACGACAAGTACGCTCGAGTAATCACCGAAGAGCTGATGCCGGTGCTCTACAAGGAGTACAACATTTCAAGGGATCCGGAGCAGCACGGAATCGGTGGTTCGAGTTCAGGAGCGATAGCCGCCTTCACTGTCGCCTGGGAACGGCCGAATCACTTCCGGAAGGTGCTGAGTAATGTGGGCAGTTTCACGAACATTCGTGGAGGGCACGCATACGCGGAACGTGTGTTAGCTAGTGAGAAGAAGCCGATTCGCATCTTCCTGTGCGGTGGCCGAAACGACAACCGAGGAATTCGCAACGGAGTCTATGACGAGAAGTGGGATTGGTTTTTACAAAATGTGAGACTGATGAAGGCGCTCACGCAGAAGGGTTACGACGTGAACTACTCCTGGGGAATAAATAAGCACGGTCAGAAGTTTGGCGGCGCGATCATGCCGGAGATGATGCGCTGGCTGTGGCGCGATGGACCAGTGTCGACCGATCCGAACGACATGACAGAGCGATCGTTTCGCCAACCGGCGGTTAAGAAATAATATCGCAATGGGGATTTGAACTGTTTTTTCGTTTCCTTTTCCGCCTAATAACCCCATAACCTATCCTAGTCGTACTTTGAATACAATTCCGCTGCGACAGTAACAGGCTTATTGGAATCTGGAGAAGAAAACAGAATGTAATACGTTCCTGGTCCTAGCAATTGACGAACCTTTGCAGTGGGCGTTTGTTGACGCTGAAACAAAGACTCCTTCGGAACTCCAGCAGACCATTGCTGAAACTGCGAGTCACTAACAATAAAGAAATTCACAGCAGTCCCACTGGTTACTTTGAACCCTCCAACAACTCGAGCATTTTTTGCGTCGCTGGGGACAGTAACTTTGAAACTTGCTGGTTTGTCGAATGTGGCGCTGAAGGACTCGTTCACGATCGTACTAACGCTACGCGCCTGATCCGAACTTCCGCTACGAATGAAGTAAAGAAGAACGGCCATACCAATCACGAATAAAAGAATTAGTGTTGCCGATCCACCGATTACCGTGATTAAACCTACTTTTTGAAGCGAACGCTCAGCCCGCCCTTTGAAAGTCTTAGAATATTTGGATTGGATCAGTGGAGCCTCGCATTGAGGACAGTGTGACTTATCTGGACTCGTTAAGTGGCGGCAGCGATGGCACTGAATTCGGTTTCCTTTGGAGGTATTACACGTGGGGCAAAGCCGCTGGATATTCTCCACTGTATTCGGCCCTCCCAAATCAAACGGAAAGAGATGATCCCAATGTAGGAACTCAGTCTCGACACCGCAATTTCGGCACCTGTTTCCGTCGCGGGCGATAACCGCTCGCTTGACGAATTCCGGAATCGCTCTCCGAGCTTTGGAGCTACGTGTTCCACTCATATTGTTAACTCGTCTGAGGTGACGGGATGAAAAGGCATGTAACTTATTGAGAGGAATGGTAGGCGCGTGGGGATTTGAACCCCAGACCCCTACCGTGTCAACGATCCGCTCTACCCTCAAAAACCTTCAGAATACTCGGCATTTTAGCAAATTTTGCGGTCCACCCGCACAATTACCCGCACAAACCGGATTCTTTCTGTGGTACAGTCGTCTTAGCTCCTTCCACCCATCCACGGTGGAGATACACCTCAACCAAATCCAGCGCACAGAGTTCTGAGATACTTCAATGAGATACACAGAAGGTGTCTACAAACGCAAGCGCAATGGCAAGATTGTCTACGACGGAGTCCTCGCTTACTACGACGAGCACGGCAAACGCAAATTTGCGCACCGCGAACGCAAAACCCAATACGCCGCTAAAGAAGCACTGCGAAAGCTACGCAACGAATTAGAAGAACGCGGCCCCAAAGCCCTGGAAAATAATGTCGTCACCTTTGCCCAATTAGCAGACTACTGCGAACAGGAAGTCTATCTCGAAGCGGAGTACAACAGCGCGGGTGAAAAACTACGTGGCGTTAGAAATGCGAGTGCGTACAAATCACACCTCAAACATTTCCGAGACTTCTTTGGAAGGAAGAAACTCAGGGATATTTCCATCGCCGAT
>DASTTB010000016.1:0-68152 GCA_035760365.1 Pyrinomonadaceae bacterium
TGCCTCAGTTTGAATTCTCCGATCTCTGTGTCCTCTGTGGTCTCTGCGTAAACGGTATTCTTGGAGCATATTCAACGCAGAGAACAGAGTAGTACGCAGAGATCACATCAGAGAAAACTTCAAACTGAGGCACTACCCGGCATTTCGGTTGCTTGACGGGTGTTTCCTGCGGTCCGTAGAATGAACTTCCCCCATTCAACAAGCGTAAGAACGGACGTAGAATTCGGAGCACCAAAGGAGTCTTTACGAAATGAGCAGTCCGTATCACAAAGAAGAGCAATCCAATCCCGAGCGAGTAAATGATCTTATGCTTCGCGACGACGATCCTGAATCCATTAACGATGACACTAACCGAGCTGCGTCGTCAGTTCGCGACATAGCGTCGCGCATTCCCGAGTCGTTGAGCGCCATCGGCCGCGACATCAGCCGGACGATCGAAAAAGCCATTTCGGCGAAGGATGATTACGTGGTGGCGGTGAAAGTCTCGCCACAGTCGCAGGACAAACTCGAAGCGCTGGTCCAGGCGGGCGTCTTTCGCAGTCGCGCTGAAGCCGCAGGCTTCCTGATCGAAGAAGGAATCAAGACTCAATCAGCCCTGTTTGAACGGGTCAGCCAAAAACTGTCAGAGATCGAACGGCTGCGCGCGGAACTGCGCGGGCTGATCGCAGACAGGCCAGTTTAACGTTCCATTAACGGCGCGCCGCTACAGTCAAAACAGCAGGCGCGCCAAACGAATTAAGGTTCCCCCCAAAGCAGTGCTTTACCATCCTCTCGATTGGTAAAGCACGCCTTTGTTTTCGGCAGAGAAATCTCGTGGCAGAAACATTTCAATTACCACCTACTCCGATCGAAGAGTTCACTCTCGACAACGGCTTGCGCGTAGTCTTCAGTCCGGATCACGCGATCCCCGTTGTCTCCGTTGCCGTCTATTACGACGTCGGTTCGCGTAACGAAAAGGAAGGGCGCACGGGTTTTGCTCACCTTTTCGAACACATGATGTTTCAAGGATCCGAGAACGTTCCGAAGGCCGCGCATTTTCAGTACATCTTCAACGCCGGCGGGACCATGAACGGAACCACGTCGACCGAGCGCACCAACTACTTCGAAACTCTTCCGTCAAACTATCTGCCACTCGCACTCTGGCTCGAAAGCGATCGGATGCGCTCGTTGAAAGTCACACAGGAGAACCTCGACAATCAACGAAACGCCGTCCAGGAAGAAAAGCGACTTCGTTACGATAATCAACCGTACGTGAACGCGTTCCTGCGCATGAACGAGTTGATATTCTCGAACCCGGCAAACGCCCACTCGACGATCGGCTCGATGGAAGATCTCGACGCCGCAACGATCGACGACGTACGCGAGTTCTTTCGCATCTACTACGCACCGAACAACGCCGTCCTGACCATCGTCGGCGACTTCGACATCGCCGAAGCACGCGGGCTCGTCGAACAATACTTCGGCAACATCCCGGCGCAGGCAGTGCCGCCGCCGGTCGATGTTTCGGAACCGGAACTAGTCGCGATACCCAACGAGGAATTTCCGGACACACTCGCGCCGGCGCCCGCGTTCGTGCTCGGCTGGAAGATTCCAGCAAGACGAACCAGAGATTTCTACGCACTCTCGCTGGCCGGTTCGTTGCTGTTTGAAGGCGACAGCTCGCGTCTGTATCAAAAGCTTGTCAAAGGCGATGAGTCGGTAATCTCGATCGAAGGCGGCATCGACGAGCGTCGTGGTCCATCAGCGTTGTACATCTTCGCGCTGCCCAAACCGGACCGGGACGTCAACGACATTCGCGAGCAGATCTTCCAGGAGATCCACCGCATCGCGACCGATGGTCCAACCGAAGACGAAATGGAAAAAATCCGCAACTCGCTCTGTAACGACGCCGTACGCGGGCGACAGTCGACGATGTATCGCGCCCAGCGTCTCGCCGAGTTTGCGTTGTACGATTCCGATCCGCGTCTGGTCGACTCGGAGTTGGACCACTATCTCAGCATCACGGCTGCGGACATCAGGAACGCTGTCGCACGTTATGTCGACGTCGATAACCGCGTCGTGCTCGATATCGTTCCCGCGGCTGAAGACGAACAAGCCGAAGTTGCGAGTGCCTCCCCTCAACCTCCCGGAGATCCGCATCAACCGGCGGCGCCTGCGCCGCAGATTCCCGACGTCCCCGCTTCCGAACCGGAGTCTCCCGTGAACGCGGATGTTTCGCATATAAAACCAACAACGCCCGTTGAACAGCCGAAAGATCCGGCCGACGTTCCACCGCAAACGAAGCCTGGATCCGGACCGTTGCACCCATAAGACATGAGCCAACAACAAACTTTTCGTAGCCAGGCGCCGCCGCCGCTACAACCGCATCCTATTGCTATTCCAGCTCCGCGCGAGACGGTGTTGTCGAATGGTCTCACGGTCGTCGTAGTCGAAGATCGACGGCTGCCACTGGTCAGTTATCGTTTGGCGTTCCGTGTCGGCGGCTCGTTCGATCCGCCGGATCTTCCGGGCCTGACGGATCTGCTCGCCGGACTCTTGCCGGAAGGCACGGAATCGAAAACGAGTCGCGAGATCGCGGACGAGGTGGCGCGCATGGGCGCGAGCATTTCGGCCGGCGCGAATTCCGATTACACGATCGTCGCAGCGTCAGCGCTGGCCCAGTTCAACGATCGTATTCTCGAATTGATGGCGGACGTCGTGCTGCATCCGTCGTTTCCGGAAAACGAAGTCGAGCTGGCGAAACAGAACACGAAAGAGAGCCTGCGACAACAACGCGCGCAGCCTTCGTTTCTCGCGAGCGAGATGGTTTCGCGAGTGATGTTCGGCGATCATCCGTATTCGGTCGTAGCGCCGACGCCGGAGTCGATCGATCGCTCGTCACGCGATGAGTTTGTTAAGTTTCATCGCGAGCGTATCGTTCCCAATAACGCAGTCTTCATAGTCGTCGGCGACGTTCATTACGACGAGATCGTGAAGAAGATCGAGTCGTTGTTTTCGACGTGGGAACGCGGCGAGGAACTCGTCACCGACTTCCCCGCCCCGCCAGTGAGAACGAAACGAACTGCGTATCTCGTCGATCGTCACGGATCAGCGCAGTCGAACATCGTCATCGCAAACACCGGAATCCTGCGAACGAGTCCCGATTACTTTCCGATGCTGTTGATGCACACCGTGCTCGGCGCGAATGCGTCGTCGCGTTTGTTCATGAACCTGCGCGAGGAGAAGGGTTACACCTACGGCGCTTATTCGAATCTCGATGCGCGCCGCACTGCCGGAACGTTTCGCGCGACTGCCGAGGTTCGTACGCCGGTTACCGGCGACTCGCTGAAAGAGTTTTTCTACGAGTTGAATCGAATCCGGAACGAGCCCGTATCGCAGAAAGAGATTGGCGATGCGAAGTCGTACCTGACGGGCGTGTTTCCGATTCGGTTGGAGACGCAGGAAGGACTGACGGACCAACTGGTCCAGATCAAGATGCTGCGACTGCCTGACGACTACCTGAACAACTATCGCGATCGCGTGCAGGCCGTGACGATCGAAGAGGTGCAACGTGTCGCGCAGAAGTACGTCAAGCCGGATGAAGCGGCGCTGATCGTCGTCGGCGACGGCTCAGCGGTGCTCGATCAGATCCGTCCGTACTGTGAGGACATCGAGATCTACAACACTCACGGTAAACGAAAATCTACCAACGGTTCGCCGGCGACAGGTCCCGCAGGTTCGTGGTCGATTGAACTCGCGACGCCGCTCGGTCAGAACATTCCGGCTACGTTGACCATCACTCGCGACGGCGAGAGCTTCACCGGCACGTTTAGCTCGGAGATGGGCGAAGCAAACCTCGGCACAATCGAAGTACACGATAATTCGTTCCGTGCATCCACTTCCGTGGAGATGGCGGGACAATCCGTGCCGGTTGAGCTTTCGGGAAGCTTTGATGGAGATCAGACTGAAGGTTTATTGACGCTGCAAGACTCGCCGGGAATTCCCTTTACCGGGAGTAAGCAGTAACCACAAAAAGGCACAAGAGGCACAAAGACAGAAAGCTGGGACAGGTAAGCGCTGACTGTTTAAATGAGTGAGCCACTAACTGTTTTGTCTTCAGCCGGGTGCTTTTCCTTTTTGTGCCTCTTTGTGGCTAAAAACAAAAGCGCCCGGCATGGCCGACATGCCGGGCGTAAATCACAGGAGGAACCGAGTGTTATGGTCGTCGCTATTGCCTTTGCGGCGATCCGATTAACCTCGCAGGCTGAGATGAGCTTTCCCGTATCGAGGTTGCTCAGCCCCTCCGCGTCTCCTCAATCGCTTCGCAGGTAACGC
Source organism: Pyrinomonadaceae bacterium (assembly GCA_035760365.1). Lineage (GTDB taxonomy): Bacteria > Acidobacteriota > Blastocatellia > Pyrinomonadales > Pyrinomonadaceae > PSRF01. Next base: position 4,315 of record DASTTB010000016.1, read on the forward strand.
AGCACGATCCCCTCACCGCCAACTGTCCAACCGATCTTCTTGTTGAAATGTAGCGAGTAAAGGTTTTGCCGCGTTGTCGATTCTTGTGGCACCCACGTTTTGCCTTCGTCACTGCTGCGCAGGATTGTTCCGCTGCGTCCGATCGCCCAGCCGTCATCGTCGTTCAAAAACTGGATGCTCAGCAGGGTGACCTTGACGTTTGTAGGTATCGGAACCCACGTTTCACCGCCGTCGGTGGTGCGCAACAGAGTGCCGCGTTCGCCGACCGCCCAGCCGCGTTTGTCGCTGCGAAAATCGACGTGGTAGAGCGTGGCCGTCGTGCCGGTATTCTGCTTGCTCCAACTCTCGCCGCTGTCACGTGTGAACAGGATCGTTCCGTCAGCGCCGACGATCCAACCTCGCTTATCGCTGACGAAGTCGATATGGATCAGCTCGAGCCGACTCGGCGCGCGCTGCCGGCGCCAACTCTGGCCGGCGTCGTCAGTGTAGACGAGGATGCTGTCGACGACGCGTTCCTTTTTACTGACGGAGCCAACGACCCAGCCTTTGTTCTTACTCGAAAAGCGAACGCTGTACAGTTCAACTTCCGCGCCTTCAAATTCGTCGGGAAGAAAGCTGCGCGTCTTGATCCACGACGATCCATTGTCGCGGGTGATGAAGATCGAGTTTCCCGCTAACAGCAGTCCGATCTCTTTATCGCGAAAATAGACGTCGTTGATCGCCGCGGTGGTGCCGACGTTTTGGCGCACCCACGACTGGCCGCCGTCGTCGGTGCGACTCAGAAAACCGTTATCGCCACCGACCCAACCACGCTTGTCGTCGACGAAGTAAACGGTGTTGAGATCGTTGCCGCCGGTGTTGACGCGCGCCGGCAGCCAACCGCTTTGTGCGCGAGCAAAACCCGTCAGCGCCGACAAAACCAACACGACGGCCGAAAGCCGAATGAGCATTGAAATCAGGGTGTTCATTTTCAGTTTTTGTACCCTACTTCCAATGCTCAGTTCAAGCTCAGGGAGCCGCCGCATTTACTCGGTAGACTCGGCCCTCGAATACAACCACGACTTGCTCGCCCAATGACAGGTAACTGCCCAGCTTCGGCAAACGCTTCAGCAACGCGAAGTATTCTTCACTGCCAAAGCTCACCGCGGTTTCAGGCAGACCCGCGTCGCGCTTGAACTCGGAATCGGTCCAGACGCCGTCGAGCTGATAGAACGTCTTACCGGCGACATGCTTCACCGTGTCGGGACGAGTTCCGCCGGTTATTGACGTTAACGAATCAACCTGCTGCTGTGCGCGAGCGCGTTTGCTTTGTTCAACGGCGACAGCACCGGTACTGAGACCCACCGACGAAGGCGCTGAGTTCACCATCGGCGGCGCAGACCCTCCGGAATCTTTCTGCCTCGTCGCTTCCCGCATAACGCGGACCTGATCGACCGGCGCATTGGAGAAATTCAGGACACGGCTTACTTCACGCTGCTCCAACGCGAGATAAGACGTGTAAGGCGTGACGATGCCGTAACGCGTTCCGAGATCGACGATCTCGTCCCGTAGTTCCTTCTGCTCGCCGTTCGTCCGCACTTGTTCCATCAACCAGCCGACGCGGCGAGTGGCCCACAACCGCGGCAGGTACTCATTCGCTTCGGATCGCAGCGGAAAACTGAGCTTGTCGTAAGCAAAAGTACGACTCTGTCCACTCGACTTGCCGGTCAATCGCAAAGTCACAGCGTCGAGCGAAGCGGGATTGCTGTAACGTCCAATCAACGTCACCTGCGAACCGCGAAATACGTCAGGAATGCCGCGCGGATAGATGAGATCCGTCTTTGCGCCACCCATGTCGATCTGCAAATCGGTCAGCACCGGATGATTCACTTTCGTGAAGAAGTTCGAGACTTTAACTTCGAGATCCTCTTTCGGCTCGATGTAATCCGCCGTGCCGCCGTTCTCCGATGCCAGTTTGTCGAGGAGCGCGGTGTTGACGTCGTAACCGACACCAAACGTAAACAGCCGCACGCCCGGAGTAATCGCCTTACGCACGTTGTCGACGATCTTCGTCACGTTCGTCTCGTCAACCGTCGGCAATCCATCGGTCATGAACACGACGATCTTCGGCCGATCGCGATCGGTCGCAGTGAACTGTCGCAGCGAAGCAAGCAACGACTGATTGATGTTCGTGCCGCCGACAGGCTTCAGATTTTTTACAAACTCGGCGCCGCGCTGTCGCCCCTTGTCGTCGGCGGCGATCATCGTCGCTTCCATCAGGTGTTCTTCACCGGCGAACGAGATCACGTTGAAACGATCCTGCGGCCGCAGAATACTGACGCCATACGCCAACGCCGACCGCGCCTTGTCCATTTTCCCTTCCGCCGCCATCGACCCCGAAGTGTCGACGACAAACACAACATCCTTGGCCGAGTATTCCTGATCCGACCAGTCGTCTTTCGGCGAGATCATCAGCAGGAAGTAACCATCCTTGCCGGGTTCGCGATGCGTCAGCAGCGTCAGGCCGAAGTCTTCTTTCGAGATGGTGTAGAAGAGTTGAAAGTCCTGCGGCTCGTTGCCGGCTGCGTTTTCAAACGAAACGACCGAACGCCGATCGCCGTGACGTTTGACGTCAATGACGTGCGTCGGCGAATAGACATTGCGCAACGGCTCGCGGCTCTCGACGTCAACACGAGCAGAAATCGTTCCGATCTGCGTCGACTGGCGGCCGGTGCCTAACGGATAGCGATACGAAACAGTTCCGCCTTGGGCCTGCACGACCTGCGTGTAAGTGATCTCGAGTTTCTTATCGGAACCCGGCGGAATCGGAAACACACTCGCCTGGAAGAGATCCTTTCCCGCGTATTCCAACAACCCCGGATCGCGCTGGCGGCGCACGATGTCTTCATAGATCCGCCGCGCTTCTTCACGACTCCTGACCTCACCGACGAGCCGCTTGTCGCCCTCCCAAATCGCAAACTCGCTGATCGACGCCGTTTCCGGAATCGGGAAGAAGTACGTGCCTTCCAGGACCATGCCCGTATCGTTGCGGAAGACCTGTTCGACGTGTGTCGTGGCGACTTGAGAGCTGATACGCGTGTCGATCTTGATTGACTTGATGGGGAGCGTGCGCGGGAGCTGAACTGGCGGAAACTCGCGTATCGGCGGTCCGGGGCAACGGCGGCACGGGCCGGGAACGATGACGCCCTGGGCGTTGACAATCGTCGTGAACGCGAAAAACACCGTGAGTAGCAGGAAAATCCGGGTCAGGTTAGGTCGGAATGGCATACGAATCTCCATTGAAACGTCATTATGTCGTTGGTAGAACGACGCCACGGACGGGTTCTTGCGCGAATTCTAGTGCAATTCTCGGAGCCGTTTGTTGAAAATCATGACGCCGGTGGCGAAGAGAGTCACGATCAGGCCGCCGATGGCGAGCGTAAGCTGCGGGCCGTAATGGTTCGAAATCGCGCCCGCCACGATGTTTCCAATCGGCATCGTTCCCATGAACGAAAGGATGAACATGCTCATCACCCGGCCGCGCATCTGATCCGTGACCAGTTTCTGCAAGAGCGTGTTGGTGGTCGCTACCGAGACGACGAGGGCGAAACCGAGTCCGAACAGAAACGCGAGGGAGAGTTTCAGGTTCGTCGTCAGCGCGAAGTTGGTGATACAGATTCCAAACATGATCGCGCCCGCCAGCACGAACCAGCCTTTGCGACGGAAGTCGCCGAGATAGGCGACGAACAGCGCGCCGACGAAAGCGCCGGCGCCGGCGGTGCCCATCATCACGGCCAACCCGGTTTCGCCGAGCTGAAAAATGTCGCGCGCGTAAACCGGAACGAGCGTGAAATACGGCGCGCCAAACAGGCTGTTCACCGCGGACAGCATCAACAACGCCGAGACTCGCGGACGATTTCGCACATAACGAAGACCCTCGACAAGATCACGCCATAAAGCCCGGCGATCGCGAACAGAATGACTCGGAGCCCCCGGCTTGTAGGCTTCCGCTCGCACCATCGTCAATGCCGTCACGACGAAAACGAACGACGCCGCATTCGCGAAGAAGCAACCGGCGAGTCCAAACACGCGAAACGCAACACCGGCGAGCGCTGGTCCAACAACGCGCGAGAGTTGAAACTGCGTCGAGTTCATCGCGATGGCGTTGGGCAGGTCTTCACGACCGACGAGATCGTACGTCATCGCCAGAAACGACGGGCTCGCCAGCGCCATGCAACAGCCCGTCACGAACGAAAAGCCCAAAACCAGCCAGCGATTCACAAGGTCGGTAGCGACGAGTATGGCGAGACCGAGCGCCGCGATTCCGGCGGCAACTTGCGTGTAAAGCAGAAAGCGACGGCGATCGATCAAGTCGGCAAACACGCCGCCGATCAGTGTCAGAAAGAATCCCGGCGCGGTCGCGACAAAAGCGTCGAGACCCAACCAGAAAGGCGAGTTAGTCAACGTCAAAACCAGCCAGCCTTGCGCGACTGCCTGCATCCACGTGCCGACGTTTGAAAGGAATGCGCCGATCCAGAAGAGACGGAAGTTGCGATGCGAGAGCGCGCGGAACATTCCGCTGCGCCGCGTGGTCGACTGGATTTTTCGGGGCTCGGTTTGTATCTCTTCTTCGATCAACTTACAGTCAACTCATGGGGCCGCGCCGCCACGCCGACAAAGATCCGCCGCGTGCGCCATGACGCTGCGCGACGATCTCGGCGATGATCGCAAGCGCGACTTCTTCCGGGCTCACCGCTCCGATGTCGAGACCGATCGGCGCGTGAATCTTTTTAAGCTGCTCTTCGGTGGCGCCTTTTTCGCGCAGACGATCGATCACGATCGACGTGCGACGCTTGCTGCCGATCAGTCCGGTGTAATCCGGATTCGAACGAACGACGGCGTGCATACAACGCTCGTCTTCGTTGTGACCACGCGTAACGACCGCAACTGAAACTCCACGCCCATTGCCGATCGCTTCGCTTACGGCAGTCTCCCAATCTTCGGCGACGACAAGTTCGATCTGCTGATCCGGAAACCGCTCGCGATCGAGAAACTCGGCGCGATCGTCGATCAACGTCGTCTGATATCCGATAAAACTTGCGAGTTTTGCGAGCGACGCGCCGACATGCCCCGCACCGCACACAACCAAACGCGGCGACTGCTGAAGACGTTCAAACATCAGAAACGTCTCAGCCGCCTTCGAAAATTCCGGCGCAAAATCCTGGACGCCGACCATGCGCGTCTCATGATGCGACTTCAGAAACTCCGGCGTCTGCGCGGCGACGATCGTATCGAGTTCCGAACTGCCGAGACTTCCCATCACGATGCCGCTTTCGTCCAGCAAAAGCTTGGCGCCGATGTTTGCTCCACGCACGACCGTCACGACGACGCCGATCGCGCCGCGTTCGAGTAGCTGTGCAATCACGTGCGTGATTGCCGGCGACGATGCGTGATCCTTGTTTTCTGCCATTAACCTCGTACTTGGCGGGCGGGAAATCCGTGCAGGTCTATTTTTGCGCTCGGCTCAGTCCAACAGCAGAGCCGACTCGCTTGACGAGCCACAACGGCCCAATCAAGAGATAGACCGGATTTCGGAAAAACGCAGGTTGATTGCCTTCGATCGCATGACCGACAAACTGGAGGATCCAGCCGACGATGAACAAACCAAGCGCCCAGCGCCAGTTGAAAAAGAAAAGCGGAAGCGAAATGACGATCATCGGAATTCCGATGCTGTGTGTCAGCCGGTTCATCGGATGTTGGTGTTTGGCTTTGTAATTAGCCACGAAATCCTGAGCCATAGTTTCGCTCCTTCCGTTTTAAACACAGTTCACATCACTTCGATAAAAATCTCCATCGTGCCGCCGCAAACCATTCCTTCCTCGCTCGCTTCGTCGGCGGTGAGCGAGAAGTGATGCAGTCCGGACTCACCGGAACGCATCGCCGTCTTCGCTTCGGCCCAAACTTCGGCTTCGATACAGCCGCCGCCGACAGTTCCCGCGACCTCGCCGTTTTGAAAAAAGATCATCTTGGCGCCGCGTTGTTGTGGCGTCGACCCGCGCGTGTGCGCCACGGTGGCGACGACGACACGTTCGCCGCGTTCGCCTGCGTCGTTGATCATGCGGTACAGATCGCGTTGTGGAATCGTCGGCATGGTTGGTGTTTTGTGTTTTGTGTTTCCGGTGACAGTGTACCGCCAGTAGATCAAAGTACAAAGCACCAAGAACAAAGCACAAAACGAGATCAGGACGTCTGAAACACTCGGTTTAGCTCCGCGAAAGCCGCGCCTTCGCCGAGCGACTCAAACGTGCCTGTCGCCGCGATGCTCTGCGCCGCACGCATGAACGCTCCCCACGCGACGCGCGCGAGTGCGGACCCGACGGAAATACGGCGAACTCCGAGATCGGTCAGCGTCGCCAACGTCAGATTCGGATCGGGCCGCGACACCAGGACATTCACCGGCTTCGGCGACACAGTCTTCACGATCGCATCGATCTGCCGCGGATCCGTAACGCCGGGCGCGTAAAGACAATCCGCGCCGGCTTCGGAGTATGCGGTCAATCGCTCGAGCGAAACTTCGAACGCATTCGGATCCTGAACCAGCCACGCCTCGCAACGTCCGGTCAGAACTACCGGAACTCCAGACGCATCGATCGCGCGGCGCGCAGCTTTGATCCTTTCGACTGCAAGTTGTATATCGTAGAGCGGTGTCGCTGTGTTCCCCGTCGAGTCTTCGATGGAGAGTCCGGCGACGCCGGTTTCGACGCAAAGCGCCACATTTGCAGCAACACGCTCCGGTTCGTCAGCATAGCCATTTTGGAAGTCTGCGTTGACCGGCAGCGACGTTGCCTGAACAATATCGCGTAAGTGCGCGAGAACGAGCGCGAGCGCATCCGCGGACGGCGTGTCCGTTCGTGCCTGAGTAAACGCGAAACCAGACGACGTCGTCGCCAGCGCTTTGAAACCGAGATGCTGGAGATACACTGCCGAACCGGCGTCCCACGGGTTTGGTAACACGAAACAGCCGGACGCGTGCAACGCCCCGAACCTTTCAACAGCGATTCGTTGAGTCTCATTCATGATGAAAAAATTCCCTTCGATTGCGATACTCATTTTGATAGCAGCTTATGCCACCGTAGCGCAAACCGCGCCCGACGCGGCTGAACTAACCCGGCTGCTGAACGAGTTTCTCGCCGGTGCGTCGCGCAATGACGCCGCGATTCACGAACGGTTCTGGGCCGACGACCTGATTTACACGCGTTCCGCGGGACGCCGCGTGACGAAAGCCGACGTGATGCGCGACGTACGCAACGCGCCCGCGCCGAAGCCCGGCGATCCGGTGACTGTTTACACGGCCGAAGACATTCGCATTCAACAGTATGGCGACACGGCTATCGTTGCGTTCCGTTTGGTTGCGACGAGCGATTCAGCGGGAACGAAGTCTGTGGCGAACTTGCTGAACAGCGGCACGTTCGTCAAACGCAACGGCAAATGGCAGGTGGTGAATTGGCAGTCGACGCGGATGCCGCGCACTGACGAAGAGAAGACATCGGAGGTCGCTGGGACGTTTGGCGCGCTGTATGAATCACTCGCATCGCGCGATGCGGCGAAGCTGAGTTTACTGCTCGATCCGAATTTCATCTGGACGCGCCAGAATGGCAAGGTGATCAATCGAAAACGATTTATCGCGGATCTCGTCGCCCGTAGAGTGAGATTTACAAAACCGGAATCCATCCAACACGGCACTTCAATTTACGGTGATACGGCCATAGTTTTTGGCGAGTTCAAACCTCAACGCCTGGCTTACACGTTGACGTTCGTCAATCAGATTGGAGGCTGGAAGGCGGTCGCGATGCACACGAGCAACCGCCCGAATTGATTACTGTTCCGGTCGGCGAGTCGGACGTTCGCTCGGCGGCTGCGCATCCATCTGATCGCGTCGCTGCTGTAACTTCGTTCGCAACGTATCGACTTCCTGATCGGCGCTGATACACGCGACGCCCAGTCGCGACCTGCTGGTTTCGAGGATCTTCTTCTGCGCAATCAGCCTCGACCGTTCACTTTCGAGCTGACGGCGGCGCGCCTCACGCGCTTCTTCCGGACGCGTTGAACCGTAGCCCTGCGTCGCGCGATCGATATTCTCCGGCTTCAGCGCATACTCGATCTGTTCGAGTTTTACGTCGATGTCCGCCATCTTCGACTCGGTTTCGAACAATTGCGCGCGCAACTGTTCCGCACGCTGCTCGGCGCGCGTAAGTCGCTCCATATCGAGATGGTAGCGGTCGTCGTCCTGCATCTGGCTGAGCTTGTCGTTGAGCCGGTCGACCTGACTGGACAACTTATTGATCGTCCGCTTCATGTCTTCTTCGCGAGGCTCGTCGGCGGATTCAGTCGCAGTCTTTTTCGCGGGTGAAGCGGCCGGTTCGGGACTCTGCGCGGGCTCGGCCACGGGTTCGGCAGTGCTGATGATCTTCACGTCCGAGGCCGTTTCCGCAGGAGGCGCGATTGGCGGATTCGTAATCACCGGTTTCGGCGCCGGCGGCTTGCTGGTGCGTCGCGTGCGCTTTTTCTTCGTCTGCGCGTCAGCCAGCACGAAACAGCAGCTAATCAACAAAAACGCCGCGACGAAAAGCTTCATGTAATTGCGGATCCGAGTGGGCATGGGCGACTCCTTTTACTGCCTAAAGATAACCCGGTAACCAGATGCCATCAAGCTTCAGGCAGATGCTTCGGTTTCACGTTAGGACCGAAAGAGAGTTCCAAAAACCGGGTTAATCGAGGTTTCTCTACCCTCGCCGCGCAACCACTTCGTAAACCGCGTTCTTGAAGAAGACGCGTTTCAAACGGTCGCCAAGGTGTCGCGCTGGTTGTTGGCGCGCGCGTGACCGCGCCTCGTCGATGTTGCTCTTTTCACTCAGTATTTCGAGTGGCAGGTTGTGAAACAACTCGCTCGCCGTAGTCAACGTGAGGTGCGTCGTGTGATCCGCGAAAGGTCCGATTTCATAAGGCACGCCGAGCGCTCGCCAGCCCGAATGAACGCCGGCCGCGACGCTGTACAACGGATGGTGAATGTTGACGGTGAAATAGAGCAGCCCGCCGGGAGCGAGGATGCGAACGAGTTCGCTGACGATCTGAGCCGGAGACTCAGCGTGATCGACTACGTTGTCGCAGATCACCACGTCAAAACTTTTATCGAGAAACGGCAGCGACTCGCCAACTGCCGCAATCGTCGCCGCACGCGGTTGCCACCCAGGAAACAGGCCGCTGTACTGAACCGCCAACGGATCGACGCCAACGCCGCGCTCCGCGCCGAAACAGAAGATCAAACCATGCGCGCCGCTGCCTACTTCGATCACGCGCGCGTCTTTCTCGATCGGCTGAAAACTCTCCAGCAGATGGCGCACGCGTTGCGACGACTTGGCCATCGCAAGCATCACGTCGTTTTCGCGTCCGCGAAGATGCTCGGCTTTGTGTTGTTGATAAGCGAGTTGCCGTTCGAGCGCGCGCTGGGCAAGTTTTCGGCGCAGGTTCATCCGGTGTCTAGAAAGGTTGGACTCGAAAACTGATGTTCATCGCCGGCGCATTCGTTAAAGACGCTACGCTGATCAACTGCGCGCCCGCTTCGGCGTATTCGCGAACGTTCTCGAGCGTGATCCTGCCGGTACATTCGATAACCACATTGCTCGAAAGCTCTTTCGCGAGTGTCGCCAGGCGCGCGAATTCCTTCGTCTCGAGATCTTCGAAAACGACAACGTCAGCGCCGGTGTCGATGGCTTCGCGCAATTCCGCTTCAGTGGAAACTTGCACGCCGACCTTGTGCAGGTAACCGAGTTTCTCTTTCGCGATTCGCACGGCCGCTGCAACGCCGCCGAGTATCGCGACGTGATTCGACGTGATGACCACGCCGTCGTCTAACCCGAACCGTCCGTTCGATCCGCCACCCAACTCGATCGCATAACGTTCGAGCAAGCGCAGACCGGGCGTGGTGGCGCGCGTGTCGACGATCTGCGCGTCCGTTCCCTCGACTGCCGCGACAAAGCGATTCGTCAACGTCGCGATTCCGGAGAGACGCTGAAGCAAGTTAAGGGCGACGCGCTCGGCCGAGATCAAAACGTCGGCAAAACCGACCATGCGCGCGATCACTTTGCCGCCGTCTACACGTTCGCCGTCGGAAACAAACGCTTCGAGCTGTTGCTGGGCATCGAGTGTGAGAAACACTTCTTCGGCGGCTTCGAGACCCGCGACGATCATGTTTTCACCGGCGACGAAACGCGCGCGGGCTCGTGTGTTGCGAGTGACGATCGATTGCGTGGTGATGTCGCCGCGGCCGAGGTCCTCGCGCAGAAACAGACCGATTTGTGAATAGAGCGCGCCTTCGTCGATCCAATTCATTGGAGGTTCTCGATTGACTGGTCCAACGCCTTGATGTGGAGCTGGATCTCATTGATGCGGTTTTCGGTCTGCTGAACTTTTTCCGCCGGAGCGCGCAACGCGAAATCAGGGTTCGCGAGTTGTGCGCGAAGTTTGTTCTCTTCGCCTTGTAGCTTCTCTTTCTTTTTCGCCAGCCGTTTCGTCTCTTCCGCAAAATCGACGAGGCCTTCGAGCGGCACGGCCACTTCGTCAGTGCCTGACAAGACAAACTTCGCTGACGCTTTTGGCGCGTCTGTCTTGATCGAAATGTCGATCGTGTCGGCTGCGGTCAGCCTGCGGATCTGATCGGTGTTCTCTTCGATAACTTTGCGCAGGCCGGGATCCTGTAGGCCGGCGAGGACCGTGATCTTGTCGGACGGTTTCAGGTTGTACTCAGCGCGGATGTTTCTGACGCCCGAGATCAGGTTGATGAGCGTTTGCATCTGCGACTCAGCGGCTTCGTCTGTTGGACCACCTTCGGGATATGCGGCCAGCATCACCGTCGGTTCGGCGTTTGAATACGCCGGATGATGCGGTTTCTCGCCGGGCAGACGTTGCCACAACTCTTCAGTGATGTACGGCATAAACGGATGCAACAGCCGCAACGCGTGTTCGAGCACCGTCAGCAAACGCGAACGCGCTTCCGTGCGTTTCGGGCTGTCCGTTTCCGCGGTGACGTCGGCTTTTGTCAGCTCGATGTACCAGTCGCAAAAGTCGTCCCAGAAGAAGTGATACAGAGTTTGGACCGCGCCGTGAAACTCGTACGCATCGAGCGCGGCGTTCATTTCGCGCGCCGTTTTGTTGAGCCGCGAGATGATCCAGCGATCGTGCAGCGCGAGATCGGGGCTCGTTTGCAGCAACGACGCGTTTACGCCCGCGCCTTCCGAGTACAGCATCGAGAAGCGCGCGGCGTTCCAGATCTTGTTTGCGAAGTTGCGATACGACTCGACTTGTTTCTCGTTCCAGCGCGTGTCGGTCGTGCCGACCTGCGCGAGTGTCAGACGCGTCGCGTCAACGCCGAATTTATCGAAGACGTCGAGCGGATCGACTCCGTTCAGCTTCGTTTTCGACATGCGCTGGCCGTGGACGTCGAGGATCGTTCCGGTGACGAAGACGTCGGCGAATGGTTCTTTGCCCATGAACTTCATGCCCGACATCACCATGCGCGAGACCCACAGGAAGATGATGTCGCGCGCCGTGACGAGCACCGACGTCGGATAGAACGTCTTCAAGTCCTCTGTTTCGTCCGGCCAGCCGAGGGTTGAGAAGGGCCACAAAGCGGATGAAAACCAGGTGTCGAGCACGTCCGGGTCCTGCGTGAGTTCGGTCGTGCCTGCTTTCTCGCGCGCCTCTTCTTCCGAACGCGCCACGATTACTTCGCCGCTCGGCGTGTACCATGCGGGAATCTGGTGTCCCCACCAGAGCTGGCGCGAGATGGTCCAGTCGCGGAGGTTTTCGAGCCAGTTTGTGTAGACCTTTTCGTACGGCGTTTCGGGGACGAAGCGCGGCTTCTTCTCACGCGCCATAAGATCGAGCGCGAGATCTCTGAGCGGATCCATCTTCATGAACCACTGCGTCGAGATCAGAGGTTCGATGACTGTCTTGCAACGCTCGCATTTCGAGATCGAGAACTCGTAATCGACGACTTTCTCGAGCAGGCCGAGTGCTTCGAATTCTGCGACGACTTTTTCGCGTGCCTTGTAACGATCGAGACCTGCGAAAGCGGCGCCCGCGTCCGCCGTCATCTTCGCCTGCGCATCGATCACGACGACTTGCGCGAGGTTGTGACGCTGGCCCATGTCGTAGTCGTTTGGATCGTGGGCCGGCGTGACTTTCACCGCGCCCGTTCCGAATTGCGGATCGACAAAATCATCTTCAACAATTGGAATCTCGCGATCCGTCAGCGGCAGTAGCACTGTCTGGCCTTTTAGATCCGTGTAGCGTTCGTCGTTTGGGTTCACGGCGACGGCTGTATCGCCGAGCATCGTTTCAGGGCGCGTCGTGGCGACGGTGATGCGGCGGTCGCTGTTCTTGATCGGATACTGGAGGTAATAGAGTTTGCCTGCCTGCGGAAGTTTTTCGACTTCGAGATCCGACAAGACTGTCTGATCGTGCGGGCACCAGTTCACGATGCGATTGCCGCGGTAGATCAGCCCGTCGTCGTAGAGTCGCACAAACACTTCGCGAACCGCGCGCGACAGATCTTCGTCCATCGTAAACTTCTCGCGCGACCAGTCGACGGATGCACCTTCGCGTCGCATCTGGACGGTGATCTGTCCGCCTGACTCGGCCTTCCATTTCCAAACGCGTTCGACGAACTGTTCGCGGCCGAGATCGTGACGCGTTTTTCCTTCCTCCTTGAGTGCGCGCGACACCATCAACTGCGTGGAGATCCCGGCGTGGTCCATACCCGGCAGCCACAAGGTTCTGTACCCCGACATGCGCTTATGACGCGTCATGACGTCCATCAGCGTGTGCTGCAACGCATGGCCCATGTGCAGCGATCCGGTGACGTTGGGCGGTGGGATAACGATCGTAAACACCTGCGCCGCTGGATCCTGATTTATCTCAGGCGCAAAGTACCCATTCCGCTCCCACCGTTCGTAGTGGTGCTGCTCAGCCTCTTTCGGGTCGTATTGTTTAGGAATCTCCATTAACTATCGGCACGTCCTTGAGTGAATAAAGTGTAGAGTCTACGCCAGACAAGCGCGAAAGTTCAAAAATGCGCCGGGTAGAGGTTTTCCGAATCTTATTGAACAAAACAAAAGCAGGTGACCCGGTGGAGTCACCTGCTTGAAGAACATGGATCGGAACGAATCTATTTCGCCTTCTCTTCCAACTGTCGCTTGATAAGCAACTCCGCGAGGTCGGGGACGACTTCCCAGGCGATTTCGCGGATGACTTTGTCGGACATCAGTTCGACCGCGCGACGGGCGATGGCGTCGATCATTTCCGGTGAGAGTTGATCCGCGGTGAATGATTGAGCCGCCGTGCGCACGTGCTCCGACATCGCGGGAGTCGGTTCCGCCTCTACGACGCGCGCTTCCGTTTGCGCGACGGGAAATTCTGTTTCGCCAAAGACAGGAACGGGATCCGGAGTTAACTCGGGCGGTACTGACACATCGGAAACCGTGGATGAGTAATCAACAGCCGATGAGTAATCAACCTCGGCCGCGTACGGAACTTCCTGCGTCTCCGCAAACGAAGAATGCGAATTTGACGGATATGTTTGATAAGCGGGTTCGTAGGAACTGGCTACAGTCTCTCTAACCTCCGGCTCGACAAACGCACGTACCGGCGGTGCGTCGTACGCCGGCGCAACGTCGTCATCCAGATCGAGAACAAAATCATCCGTCTCTTCAGCGCGCGCGGCTTCGAGTTCACCCAGGTCTAGCAAAACATCCGATGATTCTCGCTGAGAATCTTTATGTGTTTCAGGAATAGCTGGTTCCATTGTGCCCTCAGGTTCTGACGACGTTTCCTCTCCCTGTGACTCCAATCGCGGTTCATCAAGCAACGCTTCGAGACGCGCCGACGGCGAACCGCCGGACGACGACTCGCTAAGCTGTTCGACTCTGGGCATAGTGTCACGCAGCGGATGTCCCTCGAGCGGCAACGTGTCCGCCGTGGTCATCTCCAGTTCGCCGGTGCTCAATCGGGGTTCCTCGGCCGGTTCTTCTTCGGGCCGGGGAAGTTCAGCCGTCGGACCTTCCTTCTCAAGGGCCTTCTCGGCAGGCGGGCTGCTCACGAGCGCTCCCACTCTGTCGATCAGTCGTCGAATCGATTGGAAAGGTTTCGTCAAGATGTCATCCGCGCCAACTCTGCGCGCCTCCGCTTCGTCGAACGGCTCAAACGAGCCAACGAGCAGCATCACCGGAATGTGTTTGAGCTTCTCGTTTGTTTTGACGTATTCGCAGATTTCATAGCCGTTGGCACCCGGCATGTGAACATCCGCGAGCACGATATCCGGAGCAAAATCCAGGAGCTGTTCGATAGCCTCCTGGCCGTTGCCGACCGCCACGACTCGCACACCTTCGTCAGCGAACGTCAGGTCGATAACTTTCTGAATGGTGGCCGAATCGTCGGCGAGTAGGAGTTTGCGTCCAGCTAGCAAAGCCAGTCCCTTTAGCTGAATTGCACCATCGGCGGGGCCTTGTGCGATTTGCACGGATGGCGCGGGCAAGTCGTTACGCAGTGGGGCCTTTGGAACAGACCTCGTAGGAAACCTAACACCCGCAGTTATGGGGCGTCAAGAGTTTAGTTTTTGAGGCGGTGGCCTAACTTGCAATATTCTCAGCGTTCTCTTCGTCTCCGCGGTGAAACCATTCGGCATAACAATTACACCGCAGAGGCGCAGAGAACACCGAGGACGCAGAAATAGCGAAGAGATGGACATTCAGACACTACCGTTTGTTGACGACTATGTCGTCGCTGGTGTCGGGTTTGCCGTCCGGGCCGAGGGAACGGAGGGAATAGCGGGTCTGGTCGCCTTCGTACTGGTATGGCCGCGACCACGGATCGAGGCGAATTACAGGCGTAAGGTATCGCGGGCTGAGGTGGTCGATCAGCACCGATTCTTTGTCGGAAACGACGTAGGAGCCGCGCTCGCGGCGATAACTATCGAGCGCCTGCGCGATCAGCGCCAACTCGTCGTTCGCAGCGGAACGCTTGAGCTGATCCAACGAAGCGGAAAGTCCGCGAACGTCGATCCAGTCGCGATTGCCACTCTTTACCGACGCCACTTGCCACCCGCGTTTCTCCCGCACGAGGCGAAAGTCGAGTTGCACGAGCGCGTCGACCAAAGCCGACGCATCCGACGATCCGAAGGAAAACCCGAAAGGCGAAACTTCACGGATACGGACATCGTCCGACGGCAACCTGACGCCAAACAACGCCGCAACCAAACATCGCGCGCGTTTCGTCGTGAGCTCGTTAGGGTCAGCGCTTCGCGCAAACTGCGATGGCGCGTCACAATCAGGCTCCGCAAGTCCAGTCTTCGCAACTTGCGCTACGTAATCGAGTCGCTCCCAGCGATTCGGTCCGGTCCTGACCTCACTCAATCGCCAGCGACCATCGTGCTGCGTCAGTCGAAACACAAGCTGCAACTCCGCCCGCGCCTCGGCACTCTCCGCGTCAGTTCGCACCTGCTGTACGCGAACCGCATCCGACGGCAACGACGCCCCCGCCATCGTCTGAATCGCTTTCCGCGCCCGACTCGAACTCAGATCGGCGCGCGCCACCGCGGGAAGCAAAAAGACGCAGATCAAAAGAAGAGAAAACTTCAACGCCATCACTTCAACAGAGTCACTCCGCCGGCTGCTTGCCCACCAGCATCTGCAACATGATCTGTAATTGCGCCGTCGTAAACGGCTTCGGCAGGAACACGCACGCGCCCGCCGAGAAACTATCCGACGAAAGCTTCGGATCGTGCTCGGCAGTCATCATCATCACCGGAATCTTCTTCAAACGGTCTTCCGATTTCATGTACCGCACCAACTCCGGCCCCGAAATGTGCGGCATCACGACGTCAAGGATCGCTGCCGTGAAGTCAGCATCGCCCTGCAATGTCTTGTAAGCTTCACGTCCATCACGCGCTGTAACGACCGTGAAATTTTCCTTTTCGAGAATCGTGGCGATCAGCCGCAGAATTGCGGGATCGTCGTCAGCCACCAACATCCGTCGCGTACCGCTCCCGCTTGTAATGTTGTCGTTGTTTTCCATGTGAGTGTTTCCCCTAAAACTGAGTGAGATCAAACTTCGACCGCGCGGCTACTCTCGCCCGAACGCATCGACAGCTCCGCGGCCAGCTTAATCGCGGCCACCATGCTCGAATGCTCGGCGATGCCCTTGCCCGCGATGTCAAAGGCAGTCCCATGATCCACCGAGGTCCTGATAAACGGAAGACCCAGGGTGACGTTGACCGCCTCGCCAAACGACAAACACTTGACGGGGATCATCGCCTGATCATGATAGCAGGCAACGACCGCATCGAACTCACCTCGTGACGCACGCAGAAAAACAGTGTCCGCCGAGAAAGGCCCCTGCACGTCGATATCGTCGAGCCGGCGCGCCGCTTCGATCGCGGGCATGATCTCCGACGCTTCTTCAACTCCGAACAGTCCACCTTCCGCGCCGTGCGGATTCAACGCGGCGATCGCGAGCCGCGGACGTTCAATGCCCCAACGCTGCAACTCACGATGCGTGAGATTGACGATCTTCACGACGCGATCGCGTTCGACCATTCTGATCGCTTCCGAAAGCGGCACGTGCGTCGACAACAAAACGATCCGCAGGTTCGCGGCGACGAAAGCCATCGCGTATTCCTCGGCGCCGGTGAGATGCGCGAGAAATTCAGTGTGACCGGGAAAACTGTACCCGCCGAGAAACAACGCACGCTTGTTGATCGGCGCGGTGGCGATTGCGTCAACACTACCCGCGGCGCACAAGTCGACCGCGGCCTCGATGTAACCACCGGCGGCTTTACCTGCCGCGGCTGACTCGACGCCATGCTCGACGGGTCCGCTGATGTTGTCGAGGTGATAGATGATGGGTTCTGAGAACTGTTCGGGAAACTCTTCGTCTCTACGAACGATGTCGTAGCCGCATTGAAGACCAAGGTGACGCGCAGTGTGGGCCAACAACTGCGCGTCTCCGATGATCACAGGTACACAGACGCGGCGAATTTCATCTTCCGCGACGGCCTTCAGCACCACCTCCGGTCCGATTCCGGCCGGGTCTCCCATGGTGATGCCGATGCGCGGTAAGACTCGCCGGGGTCGAGGACCCGGGTTTACTGAGCTATGGTCTGAGTGTCGCATTTCCTGAGGCGACGCACTGTTGTCCAGGGCAAAGAGATAAGAGTGGCGAGGCTACTTAAATCTTTCGCGCGGGCGTGCTTTAGGCGCTTGCGCTTTGAACCCGCTCGTCAGCCTTGAACATGTACTTGATGTTGCGTTTGAGCAAGAGCAGATTGGGCGCACCTTTACGGTTGACCTTCAAGGCGCCGCGATCGTACCACTCGATCGTGCCTTCAATCTCCTCGCCATCAAGTAGAACGATAACCATCACAGTGTGAGCGTCGATCTGTTTCTTGTAATAGAAAATCTCCGCATTGGTCTCGTTGGGAGGTGGAACTCTCTTCTTGACTTGAACTGGAGCATGTTGCTGCGCGGCACGTGCCTGGCCGCCATCATTTGAGGCCCGGGAAGTCCCATTCGAACGCTCTCTGGGCTGCGGAACTTCGCGGGCCTTGCCTTTGACTTCCGCAAGTGTGGTTCTGATGAGTTTGCGATTCACTTGATTATTACCTCCAAAAATCTTGGACGGGTGTTTCACCCGTCATCAACCTTATATGCTTAAGACACAGGGCTTAGTTGTACAGATCAGTTAAAACTCTCGCAGGCTGCGGCCCATCCGAGGAGAGGAACTCAACATTTACCCGTAATGGAATTTCCTGCAAGGAATGCCGACATGCTACACAACAAAAGACGAAAAAGCAAAGGAGAAAAAACTCAATCGCCTCAATTAGTTTTGCGATTTTTATTGCAAGAAATGATGCATCCGTGTCATCCGCGTTGCACACACGGATAACACGGATTTCGGAGTTGCTCTTAGTCAGCCTTCTTGCGGATAAAAGTCGGAACGTCGAGATCGTCGACGCGCGCGTTGCTCATCATCGGTCGCGGCAGATCGTCAGCAGGTCGCGTCACGAAACGCGAAGGCTGAACAGGCATCGCTGTGGTCGATGCCGCTGTCGCTACTGACGCCGACTCCTTGTCGAAACCAGTGGCGATGACAGTGATCTTCATCTCGTCGGTCATGTTCTCGTCAATGACGGCGCCGAAGATGATGTTTGCATCGTCGTCAGCGGACTCGCGAATGATCGACGAAGCAGCGTTGACTTCAAACAACGTCAGATCCGGACCACCAGTGATATTGATCAGCACGCCTTTCGCGCCTTGTATCGTTGCCTCTTCAAGCAACGGCGACGAGATCGCCTGCTGCGTCGCTTCGATCGCGCGGTTCTCACCGGTTGCACGACCGGCGCCCATCAAAGCCATTCCCATTCCCTGCATGATCGACTTCACGTCGGCGAAGTCGAGATTGATCAGACCAGGCACAGTGATCAGATCGCTGATGCCCTGCACTGCCTGACGCAACACGTCGTCAGCAACGCGGAACGAGTCGGCGAGCGACACACCACGTTCGACGGTGTGCAGCAAGCGTTCGTTCGGAATCGTGATCACTGTATCGACGCACTCGCGCAACTCACGCAGACCTTGATCCGCTTGTTGCATACGACGGCGTCCTTCGAAGTGAAACGGCTTCGTTACGACTGCTACGGTCAACGCGTCGAGCTCGGTTGCCAGCGACGCGATGATCGGCGCGCCGCCAGTGCCCGTGCCACCGCCGAGACCAGTAGTGACGAAGACCATGTCGGCGCCTTCGAGCACTTCGATGATCTTGTCAGTGTCTTCGAGTGCGGCTTCGCGGCCGACGTTTGGATCAGCGCCTGCGCCGAGACCTTTCGTCAGTCGACTGCCGAGTTGAATCTTGATTGGCGCACGCGAACGCTTGAGCGCCTGAAGGTCGGTGTTGGCAACGAGAAACTCGATGCCTTCGATGCCGGCCTCGATCATGCGATTGACTGCATTGCTGCCACCGCCGCCGATGCCGATCACTTTTATCCGCGCTCCCGTGAGTGGCGGATCGTCATCTATGAAAATATTAATGCCAGTGCCGGGTTGACGACTGTCCGGTGTCATATTTAGTCCCTCTCTCCCAAAACGGGATGGCTTCCAAGGCCGCTTCCTTCTATGTTGGGTTTCTTGAGCCATGGGCACCGATATCTTGCGGACAATATCTTGTGCAACCGGGGCGCAAGCATACAACAACTTGTCAGAAAATACTACCGAAACGATTTTTAAAACGTGATACGAAATGCGTTAGTTTGCCTGTAGATCCGCGCCTGCTGACGCCCGTGCGAATCTCCGCCGCCTGCGTGCGATGAGCAAGCAATGCGAGCCCCGCGGCTGCTGCCCATGCAGGACTCTGAATGTCTTCGATCAACCCGCCGAAACGATCGCGTTCGGGATAACCGAGTCGCACCGGCGCGTCGAAAACCTGTTCCGCGATCTCAGTCATGCCATTGAGCAAAGAACCTCCGCCAGTGAGAACGACTCCACTCGAGAGTTGACGTTCCCAACCTGCGTCTTTGATCTCATCAGCGACGTGCATCAACACTTCTTCCGCGCGCGGTTGCAGGATGTCGCAGAGTATCTGCCGCGAGAGTTGTCGTGGCGGACGTCCACCGACCGAAGGAACTTCAACCAACTCGCCACGCTCCATGTCGCTCAACGAACTGCTGCAAGCACAGCCGACTGTGCGCTTGATCTTCTCCGCTTCGGGAATCGGCGTGCGCAGACCGAACGCGATGTCGTTCGTGAAATGCGAACCACCGAGCGGGAACACAGCCGTGTGCTGGACCGCGCCGCGTTGATAAATGATCAGCCCCGTCGTCTCCGCGCCGACGTCTACGAGCGCAGCGCCAAACTCTTTATCATCTTCACTTAGCGTCGCTTCCGCCGCGGCTAGTTGTTCGAGCACCATGTCCGCGACGACGAGTCCCGCGCGATTCACGGCATTGATCGCGTTCTGTCGCGCGGTCACCGGACTCGTAACGATGTGGACTTTGACGGCGAGTCGCGCGCCGATCATTCCGACCGGATCGTTGATGCCGTCCTGATCGTCGACGATGAATTCCTGCGGCAGTCGATCCACGATCTCGCGTCCCGCGGGAAGTTGAATCGCGCACGCGGAATCGATCGCGCGTCGCACGTCTTCGGCGACGATCTCGCGATCGCGACCAGACACCGCAACGATCGCCTGGCCGTTGAACCCGAGTATGTGCGAGCCCGCGAGATTGATCGTGACTTCCTCCGCTTCGAGACCGCTCATTCGTTCCGCGTCTTCAACCGCTTTCTTGATCGCATCGACGGCAGCATCAGGATTGACGATGACTCCCTTGCGCAGCCCGCGCGCTTCTGCTTCGCCGATGCCAACCACTTCCAACAACCCGCCCTCGCCAGGTTCGCCGGCAATACACGTCACCTTGCTTGTCCCTATGTCGAGACCGATTGTGTGTTGCGTGCGTTTGGCCATCGGGGGTGCTCCTGGAAGCGACTATCTGCGCGCTGAGTCTGAACCAGTTCCGTCCGCGACGGTCTGGCCGCCGGTAACAAGTCCGACGATTGCCCTCTTTCCTTGCGAGAGATCGATGTAACTGATCAATGGACCACGCGACGTCTGGCGCTGTGTGTCGAGAACGTTCAAAGCTTTCGTGAGTCGCTCGGCCTGGTCCTGTCCACCGAGACGAACTTCGATCTGCGAATCGTCGCCGGCGAGTTGCACACGCACGTCACGCAGATCGAGCAGGTTCACTTCACTCACGCGCTCGGACAGCGACTGCGCGAGCCACGCGCGTTGCAGTTCGAGAAACTTCTTCACCCGATCGCGATTCTCGGTGCGCGCGGCAGTCGAATCTTCTTCGTTCCAACCACGCAGGAAAAACGAAGGCATCTGATCCGTCGGCGACATCTCACCGAGATAAACCGCGTCGTCGTCCACCCAGATGAAGCGGCCGGAACCTGTCCGCACTACCGCCTGCGGTTGGCGTTCAGTGATGCGAACGCGAATGCCATCCGGCAGAACACGCGTGACGACGGCACTGCGAACCCACGGCAGACGTTCGAGATGCTTGCTCAGTTGTTCGAGATCCGCGCGCCATACGCCGGTCTCGCCGAGGTCGCGAACCACAGTCGCCTTGATGTCTTCGCTCGAAGCACGCACGGCTCCGCGTGTTTCGACTTTGCGTACGCGGAAGAAATCGGCAGACGCGGCGGCACGATAACCAACGAGCGCGACGAGAGCGACGATCGCGATCACGCCGATGCGCAACGCGAGCGGAACGTAAGTCACGAGCGATCGCAACCGCGCGGCAATGCTGTCGCCCGGCTCGCGATCGCGTTTGGCCGGACGTTGGCCCACCGCTGATTTGCCTTTGCCGATACCGGTGCGATTACCCACTTTCTGAGCGATAACTTGTTCTTTCACTTGCTTACTCCTCTTTCTCAGATGGTGGATCGGGATTGGCCCGCCAAAGTTCGACTTCGTACTCCAACTCGATTCCCTGTTCGCGCCGCACGCGTTCGCGGATCTCCTCGGCCAACGCGAGCGCATCCGCGGCACGCGCGTTTTCACCTTCCGTGACGATGAAGTTTGCGTGAACGGGCGAGACAAGAGCGCTGCCACGACGCTGACCCTTCATCCCCATCTCGTCGATCATCTTGCCGGTGCCGATCGTGCTCGCCGGCGGGTTCTTGAAAAAACAACCGGCGGAACGCGAGCCGTGCGGCTGTGTCGCGAGCCGGCGTTTCTTCGCGTCGTCCATGCGCGCCTTGATCTGTTCCGGATCGTCAGGCGTCAGACGCAGCGTCGCGCCGAGTAACAGTTCGCCGTCTTTGAACGACGTGCGACGGTAGTTCCACTCGATACTCTCGCCGGGAACGTCGGCGACTTTTCCATCGCGCGCGACGCGCACGGTTTCAGTGACGGTTCCGATCTCGTGACCGTAAGCGCCTGCGTTCATCCACAGTGCGCCGCCGACAGTTCCCGGAATGCCGCCGAGACCTTCGATACCCGATAGTCCTTGGCGTGAGACGTCGATGCACAAACGCGGCAACGAATAACCCGCGCTCACGGAAACGCGTTCGCCGTCGAATCGCAACTCGCCTTTCAGCTCGCTCATGTTGAGAACGACGTAGTGATGATCGTGATCTTCGGCGAGCACGTTGCTGCCCGAGCCTAATGGACGCCAACCGATCCCTGCCTGGTCCAACTCGTAAACGATCGCGGCGGCCTGTTCTTCGGTTTCCGGCGAGATGACCCAGTCGATGGCGCCGCCCACACGCAGGCTCGTCAGTTCGGCAAAGCGGCGGCCACGTTCCGCGCGCACGCCGAGACGCGCGGCGATCTCTTCGATCGCGTGGTCACGTTCCGCCAGTTTGTTTGGTTCTTCCAACACAATCATTTGGTTCTTATCCGTGTTTTCTGAACACGGATTGCATTTTGACCACTAACTGTTTTCGCGCAACAAGTTCAATAACTGCTCACTCACGCGGTTTACTGTTCCTGCGCCCAAAGTTAAAACCAGATCGCCGGGCTGAACACGCTCGCGCAAAGCCGGTGCGGCGTTTTCGAGCTCGCCGATGTAGTTCACGTCTTTGTGACCGAAGCGCTTGATCGCGTTAGTCAACGCTTCCGCCGTCACACCTTCAATCGGATCCTCACTCGCCGCGTAAATGTCGGTGATGAAAAGCACGTCGGCGTTGTTGAATGAACGCGCAAACTCCTGCATCAGATCGTTCGTGCGCGTGTAACGATGCGGCTGAAACAACACGACGATGCGCCTGCCGCCCGATCCGAGTTTCGCCGCCGCAAGCGTCGCGCGAATCTCCGTCGGATGATGTCCATAGTCATCGACGACGAGCACGCCATTAACTTCACCCTTCGCCTGAAAGCGACGGCCGGCGCCCGTGAAGCTGTGCAGTCCTTCGACGATCTTTTCAAACGGCACTTCCAACTCGAACCCAACCGCGATCGCAGCGAGCGCGTTGTAAACGTTGTGAACTCCCGGCACGCGCAACACCATCTCACCGACGACGTCCGCGCCGCGCCAGACGTTGAAACTCGATCCGAAATTGTTGTCGTGACGAATGCCGTGCGCGGAAACGTCAGCCTGCGCGCTCAATCCGTAAGTCAGTCGCCGCCGTTCGAGCAGCGGGATGATCGCCTGCACGTTCGGATCGTCGAGACACAACACGGACGAACCGTAGAACGGCACTTTGTTGACGAAGTTTGCGAAGCACATGCGCACGTCGTCCATGTCGTGGTAGTAGTCCATGTGCTCGCGATCGATGTTGGTGACGACGGCGATGGTCGGCGTCAACATCAGAAACGATCGATCGCTTTCGTCAGCTTCGACAACCATCAGATCGCTTGTGCCGAGATGGGCGTTCGAACCGAAAGCGCCCACGACACCGCCGACAACCATCGTCGGATCGAGTCCGGCGTGGCCCAACACGGTCGCGACCATCGACGTGGTGGTCGTCTTTCCGTGTGAACCCGCGACCGCGACGGTGTGCGGCTTGAGTCGCATCAACTCGGCGAGCATTTCAGCGCGCGCGATGACGGGGATCCCGCGACGTTGCGCCTGAACAACTTCCGGGTTGTCGTCACGCACGGCAGTCGAGCGAACGACCACGTGCGGCTGGCCCACGTTCTGCGCACTATGACCTTCGTAAAACTCGATACCCATTTGTTGCAGTCGATCGGTAACGAGCGAACGCTTCAAATCGGAACCGGAGACGCGAAAGCCGAGGTTGATCAACACCTCCGCGATACCGGACATACCGATGCCCCCGATACCAACAAAATGGATGTGTTGAATTCTTCTGAACATCTACTTCACCAATTCCTCAATCAAATTCACAACGCTGACTGCGGCATCACCATGCGCTAATTTTCGACTCCCCTGTTCCATATCATCTATAACTTGCGGAGCGCTCACGAGTTTTCCGATTTCCTGCGCCAGACGTTCGCCGCTCAGATCCTGTTGCAAGATCATGCGCGACGCGCCCGCCGCTTCCATCGCTTCCGCGTTCTTGCGCTGATGGTCGTCGGCAGCGAACGGAAACGGAATCATGATCGACGCCTTGCCCGCGGCGATCAGTTCCGCCGTCGTCGTTGCGCCCGCGCGACAAATCACCACGTCCGCCGCGGCGAAGTCGCCCATCATGTTGTCAATATAACTACGCACATCCGCGTGCTCTTCCCAACCGGCAGCGCCGTACGCCGCCTTCACCTTTTCAAAATCAGCCGGGCCCGTCTGGTGTTTGATCCGCACCGCGCTTTTCAAGTTCACCAGCAACGGCAACGCCGCGATCATTGCTTCGTTGATCGCGCGCGCGCCCTGCGAACCGCCGAAGATCAGCACCGACAACTTCCCCCGCTCTCGTTGCTTCCGCGGTATTTCAAAAAACTCACGCCGCACCGGATTGCCGGTCACCACGCCTTTGCCGCGAAAGAAAGGCAACGCCTGATCGAACGAAACCGCGGCGCGATTCACGAAGCGAGCCAGCACGCGGTTGGTCCAACCCGGCAGCGCGTTCGACTCCATTACGAGCGTGCGTCGATTCATCAACGCCGCCATCAGCACTACCGGTCCGGAAACATATCCGCCTGCGCCGACAACCACATTCGGTTTGAACTGGCGGATGAGGTTTGAAGCCGAAAGAAAACTTCTCGGCAACAGCACCATCCCGCGCATCTGCGCCATGCGGCTGACGTTTTTCAACCCCGCACTTTCAATGAGCGACAACTCAAATCCCGCTTGCGGCACGAGCCTCGTTTCGAGCCCGCGCGCGGTGCCGACGAAACGCACTTTCGAACCGGCGTCGCGTCGCATGATCTCCTGCGCGACCGCGATGCCCGGATAAATGTGTCCGCCAGTGCCGCCGGCAGCGATCAGTACGTTCATTTTCAACGATCAAGACCAACTGATCCGCTCGCGTGTTGCGAAACGTTGAGCAGGATTCCGACCGCCGCGAGTGTCGGCACGAGCGACGATCCGCCGTACGAAATAAACGGCAGCGGAATTCCTTTTGTCGGCACCAGCGACAGCACCACGCTCATGTTGAACAACGCCTGCACGACGATGCAGGTCACGATGCCGAAGCTCAACAACATCCCGAAACGATCCGGCGCGAGCAGCGCCGTCCGCAGACCACGCCAAAGAAACAAGGCAAACACCGCGACGACGGCCAACGCTCCGACGAGGCCCAGCTCCTCGCCGATCACGGCGAAGATGAAATCCGAGTGTGCGAACGGAAGAAACAGCATCTTCTGTTTCCCCTGCGCGAAACCGAGTCCGTTCGCTCCGCCTGATCCGATCGCGATCAACGATTGGACCACCTGGAACCCCGCGCCCTGCTGATCGGCCCACGGATCGAGAAACGTAATCAAACGTTTCAATCGCCACGGCACGAAGATCAACAAACCCGCCGCCACGACCAACGCGGGCGCCGCCGCCATCGCGAGGTGCGAGACGCGCGCGCCGGCCGTGAAGATCACGACCGTGAAGATCACTACCAGCATCATCGCCGTACCGAAGTCCGGTTCGATCACGACGAGCGCCGCGAGCCAGCCTGTGACGATGCCGCACGGCAAAAACGTTCGCCAAAAATCACCTTCTTCGCCCGCCCGCTTTTCGAGAAAGTAGGCGAGGAAAATGATCAGCGAGAGTTTCGACATCTCCGACGGTTGCACGGAGAAGCCCGGAAACTTCAACCACCGATGCGCGCCGTTTATGGGACTGAACGCAAACACACTCAGCAACGCGATCGAGCAGACGACGAGCAGGCCATAGATCAGGCGGCGATTCTTCAGTAGCTGGTAGTTGAACTGCATCATCAGCAACATCACGCCGAACCCGACGGCGATCCAAACACCCTGCTTGATGACGTAGTAAAACTGGTTGCTGTTCTCCTGTTGGGCGATCATGGCCGAGGCGCTATAGACCATGACGAGACCGAAAAGCGCGAGTCCCGTCGTCGCCGCGAAGAGCCATTTGTCTGGAGCCAGTTTCCGTGCCATCTGTTAGTTCAGATCCGCTACTGCGCTTTTGAACACCTTGCCGCGGTGTTCGAAACTCTCAAACATGTCGAAGCTCGCGCACGCTGGCGCGAGTAGAACCACATCGCCTTTCTTTGCCGCGTTGAACGAACGTGCAACCGCATCGTTCATGTCCGTTGCTCGCTCGCTCGGGGCGAATTCACCTAACTCTTTTTCAATCGTCTCCGCATCTTCACCGATCAAAACCAGCTTGCGAACTTTTGCTCGAATTAGTTTTTCGAGTGGTGCATAAGGAGCTTTCTTCCCAAGCCCACCCATGATCAGAACGACCTTTCCGTCGTCATTCGCAAACGCTTCCAACGCTTTCACCGTCGCATCAACACTCGTCGCTTTCGAGTCGTTGTAAAACCTGACGCCCTCGATCTCACGCACAAACTCGAGCCGATGCTCGACCGGATTGAACTGTTTCGCCGTCGCCGCCATCGACTCGATCGACGCGCCCGCCGCGATCCCTGCCGCAAACGCAGCAGCGACGTTCTCGACGTTATGCAATCCGCGCAGTTTCAACTCATTCACTCGCAACAAAACCTGATCGCCATAAACCAGTTCATCGCCTCGCAAAAACACGCCCTCGATCTCGCGACGTACGCTGAACCACATCACCTTCGCTCGCAACCCACTCGCCCACGACGAAACCGTCTCATCATCCGCATTCAGCACCGCCACATCGTCCGCCGTCTGGTTCATGAAAATGCGATGCTTCGCCGCCGCGTAATCATTGAACGTCTCGTAACGATCCATGTGGTTTGGCGTCACGTTCAAAACGATCGCGATCGACGGCCTAAACGCCTTGATCGTCTCCAACTGAAAACTCGAACACTCCACGACCGTCCAACCGTCGTCACGCGAATCTTCAACCATCGAGATCAACGGCCGTCCGATGTTCCCGCCGACCTGAACCGACGGCAGACCCGCATCGCGCAACAGTTCACCGATCAGCGACGTCGTCGTCGTCTTTCCGTTGCTGCCCGTGATCGCAACGATTCTTCCTTTCAAATAACGTGCGGCGAGCTCAACCTCGCCAATAACCTCAGCGCCGGCTCGTTCCGCGTAACGAATCGGAATGATCGTCGCCGGAACACCTGGACTAACCACCACCAACTCGATGTGATCGAGTAACCAGCTCGGCGGTTCGCCCGGCAACAAGCCCACGCCCAACTCTTTCAACGCCAGCGCTTCCGCCGACCACTGGTCCAACGGCTTGCGATCGTTCAGCGCGACAGTCGCGCCCTTTTCAATCAGAAATCGCGCCGCGGCAATCCCACTCCGCGCCGCCCCGATTATCAAAACTTTCTTCCCGCTAACTTCCACTTCCCTCGTTCTTCATTCTTGTGCCTCTTGTGCGTTTTATGCCTCTTTGTGGCTATCGGAGTTTCAACGTCGAGAGACTCAGCAACGCAAACAGGATCGCCAGGATCAAAAAGCGAAAAACGATCTTCGACTCTTTCCAGTCCTGCATCTCGAAGTGATGATGCAACGGCGTCATCTTGAACAAACGTCTTCCCGTGCCCGTCGTGCGCTTCGTCATCTTGAACACACTCACTTGCAGCATCACGGAAAACGCCTCGATCACAAACACGCCGCCCACCATCAACAACATGAACTCCTGCTTCGTGAGCACCGCGACCGTTCCCATTGCGCCGCCGATCGCGAGACTGCCGACGTCGCCCATAAACACTTGCGCGGGCGGCGCGTTGTACCAGAGAAAACCGAGACTCGCGCCCGCCATCGCTCCGCAAAAGATCGTCAACTCCGCCGCTTCCGGCCGGTGCGTCAGGTCGAGATAACCGGCCCAACGCGCGTCGCTGCTCAAATAAGTAAAGCCTGTCAGCGCCGTCATCGCGATGAACGTCACGCTGATCGCCAGTCCATCCAGCCCGTCAGTCAAATTCACCGCATTCGACGAACCCAACAACACGACGCCGATCAAAATCAGGTACAAATAAGGACCGATGAAACTGCGCCCAACCGGATCGGAAGTGACTTTGAAAAACGGAATACTCACGTTCCACGAATACTGCGTCGTTATATAAAGGACGGCCCAAACTCCAACCGCCACCAACGCCTGGGCCAACAACTTCTGACGACCCGTCAACCCGAGACTGCGCTGTTTCGCCATCTTCGAGTAATCGTCGACGAAACCGATCGCCGCGAACAACAGCGTCGCGATCATTGCGGTCCAAACGTAGACGCTCGACAGTCGCGACCATAAAAGCGTCGAGATCAAAACCGATCCGACGATCAGCACGCCGCCCATCGTCGGCGTGCCGCGTTTGACCATGTGGCCCTGCGGACCTTCTTCGCGAATCTGTTGACCGATGTTCCACTTGCGCAGCGCCTCGATCAGCTTGCCGCCGAAGAACAGCGAGATCAGCAGCGCCGTGATCGTCGCGTAAGCGGTGCGAAACGTGACGTACTGAAAGACGTTCAGCGCCTTTATGAGATACCAGTCCTTGTCCTTGAAGTGGTTAAAGACCAGCTCGTAAAGGAGGTAATAGATCATGTCGACGTCGTACTTTGTACTTTGTGCTTTGTTCTTGGTCTTTGTTTTTGGGTCTTAGGTCTTTGCTCTGACCACAAAGCACAAAGCACTAAGTACAAGCACTAATCCTCACCGGCCAATGGAAAACGTTCACGCAGCGCGCTCACGACTTTGTCAGTAGCAACACCGCGCGATCCTTTTACTAAAATCAGATCTCCTTCTTTCACCTCCTCGATAATCGCCGCCGCCGCATCCGTCGATGACTCGAAAAACCTCGTCGTTGCGAGTCCTTCAGCCCCCGCAACGATCTCTTTCGCCAAACCACGCACGCCCCACAAAACATTCACGCGAGCTTCGGCGATCTCGCGTCCAGCATTGCGATGTAACGACGCTTCGTCCGGCCCAAGTTCCAACATCTCACCGGCGATCACGATCAATCGCTTTCGACCTTCGCTGGCGTCGGCCATCGTCCGGACCATGTTCAGCAACGATCGTGGATTCGAGTTGTACGAATCGTCAATCACCGTAAACCCGGCCGCGAAGTCAAAGATCTCGCCGCGCATCTTCGGCGATTGCGCCGTCTTCAAAGCAGCCGCGATCTCTTCCGTCGGAATGTCGAACGCAGTGCCGACTGCCGCCGCCGCCAGCGCGTTGCTCAAATTGTGCCGGCCACTCATCGCCAGCGACGCCTGCGCCTCACCCAACGGCGTGCGCAAACGAAACGAAATCTGTCCCAGCGACGCGGTGTTGATGTCGGTCGCCGAAATGTCGGCGTCGTTGTCGATGCCAAACGTCAACGCGCGTCCGCTGTGTTTCTCGCGCATCTTCATCACGAGCGCATCGTCGGCGTTCAGCACCGCGATACCTTCGGGTTTCAGTCCCTCGATCAACTCAGCCTTCGCGGCGGCGATGTTCTCGATCGATCCGAGATACTCGAGATGCACCGGCGCAACCATCAACTCCACCGCCACGTCGGGCGGCGTGATCTTGCACAGTCGCTGAATCTCGTGTGTCGGCGACGACATACCCATCTCCAAAACCGCGAGATCAAACTGATCCGGCGTTCGGCCTTCACTCACCATTCGCAAAACCGACAACGGCAATCCGAGACCGTTGTTGTAGTTGCGTTCACTCTTCAACACGCGATGACCCGCGCTCTGCAAAACATGCGCCGTCAACTCTTTCGCCGTCGTCTTTCCTGCGCTGCCCGTGATCGCCACAACGGGCTTGCCCCACGCGGCGTAAACACGATGCGCGAGTAACTGCAACGCGGCGATCGCGTCGTCAACCAACAACAATCGATCTTTCAGTTTCTCCAACTCCGGATCGCCCGCGACACGATCGAGTCGCGCAACAGCGGCGATCGCGCCATGCGCGAACGAGTCGGCGATAAACGTGTGGCCATCGACAAACTCGCCGTTAAAACCGGCGCGGACGTAATCCTTCTGCGACAACGCAAAGAACAACTCGCCCGCGCCTACAGAACGCGAATCGATGGAAAAATCGTTAATCTGTTTGTCAAACAACTCGGCGCCCACGCTATCCGCTTGCGCGCCCATCAAAGCTGCGGCCTCTCCAACCTTCACGTGATTAGTGCCTCTTCCCGCTCCTCAAGCTGTTGCGTCGCCGTTGCCGGCGATTGTTCGTCGAGCCTGTTTTTTGGGGGATGATTTTGCGCCCGGAGAGTTGAACGCCGGCTGCGGAGTCGCTTTCTACAGTCGGCGATGCCGTAGTTTACGTCATTTCCAAAGATCTCTTCATCTATCGTCGGGTTTGGTCGAATCATTGCGCTCGTCCGAAATCTACATAAATCGTTTGCCCGGTACTGACTTCCGTGCCCGCCGCGGGGCTTTGCTTGTAAACCTTGCCCTCGCCGCGTGCCTCCACCTGCAAGCCAAGTTGCGCGCACGCACGCGCCACATCGCGCACGCTGCGGCCGCGCAGGTCAGGCATTAGCATCGCTTTCTTCGTCGCGGGTGCGTAGACAACTTCACCGCCTCGGCCCCCGTTGCTGTCCACGGTCGGCATTGTGGCCTGCCGCTCTTGTTCCGCTCGTGCCTGTTCCTCGCGTCGCTTTGCTGCGATTTCCGGGTTTTCGTTATTTTGCGCGATCAACTGCGGCGCCGACTTCGTCTCGATATCGGGCATCACGCCGAGTCCCGGCAGAATCTGTTCGGCAACTTCACGAAAGATCGGCGCGGCAACGTCGCCGCCGTGATAAGCACCGGCCGGCTCGTCGATCACGACGATGATCACGACTTGCGGATTGCTTACCGGAGCAAAGCCGACGAAAGATGCGACGTGCTTTGTCGCCGAATACGAGCGCGTGCGCGGATCGATCTTTTGCGCCGTGCCTGTTTTGCCCGCCGCGGAATAACCGTCAAGTTGCGCCGCTTTGGCAGTGCCCACCAACGTCACGCCTTCGAGCATTCCCCGCAACGCGATCGCGGTCTCCGCACTGATCACTCGTCGCTGTTCCGGCTCGGCGCGATAAACGACGGCGCCTTCAGCGTTGCGAACTTCGCGAATCAAGTGCGGCGCGATCCTCAGTCCGTTGTTCGCGAGCGCGCCAAACGCGGCAACCATCTGCACCGGCGTTACGCCGACTTCCTGGCCGATCGCGATCGATCCGATCGACGACGCCTGCCAGCGTTCCACTTTGCGCACGATGCCCACCGTCTCACCCGGAAGTTCGATCCCGGTCTTTGAACCAAAACCGAAACGCCTGATGTAGTCGTACATCGTCGGGTCGCCGACTCTGAGTCCCAACTTGATCGCCGCGACGTTGCTCGACTTCTCGAGTGCCTGCGCGATCGTCAACGTTCCAAACGGTGAGTGATCGCGGATCACGCGTCCGGCGACGGTGATCGCGCCCATCTGGCAATCGATGCGATCCTCGGGTTTGACGAGTCCTTTTTCGAGCGCCGCGGAAAAAGCGACGACTTTGAACGTCGAGCCTGGTTCGTAAATGTTTTGCAGCGCCCAGTTCGATCGTGTTTCCGCTTTTGTCGCGGCGACGTTGTTTGGATCGAACGACGGCGCGTTCGCGAGCGCGAGGATCTCGCCGCTCTTCGGATCGAGCACGATCACCGTTCCCGATTTCGCGCGCGTACGTTGAATCGCGGCATTCAACGACTGCTCCGCCTGATACTGAATCGTCTGATCGATCGTCAGTACGACTGTCTGTCCGGGCTTCGAAGCGATCTCAAAACTCTCGTACGGTTTTCCTTTCGCATCGCGTTCGAGAAACAGCCGACCTGGTTCGCCGGCGATCTTCGAGTTGTAAAACTGTTCGACACCGCCGAGACCTTGCCCGTCGAGTCCGACGTATCCGAGGACGTGCGCCGCGAGTGGACCATTCGGGTAATAGCGTTTCGGTTCGAGTTCCTGGTGAACGCCGGGGAGATTGAGCGACGTGACTTTCGCAGCCTGGTCGGCGTCGAGCCGTCGCGCGATCCAGATGAATCTGCGTTTTTCGGTTTGTGCGTCGCGAAACTCTTTCGCAAGCGCGGCGGACTTCATTCCGAGAATGCGCGAGATTTCGGCGGCGTTGCGTTCGAGCGCAGCCGTGTCGAGACCTTTCGGATCGAGAAACAGTGAAACTGTTTGGACGCTGCGGGCGAGTGGTTGTCCGTGGCGGTCGAGCAGTTCACCGCGTTGGCCCGTGGTTTGGATCGCGTTCTGTTGTTGCTGACGAGCGCGATCGGAGAGGGTGTCGTGTTGCGAGAACTGGAGATGGACCAGGCGCGCCGTGACGATCAGCATCCAGAAACCAATAAAGGCCGCGACTAAAAGCGCGCGGCCGAGTGCTACATCCGGTCTGGACTTTGATTGGGCAACAAGGTGTGCCAGCATCACCTACTTGATTCCCTTCCTACAGCAGCGTGATGAGGACGCTTCTACGTGTTATCCGTGTTTTCTGGGAACACGGATTTAAAAACTACCTTGGATTCCCGATTTGGCCTGGAGTTGCGGGCTTCAAACCCAGGCGCCGAGCGGCGGGCTCGAGTTTGTCAGGCGCGGTCACGCGCTCTTTGTCGAGCGCGAGACGTTGGTTTTCTTCGATCAGTTTCTTTCGCTCATTGCGGAGGTCTTCGCTCTTGTAACCGTACTGCACGGCGGCGAAGTGCTGTTTGGCGGCAAACACAAATCCCGCCGCCAGGATCAGTCCACTGAACAACAACAGCGCGAGACGTGAGAGAGCAGTGACGTCACGCACGCGCCGAACTTTCGCATTTTGTTGAAACTCTGGGTAACGTTTCATGTGAGTGGTAACCCGAATTAAATTTTCCGGCACGCCCGCAACTTCGAACTGCGCGCGCGTGGGTTTTCGTCGATTTCCTGATCGCCTGGAACGACCGGACGACGCGTCAACACTTCAACTGCCTTCCGCGCGCCGCACGCACAAACCGGCAAACGCGGTGGACATTCACAATGACCCGACAAAATTTTCAGCGTCCGTTTCACGATCCGATCCTCAAGCGAATGGAAACTGATCGCGACGAACCGCCCGTCAGGTCTCAAAAGATCAACTGCCGTCTCGACAAACTCACCCAAACCTTCGAGCTCGTTATTGACGGCGATTCGCAACGCCTGAAACGTCCGCGTTGCCGGATGAATCTGCTGTCGCTTGCGTCCGCCACCACCGACAGCAGCTCGCACCAACTCGGCCAACTCAGCCGTCGTCGTAACCGGCTGCCCCTGTTCGCGACGTTCAACGATGCGACGAGCGATGCGTCGTGAGTGTCGCTCTTCCCCGAACTCGAAAATGATCCGGGCGATTTCCGTTTCGGGAAGTTGCTGAAGAAGATCGGCTGCGGTGTCTCCCGTCGTGGGATCCATCCGCATATCTAAAGGAGCGTCGAATCGAAAACTGAAACCACGCTCAGGGGAATCAAATTGGAGCGAAGAGACTCCAAGGTCGACAAGAATGCCGCTCGCGTCGCGCTCACCCGCTTCCTGCAAGACCGTTTCGATCTGGCGGAAGTTAGCCTGGACAGCGCGAAATCTCTCTCCGAATGGGGCCAGGCGCTGTCGCGAGTATTCGAGCGCCGCGGGATCGCGATCCAGTCCGAGTATGCGAGTATCGGGGGAGGAATTCAGAACCGCTTCACTGTGTCCGCCAAGCCCAACCGTGCAATCCACGAAGAGACCGCCTCGCTCAGGCGCGAGATACTTCAAAGTCTCTTCTAGCAGCACGGGGCGATGGGGCGCGCCCATGCCCCCCAAAGGCGCAGCCATCACCACCGCCCCGTGATCTCGTTCAAAGATCGTCGTTGGTTTGTGTTTGGTGCTTTGTGCTTTGTTTTTCCAGCGGAACTCACGAAATACAAAGTACTAAGCATGAAGTTCAAAGCACAAACCTCATCTCAACTTTCAAATACCCAACCGAGCGATCGCCGCTTCGTCCTCTTCCGTATACGGATCAGCAAGGAGGCGAGCCTTGAATCTGTCGAGCTCCCAAACTTCGAGATACGTCAGGTATCCGAGCACCGCCACGTCGCCGATGACTTCGGCGCTTTTGCGCAGCAGTGGATGGATCAGCAGTCGTCCTTGCCCATCGAGGGTCGCCTGCTGTCCGTAGTAGTTCGTTCTGTCAAGGAACTTTCTGCGCGCCGGATCCATCGACGGCAGTAACGAGAGTCGTTGTTCGATCGACTCCCATTCCGGCAAGGGATAAATACGGACACATTCACCGGTCAGGCTCGTGATATAAAAGTCCTTGCCGTGTTTCTCTTCGAGCAGCCGCCGAAACTCGGTCGGCACTTTAAGGCGGCCCTTGATATCAATTCGTGCCGTGTAGTTTCCTCGCAGCATATTTCGAGCCTTACGAAGAGAGCTGGTGGGTGGCCCAAAGGAAAAGAGTTACCAATGATCGGTGTTGCTACGAGGTTGGACCCACTTCCGACCACTTTTGACCACCCGAGCCGGATACTACGCTGCCACTCCTGACATGTCAACACGTAAGCCAGTACAGGCGTACGTAAGGCGAACACATAGTTCCACTAGGAGTTGAGCTTCGGCTTCGCCGCCGGATGTGAGGCAGGGCTTCGCCCTGCCGGTAGCTGGATAAATAAATTGAATGGGCTATGCCCATATTCAGGGCGCAGCCCTGTCCTTTTAATCACACTTGACGGCAGGGCGAAGCCCTGCCTCACATCCGGCGGCGAAGCCGAAGCGGATCGGGCGAAGCCGAAGCGGATCGGGCGAAGCCGAAGTGGATCAGATCACAGGCAATGAGTCGCAGCGACTTCACCGGTAATAAGGACTTTAACCAAAATAATTCAGGACTTTTCACCCCAATAAACACAGGACCGTCACCGCCCTAACAACGACTTTCACCGCCAATGTTGTATAGTGGCCCACCACACGATGACGTTGATTCTCCTGTTTGGCTTGCTGGCCGCCGCGGCGAACGTAGTCGGCGGGCTGGTGCTGGTGAAGGCCGGTGCGCACCAGTGGGGCGAGCGAACTCTCAAATACCTGGTCGCACTCGGCGCCGGTTTCATGCTGGCCGCCATCTTTCTCGAGATTCTTCCTGAAACAATCGGCATCTGGACGCGATCAGCCGCAGGCGAGCCGGCGGCCGAAGCCGTCGTCCTGCCGATGACACTGTTACTTGCCGGCTATCTGTGTATTCAGTTCTTCGAGCACACACTCGCGCCACACTTCCACTTCGGCGCCGAAACCCATCCGGAGTCGTTCATGAAGCCATCCGCGGCGTACACCGCCGTCGGCGGACTCTGGATCCATACATTTTTCGACGGCGTCTCAATCGCCTCAGCGTTTTTGATCAACTTTAAAGTCGGCATGCTCGTGTTTATCGCGATTCTGCTACACAAGATGCCCGAAGGATTCACTGTCGCATCGATCATGCTCGCGTCCGGCCGCTCGGCGCGGAAAGCTTTGATCGCGACGGCGGCGATCGGCGCGGCAACGCTCATCGGCGTCATCGCCGTCGCGGTGCTCGACTCGAGGATGAGCAATTCGGTCGGTTATGCGTTACCATTCTCCGCCGGCGTAACCCTCTACGTCGCGGCGAGTGACCTGATCCCCGAAGTGAATCACAAAGAAGAGCGAAACCCCACGGTCTCAATTGTCGTTTTTGGAGGGGTCGCCCTCTTTTACGTGTTGCACAGGTTAATCGAGGGATAGGACCCGACAAAGTTTCGCGAAATTGGAGTTGCGCTTCAAAATATCAAGTTCTCGCCTCTGGGTTGGCTTCGGCCTCCTGGCTTTGCTTTTTTCGTTCGTCGCCGGCGCCCACGCGCAGACTCGACCACAGTCGCCGGTTCCCTTACCCGTTCCGTTCAATCCAATCGTAGACAACGCCAACGTCCTCGACGCTGACACACGCCAGCGACTCGAATCGATCTACCTGAATCTCAAAGAGCGCGGACAGATCGAGTACGCAGTGGTGACAGTTCCAACGACGGGCGAACAGGACATCTACGACTTCTCGCTCGCCGTCGCACGCGGTTGGGGCATTGGACCAAAGGACGGCGACAAAGCAAGCTTTCTGATCGTAGTCGCGATCCAGGATAGAAAGTATTTCACCCAGGTCAGTCGTCATATCGAAGGCGATCTACCGGACGGACTCGTCGGTCAAATACAACGTGAACGACTTGTTCCCGCGTTCAAACAGGGAAACTACAGCAAAGGCATCTTCGACACTGTCCAGGCTTACGTCGCAACACTCGGACAGAAGCGCGGTTTCACGGTCGAAGGGATCGATCAGCGTTACGCGTATCGAACCGAGCAGCCAAACACCGATGTGCGTACGAGCAAGAAGAGTGTCGGACTGACATGTTGCGGCGTCATAGTGATCGTGTTCGTACTGATGCTGCTCTCAGCGGGATCGAGAGGCGGCCGAGGCGGAAGAGGCGGACGCCGCGGTGGTGGTGGCGGCGGACTGCTTCAGGCGCTGTTATGGGGCAGTCTAATTAATAGTATGACGAGCGGAAGCCGGGGATCGTCGAGCGGCTGGAGCGGCGGCGGTTTTGGCGGCAGCGGCGGCTTCGGCGGCGGCGGCGGTGGTGGTGGTTTCGGCGGCGGCTTCGGCGGCGGCGGAGACTTTGGCGGAGGCGGCGCCGGCGGAAGTTGGTAACAGACGCTTTTATCGCGTGGATCGATATTTGATACGATTCAACGCACACAGATAAAACTATGGCGGTTAAGACTGTAGTACAGGAAGCACTCCACGGACTCGTGGACGATTTACGCGCGACACATCGCGATAACCTCGCGTCTATCGTGTTGTATGGTTCAGCCGCGGCGGGCGATCACAATGAGGTCCGTTCAGACTACAACCTGCTGATCGCACTGAATCGAATCACTCCCGAGGATCTGCGACTGGCCCAGGCGCCGATGCGCGAGTGGCAACGTTTGGGACATCCGTTGCCGGTCTATTTCACCGTCGAGGAACTGTCGGATGCGGCTGACGTCTTTCCGATCGAGTTTCACCAGATGGCAAACGCGCGCATCGTTCTTTACGGCCACGACCCGTTTGAGTTCGTCAAACTCTCAGACGCAAACCTGCGGCATCAGGCCGAATACGAGTTGCGCAGCAAGTTGATCCAACTGCGCCGTCTTTACATCCCGGCGTCAGTTTCAGTCGAAAAGTTATGCGACCTGATGAGCGACAGCTTGTCGAGCTTCGCGGCGCTGTTTCGCGCGGTGCTGATGCTGTACGGCGAAGAGGCGCCGGTGCCAAAACCCGAGTGCGTACGCGCAACGGTGCGATTGTTGAAACTCGATCCGGCGCCGTTTGAAAGAATTTTCGAGTTTCGCAGTAACGGCGATTTACCGTCCTCAGAAAAAGAGGCGAACGATCTTTTTGGTTCGTACATGTTTCAGATCGCACAAGTGGTTGAAGCAGTCGATGAGCATGGACCAAGTGGAACTTAGAACTTTGTGTTTTGAACTTAGTACTTTGCATTGCCAGAGAACAAAGCACAAACAACAAAGTACTAAGTACGAAAGAGGGACATTGAGATGAAAAAAAGAGTGATATTTCTTTTCGCTATCGCGATGATTTCATTGACCGCGAGTGGTTGCGGCTACAACACGCTTACAACGAAACGTGAGAACGTGAAGGGCAAATGGGCCAATGTCGAGACGCAGTTGCAGCGCCGCGCAGATTTGATAAACAACCTCGTCGAGTCGGCGAAGATGGCGGGCATTCAGGAGCAGGAAGTGTTCGGCAAGATTGCGGAGTCGCGCTCGCGTCTGCTTAACGCGACCAGCGCGGCGCCGGCAGGCGAGGCCGGCGACAAGTCGCCCGAACAGAAACAGGCTGTGATCGATGCGGCGAACAGTTTTGGCGGCACGGTTGGGCGGTTGCTGGTGTTGCAGGAGGCGTATCCGCAGTTGAAGTCGAATGAAAACTTCCTGAAGTTGCAGGATGAAGTTGCCGGAACTGAGAACCGCATCGCGACTTCACGCAAGGACTACAACGACGCGACTCAGGATTACAACACGACGCGCAATCAGTTTCCGACTGTGATCTCGGCGAAGTTGTATGGTTTTCCAGAGGAGCCGTACTTCAGAGCTGAGGAAGGTTCGACGCAGCCGCCGCAGATCAACTCGAACACTTTGAGGAATCCGCAGTCGAAATAATCTAGAACCCGCGCGAGCTGCACATCGCGCAGTGATCGCACGGTTTGCCGCCAGGCTCGAGGCTACAGTTCTTTTCGTTCTGGAAGAAGTCGACTAGTTCGGCAACGGTGGCTTCTTCCACTCCAAACCTTTCCTGACTCGGATGGCTCGCGTTCACACCCGCGAGCCATGGCGAGTGCATCCTTGGACCTTCCGAACTAACCCTCGATTCGATTTGAACCAGTCGATTTTGTATGTCATTGAGGGTTCCACGGATTGCCGCAAGCTCGGTCCCCAAATCCGTGTTACCACCGGACATGCGCCGCGCGATTCTCTCCGCCATCAGTCTTGCTTGATCAGAACTCATAAGAGATCGATACGATCCACGACGCCCACAATCGCCGAATCGATCGCCGCGCCTGCCTTTCCGGTCGCCGCCGTCGACGCGCCCCAACCTTCCTGCACGATCAAAACCGTGTCACCCACGCCTGAATCAACCGAATCGAGCGCGAGCACCGAATAGCTCGTGTCGTCGCCTTCCGGCGCGATCTGCTGGCACAACATCACGCGCGCATTCTCGTAACGGTGGTTCTTCTGCGTGGCGACAACGTTTCCGACTACACGAGCAAGAATCATCTTGTTAGGTCTTGGGTCTTGGGTCTTCGGTTTTTGACTTACAACGGCAAAGGCCGAAGGCCAAAGACCCAAGACCATCCTACCTTGTTACGTGCCCTTCAGAATCTACAATGCCGACGATCGTGCAATCAGTCGGCGTGTCTTCGCGTTTGAAAGGAAAACTCGCTTCCTTTCCACGACACCAGAAAACCAGTTCGCCTACTCCGGCTCCAACGGCGTCGATCGCCACCATCGGTTGTCCAGTCGGTTGTAAATCCTTGTTGACGGTCTGGACAATCAACAGCTTGCGACCACTCAACGAGTCGTTCTTAATTGTGGAAACTACATTGCCGATCACGCGCGCAAGTTGCATAGCTCATTTAACCACATCGACAGTGTCGATCACGCCGACGATCGCCGCATCCACCGGCACGTCCTTCATTCCCTGCGCCAGCCGCGCGCTCGATCCGGCAACGACCAGCACGCGCTCGTGAAAACCGGCGCCGACCGTGTCAACGGCAACGACGTAACCGGTCGTGTCAGTGCCATCCACGTTGATCGGCCTGACTATCAGCAATTTCTTTCCGCTTAACCGTTCGTCTTTCTGTGTTGCGACGACGGTCCCGAGGATACGAGCGATAATCATGCGAGATTATCGATCCGCGCCGACCGGGAGACTTTCATCCACACTGCCATGCGGACGCGGTATCACGTGGACGCTGACCAACTCGCCGACTCGACGCGCAGCCGCGGCGCCTGCGTCAGTCGCCGCTTTCACGGCGGCAACGTCGCCACGAACGATCGCCGTCACGAAACCCGCGCCGATCTTCTCGTAACCCACGAGCGTGACATTCGCGGCTTTCACCATTGCGTCGGCCGCTTCGATCATCGCGACCAGTCCTTTTGTCTCAACCATTCCGAGTGCTTCCTGCATTCAGATGCTCCTGTCTGTGGGGTTCTCACTACCGGGTATCTCTGCGGCCCTCAGCGTACCGCTGCGACCTCTGCGTTGAACCTGACTTCATTACCGCAGAGGCGCCGAGTTACGCAGAGACTCCATTACTACTTACCATTAACTGCCTGGCTCAACAACTCCACCAGCTCTTCGCGCGTCAGCGAGATCTTTCCCGAACCATTCTCGATCAACGGCTCGCGCAAGTAACCGCACGCCTGTCCACGCGCCGATTCGCCAAGATAACCG
The DNA here is from genome assembly GCA_035760365.1 of Pyrinomonadaceae bacterium. Lineage (GTDB taxonomy): Bacteria > Acidobacteriota > Blastocatellia > Pyrinomonadales > Pyrinomonadaceae > PSRF01. Next base: position 44,346 of record DASTTB010000016.1, read on the forward strand.
GCCTTTTCACGAACGTTTATCAACTTCTCGATCGCGTCCGGCGAGAGGTTTTGCGAACCGCCGAGCACACGCGAAAGAATCGCGATCTTCGCCGTGTGTTCGAGTGTTTCCAAACGATCCCACGCCTGCCAAATGTCGCCGCCGTAAGCAACCGCGCCGTGATTCGCCATCAAAAGCGCGTTGTGATGTTGGACCAAAGGCTGCATGGCAGTCGTAAGTTCGTCTGTTGACGGCGTGCCGTAAGACGCCAGCGGCACACAACCGAGCGTCAAAATCACTTCCGAAAGTATCGGTTGATCGATTGCGAGTCCGGCGACGGCGAACGCGGTGCCATGCGGCGGATGCGCGTGACACACAGCTTTGATCTCCGGCCGTTCACGATAGATCAGAAGGTGCATCGCGAGTTCGCTCGACGCGCGGCGATCGTTCAACGCACGTCCTTCGAGATCCGTGACGGCGATTAGATCCTCCGTCATTCGTCCCTTGCACGTCATCGTGGGCGTCGCCAGGATGCGACCATCGTCGAGACGGATGCTCACGTTGCCATCGGACGAGACGACGTAACTGCGCTCGTACATCAAGTGACAAACGCGAATCAGATCTCGTTTGGCTGTTTGCTCATCCATGCTTGTTTAGTCGAGGCGGCGCGTTTCGGCTGAGTAACGGTGCTGTTTGAAGGCTGCGAAAGAAAGTAAGAAAGCGATTCGAGCGAAGTCGTCAGGTCAACGGTTTTGACCTTCACTCCGCGTCGTGAATTCAACGAAACCGGCGCGAAATTGAGCACGGCTTTTATTCCCGCTGACATCGTCTGGTTGAGAACTCGTTGCGCCGCTTTCGCCGGCACGGCGACCACGATGACGTCGATCGACTTCTCGCGAATCACTTTCGCCAGGTCTTCGACGTCGTAAACGACGTGTTTCTCGTCGCCGATTTTGCGGCCGATCTTTTGTCGATCGTTATCGAACAACGCCGCGACGGTGAAATTCGATCTGCCGAAGCCGTTGTAGTTCGCGAGCGCGGTTCCGAGCCGTCCGGCGCCGACGATGCCGACGTGATGCGGCGTGTCGAGCCCGAGTATTTTCGTGATGTGATCGCGCAGGTCGTCGACGTAGTAACCGACGCCGCGCACGCCAAACTCGCCGAAGTAGCCGAGATCTTTCCGAATCTGCGCGGAGTTCAAATTAAACTGAGCGGCCAGCGCCTGCGACGAGATCGTCTTGATGCCCGCTTCGTGGAGCGTGTTCAGGCAGCGCAGGTAAACGCTTAAGCGGCTGGTTGTCAGTTCTGATATTTTTTCAGACTTCATTCGCGGGAACCTGTCGCGGTCAGTATAATATCCGGCGCAAATGATTGCACACCTGAGCGGCACACTGCATTCCAAACATCCAAACCAGGTAATCGTTGACGTGTCTGGAGTCGGCTATGAAGTAAACATCCCACTCTCAACGTATTACGACCTCGCGGACACGGGCTCAAACGTCCAGCTTCGCATCTACACGCACGTCAAAGAAGACGCATTGCAGCTCTACGGCTTCAAGACCGCACGCGAGCGCGAACTGTTCATCAACTTTATTTCCGTGAGCGGGATTGGACCAAGATTGGGTATCGCGCTGCTTTCAAACATGACCGCGGACGAACTGATCCAGTCAATTAAGAACAACAACCTGGCCCGGCTGACGTCGATACCGGGGATCGGAAGAAAGACTGCCGAGCGTCTCGTCGTGGATCTCCGGGAAAAGATGACGCAGTTGTACGTGGATCAGATTGATGAAACGCCGTCGCAACCCGAAATCGTAGATGCTTCCGAAGACAGCGTGCGTTCTGAGGCTCTGTCAGGTTTGTTGAATCTGGGTTATCAAAAGGCTTCGGCTGAAAAAGCCATCGACGCGGCACTCAGCGAAGGCGGCGACGTCACCGTCGAATCGATATTGAAACGCAGTCTGCGAAAGATGGGCTCTCGTTTAATTGGTTAGAGCATGATGGTTTCTGTGAAAGACGGTTCTCCAGGCGACGACGAACGCCAACTGGATCTCACGCTGCGCCCCACGCGTATCGAAGATTACGTGGGCCAGCGCCAGATCAAGGAGAACCTGCGCGTTTACATGAAAGCCGCGCGCCATCGACGTGAAGCACTCGATCACGTTTTGCTCACCGGCCCACCCGGACTCGGCAAGACCACGCTCGCCAACATCATCGCCAACGAAATGGGCTCGGAACTGAAGTCGACCGCCGGCCCGGCGATCGAGAAAGCTGGCGACGTCGCCGCCCTGTTAACCAATCTCCAGGAAGGCGACGTGTTGTTTATCGACGAGATTCATCGCCTGCTGCCCGCGTTGGAAGAAAAGCTGTACCCGGCGATGGAGGATTATCAACTCGATCTTTTGATCGGACAGGGTGCCGCCGCGCGTTCGATCAAACTCGACCTGCCGAAGTTCACCTTGATCGGCGCCACGACACGCGCGGGACTGATCACCGCGCCTTTGCGCGGACGTTTCGGCATCGTTTTCCATCTCGACTTCTATCCGCACGAAGATCTCGAGATTATTTGCAAACGTTCGGCTGAAATTCTCGGCGTCGAGATCGACGAAGACGGCGCGCGTGAGATCGCGCGACGTTCACGCGGCACACCGCGTATCGTCAATCGACTGCTGCGACGTGTTCGCGATTACGCCGAAGTCGATTACGACGGCCGCATCAATCAAGTGGTCGCGAACGACGCGCTGAATCGCATGGAAGTCGACACGTACGGCCTCGACGAGATGGACCGCAAACTGTTGCTGACGATCATCGAGAAGTTTGGCGGTGGTCCAGTCGGTCTGGGCACGATCTCAGCTTCGATTCACGAAGAAAAGGATTCGATCGAAGAGATCATCGAACCGTACCTGATCCAGATCGGGTTTCTGGATCGAACACCCCGCGGGCGCCTCGCGACGCCGCTCGCCTACGAACATTTCGGCATTAAAACCCCCGGCTCACAACGTCCCAGTCTGTTCGATCGTTAACTTGGTCCAATGAAAGCCTCCGGTTTCTTCTCGCGGCACTTTTTTGGCGTTCGTAACCGGTCGCCGTGGCAGTCAATGCTCGGCCACACGCTGCACCAGTTTCACGAAAACGATCTCTTCACGTCGGCGGCGGCGATGAGTTATTTCGGATTGATGGCACTGTTTCCGGCGCTGCTGTTGCTCCTCGCGCTCAGTAACAAACTCGCGGCGGGCAGCCAGATGCTGACACATGCGGTGGACGTGTATCCGGGTTCGGCGAAGTTCTTACGCGACACGATTGGCGCGTTTTCACAGATCGGCGTCGGCGCGGTCATCACGTGTGTGGTGCTGGTTTTGTGGGCCGGGTCGTGGGTGTTTGCGGTGGTCGAGCGCGCGTTGAATCGGATCTGGGGCGCGACGTCGCGAACGTTTTTGCGTGGCCGGGCGCTGACGATTGGAATGGTCGGCGTCGTCGGGTTGTTGTTGTCCGCGTCTGTTTTGGTGACGTCGTTTCTGGTTGCACTGCGCGAGATCGCCAGCCGTTTTTCACTGCGACAGATCGAGCGTTACACGTTGTTGACGACGGCGGGCAGCGCGTTTTGGCAGATCGTGTTCGCGGCAGTGAGTTATCTCCTTACAGTCGCGCTTTTTGTGCTGGTCTATCGTTTCATGCCGCGCGCGGCGGTGACGTTTCGAGATACCTTGCCGGGTGCGTTTCTCGCCGGTCTGTTGTGGGAACTGGCGAAGTACATTTTCGCGTCGAGCCTGCACTACTTTCACTACGATCAGATTTACGGATCGGTCGGCGCGGTTGTCGCAGTGCTGACGTGGAGTTACGTGTCGAGCCTGATCCTGTTGTTCGGCGCACAGCTTACGAAGGTCTTCCATTACGAACATCCCACTTAAAATTCGAATTTCGAATTTCGAACTTCGAAATTGATAATGCACATCGCTGAATTCGACTACGACCTTCCTGACGAACTGATCGCGCAACAGCCGCTCGCGAAGCGCGATGCGTCGCGGATGCTCGTGTTGGACCGTCAGTCAGGAACGTGGACCGATTCCGGTTTCCACGAATTTCCTGCGTATCTGCGGGCGAACGATGTCGTCGTCGTGAACAACTCGCGAGTCATTCCGGCGAGGCTCAGTGGGCGTCGTCACGAGACTGGCGGCGCGGTCGAGGTTTTTCTCGTTCGCGAATTGGAGCCGCGGATCTGGGAGGCGCTGGTGCGGCCGGGTGGAAGGTTGAAGGAAGGCGCGCGCGTTGTTTTTGGAAATGAAGAACTGATTGGCGAACTGTTGGACGAGCCCGGGCGCGAACTGCGGCGTGTTCGTTTCGAGTCTGAGCGGCCGTTCGAACAGGTGCTGGCGGAGCTTGGCTCGACGCCGTTGCCGCCCTACATCAAACGTCCCGGCGGCGATTCGACCGCGGATCGTGAACGTTATCAAACCGTCTATTCGAAAACCCCGGGCGCGATCGCCGCGCCAACTGCCGGATTACATTTCACCGATACGATTCTCGAACAAGTACGCGAGCGAGCGTCGGTGGTTGAGGTCACGCTTCACGTCGGTTATGGAACGTTTGAGCCGGTTCGCGTCGACGATCTGGACCAGCATTCGGTCAGCAGCGAACATTTCTCGATCACGGAAGCAGCCGCTGGCACGATCAATCACGCGCGTGAAACTGGCGGACGAGTCATCGTCGTCGGAACCACCACGATGCGCGCGCTCGAATCCTCGGCGAGCGAGAGCGACCGCGTTGTCGCTGACAGCGGCGAAGCCAGTCTGACGATCAGGCCCGGTTATCGTTTTCGGATCGCCGACGCTCTGCTCACAAACTTCCACCTGCCGCGATCTTCGCTGCTCGTCCTCGTCAGCGCTTTCGCCGGACACGAGCTCGTCCTGCGCGCCTATGCCCATGCTGTCCAACAACGTTATCGCTTTTATAGTTACGGCGACTGCATGTTAATTCTTTAGGCGTTCTGAAATCCTCTTTGGTAAACTAGCCGCGAGTTTTTCCTAACAAGCAAAGGCGTTATGGCTGTACTAAAGAAATTTCGTTCGCGCTGGTGGTCGCAGTCGGATCTCCCTTACGAACCTGAGAAAAAAGAGAAGCTGCCGACGCCGTCGTGGGGCGCCAGTTACGACGTTCGCCCGCTGACGATTTCTCAACTCGACGAGGTTTGGCGGCTCGATCAGCGCTGCTTTATCGACGGCGAGGCGTACAGCAAGGAAACGTTCGACTATCTGTTGACGGCTCCGGAATCGGTTTCGTTTCGCGCTGTGACTTCGGGTGGAGTGATGGCGGGTTTCGTGATCGGGCTTGTCGAGCCGGATCGCACCGGGCACGTTACGACAGTCGGCGTCGCGCCGGAACACCGGCGTCGCAACCTGGCGAAACGGTTGATGCGGGAAGTTGAAGAAGCTTTTCGGAAGCGAAACGTGAGGCTTGTCAGGTTGGAAGTCAGAACATTGAACACGCCGGCGCAGAAACTCTACGAGAATCTCGGCTACACGATCTCACAACGTCTGCCGAAGTACTATTCAAATGGCGGGGACGGATTGTTGATGCTGAAGTCGCTCGATTCTTAGCCACAAAAAGGCACACAAGACAACAAAAAATATCTGGTTGCATTTGAAGGTTAAAGTGGTTGCATTCGAAGGTTAAAGTGCTTGTATTCGAGGTTAAAGTTAGTGACTAAGCGAAACCCTCACATACAGAAAGCTTTTGGTGTCTTGTGTGCCTTTTTGTGGCTACCCCTTCCGTAGCTCCGTCAAAACCTGCTTCGCGACAGCCTTCAACGTATCGAACACACCAACGCCCGTCGCAGCGACCGCTTCAACCACAGGCTCGCCTTTCTTCTGTAACTCCGCCGCCAAATCCTCAACCGGCACAATATTCCCCAGATCGCGCTTGTTGAGCTGGAGCACGTACGGAATCTTCATCAGGTCGTAACCCTGCGATTGCAAATTCTCCTCGAGGTTATAAAGCGACTCGATGTTCGCATCCATTCGCTCTTCCTGCGAATCAGCGACAAACACCACTCCATCAACACCCTTCAAAATCAACTTGCGCGACGCGTCGTAAAACACCTGCCCCGGCACGGTGTACAGGTGAAATCGCGTCTTAAAACCGCGCACCGTTCCCAACTCCAACGGCATGAAGTCGAAGAAAAGCGTGCGGTCAGTTTCAGTCGCCAGACTGATCAACTTGCCGCGCGCCTGTGGCGCAGTCGAATCGAAGATGTACTGCAAATTCGTCGTCTTACCACACAAACCTGGGCCGTAGTAGACGATCTTGCAGTTGATTTCTCTGGAAGCGTAATTAATAAAGGTCATGGCGTTAGCTAAAGAGACTGTCGATGTCTTCGTCGGTGATCCCGGCAAAGGGCGACTCGTCGTCAAAATCCGCAGCGGCGATCTCGTCAAACATGGTCGCCAACTGGTGGGAGACTTGCTTACTCCGTAATTTGACCAAACCGAGACTGGAGCGCTCGTCGAACACGACAACCAGCAGCAGCCTGCCAACTACAGAGATGTGGATGCTCTCCTTTTCGCCTTCGTGGGAGAGAGTCGGGAATTCCTTTTCGCCGATGAGCTGCGCCATTCCTCCCGTGGCGGCGACGTTGCCGGCAGCGAGAGACGCCAAACTGGTTGTGTCAAGATTTCCCACTTCGCCTTGGGAAGCGATCTCCTGACCATCTTTGTCCACCAGAAAGACCACCTTGGCGGATGCATCCATCCGCAACCGGGCCAGGACGGCTTTTATCTGGTGGTATTGCTGCTCGCGCAACAGGATTGGTGTGTCTGCCATTATGCGACTCTTAGTTGAAGACCGGGCGGGACTTTGTCTACCTGGAGAGAAACCGGAAGCGCCTGCTTCGTTATCGCAAGTTAGTGAATCTACAAGAGGTTACTTATTCGGTTGGGGCTAAGTACCGAGGTGCGTTTGACCTCCACAAGCCAAACGCACTTTAACATAGCCAACAATGACCTTCAAGTGTTTTTCTTTGTTTGTACATTTGTCAAAAACGCTGCGATGCTGAGCGCTTAAAGCACCCGCAAATAGTTGTGTTCGTTGATTTAGAGGCAAGCCTATGGTAAGCTGCCGACGATTCCAGCGGCTGCTCATCTGAGGGAGCAGCCATTTGAGATTCCACCCATGACGAGCAGTCTCACAAAAGGTTTGAGACGGTCCCCTACACGTACAAAGGCAGCAAAACGGACTACGGCAAAAACCGCGAAGCGCGCTGCCCAGGCAAGGTCGGTGGCCACTAAACCCAAAGCCAAACGCGCCAGCGCTGCCAAGCCAGTCGCCCGTAAAACAGCGAAGACTGCCGCGAAGAAGACTGCTGCCAAACCGAAGGTCTCCGCCAAAACAACTAAGAAGGCGGTGTCCAAACCGGCACCCAAAGCGACGTCGAGGCCTGCCGCTCGTAAGACGGCGGCAACCAAGAAGGTGGAAGTCCCGAGAGTCAAAAAGACGCAGAAGCTTGCGGCGGTGCGAGCAGTTCGACCCACGCAGGCACCCACGCCTCCACCGAGACAACCAACGATCGACGAGTCGGCCGCCCTTGGAGCTTTCGAACGTGCTCACAAGGAGTTTGTCAGAGGTCGATTCGCCGAGGCTCGGAACCAGTTTCGGATTCTCGTCGACAAGTATTCGCAAGTCTCTGAAGTCGCGGCTCGCGCGCGCACGTATCTCGCGATCGCGGAGTCGAGACTGCGAACCGAAAGCATGTTGCCCCGCGACGCCGATTCGCTTTACGACCGCGGCGTCATCGAACTGAATCGCGGTGAATACGTCGCTGCGCAGGAGATGTTTGAACGAGCACTCAAGCGCGAACCGGAAGCTGCGCACATTCACTACGGACTGGCCGCCACTCGCGCCCGGCTCGGATCAATCGATCTCGCCCTCGAGTCGCTCCAACGCGCGCTGGCTATTCAACCCAACCTTCGTGTCCGCGCCCAACACGACCACGACCTGAACCCCCTGCGCAATGACCCTGACTTTGATCGTCTGATCTTCAGCAATCCTTCCTAAGTAACTATTCAAAACGCGGTAGTATAGAATTGGTTTCGATCCGTGTTCCCGGGAGCTTAATTTGCAAAAACTTGTAGCCATCGGCGGCGGCACCGGTTTATCGACACTGCTCGCCGGACTCAAACAACTGGTCGGCAAAAAGGACCAGGAGATCTGGATCGAGAGTCTCTCGGCGATCGTTACGGTTTCTGATGACGGTGGAAGCTCCGGACGCTTGCGCGACGAGTTGCAAATGCTGCCCCCGGGCGACATCCGCAACTGCATGATCGCGCTTTCCGAAGACTCGAACCTGATCTCGCGTCTTTTTCGCCATCGCTTTCGCGGCGACGGCGAGCTCGGCGGACACAGTTTCGGTAACCTGTTTCTCGCCGCGCTGACGGAAATCACCGGCGATTTCACCGAGGCGATCAGGCTCTCGTCTGAAGTTATCGCGAGTAAGGGTCATATTTATCCGGCGACGCTCAGCGACGTGCGGCTCGCGGCGGAGTTGGAAGACGGGACGATCGTTCGTGGCGAGACTCACATCTCGGCGTCGAAAGTTCCGATTCGCCGGCTGCATCTCGAACCAGAACAATGTCTGCCGCTTCCGCAGGTGCTGAAGGCCATTCGCGTCGCGGACATCATCACTGTCGGACCGGGTTCGCTTTACACGAGCATCCTGCCGAACCTGCTCGTCTCTCAAGTGGCTCGTGTGATCGGTGAGAGTTCGGCGACGAAGATCTTTGTCAGTAACCTGATGACGCAACCGGGCGAGACTGACGGCTACACTGCTCGCGAGCATCTCGAAGCCGTTCGAAAATACGCGCCTGAGATTCATTTCGATTTCGTCGTCGTCAACAATCGCCGCATCAGCGACGAGCAGGCGCAACGTTACGCTGCTGAAAACGCTTATCAAATCGGCATCGATGAAGAGATCGACGACGCGCTCGATCGCTCGACGGAGATCATGCGCGGCGATCTGTTGGATGACGGCGAAAAGGTTCGTCATCACTCGAACCGCCTGGCGCAGGTCGTGCTCAAATGTCGCCAGCACGCACTGGCGCACGCGCCGGTTGCCGTCTAAGCGGCGCTTGCCGTGTAATCGGAGACGATTCAATTTGCCCAACGACAACAAACTGAACGTAGTGGTGCTCGCAGCCGGGATGGGGACGAGAATGAAATCTCGTCGCGCGAAAGTGTTGCACGAACTCGGCGGCTTGCCGCTGATCAGTCACGTCGTGAAGACGGCGCAGGCGCTGGATCCGGAAACGATTCTCGTCGTCGTGGGGCATCAGGCGCAGGAAGTCGAAACCGTCGTGCTCGACGCGGTTGGTGAACTGGCGAGCTTCGTCGTTCAGGAAAAACAGCGCGGCACAGGCGACGCCGTCGAGTCCGCACGCAGTCTTCTGGAAGATTCCGATTCGCTGATCGTGCTGTTGTACGGCGACATGCCGTTCGTGCGTGCTGAGACGTTGCGGAAAGTGATCGATCATCATCGCGAGACTGGCGCGGCGTGTTCGATTCTCAGCGTCGAGATGCAGGACCCGACCGGCTACGGGCGCATCGTGCGCAACGAAGACGGTTCTTTCGCGCGCATCGTCGAACAGAGAGATGCGACCGCGGCGCAAAGACAGATCCGCGAGATCAACAGCGGGATTTATTGTTTCGACACTCGCGAGCTGTTTCAGGCGCTGCGGCGCGTCGAACCGGCGAACGATCAGGGTGAGTATTACCTGACCGACGTCGCCGAGATCATTCTTTCGCTCGGCGGAAACGTCACGGTTTATCGTCACGACGACGCGCGCGAGGTTTCGGGAATCAACACGCGCGCCGAGCTGGCGCAGTTTGAAAAAGAGCTCCGGAGTGAGATCAACAACCGCTTGATGATCGAGACCGGCGTGACGTTTATCGATCCGTCGCACGCGTACGTCGGCGTCGAAGCCCGGATCGGACGCGACTGCATCATCTATCCCGGCGTCTCGATCGAAGGCAAGACGGTGATCGGCGACGACTGCGTGATCCGCTCCGGCGCCCGCATCACCAATTCGCGTCTGGGAAACAACGTCACTGTCAAGGATCACTCGATCGTCGTCGATTCCGAAGTCGGCGATAACTGTTCGATCGGACCGTTTGCGCATCTGCGGATGAATGCGACGCTCGAAGACAAAGCGACTGTTGGGAATTTCGTCGAAGTTAAAAAGTCGCGATTGAAGCGCGGAACGAAGGCGATGCATCTCAGCTATCTGGGCGACGCGACGATTGGCGAACGGACGAACATCGGCGCCGGCACCGTCACGTGCAACTACGATGGCGTCCGCAAGCACGAAACGATCATCGAAGACGATGTTAAGATCGGGTCGGACACGATGCTCGTCGCGCCGGTGACGGTGGGCGCGCGTTCCATGACCGGGGCCGGATCGGTGGTGACAAAAGACGTGCCGCCTGATTCACTTGTCGCTGGTGTTCCGGCTAAAGTGAAGAAGAAGTTGAATAGGAATAATTGAAAAACTATGTGTGGAATTGTTGGTTACGTAGGCAATAAACAAGTCGTGCCGTTGATCATCGACGGTCTGCGAAAACTCGAGTATCGCGGTTACGACTCCGCCGGCATCGCTGTCGTCAACGAAAGCCACGAGCTCGAGATCCGCCGCGCCGAAGGCAAACTACGCAATCTCGAAGAGACGATTCGCCTGAGCCCGCTCGACGGAACGTACGGCATCGGCCACACGCGTTGGGCCACGCACGGTCGCCCGACTGAAGAAAACGCGCATCCGCATCGCGATTGCACCGGACGTGTCGTGGTGGTCCATAACGGCATCATCGAAAACTACCTGCAACTGAAAGAGCGCCTGCGTCACTCGGATCACCGCTTCGTGACGGAGACCGACACCGAGATCATCGCGCACCTGATCGAAGAACACCTCAAACAAAAACGCACGTTCGAAGAAGCGGTTCGCGCCGCCGTTGTCGAACTGCGCGGCATCTTCGCTCTCTCGATCATCAACGCCGACGAGCCTGACACGATCATCGCCGTCCGCCAGGGCCCGCCGGTCGTCATCGGTCTCGGCGATCGCGAGTTTTTCGTTGCGTCTGACATTCCTCCGATTCTGCATCACACGCGCGACGTGTTCTTCCTGGGCGACGGCGAGATCGCCATCATCAACAAAGACGCCGTCCGCGTGATCGACTTCGAAAGCAACGCGGTCCAACCGTCGATCCAACGCATCACGTGGGATCCCATCATGGCCGAAAAGGGCGGCTTCAAGCATTTCATGCTCAAGGAGATCTACGAGCAGCCGCGTTCGGTTCGCGACACAGTTCAAGGTCGCATCTCGCTCGACACCGGCCGCGTCTTTCTCGACGAGATGGCAAACATCACCGAGTCAGACTTCAAGCGTTTCACGTCGATCAAGATCGCCGCCTGCGGTACTTCGTGGCACGCCGGACTCGCCGGCAAGTACATGATCGAACAGCTCGCGCGGATTCCGGTTGACGTCGATTACGCTTCGGAGTTTCGCTATCGCGATCCGGTGATGGACGAGAAGACGTTGCTGCTCGTCATTTCGCAGTCAGGTGAAACCGCTGACACGATCGCCGCGTTGCGCGAAGCGAAAGAGCTCGGCGCGCGCGTGTTGGCGATCTGTAACGTGCAAGGCTCGATGATCGTGCGCGAGGCGGATGGAACGATACTGACGCACGCTGGTCCTGAGATCGGCGTTGCTTCGACGAAAGCATTTACCAGCCAGATGATCGCGCTCTATTTGCTCGGACTCTATCTCGGCCAGATACGTGAGACGTTGAGTGAGGACGAAGCGAGATTTCATGCGCAGGAGTTGGCGGAGCTGCCGGTCAAACTCGAACATCTGCTCAACGATTCAGACGGTATCGAGGAACTTTCGAAGGAGTTCTTCCGCGCGACTGACTTTCTCTATCTCGGGCGCGGCATCAACTTTCCCGTCGCGCTTGAAGGCGCGCTGAAGTTGAAAGAGATCTCTTACATTCACGCCGAAGGTTATCCCGCGGGCGAGATGAAACATGGTCCAAACGCGCTGATCGACGAGCGTCTGCCGGTGCTTTTCATCAACACTCGCGAAGAGGGCAATCGCGCTTCCGAGCTTCGTTATGAAAAGACGCACTCGAACATCGTCGAAGTAAAAGCGCGTGAAGGCATCGTGATCTCGGTGTTGACCGAGGGCGACGAGATGTCGTCGGTTGTTTCGGATCACGTGATCGAGATCCCTAAGTCGAGTGACCTTTTATCACCAATCCTCTCCATCATTCCCTTGCAGTTGCTTGCCTATCACATTGCCGTCCGCCGCGGCTGCGACGTGGACCAACCACGCAACCTGGCGAAGTCAGTGACAGTGGAGTGAGTGTGTAGTGGTTGATCCAAAATTTTATTGACACGCGGCCGCGTCAGTAAACAGACTCTCGCCGACGATACACCGGGTAACTCCACCGACAATCCTACATACCAGTTCGCCTACACCACCGACAGCGGCGGCCGCATCGCGCAAACCGACGTCACCGATCCGCGTGGACATGTCCGTCGCGTTACGTTCAACACTGACGGCTACAGCCTGACTGACACATCTGCACTCGGCACAAGTGTGCAACAAGGTATTTCTTACGAACGGCAAACCGGGACAAATCTCGACAACGTTTGCCTACAACTCCGCGGGTCAGCCGATCTCCGTAACTGATCCACTTCAGCAAACGTCGCAATTCATCTACGACAGCGGCGATCTGGTCCAGATGAAAGACCCGCTGAATCGGACCGTGTCGATGTTCCTCGATGGGGCGGGACGGGTTCGCCGCATGAATGATGCGGCTGGCAATGGAACCCGTTACGAGTACGACGTCTTGAACCAGATCACGAAGATTACCGACGCCATGGGAGCCGTGACCGAGTTGACATATGACGCCAACGGTAACCTGCTCACTCTAAAAGACGCTCGAAATCAAACGACGACCTTCACCTACGACAACATGGATCGCGTGGTGACTCGCGTTGATTCGCTACAGGGTGGGTCCAGCACGGAAAGTTTCGAGTATGACGTCGAAAGCAACGTAGTCAAATCTACCGACCGTCGAGGCAAAATAACGACAACTACTTACGACGCTCTCGACCGGCCGATCTTCGCCGGGTTCGGCGCCACTGCTGGTCCAACCTATGAAAGCACGATTGACTATACCTACGATCTTTATGACCGCCTTACACAAGTCGCGGATTCGGTTTCCGGAACGATTACGCGTACTTTCGACGATATTGCTCGAACCGCATCGGAAACATCCTCGCTCGGCACAGTTGGTTACAGTTACGACAAGCTCGGACGGCTCACGGGAAAGACCATCACTGGCCAGAGCGCAATCAGCTACGTTTATGATGACGCCTCCCGCTTGCTGACTATCACGCAAGGACTTATCAGCGTTGGCTTTACTTACGACATCGCTAATCGGCAATCGACCGTAACCCTTCCCAACGGTATCGTCGTCGAATACGGATTCGACGCCGCGTCCCGATTGACGTCACTTACCTATAAGAATGGATCAACCGTTGTCGGGGATCCCACCTATACATACGATCAGAGCGGCCGCCGCGCAAAGATGGGCGGAAGTTTTGCACGCACCAGCGTCCCTCAACCTCTGGGCAGTGCGACCTACAACTCCGCAACCGCCTTACGCAAAGAGATTCAACGAGTCTTACCTACGATGCTAATGGGAATCTCACAAGCGACGGAACAAACACTTACACATGGGATGCTCGCAATCAGTTAGTAGCAATTTCAGGCGCCGTAAGTGCCAGCTTTCAATATGACTCATTTGGCCGACGTGTCCAGAAAACGATTAACGGCTCGACTACAAACTTCTTATATGACGGCACGAACGTCGTACAGGAGCAAGTCGGTGGATCGGCTTCTGCAAATCTGTTGACCGGTCAAGTTGATCACGTCTTCAGCCGCACGGAGGGATCGAGCACTCAATCTGTTGCGTCTGATGGTCTGGGTTCATCACTCGCGTTATTCAGTTCTGCCGGCGCTATACAAACTGAATATACCTACGAGCCGTTTGGTGGCACCACTGTTAGCGGCTCAGCGTCGAACAATTCAGCGCAATACACCGGACGTGAAAACGACGGCACTGGCCTCTACTACTATCGGGCGCGTTACTACAGTCCGACACTTCAACGCTTCATCTCGGAAGATCCGATTGACTTCGCCGGTGGCGATACCAACCTGTACGCGTACGTCTCGAACAGTCCATGCAACTTCACCGATCCAAGCGGGACTTCAATCGTCGGCGCAATGATTGGCGGCTGCCTGATAAGCGCTGCTATGGGTGCAGCGTTCGATTACTTCTTATTTGGCCGAAAACCCACAGTACCGAAATTGCTCCTTGATTGCGCGATTGGCGGATTGCTCGGCGGTCTAGGCCGTGCTCTCAGACCGATAAGACCTCCATTTAAACCACCCACTCTTCCAGGAGCGGGATCGGGCCCGAGACCAGTGCCGCCACTACGACCTTCGCCAACGGCTCGGCCAATCCCACCGCCTTCAACGGCGAACCCACTCCCCGGACCGACTGCGATCCCTAAGTCCTGGCCACGAAGAGCCTTCGACGCATTAGGGGGCCGGTTTGGGGCGTATGAATTTGCAGAGGGGTTCAGGGACGGTTTTGCTGATGGCTTAACGCCAAATCCACCGGATTGGCCTAATCCTACGCAGAGTCGCCAGCGAGCAATAGGACGAGCGATCGGATACTTCATCGGAAACAACTTTATTCCGCCGCTATATTGACGGAAGTGGCTCAGCGCTGAGTATGATTACCGCGTGAAGTATTTAGTCGTCGCAGTTATTGTAATTTTCCTGCTTCTCCTTGGGGGGTATGGTTTGTTGTGGTTTCTGTCGGGGCCGGTGTTTTACCGTAGAAGAGTCAATGACGATTTAACCAAGTTCTTTGAAGAGTTACTTACCTCGATCTACGAAACCGGTTACCTGGTTATCATGGCACCTAATAAGCAACGCCTGGTACAGTTTCGGAGGTATAAACAGAATGAGAAGGCTGCGTTGCGGTTCGACTTTCCGAAGGTTCCCGGATACGAGCAGTACTACGAATTGCTGAAGAAGATACTCACCGAGCAAAGCGTTGATTATCAAATTACGAGCGATGAGAAATCCGTTAGCTATGTCACGGTTGATCTGAGAGACGACTGGGTGAGAGCCACGGATCTCGCAAAGATGGTGCTCCTGGACGTGCTGAAGCTTAGACCTGAGGACACAATCAAGATCGCCTTTGGTAAATGATCGGCTTCCTTAGAACCGAACTCATTGCCCCAATCTAAAAATTCAGTCGATGCGTCTTAACTGCATTTCAAGTTTAAGTCGGTGTGGTCTCAGTTTGCTTCTAATGCTAGGCATCGCACATACACCCGCGAACGCGCTGCTTTCAAGTGCGAAGATCGAGCTCGGGCGGGCGTTGTTTTTTGACAAGAGGCTTTCCGAAGATCGAACGGTGAGTTGTGCGACGTGTCATGATCCGGCGGCGGCGTTTGCCGGTAAGGAGGCGCTGGCGGTTGGGGTTGGAAATAAGAAGACCACGCGCAATGCGCCGACGTTGCTTAACACGGCGCTAAGCAGTTCATACTTTTGGGATGGGCGGGCGGCGACGCTCGAGGAGCAAGCAAAACAACCGTTACTGAATCCGAATGAGATGGGGATGGCTGATGAGGCGGCGTTAGTGGCGCGTGTCTCTGCGATTAGCGAATATCGCCAGAGCTTTCGCCGAGTGTTCCCCCGCGAGGGCATCACACTCAACACGATCGCAACTGCGATCGCCGCGTTTGAACGTTCGCTGGTATCAAACGACGCGCCTTTCGATCGTTTCATCCGTGGAAATAAGAAAGCACTGACAGCGGCGCAACAAAGAGGCATGGAGTTGTTCAAGGGAAAAGCGAAATGCGCTGATTGTCATCTGATCTCCGGATCCGTGGCCCGCTTCCGCGATGAGAAGTTTCACAACACGGGAATCGGTGCAAACGATGCGGCGTTCTCCGACCCCGGCCGCTTCCTCGTCACCCGCAATCAAAAAGATCTCGGCGCGTTTAAAACACCTTCACTGCGCGACGTCGAACTCACCGGCCCATACATGCACGACGGCTCGCTCAAGACGCTCCTCGACGTCGTCCGCTTTTACAACCAGGGCGGCAACAAGAACCCGATGCTTGATGAAAAGATGTTTCCGCTGAACCTCACGGAATCCGAAATGAATGAGCTGGTTGATTTTCTGCGCGCGTTAACAAGCGACGGGGTTCTGCGGCTGGTCCAGTCGTCCAAGCCGCAGACACGCGAGCGAGCGCGGTGACAATGTCAGACAGCGCGCTGAGGGATCGAACGCAGTGCCGACACACCGCGCCCCCTCGGGGCAAACGGGTGCAGCACGGCTTCCCCTTATCGTGCTTCCCACGTTGCCCCGTTTGCCCCCCGCCTCTCCTTAACGCGCAAGCGGACGACAAAAAGGGCCTCTCTTTTTATTCGGATTCGTGTGCGAGAAGTTGCTTCTTTCGGTCCAGCCCCCAGCGATAGCCGCCAAGACTCTGATCCTCACGCACGACACGATGACACGGAATGACGAGCGCGACCGGATTCGTCGCACAAGCGCGTCCGACGGCGCGCACCGCGCCCGGCTTGCCCAACGCTTTCGCTACATCGCCATACGACACTGTCTGACCGTAAGGAATCGTACGCAGTTGCTCCCACACCTGTCGCTGAAACGCAGTGGCGCGAATGTCGAGCGGCAGATCGAGTCGCGGTTCTTTCGCCGTGAGGTGATTCAGAATCTTTTCCACTGGACCACGCAGCGCCGCATCGTCACGCCGAAGCGACGCTGCTGAAAACTCCGCACGCAGATCATTTTCAAGCTCAACATCCGTGTCGCCCATTCGCACCGCGCACACACCGCGCTCAGTCAGAGCGACAAGCAATCGCCCAAACGGCGAAGCAACGATGGTGTAATTGATCGTCGTTCCGCGACCACCGCGTCCGTACGTCGCCGGCGTCATACCGAGTTCCAACGATGCGTTCTCGTAAAGCCTGCTGCTCGAATTGAATCCTGAATCGTAAAGTGCCTGCGTCACTGGTTCACCCTCGCGTACTAAATTTTTAAAGTTCCCGAATCGACGCGCAGCTAAATACTTGCGCGGACTGATTCCCATGATGCGTTTGAAAATGCGTTGCAGATGAAACGCGCTGACGCCGACATGCGCGGCGAGATCCGCAAGCTTCACACTCTCGCTCTGGCTCGCGTCCAGAAAACGACACGCGCGCTGCACCAACTCAACCTGCGGATCGATCGTGCGCTCGCGGCGCGGCTCGCAACGCAAACACGCGCGAAAACCCGCCTGCTCCGCGGCATCGGGAAAATCGAAAAACGATACATGCTCGCGACGCGGACGCCGCGACGGACACGACGGCCGGCAATAAATCTTCGTCGAACTCACCGCGAACACAAATTGACCGTCAAACCGCGCGTCTTTTGCGTTCACTGCCTGCCACATTCGATCCGTTTCAGTCATCGTGCAGTATGGTAAACCAACACTTAATCGCACATCTATCCAGTTCTTGCGTTCAAATTTCGACCGCGAATAACACGGATTTTGTTAACTCCGATCGTTGTGCTTAAATGCAAAAAACAAAACTCGTGGATTCAGATTTTCTATCACAACTCAACGAACAACAGCGCGAAGCCGTGCTCGCCACCGAAGGTCCGCTTTTGATCCTCGCCGGCGCCGGTTCGGGCAAAACGCGCGTCATCGCGCACCGCATCGCGTATCTAATCGCCGAGAAAAACGTTCCGACGTGGAACATCCTCGCGGTCACTTTCACAAACAAAGCCGCCGAAGAGATGCGCCTGCGCGTGCAACGACTGCTGCACGCGCGTAACGATTCGAGCCTCCCGCTCGTCTCGACTTTTCACAGTTTGTGCGTGCGCATTCTTCGCCAGGACATCGAAAAACTGAACGACAAGTTCACGCGCCGTTTCACGATCTACGATCAGGACGACTCGCTGCGTTTGATTCGCCAGTGCATCAAGGACATCGGTTTCGACGAGAAGTCACTCGCGCACCGCGCGGTGCAATCGGCAATCAGTTCCGCGAAGAACCGCGGTGAAGACACGAAGACATTCGCCGCGCGCGCCGAGTACGCCGACGAACGCCGCGCCGCGATCGCGCGCGTTTACCAGATGTACGAAGATCGGCTGCACTCAAACAACGCGCTCGACTTCGACGATCTGCTGATCAAAACCGTGCAACTACTGCGCGACGTTCCGGAAGTCCGCGAAAAGTACAACAACAAGTTTCGCTACATTCTCGTCGACGAGTACCAGGACACAAACGCGCTGCAATTCGATCTGATTCGCTTCCTGACGCAGAAACAGCAGAACATCGCAGTCGTCGGCGACGAAGATCAGTCGATCTACAAATGGCGCGGCGCGGATATCAGCAACATTCTCAACTTCGAAGTTCACTTTCCGCGGACGAAGATCATCCGCCTCGAACAAAACTATCGCTCGACGCAAACGATTCTCGACGTCGCCGGCGCGGTCGTGAAGAACAACAGCCAGCGCAAAGGCAAAACGCTTTGGACGTCGAACCCGCGCGGCGGACGCGTCGGTTATTACCAGGCTTACGACGCTGAAGCAGAGGCGCGTTGGGTGGCCGGCAAGATTCTCGAACACCGGCGCGAAGAGTTTGATCTGCGTGCCGCCGTGCTTTATCGCACCAACTCGCAGTCACGCGTGTTTGAAGAGGCGATGCGACGCGCCGGTCTGAAATACAACATCCTTGGCGGCTTCAGTTTTTACGAGCGCATGGAAGTGCGCGACATCATCTCGTACCTGAAGCTCGCGCTGAATCCAAACGACTCGATCGCGCTCGATCGCGTAATCAACAGTCCGCCGCGCGGCATCGGCCGCACCACGACCGAAGAGATCGAGCGTCGTGCGAAAGATCTCGGTCTATCGTTGTGGGAAACGCTTGAAGTCGTGATCGAGAACCCGGAAAAACTCAGTTCACGCGCCGTCAACGCCCTGCGCGGCTTTCGCAAGATCATCACCCGTCTCGGCGAACTGGCGACCAACGAAAACAACGAATCAACGGCGCCCGTGTCGGACGTCGTGCGCGCCGCGCTCGTCGAGACCGGTTACGACTACTGGCTGCAATCCGAAAAGACAGAAGAAGCGCAGGGACGCCGCGAGAACCTGGAAGAGCTCGTAAACGCCGCGGTCGATTACGACGATCAAGGTATCGAAGGACTGCGCGAGTTTATCGATCACTCCGCACTCGTGTCCGATCAGGACGATTACAAACGCGATGCGCCGGTCACGCTGATGACGATCCACGCAGCGAAAGGTCTGGAGTTTCCACTCGTCTTCATCGTCGGTCTCGAAGACGGGCTGTTTCCGCATTCGCGTTCGGTGGCTGATCCGGAAGATCTGGAAGAAGAACGGCGTCTCGCGTACGTGGCGATGACGCGCGCCGAGCGCTTCCTGTACGTCACGCACGCGATGAAGCGGCGTGTGTACGGCGAGGAGATCGCCTCCGAACCGTCGCAGTTTCTCAACGAGATGCCGGCGGAGATGCTCGACGATCTGTCGCTCGGCAAATCGTGGCTTTACTTCAGGCGCGAGGCGAATGCGATCGAGATCGAACCGCCGAACGAGCCGCGCAGAGAGAAGAAGAAATACATGGGCAAGACTTACAACAGCGTCGATTCGATCGCGGATTTTTTCAAGCAGCGAAACCGGCAGATGGGCCAGACGTCGGGCACCAGCAAACAGGCGCCGCCGCCCACCACCGCTTCATCGAGCACGCAGGCAGGCGAGTTCACGCCGGGCTCTTACGTGAAGCACTCCAAATACGGACGCGGACTCGTTCTGCGTCGTGAAGGCGCAGGCGAGTCCGCGAAGTTAACCGTCAGCTTTCCAGGCTACGGCCAGAAAAAACTGATCGAAAAATACGCCGGCCTGGTTAAAGCTTAGACGTCTTGTTGCCTACCAGCTCGGCAGCAACTTCTTTCCCGTCGAAGACCTTCGTCAGGACTTCCAACATCCCTCTCGAATCAACCGAAATCGCGCGATTGACCGCTCCGTCGTACATGAAATCGCCGACCAGCGATTGAATGTTGCCGTCGAAGATCAACCCGACGAGTTCGCCGTTCTGGTTGATCGTCGGCGAACCGGAGTTGCCGCCGATGATGTCGTTCGTCGAAACGAAGTTGAACGGCGTGTTCAGATCGAGTGACGCTTTCTTGTCCATCCAACGCTGCGGCAGAACGTACGGGAACTGGTGCTTGAACTGATCGGCGCGAGCGTAGAGACCGCCGAGCGTCGTGAACGGCGCTACTTTCTTGCCGTTCTCCATGTATCCCTGCACTGTTCCGTATGAGAGACGCAGCGTGAACGTCGCATCGGGATAGAGCTTCGTGCCTTCGGTGTCGAACAACGCGCGTGCGATCTTCGCGTAGTTGGCGCGCTCCACGCCGATCAATTCGCTCTCGTAACGCTTGCGCGCCTCGCGAGCTTTCGCATCGATCACCCGCGCCACGACGATGATCGGATCCGTTGACTCGTCGATCGCTTTGCGACCGCCGGCCGCGAGCTGTTTGCGATAGGCGACGTCTTTCAACTTCGTTCCCGAGATCAGTTCGTTCGCGCGCTCTTCCGGCGACTTGCCGTTGAGCACCTGCTTGACGATCGGATTATCGGCGCCGAGCAGTTCGACCATGAAACCGAGCGAGTCGGCGAGCTTCAGCTTTTCAAAGTCGTCGTGAATCGGAGCCGGCGAGTACAAGCCCAACTCAAACGAAGCACGTCGCGCATCAGTGAACTCCGGCAGACGCTCGGCGTTCGGTTTTTCGTTCTCGGCGGCAAGCCGCACGAGGTTGCGAGCGAAGTTGAAGTAGATAGTGTTGAAGCCGCCCATCTGTTCAAAGATTCTGCGCTCGCGAATGTAAGTCGGATAAGCCTTGTGCGCTCTCGCGATCGCGTCCCACGCGTCGCCGTACATCTTCTGGCGTTCCGGGTTCGCGGCGACCGACTTTCGCAGTTCCGCTTCCGCTTGCGATTTGCGAGCCATTAATTGAGCGTCTTTGAGTCCGCCGAGCTGTCCGCGATAGACCTTCAAACTGTTCTGCACACTGTTCAACTCGGTCTGGCTCTGGCGCGTCTGTTCTTCACCCATTGCCATGTACTTCTTGAGCACGGCCTCGCGTCGCTCGAGCAAGCGAATGACGATCGGGATGCTCGTGTCGCGAAGCTCTTCGAGATGGGCGACGGTGTTGAGTCGCGAAGTCGAGCCGGGATGGCCGGTTACGAAAACGAGGTTTCCTTCTTTCGGTCCGGCGGTGGACCATTTGAAGTAATGCTCGGGACGGACTGGCTGGTCGTTTTCATAAACGCGGACCAGCGCCATGTCGATGTTGTAACGCGGGAAGTTGAAGTTGTCCGGGTCACCGCCGAAGAAGGCAGCCTGAAACTCAGGCGCGAACACGAGACGGACGTCCGTGTATTTCTTGTAGCGATAGAGATGATATTGACCGCCCTGGTACAACGTCACGACGTCCGAACGCAGGCCAGTGGCTTTCGCTGACTCGCTCTCGATCGCGCTGATTGCCGCGCGTCGTGCGGTAAAGGCATCGGCGTCCGACATGCCGGCCGTGACTCCGGCGTTCACTTTAGCCGTCACGTCTTCGATGCTGTTCAGAACATTCAGTTCCAGACTCGGCGCTTTGATCTCTTCGGCGCGTGTCTTCGCGAGGAATCCTTCTTTCGCGTAGTCCTTTTGGGGCGTGCTCACTTCGGCGACGATGTCTTCGACGATGTGATAGTTGGTCAACACGAGCCCGTTGGGCGACACAAACGATCCGGATCCGCCGTTGTTGAAGCGGACAGACGCGAGCCGCACGTTCTTCAGCCATTCGTCGGTGATCTCGAAACCGTATTTCTTCTTGATCTCCTCGCGCGGAACGTTGTTGAAAGTCCACATCCCCTCTTCGGCCAGCGCCGGAAGGTGCAGCGTGGATATGCTGAATAGCGCCAGTAGGAGCGCAGCAAAGAATGTTCTTAGTCTCATCTCAAACCTCAATGAAGTAGTTGGGAACCACACAGATTACACCCATGTTAGAGGATCTGTGAAACGCGGATGGATTGCCGCCCAGTGAGGAAACACCACTCTTTTTATTTTTGTGGCAGGCGGCCAAAATACTGGATCGGAAACTATTTCGCTGACTTATTTCGCGGATCGACGTTCATCTGCTGCGATTTGTTAGTTACTTCAGTTCCGCATTGGCGGCACAGGTACCTATCATCTTTTTGAGCAGCCGGGACGAGCCACAGACAGCCGCACGATTGGCACAATATCGTCGAACCCAACAGCCATTCGTTGAAACGTATCTGGTTTTCTACTCTCATCGGAAATTTCCCCTCGTTACCGCGGACCTGTTGTTTAATAAAGCGTTAGATCTTTTAAATGAGAAACGACGCGAATTTTTCAACAAATTGTCGCAGGTTCGTGTTCGCCCGTGGTTGACCTGCAGAGTGCTGTAGTTTGACAATCGCGACAATGCGAATGGGACACATTAGAACACCTCGACTGAACCAGTTTCCGCGGCTTTTGCTCGTTGAGTGGCGGAAACTCAGGCTGCCGATGTCGGATGAAACCGTGATCGTCGCGGTTTCCGGCGGGGCTGACTCGACTGCGCTGCTGCTCGCGCTCGATGAACTGAAAAACGCCGGAAAACTCGGAATTAAACTCTGCGTCGCCCATCTAGATCACAGGATTCGCGAGACGAGCGCGCAGGACGCGGCGTGGGTTAAAGAGTTGGCGGCGAAACTCGGTTACGAATGCGTCGTCGGGCGCAGCAAAGTCGAAGAGACGGCGCGCGCGAAGGCTGACAATCTCGAGCAGGCGGCGCGTGAGGCGCGTTACCGCTTTCTCGAACGAACCGCGAAACGTAAGTCTTCCAAGTACATCCTGACCGGGCACACGATGGACGACCAGGCAGAGACGGTCCTGCTTCGCCTCATGCGTGGCAGTGCCGGCACGGGTCTCGGCGGCATGGAACAACTGCGTCCGATGGGTAAAAACTCCGCGATCCAGCTCGTCAGGCCGCTCATGTGGGCACGCCGCAGCGACACGGAAAACTACTGTCGCGTGCGGAAAACCCTGTTTTTAACGGACGAAATGAACACCGACCAGAAGTTTGCGCGCGTGAAGGTGCGGCAACAGCTTCTGCCGCTGATGCAGTCGTTCAACAACAAGATCGTCGAGGCGCTTTCGCGTACGGCCAGCCAGCTCCGCGAGGATTCGGCCGTGCTGCTCAACGATTCGGATGCACTATTGAGGCGGGCCGCGGTGTTAGATCACGGTGACGAGGATGGAACACAAACGCCGATCCTCGACGTAAAGGTGCTCGCCGCCGCGCCAGCGGCGCTTCGGCGGCGCGCGTTGCGGCAGTGGATCTCCGAAGCGCGTGGAAACAGCCGCAGGCTTGAAATGGTTCACCTTTTGGCCGTCGAGAAGCTACTCGAGGGCAACGCCGGTGGACGAGTCGTGGAGTTACCGGGAGGAACACGCGTCAGAAGGAAGAGAAACCGGCTCGAGTTTGAGCCGCAAGAGAGTTGATTGCTAAAGCCGGAGTAATCAAATTTTAACTCTGCGTCCCTCTGCGTCCCTCTGCGTTCCTCTGCGTCTCTCTGCGTTCCTCTGCGTTCCTCTGCGTCCCTCTGCGTCTCAGCGGTTATGCTTA
>DASTTB010000017.1:0-23143 GCA_035760365.1 Pyrinomonadaceae bacterium
TCGGGAAGATCGATCAGGCCGGCTTCCTCGAACTCTTACCACCCGACGTGCGCAAAGCGTATGACGAGGAGGGCGTGTATGGTTATTTCAGATTGATCGACGAAGACAACAACCGCCAGAAACTCCAAGCCGCCGCGACGCAGTGGTACGAGAAACGCTACGGCCGCAAGTTTGTCGATAAACCTCCCGATCGATAACTTCAACCACTCTCACTCTCGCCACGCATTTCGTTCAATTCGATCGCGGCGTAAAAATCGACCGGAAGAAAGCGTCCCTCAGCGGCTCTCCACAAATACTCGTCGATCGAGGTCGTTACCTCGACATACATCTCTCGCGGATCGGCATCGCGGTCTTCCCATAACTCGTCATGACTGACGAGGCCCACGGCACATTTGTCTTCCGTCCAGCAAAGAACAAGTAGATCGCCATTGCGGGCAAAGCCGATCTGGAGCATTCCGACCGCCAACAATCTCGGCTGGTCTTCGCTAGCTAAGATCTCTTTGGGAGTGTAAAGGTTATACCCGCCAACCTCCGCACCGCGATTGGGCCAATTCCACTGCAACACCCGCTTAACATCCGTCGGCAGCTGCAACTCCTCAAAACGGCGCTTCTCCGCCTCCGGACAGTGGCCCACCTGTAGCGAACCATCACGATCGAGATGTTGGAAGAGGTCGCGAATCAGATGGGTACGCATCTTGTCACCCGTGATGTTTGGGTCTTACTGTTCGGCGGAGTCTGACACTCCACACGCGATTTGTAAACTACCTATTCGCGCAAGGGCGTCGCCTGCTCGCCCCCCACCTCAAGCAGCGACGCCCTATTAACCCCACGCTCTGGGCTGCGATAGTACGTGGGGCCGTGTGACGGGTTTATATCCATCGTCAAACAAGAGTCGCAATGATGAACCTCAGACAGGCCGATCCAGATCCAATGCAAGGGTTTCTACATAATGGACCAAGCACACTTATCCCTGTCGCGCGAGGGCGACCAAACTTACTGGTCAAGAGATCGCGTTAGCGACCGATCAGAGTAGTGATCGTGAGAATCAGATTGATGACGATCCTATCAACCCCTGTGGTTGACGAACTCGAAGTTGTCGCTGGCGGCGGTGGCGGCGCTACAAAATCTCCCGTCGGCACATTGCCCGCGAGAGTCGTGACGGAAATAACCCATGTAAGAGCGACCGCCATTACGAAGCGTTTCATCTTAGGGTCTCCTTTGGATTTGAGGATGCAAGGCTACTTGTATCAGAAATGGCATGTTGCCGATAGAAGACTTCTTGCAGGCACGTGTCAACGAGGTTATATTGCGGCCCGCAAGGGCTCTTTCTACTCACCCAAGAAGGTCTATCTCTTGAAGTTAGCCTCACCAAAGTTCGACACGTCGCACCTAACACCGAACGCAGAAGCTCTATCTCGGTGCGAGACTGCACTTGAACTAAAGCACAAGGCAGACCATGAGGGCGCTCTACAGGTAATGCGTCCTTTGTGGCGTGGCGTCGGGCACCGTCCGGATACGAAAGGACTTCTGCCAGGCGTTGCCGCTGAAGTCTTTCTTTGCACCGGGATCCTTACAGGCTGGATTGGCAGCCGGAATCAGATCAAAGGCGCGCAAGAGATCGCCAAGAATCTCATCACTGAGAGCATCAGCTACTACGAAACGGAGAGTGATGCGAAGAAGGTCGCGGAGGCACGTACAGAGATAGCCTACTGCTACTGGCGGGATGGTGAATTGAATGAAGCCCGCATCATGCTTCTCGAGGCGCTTGAAAGACTGACGACTGCTGGAATCACCAGAGCCCGTGCGCTTCTTAAACTGTCGATTGTCGAGCAGTCGGCTGCCAGATATTACGAAGCCCTAAAGATTCTCACAGATAACACTTCGTTGTTTGCGAAGGTCACTCACCACGCGACGAAAGGTGATTATCACAACGAACTTGCGATGACACTCGAGGAAATTGCGGAGGCAGAGAAGCGAGACGAGTATTTCCAACGTGCCCTCACCGAATACAAGGCCGCCGAACATCATTTCAAGTTAGCGAAGAATCATCCGTTCCGCGCAAGTGTTAAGAATAATGTGGGTGTTGTGCTGTTGAAGTTGGGCCGGTTCAAAGAGGCGCATAAACAGATCGCGGCAGCCCGACGTCTATCAGTCCGCTTTAAGGATCGAACGAGAACGGCCCAGTTCGACATCACTCGTGCCGAGGTGTTGATAGCGGAACGTAAATTCAAAGCAGCAGAAGTTGTGGCGCATAAAGCAGCCTTGGCTTTAGAGAAAGGTGGTCAGCGATGTTTGGAAACAGACGCGCTCATCACGCAAGGAATTGCTCTCGCACGGTTGGGTAAAACCGATCGTGCTCACTCTGTCCTGCAAAGAGCGATCAAAGTTGCTCACGAAGTAGATGCGCTCAACAAAGCGGGCTTGGCCGCACTAACAGTGATCGAAGAATTGGACCAACTGACTCCAACGATTTTGCAAGCGGCTTACCAGCAAGCGCGGGATTGGCTAGCCGGGACTCAGAGTCAGGAAGTATTGGTGCGTTTGAATGAAGCAGCCGGCAAACTTGCTGCTAGCTTGCGTGGTGAATTGAGTACCGATGAGGCCCTTGCAGTTCTTTTAACCAAGCCGGGCGACTTACAGAAAAAACTTCTCAAATACGAACATGAATTAATCAAACAAGCGTTAGCACAGTCGGACGGCGCCGTTACCCACGCTGCTGATCTACTTGGCATGACTTATCAAGGACTCGCGTACATCATCGAAACGCGCCATCGCGATCTCCTCAAAGCAAGGACTCCCATTCGTCGTCGCCCACGAAAACTCTCGCAAATACCAACTAAGAAACCGTGAATGGGCTGATTGCGTTTTGAAAAACGCATCTTGAATTTCGAAAAGTCAGCCTTGAACTCAGCCGAGCGCATCAGCAATTCGCGGAATTCATATTTGAACTCTCAAAATCATGGATTGAATCTCAGCTGAACTTGAAGACTTTTCTCAAATCAAGAGTGAATTCGCAAAAATGCAATTGCAATTGGCTGAGTTCAAAGAATGATCTTCGAAAAGCGACTTAAGTCGTCATGAATCGCATTAGAGATCTTCAAAGACATAGTTGCACTTTGTCGTCTACTGCTTGGACCGGCAGCCGGTGGTGGGTGACCGGCTACGCGTCATGGGGGATATTTCAAAGGCTCGCGGTGAACAACTCGCCCTCAACAATTGAGATCTCGGCGTCAACGATGCCGTAAAGGTTCAGCTCGCCGCAACGAGTGAAGGCAAAGTGTTTCGCCGTGTTCGCAAGTGCTTTCGGGTGAGAGGCATTCTCGACTGTTGCCATAAGGACCAACAGCGCGGCTGATTTAATCCCTGGTTCATCACCAGCCCTACAGATCATGTCTGTGAGTGCTTCGATCTTTTCATCGATTGAATCATCCTCGATCATCACGCCGGTTTCCGAAACGTCGAACGGCTCGACGATTGTTTCGCCGGCGTCTACCCGGCGGATTAGTTCAGCAAGCGACGGATCGTTTATTTCGAGACCATAGCGAATGATTGCCCGCGTCTCGGGGTCAATCGATCTGTCATGGATGACAAACTGAGCCCGTCGTCTGAGCGCAATGCTTAGACCGCTATTGAGTTGTTGCTTATTGTTTGTTGACGTGGTTGCGTGAGATGCTTCTTCGCGCTCTTTGGCGCTATGATTAATCATGGTCTTCAGCCTTTCTACGGAAGGTTGAGGTCCAAGGGTCGGCTCTGTGTGTCAGCACAAGTCGGCCCGCTTCATTTGTGGTGGGTGAGCGCACTATACGCTCTTAATTTTCGGTTGTCATTAACCATTCTTGTAGCTGCATTGGGTCTGATCATAGACAACCTCGACCGGTTATCGGAGATCGATCATAATGCCCGTGTACCGTTACAGCTCCATTGTTGGCGTGACGAACGACTCAAGCGTTCCCGCGCCCTCCGACACCCCACTCCAACCCTTCAACTCAATCTTCGCTAACGCGCACGTTGGCATGTGGCGGGCGTCGCCGGTTAGATAGGCCACTAGATTTTCGAAGCCGGGGTTGTGCCCCACGAGCATGGCGGTTGTCGTTGTATCAGGAATTGAAGCGACGACTTCGAGCAGTGTGCGGACGTCCGCTTCGTAGATGCGCTCGTCGAAGCGTGGTTCGATCGCGAGGCCAGAGCTGCGCAGGACGATTTCAGTTGTTTCGCGAGCCCGCGCGGCCGGCGAGCTGATTACCAGCGGCGCATTGGCTTTTTGCGAGCCAAGACTCTTAGCCAGCACCGCCCCCATCTTCTCCGCCGCATCCCTCCCCCGTCCCTTCAGCGGCCGGTCGAAATCACGCAACGAGTCGTCTTTCCAACTTGATTTGGCATGTCGTAAGAGGTACAAAGTTTTCATAAACTCCCGTAATATACGATGACGTTTCACATTCCTGTAACACGAATAACCTAGTCTCGTGCGCCGATGATCTCCTACGGACAACACCAGTTCCCAGGCAAACTCTTCGTCGTCGAAGGCACCGACGGCAGCGGCAAGTCCACCCAACTCGCCCTGCTCCACCAATGGCTCAAGGCCGAAGGATATCCCGTTTTCTTCTCCGAGTGGAACTCATCCCCGCTCGTCAAGGATACGACAAGACGGGCCAAGAAGCGCCACCTGTTCACACCCGCGACGTTCTCGCTGCTGCACGCGACTGACTTCGCCGATCGCACCGAGCGCGACATCATTCCGCCTCTCAAAGCAGGCGCAATCGTGCTCGCCGATCGCTACATCTACACGGCGTTCGCCCGCGACGTCGCGCGCGGCTGCGATCGCGGCTGGGTCCGCGACGTCTACAACTTCGCCGTCAAACCAACAGTGGCTTTCTTTTTCCGCGCCCCACTCGACGTCGCGATCGATCGCATCGTTTCCGGCAGACCACACCTCAAGTATTACGAAGCCGGCCTGGACCTCGGCTGGTCCGACGATCCGGAAGAAAGTTTCAAGATCTTCCAGGGACGAATCCTCGAAGAGTACGATCGCATGGTTTCGGAATTTGGATTGACGGTGATAGACGCAAGCCGTTCCATCGAACGGCAACAACGCGAAATGCGCATGTTGATTAGTCAACATCTTAATAAGAAGAGGCGGTCAAGGTCCCATTAACAAGAAACACTCATACGGAACGCCGCTTCCCGGCGTCGAACACGAAGAGTACTCCGGCAAACTGATCGTCATCGAAGGCACTGACGGCGTCGGACGCTCGACGCACATCGCGCTACTCAAAACATGGCTCGAGGCGCGCGGCCATGCCGTGCTCGACACCGGCATGACGCGGTCCATACTCGCCGGACGCGGGCTCAAAGAAGCGAAGACCGGACACACGTTGGGCCGCTTGACGATGCAACTCTTCTACGCCACCGACTTCATCGATCGACTCGAAAACGAAATGTTGCCGGCGCTGCGATCCGGATTCGTCGTCCTGACCGATCGCTATATCTACTCCGCAATGGCCCGCGCCGAAGTCCGCGGCATCGACTCCGCCTGGATCAGATCGATCTACAGCATGGCGCTCGTGCCCGACGCCGTTTTCTACCTGCGCATCAAGACTCCGCAACAGCTCGTCGAACGCGTGGTCAGTTCGGGACGCGGTTTTGACTACTGGGAATCAGGCATGGACCTGCACCTCGGCGAAGATTTTTACGAAAGCTTCATCGAATATCAGAAGCGAATGTTGAAGGTGTTCGATCGCATGAGCGGCGAGTTCGGATTTCACGTGCTGAATGCTTCACGTTCGGTCCGCAGCGTCGCAGCGGATCTGCGCCGGGCAGTCGCGAAACTGGTTGACGAGGCATCGGGCCCGGAAGAGAGAGTCAGTCAGATACAACCTTTGCGAGATAAATCCACGAACGTTATCGACCTCAACAAGAAAGTCCTGCCTTAAATTGTCGGAATGAAATTCGCCGGAATGAAATTCGCCGCTATCGACATAGGGTCCAACTCAATCAAGCTCGTGGTCGTTGAGGCTGCCGACGATTCGTTCGCCGTTCTCGCGCGCAAGCGTGAAGTCGTGCGCCTGGGCCATGAGACGTTGTTGAAAGGTTACATCAGCCGCGCCGCCATCGCGCGCGCCGCCAAGTGCATCAGGAGACTGCGATCGGTGGCCGACGCACGCGGCGCGGAATCGATCGTCGCGATCGCAACCGCGTCAGTGCGCGAAGCAAACAACTCGGCGCGCTTCGTGCGGCGCATGGAGAAGAAAACAGGAGTGCGCATCGCGGTACTTTCGGGAAAAGAAGAGGCGCGACTCATCGGACTCGCTGCGTCGCAAGGTTGCGCAGCGAAAGGATCGGCGACGCTGAATATCGACATCGGCGGCGGCTCAACCGAGATCTCGATCTTTCGCAAAGGACGACCACTGAAGCTCGCGTCGATGAAACTCGGAGCAGTTGGTCTAACTGAGCGATTCCTAACTTCGGATCCGCCGCGCGGCCGGCAACTGAAAGATCTGCGTTCGGAAATCGAAGCCACACTCGAATCGCCCGCGCGAAAACTGCGCGAGTATAAGTGGGACACGGCAACAGGCACTTCGGGAACGATCCTCGCCGTCGCAGCAGCGCTGCGTCGTCAATCAACTAACGGTCAAAACATTACCTTAAAAGATCTCACGCAATGGAACGCCTTGATCTCAATCATGAATATGAACGAGCGACGCGAATTCGCCGGGCTTTCAATGCGTCGCGCGGAGATCATCATCGCCGGCGCACACATTTTGGAAGGAACAATGCGCGCGCTGGGCATCAAGTCGTTACAAACGTGTGACTGGTCGCTGCGTGAGGGAGTAATCATCGATCGCTTGAGCAGTCGAAAGCGCGTTAAGCGAGCTTAAGGGCGATGTTGAGTGTGACCTGCCAAAAGATCGACCGCGTGTTGTAACACCGGCTTGATAACCGCAAAGCTCTCGCGCACGGCTTTCGGCGAGCCCGGAAGATTGACGATCAACGTGCCGGAGCAAACCCCACAAACACCACGAGAGATCATCGCCATCGGCGTGACTTTCAGCGACTCCGCGCGAATCGCTTCCGACACGCCCGGAGCTTCTCGCTCGATCACTTTGAGTGTGGCTTCGGGAGTGTTGTCGCGTGGTCCAAGCCCGGTCCCTCCGGTCGTGACGATCAGGTTCACATCGTCGCGTTCAGACAAAACGCGCAACAGGTGCGTGAGTGGATCGAGATCGTCCGCGAGGATCTGAGTTTCGACGATCTCGGCGCCGGCATCTTTCAGAAGCTCGACGAGCGCCTGGCCCGAAGTATCTTCACGATGACCACTCGCGCAGGCATCGCTCACCGTCACAACCGCGGCTCGAACGGGCACGCTCATCGGCCGTTCCTCATGTGCTCTTTCAACCAGCAACGGTCCATCACGACGAGCAATCCCGCGTCTGACGCTCGTTCCGCCGCGTCGCGATCGATGACGCCTTCCTGCAACCAGACCGCTTTTGCACCCACGGCGATCGCTTCGTCGACAGCTTTCCCGGCTTCATCCGAACGGCGAAAGACGTCGACGAGATCGATCTTCTCAGGCACCGCGGCGAGATCCGGATAAGACTTCTCGCCAAATACAGACGTCTCGTTCGGATTCACCGGAATCACCTTGTAACCGTTGCGCCGCATGTAACTCGAAACGTCATGCGACGGACGCGAAGGATCCGACGACAGTCCGACAACGGCTATCGTGCGACATTCATCGAGGATACGTTGGATTGTTTCGTGAGAATTGATTGCCACTCTAGTTAAAACCTCATACGGATGAAACTGCATCGACAGTGTCGCGCATCGAGTGTAGCTCCTGAAGCGAACGTACGTTTGGCGTGCGATGCTCACCGCGCGCGGTGATCGCTTCGACCAATGCACGCGCGCCAGTCATCGTCGTCACGCACGGCACGTTGTATTGCAACGCAGCTCGGCGAATCGCCTGTTCGTCAAAACGCGAGACACGGCCCAGCGGCGTGTTGATGACGAGCGAGATGTCGCCGCTCTTGATGTGGTCCACGATGTTCGGCCGGCCTTCGTTGACCTTGAAAACATCCTCGACCGTCAGCCCGACTTCACGCAAACGCGCACTCGTTCCGAGTGTAGCAACGATCTGGAAACCCAAACGTGTCAACTTGCGCGCCAGCAACACGGCGGTTCCCTTGTCTTCATCCTTCACACTCAGAAACGCCTTGCCTCGCATCGGCAGCGTTGTTCCTGCCCCCATCATCGCCTTGCCGTAAGCTTCGCCGAACGTGTCGCCGATGCCCATCACTTCGCCCGTCGAGTGCATCTCGGGACTCAGAATCGGATCGACGCCGGGAAACTTCGCAAACGGAAACACCGGCGACTTGATGAAGAACCGATTCACCGTCAACTCTTCAGGTAACCCGAAAGTCTCGAGCTTTGTGCCAGCCATAACGAGCGCGGCAATGCGCGCGATTGGAACGCCAGTGGCTTTCGAAACAAACGGCACGGTCCGCGAAGCACGCGGGTTCACTTCCAGCACGTAAACTCGATGGTCCTTGATCGCAAACTGAATATTCATCAGCCCGCAAACCGACAACGCCTTCGCCAGCTTGCGCGTGTAATGCCGCATCGTGTCGAGGTGCTCGGGATCGATCCGCACCGGCGGCAGCACGCACGACGAATCACCCGAGTGAATTCCTGCCTCTTCGATATGCTCCTGAATACCCGCGATCACGCACGCCGTCTCATCCGCCAGCGCATCGACGTCAAACTCAGCCGCCTGCTCCAAAAACTTGTCAATCAACACGGGACGATCGGGAGTAAAACCGACGGCGTTGTGAACGTATTGTTCCAACTGGTCCTGGTCGTAAACGATCGCCATCGCCCGTCCGCCGAGAACGTAACTCGGACGGACCAGCACCGGATATCCGATGCGTCCCGCAATCTCGCTCGCCTCTTCGACCGACGCCGCCATACCGTTTTCCGGTTGCGGTATGCCGAGATCTTTCAACAACGTTCCGAAACGCTTGCGATCCTCCGCGAGATCGATCGAATCGGGCGACGTGCCGATCACTTTCACTCCGGCGTGATGCAGTCGATTGGCGAGATTCAGCGGCGTCTGGCCGCCAAACTGCACGATCACGCCTTCGGGTTTTTCAATGTCGACGATGTTCATCACGTCTTCATACGTAAGCGGCTCGAAATACAGACGATCTGAAGTGTCGTAGTCAGTCGAAACGGTTTCGGGATTACAGTTGACCATGATCGTCTCGAATCCCGCTTCGTGAAGCGCGAACGACGCATGACAACAACAGTAATCAAACTCGATTCCCTGCCCGATGCGGTTTGGACCAGAGCCAAGGATCATGATCTTGCGCGCGTCGGTGGGCTGCGATTCGTCTTCCTCTTCGTACGTCGAATAGAGATAAGGCGTGTGCGATTCAAACTCCGCGCCGCACGTATCGACACGTTTGTAAACCGGAACGATTCCGAGCTGTTTGCGATAAGCGCGCACTTCGTCTTCCGAACGTTCGGTCAGATACGCAAGACGTCGATCTGAAAGCGCAACTTCCTTGAACCGGCGCAGAACTTCCGGCGAGATGTCTTCGAGTTTCGAGCCTTCGATGTCGCGCTGGATCTCCATCACCTGTTGCAGTTGATCGAGAAACCACGGATCGATCTTCGATAAGCGATGGATCTCGGAGATGGGCCAATCGTGTTGGAGCGCGTAGGTGATGTAAGAGAAGCGATTCGAGTTTGGCCGCGCGAGTTTGCGCTGGAGCTCGTCGTCGGAGATGTCTTCGAGACGAAGCGGCTTAACGGCTTCGAGTGAGCGCAGTCCTTTGAAGAGCGCTTCCTTGAACGTCCGCCCGATCGCCATCACCTCGCCCACTGACTTCATCTGTGTTCCGAGTACGTCCTCGGCTTCGCGAAACTTCTCGAAGTCCCACTTGGGAATTTTCGCGACCACGTAATCGATCGTCGGTTCAAACGACGCCGGCGTTTTGCGCGTGATGTCGTTTGGTATTTCGTCGAGCGTGTAACCGACCGCGAGTTTTGCCGCCATCTTCGCGATCGGGAAGCCGGTGGCTTTCGAAGCCAGCGCCGAAGAACGCGACACGCGCGGGTTCATTTCGATGATGCGAATGTCGCCGGTTTCCGGATTGACGCCAAACTGAATATTCGATCCGCCCGTTTCCACGCCGACTTTTCGAATCACGCGAATCGCCATGTCGCGCAACTCCTGATATTCGCGATCGGTCAGTGTTTGCGCGGGCGCGACGGTGATCGAGTCGCCGGTGTGAACGCCCATCGGATCGAAGTTTTCGATCGAACAAATGATGACGACGTTGTCGGCGAGATCGCGCATCACCTCGAGCTCAAACTCTTTCCAACCAAGGATCGACTCTTCGATCAGCACTTCGTGAATCGGCGACGCAGCGAGTCCACCGCGAATGATCTCTTCAAACTCTTCGGGGTTGTAAGCGATGCCGCCGCCGGTGCCGCCGAGCGTGAACGACGGCCGGATAATCGCGGGATAACCCGTCGACACGACGATCTCTCGCGCTTCGTCCCACGATTTCGCGAAGCCGCCGCGTGGCATCTCGAGCCCCGCTTCGTCCATTGCTTTCTTGAACAACAAACGGTTCTCGGCGATTTTGATCGCATCGCGGTTCGCGCCGATCATCTCGACGCCATACTGTTGCAACACGCCGGCGTCGGCCAACGCGATCGCGAGATTCAACGCCGTCTGTCCGCCGACGGTGGGCAACAACGCGTCCGGACGTTCGCGACGAATGATCTCCGTCACCGCCGGGACTGTGAGCGGCTCGATGTACGTAATATCCGCGGTTTCGGGATCGGTCATGATCGTCGCCGGGTTCGAGTTGACCAGCACGATCTCGTAACCTTCCTGTCGCAGAGCTTTGCAGGCCTGCGTTCCCGAATAATCAAACTCACACGCCTGGCCGATCACGATTGGACCAGAGCCGATGATCAGGATCTTGTGAATATCAGTGCGTTTAGGCATCTATCGTTAAAAGTCCGGACGGCGTCGCCGGTAATCCTCTCCATCTATCACCACGTTCGTACACATTTCAAAGAGACGACTGCGAAGTCGATAAGTGATGCGCTCCTCGAGTTCCTTGTTCTTGTCTGAGTAGTTGGTCGTGAAGATCGTCAGCTTGTTGTCGTTGTATCGCTTGTTGATGATCTGATACATCGTGTCGCGAACCCATTCGGTCGGCACGGTCGCGCCGAGTTCGTCGAGCACCAGCACATTGGCCTGAAAAACCGGCGCGAGCACTTTCAACTCAGACGATTTCGAGATGGGATTGTATGAGTCCTGAATCTCTTTCAGCAGCGAACCGAATTCGTAAAACAGACCGCCAAAACCTTTCTGCGTGAGATGCCGGATGATCGAGACCGCGAGGTGAGTCTTTCCGACGCCGGCCGGTCCCATGAACAACAGTCCGCGCTCCACGATCGGATACTGGTCAGCAAATTTCAACGCGTGGCCGAGTGCCGTGTCCTGCGAAGTGCCCGGATCGCACTTAAAATTCGCGAACGAACATTTCTGGTAACGACGCGGAATACGCGCCGCGTCAATCAACCTGCGAAAGCGCGCCGACTTCTGACACGGACAAGGCATCGCGCCCTTCACCGGATCGACTTTCGTGCCGGTGCCAAAGCATTCTTCGCAAACGTCCGTATGCTCCGCGTCGCGGAGTTCGCTTTCATCTATCATGTCTTGAAAGGACAGCCACACTGGTCACGGGCTGGCCTTTAGAATACCTTATACTGGCTTTACGGTAGTAATGGACGCGAGTTAAATCGAGAAAGCCGCGAGTTTAACGGGAAACTATGACTTTATGGCAGTCGTTGCTTAGAAAACTTGGATTGAAATCAGACCGCGCCGAGCGTCATCCGATTCGCGTCTTTTTGCTTGATGACGACGAGCGCCGCCATCGCTGGTTTACGACGCGCTTCAAAGGCGACTTTCTCGACATCGCCAGCAATGTCGTGGAAGCACAACAACTGTTGAGCGCGAGTTCGTACGACGCGATCTTTCTCGATCACGATCTCCATCCCGAACACTATCACGCGGAATCGACTGACGATGAACGTACCGGTTACGCTGTCGCCGCGTGGCTAAGCTCAAATCCGGAGTTGCAACGCGCCTCGACGATCCTGGTCCACACTCGAAACGCAGATGGCGCGATGCGCATGGTCGGCGAACTGCGTCGCGCCGGCCGCAGCGCTGATTACGTACCGTTTCCACTATTAGCCGATCGAATCAAGACTTATTGGCAAAGGTAGTTGATTTTGGACCAGGGCGGTGAATCCATTTAGAGCATCTTCATGGAAACAGTAATCTCACTCAAGAACCTGGAAAAAGTTTACAAAGCAAATCGTCGCAGGCAGTCGGGCGAGGTCAACGCCGTCAACGGCATCACGCTCGATGTCAACCGCGGCGAGTTCTTTGGACTACTCGGCCCGAACGGCGCCGGCAAGACAACAACGGTCGGCATTTTAACGACGCGTGTGTTGCCCACCGGCGGCGTCGCGTTGATCGACGGCATCGACGTCGCCAGCGCCTCCGCTGATATCAAACGCCGCATCGGCGTCGTCGCTCAGGCAAACAATCTGGATCGCGGCCTGACTGCGCGCGAGAACCTTCTGTTTCACGCGGAGTACTTCGGAGTTCCCAAAGACGAGCGCGAGAAGCTCGCCGACGATTTACTTGCGCGTTTTCAACTCGAAGGACGCGCCAATGAGAAACCCGATGGCTATTCCGGCGGCATGGCCCAACGTTTGAAAATCGCCCGCGCGTTGATGCACAAACCCGCCATTCTCTTTCTCGACGAACCGACGTCGGGACTCGATCCGCAAGCGCGCCGCACGTTGTGGGACCTTCTCGACGAGTTGAACAAAGGTGGACAGACGATCTTTCTCACTACGCACAACATGGAAGAAGCGGATCAACTCTGCGACCGCGTCGCGATCATGGATAAAGGCAAACTGCTCGCGGTGAACACGCCCGCGGCGCTCAAACAGCAAGTGCCCGGCGGTTATCTGGTCGAGCTCCGCGGACGCGCTCCGGAACCGATTGCCAACGCTTTCGCCGAAAAGTTGCGCGCCTTGCCCGGCGTCGTGGACGTCACCGTGAACGACGACTTATTCAGACTCTACGCGGGACACGCCGAAGGCCTGTTGGCCAAGGCCATGCACCTCGCGAGCCAGCAAGACGTGATGATCACCGAGGCGCATGTTGCTGAACCAAGTCTCGAAAATCTCTTTCTGCATTTGACCGGACGCAGCCTCGAACAATAGCCTTACCAGACTTTTCCTTACTGAGGTCGATTCATGAACACGACAACTCTAGTGGCGCTGCTTCGCCGCGATCTGCTGGTCGCAAGACGCGAGATCGTGACCTTCATCCTGCGCGTCGCCATGCAACCACTACTCTTCACTTTCATCTTCGGCTTCGTCATGCCGCGGCAGGGATTGGTCGCGCAAAACTACACGAACATGCTGCTGCCGGGCATTCTCGCGTTGAGCATGACGCTTTCCGGTTTGCAGGCAGTGGCGCTGCCTCTCGTCGTGGAATTCGGGTTTACGAAAGAGATCGAGGACCGGCTGCTCGCGCCGATCGGCGCCAACGGCGTCGCGTTGGAGAAGATTTTTGTTGGAATGATTCAGGCAATCATCGCGGGACTGTTTGTTCTACCGCTCGCGTGGTTGCTGATGGGCCGTGGTCTCGATCTGCAACAGAGCAACGTTCTTCTGTTGCTCGCCGTTTCGTTGCTTACGAGTTGGTTGTTTGCGGCATTCGGACTGCTCATCGGGACGATCGCCGAGGCACAGCAGGTTGGTCTAATACTCAATCTTCTGCTTGGCCCGATGATCTTCTTCGGTTGTACTTACTACCCGTGGGCCAGTCTGAACGTGGTCCCGTGGTTTCAGATCGCCGTCCTGATCAATCCGCTGGTTTATGCAAGCGAGGGTTTTCGCGCCGCGCTCACTCCAGCCTCGC
The DNA here is from genome assembly GCA_035760365.1 of Pyrinomonadaceae bacterium. Lineage (GTDB taxonomy): Bacteria > Acidobacteriota > Blastocatellia > Pyrinomonadales > Pyrinomonadaceae > PSRF01. The sequence continues at coordinate 14,024 of DASTTB010000017.1, forward strand.
CACACATGCCGATGTGGCTGATCTTCGGCGCCTTGGCGGGCTACTCAACGCTGTTTACGTGGCTGAGTTTGCGCTTCTTCAGGAAGCGCGCGGTTGACTAAACCGCTAATCGCCTGCGCTGGCGACTGCCTGCGAACTCGCTGCTGTCAATTCAGAAACCTTACTCAGAACCTCGTCACGATCGGGAGCATCCGGGCTCAACCGCAGATACGTTTGCAGGTCTGAAACAGCTTCAGCCATGCGACCGAGGTCGGCAAACGCAGTCGCGCGATTCTGATAAAGATCCGCCGTCCCCGGCGAAAGCTGTATCGCAGCGGTCAGATCGGCAAGCGCCGTTTCGACGTCTCCGAGTTCGTAATGCAGCACCGCACGATTCGAAAGAACCAGCGGCTGTTGCGGATAGAGCGCCAACGACGCGGAGTAATCTGCCATCGCTTCCGCCGGACGGCCCGTCATCTCGAACGCCTGCGCGCGTCCCACTAAGGCCAGAGCCTGCGCCGGCATCAGATCGAGCGAAGTCGAATAAGCTTCGATCGCCTTCTCCGGCTGGTCCAACGCCTGGAGACACTGCCCGAGGTTCGTCAGCACTTCAGCATAAGGCGGGCTCAACTCGATCGCCTCCTTGTAATCCGCCAGCGCCTTGTTCAGCTCTCCCATCTTGAAATACGCGCTACCCCGATCGTTGTAGTACTCGGAATAGTAAGGATCCATCTCCATCGCCGCGCTGTAGTATTTGATCGACTCCGGCAGTTGGTTCGTGTAGGTGTAGACCTGCGCGATGTTGAATTGCAACACAGAACGGTGCAGCCGATGCTGATCCGGAAGTAAGTGCTCGTCCAACAACTTGCTCGCCTCACGGCAAAGTTCGATCGCTTCCGCGGGTCTGTTCTGCCGGTGACGGACGAACGCGAGGCCGTTCATGGTGAAGGCGGTAATAAACGCCTTGTCGGCGCCAGTGAGGTTGGTTTTCTCGATGTCTTCCAATGCCATTTCCAAATACTCTGTCGCCTTCGCGAGATCGAGTTGCGGAAGGTAGCGGGAAAACAACATTCCCATGACGTAATAGACCTTCACGCGATGCTCTGTTTGTTTGATCTTGTTCAGTCCTTCTTCGACTACGACCTTGTGCGCGCTCGCCGAATCGCCGCTCGCGACATAACAACCGAACAGATTGCCGACGAGGTTCCACCGGATCTTCTCGTCATCGTCGGACAAGTTGTCGAGGTGCTTTAACACCGGCACGGCGTACTTCAATGCGTCTTCATAAAAACCGTGGTGATTGTTCGTACCGAGCGCGATCGCCTGCCACTTTTGCGCCGCCTTCTCGTTTCGTGCCTGGAGGTTGTAACTGATCAACTGCGGCAGATGAGTTTCGATTAAAGCGGGAACTTTACCGACACGTGCTTCAAGCTCTCGCGCCAAACGCGCGGCTTCTTCCGGTTCAATCCGAGCCGGTTCCTCGCCGGGGAGATCGAGGCTGACGGCGATTTTCGGAAACTCAGGCTCGAACCGATCAAGCGCGGCTTGTCCGTTTCCGGGCGCGGTGGCGATCAGCAGCGTGAGTTGGAGTTTGCGGCCACGACGACGCATCAACTCCGTGAAGAAACGAACACCCATTGCACCCGCTTTGTCATAGTTGTCGCAGGCGATGACCCAGCGGCCCGCGCCGGAAGCGGAGTGCCAAACATCGAGCAGATCAACCAGACCGTGGACGATGCGAAACGCTCTATCGATCGGATAGTTTCGCACCTGCTCTTCCATCGGAGCTGTTTCGGTAAGCGGATGGCGGACTTCGATCGTTCCGTGCAGTGCAGGAACTACATTAACCAACTCATAACCATGCTTCTTGATAAGATCTGGAGCGTCAGCCTCGAGCGACGGCAGCAACTCCTTGACGAAGTCTCTGATACCCGCCCAGGCTCCGCCTTCGTCGAAATCTGATGATAAGAACCACGTCGACGCGCCGGCTGATTTTGCGTCCTGCAACCAGCGTTGCAGCACTTCGCGGCGCGCTGAGCCGGCTTCGGCTTCCAATAAAATGATTGTCGCTGCGTGATCGAGCCGGGCGTCAGGCATTTGTTTCTCGTAATTCATATTTCGACGAAGTCCTTTTGGATTGGGATTTGAACCGGCGAGCGTGTAGAGCAGGCTCCTTGAAAGCGATTTGGGCCGCAGTTTTAAGGCCGCGGCCCAAATCAAGTTAGGTAATGCTTATAGTGGCCACGGCCAGCACATCCAGATCGGATAGAGCGCCGCAGTCGTCTTCATCGTGTCGATTTTGCGCACGTCGAATTTCTTCATGAGGGTGTCTCCTTTCTTTGAGGGATCGTTATCGCTTTTTTGCAGCGTTTCGAGACTTATAGTCTCATCCGAATACAAACGTCAGAATATGAGCCTTATTAAAAACCGACGTTGATAGTTGATGGGTTTCGAAAAGAGAAGTTCTGAGTGAAGCCCCACGTGCTTCGTTGAGTTGATTGTGACTAAAAACATCCGTGAGTACACCGTGCTTGTGAGTCGAACAGCCTTGAGTATGCAGCCCTGATTACATCGAGGTTATTCGATTATCCTGCCCCCACACATATTGGATAATGGATTGATTGTGAGAACCTCTGATAGCGTGAGCTTCTGACGCTTTAAGCCTAAGCGTTTCTGACGCGAAAAGAGGAACATAAGCGCGAGGTGTCCTGAATTCTGACCGATGCTCCCTTGAATATCGGCGCTTAGCCTACGCCCGGTGTTAGCCTTTGTCAAGAAATTGTTGTTGGTCGATAGCAGTTCTTTCATTGCCCTTGCCCTCAGCACGTCCTGAATACTAACGCAAGCGGCAGCGGCGATCTGTCTTGTATAAGACAGACCGATTTTTATGACATGTCCTGGCCAAACTGAAGCAGGTATCCGTTGCAATCCCTGATCGCAAACTCCCTCATTCCGTAATCGAAAGTTTCAATCGGATACTCAACGGGGGCCTTGTCTTTGAGCTCGTACCATACCTTGTCCACACTTTCGGTGTTGAAGTACAGCGAGCCGCTCAGCGACGGTTTCGGGTAGATCGAGTGTGCATTTCTGACGGTGAACATGATCGCCATGCCGTCTTGATGATGAAGACTGGTCCATACGGGATTCTCAAAGTCAGGATAACAACCCTCGCAGGTGAAACCGAGTAGTTGAGTGTAGAAGTCGATGGTTTGTTTCAGATCGTCGGTTTCGAGCATCGGTCGCATCGTCTGAAATTTCATGTCCGACATTTTAGCGCCGGAACGAGTGGCAGACATAAGTGTTTTTTCAATCCATGTCGGAGCATCAGGATTCGGTATTCGCATAAATCACTCATCGTCTTTAACTGCGCGCAAATACGTTGACTTCCACTGTGATTTAAACCCATCATGTGTCCACCCCGCCCCCTGACTCTAGTCCTGCTCGCTCCAACGGCGACGCGCCTCGGAAGGACACATCGTGGGCCACCATCCGGGCCTAAGCGTAAGAGGACTCTTACTCTCTGCGACATGCCTGCCGCTGGTTTTCTTTGGTTTGAGCAGTAGTGCGTCAGCTGCGTCGAACGCAGCTCGACGCGCGAGTGAGATTGTTCATGTGAGAGATCAAGGGTTAGAGAAGGGGTGTTGTCATGACGAAGTTTTCAACGGTTGTTTTAAGAGCAATTCAAGTAGTCGCAATCGCGCTGGTTGTTATTGGCTTCGGAGCGCGCTCGACGTTCGCGCAACCCAGAGCTTATGTGGCTAATCGTTTCGACAACACTGTTTCGGTCATAAACAGCGCGACAAACACCGTGGTTGCGACTGTCCCAGTCGGAGGAATTCCCGCTGCCGTAGCCGTCACGCCGGATGGCGCCTTTGCTTATGTGGCAAATGCGAGTGACGGCACGGTTTCAGTGATTGACGGCGCGACCAACACTGTAGTCGCCACAGTACCGGTTGGACCAGGGCCTGTGGGAATCGCCATCACGCCCGATGGCGCATTCGTCTATGTGGCCAATGGAGGCGCGAATACCGTTTCGGTGATCGACACCGCGACAAATGCTGTTATTTCGACTGTGACTGTTGGCGTCGCCCCGTTTGGAGTAACCATCACGCCGAATGGCAACTTCGCCTACGTAGCGAATGCCATTACCAACACTGTCTCAGTGATCGACACAGCCACCAACACTGTAAGCGTTACGATACCGGGATTCGTGCTGCCGGCATTTATAGCAATCACACCGAATGGCGCGTTTGCCTACGTGACGAATGCAGACAGCACCACTGTTGCGGTGGTTGATACGGCAACGAACACTGTGACGACTACGATAGCGGTTGGACCAATTCCGGCGAGAATAGGTCTAACGCCGGATGGCGCCTTCGCCTACGTCGCACACGATCCGTTCATCAATCTTGTTTCAGTGATAGACACCGCGACCAACACCGTAATCGCAACTGTGCCGGTTGGGAACGCGCTTGCGGTAGCCATCAGGCCGGACGGCGCGTTCGCTTACGTGACGAACGTATTGGATAACTCCGTCACAGTGATCGACACCACGACTAACACTGTGGTCGCCGTCATACCCGTTGGCGCCGGTCCGTTTTTCCATAGCGTTTCCGACAAGGGGACCAACGGATCCGATCAGATTGCTCACTGATCAGGTGCAGGCGCTGGTCGCGAGAAATAGCCTGACGAGGAATGAGGGCGCGAGGCTGATCGATAAGCTTGAGCATATGCGGGACAAGATCAATAAGGGCCAATCGGGCGCGGCTTGTAATCAGCTCACTGCCTTTATCAATCAGGTGCACGCGTTTATCAACAGTCGCTCACTCACCAAGAGTCAGGGGCAAGCGCTGATCGATGCAGCGCGCAAGTCCGGCCTGAGTTGTTAGCTTTGAATAACCCGAGATTTTTGGAATGTAGAATTAAAACTACTCCTTGCAACGTTTTAGATTCCAGGTGATGGTTGCTGTCCATGCGCCACCTCTGGCTGTAGGAAAGGTGCCGCTATTCGTTCCGCTGATCTCGTCAGGATTGTTCGGATCGATCCTGCCGACTCCCTCGATGCCTGGTCCAACAGGACCGAGCTGTCCTCTCTCCACATTGATTTGGTGCACGTCTTTGTTGTAGGGATTGTTGCAAGTACCCTGGATTACTTTATCGACGTAAGACCTGCCGAACGCGTCCACCATGATCGTCGGAGCCATCACCATGTACCTGCCCGAACTCGTATTCCAAATAACACTCACGCCTCCGGTAATCGCTTTTCCTCCCCCCTTGATGTCCTTAATCACCGTCGTCTTGTAGGAGCACTCAGTCTTGCCCCTTCCAACCCGCTCTGTTCTTTCACTGACTGTAGCCGTCACGCGCGCAAACGGCGCACCGAGATTGTCTCTTCTGCCGTCAATGGTGACCGTTGATTCGTAAGACGCTTCGTCGTTCCACGATTGCCAGTTGACTAAAGTTTCCGCCGAACCAACTTCTTTGAAGGTCGTTTTGTACGTGATCGTGCCTATCCATTGTCCTTTGCAGAGGTCCCAGTCTCTTACTATGAAGTAGTACGGTTTGGCACTGTACCAGTTGGAGCGATACAGCGTTTCAAAGACGACGTCCACTCCACCGGCGACGAAATCTCTCGTCAAAAATGAGATGACGTTGTCAACAACATCCCCGAGAGTCGACAACGCGGCCTCAGCATTCTTGATTCGCATGGGTTTGATTTGAACCCCCACGGTCACACCCGCCAGCTTAGCTACGTCCAAAACTTTCCTGCGCGTGAGATCTTCTTTCTGTGGCGCGCCGACGACGTCGATTTCCGAGACGCCGTTGCCGTCAGCGATCTGCCGGTTTGGCATTGGATGCGCGCCCGCCTTCGGTTTCAGATAAACGATGTCGTCACGATTGTCTTCGCCGGTGATCAGATCGCTCAAGGTGCCAAATGCCCCTCGACTGTCGCCGCCCATGATGAGGGACCAGGCAACCGTGCTATCCGCCAACGGGCCGGACTTCGACAATTCGATATCCAGGCCGGCGGCATTGAAGACCGGCCGCACGCAGTTGAGCTTTTCCCAGGGCGTAGGATCGATCTTCAACGTGGCCGTTAACGTCTTGAGCTCGCCGGGAGTGGTATTGCTTTTCGTACGGACCAATATTTCTTCACTACTGCTGATTTTAACGTCGAGCAATGCGTAGCTCAGGATGAACTTGGAAACCGTCGCGACAACGTTGGCGATTCCCGCTTTACCTCCATACTTCTCGAATTTTCCACCGAGTCTGGCCGCGAGAATTCCGAAGAGTGTGGTTGACGCAATCTGGTTATAGTCGAGGATGACGTCCTGCACGGCGTCCGTTGGACAAGGCGACTGCGAGTAAGCAGAGTTCGCATGAGAATAATTGAGGCGGGCGGTGTTCGTTTCTAAAGTTGAGAGGTCCGCTGCCAGCCGACTCATTAAGAAAGCGACTTGTATTGCGTCAAGCCGAGTCTTCGCAGCATCGACATTTTCGCGCAAGTCATACGCGGGGCGGCCATTGCGGCCCAACTCGATGACAAAGCGCGAGAAAAAGCGCACTGAAGGCTGCGCACTCTTTGCGCCCGTGCGAATACCGTCGAGCAACGCGTTTGTCAGCGGCACATCTTTCAACTCGGGAACATTTCGAGTAAATGCGTCACTTATGTGTGACAGCATTACGCCGTATTCTTCACCGTAGAGTTTGGCAATTGCGCTTAGTTCCCAGGAGTGGAAGATCAGTCCCTGCCCGCGCTCGTTCGTTTGCACGACGCCGCCGTCAGTGTCGCGAACTGCGTAACCGGAGGCTAGCACAGCAGCGTACAGTGCCGCAGTTGATGATTCGTCGCGGAGCGCGACCGCTTGCGCCAGGGCTGTTGCCTGCTGATCGACGTTCCCTTTCGGCAAGCGAGCGGGTTCAGGCAGCTTGCCGTCGTTGAAGGCGCGGGCCATAACCAGCACCTCGGGTGAGCGTTTCAGTTGTACGATCTGTGCCGGCGGCGACTTCCGCTGCGGCGTCTGTCCCCTGAGCGGAAGCTGGACCAATACAATTGCAGCGATTGCGAAGGCTATACTTATTCTCGCTCTCTTCGACTTCATTGCTTTGGCGAAACCGCCGTCACCACGTCACTGGCAGCTTTTTCGATGAGACCAGTCACGACGTCCTCGTTATCACGGGTGGCCTTCGCTTTGGCCGTGTCTTCCAGGCCTTGTCTGCTGCGATCGAGCGGTTCGAGCTTGTACTCCAGCGTGACGTTGTCCTTCGCTTTGATTGAACTGACAATCACGGCGGTCGTGTAGACGCCGCCAACGGCTGCTGCCGTTGCAGCACCGCCAGCCGGAACGTTGCCCGCAGCCCCACTCACGATGTTGCCGATCGCGCGGCCAAACATCGATCCGCCGCCTTTCTTCACTGACATCGACAAGGAAAGCATGTAGTCACACTGGCTCTGGAGTGCTTCCTGCGTCGCCAGCGATGGGAGACGCGCATCAAGCGGAACAACCTCTACCCTTGGCCCTTTGAGGTAACTCGCAAAATTCCCGCGCAACGCTTCCGCAGCCTGAGCCGCATCACCGGCGCTCAGTTGCACCTTTGGCATGATCAGTCCAATGCGTATGACACCCGCTTGCTTTGGGCTGTCTTTCGCGGCCCACACGCTCGCCGGCGAACCACCCGCGGCCGGCTTTCCAACTGGACTAATCGACGGTACAGACGTGTCATCTGCTGGGACCGCGCTGATGCTGTACAGATCCTGCGGATCTTTCACGAGCCTGTAACCCTCGGGCACTTCAAACAAGGTGGCACTCAGCGGCCCTCTCGAGAGCTCGAGCACTTCCTGAGTGGTTGTCATGGTCCTTCCGTCGGGCTCGTAGATAGTCGTCGTCACCAGCACCGGGAAGCCGAGTTTTGCGGTTCCGATAGTTTTGAAACGAACTTCATCATGACATCCCGGAGGTTGCAGTCTTACGGGTATAGGTTGATGTTTCTTTTCCTGACCGGGGCATTCGAATTGATACTGAAAGTCGATATACCAGCCATCGGTCTCGATTTTTTGATCTTTGTCGCAGGCATCAGGACTGGCGGTTTTCACCAGCGACGTCTTGATGTGACGCGCCATGAAGCCAAACATCTCTCTGCGCTCGCCTGTGTCGATAAGCGTCTGGGTTATGTTGACTACGCCTCCACGCTGCGGCGTCGAGCGTGCCCCGGGTGGATTGATGCCTCCACCATCAGCGCCGCCGATCGCCGAAGTGTCTGGCCCGTCAGTGGGCGTGATCATGTAGGTTCTGGTTTTTTCGTTAATCGTGAGAGTGCGCTTGAGATCACACTGAAGTATGGTTGTCATTCCGAAATCACCGGCCATTTCAGAACGCATCCTCTGTCCTTTGAAATAGAGCACCGTCTCCATGCCGGGCCCCATCCGCTGCCGTATCTTGACGTCTGTCGCCGGTTGCGCTTTGTTCGGAAGAGTTTGGGTGTTCCCAACAGGCCCGGAGACCGCACAAACAACGAAGAGTGTTAGGGCGGCCGATTTTAGGAATACTATTTTGTTCATAATCTACCTCCACTGGTCCATGGCTGTTCCGGAAATCATCCCAAAACAGAGAAAACAGTATCCGCTTTCAACTAGGCAACGGCGATGCCATTGCGTAAGTGGTTTAGCGTCAACGTATTGTTCTTAATTGTTCGTACTGGCGGGGTAGTGCAGTCGAGAATTCACGCAATTTCGTAGGATTTTCACCCAATTGCCTGGTGGAAGCGGTGATTACTAAATCTAACCTTACAGAATCACTTTAGACACTGAATTGCTGCCGCCGTTAGCGACCCAGAGGCTGACTCCGTCAAAGATCACGCTCGAAGGAGACTTGCCCACCTTGAACGTATTGACCACGGCACCCCGCCTGGGCTCAATCTGCATAACGGAACTACTGCCATAGTTCGCCACCCACATAGCCGTTTACAAGTGTGATTCTAACGGGGCCATCGGCCACTGCAATCGTATTCAGCACCGCGCCGTCAGACGCTCGTAGCTGCGTGACGCTACTGCCGTAAAAATTCGTGACCCAAATGTTTGTACCGTCGAAGGCGATGCCGGAAGGACTTTTGCCGACTCTGTAGGTTCCAATTTTAACGCCA
>DASTTB010000018.1:0-22065 GCA_035760365.1 Pyrinomonadaceae bacterium
TTTTCAAACTCGGGTGAGAATTCGCGCGCAGCGTTTTCAAACGCGTAGATGCCCGTTCGTTTCGGATCGCGCCGAGCGTACGCCGCGAGTCCCGGTTCGGCCATGCGCCCCGCCTTCACCAAACGTTCGACGTGTCTGACGTTTACGAGACTCCAGATGCTCTTCGCTTTCCGCGGCGTGAAACGAATCGTGTAACTCGTTTCGTCAAAGCTCTTGCGCACGCCGTCGATCCAGCCGTAACAAAGCGCTTCGTCCAGAGCTTCGGCGTACGTGATGCTCTTCTTTCCGGAGTCTTTCTTATGAAAGCCGAGCAGCAGTTCTTCCTCGCGATCGTGGTTCTTCTCGAGCCACTCGCGAAACTTCTCGGGCGTACTGAAAAACTTCGGCTTCATCGCGTAGGCGCTTGTCCCGGCAGCCAACTCGGTCGGAAGTTTGAATTGGCGAGCCAGCGAATCGGCGCGACGAGCGAGTTTAGCGAACGCGTCATGAACGGAAAGTCGATCTTGCTGACGTCGTCACTCGGCCGATGGTAATCGGTGTGCAACCCGTAACTCGAAATCGTATGGGCCACCACGCCGCGCAACGCGAGCGTGTAGTTGTCGGAGCGTTGAAAGAAATTCTGATCCGGATGTGGATCGGCGACGATCGACGCGCCTTGTTTTGCGAGTGTTGGACCCAGCGTCGAGCGTTCGTAACCGGTGAGCCAGAGCGTTTCCGGCGGCACTTTCCCGTCCGGTCTCCCGATCATTTCAAACTGGAGGTTCGCGACGATCTGCGTCAGCGGCACCGGCGCTTTCGAAACGAAGTAGCGCGCGCCGTAGCCTCCCGACTCCTCGCTACCGAACGCGACGAAGTAGATCGTGCGGCGCGGGCGTCTGCCGGACGCGAACACGCGCGCGAGTTCGAGCACGGCGACACAGCCCGATGCGTCGTCATCAGCGCCGTTGAATATCTTGTCGCCGGTGAGCGACTCGTTGACTCCGAGATGGTCCAGGTGAGCGCTGAGCACGATCGCATCGCTTGCAGCTCGCGGATCGGAGCCGCGCAGGACGCCGACGGCGTTCCACGTCGATCGCGTGTCGGCCGCCTGTGTTGGACCAGTGAATTCGGCTTTGGCGCCGTCGCCCATCGCGGCGAGAGCGTCGAAAGCTTCCTTGCGCAGTGCGATTACGGCAAACGCCGGCTCGACCGCGTCACCCGCGATTCGTCCGGGCAGTGAAGGCAGTCGCGGATTGCCTGCTTCTCGCGTGCGACGGTTGTTGTCGGATTCGATCAGCGCAACCGCGACTGCACCCGCCGATCGCGCTTTCATCATGACTTCCTGTCGCCTCTGCGGCTCGAGCGTGTCCGCCGCCTTCAACACGACGAGGGCGCCTTTTGCCGGCGTGCCCGTCGCATCGATCACTTGCAGGTCGCCGTTGATCTTTGTCGCGCGCAGAAATGAAACGAGGAAGTCGCGTCCGAATTGCCAGCTTTGAGTGTTGTCGCCGGCAGTGACGGTCAGCGACGGAGGTCCGCTGAACCTCGTCGCTTCGAGTACGACTTGTTGCACAAAACCGTTGTCATCGCCGCCCGGATCGAGTCCGAATTGGCGAAACTGCGAACCGATGTATTCCGCGGCAAGTCGTTCGTTGTTTGTGCCGCTGCCGCGACCTTGCAGCGCGTCGCTCGCAAGAAAACCGAGTTCGGCGCGAATGTCGCGTTCTTTTATCGGTCCAGCGGGCCGTGGCTTCGCGGCTCTTCTGACCTGTGCGGAAACAGGTAGCGGAGCGGCGATGAGCAGAATTGAAACGAATAGGGCGACAGCAAGACGTTGAAGATGCATTCGTGTGTTTTCCTCGACGCCTCAGGCTATCGCGCGGTGGAAGTGCTTGATGGACCAGCGGCCTTCTTGATGTACTTGTCGTACCACGCAAGATACCGCTCCATCCGATCGCGTTGATAACTCGGCCGCTGAATGCCGTGGTTCTCGTTTGGATAGATGATCAACTGCGTGTCGACGCCGAGTGTTCTCAGCGCCTGGTACATCTGCTGGCTGCCTTGAATCGGCACGTTGAAGTCGCGTTCGCCGCCGAGAAACAGCGTCGGCGTTTGAATTCGATCCGCGTGCAGGAACGGATACGAGATCTTGACGTAGGTCTCCCACGCTTTCGGGTTCCAGGGTGGTCCAATCTCGTGATCGTATTGAATGATGTACTGGTCGGTGCCGTAAAACGCGACGGTGAAAGCGACACCCGCGCCGCTCGTCGCGGCTTTGAAGCGATTGTCGGTGGCGATCACGTAGTCAGTCAGGATGCCGCCGTAACTCCAGCCGCCGACGCCGAGTCGATCGGGATCGGCAACGCCCATTTTGATTACGTGGTCCACGCCGGCGAGCAGGTCCTGCACTTCGTAGTTGCCCCAGTCGGCGGCGATTGCGCGCGAGAACTTCTCACCACGACCGGCGCTGCCGCGATAGTTGACCGCCAGCACCGCGTAACCGTTCGCGGCGAACATCTGTCGTTCGAGACTGAACGAATGCTGGTCCTGACTGTTTGGTCCACCGTGAATTCTGAGCAACAGCGGAACGCGCGTGCCTTTCACGTAACCGACCGGATAAGTCAGCAGGGCGCCGACACGCGTGCCGTCTTTGCTCTGAAAATCGACTTCTTCCGTGACGCCGAGATCGAGCTCTGAAAGCAGTGCGTCGTTCTGCGTCGTGAGCTGGCGCAGCTTGTTGTTTTCCCAGACGTAGATCTCGCCTGCCTTCGTGTTGCCGCCCGACATTGCGACCGTGCGTCCGCCGCCCGAATTCCAGGAGGAAATGACGATCGGCCCGGACATCAATCGTTCGACTTTCCCGCCGGACAGGTTCGCCGTCGCTGGATAAACGGAACGATCGTCAATTACGAGAAAGCGGATCGATTTGCCGTCCGGATTGAACCGCACCCCGCCGACGCCGCGGTCGAGATCTTCCGTGGGTTTGAAACGTGCCGGAGGCTTGCTGCCGTCACTCGGAACGAGCGAGAGATGGTCCATGCTGTAAGCGCCGTACTTCATCTCGTCGCCTTCGAGAATCGCGAGCCACTTTCCGTCCGGGCTCCATTCGGGGCGCGAACGTCCGGCGCGTGTCGTCATCGGCGTCAGAGCCTTTTCCGTCGAGCCGGGTTTTGCTTCGACGACGTAGAGTTGCGCGGCGGGATCGCGATCGGGATCGTCGCTGTGGTTACTCATGAACGCGATGCGGCTGCCGTCCGGCGACCATGCGGGCGCACTTTCGTCCCACTTGCTCTTCGTCAAGCGATCGAGCTTCTTCGTGTCGATTTCGAAGAGATAGATGTAACTGTGGCGTCCGGAGAGAAGGTAACCTTGGCCGTCCTGTTTATAACGATAGCGATCGATCACGATCGGTTTCGGCACGCGTGGAGTCGCGCTCGGTTGTGGTGAAGGATTTGGGTCTGCATCGGGATCCGGATCGCCGATGACGAGTGCGAGACGTTTTGAATCGGGCGACCATTCGTGACCTTGCAGGCGTCCCTTGAGCTCGGTGAGCTGCATCGCTTCGCCGCCGCTTCGGTCCAGCAGCCAGACCTGGTTTCCGCGCGTCTTTCCGGGGCGTGAAGAAGTGAAAGACAGATACTTTCCGTCCGGGCTCCAACGCGGCGAGCTCTCGCTCTCGTTGCTAAACGTGATTTGCCGGTTGTTGCTGCCGTCGATGTTCACCATCCAGATGTGCGAAGTCGACTTGTCTTCCTTGGCGTCGGCAGTGCTGACGACGTAGGCCACCCAGTTTCCGTCAGGCGAAACTTGTGGATCGCTGACGTTACGAAAACGGGTCATATCGTCGAGCTTTAAGGGACGTCGCGCGGTTTGCGCCGCGGTCGCTGCCGCAAGCGCAAGGAGCAGGGATAGGACGATGAAAGACTGGCGTCGCCGGAGCATTGGGGTTGGCCTCCTGAAAGTAACTGCTGTTGGATTTTAAGGCGAAACTGAAGCTGCGCAGAGACCGCAGTTTACCAACAGGAGGCCAAAATTGACAGAGGCGTTTTTACTCGGGGCGTGTCCTAATCTGAAAGAGTTTCTCTGTGTCCCCTCTGCGGTTCTGCGTTAATTCCGCCGTGAAGTAAGCATACCGCGGAGACGCAGAGGGACGCAGAGGGACGCAGAGGGACGCAGAGTTAAATTAGGACTCCGCCCTTTACTCGCCGCGCGTCATGTACTGACGGCCGGGCGCGTAATTCACTCGACGGAGTTCTTTCATGCGACCGTCGTCGAGCGTGCCTTCGACGATTTCGTAACCGAGCAGCGCAAACACTCTTCCGCGCAAGAACAGCGGCCGCGCATTGCCATACCAATCGACGCACGATGCGCGACACTGATCGTTGATCGCTTTCTCCGGCTGCGCGCCGAGTTCGCCGACTTCACGGAACTGAAGCGAGTCGTTGCGGAGAAACAGTATCGCCGCCGAGTTTTCGAAGAGATGTTCATAACCGGGTCGTCCCGGAACGCTGATCGGCAAACCAAGCGTTCCTGACTCGTCGCCCTCCGGCTTGTAAAAGAAACCGTGACTCCGGAGTTCACCCTGCGACGCACCTTTGCGCGTGTAGCGCGAAGCGATCTCGGGCCACTCTCCGAGACGCACGGATGTAAAGTGCAGATCATTTCCATCCGTACCGACGACGACGGCATCCGAACCCATCTGTTCAATTCGATCGACACCGTGCGGCAGCATCATCGAATGTGAATTGCCGCGCGCCCAGTTCACGATGAACAGGTTCGAGTTATTTGCATTCTCCGACGGAGATCCCCAGCCGCTTCCGGTGCCGTAAATCAGATAGTCGTGCACAAAACGGTTCTGAAATGTGTAACCTTCCGGTTTCGGCAGACGGCGATAGTTCGACGCAGGGACTGCCTCACTTCCGTCGGAGAAATTCGTTACAGGAACGCGCATCAGCGCGACGGATCCTTCGGCGACTTCAGCGCCCCACATGCCGTCGCCGCGTGCATCGGATCGCACGAGCACGTTCAAATGTTGGTCATCACTCTGGAGAAAGGAGAATTGGTCCACCGGACTGCCGGACGTGCGCAATGCGCTTGGACCAGAGCCGTCGAGCGGCATCCGAAAGAGCAGGGAAGACGATCGCTCGCGCCCGCGTCGTATCCACGAACTGGCCCAAACGTAAACTGAATCCGGTGAGACGTAGAACACGCGTCCCGCTGGTCCAATCACGCTCGTTGCCTTGCAATCGAAACCGCCGTTGGCGAGATCGCAAACCGTGACGGTGTGCAGCGCCACGCCGTAGTCCAGCTCGAATTCGGCATCCGGATGATAAACGCTTGTCGCTGCGACTATGCGTCGAAACTCGTCTGCTTTCGCGCCCTTGTGCCAGCGACGCACAGCCGGAAACGACTCGAACGGGTTTTCAGCTCCAGGATAGAAATAAAGCGGCGCGTAGAAGATCAGCTTGTTGCCGATCAGACGGCTCGCGTAATTGCGCGAGGAATAGTAGTCGTTGGACCGAAGATGATACGTGGACCGATACGAGAGGTCTCCTTTGTCGTTTATGTTGAACAGGCCGACTTCGGTGCCGCCGCGTTGATAGCTGTAACCGATCACGACGACGGTGTCGCCGGACACGAGCATCTCGTCGTACCACGTGCCACTGGGATCGATGTCCGGAGCAAACGCGTCGACGGCGGAAATCGGTTTCAACGCGCCGTCGTTGATCGCGACGGTGAAAAGACGTCCACGTCGCAGGACCACGAGATGATTGCCGTGGACCTTCACGATTCCGCCTTCGTCAACACCGGCGTGCTGCGTGTTGGTTACGGATTCTTCTGCTTTGGCTTCGGACTTCGCTAACCCGGCCGCCGGCTGCTGGGCCGGAGCAAGTGGCGCTGGTGCGGCGTTGTCGTAGGCCATTTTAGAACGACGGGCTTCCCGCTTTTGTCGTTCAGCGATCGCCTTGAAGTAGTTAACCAGCTCCTGCTCCGACTTGAACGCCTGCATCGTTTTCTTCGGCTGGGTGCCGGAAGCGGCGGCGACTGGAGGTATGGTTTCGGTTGGTCCGACGGCACAGGCGATCAGCCCGGAGGTCGTGATTATGGTGGCGAGTGTCAGGAGTAATAAGTGTTTCATGACCGAAGAACGCTCCGGCATGAAGAACTTGCACGGAACTTACGGCCGTTTCCACTCCCGCTCGAGCAGGCCGTAGAAATAAGCGTCCTGGATCTCGCCTTCGACGTGCCAACGCTCGCGCAGAAAGCCTTCGCGTTGGAATCCAAGACGTTCGAGAGTGCGGATGGATGACGCGTTTCGTGGATCGACGTCGGCCTCGAGCCGGCGCAGTTTGACGACGTCGAAAGCGTGGATGATCAACGCAATCAGGGCTTCGTTCATGTAGCCGTTTCCCCAGTATGGACGGCCCATCGCGTACCCAATCTCGGCGCGGCCGTTATCGAGGTTGAGATTGAAGAGCGTCGCAGTGCCGATGAGCTTGTTTGTGTCGCGAAGTGCGAGTCCCCATTTCCAGTAGGTGTCTTTGAGATTGGCGTCCGCGATCTCGCGCTGCATGGCGACGGCGGCTGAGCGGTCGGTCATTGGACCAGAGCTCCAGTAGCGCACGACTTGCTGATCGGAAAAGATCTCGTAAAGAGAGTCGATGTCGTCTTCGGTGACCCAGCGCAGGACCGTGCGTGGTGTGGTGATGATTGGGAGTGTGTTTGCATCCATGCGCGAGTGATTGTAGCGGGAGGTGGCCACGAGGGCCACCCCCACGCAATACAGGGTAGTGCCTCAGTTTGAATTCTCCGATCTCTGATGTCCTCTGTGGTCTCTGCGTAAACGGTATTTCTGGAGCATATTCAACGCAGAGACAGAGAAGTACGCAGAGATCGCAAAGAAGACTTCAAACTGAGGCACCACCCAATACAGTAGTGATGCATCACTACTGTGGCACCGCGCCTATTTGTCGTCGTCTGGGGGAATCATGAGTTTCTGGCCGACCTGAATCATATCGGGATCATTCAGCTTGTCGCGGTTCGCGTAGAAGATCCGCATGTACTCGTTTGGATCTCCGTAAAACTGCTTGCTGATCTTGGAGAGGTTGTCGCCGCTCTTGACCTCGTAAGTTTGGCCTCCCGAACCCTGGCCGCCACCGGCCGCCGCGCCCATTGCCCGACTCGAATCGACACTGAGATCGGCGGTGATGTCGTCAGCATTCGGATTGACGAGTTTGATCTGATCCCAGAACTTGTTCTTTGCTTCTTCCGAAGGCGCGATGCCCCGAATGAATAGCTTGTTGTTCTCAACGTGCAGGTTCAGAAACTGAATCCGCTCGCTGTCAGAGACGTTGAGCACGGTCTGATATTTTTGTTTGAGTTCGTTGAAGCGTTGTTGCGCGCCTTGTTGAGTTTGGGCCTGCGCCGCTCCTCGTCCAAACATTTTGTCAAAGAGTCCCATAATGATTTCCTTTCGTTCGCAGAGTAAACGGGGGAAACGTATTGGGGGATTTCTATTCAGGGGGATTTCTATTCAGTTGGGGCGGATGTGGGAAGATAATACTACTTCTCGTCGGCAGTGCAAGCGAGTTTTCTCAACTCAACATTTCTATGATTAATCGATCGACGTGTATGCGCGTCGTGTCGAGCAATGGAAGACCGTTGTGTTGTTCTTCGCGAAGTAATAATGGCAATTCAGTGCCACCGAGGATTAACGCCTCAATGTTGTCGCGACGTTTCATTTCGTCTGCAATTTGCAACAGACGCGCACGCGTTTCGGGAAGAAAAACGTCTTTGAGAAGTTCGCCGAGATAGATCTCGTGAATGTAATCCTGTTCCTGATCGTCTGGCAGAACGAGATTGAGGCCGGCGCGTGAGAACACCTGCGGATAAAAAGGCGCCTGCATCGTGAAACGCGTTCCGAAAAGCCCGACGGTTTTCAAACCGCGCGCGCGAACTTCGTCGCAAGCGGCTTCGACGATGCTGATCAACGGCAACGGCGATCGTTGTTGCAGTTCATCGAAAACGATGTGCGGCGTGTTTGCGGTTAACGCCGCGAGGTCCGCTCCTGCTTTGTGAAGTTGTTCGATCGCGGCGGCAAGCCCGTCGGCGACTTTCGACAACTCACCCGCCGTCATCCATTCGACCATCATCTTGAGATCGATGCTGTTGATGATCAGCGGTGGCGAATGACCGTCTGCCTGTTCGCGATACTTCGCGACAAGCAGACGGTAGTATTCGATCGTCGACTCAGGACCAGTTCCGCCGATTAAGCCGAGTGTTTTCATAACACGAATCATGACGGATTTATTGTTGTGTTGTCGTGCTGCGTGTCACCTCGCCGATGTCGTACTCCGGTTTAGCGACCCCCATGATCCACTTATCAAACCAACCGACGATGTGTTGCAGCCGTTCGATACGATGCCACGGCTGACCGGAGCGCGAAAGCTCGTGCGACTCGTTCGGGAAACGCACCATCACGGTCGGAATCTTGCGATACTTCAACGCGCGAAACATCGCTTCGCCGCCAGGACCCGTCGGTGTGCGCCAGTCGACTTCGCCGAGAATCAACATCAACGGCGTTTGGATCTTGTTGACGTAAGTGATCGGCGAGCGACGTCGATAGTCTTCCGGATCTTCAAACGGCGGGGCTTTGAACCACGACGGTTGGAAGAGCGTGAAGTCGGCGGTGTACCACCAGTCGGTCCAGCTTGCGATATCGCGCTGCGAGACTGCCGCTGCGAATCGTGTCGTTTGTCCGATGGTCCAATTCGTCAGCAGGCCGCCGCCGCTGCCGCCTGTGACCGCGAGTTTCTTGTCGTCGATATAACCGCGCTTGATTAGTTCGTCGACGCCCGCCATCAGGTCCTTGTAATCATCTCCCGGATAGTTGTGCTGGATGATGTTGCCAAACTCCTGGCCGTAGGTCGTGCTGCCGCGCGGGTTCGGATAGAGCACAACGTAGCCTTTCGCCGCCATCCACTGAAACTCGTGATCGAAGATGAAACCGTACGCGGCGTGTGGTCCACCGTGAATGTTGAGGATCAGCGGATACTTCTTGTTTGGATCGAAGTCGGGTGGTTTTTGTACCCAGACTTGAATCTTGCGGCCGTCGAAACTGTTATGCCAGATCTCTTCGGGTTCAGTGAGATTGAGCTTGGAGAAGAGCTCGTCGTTGATGCGTGTCAGTTGTCGCGGTTGCGCGCCGGGTTTGTCGAGCCAGTAGAGATCGCCGATGCGTGTCGGGGTCGAGATCAACAAGACAAACTTGGACGCGTCGGGCAGCGCGCGATAGTTTACGACGGCGTGATTGCCGGTTGTGATGTCCGACAGCTTTCCGGAGGTTACATCAAACGAGCCGAGGTTTGCTTTGCCTTCTTTCGCGTAGCCGATGTTGATGCTGCGTCCGTCGGCAGACCAGATCGGCAGGTTTCCGCCGCCGGCGCGGGGTGCGACGTTGTCGCCGGTCAAACCGCTGCCGATGTCGTAGTCAAACGACGCGGTGAGGTTGCGCGGCTTTGCGTCAGCGGTCATGTCGAGTACCCAGAGATCGGGTTGTGAATACGAGCGAACGGGTTGGCTCACCGCGGCGATGAAGGCGAGTTGTTTGCCGTCGGGGCTCAAGCTGAAGGCGCCGGCGCCCATGTCGAATGAAGTGAGTTTCGCCGGTGTGCCGCCCGTGACGGCGACGGAATAGATCGTCGTCTTTGGGAGTTCGTAGTACGGTTCGTCGATCTGATCCGATTCGAAGTAGACGCGCGAGTTGTCTTTGGCCCAGAACGCGCCGCCTTCGTCGTAACGTCCGCTGGTAAGTTGTTTCGGAGTGACTTTTTCGTCGCCTGTTCGGGGTGCGTTGACGACCCAGAGATGTTGCGGATGTTTGAAGTCGACGTAGCCGGCGCCGTTCATGCGATAGACGGCGCGGTTGATCACGCGCACGTCGCTTTCGCGTTCCGGCGATGGGCTTGGTGACGGTTGGCTTGATGCGGTCTGGCCTGGGGTCGATTGGCCCGGGGGCGTCGATTGGCCCGGGGGCGTCGCATTCTTCGCTGCTGCTGCTTTCGCGAGTTCTTCAGGCGTCGCGGAGTTGTAGAACAGAATCATCTTTCCGTCGGGCGACCATTGCGGACCGGCGGCGCCACGCGGCAACGTCGTAAACTGAAAAGGCTCGCCGCCCGACATCGCCAGCATGAACAACTGCGGCGGTTCCGTTCGACCACTCACTTCCGCCGAGCGCACGAAGAGCAGATACTTTCCGTCAGGCGACCATCGTGGCGTCGCATCGCGTGGTCCATTCGTCAACTGTCGCGTTTCGCCGGTGGCCGTAGCAACGGTCCAGATCGCGGTGTTGTAACCATCTTTCTTGTCGTTGACGGTGACACGCACGAAAGCGACGCGCGACCCATCAGGCGACACCTGCGGATCACCGATCCAGACGAAGTTGAAAAGATCCTTCTCGGTGATGTTGCGCTTTTGTGCGAACGCTGGGGCGGCCACGAAGATGATGACGACGAGTAGCAGCGAGATACGAACACGCATACGTGGGTTCCTTTCGGCAAAACGGGTGTGGTTGGCGCGGGTATTCTACTAGAGAAGAATCGTTTTGGTCTTGTGCTCAAAATTTAAATTGACAGCGAGTCCTATCCATTTTTATCATGCCGCCACCTTTGTTCCCTTTACTGTATCTACTTTCGCCTCGTCTTCCGTAACGCTAAGCCATCTTTCGAAGGAGATAAACAAAATATGAAGAAGCGGGTGCTCTCTGCATTTGCTTGTTCCGCGAAACGCAACCTAACGCTCACGATTGTTGTCGTTTTGGTAATGATAACTTCGGCCTTTGTCCACCAGCATGGCCGTAATGAGGTGCGAATTGAGTTGACCACCACTGGTTTTGCTCCCAGCGAAGTGCAACATGCGCCGGGCAAGTTCGCAATCGCGGTTGAGAACAACGCCTTATCCGGCGAATACAGACTCATGCTCAAAGCCGAGGACGGCACAGTGCTGAATGAGTTCCAAGTCCAGAAGGGCTCATCCGCTTGGACCGTGACACTGCAAACCGGCAGATACACGCTGACGGAAGCCAGTCACCCGCAGTGGATGTGCGGCATCGCGATTCAATAACAATTCAAGCTCTGCTTGCTCTCTTTATTCGTCCCAGAGAAACTTCGTATGTTTCGACTCGCCGCAGTCTTATTCATCGCTTGTAGTGTGCTGTTCCTGATTGTTTACCTGGCTCCCGTAAACTCAGTTTCACAGGGAACTCATCATTCGCTTTCACTGAACGGCACGAGCAGTTACGTAAGTGTGCCGAACAGTTCGAGCATCAACATCAGCGGACCAATCACAGTTGAAGCATGGATCAAGCTCGATTCTGTTACTGGTAATTATCAGGACATTGTGTGTCGCGAGAGTTGGGGGCAGGCAGGTACAGGCGGCGGTTATGAATTCGCCATCACCAGCACCGGTAAAGTACGGCTGGATCTGTATCAGAGCCACAACCAGTACACGACCGTCATAGGGAGTACGACAGTCACAACGGGCACATGGCATCACGTAGCAGGTGTGTTCGATGGCAGTCAAATGCGTGTCTATCTCAACGGTGTGCTTGATGGCAGTTTGTCCACGACGAATGGACCAGCTTCAGGCACGAGTTCACTAAACATCGGTAAGAGCACGTACACGACGTATTACTTTGGTGGCTTGATTGACGAAGTACGCATCTCGGCAGCGGCGCTATACAACTCCAACTTTACGCCGGGACTGGGCTCAGGCGGTAACACCCGTGCACTCTGGAGGTTTGACGGGCAGACCGCGAACGATTCATCGGGCAATGCTAATCACGGCACGTTGCAGGGTAGCGCAACCTACTCGACTGCCGTACCCACAACAACGAACAATGCTCCGACCGTAAGTATTACAGACCCGCTGCAGAATACCGCCTTTGCGCCGGGTTCAACGATCGTGATCGATGCCACCGCCGCTGACGGCGATGGTGTCGTGACCGGAGTAGACTTCTATCAAGGAACCACGTTGCTCGGGACGGACACTAGCAGTCCGTATACGTTTGTTTGGAACAACGTACCGGCGGGGACTTACTCGTTGACGGCGAAAGCTACAGACGACATCGGGGCTACGACCACTTCGAGCGCGATCGCAGTTAACGTTGAGTCACCCACCTCCCACTCACTTTCACTGAACGGCACGAGCAGTTACATGAGCGTGCCGAACAGTTCGAGCATTAACATTAGTGGACCAATCACAGTCGAAGCGTGGATCAAACTCAACTCTGTTACTGGCAATTATCAGGACATTGTGTGCCGTGAAGCCTGGGGACAGGCGGGGACCGGCGGCGGTTATGAATTCGCCATAACGAGTACCGGCAAAGTGCGGCTGGATCTATATCAGAGTCACAACCAGTACACGACCGTCATCGGCGCTACAACGGTCACTACAAATACCTGGCATCACGTTGCCGGTGTATTCGATGGCAGCCAGATGCGTGTCTATCTGGATGGCGTGCTGGATGGGAGTTTGTCGACGACCAACGGATCAGCCTCTGGGACCAGCGGACTAAACGTCGGCAAGAGCACCTACACGACTTACTACTTTGGCGGGTTGATCGATGAGGTACGCCTGTCGGCGGCTGCACTCTACAGCACGAACTTCACGCCTGGACTTGGCCCAGGCAGTAACACACGCGCACTGTGGAAGTTTGATGGGCAGACGACGAACGATTTTTCAGGCAATGGCAATCATGGCACGCTGCAGGGCAACGCTGGTTATTCAACCAATGTTCCGACTACTGGCGGTGGCTCGCAACGTCCTGTGCCCGTGGCGAATGGGCCTTACAACGGCCAATTGTCACAATCTGTGCAGTTCAGCAACAGCGGTTCGTTTGATCCAGACGGCACAATCGCGGCTTACCACTGGAACTTTGGTGATGGGACATCAGCCAATACGTCGAACCCCACTCACACATATCAAACATCAGGCCTGTTCACCGCAACGTTAACTGTCACCGACAACTCAGGGCTACTCTCAAGTGCCACTACAACTGTGAGCATCAACGGCTCGTCAGAAGCACGATTGGATCCGAGGAATGAAATCGGCGGTGGTGGAGAGAATCCGTTGTCACGAAACTTCAACTGGAATCTCCCCCTCGTAAGTTTGCCGGGTCGCGCGGGGTTCGATCTGAATCTGGGTTTGTCGTACAACTCGCTGGTTTGGACGAAGAAGGGGACTACCATGATCTCATTCGATGACGATCACGGTTTCCCCTCGGCTGGTTTTCGCCTCGGGTTTCCTACAATCCAATCGGCATACCTAAACTCAGAGACTGGCCAGTGGTCCTATCTCTTGATCGGGGCGGACGGCAGCCGAACGGAACTAAGGCGTGTGGCCACGTCCGTATTTTACGAGTCCGCGGATTCCTCTCACCTGCTGCTGGATACAACCGATTTAGTCTTGACTGAGCCGAAGATGATCTTGAGAACTAGTCACGGTACGCAACTTACCTACAAACCGATGGGTGTCGCCTACAAGTGCACTGAGATCAAGGATCGAAATGGAAACTACATCACGATCAACTACAATTCGTCAGGCAGGATTGCGAACATACACGATACGCTCGATCGGGTAATCACTTTTAATTACAACAACGGCTGGCTTAGCAGCATCACTCAACAGTGGAAACGCCAGCCGCCTAATCAGACAGAAGTCATCACCCACACCTGGGCGACGTTTGACTATGCGAATCTTACGTTGCAACCCAACTTTTCCTCCGGCCTAAGTGTACTTGGACCAACCAATCCAACTATCAAAGTTCTGTCCAGAGTGACTCTGGATGACAACTCAACGACGGCCGCAAATAACTCTCATTTCGATTTTGAGTACACACCTTTCGGCCAGGTCTGGAAGATCAGCAGCTTAGCGGCTGATAATCATCTGCTCAACTATCGCGCCTACAAGCTACCCAACTCGCCCCTTTGGACCGACGCTCCAACGCAGAGTGAGTGTCCTCGCTTTACGGAGCGCCGAGACTGGGGTCAATGGGCCAATGGCGATACGAATGGAACTCCAGCGTCGACTGAAGAGATCGTTAGCGCATATAGCGAACCGGTGTCAGCAGTTTGGACGACGCCGAGCGGCGTCCAACATTCCGGCGTTATGGTCCAGGTGACGGCGCCTGATGGAACCTTCGAGAGAATATATTTCGCCGATACGGCGGGAGGTGTCGCTAAACCTTGGCTTCGCGGTTTGCCAGGACTTGTTGAAAACTATGACACCAATGGCACAGTGGCCCAACGCCAGGCTTTCACAAGTTGGGAGCAGGACAACGAGAACGTCTCTTACGAATTGAACCCGCGTGTAATCGAGACGAACATCCTCGATCCATCGGGAAATCGAAAGCGGACCACCATCGCCTACGCACAGTTCACACCGCCTGCCGGTTCAACCTTCAAACTCCCTCAGGACGTACTGGAATATGCCGCCGATGCAACGACGATTCTGCGCAGCACGCAGACAGACTACGTGGACGGGGATGTGCTGCTCAATACGCCTTACCTCAGCCGCCGAATTCTGGGCTTAGTGAAAGAAAAAAGGCTCTATCAAGGTAATGTCAACGGAACATTGATGTCACGCGTCGGCTTCACCTATGACGACGAGAACTTTTCAATTCAAGGTTCTGACTCGCCCGTCCAACACGACACTTACTATTCGGAAAACTTCAAAACCGGACGCGGTAATGTCTCTACCATCACGCGATATGACATATTAGCTAGTGGTGCGACAACTTCAGAGTTGAGATATAACACGGCAGGCGCCGTGGTTTCGTCAAGAGATGCGCTCGGCAATGAAGTCAAGATTGATTACTCAGATTCATTTTCGGACAACAACAACTCTCGAGGTACATTCGCTTATCCCACCAAAGTTACGGATCCTGATAACTTTTACTCGACGACCAAGTACAACTTTGACTTCGGCTCGATCACCTATCGGCAAACGCCGCCACCAAATGCGACGGCGCAGCCCAGTCCTTCGCCTACACCGGTAGGACCAGTTCAGACGTTTACTTACGATGATCTAGGACGCTTGGAACGAACCACGAATCTCGTTAACAATGCTTACACGCGTTACCAATACCCAGCCAGCAAGATTCGGACGGAGACATTTAGCACGCTGGTCGCGAATGAGGGTGAAGCGTACTCGTTTAAGATTCTTGATGGCTTCGGCCGCGCGATTGCCAGCGCTTCGGACCATCCGGCGACGACTGGTACAAGTGCCCGGTTTGATGCTCAAAGGATCACGTATGACGTTATGGGGCGCGTGATGAAGACCTCAAATCCCGCTGAAACGAGTGCCATTGGAGACGATCCCGCTCAGTGGCAACTGGTTGAGGGGGATGCTGGATCAAACTGGCAGGCTCTTTACACGCAATACAGTTACGACTGGAAAGGACGTCCTAAGGTAACAACGAACACCGATGCCACAACGAAGTCGGTAACTTATGAAGGCTGCGGTTGCGCGGGTGGCGAGGTAGTGACGCTGACGGATGAAGGAACAATCGTGAATGGCGTAACCAAGACCCGGCAGGAAAAAATATATAGCGACGTGCTTGGGCGGGCTGTTAAGAGCGAGTTATGGAATTTCGAGGGCACCGGGCCGAGTGGAGTCGGTCGCGCGCTTTACTCCACGACGGTAACCAACTACAACGCTCGTGATCAGGTTATCCTGATTCGCCAGTTTAAAGGGGCAGCTCCGTCGGATTACTTGAATAACACCAGTTGCCCGACGGACGTCTGCCAAAAGACAGAACTTACTTATGACGGTCATGGTCGCCTGCACGAGAAACACGTACCCGAGCAGCAACAGAACCCGTACGTCGTGACGAGCTGGACGTATAACGCCGATGATACCGTAAATACCGTGACCGATGGCCGTGGAGCGGTGACTGCGTACGATTACGGCACTTCGGGGAACAATCGCCGCCTGGTTAAGGCCATCAACTACACACTAAGTGGCGGGAGTTTGCCGATCAACGTAAGCTTTGCTTATGACGCTGCTGGTAACCGGACATCAGTGCTGCATAAGATCAACGATATAGCTCAAGACAGCATTAGTTATACCTATGACCAATTGTCACGTCTCACTTCTGAAACTCGACATATCGAGGCGCTCGCCAATTCAGCAAGCGGTGGTAACTACACCATCGGCTACCAGTACACGCTTGCGGGACAAGTAAGTAGTGTGACAGATTCGTTTAGTTCAACTACAAATCTGAATTACGACGCGGTTGGCAGGACCGAGAGCGTGACTGGATCTTACGGAGGCGTTAGCCGCACCTACGCGAACGATATCGAGTATCGAGCTTGGGGGGCAGTCAAGAGGCACGATACAAAGACAATTACATACAACAACCGGCTGCAGCCGACCCAGTTTCGACATTCGCAATATCGGTACGATTACAATTACCATCCTGACGGCAAGTTGAAGCAGCTAATCGATTTGGATGACGTAGTCGGATCGCCGAGCCAGGTGACGTTTCACTATATGTCGCGCAGTTACGGATATGACGTAGCAGGACGAATCTCACGCGTTGATGGCACGGACAATCCCGTTGTTAATGGCGGGACGGTTCCGGCGCCATTTGTCGGATACTACGGATACGACGAATTTAACAATTTGAACAGCCGTTCCGGTCACTACGCGCTCAATGCCGATACGAGCGATTCGGCAACGTTTGCCAATAATAAGCGTTCAAATAGTGGCTGGAGTCATGACGCGGATGGACGAGTACTCACGAGCGTCGACACGGCAACCAGCACAAGTCAAACGTGGACTTACGATGCCGCCGGTAGACAGATAGGCATTTCAGAAGTCAGCTCTGGGACCACGTCAACGAATACGGTGAATTATGACGGCAATGGCGAGTTACTGTTCGAATCAGTTACGACGCCGCAATCTACAAAATCCAATTACTTGATACGGTCGACAGTGCTAGGCACCGTCCTGACTAAACTCGACGCCTCGGGGAACAAAGACATCACCTACGTTCCGGCGAACGGTTTAGCTTTCCCGATGCAGACGAAAGACGGCAATGGTAATCCGACTGTTAATGAAGTGCGGCGAGACGTCACGGGTTTGCAGGAAGATGGGAAAGCTGTCGATCCGTTCGGCGCGATGATCCAGAACGTTCAACCGCCAACAGGTGGAGCACCGCCGAACATGCCATTCTACGGGGCGACATACGGCGGTGTTAGCTGGAATGCTTTCACCAATGCGAACAATTTCTCAACCGGCTGTACGTTAGACGGAGTACGAACAAGCTGCAGGTCTGCTCTTGACGCTGTGACTAGAGGTATGGCCACGGCCGTGATTCATTCACCCGGTACGGCGGGAACTGCATTTAATTTACTTGGTGTGGTGCCAATGACTCACCAGACCAGCAGGACTGTTGGGCCAGGAAACAAGACTTACTATGATGCATCAGGTAAACCATACCCAGCCTACG
Source organism: Pyrinomonadaceae bacterium (assembly GCA_035760365.1). Lineage (GTDB taxonomy): Bacteria > Acidobacteriota > Blastocatellia > Pyrinomonadales > Pyrinomonadaceae > PSRF01. Next base: position 17,492 of record DASTTB010000018.1, read on the forward strand.
GCACTCAACGGACTGAAACCACCATCTCAACCGAGTTTATTCCGTTGGTCGCAGATCCGCAGAATCCCAGAGTACTGGATATTGCCGGAATCACGAACCAGGTTGACGCCATTCTCTCAAAATTGTCCTGTATCGTATTTGCCAAGCGAATTCTGAGTGCGGTTTCGACGAAGGATAACCCTGCTCTTAGGGGAGGAGATCTGCGGGAGATCTTTGATGATTTTCTGCTTCAGGAGAATGGAGGGTACACGAGGAAAAAGCCACGAGGGAGTGCTGGGTACGGAAGTGCAACCGGTTTAATGCGCAAGGGAAACGCCACGATCTTCTCGCCCGCATACCCTTCCATGTCAGCTGCGGAACAGACTGCATACGATGCAGGAACGACTGTAGCGGAGTTAATTCACATGGCGGGTCGAAACGAGTACTACACAGATCGAGCGCTCGCTGAGGCGGTCCACAATATACCTGAATATGCTGAGCTATCTCGTTTCTTTTCTCCCACCGTATTTGACCCGCGTTATAAAGATAAAGCGGCCGCAGCAAAGAATCCCAATCATGGAGGCTGGAGCAGCTACTTTCATGACATTCAAAGACAATTGTGCGGACCTTGAAGACTTAGAGTTAGAGATAGAGCTATGATGACCCAGATTACAAGTGGAGGGCTTATGCTCCTGATGTTTTTGGTCTCAACAGTTGAAGCCAAAGAATGGAGAGGCATAACCCCTCTGAAATCTACCAGGGCTGATGTGGAACGCTTGTTAGGAAAGCCAAACCAACTCGGTCGTTATGAAATAGAAAACGAAAGAGTGAATATCACGTATTTGGAAGCTCCCTGTAATGGTGTGTTCGGAGTTTTAGAAAAGGCCAATTGTGAATGCCTGGTTGCGAAGGACACCGTTCTAAAGATAGCAATTACGTACGATTCTCCAGTCAAAATCTCGAGACTCGGAATAGACAAAAGGAAATACGAACGGACTGCCGTTAGTGCTGCGTACCGGCCCACGGCAACGTATTCTGATTTTACTGTGGGCGTAGTCTATACGATTCGTGAGTCAGAGAACGTAGTAACAAATATCGATTATTTACCGTCAGCTAAGGACTGTGAGAACGTCATTCGGAGCCAGCCACCTGCGGCAGTCAATAGTTGGCAAGGGCTTGTTCCTCTGCGCTCTACGCGCGCTGAGGTCGAGCAACTGCTTGGTCCGCCGAAAAGCTCACTCGGTGAAACCTATGTTTACGATACGACTGAAAACATAGTGAGTGTTTCTTACACCTCGGATCCGTGTGGTGTCATTGCCGCAAATCCAACCGGAGCAGCGACCGACGTAGCACTGAAAATCATGGTCTCTCCCAAAAAACTCCTGCTTGTTCGGGACCTTAATCTCGACAGGGACAAGTACAAGCGAATTCAGGATCACCATCCCGAAAACTCGGTTCATTACCTAAACTCGTTGGATGGAATAACTGTGGACGCATTTCTTAATGATGGACACGAGGAAGTCTTAGGCATCATTTATTACGCGACCGCAAAAGATCGTGAGTTGCGATGCCATGCCCGCAGGACGCCTTGAATAGTGCTTGCGGTTGGGCTCTTCGCAAAGGAAATACGACACGGCAAAGTCAGGCCACAAATGTAAATACACTGGTAATCGAGAACGATTGTGGACAGTGGTGACATCAAACCCAGGCTTGCCGCCAGGTATGTCCCTTAACGATCCCATGATTCACGGTACTGCCGTGTACACACATAATGTTTTTGGACCGCTCATCCCTTAAAAAAGAGGAAGTCTCTCAATGAAGATCAATCTATGTTAATTCAGGTAGATAACGAGACCATTCGACTTGGTAACCACTATTTCCATTACATTGGTTATTATTTGAATGGGAAGCCGCAGCGCCTTACAAACGCCGCTGCTTTGAGGTCGATCTTAAAAGAATGGAAACGGGTTTTGATAGAAAATCTTGGAAGGGAGTGTATTCTTTTTCTGCCTCTTAACTTTGAGGACGAATGGGTTGAGTGCTTCAGAGCAAGAGTAAGTGGTGAAGAGATGTCACTCACCCATACCCAAGTAGCCGAAAATGGTTGGGGCCGTTCCGATGGAAAATCTCGGCAGCTTTATCACGTCTTCACATGAGATTGTGAAGGAGTCAGACGTACTTTTTGATTGCCTGAACATACCTGCTTTCATCGAAGCATTAAGTGCTGCTCTAGAGCCATCCCAAGGGTCTTGAACAAACTTCGCATTGCTGCGGCTTATTGCCTAACAGCTAAAGTGGAACGTCTGCGATGGACGCTCTGAAACAAGCTCAACAACGCGAGGCTCATAAGTGTGTCGCACGGTTTACAGCTTCTCTCACAACTGGCCCGCATCATGTTGCCAAGAGATTTCTGAATGTTTTCAACGACGATAACCGCATTTCCCCTTCTCGACTTGGAGATAGAGCTACGATGAACCGAATTACACGAGCCGGGCTTATGCTCCTGATGTTTTTGGTCTCAACAGTAGAAGCCAAAGAATGGAGAGAATCGAGAAAGGGAACTACGAACGAACTGCTGTTAGTGAGGCGTACCGACCTACGGCAACCTATTCCGATTTTACTGTGGGAGTCGTCTATGCGATTCGTGAGTCAGAGGACGCAGTAACGAATATCGATTATCTACCGGCAGCTAAGGACTGTACTGTGGACGCAATTTCAAGTAATGGGGGCGAGGAAGTCGTAGGCATCATTTATTACGCGACCGCAAAGATCGTGAGTTGCGGTGCGGTAATAAGCGCGAAGACAAAAAGCCGTGATTGCAGTCGAATATGGAACTTCGCAACTACTCGACCACGAGTCCCGCAGAACCCCTCGCCATTCGACGTTTCAGAAATGAGATTCTGACATGAACGAACTGATCGGGATGGTGCTCGCAACCCTGTTATTGGGTGGGTTGGCGCAAGAAATGGGCTGGAGGGGCATCGTGCTACTACACTCTACGCGAACGGACGTGGAGAAGCTGCTTGGTTCTCCAAAACAATCGCGAGGTGTCGCATCTACATTCGAAGCAAAAGAGGGACGAGTTCGCGTTTTTTATTCCTCCGGCTTTTGTAAAAAGAGTGTCGCAAACGATTGGAATGTCCCGTCGTATACCGTCGTGAGCCTCATATTCGAACCAAACTACGACCTCATGGTCGCTGATCTAAAGTTGGAAAAGACCAAATACGAGCGAGTCCCAGATCCTCACCTTCAGAGTGGCGTTCACTACTTTAATAAGGAAGAGGGTATTCGCATCAGTGCGAGGGTGTTGGCAGATGGTGAAGACGTTCAGAGCATTACCTATGAACCGGCTATGAAGGACTACTACCTAAGCTGCGCGAAGGGCACAAAACAACGGCCAGACGCAAACGAGCAAATGTTTTTGGGGCTAGGGATAGCCTTCGATGAATATTCTGACCTGCGGTTTGAGGATGAAAAACCACGTCTCGACAACTTGGCAATCTACTTGCAGAAACATGAGCCGACGTTCAACGGTTACATCATCGTATATTCCGGCCAAAGAATATCTTCAGTTAAGGCGCAAAGACGCGCCAAACGTGCCAAAGACTATCTTGTGAAGGTGCATCGAATTAATGAGGCGCGGATCGTCACCATAGACGGCGGATATCGAGAACAGTTCGAAGTCCAACTTTACGCTCTACCAAGTCCCAAGTCACCGTCCCCAGCAAGCCCTCGTCGCAACTAGTAACCAACTCACGGCCTGTTTTCGCGTGCTGGCGGGGCCAGTGCGAGACTACTTCATCGATGCTTTCCGTCCGACGGCGTACTAGTGTCGACTTTTCTTCACAGACTTATGCGCCTTAGCTGTTGGTCCAGGCTAGCCGAGCAGTGACCGGATATGGTTACGGCAGTTCGGGGAACAATCGCTATTGGAAAAACCGTTGGCTAGACAAAAACAATCACAAACAACAACCGGCTGCAGCCGACCCAGTTTCGCCATTCGCAATATCGGTACGATTACAATTACCATCCCGATGGCAAGCTGAAGCAGCTAATCGATTTGAATGACGTAGTCGGATCGCCGAGCCAGGTGACGTTTCACTATATGTCGCGCAGTTACGGTTATGACGTAGCAGGACGAATCTCACGCGTTGACGGCACGGACAATCCCGTTGTTAATGGCGGGACCGTTCCGGCGCCATTTGTCGGATACTACGGATACGACGAATTTAACAATTTGAACAGCCGTTCCGGTCCACTACGCGCTCAATGCCGATACGAGCGATTCGGCAACGTTTGCCAATAATAAGCGTACAAATACTGGCTGGAGTCATGACGCGGATGGACGAGTACTCACGAGCGTCGACACGGCAACCAGCACAAGTCAAACGTGGACTTACGATGCCGCCGGCCGACAGATAGGAATTTCAGAAGTTAATTCAGGAACTACGTCGACAAACGCGTTAAGTTACGACGGCAATGGCGAGTTACTGTATGAGTCAGTTACGACGGGGCAAATTACGAAAGCCAATTACTTGATTCGATCGACAGTATTGGGAACGGTTCTAACGAAGCTCGATGCCTCGGGGAATCAA
>DASTTB010000019.1:0-84405 GCA_035760365.1 Pyrinomonadaceae bacterium
GCCGGCGGAATGCAGATCGCAACTCAACATGTCTGGAATCCGGGATATGGTTACGACGTGGAACTAGCCACCACGAGCCCCGCAACAGGCAGCGAATACATGGTGGGTGGCAATCAACTAGGTCGGAAAGAGCTCGATCCGTTAGGCGCCGACGTCACGCAGCCTCCGACGCCGATGTTGATTCCGGAGCCTATATTTTACAACCCGAAATTCGACCAGATGCTTCTGCAGATTGAAGGTGGTCCATCAGATGAATACGAGCAAAATAACGCTGATTGGGCCGTGATGGTAACGGCAACGATTCAGGCGGCCATAGATCGCGACCGAGCTGAAAAACTCTGGCAATCCGGAAAGCGAAGCGAGGCGATGGCGATACTGCACCGGAACCCGAACGTGGGTGTCGAGTATAACGTTCTGGCCGGCGACAAAGTCGTTAAGAGTGGTTCATATTTCGGCCAGGCTGCGGCTGACTTCCTCAACGGTCTCAGCATGGCTCTGGGCGCAGGATTGTTGTCGCCAGTTACCGAGCAAAGCGGCACCCTGTATCAGCCAGGGGAGAAACCAATGGACACAGGTGAGATGGAAAAGATAGTGACTAAAGAGTGTCTTAGTTTTCTCAATAGTATCTTGGCGAACTTAGAGGCTCCGCACAGCACTGACTTCAATACCATTTTTAAAATGGCCAAGACACGAAAGCTTTATACAAAGCGTTTGACACGCGAAGAATTGACGGAGAGATTCGCCGGGACACATTCCGTAGTCGGTGATCCCCGCTCTTACATCTACATCGACGAAGAAATATACAATCGGGGTGATTATACGGGTGGATATATATTGATACATGAACTCTTTCATGCCGCCGGAAGCACGATCAAGTATAATCACACTCAAATGGCGACCGCTGCGTACGCCGCAGGAAGGGCTAAAACAGTGATGAAACGGCTAATGGAGAAACACGGGATCAAGGAGCCGAAAGTGGTAAGCTACACAGGGGACTACAAACAAGAAGATTGGGATAATTCCGGGATTTTCGACTCCATTGTTCGGCTCGGGTGCCCAAAACCAAAATAGAATTTGGTATCAAAATGATTAGCGTAAGTTTTCTCATCGCTTGCCTGGTTTGTTCTGGATCGGCTCAGATGCCTTCAACAACGGATTGGCGGGGCTTGTCACCGATAGTATCTACTCGGATGGATGTAGAACGAACGCTGGGCCGCCCTTACCGAACCTTCGACAACCGGCAGATGACTTATCGCTTTCCAGGTGTAGAAGTAGTTTTATACTTTACAACTAATCCGAAATGTCAGGAGAAAGTGCCTTACACTTCCTGGGACGTGACGGTGGACACAGTCACTGCAATCGAAGTCAATTTCAGTCGCCCTCCATTAGTTTCCGACACTGGTATCGATCTGACCAAGTTTAGAAAAATCGAAGGAGACTTTGACTTAATTGATCGCTACCACTACGTGAATGATGATGATAGTTTCGGAATCGAGGTAGACGGCAAATATGTAGCCGGCTATAAGTATTTGCCCGGAAGCAAGCATCAGAACTTACGGTGCGAACGCACCAAATAAGTTGACAACTGCAGAACCTCGCGCAGATAACCACGAGCGACTAGCAGGTTATCCACACTCTGAAACAACCGGCGTTAGCAGCCGTCCTCTCACTTACCATGCAGTCCTCTGCGTATGAACCGATCACGCCATGTGCGAAACTGGCTCAATGGTTTTGATTGCCCGAATTCATTACAGAGGACTCTTGCCTGAAGTAAGTATGCGCCTTACGCCTCATGAAATGGCCATCTGTTAAACCCGGAAGCAAGTATAAACCTCGTAGAGATTGGAACTGATGACAGTCTTTTCTTTGATCTCACTCAGCCCCTGATGCTAGACTTCGAGGCTTGAGTCTAGCGGCCCGAGTTGTATCCATCATCCGCAGCATCACAATCGTGATTGCGATTGCTGTCGTCTTCCTTTTCGGTGTGGCGACGACGGTTTATCTGTCGTTGCGCAGCCCGGAGGTGCAGGTCCCGAACGTCGTCGGCAAGAACCGTTTCGACGCCGAGCAGATACTCGCCGAGGCCAATCTCAAGTTTCGCGTGCGCGCGTCGCGGCCCAGCAATCAGGCGCCACAGGACACCGTGCTGTTCCAACTACCCCGACCCGGAGAGATTGTTAAGGTGGGGCAAACGGTAGCTATGGACATCAGCCGGCCAACGAAGGAAGGCGAAACGCCGGAAAACGTGAAACCGGAGGAGCCGAGCGAGAATCGCAACACGAACACTTCGTCAAACGCGAATACAAATAAACCCCGGCCAAAACCCAAGAACGCCAACGAAAACACTAACGGCAACGTCAATAGCAATACGAGCGCGAATCGCAACAGCAATACAAACGCTAATCGCAACGCGAACACGAACAGCAACACGAATCGGCCCGCGAACGTAAACCGGCCGAACGCAAACGCAGCCGTCGATAATGCAAATGTCACTCCCCGAACGAACGTAAATCGCAACAGCAATACGAATTCACGACCTAACAGTAACGCGAACGAGAACAGACGACCGGTAGCTCCTCGGCCAACGCCGGCTAATCCAAAACCCGAATAGAGAAAACCCCGCAGCCGTTTTCAACTACGGGGCTGGACACATGCTCAACAACAGAAATATCGAAATCGCCCCTTCGATTCTTTCGGCGAACTTCTCCTGCCTCGGAGATGAGATCCGCGCCGTCGAACGTGGCGGCGCCGGCGTGCTGCACGTCGACGTGATGGACGGCCATTTCGTTCCGAATATCACTGTTGGTTTGCCGGTTGTGAAGTCGCTTGCGGGATTTACGAAACTGCCCATCGACGCCCATCTGATGATTACGGATCCGGGCACGTATGCGCCGCAGTTCGTCAAAGCGGGCGCGAAAATGGTTTCAGTTCATGTTGAGACGGATCCGAACCTGCATCGCACGCTGATGGCGATCAAAGCCGAGGGCGCGCTGGCGGGAGTCGTTTTGAATCCCGCGACGCCAGTGTCGGCTATCGAAGAGGCGCTCCAGTTTGTCGATTACGTTCTCGTGATGTCGGTGAATCCGGGGTTTGGCGGACAAAAGTTTATCTCGCAGTCGCTCGACAAGGTGAGACGGCTGCGGCAATTAATAATGGAGCGGCAACTGAACGTTCGTATCGAAATCGACGGCGGAGTCGATCGCTCGAACATCGAGTCGGTGGTCGCGGCCGGCGCTGAGATAATCGTGGCCGGTTCGGCTATCTTTGGAACTCCCGACGCTGAAGCAGCAGTCAAGGAACTGCGGGCTGCAACCGTTCAATGGGTCTAAAATCACACGGTTGCGGCAAACCGGGGCGACGAAAAGTGAATCCGATAACCCGGAAACCCTTTCTCGCGTCACTAAGTTTTATTTGGAGGATTAATTTATGAAGTCTCGCTTGTTCGTCCTGGCGGCTTTCTGCGCCCTTGTTCTCGGGCTCCCCAGTTTAGGATTTGCCCAGCAGCGACAAGGTCAGACTGAGCTGTCGACGACTCAGCGTCTCGACGTGATGAGTTCGAAACTCGACCTCATGCGACGGTCGCTGAGCAGCGCGCTCTCGTCGATGTCGCAGGACAAGAGTAAGACGTCAAACGCCGACGACCCGGTGGCGCGGCTAAAGAGTCTCGAAAAAGAAGTCTCGTCGCTGATGTCCGAAGTGAACGATATTCGTGCAAAGAACGAGAAAGCGGAGAAGTTCGATGCCACGACACTCGATCGCCTCGAATCTTCAGTCGCTGAGTTGAACACGCGAGTCGAGACCGGCTTGCAACAGACTGCCGGCGCCCGCGGCGTCGCTGCCGCCGGCGGCGATGAGAAAAAGAAGAAGAAAAAAGGCAAGTTCCTTGGAATCTTCGGCGGTGGTGACGACAAATACGCCGAGCTGACTGGAGCGCCTGTTGCCGGCCGCGATCGCGTTCTGTTCGAAGAGGCCGCGAAAGAAGTACGCAAGAACAACTACGACACGGGCCGTCTGCTCTTCGCCACGATTATCAACACCTATCCCGATTCGCCGTTCCTGCCGCTCGCCAAACTCGCGATCGCCGATTCGTTCTATCTCGAGGGAACGACGAGCGCGTTGATCCAGGCCGCGCAGGCTTATCAGGACTGGCTGACGTTCTTCCCAACCGATCCACTCGCCGACGACGCGAGTCTCAAAGTCGCGGAAGCCGAAATGCGACAGATGGGCTTGTCCGATCGCGATATTTCACATGCGCGAAAGGCCGAGGTGCGGTTGAAGGTCCTGTTGCAGCAGTATCCGAAGAGCTCGTTGCGCGACACGGTCGACGCGCGGTTGCGAGAAGTGCAGGAAAACCTGGCGATGCACAATCTACAGGTGGCGCGTTTCTACTACGACGTCAGGTACCTGACCGACAAAGGCGGGCTGAAAGGCTCGCAGTCGCGGTTGAAAGAGATCGTCGAAAAATATCCGTGCTTCTCGTTCAACGACGAGGTTTACTACCGTTTAGGCGCGACCTACCAGGCTGAAGAAGAGCCGGACGAAGCCGCGCGTTATTATCAAAAACTGATTCAGGAGTTTCCGGACAGCGAGTACAACGAGAAAGCGCGCGAACAGCTGAATATTATCGGCGCGCCGATTCCGGAAAAGGGAACGCCGAATCCTTGTTCTAAAAAGCAGCAGAAGGGTTATGTCGGTACCCTGATGCAACAGATTTCAGGCCGCGCCGACGTTACGATCAACAAGAACGGCATCCTGATCAGCAAGGACGGTAAAGAAGGCACGGACCTGATCGACGAGGCTTTGAAGTACAATGGTCAATTGCCGGTGAAACTGACGCCGGACGCTCCGCAAACCGCGCCGCGTTCGACGCCCGTCGCCCCGGTTGATTCGAAAACGAGAAACGCCGGCGGCGCGCCATCAGCGGCCGCAACGCCGGCTCCAACTCCGGCAGCTATTAAGCCGTAGTGTTCTTTTTATCCGTGTGTGAGGACACGGACTTGGAACGGGTAAAAGCTTGGATCCGACTTCCCCAGAAGCTCAAGCCGAAATAACCCGTAGGCATAAAGCTGCGGCGACGACCGTCCTCGGACTGATCGTCGCCACAGTCCTCCTCTCGATAGTCGCCTATCTCGGCAAGCCTTACTTCCGCCAACAGGTAAATCCGCCACTCGATGTGGCCGTTCGCATCATGGTTCTGATGCTGGGTTTGGGAGCCATTGTGTGGCGCCGAACGAAGTTTCAGCCGATGCGACTCCAGGACATCGCGGGACTTGGCGGCGCGTCTGCCCTCGTTCGTACGCTTGAAAAGACTACGTTGCAGATCGCGATTTTGGCTGCGGCGATTGCCGGAACCGGGTTTGTCGCCACGTTGATGACGGGCAACGAGCTTTATACCTTCTGGGCGGGCGCGATCTCGATCGTGGTGCTGGTTTACTGCTACCCGACAAAATCCTCATGGGTCAAGACTGTGACTCGCTTTACTGCCCCCACCCCAGATTCTGACTTCGAACTGTAAATACTTGTTGATCTATGTTGGCCCGGTTTGTTAGCCTGCAATCGAGGCGTGCGCCCAGTTGCGCCCGATTGTGTCATGAATATTCGTTACCTCGTACTCCCGGCGGCTCTGATTTGTGGCTTTTCTCACATCGCGCTGGCGCAGCAGTCCAAGCCGCAGCCAGTGGCGAGGCTCATTAGCGCCGCGCCGATCAACACTTCGCCCAAACCAGTAGCGCCCGCCGTCTCAAATTCAGCTTCCCCAACGCTCGAACAGGCCAGCGCCATCGAACGCCGCGCTTTCGAGCAAACCAACCTCGTTCGCACTCAAAACGGCTTGCCTGCCTTGAGGTGGGACGCCGACGTTTGCCGCATGGCTCGCGATCACTCGGAAAGCATGTCGCGCGACGGCTTCTTCTCCCACACGACGCCGGACGGAAAACGACTTCGAGACCGAGCACGGCTGGTCGGAATCCTGACATTCTCTGTCGTTGCCGAGAACATCGCCTATAATCAGGGCTACGAAGATCCGGGAGCGTTTGCGGTCGAGAGATGGATGTTGTCTCCGAAGCACCGCGCGAATATTTTGTCTCCGGAGTTTCGTGCGATGGCGATTGGTTCGTACGTCGCGCCGGATGGATCGGTGTTTCTGACACAGACATTTATAACGCGCTAGAGTTTGCTGAAGCTTCCTTCGTTCGCCAAGATCAACTGGACGTTGCAGATTCTCGGTAAACGGCCTGACGGATATCACGAGGTCGTTACTGTGCTGCAAACCGTTTCGCTGTGCGATGAACTGACGTTCGAACTCCGTGACGACGACCACATCTCGCTAACCTGCGACGATCCGGAAATCCCTGTAGACGATTCGAACTTGATCGTTAAAGCCGCGAAAGCGCTGAACGGCGGCGGGGTCGATATCAGTCTGACGAAGCGGCTCCCGACGAAAGGTGGTCTTGGTGGCGCGTCTTCAAACGCCGCGGTGACACTGCTGGCGTTGAATCATCTTTGGCATAAGGGTTTAAGGAACACGGATTTATTGAATATTGCGGCAGGGCTCGGGGCTGACGTGCCGTTCTTCCTGATGGGCGGAACTGCGGAGGGAAGCGGGATCGGAACCGATCTGCGTGCTGTTGCCGACGCCGAGCAAAAGCGCCTGATCGTTATCAAACCCAACGCTTCAGTGTCGACGGCAACAGCTTACGCAAAGCTAAAGCGTGGTTCCTTGACAACTTCGGAATCGGCCTCTATTCTTTCAAGTTCCTTTGCGAGGCCAGTTTCCGGCGATAGCGGTCCATGGTCTCTGCACAATGATTTTGAAGTTGTGATCTTTGAGATAGAACCTGAAATCGAGCGCGCGAAAATCGCGTTGCTTGATGCAGGTGCGCGGGGCGCTTTGTTGGCTGGAAGCGGCTCGAGCGTGTTTGGTATGTTTGACGACGAAGCAGCGCGCGATCGGGCTTTAGGTAGTCTCAGACGTGAAGACGGATGGCGAGTTTTTGCCTGCCGTACGCTTTCACGTGACGAGTATCTTCAAGCAATGGGTCCTTCGGGGTTCCCGCTTTAACGCTCTCTTAAAAACCGGAAATCAGATACTGGGGCGTAGCCAAGTGGTAAGGCACCGGTCTTTGGAACCGGCATTCGTTGGTTCGAATCCACCCGCCCCAGCCAGATTTGTGCTTTGTGCTTCGTACTTTGTACTTCGTAGATCGGTAATCGCGGAGTACAAAGCACAAAGTACAAAGCACCAAGCACAACGTTATGAGCACAACGGGCAGCGTCAAGATCTTTTCCGGAAATGCAAACCCTAAGTTGGCGGAAGAGATATGTCGCCAACTGAGTTGTGACATGGGTAAGGCGTATCCCGAACGTTTTTCTGATGGGGAGTTTAACTTCCAGATCGACGAGAACGTTCGCGGCGGCGATGTTTTTATCGTGCAGCCGACGTGCCCGCCAACCGATGCGCACCTGATGGAGTTGCTGGTGATGCTCGACGCGTTTCGTCGCTCGTCGGCTTCGCGCATCACGGCGGTGATTCCGTACTACGGTTACGCCAGGTCCGACAAAAAGGACCGCCCGCGCGTGCCGATTTCGGCGAAGCTCGTCGCGAACCTGATCAACGTCGCCGGCGCGGATCGTCTGTTGACGATGGACCTGCACGCGGCCCAGATCCAGGGGTTCTTTGATATTCCGGTGGACCACCTTTATGCGGCGCCGGTCTTCATCAGTTATTATCAGGAGCACACGCTGCCGAACCTGACGGTCGTGGCTCCGGATACCGGCGGCGCTGAGCGCGCACGCGCTTACGCCAAACGCCTCGACGCGGAACTCGCGCTGTGCGATAAACGTCGTGAGAAGGCGAACGTCGCCGAAGTGATGAACGTCGTCGGTGATGTGAAAGGCCGCAGTTGTTTGATTGTCGACGACATGTGCGACACGGGTGGTTCGTTGACGAAAGTGGCGCGCGCTTTGAAAGAAGCAGGCGCCGAAAGAATTCATGCGTGCTTCACGCATCCGGTTTTTTCCGGCAGGGCGGTTGAGTTACTGGCCGAGTCGGATATTGAAAAAGTAATCGTTACGAATACGATTCCGCTACGCGACAACGCGTGCGAGTTAGACAAAATAAAGGTACTGAGTATCGCGCCGCTTCTGGCGAAAGCGATCAAGTCGATCCATGAGGAGACTTCGGTTTCCTCGCTCTTCGTATAAATCGAAGGGCAAACACTGATGGCTTAAACGAAGACCATCAGCGATCCGAGAAGGATTGCCGATTGTCGATTGCCAACTGTCGATTTGATTCGGCAATAAGGCAATTGAGAGTCGACAATGAATCGGATCGCTGAAAGTTTGTAAGGAGAAATCATGGCGGAGAAAAAAGAGTTTCGGGTGCAGGCAAAACAGCGCGACGGCCGCGGCAAGAACGACGCGCGACGCGCACGCCGCGAGGGAATGGTCCCGATAACCATTTATGGAGGCGGCGCGGAAACGGTCGCTGCTGTTGCCCCGTTGCGCGATTTAGCCGCGATCCTTCGTACGGAGGCCGGGCGAAATACGATCTTTACGGTTGAAGTCGACGGAGTGGGCGCAACTGAAGTTATGTTTCACGATCGTCAGATCGATCCGGTCAAGGGTCGTTTGATTCATGCCGATCTGACTCGCCTTGTGAAAGGCCAGAAGATCGAAGTGACTGTGCCCTTGCACCTCAGCGGCGAACCGGTGGGCGTGAAAGAGAAGCAGGGCGTTCTCGAACAGATCATTCGCGAGATCCAGATCCGTTGCGAGCCGCGCGAGATTCCCGATTCGATCGACATCGACGTTACACACCTCGACGTACACGACCTGCTTCACGTTTCGGACATCAAGGTCGCCGAAGGCATCGAGATCCTGACTGACGCCGATCAGGTGATTGCCACCGTCGGCATCGTGAAGGAAGAGGTCGAGGCGCCGGTGGCGGGTGAAGGTGAAGAGCCTGCCGAACCTGAAGTCATTGGCAAGGGCAAGAAGGAAGAGGAAGGCGAAGGCGAATAGATTTTCGGAATTCGAATTTCGAATTTCGAATTTTGTTTGGGCAATGCTCATAGTTGGTCTTGGCAATCCGGGTAAAGAGTATGCGGCGACGCGTCACAATCTCGGATTCATGTTGATTGACAAGTTGGCAAGCGACGAAGGGATCTTGGTGAAGCGTCGCGAGTGCGAATCGATCGTGGGCCAGGGGCCGATTGAAGGCGACGTTACCAAGCTTGTCAAGCCACAGACTTACATGAATCTCAGCGGCATAGCAGTCTCATGTCTGTTGAGAAAAGTTGACAAGGTTGACAGCGCCGAGCCGGTAAAGCAGCTAGTGGTGATTTCGGACGATCTGGCGTTACCGCTCGGGAAGATACGGATTCGCGAGCGCGGATCGGCAGGCGGTCATAACGGGCTGAAGTCGATCATTGCCGAGGTTGGCACCGACGAGTTCATCAGGTTACGGATCGGAATTCAACCGGATCATCCGATTTCAGACTCGAAGAAGTTTGTTCTTGAGGAGTTTTCCGCGAGTGAGCGGCCGGTTGTTGAAGAGACCCTTGCGAAGAGCGTCCAGGCAGTGCGGACGATCATCCGCGAAGGCGTTTTGAAAGCGATGATGGAGTTTAATTAGATGCAAACGAAGAGACAATACGAAGTGGTCTTCATTGTTGACCCGACGGCGGATGAAGAAGTGTCGAAACTCACGGATGGGTTTTCACAGATCATCGTCGATCAGGGTGGGACGATCGTGAAGGCCGAGACGATGGGCAAGCGCCAGTTGGCCTACGAGATCGATCACCACAAAGACGGCACGTTTGTGCTGTTGGAGATCGAGGGATCGGGCCGGGAGATTGCGGAGCTTGAACGTCGTATGCGCGTTAACGATCGCGTGCTGCGCTACCTGACGGTTCGCGTCGACGAAGATCGCCGTCGCGCCGACAAGTTGAAAGATCGTCGCGCGCGTAAAGCCGCGAAGCGTCCGTCGCACGGTGGTTCCGCGCGTCGTGGCTCGTCCATGGAGTTTGCCGAAGCGGCCAGCGAATAAAAATTCGCGGATCGGCGAATTAGTTTTGACCCACAGTTAAGAGGAAGATTATGTCAACCAATTATGAAGACCGCCCGCGTGGTGGCGGCGGATACGACAGTGACGACGATGGCGATCGACGCCCGATGGGCGGACGCGGCGGTGGCCGCCGCATTCACCGGCGCCGCGTTTGTCGCTTTTGCATCGACAAAGTAGATCTCATCGACTTCAAAGACGTCAGATTGTTGCAAAACTACCTTCCCGAACGCGGCAAGATCCTGCCGCGACGCATCTCCGGTAATTGTGCGACGCACCAGCGTATGCTGGCGGAAGCGATCAAGCGCGCCCGTAACATCGCGCTCCTTCCGTATACAACCGACTAAGAAAGAGGAAAGACATGGCACATACGAAGGTACTCTTGCGCGAAGATGTGGACGATCTGGGCGCACGCGGCGAGATCGTCAGAGTCAGGGCCGGTTACGCGCGCAACTACTTGTTGCCCCGCAATCTCGCGGTCGAGGCGACAACCGGTAACGTCAAAGGCATCGAGCAGGAACGCGCCGCGCTGCTGAAGAAAGAGGCGAAAGAACGCGCCACGGCCGAAGCTCAGTCGCAACAGATGGGTTCGCTGGTGCTCGAGTTCAGGCGCAAGGCCGGCGAGCAGGGCGCGCTGTATGGTTCGGTCACTTCCATGGACGTGGCTGAGGCGCTGAAAGAGCGCGGTTACGAGATCGATCGTCATCGCATTCACCTGCGCGAGCCGCTGAAACGACTCGGTGAATACAGCATCCCCGTGCGGCTGCATCGTGAAGTCACGATGGACTTGCAGGTGAAAGTCATGGCTGAAGGCGAGGTTATCGTCGGCCACTTGTCGCCGGAGCAGGAAGCGGAATTGGCAACCGCAGCCACAGATGAAGCAGAGCAGTAAACGAAGATAAAACGGATCAAATCTGTGCCATCCGAAAAAATCTGTGGTTAAGTAGGCACTATGGCCAGTCCCGATCCGATTCGCGATCAATCATTCGAACGCTCATTACCCAACAGTTCCGAAGCCGAACGCGCAATTCTCGGCGCAACGCTCCTCGATAACGGCCTGATCAGTCAGGCCATCGAGCAGCTCAAACCCGAAGACTTCTACGTCCCGTCACACCGGCGCATCTTCGTGGCCATGATCTCGCTCTTCGAGCGTGGCCAGGAGATCAACCCGATCCTGATCGGCGAAGAGCTCAAGAAAGAGAACTCGCTCGAAAGCGTCGGCGGCATCAGTTTCATTACCAACCTGACTTACGGTCTGCCTCACTCGACCAACATTCTTCATTACGCGAAGGTCGTCCGCGGCAAGTCGATGCTGCGCCAGTTGATCAAGACGTCAAACAAGATCACGCAGGAAGCGCTCGCCGAAGAAGACGAACCGGAAGTGATCCTGGACCACGCCGAACACTCGATCTTTCAGCTCGCCGACGATCGCGTGCGCCAGGGATTTGTTCACGTCAAACCGATTGCCGAGCATCTGTTGGAGAAGGTCCAGGAAATGGAAGGCCGCGCCGCGGTCTTGACCGGTCTCACCACCGGTTTCGCGGATCTCGACAAGATGACTTCAGGTCTGCAATCTTCGGATCTGATCATTCTCGCCGCGCGACCATCGATGGGTAAGACGAGTTTCGCGCTCATGCTGGCGGAGAATGCGGCGATTCACGCTGGCGCGGTCATCGGTGTGTTCTCGTTGGAAATGTCGAAGGAATCGCTGGTCATGCGTATGCTCTGCGCGCAGGGCAACATCGACGCGCAACGTTTTCGTAACGGTTTTCTTTCGCGGCTCGAGTGGGCGCAGATCGCGAAGTCGCTCGGCATACTCGCCGATACGAAGATCTTTCTCGACGACACGCCGGGCATCACCGTGCTCGAGATGCGCGCGAAGTGTCGCCGGCTTGCGGCGGAACAGAAGCGACTCGATCTGATCGTCGTCGACTACTTGCAGTTGATGTCAGGTTCGTCGAAGCGTGTGGAGTCGCGGCAGCAGGAAGTGTCGCAGATCTCGCGTGAGTTAAAAGGGCTTGCGAAGGAATTGAACGTGCCGCTGCTCGCGTTGTCGCAGCTTTCACGCGCGCCGGAGTCGCGTTCGGATCACCGTCCGCAGTTGGCTGACCTGCGTGAGTCGGGAGCGCTGGAACAGGACGCTGACCTCGTCGCGTTTATCTTTCGTGAAGAGCAGTACAAGACGCCGGAAGAACGCGAAGCGATGCCGGAAGATCGAAAGAACATCGCCGAGATCATCATCGCCAAGCAGCGTAATGGTCCAACGGGCACCGTGGACCTGCGCTTCACGCCGTCGAGTATGCGATTCGATAGTCTGTATCGTGAGTAAAGCGTACTTTGTGCTTTGTGCTTAGTTCTTTGTACTTTGCTTGCCGGCGTAAGTTACGCCTTACTTTGATCTCGTCGATTATTGAACAAAGCACAAAGGACAAAACACAAAGCACTACTTGGACGCTTCAAACAAACCTGCATCCACCTTCACGTTGTGACGGATCTCGTTGACCGTAAATCCGAGTTTCACGCTCGGTGAACTCTGGCTGGTACTGAACGGATACATGATCCCGTCAACACTTCGCCAATCGTCCAGATAAATCTCAACCGGTTCCGAAACGCGTCCGACTGTTCTCGTGGTGTTGATGCGCACCGGCAGATACGTTTGCGCGTCGAGATAGAGGCGTTCCGCTGGACCGACGAGAGGCTGCAAATCGAGGACGTAGACGTCTCGAAATCCGATCTTGCTCATGCCCGGCATTATCACCTTCGCGAAGTTCTGTTTGATCCTGACCGGCGAGTAGAAGTCGGCTTCACGCTGCAACGTCGCCAACTCCGCACCTTTCACCGCGCGCAACGCGCCCTCGCTCAAATACCACCCGGTCTTTCCGTTGTAGCCGATTTTGACGGTGCTCATCGGATGCGCCTGGATCACCGTGACGGACTTGTTTGGAGCGACGGCGTACGTTTCGAAGCTGCCGCCACGGCTAACACCGGCGACGTCGACAGTTCCCTTGATGACACGGCTCGTCACCTTGTTGATCGCGGCTGCGCCGCCCATCGCTTCCACGTAACGGGCGAGGAGGTCGTCAACTGCCGGCAACGCCGCGGACGTCGTGATCGTGTTTCCGTCTCGTATCTCGACACTGCTTGAACCACCGCCGCCGCCTCCCACAGCGATGCGCGTCGACGACGATTCGGTTTCAGCCGGCTCGGCGATCATCGCGCTACGCACACGCGGCGCCGTGTCGCGCTTGGATTGGGCTAGGGAGTCGAGCAGGTTCTGAGCTTCGCCGCGGACGTCTGTATCGGAACTGCGCGCGAGTGCTTCCAGAATCTCGCGGGCCTCGGTGGGTTGCGAGCGACGTAAATATATTTGCGCCAGTAACAACGAGTAACTTGTTTTCGACGGCGCGAGTTGCCGGGCGCGTTGGGCCATCTCGACTGCTTCTTCCAACCGTTCGTCCGTTACGAAATCGACTAAGGCGAGCAGGTAATGTGACGGCGCGTATTGAGGCGCGAGTTTGATCGACTTCAAAAGCTGATCGCGCATCGTGGCGGCGCTGTCGCGCGAGTAACCACTGATTTGACCTGTCGAAGAAACTCCTTCACGGCTCAACACGAACGCATACAGGTAGTGAATCAAGTAGCTCTGCTGCGACTCCGTGGCGCGTTGCAGATGTTTCTTCGCGTCCGCGTAGCGGCGCTGGTACACGTAGAGCAGGCCGAGCGACGCGTGCGCCTGGCGCAGGTTTGGATCGAGTGCGACTGCCTGTTTGAAATAACGCTCGGCGTCGCTGTGCCGGTTGATGTGAAAGAGCAGATCGCCGAGATAGTAATTTGCTTCGGCGTCAGTGAGCGGGGCGCGTTGCATCGCCGTGTACGACGCGTACGCCTGCGGATCCGCGGTGGCGAGACGCAGCGATGGAAACTCGCCGCGTCGCAGATACGCGTTCAGTTCACTCTCGACGGTTGCGACGCTCATACCGAACGAATCTTCGAGCGCTTTAGCGGGTGCGTCGCCGCGACTCACGAGTTGCACGAAGCGTTTGAACTGATCTTTTCTGTTGCTGTTGCCGCCGAGCATCAGGTAGTGGACCAGTGCCCACGACTGCCCGTAAAAGATCCCGCTCTTGTCCTGTTCGTTGTAGTGTGGCGAGTTTGTGCCGATCGAGAAGAGCGTCGAGAGCGGCAACAATTCCTGCTGGCGCAAAAGGCGGATGTAGTGATTGAGTGGCGCGCCGAGCACGGCTTCGCCGCCGGAGAACTGCATCGTCCCGTAAAATTCCGCGAGCCCTTCGTTCAACCACAACGGCACGCCGGGCACGTTGTCTTTCAGGTGCAAGTGAACGTACTCGTGAAACGCTGTGCTGAACGGATCCTGTTCGCCTGTATCGAGCGAGATCGCGATGTAGTTGACGTCGTCGCCGGGTTGAAAGAAACCCGCAACGTTTGCCGGCCGGCCCTGGTAGAGGGGTTTGAACGGCGTGAACGACGCTTCGTCACGAAACAGCACCACGGTCGTGGGAACGGACGAGTCGATCACATTGCGTGAGACGAGTTGCGCGAACGCGCTATGAAAGAACTCCAGCCACGCCGCTACCTGCCGCAGTTTCTCCGGATCGGCGTTACCGATTACAAAAAGATTGTTGGTGCGAACGCTGCGCCAACTGTCGCGCGTCTGAACCGGGTAAGACGGAGCGGCGAGAAGCGCGGCCAGCAATAATGACAAAAGAATCTTCATAGCCTCCTCATATTAACCTCCTATCAAAATCCGTGTTCTAAAAAACGCCAAACCGTACGAACACGGATTTCGGGTAAACTACAGGCCATGTCGTCAACCCAGGCCCGGCAGAACCCTATTACCGGCCGCCCGACGTGGGCGGAAATTCACCTCGACAATCTGGCGTCGAATTTCAAACAGATCAGATCGCTCGTCAGTCCGTCCGCCAGAATCATGGCTGTTGTGAAAGCTGATGCCTACGGACACGGCGCGGTTGAGTGCGCGAAGAGATTGGCGACTGAAGGCGCGGAGTGGTTTGGCGTCGCGATTCCCGAAGAGGGCATACAACTGCGGAACGCCGGCATCACGCAACCGATTCTCTGTCTCGGCGGCTTCTGGAACGATCAGGCGACCGCGTGTTTGCAGCACCGGCTCACGCCCGTCGTCTATCGTCTCGACATGTTTGAGTCATTAAATAACGCCGCGAGAGACGCCGGCACGATCATCGACGTACACCTGAAGGTCGATACAGGCATGGGGCGTCTCGGCATTCGTTTCGATGCGTTAGCGGAATTCGCCGGTCAACTCACTCGCTTTCGTAACGTTCGTATCGACGGACTCATGAGCCATCTCGCCGCTGCCGACGACGCAGCCTGTCAACCGTTGACGCGCGATCAGATCCAGCGTTTCGAAGACGCCGCGGCGATCCTCCGACAGCACGGTTATCACCCGACGTATCAGCATCTTTCAAACTCCGCCGCCGTCTTCAGTCATCGTGAAGCGTGGGGCAATCTGGTCCGTCCCGGCGGTGTGTTGTACGGACTGTGGCGCGATGTGCTTTCACTCACAGTCGCCGATCCAAAACTGCTGCCGGTGATGTCGTTGCACACGCGGATCAGCATGTTGAAATGGGTGCCGCCCGGCGAGACGATCGGTTACGGCTGCACGTTCGAAGCTTCGCGCAAGAGCCTGATCGCGACGTTGCCGATCGGTTATCACGACGGCTACATGCGCGCGTTATCGAACCGCGCGAATGTGATCGTGCGTGGCGAGTACGCTCCGGTTGTGGGGCGCGTCTCGATGGACCTCACGTTGATCGACGTGACAAACGTTTCCGGCGTCGAAGTCGGAGACAAAGTGACGCTGCTCGGTTGGGACTCACAAAAAGCCGGACCAAACATTTCCGCCGAAGATCTCGCACGCATTTCGGGCACTCTGTCGTATGAAGTAACCTGCGGTATCGGAGAACGCGTCCCGCGCGTCTATGTTTAGAATTTCATCTCGGTGCTATCTCTGAGTCCTCTGCGCCTCTGCGGTTTCCTTTTGTAACGATTAGTTCACCGCGGAGGCGCAGAGAGAATATTCCAGATGGACACCACCTTTATGTTTAATACAATTGACTCCGCCGCGACGCCTTTACTACTATTCGACTCCCATCGGCCAAGTAAAAAGGAGATCCTCTCGTGACTTACACCATAAAGCCCGGAGACACGCTCTCGAAAATCGCCAAGCTGAACGGCTGTTCTCTGGACCAGTTGCTCAAGGCGAATCCCCAGATCACGGACCCGAACAGAATCAAAGTCGGCGACGTCGTGACGCTTCCAAATGGCGCGCCTGCTGACATCACGACCGACAACACGAAACCGTTGCCGCCGATTACGACCAGCGCAAGTCAAGCCCCCGCGACAACCACCACATCGTCCGCCGCCGGCGCGTTAGGCCAGGCGTTGGCGGACACGCTCGGCGAGTTGTCGGCGAAGTACGAGACAGGCGGGCGCGGGCCCGGCGTGGTCTCAACCGGAACGGGCGATCCCGGCGGTGTTTCGTATGGTTCGTATCAGATGGCGTCGAAGATGGGCACCGTGCAACGTTTTGTTTGCCAGCCCGGGTTCCCATGGTTAACCGACTTCCAGGGGCTGACTGCCGGCACGGCGCCGTTTACTGCTTGTTGGAAGCGAATCGCAGCCGCTGAAACCGCGGCGTTTCAAAGCGCGCAACACGCTTTTATCAAGAAGAGTCACTACGATTTGCTCGCCGCCAAGATACTCAGCGACGATGGCCTCGACGTAAACACACGCAGCCGGGCGCTGCAAGACGTCGTGTGGTCCACCGCCGTGCAACATGGCGGCGCTACGCCGATCATTCATCGCGCCCTCGCGAACGTGACCTGCAAACCGTCCGATCCCGACTTCGACAAACAACTCATCCGCGCGATCTACGCTGAACGAGGCCGTAAAAAGCCTGACGGGAATCTCGCGTACTTTTCGAAGAGCTCTCCCGGCGTTCAGGCCGGCGTCGCGAAGCGATTCAAAAATGAAGAACAGGATGCGTTGGCGATGTTGGCCAAGCAGTCCTAACCAATTACATGCCGAACGAAACGGAGAGGCTGACCGTCAGCGCCAACGAGCACGATTCGGTGACGGCTGTCTATTACGCAGCCGCGAAAAAGAATCGTGCGGGACTAACGGTGATACTCGGTCACGGAGCGGGCGCCAATCAGGACAGCGGCTTCATGCGCATGTTCGCGAACGGTTTGGCGGAACGTGGTCTCGATGTGATGACGTTTAATTTCGTCTACATGGAGCAGGGGCGTTCCGTTCCCGATCAGAAACACAAACTCGAGTCGTGTTTTCGAGCCGTGATCGAAACGGCGCTGAAGCATCGGCAACTGAAGAACAACAAGCTGGTGATTGGCGGGAAATCGATGGGCGGCCGGATCGCTTCGCAAGTCGCGGCAGCCGCGTCGGAAGCGAAGGAACCGCTCGCCGATCAGATCGACGGACTTGTGTTTCTCGGTTATCCGCTGCATCCGCCCGGGCAGTCGACGAAGCTGCGAGTGGAGCACCTCGTGCAGATCCGCAAGCCGATGTTGTTTGTGCAAGGCACGCGCGACGCGCTGGGTTCGCCGGAAGAGATCCAGCCACACATAAAAGATTTTCGTCCGGCCGCCAAAATTCACTCGATCGAGGGTGGAGATCATTCGTTCAAAGCTCCGAAGAAATTCGGGATGCCGCAGGAAGAGATCTACACCACGGCGATGGACGAGATCGTTCGTTGGGCGGAAGGTTTGTAGCCACAAAGAGGCACAAAAGGCACAAGAGGCACAAAAGACAAAGGCACAAAGAACGAAGAACGAAGAACGAAGTACAAAAGCACAAAGTGCAAAGAACCCCGTTGCTCAGTCTCTCTTTTGTTTTTGTGCCTCTTGTGCCTTTTGTGCCTCTTTGTGGCTAAATGGCGGGAGAGGTACGAGAAGCACACCCCTCTCGTACCTCTTGCTTTGGCAGGAATTCAGCGATTCAACGATTCACGATTTAGCGATTCAGCACGAAGTTGTAAGTAATCACGCCAGACACTCTAACGGGTTGATCATTCAGCACTGTCGGCGAGAAGCGGGCCTGAAATGCTGCCTTCTGCGCTTCGAGTCTGAGAAACGGACTTCCACCAACCGCAGTCGCCGAGATCACCTTGCCTGACTCGTCAATTAGTACCTGCACACTAACGACACCCTGGATACCCATCTGTTTAGCTAGCGGCGGGTAAACTGGGCGCGGCAGCGAAAGCGCCGAGCCGTTGATTATGTTTTTATGGACCACCGCGGGCGTCTTCCGTACCTCCGGCACCGCTGGAGGCGGTTCTTCTACGTCCACGCGTTGAGGCGGAGGAACGACCTGCCTGCCTGTGCCGCCTGGAAGCGATGGGCCACCTCCCGCTGATGGGTCGGTGTTCCTGGAGCCAATGGTCCACATACCCGAATCAGGGATTGGGGGATTTTTGTTAGGCGTCGTCGACACTCCCACCGGAACACTTTCGGGACGGTTCACGCTCAGCATGGGATCAACGCGCGTCGCTACGTTCGCTTCGTTATTGTTATCGGTACTTCGCGGTCGCTGGGGCTGTGACACTGGTTGGGCCGCGGGTTGGGGGGCGATGTCCTGCGGATTTATCAACACAACCATTTCCAGATTCTGTTCTTCAAGTCGCGCATCGTACGCATAGATACTTACAACACCCATGACGACCATCAGCACCCCGTACGTCACAGTCGTGAACAGCACAAACGATCCACGGCGTTTGAATTCTTTCGCGTGAGAGCTTGATTCAACGAGATTGGTAAACATCCACGTTCCTCCGTAAGGCTTGGCGAACAACGGGGATTTCGAAGTACGGCCCATATCTGCAACAGCCGTAAAA
This sequence comes from Pyrinomonadaceae bacterium, assembly GCA_035760365.1. Classification (GTDB taxonomy): domain Bacteria; phylum Acidobacteriota; class Blastocatellia; order Pyrinomonadales; family Pyrinomonadaceae; genus PSRF01. The sequence goes on from DASTTB010000019.1 coordinate 18,972, forward strand.
AGATCGAAATCGTGAGTCCGCTAGTTGCCGGTGCCATCGGGTCGCGGGAGCTTACTCCCACACTTAGACACCGCTTTTCCCCAAAGTGTTCCCAACCGAACAAACCTCCGAAAAGCCAATTGGTCGCGCCAAACCTTGCCTTCCCACATTGAACGAAATAGGATCCCAGCCGCTCTCCGACCCCTCTTTTCAGGAGCGTTGTGCATGGCGACTCAAAAGGCTTTCCAGGAACAGCTCAACCCGTTCGAAATTGCCAAACAACAGTTCAACCGTGCGGCAGACTACCTAGAGCTAGATCCGTCGATGAGACACGTGTTGGAGAATGCGAAACGACAGTTGATCGTTTCGATTCCCGTGAAGATGGATGGCGGAGACGTCCAGGTGTTTGAAGGATTTCGCGTGCAGCACAACATCGCGCGTGGACCAGCGAAGGGCGGCATCCGCTATCACCCGAACGTGACGCTCGACGAAGTTAAAGCGCTCGCTTCGTGGATGACGTGGAAGTGCGCCACTGTCGGTATTCCCTATGGCGGCGGTAAGGGAGGCGTAATCTGCGATCCGAAGAGTCTTTCGCAAAACGAACTCGAGCGGTTGACGCGGCGATACGCGTTCGAGATCGCTCCGATCATCGGTCCGGATCGCGACATTCCGGCGCCTGACGTTTACACGGACGAACAGACGATGGCGTGGATCATGGACACGATCTCGATGGTGCGCGGTCATACGGAACTCGGCGTCGTCACCGGCAAACCGATCTCGCTCGGCGGCTCGCAGGGACGCGCGGAAGCGACGGCGCGCGGTTGTCTCTATGCGTTGCGCGAGGCGTGTCGCGTGAAGGGAATGAGTTTGAATGGCGCGCGCGTGGCCGTTCACGGTTTCGGCAACGCTGGTGCTAACATCGCGCGACTCGTTGCGAAGGACGGCGCTCGCGTTGTCGCTGCGTGCGATTCGAAGACCGCGGTTTATGCCGCGAGCGGCATCGACGTTGACGAGGCGTTGAAACAGAAAGACAAGACGACGTCGCTGGCCGGACTGAAGGGCACGAAAGAGATCGCACCCGAGGACATAATGGGAATCGATTGCGACATTCTTCTCCCGTCGGCGCTGGAAAACGCGATCACGTTGAAGAACGTCGGACAGGTGAAAGCGAAGATCATCGCCGAGCTCGCGAATGGTCCAACCACGCCGGGCGCCGATCGCGTGTTGGAGGATGAGGGAGTTTTTCTGATTCCTGATATTCTTGCCAACGCCGGCGGCGTGACCGTCAGTTATTACGAGTGGGTGCAGGATCAGTATTCGTTCTTCTGGTCTGAAAGCAAGATCAACGACACACTCGAACAGACGATCAAAACGGCATTTGATTCCGTCCTCGAGACGGCGCAACGCTACAACACAGACATGCGCACCGGCGCTTACATTCTCGCGGTTGCACGAGTGGCGGAAGCGACGCGCGTGCGCGGCATATTTCCATAGTACGAGGAGAACATGGACGACAAGATCACTGTTTACGAAAAACCGACTTGAACCAAGTGCCGTGAGATGGACAAGCTGCTCCGTGAGAGTGGCATACCGTTCGAGAAGGTAAATTATTACAAGCAACCTTTAAGTACGAAGAAGCTGACCGAGTTGCTGCGCAAGCTTAAAAAGAAACCGCGCGAGGTGATGCGAAAAGACACGATTTACAAGGAACTCGGGTTGGACCAGGACAAGTTCAGCGACGCCGAGTTGATCGCGTTGATGGTGGAGCATCCGGATCTGCTGCAACGGCCGATCGTGGAACGCGGCGATCGCGCGGTGCTCGGCCGGCCGACGGAAAACGTCAAGGAATTATTGTAACGAGTGAAGAAAACAGAAACGGTTTTTGTCTGCCAGAGTTGTAGTTTTCAGTCGGGCAAGTGGCTCGGCAAGTGTCCTGAATGCGGCGAGTGGAACTCGCTGGTTGAAGAACGGGCGCGGAAAACATCTCGCAATGGTTTTGCTGTACGCGACGTCAAGGCGATCGCGTTCCACGACATCGAACCGCAGGACGATCTGCGACTGCCGTCAGGAGTGACGGAGTTTGATCGAGTTCTCGGCGGCGGTATTGTGCCCGGAACGCTCGTATTGATCGGCGGCGATCCCGGCATCGGCAAGAGCACGCTGCTGCTACAGGTCGCGGATCGAATGAGCAGCGCGAGTACCGTCGTGCTGTACGTTTCCGGCGAGGAGTCGGAACGACAGATAAAACTTCGTGGCGATCGTCTCGGCGTCACTGCCAACAACCTCTACCTGCTTCCCGAAACCAACCTCGAAAAGATCTTTCACGAGATCGATCGTCTTAATCCCGGGACGGTGATCGTCGATTCGATTCAGACTGTCTTCTCGAGTGCGATCGAAGCCGCGCCCGGTTCGATTTCACAGGTGAGGGAAGTCGCGCACCAGTTTTTGTTGCTGGCGAAGAATCGCAGCGTTCCTGTTTTCCTGATCGGTCACATCACGAAGGAAGGATCGATTGCTGGTCCAAAGGCGCTCGAACACATCGTCGACACGGTGCTCTACTTTGAAGGCGAACGCCATCACAATCATCGCATCGTGCGCGCCGCGAAGAACCGTTACGGAGCGGCGAATGAAGTCGGCGTGTTTGAGATGACGGGAACGGGTTTGATGCCCGTCGCGAATCCGTCGGAGATGTTTCTGGCCGAGCGTCCGCAGAATGCGGCTGGATCGGTCGTGACTGCGTGTATGGAAGGGACGCGTCCGCTGCTTGTCGAGATCCAGGCGCTGGTTTCGGGAACGAAATACGGCAGCGGCAGACGCATGACGCAGGGGTTGGACCAGAATCGCGTTTCGTTGTTGATCGCGATGCTGGAGAAACGCATCGGGATGCAATTGATCGGAGATGATGTGTTTGTGAACATCGCCGGTGGTTTGGAAGTCGACGAGCCGGCGGCGGATCTTGGTGTGGTTGTGGCGATTGCGTCGAGTTTCAAAAACATTCCGATCGATCCGCACACGGCGGTGTTTGGCGAAGTTGGGTTGACTGGCGAAGTGCGTGGCGCGATGCAGGCGGCGGTGCGCGTGAAAGAGGCGCAGGCGCTGGGGTTCAAAAAGGTCGTGATGCCGGCGTCGAATGTCGCTGGGCTGGAACGACGGCTTGGCGTGCGTGTCGTGGGCGTGCGTTCGGTTGATGAAGCGCTGGAAGCGTTGTTTTAACTTCGTTCGTAGAACTTGACTACGAGTCCCTCATCCAACTTTCTTGAGTCGGTCGCTTTAAATCCTTTTAAGTAATCCTCGGGCATGAACGTATCGGCGCCGGAGACCGTTAACGGGACTTCCGTGATGATCCACTTGTCGATATGTGGCAGGAATGAGTTGTAGACCTGTGCGCCGCCGATCACGAATAGATCCGTTCTTAACGAGTGGTTGAATGAGATGACGCTGTCGATGTCGCCGAGGACGATCAGCGATTCCTGCGGTTCGATGGTCGAGTCGCGACTGAGCACGATGTTCAGTCGGTTTTTGAGTGGCTTGCCGATCGTGAGCCATGTCTTGCGTCCCATCACGACCGCGTGGCCCGTCGTCGTTTCGCGAAAGAACTTCATGTCGGCGGAGTAGTGCCACGGGAGTTTGCCGCCCTTCCCAATCGCGCCTTTTCGATCTACTGCTGCGATGCCGATGATCATTTTATTAAACCGCTACGGGAGCGGCGATCTTGCCATGTGATTTGTAACCCACAAGTTCCAAATCTTCATACTTAATTCGTAACAATCCGTCCAATCCGCGTAACTCAACGTTGATCTTCAACTGCGGCAACGGAAACGGCTCGCGCGACAACAGTTCCTGCACTTGATTCATGTGGTTGTTATAAATGTGATAGTCGCCGAGCGTGTAAACGAAGTCGCCGACTTCAAGCTCAGTGACGTGCGCGATCATGTGTGTCAGCAGCGCGTACGAACTGATGTTGAACGGAACGCCGAGGAACGCATCCGCCGAGCGTTGATAGAGCTGGCAGTGCAGGATCTTGCCGCTTTCGACTTTGAACTGAAACAACGTGTGACATGGCGGTAGATCGACGTTGTCCGCCTGTCGTGGATCCCAGCCGGTGACAATCAGCCTCCGGGAATCGGGATTGGTTTTAATCTGTGTTATCAACTTGGCTATCTGATCGACACCATTCTTCTCCGGGTAATCGCCGCCAAACGAGCGCCACAGGTAACCGTAGACTGGTCCAAGATCGCCCGCCGTTCGTCCAAACTTTCCGGTGTGCTCCTCGTCGGCCCACTCGGCCCAGATGTCGACACCACGCGCACGCAGATTCGCCTCGCTCGTGTCGCCGGAGAGAAACCAGAACAGCTCTTCCGCCACCCAGCGAAACGGTACGCGTTTGGTGGTGACGATCGGAAATCCTTCGCGCAGATTGAATCGCGTGTGAAAACCGAAATGCGAGATCGTCCCAACACCGGTGCGGTCGCGGTGTTCGACGCCATTCTCCAAAATCGATCGCAGCAAATCGTGGTATTGTTTCATGCGAAATGTTGAAGCCGCATTATAGTCGGTCAAAGGTACGTGTATGAAACGATCTAAGGCGTGATCGGAGGTATTGCGGGAGTGCTGACGTAATAATGAATAAAGATGCCGATGGCGGCTGCGAGAGTAATCAAGCCGAACGTCAAGTAGATGGCTTTCGTCCACCAAAGTTTGTTTTCAAACGACGTTCGTGCCGTTGCCCAATTAGGGTTGATGCGGAATTTCTCAAGTTCAGCTTCAGTGAGCACATCCTCGAAGGAATTGATATACGCATCGTGTTGCGACTTTCGCAGGTCGGTAGCGCTCTTCAGAGTCGGCAAATGATAAAACACCACGATCAGCAAATAGATCGCGATGGTTAAGAACCCGAGCAGGAGCGCGATAATTCCGATATCTGTCTTGAAGAACGAGCCGGCGATTGCAAGCGCAATGACGCCTAAGACTTTGTACACATCCGCGCTCACTTCACGGCTAAGCGTGATCATGTCGTGCGTCAATTCCTCTATGGCTGTTTGTATACGTTCCTGGACGCTTTGGCGGGCTGCGAAGTATTCCTGAACTCTCACTACAAGCGTGCGGTCATGGGTTTTCTTGGTTGATTCCCGGATCTCGGATGCTTTGGCGCACAACATGCTGGCGTCGTCAGCAAACTGAGAAATGAATTGCTGCACGATCTCCAGCTTGTCTCCAGAGACTCCGTCATAGGCATATTGATAAAGCTTGTAGAGCGAGGGCCAGTGCTGCTCCTGTGTATTGAATTGCGCATTGTCGAGTTGGAACCGTTTGGGATGTAAGCCGCGATAATCAACCGAGTAGATCCCGTTTTTCTCCACCTCGACGAAGTCTCCCATGAAGATCGCTGCCAGCACCGGTTGGAATCTTTGCAGATCGCGTTTCAGTTCCGCAGTGTCATTCGGATCCCCGCGCGTAACTGTGAGCGCAACGAACTCCGGGATCAGCCATCTTGGTGCGAAGTTTCCAAAACTCTGTGACCGCCGAAACTCGCGTACCTGTTCCGCTCTAATCAAGGTTTCGTCAGGTAGCGCCCGGGTGAGAAGCGCTTCGACGAGATCGTGCTGATCCTGTCCGCAGACGGTGATGAAATCACTTGCCAGGCCACCGGCCAGGTCAAAGACAAGAAACACTGTCGGTTTTCCGGCGATCAGGAACTCAGTCTCGAACCGGTCCACAGTCGTATTCGCGAGCTTACTTTTCAACTGAGCTTGAAAAAGATAACTGACGATGTTGGCTGTGACATCACTTGCGGCGGCATTCGCCAGATCCCTATTTAACCTGCCCTTATCCAGATAAAGATCGAGCTTTAAGTCCACGGCGAGCCCCTGACCGGTCAATCCGGTCGCCTGTTGCACCACCGTGTTGAGGTCAACGGCCTGAGCTTTATCCGTAAAGAAGTTGCTAAATTCTTTCAGCGTTAGTTTTGTCGGATCCGACAACGAAGCCGTCGAGAGTGCGGAGTCATCCACCTCGTGGCCCGATAGAGTCAAATTACCCGCCACACGTTCGATATTGGAAATCACTTTGTAACCTGCTACGCCGATCTCGAGTTTCAGCGTAAACGGAGGCGATGACGACAACTCGTCCGCGAGCTGTGGAAGGCTCAACTGTAGCCACTGCAAGTCGGGAATCAGATGCGACGAGTTGTATTGAGAAACAGTTTCCAGCGCAATCGCCGGCGCATTGGGAAAGTGTTGCTGCAAGGTCGCACTTGCGCGTTGGAACTGTTGAAAGATGTCACTAACTGACATGGTTCTTCTTGTAAGTCTTTGGACTCCTGATGCGGAATTCGACTTCGTCGCCTAAATCGATGATATCCACCTGGTTGTCCATCACCGATCGCGGTCCTCGGATGACGATGCCGCTCGGCAGCTTGTATTGAGTCTGGGTGGCCCGCCACGCATTTGTCGAAATTGCAAGATCGCCGATTTTCGCCTGGGTCAATTGGTCGCGAAACTTCTTCTCGTCAAAGTTTCTGAACTTCTTAGTTTCTCTGATCTTGCTGACGACTACGTCAGGCGTGATGATGAGCGCCTCTTCCAGTTGGTCGAGCACTGTCGGGACCACTGTAGGCGCGTCAACTGATGGGTGAAAACGTTGAGTGTATTCAGGAAGCATTCCCAGAATCGTTTCGATTTGTTTCTTTTCACTCAGCCGCGGAACGCAACCGAGAAAGTTCATGAAGTACTGGGCCAGTTCCTTACCTTCTTCGTCGCGGACTTTGACGTTATAAGAAGGACGGTTAGGATGCGGTGTGATGGCCCACTTCAAAACCTGGTCGCCGGGCTCCGGCAAGGCCGCGTCGATGTGTCTGACCGCTAAAGAGAGTAGTTGCTTTCCCTTCGAGGTCAGTGCGATGCGGTCGGCACGCGCCGGCTCCATTTTGATCAGAGCGAGGAAGTTTCGGTCATCTTCGTCCAGCTTGAGCCAAAGAATCATCAACACGCCATCGGAAGCGTTCGTTCCTTTAGCTGCCTGGTTTAACAGCTTGGCCATATCACAGGAGTGAGAAAAGAAGTTGGCCGGGTTGGAATTCAGATCCTGGTAATAAGTTTGGATGTCGGAGTTTTGGTTGAACTGGGCTGACTGGGTTGTGCGAGCCTCGGGCGCCCTCCAGATATGTTCCAGGTGGTCCGTAAAAAAGTCCTGAATTGCTTGTTGATCGACGGCGGAGAAATCAGAGAGGATAATCTCGTCACTTGCCGGTTGAGGCTGTGACTTACTGATTGGGTGAAGGGCTACTTTGTCGACTTGAAAATTGTTCATCGTGACTCCTTGCAATAGGTGTGGGTGAAACCGGTAGTCACAAACAGCGAGTTAAAAAACCTTGCAGTTGAGGATGATGCCTGCAAGTATGCGCACAATATTCGAAAGTATTGGATCAGTCAATGTTGCGGTGACGGAACACGAAAATGAACGCGTCGATGAAACCATATAGACTTTGTTTCCTGGGCTTTGGGAATGTTGGGCGCGCGCTGGCGCGGTTGCTCGTGGCGAAGACGGCGGACTTGCGCGAGCGGTATGGGATTGAGTGGGAGATTACGGGTGTTGCGACGCGGCGCATCGGGTGGCGCGCGAGTGGGGAAGCGATCGATGTTTCAAACACGGATGAGATCCCGAGTCAGGACGGATTCAAGGAATGGTTGGCGACAGCGCGGCCGGACGTGCTGTTTGAAACGACATCATTAAATCCTGAAACAGGCCAGCCCGCGATCGATTACTTAAAGGCGTCACTGCAATCCGGCGCGCATACGATCACAGCGAATAAAGCGCCGATCGTTTACGCTTACGACGAACTAAAGGCGGTTGCGGAGGAAAACCGTAAACACTTTTTCTTCGAAGCGACAGTGCTCGACAGCGCTCCGGTCTTTTCACTCTTTCGCGAAACCCTGCCCGGTGTGAAAGTGCGAGGCTTTAGCGGCGTCTTCAACTCCACCACAAACGTGATTCTCGAAACGATGGAAGCCGGCAGGAGTTTCGCCGAAGGCGTGAAGATGGCCCAGGAACTCGGCGTCGCGGAAACAGATCCGAGTAACGACGTCGAAGGCTGGGATTCGATCATGAAAATCTGCGCGGTCGCGCGTGTGATCCTCAGCGTGCCTTTGAAACCCTCCGACGTGCGACGCGAAGGCATCCGCGAACTCGATCCCGCGACCTTACAAGCCGCTCGCGCCGAGGGAAAACCTTTCAAACTTCTCTCACGCGCCGTCGTCAACACTGACGGCTCGATCACAGCCACCGTGCGACCCGAACAGATCGCTCCAGGCGATCCGTTTAGCAGCGTGCGAGGCACTTCACTCGCGATTCATTTCGAACTCGACACGATTCCCGGTTTGACGATCGTCTCTCATCGTCCAAACCTGCAAAGCACTGCGTACGGCCTGCTCGCGGATTTCATCAACGCTACTCGGAGCAAAGCTCCGTGACACCCGCGATCAAGCGATCGATCTCTTCTTCAGTCGTGTAACAGGCGCAGCCCGCGCGTATCAATCCCTCGGGCTCGAGATTCAAACGCTTCACCACAGTCGCCGCGTAAAAATCACCGTGTGAAAGAAACAGTCCCAACGACGCGAGACGCCGCGCTGCTTCAGTCGAAGTCAAACCCTCGATGGTGAACGACAACGTCGCCGTGCGCGGCGCTCCCGGCGGTACGCCGTAAAGCGTGACGCGCGGAATCGAACTCAACCCGTTCCACAGTCGCTCAAACAATCGCGATCCGCGCGCGTGCATCGCGGCAAACACGTTGCGCAAGTTCTCGCGCCGACCCGATTCTGAAGGTCCCGACGAAAGCGACGCGAGATAATCAACTGCCGCCGCGGCGCCAACCATGCCTTCCTGGTTCTGCGTCCCCGTTTCAGCATTCTCAGGCGCGTAATCAGGCGCCGGCACCAGCTTCGGAAAGTCGATCTGCTCGTACAACGCGCGCTTCGCGTACATCACGCCGATATGCGGTCCATAAAACTTGTACGCCGACATCCCGACAAAATCACAATCGAGCGCGCGCACGTCGAGCAGCATGTGCGGCACGTAATGAACTGCGTCCACAAACACGAGCGCGCCGACACTGTGGCCCATCTCGACCACGCGTTCGAGATCGTTGATCGTGCCGAGCGCGTTTGAAGCTGCCCCAACAGCGACGACTTTTGTCCGCGGCCCAATAAAACGCTCCAGATCTTCCTGCATCAACGTGCCGGTCGCCGTGTCCATTCTCACGGTGCGAATCGTGACGCCACGCTCGACTGCAAGCCGCCGCCAGGGATCGACGTTCGCGTGATGGTCCAACTCAGTCACGACGATCTCGTCGCCAGTCGAAAATTGCTGCCCCAACGCACGCGACAGGTGATACGTCAGCGTCGTCATGTTCGCGCCGAAGGCGATCTCCGTCGGCGACGCATTGAGAAACTCCGCACACGCCTCCCGCGCATACTCGATCGCGGCGTCAGTCTCGGCGCTCGTCGGATAAGCCCAATGCGTGTTGGCGTTGTGGTGATAGAGATAGTGGCTCATTTTCTCGACGACGAAGCGCGGGACTTGAGTGCCGCCAGGACCGTCGAAATAGGCGACGGGATAACCGTTGTGGACGCGTTCCAGAGCGGGAAAATGACTGCGAATCTCGCTGACGGGCGCTACTTCATTCTGGGGTTGAAAGGAAGTTGTGGACATTGGCGCATCTTAGCAGGAACGGAGTGTCTAATCTGAATATTCTCTGCGTTTCTCCGCGCCTCTGCGGTGAACCTACTGGCTTTAACAAGGAAACCGCGGAGGCGCGGAGAAACGCAGAGATTGCACAGAGATGGAAATTAGAAGACCACTACAGGAACAAGAAATATTAAGAACATGGCCGAAATTCTGCTAGAATCGACTCCGGTTCGATTCTTCACGGCCTTAACTGTTTCTCAGATCACGAAGTAAACAATGAGCGAGCGGAGGACTGGAAAGAGGTGGGATGTTTCCCTTGACGCCGTCTGGGACGGCAAAAGCGGAAACTACACGGCCCGCATCAGCGATCTCTCAGACGGCGGTTGCTACGTCGATTCACTCGGCGGGGTAACGATGGGCGAAGTAGTAAATCTCCGCCTCCAACTGCCAAACGGCGAGTGGCTCTCGTTGTCGGGCGAGGTCGCGCACCACAATCCGCCCGTAGGATTTGGCCTCCGTTTTGTCAATCTTCCTGAGGCGCAGTTGGAAACGTTGCGCTCGTTTATCGAATATCTGAAAGATCCCTCCGCGGCCACGCTGATAAAGCAGGAATCGTGACGGCATTCAGCGTTTTAATTGGTTACAGCCTTTAGACTCAGACAATTAGAACGACGACTGTTGAATGTACAAATTCATAGTTTCATGCTACTACTGGCCAGCCGGAGGGCGCGGACTACGGCTGCGGACCTTAAACATCAAAGAACAAGTCGACAAAACCGGCGACTTTCTCGATTACTTTCCCGTTAGCAGGCTGACAAGGTTGGACCATCTAGCCTCATCGATTGAACGCAGGGAAATGCGACGGCTCAAGGTGAGGTGCGAGGTCGAGCTGTTGGCCGACTTGTCACTCCTCGACGCCGACGCCGGCGAGCCCCTTCATTCGCTCATCTTCATGGGCCAAACCAGCGACCTCAGTGCGGCGGGCATCGCGATGGTCATCCCTTCGACCATCATCGACGAACGCTTCTGCTGCGGAGATCATCGCCTGAACCTGGCGCTGCATTTGCCGGACGGCGTGGTCGGAATCGAAGTGAGCCCGGTTCGTTGTGAACGGATCACCGGCGTAAACTCGTCTCACGGCTACCTGCTGGGGACGAAGATAACAAACGTCACGCACCGCGAACGCTTCGAACGCTACATCGAGTCGCTCTCAGATTCACAACGCGCGCACTGATCTACTCTGTTTTGCCTCTTAGGTCTGTTTGCGGCTTTGCCGCCTGATGTGCGGCGAGGCTGTGCCTCGTCGGCAGCTTAGGAAAAAGTGGGCTATGCCCCCGGTCTGGCTTTTGGCCCAATAGACAACGGGCGAAGCTTAACCAAGGGCACAGCCCTGGCTTTGACAGCGGGCCAACGGCGAGGCAAAGCCTCGCCGCACATCAGTCGGCAAAGCCGCTTCAAGGGCTTTTGGCAAAGCCGATCCTACTCTGCCTGTTCGAGGAACTCCTTCGTTCTTGCATCCTGCGGAGAGTTGAAAACCTGGTCGGAAGGGCCGTGTTCGACGACGAGGCCGCCGTCCATAAACAGGATGTGATCAGCCACACCGCTCAGAAATCCCATCGAGTGCGAAATGATGATCATCGTGTGACCGCGATCGACGAACGTACGCAGCAATGCGCGCAGACTGTTGATGCGACGCGGATCGAGCGCGCTGGTCGGCTCGTCGAGCAGCAGCAACGCGGGATGCATCGCGAGCGCACGCGCAATCGCGACGCGCTGTTGTTCACCGCCCGATAACGATCCCGGATACCTCCGGGCCGCGACTCTCAATCCGACTGATTCAAGCAGCTCGTAAGCTTCAGTCTCCGCCTTCTTGCGTGGCGTGTGTAGCACGTGAACGGGCGCCTCGATGATGTTTCCCAAGACCGACAGGTGTGGAAACAAGTAAAAGTGCTGAAAAACTGTTCCGACTTTTAGCCGCAACTCGCGCACGCGTCGGCGATACTCAGCGTGTGAAATACCCGCTTCAAGACGAACCCCGTTGCACTCGATCGTTCCGCCGTCGATCGTCTCCAGCCCGTTAAGACAACGCAGCAACGTCGATTTGCCGCTTCCGGACGCGCCGATAATCCCGAGCACCGTCTTCGGCGGGACTTCGAAATCGATTCCCTTGAGAATGTGCGAGTCGCCGAAATGTTTGCGTAAACCTGTGACGCGAATCATGCCGTCGCCTCCGCTTCTGTATCGACTGCACGTTCGGTCGAGCGATTGCGCAGCCGTTGTTCCAACAAGCGCGCGAGGTGTGCCATCGGCAGACTCATCGCGAGGTAGAAGGCAGAAACAGCGACGCCGAGCAGCAGAAACTGACCCGACGCATTGGCGAGTTCACGATACGCAGTCGCCAGTTCCCAGACCGAGATCGCAAACGCGACTGACGTGTCTTTGAAAAGCGAAACGAAATCGTTCGTCATCGGCGGCAGCGCGATGCGAAACGCTTGCGGCAAAATGATCCGGCGGAAGGCGAGCAACGGTCCCATGCCGAGCGAGTACGCGGCTTCCCACTGGCCGTTGGGAATTGCTTCCAGCGACGCACGATAAACCTGCGATTCATAAGCCGCGTAGTTGAGACCGAGACCGACCAGCGCCGTCAGCCAGCCGGGCATTGCGATACCGATCACGGGAAGTCCGAAGTAAAGAAACAGCAGTTGGACCAGCACCGGCGTGCCGCGAAAGAACTCGACGTAGATCGTGCAAAGCAGACGCAGCCAGCCGGGACCTTTCCATTGTCCGACAGCGAGCGGGAGTCCGAGTACGACCGCGATCACCATCGAACCGAGCGCGATCAAAACGGTGACGGCGGCGGCGCGTGTGAGTCGCCAGAGTGCTTCACTCCAGTTGAACGTTGATTCTGTCGTGGTGTATTCGGCGTCCTTCGAAGCAAGACTTTCACCCGATTTGAGCGGCGCCTGAAACTCGACCTGCGCCTGGTTCCACAGTCCCCACTTCTTGAGGATTGTTTCGAGCGTGCCGTCGGCGATGATCTTGTCTATCGCGGCGTCGACTTCCGCTTTCAACGCTTCATCGCCCTTGCGCAGGCCGATGACGTATTGACCGCGGGTAAACGGCTCACCCGCCGGTTTCAGACGCGAATTGGGACGCGCGTAAAAAGCCTCGGCAGGAACATCAAACAAAGCCGCGTCGATTCGTTTCAACTCCAGATCGCGATAAGCGCCAACCGGATCGGCGTAACTGCGAAACGGAATTCCTTCCTTTTCCAACAGCCGTGACGCGGCGGTGTTTGCGAGCGTGCCGACGACGCGGTTCTTGCAGTCGGCGAGCGAGTTGATCCGATTGTCGTCGGCGCGAACGGTGAGTTGAAGCTGAAAGATGTAGTAAGGCTTACTGAAAAGGATCTGTCGCGCGCGATCGCCGGTCGGCTCGAGCCCGTTGACGATCACGTCGAACGACTTGCGTTGCAGCGCGGAGACGAGCGTTTCCCAATCGCTGGGAACAAACTCCGCGCGCCGCCCCATCGCAGCGGCAAGCGCGTCGACCATCTCCTTTTCATAGCCGATGTAGGTATCGGGATTAGCAGGATCGGTGAAAACGTAAGGCGCACCGCCACTCGGGTCGGCTCCCCAACGTAAGACCTGCTGCGCGCCCGCGGTGGTCCACAGGCAGAGAAGACACAGGAGAATCCGGCAGGATTTGATCTTGGATGTTCCTCCGTTTTTGTGAAACCCAAAAATCGAGCGAGGATTCTAGCCGCTGAGGGCTTTCAGGTCCAATTCTTTCCCGTCGGTGATGTCGGCTTTCAAGACCGCCTGCATCTGTTTCAACGCGTGTTGGTTCTCTTCGACGGTGTTTGAAACGGAACAATCGGCGGGGACGAAGATCTTGTAGTCGCGCATGTAGGCGTCGTTGGCGGTGAAGAAGACACAGTTGTTTCCGGCGATGCCCGTGAGGATCAGGTTCTTCGCGCCCAGATGCGAAAGCAGCAAATCGAGCGTGGTCGAGTAGAAACCGGAGTTTTTTGGTTTCAGAACAAAATAGTCGTCGTCATCGGGCAAGAGAAGCTCGACAAACGGTTTTCCGCGCGACTCTTCCTCGCGACAATGCGCGACGATCCTGTTCAGGTCCGACTGCCAGCGGCCGAAGTTGTCGTTGACGTAAATCGACGGAATGCCCGCGTCGCGTGTCCTGCGTTTCAGCGCGGCGATGTTTTTGCCGATTGGTATAGCCAGTTCGAGTAGTTGTTCGCCTTCAGGAAAGTCGAAGTCGTTGATGACGTCGATCAGGAGCAGCGCTGTCTCGGATTTATCTGGAGCTGAGCCGTGAAGATCGTGGCTGCCAACCGGCATGAGTAATCCCCTTGTTCCCTTTGTGGTCTGTCGTGTACATTTCTTCGTACTTGGTGCTTTGTACTTTGTACTCTGTTAAAGATCAAGGCCGGAGCACCAAATCAATTTACAAAGCACAAAGCACAAAGCTCCAAGCACAAAACACAAACGCCGAGGACCGTCCACCCATGTGTACCGACCGTCGCGACTTTCTCCGTTTAACTGCCGGACTCGCCGGCGCAACTCTGTTCGGCAGCTCACTGGCCCACGCGGACTCGCATGCCGATTCGGAAAACGTCGAGCCTGAACCGCCCCAACAACAGCCCGCAGCAGTGCGACAACTCTCCCGTATGACCGACGACGTCGTGCCGACCACGCTGGAAGAACGCAAAGGCCGGATCGAAAAGGCGCAACGACTCATGCGCGAAAAACGCATCGACGCGATCTATCTCGAGCCGGGCAGCAGTATGTTTTACTTCACCGGAATGCGTTGGGGCACGAGCGAACGAATGTTTGCCGCGGTGATACCGGCGCGTGGTGAACTCGCGTGGATTTGTCCGAAGTTTGAAGAAGAACGTGCTCGCGAGTTGATCAAGATGGGCACCGACATCCGCACGTGGGAAGAAGACGAAAGTCCTTACAAACGCGTCGCCGAGATCTTTCGCGATCGCGGCGTGCGCACCGGAACCGTCGGTATCGAAGAACGCGTGCGCTTCTTTCTGTTCGACGGAATTCGACAAGCTGCGCCGGCGTTGAAGTATGTCGACGCGACGCCGATCACCGCAGGCTGCCGCATGTTCAAGTCGCCGACCGAACTCGCGTTGATGCAGAAAGCAAACGACATCACGATCGTCGCTTACAAAGCGACCCGCGACAGCATGAAGGAGGGCATGACTCAGGGCGAGTTTGCCGGCATCTGCTCGGCGGCGTTTCGCGCGCTTGGTTCGTCCGGCGGAATCTTCGTCAGTTTTGGGAAGTACACGGCGTTTCCGCACGGCAGCAGCACGCCGCAACGGTTGAAAGAAGGCGACGTGGTGTTGATGGACGGCGGTTGCAGTGTCGAGGGTTATCAATCAGACATCACGCGCACGTTTGTTTTCGGAAAGCCGACGGATCGCCAGCGGCAGATCTGGGATCTCGAACGAAAAGCGCAGGACGCGGGATTTGCGGCGATCAAAGTCGGGGCGCCGTGTGAGGTCGTCGACGCGGCGGCGCGTAAGGTGATCACCGACGCGGGTTTTGGTCCTGATTACAAAGTGCCCGGCTTGCCACATCGTACAGGCCACGGAATCGGCCTCGACGGACACGAGTGGACAAACTTTGTGCGTGGAAATAAGACACCGATGCAGCCGGGAATGTGTTTTAGTGACGAACCTACGGTGGTGATCTACGGCGAGTTTGGAATCCGGCTCGAAGACTGCCTGTACATCACAGAGTCCGGACCGAAGTGGTTTACAAAGCAGAGCGAATCGATCGATGAGCCGTTTTGAAAATTTCGAAATTCGAAATTCGAAATTCGAGATTAGTTTGTGGAGGTCAGCGCCGCGATTAACCAGACCAGTAAGAACGCACCCACAGCCACGCCTGCGCTCAACAAACAGATCAACGAGGTCTCGACAATCTCGGAAGTCTTTTTTTCTTCAATCATGGGGAGATACCTTGTTTTCAGATGGAAATCACTCGTACAATCCGTGTTTCCTGAAGTCGTCGCATTAACGAGAACGCGGATGGGCGCCATCCTAGAGTGTGCGGGCTGACAAGTCCTCAGGCTGCACTCAAAAAGTCCTCAAAGATGTTTCTCAAGGCCGTTTTTAATGGGTCAACCCGACAATCAGAGCTTTGAATTTGGTCGCTTCCGCCTGAAACCGGCGGAACGAATCCTGCTGCGCGAAGGTGAGCTGGTCCCGCTCACGCCCAAGGTTTTCGACATCCTGATCACGCTCGTGGAGAACAGAGGACAGGTCGTTTCCAAGGACGACTTGATGAAACGAGTCTGGCCCAGCACGTACGTCGAAGAAGGGAACCTGACGCAGAACGTTTCACTTTTGCGAAAGGCGCTTGGCGAGACTCCGGGCGGGGTTCAGTTCATCGAAACGGTTCCGCGGCGTGGTTATCGATTCGTCGCCGACATCCGTGAGACGTCGAATGGTTCGGCCCTGCCGGTTGCTGCTGAAACTATCGCCGAGACTGTCTCGCATCAGGACGCCGAAACTTCACAGCCGGTTGTATCGATTCCAGCCTCGAATAATCGCGGGGGCGCCATCTGGTCCAAACCAGTGTTTGCCGTCGTTGGCGCCGTCGTTGTGATGGCGATTGTCGGTCTCGTTTATTTCACGACCGCGGGTAAGCCCGAAGGTCCCGAAACGATTCAATCGATCGCGGTGCTGCCGTTCATAGACGAATCTTCAGATCCGGATGCGCAGTACATCAACGACAAGATCGCCGAGACGCTCATCAACAGCCTCTCGAAGTTACCGCAGTTGCGCGTGGTTCCACGCAGCGTCGTCGCCGGTTACAAAGGCCGCGAGATGGATCCGCGCAAGATCGGACAGGAATTGAACGTTCGGGCGGTGGTGACCGGCCGAATGCGGCGTCACGGCGACATCATCAGCATCCAGGCTGATCTGATCGACCTGCAAAACGTCGCCCAACTCTGGGGCCAGCACTACGATCACAAAGTTTCCGACGTCCTCCTCGTTCAGGACGACATCTCGCGCGACATCTTCGAAAATCTTCGTCTCAAGCTTAACGTCGACGAAAAGAAACAACTCGAAGCCTACGGACTCTATTTGAAAGGCCGCAACGCGTGGAACAAACGCACGGGCGACGCGCTGTTGCAGGCAATCGATTACTTCAACCAGGCGATCCAGATCGATTCGAATAACAGCGCCGCTTACGCCGGTCTCGCCGACTGTTACAACATGCTCGTCGTTTACGGCCGGCTCGAACCGAAAGAGGGATTTCCGAAGGCGAAAGAAGCGGCCGTCAAAGCGCTGGAGATTGACGAAAACTCGGCCGAAGCGCATTCGTCTCTCGCGTTTATCAACTTTCGCTGGGACTGGGATCGAGCCGCGACCGAGCGTGAGTTTCAAACCGCGATCAAGTTGAAACCCGCTTACGCTCCGGCGCACCAGTGGTACAGCTCGTATCTCGTTGCGGTCGAGCGTTTCGACGAAGCGATCGCCGAGGCGAAACGCACCGAAGAACTCGAGCCGCTTTCGTTTGTGGCAAGTTCGCATCTGGGCTGGATCTACTATCTCTCCGGAAAAAACGAAGAAGCGATCGAGCAGTGTAAAAAGATCCTTGAACTCGATCCCAGTTCATTTCCCGCGCGCCGCTATCTCGGCCTCGCGTATGAAGCAAAAGGCATGTATGCCGAAGCGATCGCCGAGTTTGATAAGGGCGTGAAGCTTTCAGGTAGTCCGTTGATGCTCGCGTTGCTGGGTCATGCATATGCCGTTTCCGGTAAACGAGCCGACGCACAACGCGTGCTCGCCGATCTACAGCAGTTGCAGGGTCAACGTTACGTTTCGCCCTACACGATCGCCGCGATCTATGCGGGACTCGGCGACAAGGATCAGGCGTTCAAGTGGTTAGAGATCGCCGTCGAAGGTCGCGACATCTGGTTGATGAACTTGAAAGTCGATCCGGTGTTCGCGAAACTCCGCAACGAACGCAAATTCACCGACATCCTCGCACGCATCCGCTTGCGGCCATAAAGACCTCACACGCAGTAAGTTACCGTTCGGTCCGCAATATCGATTCAGCACCCGCAGCAAAAACCGCCAATGAATTCTTTTTGCAGAACAAACACACTTCGTCTACAGTGCCGACTGCAAAACGTAATTCGCCCCAAGTTGATTCCAACCCCGACAAGCGGAATCACAGCAAGATCGGCAAGTAAACTCCGCATTTTCTTTACTTCTGATTCTCGCAGCTAATAGTACGTAACAGGGTAGTACTTCATTTTTTAAGGGAAAGGGCTTCGATACTTAAAGGTCCTTCGTGCGACCGTGTCGAGGTTGGTTGATAGTGTGCGTTCTTTTGCCCCCGGGTGGTTTTTTGTCTTCGCTTTAGCAGTTATTTCTTTTCATCAACAAGTTGCACTCGCGGACGCGTCTCATGCGGGACAGGTCTCTGGAGTAGTGATCGATCAGGCGGGAGCCAGTGTCGACGGCGCGTGGATCGTGCTCATCGGCGCCGCCGGACTCGAGACTCAACGTTCAGTCACCGATCAAAACGGCCGCTTCACGCTCGACAGAGTCCTGGCCGCGGATTACATCGTTTCGGTACAGAAAACCGGCTTCCGCGAAGTGCGGCGCGTGCTTCATGTCACGCCCGGCGACACGCTGCAACTCAAGTTTCAACTCCAGGTCGCTTCGATTTTCGAAACCGTCACTGTCACGCCGACTCGCGGACAACCGCAGGAGATCTCTCAGGTCGTTCAGGCGCAGGAAGTCGTGACCGACGAGGAGATGCAGCATCGCTACGCGAACATCCTGCCGCAGGCGTTGCGCGACGTGACTGGCATAAGCGTTCAGCAAACCACTTCGGGGCAGGGTTCACCATTCGTCCGCGGTTTGACCGGACAACAAGTCGTGCATCTCATCAACGGAGTCCGTTTCAACAACGCGACTTTCAGACCTGGCGCGAACCAGTACACGGCACTCATCGATGACGACTTTGCCGATCGTGTCGAGGTCGTGCGTGGCCCAGGTTCGACGCTTTACGGCTCCGACTCTCTCGGCGGCACCATCAACGTGCTCACACGTCCGGTGCGCAGCGTCGAAAACTTTGAGCTGAGCGGCAACTTCAACACTTTCTTCGCGAGCGCGGATCTGTCAGCCGGCACGTCCGTGAATCTGAGTGGAAGCGCGCGTGAGTGGGGTTTTTCGTTAAGCGCGGCGGGTCATCGAACGCAGGACTTGCGGCCGGGGCGAGGTGTCGATTCACACTCAGTCGTCACACGGCTGCTCGGCATTCCGTCGAAAGTGCTGGGCGATCGACACCAGGACACGGCTTACTGGCAGTACAACGCCGATGCGAGATTTCAGTATGAATTTTCGGAAGCGGATCTCGTCTCGTTCGAATATCTTCGCGGCACGCAGCTCGGCTTGCGTCGTTACGATCAACTCGACGGCGGTATCGGCAACCTGCTGAACAGTTTTGATCCGCAGGTGCTGAACTTTTTCACTGCTCGTTACGATCGCATCGGCGCTGGTCCATTCGAGTCGATCTCGGCTGTTTTCTCATTCAACGGACAACGCGACGATCGCCGTTCGCAGAACATCAACAACGCGCAGGGCCTGCGCTCGCGAATCACTGACGAGTTCAACCTGACGCGCGCGTTTGGTTACCAGGCGCAGGCGACCACGCGCATCAAGCGCAGCCATTCGATCACTTTCGGCGGCGAGTTTTACGACGAACGGATCACTTCGCGGCGTCAGGATTTCAACTTCAGCAACGCGACAGGCGGCTTCACGAACGTCGTCGACGTTCGTGCGCGTTTTCCAAACGGCGCGAAATATCGCACGCTCGGACTCTTTGCGCAGGACGTCTGGTCGATCATTCCGAATCGCCTCACGGCGAACCTCGGATTGCGTTATAGCGACTTCAATTACAGCCAGGCGCCTGAAGACAATCCACTCGACGCCGCTGGCAGACCGACTGTTCCGCGTCTCGAAACCAGTTTCGACGACGTCACTTTCAACGCCGGTCTCGCTTATCGCATCAACTCGCGACTCAGTCTCGCAGGCAACGTCAGCCGCGGTTTTCGCGCGCCTAACGTAAACGATTTCGCGGCGACGGGTCTTTCAGGACTCGGTTTTGAGATCTCTCCGGATGAAGGCGTTCGTCTCGGTGGTTCGACCGGCAATCTCGACAGCGCGCGACGTCTTACCCAAGTGCGTCCGCTCGAACCCATCAGAGCGGAGCAACTCTACAGCTACGAAATGTCGCTGCGTTTTCTCGGATCGCGCTTCAGTGGCACGGTGACGGGCTTCGATTCGGAGATCTCGAACCTGATCGAACGCCGAACTCTGTTACTGCCCGCGGGTGCCGTCGGCGGGACTGTTGGCGGCCAGCCAATCATCCGCCAGGACGAAACCGGCGCAGTCTTCACGTCACTTTCAAACAATCCGGTTTTTGTGCGCGCGAATGCGGTGCGCGTCAGGCTTCGTGGCGTCGAGGGCAACATGTCGCTGCGACTGCGTCGCGATCTGTCGCTTAGCGGCAATGCGTTTTACGTACGCGGCACTGACTTGCGCACCGGTAGGCCGCCGTCACTCGAAAACGGTATCCCGCCGTTCACCGGTTACTTCGGTGTGAAGTGGGAGCCGTCCGGATCGCGCGCGTGGTTCGAGGTCTACTCGAATTTCGCAGGTCCGCAGGGACGCTTCTCGGATAACGACATCTCACAAGCGCGCATTGGTGGCTTGCGAACACGCGATGAGATCGCCGGCTTCTTCAACGGCGGCGCCGTCGCGCGTGGACTCGTCCGCAACGGAATCCTGCTGCCGACGGGTGAAACGCTGGCCCAGGTCCAGTTGCGCGTTCTTGGACCAGGTTTGCAGCCCAACGCTCTGTTCAGTAAGAACCCCGGTTTCGCACTCTTCAACGTGCGTGGCGGATATCGCCTCGGCGAGCGTTCGACGCTGACTTTCATTCTCGAAAATATCTTCGACCACAACTACCGCACGATGGGTTCAGGCATAGATGGACCAGGCACCAACGCTGCGGTTCGCTACTCATTTAGTTTCTAGTTTCTCAATCTCTGAAACGCAAAGAGAGTTTTCCCGGAGGTCTTACAAATGAAGCAACTCACTCTGATATTGATGACACTCGTGTTTGGCGCAGTCTTATCATTCGCTGATTACAACAACACCATCAGCGGATCGCAAACCGCCGCCCCCGAAGCGCAGGGGATCGCACTCAACTTAACAGCCAGCGGCGATCTGCCGGGCATGAGCAAAGTCATGCTGCAACGCGACGGCCTCAACATTACCGGCGGCACGTTTCGTCTGATCGTGTTGCCGCAGAACGCGGACGCTTCTTCTAGTGAACGCGGCAATCTCGTCGGCACGATCACCGGCGGAACGCTGACGTTGAATGCTGAAGGAACGGTTTCCTCCGCGTCTTCCGTGCAGATCACGATTCAGAGCGGCACCGGCGACTACGCGAACGTGACCACCGGAACGGCAACGCTGAATCTCTCGGCGAACGCAGAGAACCCAACACAACTGACCGGCACCCTTGTTTTGAGTTTCTAAGCAAGCAGAAAGGATCCCCAAATGTTCCCCGCAATTACGAGCAACAATAGCAGCAGTCCGTTTTTTACGCGCCGTGTTCGGCGCGCCATCTCGTTTGTTCTGATTCTTTGTTTATGGGTGCAGTCAACAACGTCGCCGGTGATGGCGACGCCTACAGAGCGTCATCCGTTCGTCACCGCGATGGCCCATGCGCCGGCACGCGTGAGTGCCGCCGCGCGCAGTATGATGGCTACGCTTGCGATCGCCGAAGGCCGTGTTGGCGCTTTTCTCAACGCGCTCTTCACGCCACAGGAAGAATGGAACGTGGTGCTCACTCCGGTTGCGAGTGACTTCAAGGATTACGTCGGTCTCGACTATCACCACTCGAGCCGCAAGTTGTTGCTCGCCGCAAACACGCCGAGTGGACAGCCGAACAACTTCGAAACGATCGCCGCCGACGGTAGCAAGTCGCCGTTTTCAAACGTCGCAGGTCTAAGCGGCGAGTTGCTGATCGCGACGGCACGCGACGAAGGGCAGGGAATGAGCCGCGGCGGGTTCGTGGCCGGTGAGTTGTTCACCAGCACGAGTGTGCCCGGAACGATCGCGCGCATCGGTGCGTCGGGCGGGACCGTGCAGAATCCGTGGGTGACGTTGCCGGAAGAGAATGGCGCGATCGGCGGATTGTCGTTGGACCGCACGGGTGTTTATGGCGGAGATCTGATCGTCGTAACAACGAGCGGTGGTGTCTGGCGTGTTAATTCGGCGGCGGCAGCGTCGAGAATCGCGACGCTGAACACTCGTCTCGCAGGCGTCGCGACCGTGCCTGACGATCCCGATCGCTATGGTCCCTGGTCCGGAAAGATCCTCGCGGGCGCGAAAGATCAGTCGCTGCTTTACACCATCGACGCCACCGGTCAAACAGCCTCGCTGCAACTCGACGTGCAACCGCAGGACGTCGACATCGTCCCGGCGCAGGAGAACTTTTACGCCGTCGATACGGTTGGACGAAAAGTTTGGGGCGCCAGTGACGGCGCGTTTGCCGGCATCATCGGCGACATTCTGGTGACGCAGCAATCGCCGGGTGTCATCAGGCGATTGCGTTGGAACGGCGTGGAGTTTGTCGCATCGCCATTGGCGACGGCGGCTGAGTTCAAACAAGTCGCGTTTGCCCCTGCGGGGATCAATCCGATCCCGGGCGTGCGACAGTTACTCGAAAAGATCGCTGTCGTGCGACACAGCGTCACGTTGTTGAATAGCGGGCGCGTCGAAGGTTCATTGTGGCAGTTGCTGCCCGAAGACGTGCAGCTCGACGGCACTGACGACATCACCACGGATCTGCTCGTGCCTGGAACGCCGGTCGTTCTGCACAGTCAACCTGCGTCTTACGCTGGGACTCTGGTCGGAACCGAGAATCCGGAGCCGTCGAACTACACGATCACGATCAAGGGCAGCGCGCACTTGCGTCACGTTGTTGCGCGCACGAACCCGATCGAGTTGGAAGTTGTAAATGCGCCGCCGCCGCCGGCAGGCACGCGCGACGTTTCGATCAATAACTCCTCGGGCCAGATCGGCGATCCGGCGACGTTACGAAATCTTTCGATCTCAGGTAATGCGGGCACGGTTGCTGTACCGCCGGGAACGTACGGCGCGTTCAGTGCCTCGGGCCGAAATGTGCTCGTGTTCGGCGTTGCGAATTCGCAGCAGCCGACTGTTTACAACCTTGAAGAGCTGACGTTATCAGGCAGCAGTGAGTTGCGACTCGCTGGTCCAATCGTGTTGACGGTTAAGAATCGCGTCACGCTGACAGGCTCGACGCTCGGCGCCGCCGACGATCCGAAACGACTGCTGCTGAAGATCGCGACGCCGCTTACGAACGCCGAAGATGCGTTGAAGGTGAGCGGCAACGCCGTGCTTTACGGCATCGTGCGCGCTCCGCAGGGCACGATCACGATTGAAGGTTCCGGTCGCGTACGCGGCACCGTTTCGTGTAACTACCTCTTTATCAACGGCAACGGCATATTGCAGATCACGGACAGCGATCTGCCGCCACCGCCGGTGAATCGTCCGCCGATCGTCGATGCGGGCGGCGATCAATCGATCACGCTGCCGACGAACACAGTAAGTCTGAACGGTACGGCGACCGACGATGGCCTGCCGCAGGGCAGCGTGTTGGCGCTGAACTGGAGCGTCGTGAGTGGACCAGGACCAGTCGTCTTCAGCGATCCGACGAAGGCGATCAGCACGGCCACGTTCACCACCGCCGGCGACTACGTGTTGAAGTTGACTGCGTCGGACGGACAGTTGAGCGCGAGCGATACGTTGATCGTCACTGTCGTTCCCGACAACCAGCCGCCGACCGTCGACGCCGGTCCGGATCAAACGATCGAGATACCCGATCCGGCGTTACTCAGAGGCGTCATCACCGATGACGGCAGGCCGACAGGCAGCACGGTCACGTCGACGTGGAGCGTCGTGAATGGACCGGGCCCGGTCGTGTTTGGAAACGCGAATGCCGCAGTCACCACCGCGTCGTTCACAGTTCCCGGTCTCTACACATTGCGGTTAACGGCCGACGACACGCAGTTCACCGCCTCGGACGAGATGCAGGTGACGGTGCTCCTGAACCAGCCGCCGACAGCCGATGCCGGTCCGGATCAGGAGATAACTCTGCCCGGTTCCGCCCAACTCAACGGCGCCGCCACCGACGATGGTCTGCCACGCGGTTCGACTCTCGAGACTTTCTGGAGTTTCGTGAGTGGTCCAGGCGGAGTCGTGTTCCCGGATGCGACGTTACTTAATGCCGTCGCGATCTTCAGTGTGCCCGGCACCTACGTGATCCGACTGACGGCGTCCGACGGAAAACTCAGCGCCAGCGATGAACTCACGATCGTCGTGAAGCCGAAGCCTTTCGCCGAGCGCACCTACACGCTCGACGCCGACTTCAATCAGGGCACGTTGTTCAACGTGATTCACGAGACGGCGAACCAGTTGGAACTGGACCACACCGCCCGTGAGTTTGATTTCCTCTGGGTAGCCGTGTCTTCGAAAGGCACGATCGTCAAGATCAATACGACGACGGGCCAGGTTATCGGCGAGTACTTCACGTCGCCGGCTGGACAGCCGAAAAATCCGTCGCGCACGACAGTCGACCTGAACGGTAACGTCTGGGCCACTAACCGCGACGGTAACAGCGTGGTCCATATCGGTCTCGTTGAAAACGGACAGTGCGTCGATCGCAACGGCAACGGCGTGATCGATACTTCCACCGGCTTCAACAACATTCTCGCGTGGCCGAACACCGGCGGCGCCAACACCAACGGCGGCGTTTCGTTGGCGGTCGACGAGTGCATCATTCACTACACGAAGGTCAATTCGTTCGGCACTCGCCACGTTTCCGTTACGAAGAACAACGACATCTGGGTCAGCGGTACCAGCGGCCGTCGCTTCGATCTAATCGACGGCATCACGGGCCAAATCAAACGCGCCGAGCCGACCGTCGGCTTCGGCGGATACGGCGGTCTGATCGATCCCAAGGGAGTGATCTGGTCGTCGAACCCGATGCTTCGCTGGGATACGGCTTTGCCATTGACGGGCGCCAACGGCACCAACTGGAGAGGTTTCAATCATCCGAGTTACGGCCTCTGTATCGACAGCGGCGGCAATGTTTGGAACACCTCGTTCGGCAATAATCAGATCAGGAAGTTTGCGCCGGACGGCACGCTGCTCGGCACATTCGCCCAGGGCGATGCGTTTGCGCAGGGCTGCGTGGTCGACAAGAACGACCACGTGTGGGTGGCGCATTCGTTGAACCGCAGCACGGTCGGTCACCTGAAGAATGACGGCACTTACGTCGGGACGATCGCCGTGCAGAGTGGACCGACGGGCGTCGCGGTCGACGGCCAGGGCCGAATCTGGGCCACGAACCACAACAGCCGCACCGTCTCGCGCATCAATCCGACGCTTGGACCACTTGGTCCTGACGGGGTAACGCGCGTCGGCGCTGTCGATTTCACTACGATCAACCTCGGCGGCGATCTCTACAACTACAGCGACATGACCGGCAGCACTTTGTCCGGTATTCCGAACAACGGCACGTGGTCCACTGTGTTCGACAGCAACATTGTCGGCGCGGAATGGGGCCGCATTGGTTGGACGGCGCGCATGTGCGGCGATGCTTCGCTGACGGTTTCAGTCGCGAGCAGCACGAACGGCACGACGTTCACGCCAGCGCAAGTTGTGACGAACGGCGCGGATCCGACGGTCGCCAACGGCCGTTTCCTGCGTATCACCGTCAACTTCAAACGCTCGGCCAGCGGTGAGTCGCCGATCCTGTACGACCTCAGCGTCGGCACGAGTGGCTTCACGCTGCCGGTGCTCCCGAACGAGGGTCCCTCGGCACTCGCGGGCGCCGATACAACAGTGACGCTGCCTGACCTCGCGAAGTTGAGCGGCACGAGTTGTGACGACGGCTTCCCACGCGGCGCCAACCTCTCGATTAACTGGTCCAAGGTCAGTGGTCCCGGCGACGTGGCTTTCACGAAACCGACTTCACCGGTGACCGAAGCCAGCTTCACGGTTGCAGGCGAGTATGTGTTGCGTATGACCGCGAGCGACACGGAACACTCGGCCAGCGACGATGTGACTGTCACGGTGCTGCCTGCTAATGCAGCCCCGATCGTCAATGCTGGACCAAACCAGACGATCACTCTACCGAACACCGCAGCCTTGAACGGCACAGTCGCCGACGACGGATTCCCGGCGGGCGCGACTGTAAACACGTTCTGGGGTCAGGTGAGTGGTCCGGGACCAGTCCAGTTCAACGACATCAGCAACCCGGTCACGCGTGCGATGTTCCCGGCGGCGGGCACCTACGTGCTTCGTCTGTCGGCCAGCGATACGCATCGCGTCGGCTCGGATGACATACAGGTCACCGTCAACGCTTCGCCCGCGCTGGTCGGAGCGACGCTGCAACTGGCGGCGGTCGCGGCTGGTCCTTATGTGACGGGCACGCCGCAGTCTGTCCGCGCGACGCTGCGCAATTCGGCCGGCAATCCGCTCGCGAACTTCGGCGTTGAGTTCACAGTCAACGGACCGAATGCCACGACTGGAAGCGGAGTCACAAATACTTCCGGCCAGGCAACGTTCACTTACACCGGGACCAATCCCGGCACGGATACCGTCACCGCCCTCGTCCGCAGCACGGCGACGGCAAACGTCAACGGCACGCCACCGGTCTCGATGGTCTGGACGCTGACGCCGCAATCGCCGGCAGTCACGCAGGGCTGGATCGGTGGACCATTGAACAATGCGTCAGTAACCGGAACGATTCCCATTACGGTCGGCGCCGGGGTCACCCTGACGACGGCGAAAGTCGAATACTGGCCGGCTGCGAATCCTGCCGCGGTAACAACGCTGGTTGAAGGCGCGCAGGGTGGTCCAGGCACAACGCTGACAACGATCGACACCACGACTCTTGCGAACGGCAATTACGTCGTGCGCGTCACCGCGACCGACTCGAACGGCAACGAACAAGCCAGCCAGGTAATGATCACCGTCACGGGTGAAAACAAACCCGGCCGCGTGACCGTGTCCGTAACCGACATGACCATCCCGGTGAGCGGCATTCCGATCACCATCGAACGCGAGTACGACAGTCTTGAACGTAATCTGATTAAAGACTTCGGCCATGGCTGGGCGCTCGAGATGTCCGGACCACGACTCGAAATCAGTCCCGACAATGACGTCACCATCACTGAACCGGGAACCGGCAAGCGCGTGACCTTCCAATTCACGCCGACGTCTTTCGGTTTCCCGTTCAGTTTCATGAATCAGCCAACGTACACGCCCGAACCAGGCGTTTTTGGCAAGCTTACGTCGAATGGTTGCGGCCTGCTGGTCCGTTCCGGCACGAGCGGCTTTATCTGCTTCCTGTCGATCGACATCAACTACAACCCGACGGTCTTCAATTACACCGATCCGTATGGACGCGTGTACACGATGACGTCGGCAGGCAAACTCCTGTCGATTAAGAACACCGATGGAAACATCCTGACCTTCGGCGCCAACGGAATCACCAGCAGTGCCGGTAATCTAACCGTCGCCTTCACGCGCGACGCGCAAGGTCGAATTGATGAAATCACCGATCCCGCAGGCAAGGTCTATGACTACACCTACGACGCACTTGGTGATCTCGTCAGCGTGAAACTGCCCGACATCGACACACCTTTGCGGTATGAATACGAGCCGGGCCACTTCTTCAAGCGAGGCATCGACGCTCGCGGTAACCCTGAAGCCACCACTACTTACTACCCGGATGGGCGGCTCCAAAGTGTGACTGACGCGATGGGTAAGACGACGAGTTACACTTACGATCTCGTCAACAACATCACTACCACCATTCATCCGGACAACACGGGCACCACCGTGCAACAGTTCGATACCAACGGATTGCTGCTCCGTGAGACCGATCAACTCAATCGCACTTCGACCTACACGTACCATTCGAACCGGCAACGGCGGACGCAAACCGATGCGCTCAACAAGACCACGACGTGGAACTACGATGCCAATGGTCATCTGAGCTCGGTCACCGATCCGAACAACAAGACGATGACCTACACCAACAATCAGTTTGGTTCTCCGGTCAGCGTCACGAACGAGATCGGCAAGGTACGAACTCTGACTTATGACGCGAACAACAACCTTACGCGCATAAACGATGAACTCGGCGACACCAGCGCCCTGACGTACGACGACAAAGGAAACCCGGTAACGATCACCGACGGCGACGGCAACACGACAAGAGTCACTTACGACGCTTTCGGCAACATCGTCTCGAAGCTGGATCCGATGGGTCGAACGATGTCGTACACCTACGACAACATGGGCCGCATGGTCACGATGACGGATGCTCGAGGCGTCACGCGCTACACGTACGACGCCCTCGGCCGCCTGCTCACCACGACCGATCCGCTCAACAACGTGACGACCAACGTCTACGACGCGAACGGAAATCGTGTCCAATTGATCGACGCCAGATCGGGCCCGCAAGGTAACAGCTCATTCGGCGCGTTAACGACTGCGGCCGTGTTCAAGACCGAGTTCGAATACGACGCCGCCAATCGGCTGATCAAGATCACTTTCGCTGATAACACCACGATCACGTTCGGCTACAACTTCCGTGGCCAGCGAACAAGCGAAACTGATCAGCTCAATCGCACCACGAATTTCACCTACGACAACGCCGGGCAATTGACCAAGATCAGTCGCCCGGACCAGACCGAGATCACGTTCTCTTACGACGAGGTCGGACGCATCAAGTCTGCTACAGACGAACGCGGCAAGACGACCACGTACGAGTACGACCCGAACTGTGGTTGCAACAATCGCTTAACGAAGATCATCGACCCGGACGGCAAGTTCAACAGTTACCGGTACGATGACGCCGGCCGCAAGGTAGGCTTTACGGACGCAGCCGGTCGCGAGACAACCTACACCTACGACACACGCGATCGCCTGATCCGCACCACTTTCTTCGACGGCAGCACCGTCGAGCGCACGTACAACGACCTCAATCGCGTGCTGACTTCGAAGGACCAGGAAGGTCGCGTTCTCAGGTACACCTACGACGACGTCGGCAACGTTTTGACCGTGACCGATCCGAAGAACCAGGTCACTCAATACGCTTATGACGCGACGAACAACCTGACCTCGATGACCAACGCCAACGGGCGTACCACGAGCTTCCAATACGACGCTCTCAACCGGATCATCAAACGCACGATGCCGTTGGGCATGGCGGAGCTTTACACCTACGATCAGGTCGGGAACCTCGCAACGCTCACGGACTTCCGCGGCAAGCAAACCAGCTACGAGTACGATGCTCTGAATCGGCTCGTGGCCAAACGTCCCGACGCGACTCTGAACGAGCCGAACGTCACCTTCACTTACACCCCGACCGGACAACGTAACTCGATGATCGACGCCAGCGGCACGACGACTTACACGTACGACGCCCGCGATCGTCTGATCACCAAAGCCACGCCTCAAGGCACGTTAACTTACGGCTACGACGGCGCGGATAACGTCACCTCGATTAACTCCTCGAACGCCGACGGCGCGTCGTTTAGTTACGGCTATGACGATCTCGGCCGCTTGAGTAGTGTCATCGACAATCGGCTGTCGTCAGGCACGACGCAGTACACCTACGACGACGTCGGCAACCTGAAGACCGATGTCCGGCCGAACGGCGTAAAAGCGGAATACACCTATAGCCCCGTAAACGGTCTCGTAAATCTCAAGCTCGACAAGGCGGGCAGCACGTTCGCCAACTACGGCTACACGCTTGATAAGACGGGACGGCGCCAGTCGGTGACGGAGCTTAGCGGGCGGACCTTCAACTACACCTACGACGAAACTTACAAGTTGACTCGCGAGGTGATGGGCGGTAGTCCCGATCCCGCGAAAAACGGCACGGTCGATTACACGTACGATCCAGTCGGTAATCGGCTCTCGCGTATTTCAAACCTGCCGGGCATTCCGTCTGCCAGCGCCGGTTACGACGCAAACGATCGCCGGCTTGACGAGTCGTATGACGCGAACGGGAACGCGCGCACCATCGCGGGACGCAGTTACACGTACGACTTCGAGAACCGAATCCGCAGCGCCGACGGGAACGCGGTGCGGATCGTTTACGACGGCGACGGCAATCTCGCGGCGAAGACAGTTGGCGGCGTCACGACTCGTTATCTGGTTGACGATCAAAACGCCACTGGCTATGCGCAGGTGCTCGAAGAGGTCGTTAACGGAGAGGTGCAGAAGCAGTACACCTACGGCCATACGATCCTCAGTCAACGACAACTTATCAACGGCGTCTGGACCACGAGTTTTTACTCGATGGACGGACACGGCAACGTGCGCCAGTTGACGAACACCGACGGTGTTGTCACTGACACGTACGAGTATGACGCTTTTGGCAAGGTGATTTCCCAGACTGGATCGACTCCGAATGTGTATCTCTACACCGGCGAGCGATTCGATCCCGATCTCGGCCTCTATCATCTGCGAGCACGGCACTACAACGCGGATCGCGGCAGATTCACGTCGATGGATCCGTTCGGCGGATGGATCGAAGATCCGTTGAGTATTCACAAGTACCTGTACGTCAACGCTGATCCGGTCAACTTTATCGACCCATTGGGACTGGCGGCGCTCTTCGAACGCGCGACTTTGACGCGCATCGCGATGCAGATAATCCGGCCGCTGATACGTCTGGGCCGGGCGATTGCCTGCATCTTCCTCCACGCCGCGTCGTGGCTGGCGAGCATGGTAAGCTTCTTCATGTGGCTCGTCGTGCGCACCATCGCGGCGGCCATGAAACTGGCGCACTGTGTTTGCAAACCGGGTAATCTGCCGCCCGCTACAGGCACGTTGCGTGATTGGTTACGAGAGGCGCCTGATCTCTTGCAGGAGGCCCTTGACTGGTATGCCAGCAATCCGGAATGGCAGGGAATGGATCCGAATAACACTCCGGTCCGTCATCGAAGTCCGGAGGAGAACCGGCGCTTCCGCGGAGGGCCTGGAGAGAGTGGCGGTCACCATCCGCACCCGGTCAGCCTGGGTGGACCTCCGGGACAAAACCTGACGCCGACGGGTGAGCGGCGCGGTGGCCCAAGAAATCCGAACCACACCCGCGCAACTAACTTTGGCAGAAAAGTCTCGAGAGAGATAAAGAGTTTCTGTACCAATAAGAAGATACGGTTGCTGAGATGACGGACCAGGGCCTGACTGAATACCTCGAATTACTGAGGAGTCATGGGTGGCGCGTCGAGTTGTGGACCGGTGCGGAGGCGCCGGTCCTCGACTCGTCGTTTACCCGGCGGTATCCAGGGATTCCCGACGGCTATTTGAAGTTCCTACAGCGTGTAAGTCGTTGTGAAAATGGGGAGGAGACAGTCTGGTTTCTTTGTCTTAACGACTACAACAACCAAAGCGATTCGGAATGGGCCTGGAATGCAATGGAGCAGATCGACCTCGAAGGCGCGGAAGACGACGCGAGAAAGTCTGAAGTCGTCGAGTTCTGGAATAGGCATTTGCCGTTCATGCTGAATGTTTCCGGCGAGTATGCCTACATGGCTTTTCGAGTTACGAATGATCGTTTCGGATCGGTGGTGGAAGGTTATGACATTGAACTGACGGAGCCGACTGACGTTGCCGCTTCATTCGACGACTTTGTGCGGCTCCACAGTTCCGCGGTCAGGGGAGAGCCCGGCGATGAATTTCCGGGCGGCTATGTATGAGGGCTATTGATGACTATTCGACAATTGATTGTTGGTGTGTTCATGGTGCTTTGCTCTGCGACTTGCATGGCGCAAGTGCCCGATAAGAAAACAGAACTTACGGTTGCCGATCGTGAAGCATGGCAGAAGATCCTGCGCTGGCCCGATGACATGGAACAGCAGTGGCGCCGATCGCGAACCACCAATGATCGCGATCAGGGTGGGCTCGCGTTCTACAGCCTCGGCTTGAATAAGTATTTGGTGGCGATCGAAGTTCAGGAGAGTGCGTACCAACCGCGGTATCTCTTCATGCACTACACTGAATCGACGAAGTCAGGACCACAGGCGCGTTTGTTGAAGTTCAAAACGTACGAACGTGACGACGATGACGAAGGGACGGTTTCCAGTAAGGTATCAATCGAGGTCGAAGGCAAGATCAGTTTCGACGACGCGAGGAAACAGCTCGTGTTCCTTACGCTCGGCCGCGGCATCGGCGACTGCGGATCGCTGGTTCGTTATAACATCACGCCCACGCGCGCGATTCCCGTCGACGCGCGGGCGCATGGTTGTTATGACGACTATTCGCTCGGCATCACCGATCCGAAGAAGTGGCGCAGGATCAAGCCGCTGTAATTTTGAACGAGTCGAAAAACCGCTTCGCCGCGGATTTGTACACGTCGGTGAAATCGCTTGGATTGGACGTCGGTTCGCCCTCCTTGAAGACGATCTGAGGTGCGGACGTCAGGATCGCCTGAAAGAGGCGTCCTTTCGCAAAGAAGTATCGGGCGTGGAAGATCAGATTATTCTTCTTTACCAATATTTCTCGGCCGAGAATCTCACCTAGCCAAACGTCATTCTCACTGATCAGTTGCCCGCCTTGCATGGCTTGATCGCGCGAGCTGTCGAGACCGGTCCTGATGTCATCGGGGTTGTCCGGCCAGACCGGAAAGTCGACATAAGCAACATAATAGACGCCCAGATCGCCTTCGAGCGCGAATGAGTGAGTTGTTACTTTGCCGATGTTTGTGTCCATGCTACGGACCGAGGGCGTCGGCGCGCCCGGTAGTGAGATCGAGAATCTTCCTTCCTTCGAGCTAAATTCCTTCCAGGAACTCGGCCGCGATTCCTTAACGACGGTTGCCCGCGTCTGCGCCTGCGCCTGCGCACCGCCGCCAAGCAGCGCGGCGACCATGATGACGGTAAGTCCAAATCTCATCTGTTTCTCCTAAGGCTCGAGACTGAGTTCGTAAGTATTTATGAACGTCAGGAATTTTGAAACCTCTAAGATGTCCTTTGCGACGAAACGGATGCTATGGGCGTCCGTGCGTTGGACGATGCTCAGATAACTGAGAACTTCCGAGGGGCGATAATTCTTAAAGCGGACGTCGATCTCGATCGGGCCGTTG
The DNA here is from genome assembly GCA_035760365.1 of Pyrinomonadaceae bacterium. Classification (GTDB taxonomy): domain Bacteria; phylum Acidobacteriota; class Blastocatellia; order Pyrinomonadales; family Pyrinomonadaceae; genus PSRF01. The sequence goes on from DASTTB010000019.1 coordinate 51,899, forward strand.
AGTTTGTACGGTTTGAATTCGCGAATGCGGCTCACCGCTTTGCGTGCCGTCTCGCGAATCAACGCATACGACGCGTCGGGCGTCATCGTCTTAGCGGAGTGAAAACCGCTCGCCCACTTCACGACCGCGCCTTCGATATTCCCCAACAGGGCCGTAGTCTCTTTCACGACGGCATCGTCGCCTGAAACCATGATGACTGGTACGTTGAAGTGACCGGCGATCGCGGCGTTGATCCCGGCCTCGGAAACTGAGACGCCCTTGAGCCGGACATCGGTGAGTCGCGCGCTGGAGAGCGTGTGCGCGCGTACACCGTCGAGGTTCGTAGTGGCCGTGTGATAACCGAGAAAGATCGCGCCCGCGAAAGTCTCGTCGATGCCCTGCATCATTCCCAACGGCCTCGGCCAAGAACGCACCACGAGGACGTTGGCGGGAAGTTTTTCGATCAGCAGGTTTTGGCCGTTCCCGTGCGAGTCGCCGACGACAACGCCGGTGGCGCCGCCCGCAAACGCGCCTTCGATCGCGGCCTTCACCTCTTGCGTCATGAACTCACGGAAACGCGCGTACTCGAAACCCTGCGGTCCGAGTTGTTCGTTCGTGACCACGCCGACCACGCCTTCCATGTCGGAGGAGATGTAGATCTTCAGGTTTTGCTGTTGCGCGTTAACGGCAACAGAGCAGGCGAGCAGCAAAAGAGCCAGGCACAATGATTTCATTGTTCGTAGTCCTCTACTTTACGGTTTCTATAACACGGATCGATTCGAGAGCCTTGAGATATTCAACGACCACGTCGAGCGGAATTGGACCATACGTCGCCGACACGGCGTCGCGGATCTCCTGTGCGGTGCGCCGGCCATCGACGAGATTCAGAACTTCGTAAGCATACTCACTACCAGATCCGCGTAATCCTCGATAGGTTAGTAATTGAAGCGGAGTGTGATGATGATCTTCGAAGTAGTCATAACCGAAGGCGCTCATTGGTCCCTTCAACGCTGCACGACGACGAAATACCAGGCGACCATCACCCTGCGCGGGCGCCGTTGGTCCAACCGGGCCAATCTGGCGGTCGAGATTGTCGAGAAAAGTTTTTGCCGACGCGCGCGTATCGGCTGGGACGCGGAAGAAGCGTTCCATCGAGTCGATCAGCGTGCGCTCGTACCAGAGATGCTGGCGTGTCAGGTTCGCGGTTTCCGTTTCTGAGAGACCTACTCGACGCGTCAGCATCGTCGCGGTGCGTCGCAGGCTATTGATCTGAACCACCCGCAATAAGTCATTCGCATTTTCCGCGCGTGCATTTGCGAGAGTGTAAGCACTCGCGGCGCCGATAAACGCCGCGCGCTTCAGTTTCGTCGGATCGACGTTGGCGGGCGTGTCGAAGTTTGTATGAATGTAACGGTCGGGCCAGTCGTTCAGATAAATCGCGGGAATACTCCACGAACTATCCGCATAAACCTGGTGATCGCTGCCCAACGAAAACGGCGCCATCTCCGCCAACAGCGGTTCCTTTCCACCTTCCGGCGCAAACAACGGATACGCCGCAGTTCGACCACCGGCAAAGTTTGCCGACTGCTCGTTCACGAATTCGCCGAAGTGCTCGGCCACGTCGTTGACGAACGAAGGCAGACTATTTGGACCACGGGTGACGTGAAAGATCGCCTTCGTTTCCGGACCACCGCCGACCATGTCCATGTGAATCACCGCTTTGATCCGCGCCGCGATCTCGGGACGCGCAACGAGATACGTGATGCTGCCTTCGATCTCCGGCGGCCAGATGAAACGAATCGTACGCGCGGGTCGCGCGATCTTGCCTTCGCGAATCAACTTGCTGAATGTACGCGCCACTTCGAGTATGGCGACGCTGCCGCTGGCGTTGTCGTTGGCGCCCGGACGTTGGTGATCGAGATGACAACTGAACGCGATCTCTTCGTTGCGCAGGTTCGGATCGGCGCCCGGAATCGTCGCGGTCACGACCTCGTAAGGTCCCGGATGTTTTCCCGCACGCACGACGGCGTGCAGCCGGAACTTCTCACCGCGCGCGAGTCTTGTCTGAAAGCTGCGCGCCTGGCCCAAAGAGATCATGAAGGCAAACGTCGGGTTTTCGGAGAACGTGTCGAGGTGGCCCCAACGAACGAGGTTTTCGTTTTCGCCGTACCACGCGGTGCGCTGGTTCTGTGCGTAACTGACGATGCCTGCGGCGCCGTGGACTCTCACTGCGAGCGGCACGACGGCGGCGGGTTGCGACGACGTCAACACGAGCTTGCCGCGTAGATCTTTGCCGGCGTAATCACGCTCCGCTGTTCCACTGCCGATGTCGACGAGTTCGGCGGTTACTTCGCCGCTCTCGCTGTCCTGCGCAAGTGATACCGGCATCGCTTCCCAACTTGCAAGCCGTGTGTTGCGCACCCACTCGCCGTTCGTTTCGCGCAACTCCCACAGTTCCGCAAACTCTGCATCCCACGGTTGTCGCGACTTCTGCGTGCCGTAGAAAGTTTTGCCGTCGGCAGGGAACTGCTCGATGCGCGCATCGCTTAGACCGTAGCCGCGAAGTTGTTCGACGATGTGTTCAGCCGCGGCGTGAAAGCCGCGCGAACCGCGCATCCGGTGTTGGCGAGCGAGGAACTCGAGATTGCGCTTGGCCGTCTCGCCCGAGATTTCCTGGGCGAGAGCGGCGAGCACCGGATCGGGTAGAAGTGTCTCGGTCGCCAGGACCGAATTCACACTCAGAAGAAAACAGATGACACAGGCAAGGAGTTTACGTGTTGATTTCACGGACCGGATTGTATCACCGGAATCGCGATGTGCGACGCAGTTGGGCCTGCGCGATACACGCGCTGAGTGGCCGGTTGAAAATCCGATTCTTTCGCCAGAAAGATGTTGGGCACGAATCGTTGCGGGTTTCGATCGATCACCGGAAACCACGTGCTCTGCACCTGGACCATGATGCGATGGCCCTTCTGAAAGACGTGATCGTTCGCCGGAAAACCGATCTGGTAATGGACCACCTTGTCGGCCGGCAGCGGTTCGGGCTTCTCGAAGCTCTTGTAATAACGGCCGCGAAAGACGTCGCCTGCGATCATCAGTTGATAGCCGCCCATCTTCGGATCCGGCTCGTATCGTTCAGGATAGACGTCGATCAATTTGACGATCCAATCGCTGTCGGTGCCGGTTGTCGATGCAAACAGGTTCGCGACGATCTTGCCGGAGACGGTCACGTCCTCCGTCAGCGTGTCAGTGACCCACGTGAGCACGTCGGGACGATGATCGACGAAGCGCTGATCTTCGACCAGCCACGTGGTCCATCCGGATCGCACTTCAATCGGACGCTTACGATAGGGAACCGGCTTCGCCGGATCGGAGACATAAGTGTCGAACGCCGGTTGCGAGTTTGCCGCAGGCGCATCGAACGACAGTTTGCCATTCGGTTGAAAGTAGAGCTTCTTCGCTACGACGCCCTGTTTCGGCGGCCATACGTTGTGCTCGACCCATTTATTCAGCCCGGTTCGAAAAGTGGTCGCCTCCGTTCGCTTATCGCTTCCTTGTCCTTTTAGATAGTGGGCGAAGAACGGAGCGAGAATGTTCTTGCGATAGTGCTCGGAAGTCGGACTGCCAAAACTGACCGCGCCGAGTTTGCTCCCGTCACCCCTGGACCAACCGCCGTGATTCCATGGACCAATCACCAGAAAGTTCTGGTTCTTTGAGTCGTGGCGTTCGAGTAATTCGTAGATCTTGATTGGACCGTAGAAGTCTTCCTGGTCCCACCAGCCGGCGACGTTCAGCGTCGGCACGGTGACGCGAGTGAGCCACGGTTCAAAGCCCTGTCGTTTCCAGAACGCGTCGTAATCGGGATGGTTGATGAAATCGTTCCAACTCGGCAAGCGGCCCTGAAAGTGCTTGTCGTTCGCGTTCGACAGTGGTCCAAGATCCAGGTACCACTCGTATGCGTCGAAACGATCGATGAGCTTCGTCGGATCCGTGATCTCTTTCGACGACTCCATCATGTAGGCGTACTCGAGACCGTAACTCAAACGAAACGCGCCGTTATGATGAAAGTCGTCGCCGATCCACATGTCAGCCGGCGACGCCTGCTGCACGATGGCTTTCAGCGCCGGGTGCGGATCGAGCATCCCCATCACGGAAAGCCACGCGCCGTAGCTCGTCCCGACCATCCCGACGCGGCCGTTGTGATTCGAAACGTTCTTCAACAACCAATCGATCGTGTCGTAAGTGTCCGTGCCTTCGTCGATCGCTTTCTTATCGGCGGGATCGCGTGGTTGACGAAGCATCACGAACTGTCCTTCCGACTTGAAGCGTCCGCGAATGTCCTGGCGCACGATGATGTAATCAGTCAACTCGCTGAGAGCCGCGACGAGTTGTTCGGAAGTTAAGTTGCCGATGCCGTACGGTGTGCGCAGGAAGAGAATCGGTACGGGCTCCGTCGTGCGCGCCGGCGAGTAGATCTGCGTGTAGAGCTTCACGCCGTCGCGCATCGGGATCATTGTTTCGGCCCGTGTAAAAACCTGTGCTTGCGCGGAGGCAGCACAGATAAGAAGTAAGAGCAGTGTTGCGCGAATTCTTGATAACACGGGTTTATTTCTCCGAAACGCGATTGATCGGCGCGGGACGCGGCACGCGCTTCACCGGATTCTGTTCGAGCAGTTTCAGCGCTTCCTGCACGGCGCGTTCGAGTTGCGGATCGCGGCCTTTAATCACTTCAGAAGCCGAATACTCGACCTCGATGTCGGGCGCGACGCCGATGTTCTCGACATCCCATTCACCCTTCATGTTGTAGAACGCGAGGTTCGGCGCCGTGATGCCGCCGCCGTCGATCGTCGGGGGAAACCCGAGTGTGCCGACGAGCCCGCCCCACGTGCGAGTTCCGATTAGTGGTCCGATTTTGCGCAGACGGAAGTAGTAGGGCATCGCGTCGCCGCCCGATCCCGCCGACTCGTTGATCATCATGACTTTTGGACCATAGATGCCCGCGATAGGCGACGTCGAAGGTTCGCCGTCACGCAGCGCAAAATATCCGAGCAGCTTGCGGTCCAGCTCGTTGATGATGTAGTCGGCGACCATGCCGCCCTGGTTGTAACGCTCGTCAATCACCGCGCCTTCTTTATCCTGTTGCGAGTAGAAGTAACGAGTGAACGACACGTAACCCGGCGTGCCTGTGTTTGGCAGCCATACGTAAGCGAGACGCCCGTTCGAAAGCTTATCGACCTTGCGCCGATTGTCTTCGACCCACGCGCGAGTGCGCAGACCGTCTTCACTCGCGACCGGAATAACCGTCAGCAGTCGCGAACCTTCAAGCGACGGTTTTGAGTTCACGCGGATCATCGTCTGGCGGTTTGCCGTGCCTTCAAATGCTGCGTAAATACTCATCGACGACGTGAGCGGACGGCCGTTCACTTCCAACACGTAATCGCCTTCGGAGACCTGTACACCCGGCGCACTTAGCGGCGCGCGCAGTTCGGGGTTCCAGTTCTCGCCAGTGAAGATTCGTTTGATGCGGTAGTAGCCGTTCTCGATCGCGTAGTCGGCGCCGAGTAGTCCCACGCTGACGGGATCTTCCGCGGGCATGTCGCCCGGGCCGGTCAGATACGAGTGGCCCACCGTCAACTCGCCGCCGACCGATGCGATCAGGTAATTGAGATCGGCGCGATGGCCCACGTGGGCCAACAGCGGGCGATATTTCTCGTAGATCGCATTCCAGTCCGCGCCGTGCATCTTCGCGTCGTAGAAGTACTCACGCTGAATTCGCCACGTTTCGCGGAAGATCTGTTCCCACTCGGCGCGTGGATCGACACGCATTTCAAGCTGCGCGACGTTGATTGGACCATCGCCGACTTTAACGAGGCGTTCAGTCGAAACCACACCCCAGTTCGCGCCGCCGCCGGCGCTTGCCTGATAGAGAAGTTTCTTCTTGTCGCCGGAAAGCGCGTAAGCACGGACGCCTTCGAGAACCGGCGCCGCTACACGCTCACGCACCTGGTATCGCTGTAAACGCAGTGCTCCGGGAACGCCGGGCAGCGGCTCCAGGTAGTAGAAACTGCCTGCCGCGCCCGCCGAAAGATTTGCGTACTCGCCTGGGGGAACATTCACCGCGATCACTCGCTGGCTGATCCCGTTGACGTCAACACGGACGTTCACGGTTCGTGGCGCCGGCGGCGCAGGTGTAGCTGGCGGCGCCGCCGGTGCTTCCGCCGGCGTTGGTGGCCGTGGCGGTTCGTCGCCTGTTTCAGGCAGTAGCGGAGAAGGTTCAGTCGCACTCAACACTGCGAGATAGATCGCACGTCGCACCGGACGGTCCAACGAGCTCATCTCGAGCCAGCCGGTGCTTGGTCCATAGTTGGTGCTCGCGAGGAAGTACAGATATTTGCCGTTGAGATCAAAAGCGGGCGAGAGCGAATCGGCGAGCCCGTCCGTTACCTGGTAAGCCTTTCCTTCCGCGGTGGAGTAGATGAAGACCGCGCGCAGACGGCTCGGCAGGTTCTTTGAATACGCGATCCATTTCGAGTCGGGCGACCACGTGGCTTCGAACTGTCGCGCCGGATCCGGATAAGAGTCGACATCGATCTTCGTCGCCTTGCCGGTCGAGACCTCGATGGTCCAAAGGTTGCGATGATTGTCCTGCACGAGTATCTGCGTTCCATCCGGCGACCATGCAGGCGACGAATAGAACCCGGTCGTTGGCAACGCGATCGCGCGCGCGGCCGTGACGCCGATCGGATCGCCGATCACCAATTGATATTCGCCGCTCGAATCCGAAAGCCAGGCGAGTTGCGCGCCGTCAGGCGACCACGCCGGGGAACGATCGTGCGCGCCCGCACTCTGCGTCAGATTGCGATAGTCGCCCTTTTCCGTCGGCACTGTGAAGATCTCGCCGCGTGCTTCAAACACCGCGCGCACGCCTGTGGCCGACAGCGCCGAGTTGCGAATCATCGGTGCGACTTTCTTGAACTGCGGACGCGCCCACGGAAGATCTCCAGTCGCTTCGATATTGAGGCGCGTCGACTTGCCCGATTTTGCGTCGACGAGATGAATGTAGCCGGCTTGTTCGTAGACGACGGCGTCGGGACCCGCGGACGCCGTCATGATGTCGAAGTCGTCGTGTCGGGTTAATTGCGTCAGTTGTTTTGTGTCCGTGCGGTAGGCGAAGAGGTTCGCCGTGTGGTTTCGATCGGAGACGAAGTAGATTGTGTTTCCGATCCACATCGGTTCACTGTCGTTGCTGTTGGTCCACGGAAGTTTCTCGACCGAGTAGTCGGCGAGATTCATCACGGAGATCGGGTGCGTGCGGCCGCCGCGATAGTGCCGCCACATGCTTGCTTCGTACCAGTCAGGAATAAACGGCGTTTGAAATTCTTCGTAAGCGATGCGACGCCCGTCGGGAGAATAGGCGGCGCTGAAGGCGCGGGGCATTGGAACTTGTTCCGGTAGACCACCTTCAAGACCGATGGTCCATAGTTTGACGTACGCTTGTTGCGGCGCGCTCGTGCGTGCGGATGCGAAGACGATGCGACGTCCGTCGGGTGTCCAGCCGCGAACGCGATCACTGCCGGGATGATAGGTGAGTCGCTTTGGATTGCCGCCGGTAGTCGGAACGACGTACACGTCGGTGTTGCCTGCGACCGTTGCAGTGAATGCGATCTGTGTGCCGTCGGGAGAAAAATGCGGCTCGATCTCGAGACCTTGCGTCGATGTGATACGACGTGCCTGGCCGCCGGTGCGCGCGACGAGCCATAAGTCGCCTGCGTACTCGAACGCGATCTGATCGCGGCTAACGGTTGGATGGCGGAGCAGTCGCGTGCCCTGGGCGAGAGCGGAAGTAAACGAAAAAAGACACAGGAGTACACAAAGAACGAAGCACGGATACATTATGGGTTCCTCGTTGTAAGAATGTTTTTTACACTGATTAGACGGATTCGCGTTTGTCTTACTCCTAAGTGGACCAGATCACGCTCAGCACCCGTTTGAAGTTGCCGCCGAGTATTCCTTGTATCGCCGCATCGCTGTACTTGCGACGGACGAGACCTTCAGTCAGGTCGTACATTCGTTTCGGATGATTGAGTCCTTCGATGTCGATCTTTTCGCGGAAGGCGTAGCTGCCCTTGTAACCCGCGCGCAATTGGCGGTTTTGTTCGGCAGGCATCGCGTCGTAGCCGTAGAGATCCATGTCGCTGCCGACGCCGACGTGCTCTGGTCCAATCAGTTTGACGACGTGATCGAAGTGATCGAGTACGTGTTCAACCGTCGTGGGCTCGTCGCCTTTGACGAACATGCGCACGCCGGTGATTCCCATCACGCTGCCCGCCTGGCCCACTTTCCTGATCGCTTCGTCAGTCTTGAGACGCGGATGGCCGGGAACGAGCGCGCGGCAGTTTGAGTGTGTAATCAAAACAGGTTTTTTGGAGATCTCGAAAGCGTCGAGTGTCGTGCGGTCACCGCAATGAGAGACGTCTATAGCCATACCCACCTTGTTCATTCGCTCGATGATGGCGACGCCGAAATCGGAAATTCCATCGTCACGTCGCTCGGTTGATCCGTTGCCGATTAAGTTGCGTGCGTTGTAAGTAAGTTGGGAGACGCGTTGACCGATGCCGTGAAAGAAATCGACGTCTTCCGGTCTGCGAAACTGTTCCGAGTTTTGCAAGCCAATCATGATGCCGATCTTGCCCGACGTCTTTACACGGTTCAGGTCTGCGGGACTGTCAATGCGCATGAAATGTTGATCGTGATTCGCGATGAAGCCGTTCCACGAAGCGAAGAGGCGAAGCGTTCGATCGTAAGCGTCCGGGCCGCCGAGTCCGACCGCGGTGTGAAAAACGTGAATGCCGGAATCCTTGTACGGTTGCAGATCGGCGGCGGTGAAACTCTCCGGATTTGCCAGCCAGCGGTTTTGTTTCGCAAAATCAAGTGTGAGGACGCCGAGCATGTCGATCACGAGCGACTGTTGGACCAGATCTACTGTTCGCGACGAATACTCAACCGCCGAATTTGCAAAGATACGATAACGGCCGCGATTCAACATCGGCGCCGCGAGTAAGCCGGCGCCGGCGAGCGCGCCTGTCTTCAGCCACTCACGACGGCTCCATTTATTTCGCTTCACTTGTTGCTCCGTTAGTGGAGACCCGTCCTGGGCCATACATCACGTGTCCGGGCCGCGCGCCTGTGTGCTTGCCGCGATCGATCACGACTTGCCCGTTGACGAGCACGTAATCGATGCCGACCGGATAGACAAATGGTTTTTCGTAAGTGGCGCGATCCTGAATCGTGTCGTAGTCGAAGATCACGACGTCGGCCCAGCAGCCTTCTTTGATAACGCCGCGCGAGTTGAGCCGCATACGCGTGGCGGGCCACGATGTCATCTTGCGGATCGCCTGTTCGAGAGTCAGGACGCGCTTCTCGCGAACATAACGTGCGATGAGGCGCGGGAAGTTGCCGTAACCGCGCGGATGGCCCAGACCGAGTGTGTCCGTGCCCGGGTTCACTGTGGCGCCGGCGTCGCTGCCGATGCTGGTCCAGGGAAACTTGAGCGCCGCGATGACGTCCTGTTCGCTCATCATGTGGTAGATGGCGGTGACGCGCCCGTTGCCTGCGGCGACGAGATCAAACGCAGCGTCGGCCGGAGTCTTTTTCCACTCGCGCGCGATCTGCGCGAGGCTTTTGCCTTCGAAGTGCGCGTGATCTTTGTTTTGCGCGTTGGCGAGCACGATGCCGTTCCAGCCGCCGGCGGCTTCGATGATGTTCCACCAGCCGGGTGAGCCGGTCACCATCTCGCGCTTGAGACGCGCGCGCGTTGCGGGATCTTTGAGTCGGTCGAGAAGGTTCTGACGCCCCCCTTCAAAGGCCCACGAGGGAATCACGGCTTCGAGTCCGGTGCCGCCGGCGGTGTAGAGATAAATGTCGGCGGCGACGTCGACGCCGCGTGCTCGTGCTTCGTCGATCTTTCTTCCGGCCTGGCGCATCAATCGTCCCCAGCCTGGTTGATAAGCGGCTTTCAAGTGAAAGATCTCGACCGGCAGTCCACCTTTCTCACCAATCGCGATCGCTTCTTCGATCGATTGGACCAACTCCTTGCCTTCGCCGCGAATGTGACTCGCGTAGATCCCGCCGTACTGTCCGGCGACTCTCGCCATTTCGATCAATTCTTCCGTCGATGAATAGCTCGAAGGCGGATAGATGAGCGCGGTCGTCATGCCCATCGCACCCGCTTTCATCGCGGTCTCCATAATCGCTTTCATGCGCTGGAGCTCTTCCGGGTTTGGCGCGCGTGAGTCCTGGCCCAGCACCGCGACGCGGGCCTGTGTCTCGGAGAAGTAAGTGCCGAAGTTGATACTGATGCCGCTCTTTTCGAGACCGGCGAAGTAATCGGAGATCTTGTCAGCGGGAACGGGCGTGCCGCCTTCGCCCGCGATGGCCGTGGTGACGCCCATCAGCAGTTTGTTTTCGGCGAGACCGTTTTGCGTCAACGCACGGCCCGATTGGTCCATGACGTCGATCCAACCCGGTGACACGTAGCGGCCCGTTGCGTCGATCTCCTGTTTGCCACGCGCGGCGATCTTGCCGATGCGTGCGAAGCGGCCGTCCTTGATGGCGACGTCCGCGAGGATCCACGGATTGCCGGCGCCGTCGAGCACGCGTCCGTTGCGAATGACGATGTCGTATTGTTCAGCATCCTGCGCCGCAACGGGCGTTCGCAGGATGCTCAACGCAATCAGGCAGATTAGTAGGCAAGCGACATTGCGGCGGAAGTTGTTCATTGTTTCCAGCGATTAGAACTCAAATCTGAATCCGATTTGCCCTTCGCGGCCGGGCAGCACCTGTGATCTTTTGCCGAAATTAGCCGGTTCCGCGAGCGAGGTAAAGACCGCCGCTGGATTTTGACGGTTCAAAAGGTTGAAAAACTCGAACAACACCTGCATTCTCAAGCGCTCCGTGAAGTTAATTCGTTTCCCAAAACGCATGTCGAGATTCACAAACGGCGGCGCCGTGAACGAATTTCTACCCACAGTCAGATCGATGCCGCTGAGAGTTCCGTTTCCATCCGGGTCTGCTGACGAGCCGGTGCGACTGTAGTGGAATCCGCTCTGCGCGCGAAAGATGCCGCTGAGTTGAATCTGCCAGGGAAGTTCGAGCAGGCCGTTGACCTGGAACGTGTGGTCCACCGATAGGTCGGATGGTCCTTTGTCGAGATCTGGACCGTTGACGAACGAACCGGCGGCCGCGACGAAGCGACCGTTGGCGCGCGTGTAAGCGCCGGTGGCATTCGTTCTCGGTACACCGGCTTCGACACTGCTCACGATCGGCGCGACGCCGACGAAACTGTCCGACGGCAACGTATTGACGCCGAGCACGTTGTCGGTTTGATCCGCGAACGTGTAGTTGCCGCTTAGTCCGAAACGCCTGCTAAAGCGTTTGGTGAAGCTCAACACCAGCGCGTCATAAGTTCCTTCATACCATGGGCCAAACGTGCGGATCGGACCAGCCGTAAACGGCGGGAGAAACTGCCGTCCGGCAGCGCGCGAAACAAACGATGCGTTGGCTTCGCGCACGCCAAGCATGTCGTTCATGTTGCGATGATAGTAATCAGCCGTGACGACGAGACTCTTGCCGAGTTCACGTTGCACGCCGATGCCAAAGCTCGTCGTAAACGGCGTCTTGAAATTTCGATCGATGTCAGTTGGGAAAAGCTGTGCGGGAATCGCCGTGTGCGAGAGCACGCCGAATGGTCCCCAGAAAAAGAAACCCGCCGGCTTGCCGACTGCGAGTGCGGCCTGTGTCAGATATTGATCCGGTGTCAGTCCCGAGAGTTGCTGGATGTTCGAAAGGTTTATGACAGCGTTCGCGGGAATGAATGCATGTCCCGGCGCGACGACGCGATTCAAGCGATCGATGCCGATGAACTGGTTGCCCGCGCCGCCGCCAAATGCCGGACACGTCAAGCCGCCAGCCAGAATCTGTGCGTCAGTCAAACTCGAAGAGATACAGAAACCGCTGCCCGGAAACAATGAAGCTCCAATCGCCGCGGCCGCGATACTCGGGTTGCCGTAGAAGCCGCGTGGATAAGAGAACGGTTGGATCACGCGCTGGTCCGCGCCGCCGAACGTCGGCACGGCACGCACCGTCGATAAGCGAAACTGATCGTAAAACGCTCCGAAGTGTCCGCGGACAACAGTCTTCGGCGTCGCCATCCACGCGAAGCCGACGCGTGGCGAAAAATTGCGCTTAGTTTCGAACTCAGAGTCGTAATCCCAACGCAAACCAAAATTCAGCGTCAGGCTCGGCAGGAAACGCCAGTCGTCCTGGATGTATAGGCCGTTGTAGTTGTTGCGCAGATGAATCTCGTTGGCCTGTGGAGTCAGACCACCGGCGGTCGTGACTGTAAAGAAGCCCGCGTTTACCGGACCGAACGTTGCAAAGTCGCTGACGAGTGCGAAGAGTTGGAGTTGCAGAATCGAGGCTTCGATACCGTCAACTTTCGTGCGCAGGAAGTTCCAGCCGAACTTCACACTGTGATCGCCGAAGACCTTCGCGGCGTTCGCGCTGAGCGAAGTGTACTTCTGGTCCAACCGTGACGGGCTGGTTGTGTTACCAAACTGAACCGCTCCGACGTTGCCCGCCAGACTGTTTGACGTCAGCGTATTGAACATGTTGAAGGTGGTGCCGACACCAGCCTCCGGATGCGCGGCCGCTGAATTCGAAGGCTCGTCACGATAAGCGCCACGCAGGGTGAACACCCACGGATTCGCCTGATCGCCGACGAGCACCGTGTCGCTGGCACCCAGCAGCAGGTGACGGGCGCTCAGGTTGTTTCGACGTGAAGGCAAGCTGTTGGCTGCCGACAACGGAAGAAACTCGCGTATCACACCGTTCGTGTAATTCACTTCCTGCGAAAGTTGATGCCGCCCGATCTGCTCGTCGAGCTTGAAGAAGCCGCGTGTTTCGAACGTTTCGCTCGGATTGTCGAACTGGTTTTCAAAGTCGCGCAGGAACTGCGGCGTGTTCGGCAGAAACGTGAAGTTCAACACGCGGTTCTCGGTGATGCGTTCGAAGGAACCGAAGAAGTGAACCTTGTCTTTCGCGATTGGACCACCAACGGCGAGACTGTAATCCCAACGACTCAGATCCGGCGCTTCCGTAACTGCCGGGTCGAGTGAGTTGGACGAATCAAGGGCATCGTTGCGATGAAAGAGCGACGCCACGCCGTGATACTCGTTACCACCGCTGCGCGTAATGACGTTGACGACGGCGCCCGACGCCTGTCCGAACTCAGCTTTGTACCCGGCCGTCAAAACCTGAAACTCAGCGATCGTCTCCTGGTTGAACTGCGACGCAGCGCCGCCGGTGACGTTGTTCTTGTTTGGTTGACCGTCGATCAGAAAGTTGTTGTTGCCGGCGCGTTCGCCGAGCACCGGCGTGGAGTTGTCGCTGCCGATGTCAGCCTGGCGGTTGACGACGACGCCGGGCACGAGTTGCAGCAGGTCGAGATAGTTGCGTCCGTTGACGGGCAACTCTTTGATCTGTTGCGGCGTGACTGTGGCGCCGCTGGCGGCTGACGTCGAATCGATCAACTGCACCGCCGCGCTGACGTCAACCTGTTCCTGCACAGCGCCGACTTCGAGGTCGACGTCGAAGCGCAACGTGCGATTGAGTGTGACCTCGATGTTCTCGAAAGTGCGCGACGCGAAGCCGGTTGCGGTCACCGTGACGCTGTAATTGCCCGCCGGCAACGCGGTGACTCGAAAGAAGCCCTCGGCGTTGGTGCTGGCGGTGCGTTCGATGCCGAGCGCGGGATTCTTCACGACGACTTGCGCGCCTGCGACGACGGCCTTTTGCGAGTCGGTGATGTTTCCTTCGATCGTGGAAGTTGTAGTCTGCGCCAGCGCTGGGAGAGGGAAGACGAGGAGCGCCAAAGCCAATAACAGAAAATAATTCCCTCGCCGCTTGGTCAAGTTGGGTGTCGAGACGATCTGGGTCATAACGCCTGCCTCCTCGAAGGAATGTCGAATGAGCTGAACGGAGCTGTTCTGGATATGCAACGGTCTACTTACAGCAAGTGCTGCACAAAAGTCAATAGTGCCGCAGTTGCTGCAAAACGCCTTGCCACTCGAAGCTGCGATTTGTTATCTTCCGCGGCCATGCAACCGCGATCCGAAGTTTTGAATCAGCCTGCGGGCGCCGTACCCGAACGGCTCGCCATTGAAAAAGTCGAGATACGGACAGTTCGCCTGCCGCTGGTCGAACCATTCGAAACCAGCTTTGGACGGATCGATTCGCGGCTCATCATTCTGGTGTCCATGCAGGCAGGCGGCGAAACAGGCTGGGGCGAAGTGGTTGCCGCTGAAGAGCCGCTTTACAGCTACGAAACAGTCGGGACGGCGTTGCACGTCATCCGCGACTATCTCGCGCCGGCGTTACTCGCCGAACCCGTGAGCGACCTTGCGGATCTGGCACGGCGTCTTGCCCCGTTTCGCGGGCACAACATGGCCAAGGCAGGGTTGGAACTCGCCTACATGGATTTGCTCGCGCGTTTGAATCATCAATCGTTGTCGCAGTGGATTGGCGGCACGCGCGATCGGATTCCGGTTGGCGTGAGTCTCGGCATCCAGCCGTCGGTCGAACATCTCCTCGAGCGTGTCGATCGCTATCTCGGTCTTGGTTATCAACGCATCAAGCTCAAGATCAAGCCCGGTTGGGACATCGGTATCGTGAGGGAAGTGCGGCGACTCCATCCCGACATTCTGCTCTCAGTCGACGCGAACTGTGCTTACACGCTAAACGACGTCGAACATCTCAGGACGCTCGACGAGTTTGGTCTGCTGATGATCGAACAGCCTCTTGAATACGACGACTTGATCGATCACGCGCAGCTTCAAACTCAGATCGCGACTCCGATCTGTCTCGACGAGAGCATCACCGGAATCCGTCGAGCCCGGCAGGCGTTGGAACTCGGGAGTTGCCGCATCATCAACATCAAGATCGGGCGCGTCGGCGGGTATTCGCAGGCCCTCGCGATTCACGACCTTTGTCACGAGAAAGAGATACCGGTTTGGTGCGGTGGGATGTTAGAGTCAGGCATCGGCAGGGCGCACAACATCGCGCTGGCGAGTCTGCCCGGCTTCGTTTTGCCTGGAGATATTTCGGCGAGCTCGCGTTATTTCGCGCGCGATCTGATTGTTCCCGAAGTGACTGTTGCCGCCGACGGGACTGTGGCGGCGCCGCACGGACCGGGACTCGGTTTCAACGTGAATCTCGATTACATTGTTTCCCGGACTGAAACTCTGATGAGACTCGAACCACACTGAGAGTCGTGACAAAAAATTCGAGCAAATCCCGGAAAAAAGAAGTCGCCACGGCGGCAAACGCGAACGTGAACGGGAGCAGCACCTCGAGCCCCGTTGAAAATCGTTTCGCCTGCGCCCGAACGCGTCTCAATCCTCGCCGTCAAAGATTACTCCGCGCCATTCTCGATTCCGCTGAAGAGACGTGTTTCCTATCGTCACGCGAATTAGCCAAACGCTACAACGTCGACGCGACGACGATCCTGCGCACCACGCAGGTGCTTGGTTACAAGAGTTTCGCCGACTTCTCGACTGACCTGCGCCAACACTTCGTCACGCGCATCACTCCTTACGCTGCGCTGAAAGCGGCGACGCGTGAGAAACGAAGCGTCACCGATCACATCGATCACGCGTTGGACAAGGCGCTGGAAAACCTGAAGAAGTTGGACTCGGATCTGGATCGCCAGCGACTGATCGAGTTGGCGAAACTGATCAAGCGTTCGCGCCGTGTGCTCGTCGTCGGTTTGGACTTCGCGACCTCGCTTGCTTATTACCTCGCGTATGGATTGAGTTCACTCGGTTTCGACGCCGACGCGCCGGTGGGCAGCACCGGCAATCTTCAGCACAAGCTCAAGGGTCTGACTTCGAAAGACCTGCTGATCGCGATCAGTTTCGGACAATGTTTGCGCGACACTGTCGAATCAGTTTTGCGTGCCAAGCGTCAGGGCGTTCCGACTTTTGGCATCACCGACAGCGATATGTCTCCGATCGCGCGTTATGCTGACGCTCATCTCGTGGCGCTGGTCGCGAGTCCTTCGTTTCTAAATTCCTACGTTGCTCCGATGGCGGCGATCACCGCGATTCACGTTGCGTGCGCGCACGTCGATCCAAAAGGTTCGCTCACACGCCTGCGCGCGAGCGATCGCGAATACGCGTCGGGCGCCCGCTGGTACCGCGAGCCCAAGAGTAATAATCAGAAATAGTGTTATCATCTGTACTTCCGCGCAATTTGGGGGAGGTGTCGGATGAAGCTTCAACTATGTTTGGCACTGATTTTGTCAGTGTTTGTGTTTGCGAATGCGCAGGAGGCGACGAGCGCCGCTGACACAGTCGACAAAATAAAGTTGGACCTGCTCGATCTTCAGGCTAAGGAAGAAGGCTTGAAAGCGAGGCTGGTCGAGTTGGAAGAAGCGCTGAAGCCGGAGAACATCGCCCGATCGCTTGCGGGCGTCGGATCGACAAGGCCGGAAGAGTTGCGTGAAGCGCGGCGGCGACAGTTGACGATCGAGCGCGACAGCGTCGTGGCCCAACTCGGGATCATTGCAAACACTCGTACCCGACTCGAGTCCTCGCTCGCGGACGCTCAAGCCCGCGCCTATCACGAGAGCGCACGCCAGGCAGCGCCCACGCAAGCGTTCGTAGCGCAGTCGCCGATGAGTACACGTTGGTTGCTCGTCGGAGGAGCGGGTTTGTTTGCGCTGGCCGTGATCGCGGGTCTAGTAATCTATCGGAGAGCTGTTAAGTTGCGATAGATCGATCAACTTCTAACGGATTCCCACCAGTCCCTGCACTGACTGGATCAACTTCTCGGAGTCGTAGCCCACGCCGTCCTTGAAGACGATCTCGACTTTCTCGAGGTCGCTGATATTTGCCGCCGGATTTCCTTTCACGATCATCAGATCAGCTTGTTTGCCAACTGCGATCGAACCGATGCGCGCGTCTTCGCCGAGAAACTTCGCGCCGTTGAGCGTGGCGATCTTGATTGCTTCGGCTGGAGTGAAACCCGCTTCGACTAACAATTCGACCTGTCGAATATCGCCGAAGCCCGCGACGATTCCGCCGTTGCCCGTCGGATCGAGTCCGGCGATGAGCAGTCCGCCCGCCCGAACGAACGCGCGTTCGAAGTCCATCGCCTTGCGAAGCAGCGCGACGAAATCGCCTTGCAACGAAACACGGGCGCGGTTTTGCAGATAGCGCACGCGCGCGTCGGTGGACATCACGTTGAGAACACGCGGGTTAAGCAAGGCACTCGACGCGCCGATGCCGGATTGCGCGAGGGGCGCGCCGCCGGCTTCGAAGACCGGCAGCGTCGAAGTAATTGCAACATTTTTCGCGACGAGCGTTTTAATTGTGTCCTGAACCGGCGCGCTCTTTAGATCGAGTTGGCGCAGACTGTTCGATACGCCTTGCGGACACTGATCGGGTTGCTTGTTTGGGACGAATTCCGAGTCGGCGAAGAGGCCGTGCTCGAGGTTGTCGATGCCGATCTCGGCGGCTTCCTTGTAGCCGATCGAGCAGAGGTGTCCGGTGACTTTAAGCCCGCGTTTGTGCGCTTCTTCGACGACGGCGCGCAATTCGTCGCGGGTGATGTTCATGTAAGCTTTGAACGAGGTGGCGCCCTGGTCGGCCCAGTAGTTGACCATGCGACGCGCGTCGGCTGCGTCGTTGAGTTGATGCATCACAGGAGTGAATGCGCCTTTGCCTTCGAAGTACGGCGCCGTGATGTGCATCTTTGGTCCAATCATGCGGCCGGCGTCGATCAGGCGTTTGATTTCGAGATCGGTGTAGGGCGCGACACTGCCGGTGGTGCGAATCGTCGTGACGCCGTTGGCGAGGTAGAGGCGAGGGAAGCTGCTGCCCATGTTGGAGTACATCGGCGGCGAGCCACCCATCGGAAAGAACATGTGGTTGTGCATTCCGACGATACCGGGCATGACGGTGTAACCATTCAGGTCGAGCGTTTCGGCGTTTGCTGGTATCGTGACGGATCTGGTTGGTCCAAACGCCTGGATCTTGCCGCCGCTGATCACGATCGTCTGGTCCTCGACAGCCGGCGCGCCCGTGCCGTCGATCACGCGCACACGAGTTAAAGCGATCACGGCCGCTTCGGTGCGAATGAACTGTTGCCGCTCCGGTGTTTGTGCAAGGGTGGTGACTGTTATCAGGAGAATGGCAAGTATCGTTTTCATGACGGTGAAGATAGCAGAATCGTGAGCTTATGAGTATCTCGTTTGTAATAGCGGTATCCGTTCTGGGCGGCCTGTTGTTTTATGTGATTTACCGGGTGCGTCAGCCGACGCGTTCGCGGTGGGTAAAACGATTGCGCATCGGTTTCGGTGTGACGGTGCTGGTGTTGGGCCTCCTCGCGTTTTACGGGTTCTTTATTGAACCGAACCGGCTGATCGTTCGCGAGGAAACGATCGCGATCGCTCCGTGGCCGCGCGAGCTTGACGGTTTGAGAATCGCAGTTCTTTCCGACATCCACGCGGGTGGAGCGTTTATTGACGAGCGTAAGTTGCGATCGATCGTTGAGCGTACGAATCAACTGCAACCGGAGATGATTGTCATACTCGGCGATTACATTGCCGGCGATGGCCGGCGTCATCCGCTGCGGATGGAGCCCGACGTATTTGCGTCGATTCTGAAAAACTTCAGCGCGCCGCTGGGTGTGTATTCAGTGTTGGGCAATCACGATTGGTGGTACGACGGCGCGAAAGTGCGCGCGTCGCTGGAACAGAACGGGATGAAGGTGTTGGAGAATGAGGTCGTAAAGGTTGATGCTCGCGGCACGTCGCTGTGGCTCGTCGGCCTTGCTGATCTTTGGACGCGTCCGCAAAGCGTCGAGCAGACACTTGATCGAGTTCCGCAAGGCGCGCCGATGATTGCAATGACGCACAACCCCGACATCTTTCCGCAGCTCCCGCCGCGTGTTCCTTTGCTCTTAGCGGGACACACTCACGGCGGGCAGGTGCGGTTTCCATTCATCGGCAGCGTGGTCCAACCATCGCGTTTCGGACAGCGGTATGCGCGCGGACATATCGTCGAAAACAACCACGATCTCTTCGTCACCACTGGGATCGGTACCAGCATCATGCCCGTTCGTTTCAACGTAACGCCGGAGATCGTTCTGCTGACTGTGAAGTCGCGGTAGAGCGTGGTTATTTGTTCGTGATCTCAACAGCGTATGGACCAGCGATTGGATCCCGCCGGTGCCGATGACGCTGTAAGTCTGGACCATGCCGGAGATCAGAATGTTTGCGTTGAGCTTGAGCATCCGGCGCACTTTGTTGGGAACGAGTAAGCCCTGGACCTCGAGTAGCAAAAGATAACGCCACATTCCGAGATGCTTGCGATACTGAGCGAACAGCATCGACGTGTGTTTACTGTACGTCAGATCGCGAACGATATGCCGTTGACGATCTACTTGCCAGTCAGTGTACGTGTTCGGGAGTTCGCGTATCTTTAGCGTCTCACCGATGCGATGAAACACTTCGAACAAGTCAGCCTTTTGAAACTGTGATCGACTCCTTCCACCCATTCACCGTTGATATCCGGCGTGTTGTCGCCGGCGACGCAATCGGAAAGGCTGCAATCCACCGGGTTTAAAGCCAGTAGTTTCCAGCAAGATCGGGAATTACTCTGAGGTTCGCTGCATTCAAATTCTGTCGCTAGCAAAAACTTTACCGCAGAGAAGAAGTGCTTGTATATTCCAGCAGTGAAAACAGGACCCTACAGAGCACTCGAAGCCGCCATTCAAAAGAAAGAGAGCAGGCTTTTTGGATGAACACCTATTCGAACTGCGGCACCCATGCTCGATAAGACCTCCATTGAGGAAGCCATTCAGAAGCTCGGTCCATGGTGGCACTGCATCGATCTGGGCGACGGCATTCGAACTAAGACGAGCAGCGTTATGGGCGAACCCATCGATCATCCGCAGGATCGGTGGCCGGTGGTTAGCCGTTGCCTTCCCGCTGATCTCACTGGAAAGAGTGTGCTGGATATTGGCTGCAACGCCGGCTTTTTTGCTCTGGAAGCAAAACGCCGAAATGCGGCCTCCGTGCTGGGGCTCGATGCACAGCGCCACGAAATCATGCAAGCGGAGTTTGTGAAACGGGTTCTCAATCTGGATATTCAATACCGGCAGATGAACATCTACGACGTGAGCCCCGCGACCGTAGGGACGTTCGATGTTACGTTGGCGCTCGGGCTCCTCTACCATTGCAAGCACCTCCTGTTGGCGATGGAGATTCTGTTCGCCGTCACCGATGAACTGCTTATCGTCGACTCTTCGGTCTTGCCCCAGGATAGCCTGGCGAAGGATGTGTCATACGAATGGGGCAGCCTGCATGAAAAGGTCCACCTGTTGGGTTACGTAGAACAGTCATCGAAACCGCGGCTTGAGAATCATGCGAATTGGTTCTTACCGACGGGTGAATGCTTGAAGGCGATGTTGCTGGATATTGGTTTCGCGGAGGTGGATCTGGTGCACAATGAAGGGCGGCGGGCCGTGTTGACGTGCCAAAAGAACCTCGAGTTATGGGATAGTCGCATGCCTCGCGGGTTGAATGCGCAAATCACGGTGATCAGCGGACCGTCCGTCTGTTCACCTGGGGACGAGCTGGGTTTTCAGGTTCGCATTGAAAATGTGGGATTTGCCACGTGGTTGGCGCGCAAAGGCGATTCTGATGAAGGCGGTTTCGTCTGGCTGGGAGCCCACCTGTCTTCCGAGACGTTTGACATTGAGTGGAATTACGCAGGAGCAGATATTGAGCGCGATGTAAGGCCACACGAGGCGGTCACGGTCCAACTGACTGCCCGTGCCCCGAGTAGGCCGGGCAAATACCATATCGAGTTCGATATGGTGTCAGAACACGTGACCTGGTTCCAGGACGCGGGATCTCGTTCATTCGTGCATGAAATTCAAGTCCGATGAATAGCGGATCTAATCCCTGAAGGAAGCTGAAGTAAATTGGGATTTGAGGCGTGCAGGAGTCGAACACTCAAAGAAAAGTGGTTGGAAACAGACGTAAGTCATTAGAACGGCTTGAGCCGTTTACCCCAGTTCTGCCGCCCGTCGCGTAGTTTGCGATACGCAGTGAGTTGGTTTCGGTGAAGCCTGCGAGCAAGCCGGCGCTTTAACCGTTCCTTTCGATTGCCTCTCAGCAGCGGTTCCCGCCGATAGATCTCATCGTAATTCGATTCGATAAACCGCAACACCTTTGCCACTTGTGAGTCGGTGCTGTCGTCGAAGAGAATCATCCCGCCGACGTTTAGTAATTCATGACAAAAGACGAAGTCGATAAGAACATCTTCAAACTGATGCGAGCCATCAACGTAGATCAAGTCGTATCTTCGTTGCTCGACGATCATTTGCGGTAGTGCGAAGGCCGAATGCTGTTCAATCACTTCGACATAGTCCGCCAGTCCGTCGCGTTCGAGGTTTTGTCTGCCGGCATCATCCCAATAACTCTTCTGTGCGTGGTCGATGGCAGTGTGCTGCCGGCGTGGCGTCCGCTGTAAGTCTCGGTGAGTTGCGGCAAACGTAAGCGTCGAGCCTCCAAACGCCATGCCGATCTCCAGCGTGCGCTCTGGTGACGACTCAAGCATCAACGATCTGATGTGAAGTAGATTATTGACGGTAGATAGTGCGCCGACGTTCTCAAACACTTTTCCACTGCGTCCGACGACACGCCGTTCACGGTACATGCTTGAAAGCGTTGGGGAGAAATCGAGATCGGAAGACACGAGGCCAGTAGGATTTCATTAAGGAATTTGAGCCGAGCAGGACTCGAACCTGCGACCCACTGGTTAAAAGCCAGTTGCTCTACATCCCAGAAAGTGAGCGGGCTGCGAAGACTTAGCCCGAACTAGATTAGCCACTAGGGTGCGTTTGTAACGCTAGGCGGTTCTGTTAGCTCGAGGGCTACGTTTCGATGCTGGCATGGCGGAGATGATAGAGCGCAGTAAAGCATTGACGGCTTCTGATGAGTTGAAAACGGCGGCGACGTCAGGCTCGAGTATAACTGCGACCGTACCTTCCGACATTTTTGCTGCAAAGCGGTTGGGTTTCGACTTGCTATAATCGAACCGATACTCTGGACGTAACCCTTTTCCCGTCACCATTTTCTTCTTACTTGCCAACGTTTTCTTCATAGTCTTTGCGCTCCCCGCGAGTCGCTTTGCGTGCACTAAAGATTCTCACGTGTTCTGTAGTGCCGGTAAAGTTCACCAGAATTAACTGGCGCTGGGTCGAGTGACCGATAATGATCTCGCGCCTTTCATCAACTGAATGTTCCTCATCAGAAAAAATTCGCGCTAAAGGATCAGCAAATACCGTCATTGCTTCTTCGAATGAAATGTCATGCTTGGCTAGATTTGTTGCGGCCTTCTTCGGATCCCATTCGAATCGGAAAGACATTTATCGTAATGTTAGCACGTTGCTTCTTCCTAAACGCAGTAATTAACTACACTAAAGAGCTACAGGGAGTACCAGTCTGCATTTCGACAAAACTTGAGAAGACCGCGAAAATTCTCCATGGTTTCATTCTCGAAGTCGACTTCGCTAAACGAAGAAGCCGTTTCATAGAAGCATTGAGAGGCGAACAGCCAAGACAAGCGTCAGTATCGCATTGAGAAGCGATTGCGAGTAAAGATGCTCCGGCACCCCTAATAGCGTCTTTGCACCAGATGTGAATTTGAGCCGAGCAGGACTCGAACCTGCGACCCACTGGTTAAAAGCCAGTTGCTCTACCGACTGAGCTATCGGCCCACATACATGCGGAGAGCACGCGAGGGCGTGCTCTTTTCAATTGCGAGAAAACTCGACGGGCATTCTACCGAACAGTCCGTCAGTATTCAAACGTGCCAGAGTGAAACACGGATTAGCAATGAAAATAACGGATTCAGAATGGGGATTGATCGGGTGGCGAGGTTCGGCGAAGTGGTTGGCACTCGGATGGGCGGTGCATCCGGTGTGGGACTTCGGATTGCACCATCTTGGTCCAGGTCACGGGATTGGACCATGGACCTACGCGATTGCTTGCATCAGCTTTGACTGGGTGGTCGCGGCCTACATTCTTATCCGTTATCGCTGAGCCACTGGCCTAATGCTGAGTCGTGAACGACGATCGTTTGCGAACGTTCGGGACCAGTCGAGATGAGTCCAATCTGCACGCCGATCTGTTCCGATAAGAAATCAACGTAGCGACGAGCGTTCGGGGGGAGGGCACTCAGTTCGGTCGTACCCAGAGTTGACGTTTGCCATCCCGGCAAAGTCGCGAAGATCGGTTCAACACGCCGCAGGTCCTGCGACACCGCAGGCAACGATTCACACACGCGGCCATGCAGCTTGTAACCCGTGCAGACTTTGATCTCATCGAGCGTGTCGAGCACGTCGAGCTTTGTCAACGCGACGGAGGAGAAGCCGTTGATCTCAGCCGCATAACGCGTCGCAAACGCATCGAACCAACCGCACCGCCGCGGACGACCGGTCGAGGCACCGTACTCACGACCACGTTCGCGAATCATCTGGCCCAGCTCAGCTTCGCCTTCCAGCATCTCGGTCGGGAATGGACCTTCGCCGACGCGAGTCGTATACGTTCGCACGATGCCCAACACGCCGCCGAGACGCTGAGGCGCCAGACCGGTGCCGATGATGGCTCCGCCCGCAACAGTCGTCGACGATGTCACAAACGGATACGTGCCGTGATCGACGTCGAGCAGCGTTGCCTGCGCGCCTTCGAGCAGGATCGAACGACCTTCACTGGCAGCGATGTTCAAGTAATGCGTGGTGTCGGCGATGAACGGCGCGAGTCGTTCTGTCAGCATCGACATCTCGCGAAAGATCTCGTCTGCGTTCAGCGGTTCACCGCCGTAAGCTTCGATGATGCGATTCGCGTCTTCGAGATTGCGTTCGATGCGCGAACGAAGCACGTCAGGGACAAGCGCGTCGGCAGTGCGGATGCCGCGGCGTCCGGCTTTGTCTTCGTATGCTGGTCCAATGCCGCGCAGCGTCGTGCCGACTTTCTCATTGCCGAGCCGTTCTTCGCTCGTATGGTCGAGGGCGCGATGATACGGAAGGATCAGGTGCGCGCGAGAGCTGATCTTGACGCGCTCGGGTGAGACTTCGATGCCTTGTTGCGTCAGTCGATCGGCTTCGACGAAGAAGGCCTTCGGATCGATGACCATGCCGTTGCCGAGCACGCACGTCTTGCCGCGATGCACGACGCCCGACGGCAGCAGGTGCAGCACGAACGACTGGTCGCCAACCTGCACCGAGTGGCCGGCATTATGCCCGCCCTGATAGCGCACAACGATGTCGAACTGCTCCGCGAGCAGATCGACAATCTTGCCTTTACCTTCGTCGCCCCATTGGGCGCCGATAACTGCGATCACTTTTGACATATTGTTCGAACTTAGTGCTTTGGATTTTGTACTTTGTTCTCTCGGTTTACCACTAGTCGTCAAAGTGCCAACAGTAACCAAGCTCAAAGTTCAAAGTTCAAAGCTCACAGAGCGGCAACTTCCTCGTAAAGCTGAACGTACTTTTTCGCCGCAGCTTCCCAGGAGTTGTCGACTAACATTCCGTTACGCTGAATCTTTTGCCAGTCGTCAGGCCGGCCATAAAAGTAAAGTGCTTCGCGTATTTTTTCAAGCAATGCACCAGCGTCGTAAGGTCCAAACTTGAAGCCCGATCCTGTGCCTGTCGACGGGTTGAATTGTTCGACAGTGTCGTCCAGACCACCAGTGGCCCGGACTACCGGAACCGTGCCGTATCTCATGCTGTACATCTGATTCAAGCCGCACGGTTCGTAATGCGAAGGCATCAGAAAGAGATCCGCGCCGGCTTCGATCTGGTGTGCAAGCGGCTCGCCCGCATAACCCTTGTAAATTCCGACTTCGCGCGGATAAGCGTCGTGCCACTGTTGCAGAAAATCTTCATACTCCTTCGCACCCGCGCCGAGCGCGATGAAGAAGGCGCCCGTTTGCACGATCGGCTTCGCGATCTGTTGAATCAGATCGTAACCCTTTTGCTTAACGAGACGCGAGATGATCGCGATCACAGGTCGCTCAGGATCCTGTGGCAAGCCGAAACGTCGCAACAGATCGATCTTGCACTCGCGTTTTCCCGACATGTCGTCAACCGAGAAGTTCGCCGCGATGTGCGGATCCGTTTCCGGGTTCCAGATCGTGTAGTCAACGCCGTTGGCGATGCCCGCGAGACGATCGGAGCGAGAGCGCAACAGCCAGTCGAGACCATGACCTTGTTCCCGCGTTTGTATCTCGCGCGAGTAGCGCGGACTCACCGTCGAGAGCGCATCGGCAGCGATGATTCCGGCCTTCAATGCCGAAGCGGTGCGATTCAACATGAAGTCGTCGACGTCGGGCCGCTCGCCAAAACCCAGCCACCAGAGATCTCCCGGATCGAAGAAACCCTGATAACCGACGTTATGAAGCGAAAGCAGCGTTCGCACGTTTTGAAAGAACGGATCGTAACGACGGCGCGCACGCAGTTCGGCCATCGCAAAACCGGAAGGCCAGTCGTTTCCGTTCACGACGTCAGGTTGCCAGTCGAGATGTTTCAGGAGTGCGAGCGCCGCACGCGAAAAGAAAGCAAAGCGAATGTGATCGTCCTGGTAGCCGTAGACGTTGGGGCGGGCGAAGAACTCCGGACGTTCGAGAAGATAAGCGGGGACGCCGGCGGCGTCGCTTAGCAGGAAACGAACTGTGTGTATTTGCCCGCGCCATTCGACGCGGACTTCGTCAATGGAATCTCCATTTAGAAATCCGCGATCGATCTGTTCGTAGAGCGGAAGAATGAGGCGGGCGTCGACGTCTAGTTCGTTTAGAGCTTTAGGTAAGGCGCCGGAAACGTCAGCCAACCCGCCGGTCTTTGCAAAAGGCACGGCTTCAGAAGTTAGGAGAGCGATGCGCATTTAAAAGAGGGTTTGCCACAAAGAGGCACAAAAGACACAAAGATATAAAATCATTTGTGTTTCTTGTGCCTCTTTGTGGCGAATACTAACTCTGCATCGAAGCAAGGAACTCCGCGTTCGACTTCGTCTTCTCCAAGCGCTCGAGCACGACTTCCATCTGCTCGACAGGCGACAGCGGATTCAACACACGTCTCATCACCCAGATGCGATTGAGGTCTTCCTTGCTGATCAGCAACTCCTCCTTGCGTGTGCCGGAGCGCTGCAAGTCGATGGCCGGGAACAGTCGTTTATCACTCAGACGACGATCGAGATGAATTTCCGAGTTACCAGTACCTTTGAACTCTTCGAAGATCACGTCGTCCATGCGCGAACCGGTATCGATCAGCGCGGTGGCGATGATCGTCAGCGATCCGCCTTCTTCGATGTTACGAGCGGCGCCGAAGAAACGCTTCGGACGCTGGAGCGCGTTGGAGTCGATACCGCCGGAGAGGATCTTGCCGCTGGGCGGAACGACTGCGTTGTGCGCGCGCGCGAGACGCGTGATCGAGTCGAGCAGGATCACGACGTCGCGTTTGTGCTCGACGAGGCGCTTGGCTTTTTCGATCACCATGTCGGCGACTTGCACGTGGCGCGTCGGCGGCTCGTCAAACGTCGACGAAATAACTTCGCCGTTGACGGAGCGTTGCATGTCCGTGACTTCTTCCGGTCGCTCGTCGATGAGCAACACGATAAGCGTCGTTTCCGGATGGTTCTGTGTAACCGAGTTGGCGATGGTTTGCAGCAGCATCGTCTTACCCGTTCTGGGCGGAGCGACGATGAGACCGCGTTGACCTTTGCCGAGTGGCGTAACGAGATCGATGACGCGCGCGGACAAGTTGTCCGACGCGGTCTCCATCCGCAACTGCTCTTCGGGATACAGCGGGGTCAGGTTGTCGAAGAATACTTTTTCGCGTGCCTGATCCGGAGATTCGAAGTTGATCGCTTCGACTTTGATCAGCGCGAAGTAACGCTCGCCTTCTTTTGGCGGACGAATCTGACCGCTGACGGTATCGCCGGTGCGCAGATCAAACTTTCGAATCTGCGAAGGCGAGACGTAGATGTCGTCCGGGCCTGGCAGATAGTTGTACTCAGGCGCGCGGAGAAAGCCGAAACCATCGGGCAACGTCTCCAACACACCTTCCGAAAAGATGAGACCGCTCTTCTCCGTCTGGGCGGCGAGTACTTTGAAGATGAGCTCCTGCTTACGCATACCCGTAGCGCCGGGCACATCCATACTCTTGGCGATTTGCGTGAGCTTGGAGATCGACATCTCCTTGAGATCAGCCAGATTGTGAAAGCCCTCGTTCTTACCGTCGCGGGGTTCTCTGGATTCTCGTTCAGGAGCTTCTGCGGTAGCGACAGTGGCGCCGCCGTCTTCTCCGTTAGCGTCGTTGTTCGCGCTCGATGCGCGTGAACGTGTTCGTTGTGACATATCAGTTTTCTCTAAACTTCTCTAAGCAGTCTCAGCGGTTTATCAATTACAGAAAAACGGTGGATATGAATTGTGCGGTTTGAAGCGATGGGATGTGGTGAACCCCTTGCGCTCCCACTTCATTCGCGGGGCAAAACTCTGATTCTCCTTAAACGGTGTAGTGCAAATGTAACTCAACTTTGCGCGCGCAGCAAATTCAGTATCGCGTTTGATGCCACCCGCTCCACGCGCGTGGCCCAAACAAGCCAGGTTGACCAAAGGGGGCTGAGAGATTTTCGGATTCGGATTGCCGACTGTCGCTTCAGAATACAGGCTCAACGTTCAAAAGCGCAAACACATAAAACAGAGATCACAAAAAGTCCATATAGAGATCGAATATCTACTACACGCTGCCTTCAATTGCGCTTTGTATCGCCCGCCACAGCTCATCACGACCGCGGCCGCTTTTGGCCGAGTAGGCCATTACGCTGTCGTTATCGAGCACGCGTGCGATGTGCTCCAGATTTTTTCTCAATTCGTTGTTCGAAAGCTTATCGGATTTTGTGGCAACAATTAACCGGGGCTTGTCGCTTTGTTCAAGCCACTCGTGAAGCTGCAAATCCTGTTTTGTGGGTTCGTGGCGCGAATCTACGAGGTGAATTGATAGCACAAGCTGGCGGCGCTTGGCAAGATAGTCCGTCGCCATCTCGCCCCAGGTCGATTTTATATTTTTCGGTACGCGGGCGTACCCAAACCCCGGAAAGTCCACAAATCTGAACCGATCATTGATGCCAAAGAAATTCAACGACTGCGTTCGTCCGGGCGTTGAAGATGTGCGCGCCAGGCGGTGAACCGAGAGCAAGGAGTTGATCAAGCTCGATTTGCCGACGTTTGAGCGGCCGAGGAACGCAACTTCGGGTTGCAAGTCCCTCGGCCAGTCTTCTTCCTTGAAAGCGCTTTTAAGAAACTCCGCTTTTGTAACCTTCATAGGTACAAACTACATACGGAGACTGTGGGTTGGCTAATCACTACAGGCTAGTCACCCGAGGCGGCTGCGGCCTGGGCGGCGTTCCTCTTCTGCCAGATCTCGACCATCTTCGCCATACGCTCGCGGACGGCGACGAGCCTTGCTTCGTAGTCGGGTGTTGCCTTCACTGTTTTCTCAAGATTCGCGAGCAGTTGCGGTGAGCCCATCGCTTCTCTCAAAGCCGGAAGGAACGGTTCGACCTTCGCGTACACGAAAATATGCTCGCCGTTCGCGTCGGTAAACATGTCCATGTCGATGGCGCCGTTGTTGACGAGGGAGCACGCCATGTCCCAGTAAGAAACGACCATACGGTAGTAGCCGCTCTTGTCGCTGGTCAGCACATCCATGAAGTCCTGCGGACTTTGGGGGTTGAAAGTCAAGAACCAATTGCGCGCCTCGCGCATGGTCTTCTCACGACGCAGGTCATAAAGCTTGAGGATCAGGTCAGCATCTCTATATTTGCTCTTACTCATTTAGTTCTCCTTTGCTTGTTTCAAGACGGATCTATGTTATTCGTGACTGCGAAGCGGCACGAATAACATAGACCGAAAACCAGAAATGATTTAACGGGTCTGAATACCTTGCGAAGGCTGCTCGGTAGTCCACAGAGGCGGAGCTTCGTCGGTCGCCGCTGTCGTGGGGACCGCGTCTTCGAGCGCGAGCGACAAAACCTCATCAATCTTTTCAACGAGGTTGATGTTGAGCGACTCGCGGACTTCTTCCGGCACTTCGACTAAATCTTTTTCGTTGTCCTTCGGCAGGATGATGGTGTCGATACCGAAACGGTGAGCGGCGAGAAGTTTCTCTTTCACTCCACCGATTGGCAGCACCTTGCCACGCAACGTGATCTCGCCCGTCATCGCTACGTTCTTCCTGATGGGAACGTGCGCGAGCGCCGACGCCATTGCCGTCGCCATCGTGATTCCGGCTGATGGTCCATCCTTGGGAATAGCGCCTTCAGGAATATGGATGTGCAGATCCCGTTTGCGAATAAAGTCGAGACTCATTCCCAAACGTTCGGCGCGAGCGCGAATGCACGTGAGCGCTGCTTGCGCGGATTCCTGCATCACGTCGCCGAGTTTTCCGGTCAACGTCACGCCTCCGCGTCCTTTAACAAGCGTGGCTTCGATCTGTAGCACTTCGCCGCCGATCTCTGTCCATGCCAAACCGGTCGCGAGACCGATTTCGCTTTGCGCGGCGATGCCTTGCTGGCGAAACTTGATTGGGCCAAGCATCTCGCGAACGCGTTCCGCATCGACGCGATCCATGACAGTCTCATCAACCTGTTCGGTGACGAACTTGCGAGCGAGCTTGCGACAGCACGAGCCGATCTCGCGTTCGAGATTACGAACGCCGGCTTCGCGTGTGTAGTGACGAATCACTTCGAGAATGCCTTCGTCAGTGAAATCAAACTGCTCGGGTTTCAGTCCATTGCCTTCGGCTTGTTTCGGCACGAGGTGACGTTTGGCGATCTCGAGTTTCTCGCGTTCCGTGTAACCGGAGAGACGAAGTATTTCGAGACGATCCTGTAACGCCGGCGGAATCGTGTGCAGCACGTTAGCAGTCGCGATGAAGAATACTTTCGAGAGATCGTATTCAACGTCGAGATAGTGATCCTGGAACGTGTGGTTCTGTTCCGGATCGAGCACTTCGAGAAGAGCCGCACTCGGATCGCCGCGGAAGTCCGCGCCGAGTTTATCGACTTCGTCGAGCAGCACGACCGGATTGATGGTGCCCGCCTTCTTCATCATCTGAATGATCTGGCCGGGAAGCGCACCGATGTATGTACGGCGATGTCCGCGAATCTCAGCCTCGTCGCGTACGCCGCCTAACGATAGACGGACAAACTTGCGGCCGGTGGCTCGCGCGATCGATTTACCTAGACTCGTCTTGCCGACGCCCGGAGGTCCGACAAAACAGAGAATCGAGCCTTTCGGATTCTTCACGAGTTGGCGCACGGCGAGATATTCGAGAATGCGCTCTTTGATCTTGTCGAGACCGAAATGATCGTCGTTGAGTACCTCTTCAGCTTTCGCGAGATCTTTGATCTCTTTCGACTTCTGTTTCCACGGTACGCTGATCAACCAATCGATATAAGTGCGGGAAACGGTGCCTTCGGCTGACATCGGCGGCATGGCTTCGAGGCGATGCAGTTCCTGCATGGCCTTCTCTTTGGCCTCCTCGGTCATGCCCGCTTCTTCGATCTTCTTCTTCAGGTCTTCGAGTTCGGCCTTTTCGTCTTTGCGGCCGAGCTCTTTATGAATGGCTTTGATCTGCTCGTTCAGGTAGTACTCTTTCTGCGCCTTCTCCATTTGGCGTTTGACGCGCGTTTGGATCGTGCGATCGAGTTGACGTTTTTCGATCTCGGTTTCGAGCAGTTCGATCAAACGCTGGAGACGAGCTTGAGTCGAGAAGATCTCGAGCAGTCCCTGCTTGTCTTCGACAGAAATTCTGAGCTGCGATGCGAGTGCGTCCGCGAGATGCGAAGGCTCCTGGTTACGCAGGGCAGTTTGCAGTGCGTCTGTTTGCGTGTCTGGCGCGAGACGCAGGTGCTGTTCGACGAGTTGACCGATCTTTTGAATCAGTGCGTCGAGGCGTGTGCCTTCTTCGTTGACGACCGGGGCGCGACGCACGAGGGCCATAAAGGCGCCATCGGCGTTGTCGACGCGCACAGTGGTGGCGCGTTCACGTCCTTCAACTACAACTTTGATCTGGCCGTTCTCCTGTTTCTGGGACTGGAGAATTTTGCCGAGAGTTCCAATGCCGTAGATCTGTTCGGGCGTGGGCTCGTCAACGGTTGCGTCGTGCTGAGTGGCCAGAAAAATCATTCGATCGCCGGCGAGAGCCTGTTCGAGTGCCCGAACGGAGCCGGCGCGGCCGATTTTGAAAGCGACTTTAGTGAACGGAAATATGACGACATCGCGAATCGGCACCATCGGGTACCACGCTACGTCGGCTGGGGGTCTGTCTGAGTATTCTTCCATGGTTTGAAACAGCTTTTCTGGGGAGCTTTTGCAACGAAGGCGAGCCGTGAAAATGCGTCGTCTCGCCTTATTTGAAAAGAGGGCTAATTGTAGATCATTTCCCGTAGGGGCGCTACTTTCACGCTCGAATGGAAAACAAGTTTTGTCGGGACTTACGCTGCCGCACCGTCAATTCCGGTGAGACCTTCTCCTGGCACGGCGCGACGCCGCTCAACCATCTCACTGGTAATGACAAATTCTTTGACGCGTTTCTGCGAAGGAAGGGTGTACATGGCGTCAAGCAGCAGTTCTTCCAGAATCATCATCAAGCCGCGCGCGCCGACTTTTCTCTCGACGGCCTGGCGGGCAACGGCTTTGAGGGCATCTTCGGTGAACTTGAGTTTGACGTTATCGAAGTCAAACTTCTTCTGGTACTGCTTAACCAACGCGTTCTTCGGTTCGGTAAGAATCTTGATGAGTGCTCCCTCGTCGAGCTCGTGCAGCACGCCGGCCACGGGCAGGCGTCCGACAAACTCAGGGATCAATCCGAATCTGATCAAGTCTTCAGGCTGAACTTGCGCGAGGGCTTCGGCGTGACGATGAACGCCCGACTTGACCTCGGCATGGAAGCCCAGCGACTTGTTGCGCAAACGCCGTTCGATCACTTTTTCGAGACCGACGAACGCGCCGCCGCAGATGAAGAGAATGTTGGTGGTGTCGACCGGGAAGAATTCCTGGTGCGGATGTTTGCGTCCGCCTTGCGGTGGAACGTTCGCGACAGTTCCTTCGAGAATCTTCAACAGCGCCTGCTGAACACCTTCGCCGGAGACGTCGCGAGTGATCGACGGGTTCTCGGATTTCCGGGTGATCTTGTCGATCTCGTCGACATAGATGATCCCGCGCTCGGCATTACGGACCGTCTCGGAGACGCTTCCGCCGGTGTCCGCAGCCTGCAGCAGCTTGAGAAGGATGTTCTCGACATCCTCCCCGACATAGCCCGCTTCGGTGAGCGACGTCGCGTCTGCGATCGCAAAAGGTACGTTCAGGATCTTCGCCAGCGTTTGCGCCAGAAGC
>DASTTB010000020.1:0-130947 GCA_035760365.1 Pyrinomonadaceae bacterium
GGCGACGGATTCGCTATGACCGACGTCGCACGTGGTGTCATGTTCGATCTCAACGGAAACGGAACACGTGATCCGTTATCGTGGACCGCAGCAGGCGCGGACGACGCATGGCTGGCGCTTGATCGAAACAATAACGGCACCCTCGACAACGGACAGGAATTGTTTGGAGATCTCACCCCACAGCCACCCTCACCGGGAAAGAACGGCTTTCTGGCTTTGGCTGAATTCAACAAACCGCAAAATGGTGGGAACGCAGACGCCGTCATCGACAAAAACGATGCTGTGTTTGAGCGACTGCGACTCTGGCAAGATCGAAATCACAATGGCGTTTCCGAACCCGGCGAACTGCAACATCTTCAGAGTGCCGGGCTAAGCGTGATCGAGCTCGAGTACAAATTGTCGAAGCAGATCGATAGTTACGGAAATGAATTCAAATACAGAGCCAAGATTAAGGATTCAAACAAAGCGAAGGTTGCTCGTTGGGCGTGGGACGTTTTCGTACAGAGTGTCGGGCTCTGAGAAATTAGACCGCCGAATCTTTTAATTTCAAACTCATACACACTGCGCTCGAACATCGCGGGAGGTTCCATTCCGATGATGCCGCTAACTCCTCGTCGAAATCTGTGCG
This sequence comes from Pyrinomonadaceae bacterium, assembly GCA_035760365.1. Classification (GTDB taxonomy): domain Bacteria; phylum Acidobacteriota; class Blastocatellia; order Pyrinomonadales; family Pyrinomonadaceae; genus PSRF01. The sequence continues at coordinate 629 of DASTTB010000020.1, forward strand.
GGAGGTTTCGCAGAAGCCGAAACGACGCGCAAAGAAGTCGCGCGCCGTCGTGGTCAGAAGCACGACGCGTTCGACGCCGTCACTCGTCGCAGTTTGCAGGAGCTTTTCAGTCAAGCGCGAGCCGATTCCACAACCCTGATAATCGGGCTTAACCGCAGCCGATCGCAATAACGCCGTGTCGCCATGACGCTCCATTCCGATCGTCGCGACCAGACGCGACGCGGCATCTCTGGCAACAAGAAACGCGCCGACATTTTCCGCGACGCCATCGTGCGGCAACTGGACCTCCGAAAGTAGATTCAGTATGTCACGCAAATCATCTGCTGAAGCGCCAGTTATCGTGATGTTTTCGCAGTTCATTTTGATCCGATCTCCTGAATAGCCGCAGCCAGTTTGAGTCGGTCGAGTTTGTCCACTGGCAGTGATGTAAATAGTTGGAGCCGGCGATTGATCTGGAAAGCGACGTCTTTAAACGCCCGATACTTTTCAGCATCAGTTCCCTCAACCGCCGCAGGATCGGGACTGGACCAGTGCGCAACGATCGGCTGACCCGGCCAGATCGGACACGTTTCGCGAGCGTTGTCACATACCGTGATCACAAAATCAAACTCCACATCCTTGAACTCTTCCCACGATTTGCTCCTCGCCTGCGACGCATCGACGTCGTAAACGTCCCGCAAGACCTGAACAGCCAGAGGATTCACTTTCCCGGTCGGAAACGAACCGGCGCTGAATACCTCAAACCGCTCTCCACCCAAACGTCTCAACAGATACTCGCCAATGATACTGCGAGCAGAATTGCCTGTGCATAGAAACAAGAATTTGTACGCCATATTCACCTGTCTGATTGAGGCGGTAAGAGCCATGCGAAGAGCACTGTCGCAACGACACCACCTGCAAGTTGAGCCAAAATAAAACCGGGCGCATCAGCCGGACGAATTCCCGCAAACGTATCGCTCAGGCAACGCGCAACGGTTACAGCGGGATTCGCAAAAGACGTCGACGCCGTAAACCAATACGCCGCACTTATGTACGCACCCACGGCAACCGCAACAACGGCAACCTGCAAACGACTCGCAGCGACGATCACGCTTACCAATCCCAGCGTCGCAATAAACTCGCTGAATAGCTGGTCCATCCCGGATCGCGCGTGATTAGAGACAAACACAGCGGGCAGTCCAAACATCACGTTCGCCGCAACACATCGCCAATGCCACCTCCGAACTGCGCAACCAAATAGAAGGGCGCTTCCCGCCAGGGCAAATCGTTACGCAAAACAAAGGCAAGCGTCACAACCGGATTAAAATGCGCGCCCGAGATTGGACCAAAGCTAATGATCAGAGCGATGAGTGCGGCGCCCGTGGCCGCAGTGTTGGCGAGCAAGGCCAGCGCCGCATTTCCGTTTGCAAGACGCTCAGCCATGATGCCCGATCCAACCACTGCCGCCAGCAGGAAGAACGTTCCTAACGCTTCAGCAACAACTCGCTTCCTTAGCGGCTGACGCATTCGTGAATCCAATCGGTGTCGGCGCACAACACGTAGCCGCGGTTTCGGCTTTCAAGGCAGTCGCAGGCTCCTCTACCTTCGTTCCGCACTCACAAGGAGCAGTTTCCGGCAGATTGTCCTCGAGCACGACAAACACTTCCCACTCGTTGCCGTCGGGATCGCGCACCCATGTCTTGTCTTGCAGCGCGTAACAGCAATTCGTCTGCATTTCGTCGCGCGTTAACAGACCCGCGTCAGTCCAACGTTCGCGAATCGCGAGCACGTCGTCGGTCGACGCCACCTGAATTCCGAGGTGCGAGAGCGCACCGCGTTCGTTAAAAACGTGCTGATTCAGCGTCAGATTCAACGGCGGATTCTGAACGTCGAACTTCGCATAACCTGTTCGCACCTTGCTGGGGTCGATTCCCAACAGCTTTCGATAGAACTCCAGACTCACCGAGACATCTTTGACGTTCAACGCCAGGTGCGCTTTCAGCGCTTGTACTGTTTTCTGCATTCTCAAACTCCTTTTCACATATACGCTCACGCGCATGTCTTCAAGGCGGGCAGTATCTCCCAGGCGATAGACATCTGTCAAGGCGTATGTGTTATTATTTGCCCGTTATGGCAAGGACAGAGAAAACGTTTGATCGGGAGTTGTTCTTTCGCGCACTCGCAGACCCTACCCGGCTGAGGATTATCAACCTTATCGGCGACCAGGAAGTCTGCGTGTGTTACTTCGTGGAGATATTGAAAACCAACCAGCCAAAGATCAGCCGCCACCTCGCGTACCTACGCCGCGCCGGTATCGTCGCAGCGCGACGCGAAGGTATCTGGATGCACTACCGGATCTCGACACCGCAAGATGAGAACGCCGCGAAAGTGCTCACGGATGTGCGCGCGTGGCTCGCAAACGATCCCCCGATGCAGCAGGATCGAAAACGTCTGGACAGGATCTGTTGCGCGCCAGAGTTACCGATCCAACTGCAAGGCAGTCCCAAGCCACTTCCTATTCAAATCTCATAATGATCTCAACAGCTAATTGATCGCGATCAATTTCCCGGAGCGGGATCGACGCTGAGCAGTAATCCCAAACCTACGGTTACATCCACCTGATCGCCTACTTTTAGATTCTTCAGATTGGCTGCGTTCTTGACGCGAAAGCTGAGTATGCGTCCATCGGGGGCTTTGACTGTTACGGAAGGCGCAGTGCGATCGATCTCCTCGATCGAGACGGTTACGGTTGATTCGGTGTACGCCTTGCCACCGATCTTCTCTTTGAAAACCTCGGACGTTTCTTTTGCCTCTTTCGGCTCGGGATCGCCGACCTTGCGTATGCGCGCCGCTACGGCAACCGTAATCGTTGCTGTCACAACGTCGCCGACTTTCAATTGATCGAAGCGCTTGAAACTTTCGTCTGCGTAAACGGTGACGAGATTGCCACGTGGTCCTTTCAGCGTCACCGAACGCAACGTCTTATCGATCGCTTCGACCGATGCCTTCATCGTGACGGAATCCTGATCCGAAACCTGCTGCGCCCGCGCAGGCGCCGCGATAACCCCCGCGATAATCGTAGCCATGACAACAGCCGCAATCATGAATGCGTAAAACTTAGTACTCGCGAACATAAAACCTCCTCTTGTTTTAAAGCCTGAACTTCGCGCCGAGGATGATGCCGTTCATCGCCGTCCTGAAGACGAATCCCTCGTCGACGTAATCGACACGCAGATAGCGATAACCGCCAAGCAATGCGACCCGCGGCTTCACTTGAAAACCGAGTCCGGCCATAAACTGGCCCGTGAAGTCGGAGCTGACGCCAAAACCGCCGACGTCGAATCGACCGAGTGCAAAGACGCGCGGCGAAAGTTTCACTGTCCCGCGCGCGCCGATTATCGGATCCGCCCAGTTCTTACTTCCCTCCACGTCGACTAAAGGCAAAATGCGAGGTTGGAACGTGAGGTGAGTGTTCACATGCCAGAAGCGTGCGCCTCCCAACAGATCGATCGATCCTCGTTCAGTCTTCAGGACGCGATAAGCAACCGCCGGTTCGAGAATCAATTCCTTTACTTCAACGTCAATGTCGCCAAAGAACGGGCTGGGCGTGACTCTCTCGCCCGAAAGCTTCATGTACATCGCATCGCCGAGGATGGACCAGTTTCCCTTGCGCGCTTCAACCTGGCCCATGAGCGCGAAGTCGAGATTGCGAAAAAGGTCGCGAAAGCGAGCGTCGACCTCGACTCTTTGTCCGGCTACTCCGACCGTTCCATCGAGATTGGCGAGGAAAAAATAAGGCGCGACTGAAACTTCCCAACCGTCGTCGGGAGATGGACTTGCCTGCGGTTCCGCGGGGGCGGGTGAGGTGGTGTCAGACGGTTGGGCCTGGACACCGACACACATCGTCAGAAGCAATAAACCACAACTGATCAGCAACTTGGTTCTCAGTTTCATTGTTTAGAATCCTTTAGCTAGAGGTATCGAAGATCACCTGGTCATAACGCCAGAGCTTCTGAAAAAACGAAGGCGCGTCAAACGACGCGCCCACATCTTTGATGATCTTCGCGATGCTAAGGCTTCCGTCTATTTGTTCGAACACCCGCTTTCCTTTTGCATCCAGAAAAACCAGAAGGTCGTGGAAGGGATGACTTCGGTTCAACAAGACACCGGCCGTGCCCGGCGGAAGTCGTTCCTGGACGCAGATCGTGTTGGGGAGACGCAGCGGAACATAGTTGGGCCACCGCCCGTCGTCCGACGAAAAACTCACGCTTTTTCGCGTGAAATCGCTTCGATAGGCGATAAAACTGTGGGCCGTCATCGCGCCGCGCCACAGTTCCATTGCGGCGTATTGCCCGCGTTCCGGCAGTTGGGCCAATCGTTGCGCGTGCGGCGTCGCCGAGATCGATCCGCATTGAGGTAAGTACGGCGCCTGCCAGTACCAGCGTCCAAATTGAAGCCCATTTCGATCGAGAAACTCGAACACTTGCGGCACGGAAAACGATCGCTCGCGAGGATTTAAGAGTGCATCGGCTAGGGCATCCGCGTTCAGGGCGTCCCGTGAACTACGCAACAACGCGGCAAGCGGGTGTGCCGGCGGCAATGCCTCTACGACTGCTGCGAGATCGTTGATCTCGCGTGATGAAGTCCCGATGCCGAGCAGTCGAGCATATTGCTGAAGCAGATACACTCCCGCGCGACCGTACGGCGCGTAGAGCATCAGATAAATCGCGCCTTCAGGTGCAAGCAACGAACGAAGTGCTGCGAGACCTTTGTCAGGATCCGCGAGATGATGCAGCACACCAGTGCAAACGATCAGATCAAAACGACGGCCTAGATCCGCCGCGTTTTCAATCGGTAAACGCCGGGTCTCAATATTCGCGAGGTTGTATTTCTGCTTCAGTCGCTCTGTGTGATCGAGACTCGTCGTGCTGACATCGATCCCGGTCACGCGAGCAGCGGGATGGCAGAGCGCATACTTCGCCGCCTGCCAAGTCCCGCATCCCGCAACCAAAATATCGAGATCGGCGCGATACTTTTTATCCGGCCAGAACAAGTGATACTCGGCGCGATGCCGCTTCTCGTCCTGCCACTCATCGCGAGCGCGATCCAGATTCTCAACCGGAGGCGGATAAGGATGGTCCGTGTAGAACTCACAGATCGGATCGCCCTTCTCCGCCTCGCGGTAAACACTGGTAGCTGAATTACCCACCAGCAGTAGCTCCCTTGGCGAGTGCCTTCTGACTCTCCTGCGCCTTCTCGAGCGCCTGATCGATGCTGAAGCTCGCCGGTTTTTGTCTCGGCGGAAACTCCCGGAACGTCTTCAGAAACTCCGCGACGATCGCCTGCGCCGGCACCAGGAGGAACGCGCGATCCGCTTTCCACTTGGCGTAGAACAGATCGGCATCTTCAGTTGCACGCTCAAATGGATCGCTCCGCAGGTTGTAAAGGTCGGGCACACGCTTCGCCACGAGCGGTTCCTCCCAAACTTTGAAACCGTGCGCTCGTTGCTCCATGAATGTGCACTTCCAGTTGCCGACGCGCAGCGCCATCAGGTCGCCGTCGTCGCTCCAGTAAAGAAACGCCTTGCGCGGATTCTCTTTCACCTCGCCCTTCACGAACGGCAGCAGGTTGTAGCCGTCGATGTGCACCTTGAATGTCTTCTTGCCCGACTTGTAACCCTTCTTGAGTTTTTCGACGACGTCCGGCTCACCTGCCACGGCAGCCAACGTCGGCAACATGTCGGTATGCGAGAAGACCTCGTTAGAGACCGTGCCGGGTTTGATCACGCCGGGCCAACGGATCGCACAAGGAACGCGCCAGCCGCCTTCGAAGTTGGTGTCCTTCTCACCGCGGAACGGAGTCGTGCCGCCGTCGGGCCAGCTCATCACTTCGGCGCCGTTGTCCGTCGAGTACATGACGATCGTGTTGTCTGCGATGCCCAGTTCGTCGAGTTTGTCGAGCAACTTGCCGACGTGGCCGTCATGTTCGACCATTCCGTCCGGATAGACGCCGAGGCCGGTCACACCTTCCGACTCCTTCTTGAGGTGCGTGAAGATGTGCATTCGCGTGGAGTTAAACCAAACGAAGAACGGCTTATCGTCGGCGACGGCTTTGTCGATGAATTTCAGACTGGCGTCGAGAAATTCCTCGTCAACCGTTTTCATTCGTTCGATGTTGAGTGGACCAGTGTCTTCGATCTTCTGTGTTCCGTCCGCGTTCGCCCAGGAGTGCAAGACGCCTCGTGGTCCAAACTTCTTCTTGAACTCCGGCTCTTTCGGGTAGTCAGGACACTCCGGTTCCTGTTCGGCGTTCAGGTGATAGAGATTGCCGAAGAACTCGTCGAAGCCATGAGCCGTTGGCAGAAACTCATCGCGATCGCCGAGGTGATTCTTGCCGAATTGTCCGCAAACGTAACCGAGGGGTTTCAGCACGTCGGCGATCGTCGGATCTTCAGGCTGAAGTCCGAGATCGGCGCCGGGCAGTCCGACTTTTGTCAGGCCGGTCCTGATTGGCGACTGGCCGGTGATGAAAGCTGCACGGCCGGCGGTGCAGCTTTGTTGCCCATACCAATCGGTAAACATGCAGCCTTCCTTCGCAACACGATCGATGTTTGGTGTGCGATAGCCCATGATGCCGTGGTTGTAGGCGCTGATATTGAACCAGCCGATATCGTCGCCCCAGATGATCAGAATGTTTGGTTTATCTGCCATGGAAATTCTCCCTTGTTGGTTATTTCTTAGCGGCGCCGGCACCTGAGGCTGACGCTACTGCTGGTAACATTTTGTAGAGCCTGCCAAATCATTGGGTGATCTATCCGGATAGATCACTTTCCAGTCCTTTTTCATATCGACGACTACCCACTTGCGCGCATAAACTCGACCGTGCCGCCGGAGACGATGAACGTCTTGAAACTGTTTGCGCGCAGATACCACGACGGCAGCAGATCGACTTGCGCGTGCGCAACGTTCGCCAGGGCAAGGACGAAAACAATTATTTGGAAGTACGCGTCTGGAATAGTTCATTCAGCAGTTCAAACTTTCACTGCGTGATTCGTTTAGGCCGCCGCGTGCGCCACGTCGTGCTGCCTGGCCCACGCCAAATACACCGCGGACAACACGCCGCTGAGGAGCAGATACAAAATGACAACTGGCGCTGCGAGCTTCTGATTCGGGAAATTTGTGTGAGCGATCGCCAGCGCGACCGCGGGATGGCGCGTCGCTGTGGCGAGTGCAAGGACGGAACGATTGGCCGGATCTGTACCGCCAAAGAAATGACCAACTGCGAAGCCGATCAAGGCGAAGGCGCCGAGCGCGAAAAGGGTGCCGTCGCCAATCAACGACAACATCGGCCGTAGCATCCCAATCAGCACCGGCAATGCGCTCAAGACCAAAAGCGCTAACGCAATTATTGCGAGCGGCTTTGCCAGTCGATCCGCGAGCGATTTGAGAAGCGTCCTGACTCCGATACCGGCGAGTAGCGGAAGCAACACAGTCATCAGCACGGTACCGAAGACCGTACGCGCCCGCATCGTCAACGGTATACCCGAGATTCTTTCGACGATCTCCATCGCAATCGGGACCAGGATCACGGAGATCACCGCGGCTGCGGCGAGCAAACCGATGTTGTAATTTTCAGTGCCGCCGACCTTGAAAGCTTTGTTCGGAAATATCGGGGGAACGGGTGAGACGGAGATCGCAACGAGCGCGATTTTCACTGCCGGATTAAGATCGAACGCCAGGCCGATGACAATCGCGAGCAACGGCATGAACACGTTCATCGACAACACAGCTCGAACGAGTTGCGCAGGCCGGCTAAACAGATAAGTGGTATCGGCGAACGTCGCCTTTAGCCCGATAGCGAAGACGCTCAGAATAATGCTCGCCTTCAATATCAGCAGAATGATCTCGGCCACAGTCATTGCTTAGAACTCCTCGTTCGACTCACGCGTCGGAACTGCGCGTGAATCGTATGGTCCATCGACGACGCTACCGCGTGCGTAGGCGCCCGTGCGGGGGTAGTACGCCGCGAAGCCTCCTGCGCCGCCGAATGGACCATACACAACCGGCACCTCGCCCGAAGGTGCCGGCATAGGAGTCATGCCAGGCCGCGAAGCCATAAGTTGGTGGGTTACGCATAAACGCTGAGTTGAATCCGCCATACTCGAGGCACGACGAAGACCACCAGCAAGTCCCCCAACCGACACAACTCCATCCGATTCCAGCGTTGAACTCTTTGCTGGTTGAAAAGAAGACGCGCCGGTCGCTTTGTGACGGAACGAATCGTTCTCTGTGTTGCTGACCCAGAGAGAGAACGTTCCAGCGACCGGCGCACAGGCCGGCTCTACTATTAATCGGATCAAGCGCGCCGGCGAAGAACTCACAACTGTCTTTGAAACTGATCCGGTGAACATCTTCTACTCACCTCGGTAAAAGCGGCGTCACGACCATGCGAAAACCGCAGTTCTCTGGTCCACCGACAGGACTCGTGGCCCAACAACGAATTCCGCCGCCCAGGCTCACCGGATGCTTGCCAAACCTCACGAGCTTCGACAGCGTGAAGTTGATCGGCACGCTCCAGTGATTGCCGGTCCAGTCGTAACTCGATTCCGTGTTGATGGTGTAAGTCCAGGCGTCTTTCGTGTTGTAAGCGAGAAACGGTTGGAGAAACGTAGAGTGACGCTCGCGCGATCGTCGTCGCCCGCAACCGACCAGATGTGGTTGGACAACATGCCATAAGTCCAGCCTTCTTTCTGTTTCAGGACGAGCGCTGTTGGACCAAGACCAAACTTCTCGGTGCCGAGCAGTTCGTCGGTCGCCGTCGGAATCAGTAACGCTGGACCAATAGCCCAGGTGAAACCGTTCTTCGACTGCGGAGAGAAAAAGAAACTCTGCGTGATGTCGCCAAGCCCACTTTGCGATCCGCTGTTGGCGACTTTGCTTTGATGAACGACCGGCAGGATCGTGCGTGAGATCAGGTTCCAGTTCGAGTTCAAGCGGAACGGAACGACCGGTTGAATGTTCAACTGATAACGCCAACCCGATCCGGTCCCCATGCCGAAGTCGAAGTTCGACTGGAACGGAAAACTGATCAGCGACGAGACCGGGTTCGAAAGCTTCTTCGCCAACTCGTGCGCATCCGCCGCGGCCGCCGGTTGCTCCTGCGAATCACTGCTATCGGTCGTCTGGCCCATGCCTGGTCCAACCAATGCCAGGAGCAGTATGAAACTGAAGATGATGTTTTGGTTTTTCACGGTTATGATTGTTTGCGGACACCCTGTAGACGCGCTGGTTCGACGCCGTAGTTCTCGACTTCAACAGTGCGGCCGTCGACCTTCACCTTCGCGGCGTAGATCAACTGGCCCACGCCTTCTTCCTTGCCCTTCTTGTTTGTCTTCAGATCGAGGATGACGATGCCAAACGTGTAATCCTGCGAACGGCTGCCGGCGTAAGCCTCGAGAAACTGAATCGGCCGATCGCAGACGCCGATGATGCGACGTCCGCCTTCAGTCGGGCGTGAGCGAATAAGTTTGAGATCGAAGAAACCGACTTTTCTGACGAGTTGGACCTTGCCAATCGACTTTGCTTTCTCGAGGGCTTTCAGTAGCGCGTCGGATCCGCCTTCGATCAAGAGCTTCGCGTACTCCTGCGTATCAGCGTCGGAGGTGTAGCTGTCGATATAGATATTGAGATTCATCGTTGCGCCTGCTCCGACCATGCGCACACCGGCGCCCGCGGGCAGAAAGCCCAACGCCGAAAACAGTTCGCCTTTATCGGCAGCCTGCGCCGGAAAAGGCGGAACGAGCAGCGACACTACGCACAGGAGAAACAGCGACGACAGGGCAGTTGACTGTAGTCGTTGCAAAGCCTTCTTAGCTTTCATTAGCGCCTTACCTCGTAGTGTGTGATTGGTGATGGCAGATTATTGAGTGAGGGGGAAACAGTAAATCGCGTGGATTCGGTAATTTGTGCTTACCGCGAAGTGCGTTATCGCACATTCGTGGTAGGTGGAGTAAGTGTTACGTGGTAGGCGCTTAAAACAGCAGCTTGATCGTGCTGTCGATCACGATCTGAATCGGGATCGTGAACAACGCGACAACGGCAAACGGTAGTAGCGCAGGCGCCACCGGACCAATCAGATCTCTCAAAGTGAACGGGACATCCCGCATTTCGTAAACGTTGGAAGCGACTCCGAAAAAGTCCGTGGTGGCGGAGAAGTCGGGCTGTTCAAGAATGTCCTGCTTCACCTCAGTACTCGCACTTAACCATTTCGCCTCAAACTCGCGGCCCATGCGATTCGCCAACAGACCATACTCAAAATATCCGCGTCTTCTCGCCTGGCGAAGTCGCGCCACGAATACCGTCAATGGACCCGCAAACAAAATGAGGACCGTCACCGCGAGCCCGATCATGAGTCCTCTGAAACTCAGCGGGTTCTCGCCGTAATACACAATTCGATCGGCAACTGAGCCCGCCGCGACAGCGCCCATTCCAAAACTGATCAAGCGAAAGCCGCGCAACGAAGTGTTTACAAACTTCAAGCCGCCGACTTTATCCGGATGACTCGGAAGCAGTTGCAGATCCAACCGCGACACCAGCACGAGAAAGCGTCCCCAGAGTACGACGCGCCACAGCCAACCAAAGAAAAAGATCAGCAGCAGCGGGAGGCTGACAAACGCGTGCCACCAGCCGGCGATCGCGAGTTTATTGGAGCCGTCGCGTTGCCAGTTGGCGACGAGTGCGGGAGTTAGAGAAGACGTGATCCAGATTACCGCCGCATAAGCGAGAACGATGGCGATCACGTCGGCCCAGGTTGAGTCCAGCAAACGGCGCGTCGAAGCAACGGCACGCTGGTAACGCGTCAGATCGGCGTTTGCGATCAGGCCGGTGTCGACGAACTGGCGTACGATCTTTTCCAATCGCGGAATGCAATCGGCTTCCGCGAGAATCAAGACCGGCACTGCTATCAGATAACGAGCGTGAACGGCGAAGTCGCGAAAAAACCAGCTTGCCGACGCGTCGCGAAAGACTAACGAATGCGCGATCGTCAGTATCGCGAGCGGCACCCATGCGATCCCGGCGGCCAACAGCGCTCGCCTGATCACACGCGGCTGGTCAGGCTTCACGAGCCCGAGCGATCGCTGAATTCGCGACGGTGGACCACCCTCGAACACGTGGGCATCGATATAAAGATCGCTCGCGCTCATGGGTGATTTTAGATTCGAAAAATGACTGCGATCAGCGCGACGACACCCAGCAGCGAGATCAGTCCGGCCAGCACTGTTGCCAGCGAGTAAGGCACTTGCGGATGTTGCTCACGCAGCGATTTCATATCGCGTCGATGCTGGTAAGTGGCAAACGCCAGCGCCACGATGCCGATCACGATCATCAGCGTGCCGTATTGTCGCGGTCCGATGACGCCTTCTCTTGGACCAGTCTGGCGCTCCTGCAAGTATTGAAAGAATTTGTAGATAGTGAACCCGAAGCTGATCAGCGAAGTCGACGTTCTGACCCAGGCCATCAACGTGCGATCGTGGGCCAGCCGGGTTCTGTCGGTCGCCAGTAATGTGGAAACATCTGCGCTCACGTTGTTGTCACCATCACTCGAGATTCACGATTCGCTGGTAGCAAGTTCCCGGCGCACTTTGCTTACCTGATCGGTTGAGAGTGAGGTGTAGATGAGCGAGCCGCCACACTCGCGCAGGATGCGCGCCGCAAGTTGGGGCTCAAACTTTTCCGCCGACGTGATGATTGCCGATTCGCCGGGTTGGACCAACGCGCCGACGTCGCGCACGAAGTTATCCGGAATGCCGACGTCGGAAACCCACCAATCGCGCGTGAGTGGCGCGAGTGAGTCGCCGTTGGCGGGCAACGGTTCTCTTCCGGCCACTTTGGCCGCAGCCATACTCATCCGTTCAGTAAACGGCTGAAATAATGTTGTTTTGATGAACGCACCCCAGAGCCGGGCCCAACGTGATCCTTCTTCACGCGAAAGATTAACGCTTTGTTGGACGATGAAATTCCCGCGATCTTCCCAAGAGACGGTGATAGCCTGGTCCAAATCGAAGACGTCAACTCCTCGTTGCCGCAACTCCGTCAAAACCTGCGCGGCACGATACCGGCCCTGAAAGCCGACTACAATCAGCTCCATGGTCCTCTCCTGCGAATCGTCAGAAGCCTCTCCTGCGAATCGTCAGAAGATAGAGAGTTTGCATATCACGGTAAATCGCCTCGATTTGGTATTTTGTACGTGTTTCCGCGTGCCCCTCCTGCATTTTTCCGGTAGCCGGATCAGGGTTCTATGGTAGGTGCTGGTAACGGCGGTCACAGCGGCTATGCCGCCGGATGTGAGGCGAGGCTACGCCTCGCCGTTGGTTTTGTTGGATTAGGGGCTACGCCCCTTGGCGGGAACAGGGGGGCATAGCCCCAAGTTTGATTGGGGACCTACCGGCAGGGCTGAGCCCTGCCTCACATCCGGCGGCTTAGCCGCGGTGAGTTATGTGACTGTCACCAAATGAAATTTAGGAAGTTCGCAGCGGCTTCAGCCCTCGAGACAACTCATCACAGCGGCTACCGCCAGGGCTGAGCCCTGCCTCACATCCGGCGGCGGAGCCGCGGTGAGTTATGTGACTGTCACCAAACGAAATTTGGAAGTTCGCAGCGGCTACAGCCCTCGAGACCACCCATCACAGCGGCTACCGGCAGGGCTGAGCCCTGCCTCATATCCGGCGGCGTAGCCGCGGTGAGTTATGTGACTGTCACCAAATGAAATTTAGGAAGTTCGCAGCGGCTTCGCACATCGAGACCGCCCATCGCAGCGGCTATGCCGCCGGATGTGAGGCGAGGCTTCGCCTCGCCGGTGGTTTCTTCCATTAGAGTCAGGGCTGAGCCCTGAAAAGCGAGTCAAAGCAGATCGGTGGCTTTGGTCGTCTGGACGATGCCGTTGCGAATGGCGTAGTGAACCAGTTCGACGATCGAATTGGCGTCCAGTTTCTGCATTACCGACCGGCGGTGTGTTTCCACCGTGCGGACGCTGATGCCGAGCGCTTTCGCGATGTCTTTGTTGCTCTTGTTTTCAGCCAGCAATTGCAAGATTTCGCGTTCACGAGCGCTCAACGGACCAGGACGGGCAGGCTCGACGTGGCCGGGCGTCGTCGAACTAACAAGCGAATTCAGAATCGCTTCCGATATGCGCGGCGTGAAGAACGGCTTGTGACGCGCCAGCGACTTCACCGCTTCAACCAGATACAACGCCACATCACTCTTCAAAACATACCCGCGCGCTCCCGCCGCAAATACCTCGCGAATCAACTCCTCCGAATCGTGCATGGAAAACACCAGCAACTCGATCTCCGGCACGTCTCTGCGAATCTGTCGGATCGCATCGAGTCCATTCAACTCGGGCATGGCGAGGTCCATGATCATCACGTCCGGCATCAGCTTTTCAGCCATTCGAACTGCCTCGCGCCCATCGCCCGCCTCGCCGATTACTTCGATCTCCGGATCCGACTCCAAAAGATCGCGAATACCGCGGCGCATGAGTGCGTGATCGTCAGCTAACAGAATCTGAATCATAAACTTCCCACCTTACTGGCACTGTCGCAGTGACCGTCGTGCCGTCGATACTGGAATCGACCAGCAAATCTCCGCCGAGCTGTTTCAAACGATGTCGCATTCCGGGAATACCGACACCGACAAACTCCGCACCGTCACCATTGCGCACGTTCTGCAACTTGTTGCCTTTTCCATGATCGCGCACGCTCAAACTCAATTCGCCGCCCTGGCGCACGAGCTTGATCTCGGCCGTTTCGCTGTTCGTGTGGCGGCGAATGTTCGTCAGGCATTCCTGGACCACGCGGAACAATGCATACTCGACCTCCGGCGGCATACGCTGGCCGTCGTTACCATTTTCAGAAAACTCAACTTTTACGTCGCTGCGTTCATTGAAACCTTTTACGTACCACTTGAGCGCCGTGATCAGTCCGGCCTGGTCCAACAGCGGCGGATGAAGAACGTAACTAAGCGTCCGAATGTCTTTCAACGCCTGTTCACCAAACGCAAGACTCTCGCTCAACCGCTCCTTGCTGCGGCCGTCGAGACTCGACGCTGCGCTCTGCACCTGCGCGAGGTTGAGCATGATCAAACCGATGCTTTGCGCGGTTACGTCGTGCAACTCGCGCGCGATGCGCCGCCGCTCTTCGTCCTGCGTTCGTAAAAGCCTCGCGGTGAGTTCAGCCAATTGCTGCTCGGCTTGTTTACGTTCAGTGATATCCGTGGAAGCGACGACGATGCACTTCCCGCCGCCGAGATCGATCAACTCGCCGGCGCAAAGAAGCAAACGAGTCGCGCCGCTCTTCGTCGGACAACTCAACTCCACGTTGCGCACGGAGCCAGCGGTCAACAACGGTTCGATCGTCGCCTGACGCTGTCCCTCGGTAGCGAAGAAGCCGGTTTCCAAACACGTGCGGCCAATGATCTCCTCGCGAGTAAATCCACTCATCGTTAAGAACGCTTCATTCACGTCGACGAATCGTCCTTCGTTGAGCGTCGTTAACAACATCGGCTGCGGATTTGCTTTAAACGCCTTCGCGAAACGTTCTTCACTCTCCGCCAACTTCGTCGTCGCACGTCGCTTTCGATTACGCTCAAACAGCAATGCAGAGATCAACGCAGCCTGCAAAATGATGATCGCTCCCGCAATCACCACATTGCGCCGGCTGCCGGACAGGAAACCTTGTTCGGCATCTGTTTGTAATCCGATCTGAAGTGAACCAGCGGCCGCCGCACCTGGACCAGGCGCGCGACTCTCCTTCGCGCGCACTACAACGGTGAGCGATAAAACTAGTACCAGCCAGACAAACAATGCAACAGCTTGCCTGGACCTTATGGTGAGTTGTCCAAATGAGTTATCCACAAACTCAGTTCAGAACCAATTTTCAAGCACGCTACGACTTGCAGGGATTGATCAGACGTGTACAGACACGGAATCGAACGATGGGCCATGATAATCGGCGAAGCATCAATTATCTTCCCTTAAGACCCCGGGTGCGACTGAGAGTGCGGACATTGGGAGGAGGTGGGGGGTCCGCTCAAGATGTGCGAGCTTGCCGCACGAGGTTGCTCGCTTGACCTGCGAAGTGAACTCCAAAAACTTGAATTAATCCTTGTAATGGCAACGGATTGCGGCAACATTAAACCGTGCCGAAAATAGGCGCAATCCGTAAAACTACTGGTGAAAACCAACGCCATCGGGGAATCCCTGATGGACCATAAACAAGCAATGACGGGCTAAACAGTCACAGCGATCGCTTACGAGATGAGACCGAGTCTCAACGCATAGCGAATGAGCTCCGCCGTCGTCTCCACACCCAGCGCTTGCATCATTTCATACTTATGTGACTCGGCCGTTCTGGTAGAGATATTTAACTCGACCGCGATCTCTTTCATCGTCATTCCGTCGCTGATCAACTTCAACACTTCACGCTGCCGCGGAGTCAGGTTTGACTTCGATGGTCCAGTCGCAAGCGGCTCGCCGGGCCTGGTCTTGATCAACGGCGTGAGGTAATTATTACCTTGAGCTACTTCTTTGATTGCGGTCACTAATTCCTCACCCGCGGCCTGCTTCAACACGTAACCGGACCCGCCACAGCGAAACGCTTCCGCTACCAGCGTCTCGTCGTCGTGCATCGTCAGGAAGATTACCTTCGCCAGGTTTCCATCCTGGCGGATGCGTCGCACGGCATCGAATCCGTTGAGCACCGGCATGGAGATGTCGACCAGAATCAGATCCGGGTTCAAACGATGCGTTGCATCTACGAGGTCTTTGCCGTTGCCGACCGTGCCGAGTAATTCAAACTCGTCGTGCAACAAACTCTGCAAGCCTTGCGCAAACAACATGTGATCGTCGGCGAGTAACAGCCGTATTCGTTTCGTCATTTAGTTCATTAACGGCACACGCGCGACCAGCGTTGTGCCGTGCTGCGGACTCGATCTGATTTCGCAACTCCCCTGCAAGAGTCTTAGTCGCTCCTCGATACTGACCAGACCGAGACCGCCACCTTTCCTGAAAGTTTCAACGTCGAACCCCTTGCCTGAGTCTGACACACGAAGCTCCAACGATCCATTAATTCTCTTCAGCGATATCGCGGCGGAAATCGCGCCTGAGTGTCGCGAGACGTTGCGTAAAGCCTCAATGGCCACACGATAAATGCAGATGGAAGTTTGAAAAGGCACTTTTTCATCGCCGATCTCGGCGCTGAGACTCACGTCGATCTGTTCTTCGTCCTTGAAGTTCCCGATGTACGACTCGAGTGCCGTTACGAGCCCCAGATGTTCTAACACAGCCGGGTGCAATTGATGAGAGAGCCGGCGGATTTCGTTCGTGAGGCGATTAGTGTGTTCGCGGAGACCGTCGAGCTCGGCGATGACCTCCATGTCCGAAAGCGGCAATCGTCTTTTGAGCCTGCTGATGCCGATCGAGAGCGTCGCGATCTTCTGACTCAGATCGTCGTGAAGCTCGCGCGAGATGCGCCGCCGTTCGGATTCCTGAACGTCGATAAGGCGTCCGAGCAGGCTGCGTACCTGCGTGTGGCTCTGATGAAGTTTTTCCTGACTCTCCGCCAACGCCAGCGCCGCTCGTTGTCGATCCGTAACGTCGCGCACAATGCTCAACGTCTTGTCGCCTTCCATTCCGATCAAACGGGCTTCGAAATGACGCTGTTCGTCTGGCATATCGAGTGAATATTCAACGATCTGTACCTCGTCACTCGTGCAACTCTTTTCCAGCGCGTCGATCACGTCGTTGGCGAGTGCCGCCGGCATCACGTCGCGAACGTTCTTGCCGAGAAACAGTTCCGGTGAAACGAGTAAGTCGTTGGGATCCCTCGCATGATAATCGAGGTAAACGCCTTGCCGCGACATGAGAAAGACGAGATCCGGATTCGCGCGCAGTATGGCGCGATTGCGTTGTGACGACTCATCGCGTTCTCTGATGACTGCTGCGAGGAAAAGCAACGTTATCGCGGCGACGTTGAGAAAAAGTTGCACTGAGCGGGCGTTTACTTCCGGAGTCGCTGTCGTAAAAGGCCCGAGACCGTTTATGGCTCCCCAAATCGCGAAGAGACTCACGGCCATCAGCGCCGCGCTCGAACCTCTTGGGCCAAAACGAATCGCCCCCCATAAAAGAAAAGGCAAAGGCAGGTACAACTCCGCCGGCGTCGTATCAGGACCCGGCTTTCGCGCGCCGAAACTGACGATACCGACAATCAGCAGGCTAATGGCGAGCCCTGCTGCTTCGAAGTAACGGTTAGCGGAAGCATGACGCAGCGACGGCAGTCCGCCGTGCGCCCACGTCAGTATCAAAGGGACCAACGTCAGCGAGGCCAGTACGTTGGAAAAGAACCGCATCTGGAACACGTTCCAGTAGTTCGTACCGAAATTGTTGAGCATTACAAACGCCGCGTCGAGAAAGGATGACAGAAACGGCGCTGCGATCGCGACGATGACGAACATTGCGACATTGTATGTGGTGTCGAGCGTGACCTTACCTTTAATGAGTGCGCAAAGAAGAAGAGCACCAATCACCGCCTCGGTGCAGTTGCTGACGTACCAGCACAGGATCATCAGCTTTGGTATTTCGGCGTGCAGTTGCGTTAGCAGGTGTGCAGGAAGTACTGCCAGCAGGAGTAACCACCACCACTTCTTCGGCGTAAGCAGAAGCCCTGCAAAGAGAATTGAGTTAGGCGGCCAAAGCGTCGAGACCGGATGAGGATTGAACGTCAACGCGAAGCCGATCTTCGCGCCGAAGTAGTAAGCGACGCTGACTAAGATTGCCGCGGTGGCCGGACGCAAAACAGGACCATAGCGCGACACGAAACGAGAGCCGTTTAGTTGTGCATCATCCACGACGAGCTGGGACAACGTCGTGCCTCCAATCTCTAAGAATGCAACATGCGGGGTAGGTTTGTCGTCAACCGCTGACGAGTCGGGCTTTCTCGTATTCGCGGAGTATAGCATGGGGTTCAATTCCGGTTTGTGAACGAGTGCGGCAACAAGGTACATCCTCCGAAAAGCCCCTATTGCGCAAATCGACGCTCGGGCTGATAATGCGCGGAGCCCTCTCAGTTTTACCCGATCAGATCGGAAACATCCCTTCGAGCTCTGGCGGCGTACAAGCTCGATCGCGCTATATTCGCCCGATATAGTCAGGGAACTAAAAATAAAAGGCACCCGGCGGTACCCCCGCGCCGTTACGGAGCATGTATAAGTATCTCTCCTGGCTCTGCCGTTTTGTCCCGGGCTACATCTTGCGAGCGACCCTTCTCGTAAGCGTCGTACTCGTCTGCTCAGCCTTAGCCGCTGACAAATCCGCACCAACAATGTGGGCGCAATATAGATGGGAGATTGCCGGCGCGATCTCCTTGATGATCGTCGAAACGATACTGATCGCGTTCCTGCTGATCAGTCGCGCTCGACAACGACGCGCCGAATCCGAACGCGAACGTTTCGCTCACCTCGCCGACTCCGAACATCGACGCCTGAATGAAGTCGTATCAAACGTTCCGGGACTCGTTTGGGAAAGTCGAATCGATCCCGACGGCACGACCCGCAGCGAACACTTCATCAGTCAGCACGTCGAAAAAATGTTGGGCTACTCAGTCGAAGAGTGGATGTCTGAACCACGCTTCTGGCTGTCGATCATTCCGGAAGGAGAACGTGCCGAAACGCTGCGACTCAACGACGCTATCTTCGAGAGTGGCCAGGACGGTGTCGTTCAATATCGCTGGAAAACCAAGGACGGCCGGCTGTTGTGGGTCGAAGAACATCTCTCCGTGATCTTCGACGAAAACAACACGCGCGTCGGTCTGCGCGGAGTAACACTCGATATCTCGGAACGGAAAGCCGCTGAAGAAGGATTGCGCAACGCGTTGATCGAAGTCGAACGATTGAAAGATCAACTGCAACAGGAGAACGTCTATCTTCGCGGCCAGGTCGAGCTCGAACACGAGTTTCAGGAGATCATCGGCAACAGCGACGAGATCAAGTATGTCCTTTATAAGATCCAACAGGTCGCGCCGACAGACGCCAGCGTTTTGATCCAGGGCGAAACCGGAACGGGAAAAGAGCTCGTCGCGCGAGCCATTCACAATGCGAGTTCGCGAAAAACCCGGCCGATGGTGAAGATCAATTGCGCCACTCTCCCCGCGAACCTGATCGAGAGCGAATTGTTCGGTCACGAAAAAGGCGCGTTCACCGGCGCGCAAATGAGAAAGGCCGGACGCTTCGAACTCGCCGACGGCGGAACACTGTTTCTCGACGAAATCGGAGAACTTCCTTTAGAGCTCCAGGTAAAGCTCTTGCGCGTACTTCAGGAAGGCGAGTTTGAACGACTCGGCAGCTCGCAAACGCGCAAAGTCGATGTGCGCATCATCGCCGCGACCAATCGAAACCTGACAACCGAGGTGCAGACCGGATTGTTTCGCGAGGATCTGTGGTACCGGTTGAACGTTTTTCCGATCACCGTTCCGCCGTTGCGCCAGCGCAAGTCAGACATCGCGCTACTCGTAAACTTTTTTGTCAATCGATCGAATCGGAAGTTGGGGCGATGCGTGAAAACAATCTCGCCGCAAACTCTGCAACGATTGCAAAACTACTACTGGCCTGGAAATGTCCGCGAACTCGCGAACATCGTCGAGCGCGCTTTGATCAACAGCCCCGGCACCGGGTTGCAACTCGCCGATAACCTCGAGGGCAACGCAGTGCCGATCAATGGCAACACTCATAGACAGATTTCCAGGCTCCAAGACGTCGAACGTGATCACATTCTTGCTACTCTGAGTGCCTGTGAATGGCGTATCGAAGGAACCAGCGGGGCGGCTAGTGTTCTCGGCATCAATTCCAGCACCCTCAGAAGTCGCATGAACAAACTGGGAATTAAACGTCCGAAACCAAGCGTTTCCGCCGCGTCGTCGGCGGTGCATTAACGAGTTGTCGCGAAATGCGGCGGCCGGAACTGGACCGCGAAATATCGCGGCTCCACGATATTCAGCGGCGCTCCCGGCTGGAACCCTCCCCAAAGCGCTCAGTTTCTGTGGCCCGAGGTTCGCAGAGACAAACGTATTGCCCAACACTTTGTGGACTCGGAGTTAGCGCGAAAAATGATCGTGACGGCTATCAGACTCCATACGACACCGGAAAACAGGAAAGAAATCTTGCAAACATTTCGCTCGCTCTCAAGCCCGATCCAGAGCGAACGCGGATGCAAAAGCTGCCGGATTTATCGTGAGATCGGGAACGATGAAGCGATGCTCGTAATCCAGGAGTGGGATACCAAGAGCCACTGGGATGAGCACCTCCGTTCCGAACAGTTCGCCGTCATGATGGGAGCGATGAGTCTGTTGGAGAAACCCGAGAGCGTCGAGTTTCACGTCCTCAATCAGCTCGAAGCCTCACAGTCTGTAGAAGCAATCAGGGCCCGACACTTCCAGGAAGCAAGGTGAGAATCTATGAGTTCCCCGGTAACAAATAACACCGTAGTTGAAGTGGACTTTTCCGCCATGCGGAAACGCGCAGGCGCTACCGCACGCGCGAGATGGTCTCCGCAGCCTGCACGGACCACTATCAAGGAACCGAAATGGCACGATTCGGAAAAACTGTTCCTGCAAGTATTCAACACCAGTCATCAGCCGATGAGCATCACGACTTTGGCGGAAGGACGTTACGTGGAAGCTAATCCGACTTTCCTGTCCCTGCTCGGCTATACGCGCGAGCAAGTCGTCGGCCGGACCTCGTTGGGTTTGGGAATCTGGAAAAACCGTGCTCAACGCACCGAAATGGTGACGCGATTGCAGAACGAAGAACCGGTGCGAGACTTCGAAACGGCCATTCGCGGCGCAAATAACCAGACGCTCATCTGGATGTCGTCGGCGGACCTGATCGACGTCGACGGCGTGCCTTGCATCCTCGTCATCTCCGACGACATTACGAAACAACGGCGTGCTGAAGAACGACTCAGAAACGTGAGTGCGCGTCTGATTCGGGCGCAGGAAGAAGAACGAAACCGGATCGCGCGTGAGCTGCACGACAGTCTGAATCAAAAACTCGCGCTGCTGTGTGTCGATCTCGAAGAGTTCGGAAGAACGCATCAGGATCTCGACGTCTCGCAGGAATTGCACGCGCTGTGTTTGCGATTACAGGACGCTTCGGACGACGTACACGGAATGTCGCAACAGCTTCATCCGCCGAAGCTCGATTATCTCGGCTTGATTCCGGCATTGAGAGATCTGTGCCGCGAGTTGTCCGGGCGTCGGGGAATGCGCATCTCCTTAGTGTCTGATGAAGATGAATCCAATCTCATCAGGCTCGATAAGGAACTGGAGCTCTGCGTCTATCGCGTCGTGCAGGAAGCACTCAGCAACGTGATGAAACATTCACGTGCTTTGGTGGCGCGCGTCTACATCAAAAGACGTAAAGATACCCTTTACGTGCTGATCAGCGACGCCGGCAAAGGCTTCAAAGTGGAAGCAGCAAGACTCAAGGGACGACTGGGGTTGATCAGCATGGAAGAAAGGCTGCGTCTCGCCAATGGGAGACTCATCATTCGATCGAGGCCTCATCGCGGGACGCAGATTGAAGCGCGTATCCCGCTTTCGAAGTAAACCGGCGAGGCTTAGGTCTTTGGTCTCAGGTCTTAGGTCTTGAACAAAGCCCAAAGGCCAAAGGCCCACGTCCAAACTAGCACTACGGCAAGGATGCAATTGGATTGACAAGACTGCGTGTATTGGTGGCTGAAGACCACGCCGTAGTACGCACCAGCGTAGTGCGTTTGTTGTCGAAGAATTACGACGTGGTTGGGATAGTCGGTAACGGCCAGGCGTTATTGGAAGCAGTAGAGAAACTCGAACCCGACGTTCTGGTGGTCGACGTTTCTCTGCCCATAATCAGTGGTTTCGAAGCGGCAAATATTTTGAAACGGACCGAACGCCCCTCAAAGATAGTCTTCTTAACGGTCCATAACGATCCCGACTTTGTAAGAGCAGCGCGCGACGCCGGCGCCCTCGGCTACGTGCTCAAACAACAAATGAATACTGATCTTCCCGAAGCAATCGAGAAAGCGAGCGCCGGTGAATACTTCACGTCGCCGTCCGTTCGTGGTTTGTAAGGGAAGCAACACAACGGCACTGTTTTTCGCGAAGGAGTAAAGGCCGTGGTTACTGACGTTTCGCATGAGAGTTCGGTTATGAGCAGGAAACCGCCAGCCAAAGACATGGTTTGGATACCAGGCGGGACCTTCATGATGGGTTCAAACGATTACTATCCGGAAGAAGCGCCTGCACATGAAGTCACGGTGGACGGTTTCTGGATGGACCAATACACCGTCACGAACGCGCAGTTCTCACGCTTCGTGGAAGACACAAACTACGTCACATCCGCCGAGCGTTGTCCCAATCCCGCTGACTATCCCGGCGCGAAGCCCGAAATGCTCGTGCCCGCGTCTGTCGTCTTTCGCAGACCGGGACACAAAGTGAACCTCAACGATCATTTTCAATGGTGGACATACGTTGCCGGCGCGAGTTGGCGTCATCCGCTTGGTCCGGATTCGAACTTGAGAGGACTCGCCAAACATCCCGTGGTCCACGTCGCGTTCGAAGATGTCTGCGCGTACGCGACCTGGGCGGGAAAAACGTTGCCGACTGAAGCGGAGTGGGAGTTTGCGGCGCGCGGCGGTTTAGACGGCGCGGTTTACGTTTGGGGCGATGAGTTCGAGCCTGACGGCCAGGTGCTCGCGAACACGTGGCAGGGCGATTTTCCTAACGAAAACCTCCTCACCGACGGTTACGAATGGACCGCGCCCGTCGGCTCGTTTCCACCAAACGGTTACGGACTCTACGAGATGGCGGGAAACGTTTGGGAATGGACCACCGACTGGTATCAGCAGCACAACGAGATAAAGCAATCGTGCTGCGGGAACATCAATCCGCGCGGCGGTCTTCCCGAAAAAAGTTACGACCCGCGCACTCCTAACGTGAAGATTCCCCGGCGAGTGATGAAAGGCGGTTCATATCTCTGCGCGCCGAACTACTGCCAGCGTTATCGACCCGCGGCGCGCATGGCCCAGGCGGTCGATACGTCGACGTGTCATCTCGGCTTCCGCTGCATTATTCGAGCGTGAGTCGCGTTTGCAGCGTGGAGCCTGATGATTGAGGAAACCATTACCCGGCTGGTTCTCGGGCTGAAACTGTTTGTCGAAACCATCGGCGCGCTTTTTATCGGCGTCGGTGCGTTGCTGACGTTGGTTCGTTTTCTCAAAGTTCTCGGCAAGCCGACCATTCGAGGCTACGAGAGCATACGTCTGTTGTTGGCCCGGTTTCTGTCACTCGGTCTCGAGTTTCAGCTTGCGGCCGACATTCTCGGAACGGCTGTCGCGCCTTCGTGGGCCCAAATCGGCAAGCTGGGCGCGATTGCCGTTATTAGAACCGGTTTGAACTACTTCCTCGCTCGCGAAATGAAAGAGGAGCAGGAAGCCGTCCAGGGTGAAATCACATGAGTGTGCGTATTACCTGTTTACTTCTGATTCTCTCTACAACCAGTGTTGCCCAGAACGATCAGCAGAGCCGGCTCGAAACGCTTCTCCGGCAGATTGTGACAACGGATAAAAAGGATCTCGATCCAAAGATCCTCGCCGAGTTTGAACAATCCGCGGCTCAACTGCGCGAGCAACACATCAACACGATCGCCGATCGACTCAAGCTGACCAAAGAACAACTCGGGCAGGTGCGGCGGATCCTCGACCGCGACTACGATCAAAAAGTGGACCTCCTGAGAAACTTTCAGGATCGCAAGTCGTTCGAGAGCGAGTTGCAGGCGATCAACGAGGACACGGAATCACGACTCGAGCCGATTCTCGACGACAAGCAGTTGTCTCAGTTTCGAAAGTTCATCGGCCGTTCGAAGGAACGTCTGCCGTGGCTGTGGGGAGCGATCGCGACCGCGGACGATCGCGCGAGTACAGGAACGATTGAGTCCACTTCCAAAGCGAGTAAAAAACGGGGCGAGTTTGTAATCGCGCCGATTCCCATCATCAACCCGACCCTCGGCAACGGCCTCGCGCTCGGCGCCGGTTACCTCTATCACTTAGACAAAGACGATCGCACGTCGCCGCCGTCGATCACGGGCATCGGCGGTTTCCGCACGAGCAACGGCAGCCGCGGCGTCGTGGTGGCCCAGAAGTTCGTTTTCAAAAGAAACAAGTATCGCCTGCTGCTTGCCGCCGGACGTGCGGACATTCACTTCGACTTCTTCGGCATCGGCGCTGATTCTGGTGACGCAGGCGTGTCGATTCCGATCGCGGTTAACGGCCGCGGACTGCTCGTCGACGGATCGATGCGCATGTTTGGCCGCAACTGGTTTGTCGGACTTCGCTACTACGCGATGCGTTCGACTGTTAATGTCGATCGCAGCGCGGTGACTGACGGCGACGGGCGTTTTCCCGGTCGGCCGGAGATACCTGAGATCGATCTGAAGTTGACGACGGCGGGGCTTGGTCCAACTCTCGAGTACGACTCCCGCAGCGACAGTTTTTATCCACGCGCCGGTTCGCAGTTTCGTTTCCAGGCGAGCTTTCACGGTAAAGCCGTCGGCGGGCGTCGCGTTTACGAAACCTACAACACTTTCTACAACAAGTATTTCAGCATCACTCCCAGGCAGGTGCTCGCGGTCCATGCATCCGGTTGTCAGGCTGTCGGCTCCGTGCCGTTTTACGATCTCTGCTTCTTCGGACAAAGCAAGGACGTGCGCGGCTACGAAGTCGGACGTTACATCGATCGCGTGATGATCGCGGGCCAGGCTGAATACCGCGTCGAGCTGCGCGGACGTTTGGGCGCCGCCGCGTTTTTCGGCGCGGGTGAAGTGGCGCGGAAGTGGCCCAACCTTCGCATGGACGCGATGAAACCCGGCGGCGGTGTCGGTCTCAGGTTTCGGTTAACGAAGGAAAACCACATCAATTTGAGAGTCGATTACGGCTGGGGCATCGGCAGTCGTGGTCTATACCTCGGCGTCGGCGAAGCGTTTTAGTGTTGCAGATGGTAAGGAACGCTCGTAACGATCACGCCCTTTTTGAACAACAGCGATCCTTTCAACAGCAACGAGCTCTGATTGTGTAGCACGTGCTGCCACCATTTCGCGGGAATGAACTCCGGCAAAACGACCGTGATGATGTCGTTCGAGTTTTCGCGTGCGATGCGATTGATGTGTCGCACGAGCGGCCGCGTCAGTTCGCGGTACGGCGAAGGCAGCACGACCAACTGCACGCCCGCGCCCCAACGTTCCCACTTGTCTTTCAAGCTCGCGGTCGCTTCTTCTTCGAAATCGACGTAAACCGCCTGCACGCGATCGGAAGCGATCGATCGCGCATACTGCAACGCGTTCACGACGCCGCGATGTATCCCCGAGATCGGCACGATGACGGTATGCTTGATCGGTTTCAACTCCCCGAGTCCGTTCGTCGAGAGCTGGTGTGCGACCATGAGGTAGTGTTTGCGTATCGCCCTGAACAACTGGACCAGGAGCGGAATGACCACGACCACGATCCAGGCGCCGTGTATGAACTTCGTCGCGACAAAAACGCCGAGCACGATAAACGTCGCGAGCGCGCCGACAGCGTTGATGATCAGTGCGTTTCGTCGTTCTTTGCGTTCGGGCCACCAGTGAACAACCATTCCTGCCTGCGACAACGTAAACGAAAGAAAGACGCCCACAGCGTAAAGCGGGATCAATCGCGACGTATCGCCGCCGAAAGCGATCACCAACACGCCCGAAAAGATCGCCAACAAAACGATGCCGTTCGAAAACACCAGCCGGTCGCCGCGGTTCGCAAACTGCCGCGGCAGAAAACGATCGCGCGCGAGCAAACTCGACAGCCGTGGAAAATCCGCAAACGCCGTGTTCGCCGCCAACACCAGAATCGCGGCAGTTGCGGCCTGGACTACGTAGTAGAACCAACCAAACGATCCGGTGAACATGATCCTCGCAAACTGCGAGATCACAGTCTCACTCGCTTTCGGATGCACGTGATAGAGATAGGCCATCACGCTCGTTCCCAGGAACATCGTCGTCAACAACGCCGCCATCCAGATCAGCGTGGTGGCCGCGTTGCGCGCTTCGGGTTTCTTGAAAGCCTGCACGCCATTTGAGATCGCTTCGATTCCCGTCAGGGCCGCGCAACCGTTTGAGAACGCGCCGAGCAGCAGAAAGAGCGTGAGTGGTTGCAGGCTGTAACCTTCGGCAGTCTTGAGTTCCTGCTCAGTGGGGATCGGCGCGGCGCCGCCGTAAGCAAAATAGTGGTAGAACCCGAACGCGATCATGAATAGAAAACTGACAAGGAACGCGTAAGTCGGCACCGCGAACAGCGCGCCCGACTCGCGAACGCCGCGCAGGTTTGCCAACGCGATAAAGGCGATGCAGATCAGACACAGAAAGACTTTGTGATCGCTCAGCCATGCGTAAGACGATCCCTGCACCGCCGACGTAATCGCAGCGACGCCCGCCGCGATCGAAACCGAGACCGTCAACACGTAATCGACGAGGAGCGAAGCGCCCGCGATCAATCCCGGCGTTATGCCGAGATTTTCCTTCGCGACGATGTACGCTCCGCCTCCCGAAGGATACGCATGGATCGTCTGCCGATAACTCGTCGCCACGATCGCCAGCAGCACGGCGATCCCGATCGACACCGGGACCACGTAACTGAATGAACCGCCCGCGGTGGCGGTCGCAGCCACAGCAAGGACCAGCAGGATCTCTTCGGTTGCGTACGCGGTTGACGAGAGTGCATCAGAGGAGAAAACTGCGAGCGCGGTTTTCTTTGTAAGTCTTTCGTGTGACGCCTGCTCTGTTCTTAACGCTCTTCCGACAAGTAACCGCTTGATCGCTGTCGCCATTTATTGTTCTCTTCTCCCGCAGTTAGTCTCTTGAAGAT
Organism: Pyrinomonadaceae bacterium; assembly: GCA_035760365.1. Lineage (GTDB taxonomy): Bacteria > Acidobacteriota > Blastocatellia > Pyrinomonadales > Pyrinomonadaceae > PSRF01. The sequence continues at coordinate 27,578 of DASTTB010000020.1, forward strand.
CGCGTTTGCGTCATTCAGCTATCGGCAAAGTAAAAGTGAAAGTGGATCCTTTTTTCGGTTCTGATTGCGCGCTGATCTGCCCGCCGTGCGCTTCGACGATCAGTCGTGAGATCGCGAGGCCCAATCCTGCGCCTGCGGTCGGCGCGCCAGGCACCTGCACAAACTTGTCGAAGATGTGCGGCAGATATTCCTGCGCGATTCCCATACCGGTATCGGAAACTGAAACCGCGACGAAATTTCCGCGAGGCAACGCGCTGATCCGAATCTCGCCCTGGCTCGTGTAACGAATGGCATTGACGACGAGGTTGGCTAGCACTCTTTCCACTTGCGCCTGGTCCACCATCACGTTCGGTAACTCGCCGGGCGCTTCAACTTTGAACTCGAGCCCCTTCGACTCGACTTGCGGTCGCAACTCGCGCGTCGCCGCACTGATCAAATCCGTGGTCTTCGTCGGTTCAAGCGCCGGCCTGTTCTCGCCTGCTTCGATCTTCGAAAGATCGAGTAAGTCGCGCATCAACTTGTCGAGCCGATCGCAGTCCTCACGACAGGCGCCGAGCACTTCAACCTGTTTCTGATTCAGTTCACCGGCGGCGCCTTCGAGCAGCAAATGAACGCCCATCTGCACGCTGGTTAACGGTGTGCGCAGCTCGTGCGAAGCTGTCGCGATAAACCCCGATTTGAGCCGATCGATCTCGCGCAGGTGAGTGATATCTTCGAGTAGTGTGACCGCGCCGAGCAGGCGTTTTCCGTTCGCGCGCATCGGCGTGGTGCGCAAGCGAAAAGTTCTCTCGAGTCCATCAACAGCCAACGGCAACACTGACGACATTCCTTCGCCGGCAACGGGTCGCTGCGACTTCAATGCTTCCGCGACTGCACCCGCAATGCGTTGATCCGTGGAAACCTCGCCAACGTGCTTGCCGCGGCTGTCCTGTTCGGAGCCGAATATCTCCTCGGCAGCCGGATTGAGTTTCATCACACGGCCGTCGGCGTCAGTAACGATCACGGGATCGTAGAGCGAATCGATCGCCGCTTCGGTGGTCTGTTGGGCCACGAACAGTTTGCCCATGTCGGAACTACGCAACTGCCGAATGCGCTCGGCCATACGGTTGTATTCAGCGGCGAGCATCCCAACTTCATCGTGCGAGGTGACGTGTACTTTGGCGTTGAGGTCACCACCGGCGATCCGGGCCGTGGTTTCGGTAAGCTCGCGCAAAGGTTCGACGATGCGCTTGGCGAGGAAGTAAGACAATCCCAGACCGGCGACGATCAGTACGCCGGCGATCAGCAGCGTGCGATAGAACCAGAGTTGAGCCACGCCGGCGGCGGCTTCGGATTTGGCCCGCATCGCGCGTTGGTTTAGCTGCAGCAGATTCTCGCAGGCAGCACGAAGCTTGTTGAACTGCGGCTCAAGTTGAGTGAAGTACTCGGTGCGGAGTGTAGCTTCATTATCGTTGCCATTCGTGACACGCGTGATGAACGTGTCGAATCTCTTATAGTAAATGTCACGATCGGTGCGGATGGTTTCGATCGCCTGTGTTTCGCCGACTTCGGTAATGTTATTGGCGGCTTTCTGAAAATTTGCGTCGAAACGGTGGCGATGTTCGCGAAGTTGGGCCAACGCTTTTTGGCGCGCTCCCAAAAGCGCAAACAGCGCAGCGGAATCCTGTCGTTCCAGGCTCTCCTTCATCTCCTGCGCCGCGACGACTGAATCGTAGTTCTCGGAGATTATGCGGCGCGATACTTTGCCCATGTCGTGCAAACGCCAGGCGCTCCACGCGCCGAGCAACACGAGCGCGGCTATGAAAACTGCGTATCCGCTGAGTAGCCTCGTCCTAAGTCCCATGTACTCTCATTCCACAATTTCGCCGTGACCGTTACGGGACCGATCGAGCGGCACGACCTGAACCGTGGCGTCACGCACTTCATCAAGAAAGCGATTGATAACTGAGCCGTGCAGCAGGATGTCCCAACGCGAACGAGACGTTTGTCCGAAGACGACATGCGTAACGCCTTCGCGCCGCGCGAAATCGATCAACGCGTCGGCGACGTCACGGGCTTTCAACTTAACGACCCGCGCGCCAAGGCCGCGGGCAAATTGCATGTTCTCCTGAAGCGCTGCGTAGTCTTCCGGCTTGATGCGGCCCATCTCCTCGCGCGGCGTCTCGACATAGACAGCGAACCAGTCTGACGCGAGGCGTCCGGCGATCCGCGAACCCGTGCGTAACAACTTCTTCGCGCCGCCGTGCGAGGCAATCGCCACCATCACCTTTTCCGGAATGACGGCCTGTCCCAGGCCTTCGCGCTCGCGATAGTCGTGGGCCTTCGTCGCCTGGTCCTGGGCCACCTGGCGCAAGGCCAGTTCCCTGAGCGCCGAGAGATTTCCCTTGCGAAAGAAGTTGTTGAGTGACTGTTCGATCTTCTCGACGTCGTAGATCTTTCCCTGTCGCAGCCTCGTGCGGAGCGTCTCGACGGAGACGTCGACGTTGACTACTTCGTCTGCGCGGCGAAAGAAGTGATCGGGCACGGTCTCGCGCACGCGCACGCCAGTCGTGCGTGCGACGACGTCGTTCAACGACTCGATGTGCTGAATATTGACGGCAGTGATGACTGAGATCCCGTTATGAAGAAGCTCGAGCACGTCTTCGTAACGTTTGCGATGTTTTGATCCGGGAACGTCCGTATGGGCCAACTCGTCGACGATCGCGACCTGCGGATTGCGCGCGATGACGGCGGCGACGTCCATCTCTTCGAGTGTCACGCCGCGATATTCGAGTTCGCGCATAGGAATGCGCTCGAGTCCTTCGGCCAAAGCAGCGGTTTCCACTCGGCCGTGCGTCTCGATCACGGCGATAACGATGTCCACTCCCTGTCGCTGCAAAGCGTGTGCGTCTTCGAGCATCTGCCAGGTCTTGCCAACACCGGGAGCGGCGCCGATATAAACGCGCAGCGTGGCTTTGTCGCCCTCTTTGAGTTTGGCGAGCAGTGCCTCCGGCGAAGGTTTTTTCAGTTCAACAAGCATCGACGTTATGGACCACGAAGGACCATCGGTTTCCGATTATCGAGATCGAGATTCAGTTCCAGCACATTGACGACTGGTTCACCGAGAAAGCCGAACTGGCGTCCTTCGGTGTGGGCGTTCACGATGTCTCTCAACTCGGCTTCACTCATGCCTCGCTCACTTGCGACACGAGGAACCTGAAACTCGGCAGCGGCGGGTGAAATGTGCGGATCGAGTCCGGAAGCGGACGTCGTGACCAGATCGATCGGCACCGGCCGGCCGGGATGTTCCGCCTGAAGTTTTTCGACGTCCGCCTTAACGCGATCGATCAATTTTTGATTTGTTGGACCAAGATTCGAACCTGAAGAAGCGCCGGCGTCGTAGCCGTTTGGTCCAGCGGCTGAAGGACGCGGACGGAAGTAACCGGGCGAGATGAAAGGCTGTCCGATCAGACGCGAACCGATAATCGTGCCGTCCGCCGCCCTGATTAATTGACCATTCGCCTGCTCAGGAAAGATGACCTGCGCCAGCCCCGTCACCGCCAGCGGATAGACCAACCCGAGCAGCACGGTCGTAACGATCGTCATTAATACTGCTGTGATTAAGTTCTTCTTCATAGTTACGCCAATCCCATTGCATGAATAACGACGTCGATGATCTTGATCCCGATAAACGGCACGACGATGCCGCCGCCGCCGTAGATCAAGAGATTGCGTCGCAAGAGCGCCGCCGCGCTCATCGGCCTGTACTTCACTCCGCGCAACGCGAGCGGGATCAACGCGACGATGATCAGCGCGTTGAAGATCACGGCCGACAGAATTGCTGACTGCGACGTTCGCAAACCCATAATGTTCAGCGTGTTGAGCACCGGGAACGCAGCCGCAAACATCGCCGGAATGATGGCGAAGTACTTCGCGACGTCGTTGGAGATCGAAAAAGTCGTCAACGCGCCGCGCGTCATCAACAACTGTTTGCCGATCTCGACGATCTCGATGAGCTTCGTCGGATTGCTGTCGAGATCGACCATGTTTCCCGCTTCTTTGGCGGCTTGTGTTCCGCTATTCATCGCGACGCCGACGTCGGCCTGGGCCAACGCAGGCGCATCGTTCGTCCCATCACCCGTCATCGCGACCAGCTTGCCGCCTTCCTGCTCGCGCTTGATCAGGGCCATTTTGTCTTCGGGCGTCGCCTCGGCGAGGAAGTCGTCGACGCCGGCTTCGCGCGCGATCGTCGCGGCCGTCAACGGATTGTCGCCGGTGATCATCACCGTCTTGATCCCCATCTGCCGCATCTGGTTGAAACGCTCGATCATTCCGCCTTTGATCACGTCCTTCAGGTGAATGACTCCGAGCGCCACGCGATCTTCCGCGACGACGAGTGGCGTCCCGCCCGTCTTTGAAATGCCTTCGACGATGCTGTCCAACTCGTGCGGCATCATCCTGCCGTTTCCAGTCAGGTACTTCGTGATTGCGTCAGCGGCGCCTTTGCGAACCTCCCGTCCGTCGTAGTCGACGCCGGACATTCGCGTCTGCGCGGTGAACGGAATGAACTGAGCTTCGTGAGGCGTCAGCGTTTGTCCGCGAAGTCCGTACTTCTCCTTTGCGAGAACGACGATCGATCGACCTTCGGGAGTCTCATCGGCAAGCGACGAGAGTTGCGCCGCTTCGGCGAGCTCGGCTTCGTTGACGCCAGGCAGCGGGATAAACGCAGTCGCCTGACGGTTGCCCAATGTGATGGTTCCGGTCTTGTCGAGGAGTAGAGTGTTGACGTCTCCCGCGGCTTCGACAGCGCGTCCCGACATCGCCAACACGTTGTGTTGAATCAGGCGGTCCATTCCCGCAATGCCGATCGCCGAGAGCAGTCCGCCGATAGTTGTCGGGATCAAACAGACGAGCAGCGACACGAGCACGAAGATCGTTTGCGGCGCGCTCGAGTAAATCGCGAATGGTTGCAGCGTAACGACGGCTAACAGAAAAATGATCGTCAGACCCGCGAGCAGGATGTTGAGCGCGATCTCGTTTGGTGTTTTCTGACGCTCTGCGCCTTCGACGAGAGCGATCATGCGATCGATGAATGTCTCGCCGGGATTCGAAGTGATCCGGATCTTGATCTGATCCGATAACACGCGCGTTCCGCCCGTCACAGCCGAGCGATCGCCGCCTGCCTCGCGAATGACCGGCGCGCTTTCGCCGGTGATCGCCGACTCGTCGACCGAAGCCACGCCTTCAATAATCTCGCCATCGCCGGGTATGAATTCGCCTGCCGAAACGATCACGACGTCGTCTTTGCGCAACTGTGGCGCCGGAACATCTTCCGTCCGCGAACCGGAAACGACGCGATGCGCGATCGTTTCAGTCTTCGATTTGCGAAGATTGTCGGCCTGCGCTTTGCCGCGTCCTTCGGCCATCGCTTCGGCGAAGTTCGCGAACAGAACGGTAAACCAGAGCCAAAGCGTGATTTGCAGTTCGAAATTCGTATTCGTCACACCAGGAATCGGCGCGACGATTCCGCGAATCAGTTGCAGCATCGTCAATACGCTACCAACTTCGACGACGAACATGACCGGATTGCCCATCATCCGGCGCGGATTCAGTTTCTTAAACGAATCGACGATCGCGCGGGTGATGATCTGTTTGTTCCAAAGCTCCGTAGTAGATTTCATTGCGTTTTAGAAAGTAGCGCCTGTGTTCAACAACAAGTGCTCGACTATTGGTCCAAGACTGAGTACGGGAAAAAACGTCAGCGCACCGACGATCACGATCACGCTGACGAGCAACGTCGTGAACAGCGGCGTAGTTACCGGAAACGTTCCCAACGACGGCGGCACTGTCTTCTTTCGAGCGAGGTTTCCGGCGATGGCCAGCATCGGAACAATCATGATGAAACGGCCAAACAACATCGCCAGCCCGATCGCGGTGTTGTACCAGAGCGTGTTGGCTGAAATTCCCGCGAACGCCGATCCGTTGTTGCCGGTCCCCGACGTAAACGCGTAAAGGATCTCGGATAGACCATGTGGTCCGGCGTTGTTCAGTTGCGACGTTCCGAACGAAGGAGAACCGACGGAGATCGCAGTCAAAACCAGTATGACGAGCGGAAACACCAGCACCACGAGCATCGCCATCTTCACGTCGTACGATTCGATCTTCTTTCCCAGGTACTCCGGCGTGCGACCGACCATCAGTCCGGCAATAAAGACCGACAACACGATGAAGATCAGAATTCCGTACAAGCCCGCGCCTACGCCGCCAAACACGACCTCGCTCAACATGATGTTCGCCAACGGAATCATTCCGCCGAGCGGCGTGAACGAGTCGTGCATCGAGTTGACTGCGCCGCACGAAGCATCTGTGGTCACCACGGCAAACAGCGCGCTGTTCGCGATACCGAAACGGACTTCCTTGCCTTCCATGTTTCCACCCGACTGCAAAGCGCTCGCAGTCTGGTCCGTTCCCGCCAACAATGGATTCCCTTTGGCTTCACTCCAGTAAGTAACCAGCACGCCGGCGAGAAACAGCACCGCCATTGCGGCCCAGACGGCCCAACCGTGCTTCTGCGAACCCGTCAGGCGGCCGAGCGTGTACGTGAGTCCGGCGGAGATCGCGAAGATCGAGAACAAGGCAATCAGGTTTGTGAGCGGCGTGGGATTTTCGAACGGATGAGCACTGTTTGTATTAAAGAAGCCGCCGCCGTTCGTGCCCCATTGTTTGATGAACTCCTGTGACGCGACTGGTCCCTGCGCGATCACTTGCTCCTTCACGACTTGCTGATCGACTACTCTCGCGACGTCGTAAGGCTTCAGGTTCTGAATCACGCCCTGCGAGACGAGCAACAGCGCGCCGACGAGACAAAACGGCAACAAGATCCAGAGCGTGGCGCGCGTCAGGTCGACCCAAAAATTGCCGATAGTTTCCATTTCGCGTCGTGCGATTCCGCGAATGAAAGCGATCGCGAGCGCGATGCCGGTCGCCGCGGAAACGAAGTTGTGATACGCGAGTCCCGCCATCTGCGTGAGATAGCTCATGGTGACTTCCGGCACGTACGACTGCCAGTTTGTATTCGTAGTGAACGAGGCCGCGGTGTTGAACGAAGACGCTGTAAATCCGGTCGAATCGACGGCGGGAAGGTTCTGCGGATTGAACGGCAACACTCCCTGAAGCCGTTGCAGGAGATAAAGCACGAGCATCGACACCAGGCTGAATAGCAGCATCGCGACTGCGTATTCGGTCCAACGCATCTCACGCGCGGCATCGACTCGCGTCAGTCGGTAGATGAGTCGCTCGATTGGACCAGCGACGGGATCGAGAAACGTTCGCTCGCGATTGAACACACGTGCCATGAACGTGCCGAGCGGCTTCGTCACGAGCAGGACCAGCAAAAGAAAGAAAACGATCTGTAAACAGCCATTCAATGTCATATCAAAACCCGGCCACAAAGAGGCACGAAAGTCGCCAAAAAACGCGAAGTGTTTGTAAGTCTTTGCAGCCGCCTTTTTGCCTCTTGTGCCTTTTAGTGGCTAAAACTTTTCCGGCCGCAGCAGCGCATACGCGAGGTAAACCAGCAGCAACGCCGACACAACCAAACTCACCACCGTCTCCAGGTTCATCTCACGCTCCTAGTGCAATCGTTCGCAGCCGTGCACGTACGCAATCGCCAACAAAAAAAATCCAATCGTCAGAACGACGAATAAAAGGTCCAGCATCGCGCTCACCATGTTCCCTGCTTGTCACCAATCCACCACACCAAACCGAGCGTTGCCGTGTTCTGTTCTTTCTTAAAAATGCCGGGCTGTTCGGTCAGAAAAAATGGTTGGTTGGAGAAGTCACGCCGGTATTCGACTCGGCCCATGAAACCTGCGGCGAATTTGTATTCGGCAGTCAGCGTGTGCTCTTTCAGGGCTTGTGTCGTGCCACTGAACAATCCGCCGGCCGCCGAAGCTTTCTCGCTCAGGTATTCGAACCGGCCGGCTAGCGCAAACTTCGGCGTCAATTGATAACGCGCGTAGCCCGCGCCGCCCCACACGCTTGCAGGCGGACTCTCGCGAAACACGCGTCCGACGACGTAGTCGCCTTCAACTGCGAGCGTCAACTTATCCGTGACGTTGAACGTGTAATACGTATCGAGTATGTGAAGTCTGCCCGAAGGCACAGGTCGAATGACGTCAGTGGATAGACCAGGCTGCGAAGCAACGGGGGCGAACGTCGGATTCAACGCCGGATTGCGATCGCGTTGTTCCTGTCCGTTGTAGTAATTGAACTGGCCCGAGACTCGTTTCGACGGAGTGAAAGCGACTGCGATGTGATGCGACTTGAAACCGTTGAAATCTTCCGCTTGCTGCGCGCCGTTCATCAGGTGATACATCACCGTGACTTTGTCGTTGAGCGGCAGCTTGCTGCGAAAACCGAAGTGATAGAAGGGCAAAAAATTGAAGAAGTAAGAGCGCGAGTAGTTGAAGTTGTCCTTCGTGTAATTGCTCTCGTAACCCAAACTGCTCGCATACTTTCCGAAGTCGACTGTTAGACCTTTGCCGATGTCGAAGACGTAAGTGCCGTACGCTTGCCAAAGCGGGCGATAGACTTGAGGTCGCGGCTCGTTCGCAGCATTACCCTGGACCGTTTCGGTTGCCTGACCGTATTGCAGGTCGAGCCGCATACCCCAACGACGTCCGGCTTCGAGATTCGGTGCGCGTTCGATAACGACTGCCGCCTGGTTCAGACTAAAACTGTTGGACTGAACGTCGTACGCGCGCAGCAGGTTGATGCCGCCGACGGGGCGGTTGAAGTTGTAGCCGTAATAGCCGTCGAGTGTGACGTTGATTGTCGTGCCACGAAAGAAGTCGGGTGTTTCTCGATCGGGTTCACTCACCTGAAGAGGCTCGGCGATTTGCGACGCAGCAGCTTGTGGCGTCGATGTAGCGGGTGGCGTGGGTGCCGTGGGAGCCGTGGGTGTTAGCCGAGCTTCAACCGCGGCAAGTCTCTTTTCCAGTTGCTCCACACGTTGCAGTAGTTGACGTTCACGTTCGGTGATCGGCTCTTGTGCCAGAACGAAGGACCATGAACCACAGATCACGAGCATTCCTATTATTGATTTCAAACCCGATCCTTTTTCTCTTCATCCAGCAGATCGAGGCAGTGTGCGCCGAGGACCAGTAAAGGGATGGTTAGTACAAAGAGTGTTGTCGCGACGTGATGCAGATAGAGCGAGTGCCACACTGGATCGCGGAACCAACAAACCACTGCCAGCATCGAGCCAATGATTGGCGCCAACAGACCGGCCAACAAACCAAACACGGCTCCACTGCTTTTCCATGTCCATCGTCCGCGAATGAGTTTCAAGATTGCTGAGTGCGGAGGGGGGTCTTGCGGTGATTTGTAATAAGTAGCCACAAACACAACTTACGCCTCCGGTTATAAAGAAGGCGTAAAGAGCGCATAAAAAGTTTGTAAAGAGAGGTGGGGGTAGACTATAGCTGTTGATGCTATGCTAGGTTCTCATGGAAGGACAGGTAACTCTTCGTGTAATCGTTGAGAGACCGCCAACTGATGTTGATTTCGGCATCCAGGAAGGCCACGGCAACGATTACAAAACCGTTCAGAAGCAGCGATATACGAAACAGGATTTGCGATTCGAATTCCCAATTCGCGTTACCGAAGGGAAAAACGGACAACCGAATTTTCTCGGCACCTTCGCACAAGGTCCAGCGAGTAATCGTTTCATCTATCTCGACATCGGCACCTACGCCGGACAGACAAACACACACTGGAGTCGCCGCTTAAAGATTCCGCTTGCAGGCATAACCTGGCCGATGATTGAACAGGCGTCCGATGCGTCTCTCGTGATTGAGGCACGCGTGCCAGGCACAGGCAGAGACGGTGGACCAACTTGCGGCACGGTAAAACCATTTTCTGGTTGGAAGCTAAGTAATGAGTGAATTTAGATCGCGATAAATCTCACGAGTCGTGACATGAACGAAAGAGAACTCCTACAACCACAAACCGACCAACTTCACGTTTTTATCAGCTCACGAATGCAGGAACTTGAGGATCTTCGTGCCCACCTGCACCGGGAGCTCAAGAAAGTCAGCATCGACGCATTTGTTTACGAGTTTGACCTGGGTGCACGCCCGGACGATCCGGAGACAGTATCGCTCCTCGAAGTGGAGCGAACGGACATTCTCGTGTTGGTGATTGGAAGATCCTATGGAGAGATTACAGAGCGCGAATACGATAGGGCGCGAGAGTTAAATAAGCCATGCCTGGTATATGAACGGCTTGGCAGAACGACTACCGATGAGAAGTTACAGCGGTTCATCGATAAGCTGTCAGGACCGCGTGGAGTGCCAAGCCGCAGCACGTTTGTGAATGGGGAGGATCTCGCCGAGAAAGTCGCGAAGGATGTTCACGGATGGCTGGTGAGAGAATTTCGGCGTCTCTCCGCCGAACGTTCAGCGTCGCCCGAGTCTTCGCGCCGTACGGGGAAGATTGAAGACAGCCTCAAGCGTTTAGCCGCCAGTACGACCCAGTCACTACCGAGCGGTAATTCATCTGACTTACTTGCGTGGCAACTCCGACAGTGGTTCGCGGCGCTCGAATATCCACTCGACATAGAACCCGAAACCGGGCCGGACTATACAGACTTAGTAGTTCGCGTTCCCGTACGCCGGCGGCAATTCACGCGTACGCTGGTCAGGGCCATCGCCGGTGAGATTCAGAGTCCCGACGTCGACCTCGCCCACGCTGCTGCCAAAGAGAAGTCTTTGGACGAAGTGTGGCTAGTTTCTCTCCGCCGTGTCAGTCCGGCGGCGAGAGAAGCAGCCAAGACACACGACAATGTGCTCTTGTATACGCTTGATGAGCTTATCGAGGAGGACGTCGACTTTGATCGTTATTTCGAATGGTTAGACACAGAGATTCAAGCCGCCGACATAGATCGCTTTTATGTTCCCCTAGCCGTCACGGTCAACGAAATTGACGGCTCCGGCACTCTTCGGTCCAACAGTACGCACGATGATATTTCCAACTATGTCGATCAGTGGATGGAAGATACTGACGGAGAACACTTGAGCTTACTCGGAGAGTTCGGGTCGGGTAAATCATGGTTTGCCTTCAAGTATGCGCACGACATGATTGCTAAATATCGAGAGGCTCAAAAGCGTGGCCTGACGAGGCCGCGTGTGCCACTGCTGATCCGCCTCCGTGAATATGCCCGAGGATTCAAAGACGTCGGCGCGTTGTTGACCGAGTTCGTGTTCCGAGAGCATCAGGTCAACATCCGCAGTTTCTCTGTTCTCGAAACTCTCAACCGGATGGGAAGATTGCTTTTTATCTTCGACGGCTTTGACGAGATGGCGGCGCGCGTGGACCAGCAGAAGATGGTTGATAACTTCTGGTCACTGGCGTCGGTCCTCAGCCCTGGCTCCAAGGCCATCCTGACCTGCCGCACCGAATATTTTCAGTTTGCTAAACAGGCGCGCGAAGTATTGAGCGGTAATCTTCGCGGCAGTTCGATGAGAGAACTATTCGAAACGACGCGCTTCCAGGTTGCATCGCTTGAGATGTTCGATGAAGCGCGACTCAGAACGGTGCTTTCGCGGCGTTCAAATGATGAAGAGCTGATTGAGGCAGTAATGTCGAATCAGACGCTCATTGATCTTGGCCGGCGGCCGGTGATGGTCGACCTCTTGATTGAAGCGATGCCTAATCTCGAGGCAGAGAACGCCGATCTGGCGAAGGTTTACTACCAGGCTGTGCAGCGCAAGATGGAGCGCGACATAAGTCTCGGGCGGACCTTTACGTCGATGGCCGACAAGATATTTTTCATGTGCGAGATCTCGTGGGAAATGCTGTCGACCCAGGAGTTGAAGATCAATTACAAGCAGATTCCCGATCGAATTCGTGAGTACTTTGGACCTCGCGTTGCCACTGCAGAAGAAGATCACTGGCGTCACGATCTGCTCTCGCAAACAATGCTCGTTCGCGACGATGACGGATATTACCGGCCGGCGCACAAATCGCTGGTTGAGTTTTTCTCAGCGTACAAATTGGCGGCTGCGATTGGCGCACTTAAAGACGAGTATGTTGAAGCGGCCAGAAAACACTCAAACGTCAACAGAAATCTTCAACCTGCCGATCAAAAGTGGTCGGTGTACTTTCGCGCCACTGGAGGTGAAGGACAACTGCTTGCACCCCTAGCACGTTTCGCAAAGGAATCAACCGAAGAGCTCCGGAAAACATGGACGCGAGTCGAACTTGACGAGGCGACAGGCGAATTTATCTTCTTGATGTGTGGACAGAGTGCTCTGTTACATGACGTCAAAAACCAAACTTCAACCGATGAGCTTGACTGCGAAGTTGCAGCTCGAGTGTTGGAGATTGCAGCATTTTCGGGAGATTTGCAGGGGGCTGATTTGGCAGGAGCGATGGTGAGTAACTTTAGCCTGCACAACTGTAACCTGAGCAACGTCGATCTCTCCCGCTCATCATGGTTTGTAGGACGTTTTGGACTAGTATCGTTTGACAACGCCTCCATCCGGGAAGCCGATTTCCGACAGACGAGCTTCAGTGATGTGACTCTTCGGAATGCGGATCTCTCTGACAGCAACTTTGAAACAGAACACTTCATACATATCGTCGGCGGGATCTGGTGTACTAAAGAAAACGAGGAGATAATTCTCGTCGTCCTCCGCGACGGTCGTTTCATTGCCATTACGCCAAAGAATTTGACGGTGAATGAGTTGGCCCAACCTAATCCGAAGGATCAAAAGCTAATGGGTAAAGAGTTCACCGAATGGCTACTAGAACTAAGAGATACGTTAGACCTGGGAGGCGGCCTTGGTCACGTGTCCCTTGATCGTAACGGATGGAAGGTGTGGGAATGGAAAAAATGGAAACTTGCCGACGGAGTGAAGAGTACGCTTAAGGAGTCGGATGCAGCACGCGGTAAAGTCGAGATACTTAACATTAAAGTTACGGTCGAGGCGACACAGCAGGTCTTACTAAGCCAAGAAATGCACGACACAACTTATCTTGATTCTTCAGGGACGTCAGTAATACGAGCGATGGCTCTCAGCAAAAACGGGAAGCAACTGGCTGTTATTTCGGGGAACTTTGATGATGACGAAAAGGCATCGATCCTTGGCGGCAACTCAACTCGCGGGATACCATTGCGTAATTTCCGGGGCCGCACGCTTGTACCAGAACTTGCCCATACAATCGACAATCGCGGGGCCGCCTTTAGCTCCAGCGGAGACATTCTTGCAATCCGTGAACGTCAAAACGTTGTCGGGTTCTGGCGGACGAGCGACGGCGAATGCATGGGGCGTGTGGTTTTTCATACTGCCGCGCGTGGATGTGTTGTGACTGGTGCAACTGGTCTACCGCCGGAGTTTGTATCAGCAAACTCAGACGGGAAGGATGGTTGGATCGTTGAGCCACCGAACCGAACTGAACCTGAATAACTTCCTCATTGACAGACGAAAATCGGAGCGCTAGAGTCCCGCAACCCCTCTTCAAAATGCAGCGGGCCGACCTTGTGCTATCAACACAAAGCCAGCCCTAAACCATTAACCTTCTCTCGAAAGGCTAACAGTTATGAGTACGCATGGTAGTAGCGCACCCGAGCGCAAAGCAACACCTCACGCAACAAACTCAACCACAAACCAAACGATCAGCGATGCCATCAAACGCCGGGCGCAGTCGCTCATCAATGACAGAAACATCGACGAAAGCGACCGCGCCTTTATCCGTTACGCCCTGGCGACAAACGATGCTTCCGGACTTTCAGAACTCGTGCGACGCGCTGATGCTGGTGAACCGTTTATCGATGATTCATACCTGGCGGAAGCTAACGATGAGATTTCAACCGAGGAAAAACTCGAACGGCTCGCGGCGATGATCTGCCAGGCTGGCAGTCAGCCGGAAACCAGATCGGCGGCACTCCTCGTTCTCATGTCGACGCTTGAAACTTCAACCGAGCCGAAGCTACAGGCCAATTATGTGAAGCACATTGCCTTCACTCGCTGCGGTGAGCTGAATTGCTTCGGCATGGTTGACACCCAGATTGCCGCAATCGAAAGCGAACTGCTGGTCAACTAGCCGTCTGGACAGACTCGGGAACGAAGCGATAACCCACCCACGGCTCGGTGACGATGTAGTTCTGACCCGCGACTTCTTTCTCCAGTTTCTTACGCAGGTTGCCGACGAAGACGCGAAGGTATTGGTCCTGTTCGACGTAGTCGCCGCCCCAAACAGCAGCGAGCAGCGTGCGATGCGTCAGCACTTTCCCGGCGTGCTTGACGAAGTAGACCAGCAGGTCGAATTCTTTCGGCGTGAGATGGAGTTCAGCATTGCGAACTGTGATCTTGCGGCTCTCGAGATCGACATGAAAGTCTCCCGAGTCGAGCACCGTAGGCGTGGGCTCGCTTTTCGCCTGCGAACTTGCGCGACGCAATGACGCGCGAACACGCGCGAGTAACTCATCAATCCCAAACGGTTTCGTCACAAAATCATCAGCGCCGAGATCGAGTGCCTCGACTTTCGTCTTCTCCTCGCCTTTTGCGGACAGCACGATGATCGGGACTTGCGAGATCGCTCGCAGGCGTCGACACAGTTCGAGTCCATCGACATTCGGCATAGCGAGATCGGTGATCACGAGATCGGGATGCCAGTCGGTGAACGTTTCCAGGCCCGCCAGTCCATCGGCGGCGGCGCGCACGTCGTAACCGCGTGACTTCAATCCGGTGCGCAGCACACGCGTCAGTTGCGGCTCGTCGTCGACGACGAGGATGCGAGGTCTTTCGTTCATCTGTTTGCGGTTGTCGACACAGCGTACGCGGGCGTTTCATCGGGATCTTCATCGCCGATCGGCAACGTGAAAACCACAAGTGTTCCCTTGCCTTCTGCTCCAGATTCAATCGAGATCCGGCCGCCATGCGCCTCGACGATTCCCTTCGCGATGGCGAGCCCCATTCCCGTCCCCTGTGATTGATGACTGGACGTCGCGCGGAAGAACTTGTCGAACACTCGCTCGCGCAGATCCGGTGCGATGCCTGGTCCTTCGTCTTCAACCGTCATCCGAATCGAATCGTCATCCGCTCGTTGGGCGCGGATGCGAATGCGTGAGCCTGGTGCTGAATACTTCGCTGCGTTGTCGACCAGCGTGTACACGACCTCGCTCACCGCGCGTTCGTCAACACGCACACCCGGCAACTCTTTCTCAACCTCGACTTCGACGTGATGATTGCGCGTGATTGGTTCCGCACGTGCGAGCGCCGTCGAAATGATCTCGTCCACGACTCCCCAACGCCGGCGAAGCTGTAGTTCGCCTGCTTCGATGCGCGCCAGTTCGATCAGTCCATTGATGAAACGACTGAGGCGATCGCTTTCTTCGTCAATGATCTCCATCATCTCTCGTCTCGACTCAGGATCGAGTGCGACAGGTGATTCGCCAACGCCGCGCACCTCGTCGAGCAACGTCGTGATCGAGGCCTTGATCGACGTAAGCGGCGTGCGCAGGTCGTGAGTAACGGCGTCGAGCAAAGCAGATTTCAGTTTCTCACTTTGCCGCAGTGCTTCGGCGTGGCTCGCGCGTTCAAACGCTTCGCGCAACTCGGCATAGAGTCGCCCGATCTCGCGTTTTCCCTGCTCTGCTTCTTCGGCGCGTTTCTCCGCGCGCGCCGAGAGTTGGCCCGCCGTGACGGCGGTGACGAGAAACGCGAGCAGCGCGATCCAGTTGTCGGTGGCGGCGATGTTGAAGGTGGCGAACGGCGGGAGAAAGAAGAAGTTAAAACACAGCATCGCCAGGATTGAAGCGACGAGTGCCGGCGCGCTACCCCAGCGAATGGCAATCAGCAGTACATTGAGCAACAACGCCAGCGATACAGTGGTCGCATTAACATGACCGCCAAGTAATTTAAGGACCAGCGTCAAGGCCGCGACACTCAATGCGGCGACAACGTAACCCCTCAACTGTCGCTCCGACAGCAACGTCATGCGGACATTGTATGACAATGCGCGCGCGCGCGCCGCGTTTACCCGCGGCAACTAGCCAAGCCAGCCGCCACTGAAACCCGCCCGGCGCAGGCCGTTGACGATGTACGGGCAGCGACGCATCAGTCGCCAGATCAGGCCGGAACGATAGTTTTCGATCATCATCACGATTGGACCTTGATCGAGTCCGTAGTAACCCTGCGACACCCAACCCTTCTTCTTTCCGTCGGTGAAAGTCGGGTTGTAACTGCACTTGAAACCGTACTTGCTCGTGATCTCGGGAAAGTCGAGGTTGATGCGTCGCAATGACGGCAACACGACCTCGGGCGCGAACGGCAACGACGCGGCGACGGCCCACGGCGACAACGTTCCATCATCCGGACCAAACGGCACCGCCCGCGCGAGATATGCATGAAAACGAACTCGCTTGCCGTTCATACGCCGCTGCGCCGGGCCTGGTCCATCGCTCGCCGTGATGCCCCACGAGAACCTGCCGTAACCGTTAAACTTCTTCGGATTGCGCATCGCATATTCCTGCTGCACGTAGATGGCCCGACGGCTGTTCTCGAAGTAGTTGATGGCTTTCGCGCGCATGTAATCGTCCTGTATGCCGCGAAAGTCGATCCACACGTGCGAGAGGTGATGAATGAAGAGCGGTCCGGCGTAAAGGAACTCATGACCGTAGATTCGTTTCCACTCGTAAGTCCTGGTCCATGCGCGATAACTATCCTCCGGCAGTGGATAAGTGTTTGACGCCAGACCAAGCACGTACAGGATCAGCGCCTCGCTGTAGCCGGTCCAACGATACTTGATGAACCCGCTTTTCGGACGCCAGCCGTGCGTGACTGTCAGAGCTTTATTCTGCGCCCACTGCCAATCGGCGCGATCGTAAAGTGCTTGTGCGAGGCGGCGCAGTTCACGTTCGTCTTTCGTATCGCGGTCGAAGTAGGCGGCGGCGGTGATCGCGCCGGCGATTAGATACGCGGAGTCGATCGTGGAGATCTCGGCGTTCTTAAAACGGCGGCCGGTTTTCATGTCGAGAAAGTGATAGTAGAAACCGTGATAACCGATATCGTCCTCGCCCGGACCTTGTGGTCCATCGTTGAAGAATCGCAGGCTCGCGAGCGCGCGTTTCACCGCTTCGGACCGCTTCATGTACTTCCGCTCGACCGCGATTGCATAAGCTGTAAGCGCGAAGCCGACGACGGCGATCGATGACGGCGAATCCTGGCGAGTGTTGTCGGCGACGAGCCCGTTTTCCAGATTTATCTCCTGAGCAAAATACTTGAACGTATCGCGCTCGAGCCGTTCGAGATCTTCGTCATTAAGTGAGGGTTCGATTACTTTCATACGCGTTCAAACTCTATCGTGATTGCCGCGACCGCATGTGGCGGCAACGTGGTTTTTAAAACAATGACGCCGTCGCGATAAGTTAATGACTGTCTTTCGCTTTTGAGTTGCGACGCTTCCTCCAATTGTTCGACTTGGTTCCGGCTCAAGTACTCCGGCTGGCCCATCTCGATCCACAATCGTTTCGCATTTGCGTGATCTTCGTCGATGCGTCGTATATGAGCGCTCGCGGGCTCGCGGGCATTCTCCAGACGAATTTCCAGTTCCTCTGTTTCGATCGAATGCCCCGGCGTCGTGTGATTCGTCAGCACGATCGTGACGCTCGATTTCTTTTGGACCAACGAGCAATCGACAGTCTCGTGTAAACCATCCACCAGCGACTGTTCGGCTCCGAGATCGTGAAACAACTCAAACACGCGATACGTCGGTTTCGGAATCCCGTGCAACGTCAGCAATCCAAATCCGCCGTGAAACGGCGTCGACGGCAGATACTTCTCCTCAAAAATGTCGGTGAAGGTCCAGAAGCTGTAGCCTTCGACGAGGCCGTTGACTTCAAGGATCGTCGAAGCCGCGAAGGCGGCGGCGTAAGGCTCGTCGTGCAGCGGGTTTCGTTGATGCGAAGAGGCATTCCATTCGGTGTAATAAACAGGACGGCCGCCGGCATGGCGCCGTGTGTCCTCGGCCACCTGGCGCATGATCCCGCGTTGGCTCTTGAAAAGCTGCTCTTCGATGTCGTCGATGTTGTCGAAACCGTCGGTTGGATAGTGATGAGTGCTGATGAAATCGGCGGGCACGTCGTTGCGGTCACAAAACGCGACGAATTCTTCAATCCACTCGCTCTTCGCTGTTGCTGGTCCACCGACTTTGTACGCGCTGTCAATCTTCTTGATCGCATCAGCGGTATGACGATAGAGACGAAAGTAGTCGCGTTGCTTTCCACTCCAAAAGCAGCTCAGGTTTGGCTCGTTCCATACTTCGAAAAACCACTCGCCGACAGTTTGAGCGCCGTAGCGGTCCGTGCAGTGAGACACCAGGCTCTCGATCACGTTGGACCACTCTTTGTAATCGCGTGGTGGTGTGATGTTCGCTTTATAGTTGAAAACTGTTTTGCCGCCTGACGCGAGCGCGCTGGGCATGAAGCTCAACTCGACGAACGGCTTCATACCGCTCGACAGTAAAAAATCGAAGACCTGATCGCAGTTGAAGAAAGAGTACTTGTTCTTCTCGATGACGATGCGGAAATCATCGGAGAGTAGACCGTGAAAACGGACGTGCTGAAAGCCAAGCTCGCGATGCGCCCGTTGTAATTGCGCTTGCCAATCGGCGCGCAACGCCATCGGCGCGTGATCGCTGCCGACTGTGTGTTCCCAAAAGTGCGGGAGCGGCGTAGTTGCTTCTGCCAGATCACAGAAGAAACTGAGGCGGCTCATGCTTGCTTCGCGACTCCTTCATCACAGAACTTGCCGCACCGCGCGGCGACTCATCTCCGCCGTCAGGCCGTACACGAGGTGCGACGCCAGCGAGTATGCGTGTGTAGAGAGTGGATACTCCGATGGTCCTTTGGCAAGTCCGAGAAGCGGTACGGCAGTCTCATCCGCCAGCACCCAAAAGGCTGCGCCAAACGGAATCCCGGCGCCGGTCGTAACCTGCGGCGCCATTTCGGCCATCGCACCGTACAAGCCGCCGGTCGCGGTGCCGAACGCGTAATGGACCACTGCGCCCGCCGTCTTCTTCTCGCTTTCCTTCAGCTCGTGGCCGAAGACGCCTTCCGAGATCGCGCGCGCTGTCTTGACCGTGGCGTCGTCCTGATTCTCTTTCTCCGCCGGAGACTGCTGCTTCGCGATTGCCTCGTCGCCGAGCTCATCCGGATTTGGTCCTTCACTCGGCTGCATCGCCTGCGCGCCGTGCGGCTTTTCGAATCCCGCCGCGACGCGCGTCCAGGCGGCCTGAAACTGGTTCATGGTCCACGACGCGACCAGCCCCGCTGCCAACCCGGCCACCAACCCCTTCCACAGATTTCCCTCTTCCTCAATTCCTTGCTGCATTGCTGAAACTCCTTTACCGCAAATGCAGCAACTTCACGGCCACTGCGCGCGCGCGCCGCATCCGCAGGAATTTCTGCTTACCCGCGCCGCCGCGTGTACTTCTCTGATACGCGCACTGATGAGGAATGTAACAACTTATCTGTAGATTAGGTTATCTCGGTACTGACTCAATTTTCGAGTCGACTACTTCAACGTTGATCACGACCTTCGCTCCCGACTTAAATTCGAGAATGATCGGTTGTGTCGCCGCTGTTCGCGTAACGCCGAGCCTTGCCAGTCCTGTCAGCCGCAGACTCTTGCCGTCGTCAGCAGGCTCAATCTGACTCGGATCGAGTTGTGTTCTCCTGAAGAAGACCTTAGCTACATCTTTGAGTCCTTCACCCACAATTACCGCCTCATCCGCATCGACGGTGATTCTCTCCGCTGCCTTTGGCGGATCAGGCTTCTTAGGTGCCTCGAGCGACGGGATGGGGATGAGAAACGGTCGCTCGTCGTTTGGACGTTGGACCAGAAGGTTCTTGTGGGTTTTCAGATGACGCGCGTCTATTTCCACCAACAATATGCGGTCATCGTTGTTGGGAAGCGCGGTAAGGTTTGCGGCAGGCGCGATCACCGTCAAATCTCGAAGCCGAGTCCCGTAAAGTAAAAACTTGACGATCGGATCGCCTTGTTCAAGCAGCACCAGTCGTTCCGTTTGATTAGGAGGCGGCAACAGATTCGCGATCGGCGAGCTTGCGAGGCAATGCCGTGGCGCAAATAAAGTTTGTACTGTCACCTCGGGATTCGCACCGAGCAACGCCGTCGGCGCGAGAAATGACAGATCGTCACCATTTCTCTGAATCGGAGCGTCCGGAAATCCAAACACACGCTGTCCGACAACAAAAACGATTGGCGACCTCGGATTCAACCAGTCTTCAGTCTTCACATTGGCCAATTCGGGACGGTTGATCCTGACCGTTACACGACTATTAGTCTCGTCCACCGCGCTCACCGTTGGTGCAGAGAGAATACGGAGCGGGTCGGCCTGGCTACATGAAATGGGGCTGATGGTCAACGGGACTTCAGCCCCATCATGCCCGACAAGAAATACTTTCTTCGTCACCAGATCTGAAAGCGAAGCGACGAACCGAATTCCGGAGTAACGATGTTTGAAGCGATCTCCTTCAGCGAGAATCGTTGGACCAATACGCACGTTTGTTCCCGGCAGAAAACGGCCCGGGAGCTTGACGAGGACTTGACCGCCGCCGAGATCCTCGATGCTGTCTCTAAAATTAAAAACGCCCGAACCAACCGCGAGATCGTACCGCGGTATGTCGAAGTTCACGATTTGCTCGCGCACCGATCCGGAAATCACCTCTTTATGAACGCGGCGTTTGCGATCATAGCCGCGCCAATAACTCCTTACTGTGACCCGTCCGATCTCATTGAATTCACCTTTATCGCCGGCGTTAGGCGGCACGGGAAACGCTAACTGGACGAATGTAGTCTTTTCCGCAATCCGAACGTAGCGTCGCCCAAGCACGGGGCGAAACTGCCACAAGAAACCCACTCGCTTCTTATGCCACCGGCCTCGTTCGGCATCGGTGCAGAGACTGACGGAATCCGGCTGCTCCTCGGGAGTGAAAGTCAGAGCGATCGTATCCTGATCGCGGACCAGGTAGTGTGTCTTGTGTCCACGAACCCAGGAACCCGAGAAACCAACGATCTGTGTCGCGACACCGGCGCTGATCGCTGAACTGTTCTCGGTGATTTCAGCCACGTTGTAAGTCTTCTCGCGCGGCAGCAGCGCTGTAATTGCGGGTGGCTCGTTCGAGAGTGTGTCGCAGACGTTTTCGACTTCCACTTCGACGATTGCGACCGCATCTTTGTATCGATCGTCAATGCCGTCCGGTTTTACAGAAATGTTGAAGCCGAGCGTAGTTTTAAACTTGGTCATCTCATTGCCGACGCCTGGTCCGCCGCGCACGTAATGACTCGACAAGTCTCCGGAAAGGAGCAGTCGCAAACCGTTGATCTCCGCTTGTAACTGCATCATTTCGTCAAGCACGTCTGACGCACTGACGGAAAACGACGACGGCATGTTGACGCTCGCAGCAGGCGCCGTCGCCGGCGGTGGGCCGAATTGTGGCACGGTCGTAGTTACATCTTCGGTGGCGAGGGTGGTAGTAGTCTCAACGCCGGCGGAGGTCGTTTTAGTCTGCTCGGTCGGCAGCTTGGTGATTGTACTTACGCCCGGAATCGGCGCGCCCTGGACATTGAAGCCGACGCTGGAAGTTCGCGAATCAGCTCCAGCGAACGTACCGAATCTGCTGGTGAGTCCCGTCTGCTCGATCACCTGCAAACGCGCGAGTTGTGCTTCCAGTTCCTGCAATCGTTGTTGCAGTTGGGCATCGTCGAATACGCGCGGTTCGGTGACCGTGATGCCGTTTTCGCGACGGTCGCGCGCTTCAATAAGGCGCGCGGGGTCGCGCCGGCTCTGGGCCGTTATGGTTACCGGAAGAAACACGTAAGGGATAGCGAGTCCCAACGCTACCGCCACGGAGATCGCGCGATTGGGTGTCATTGATCTTTACCTCGATGCTCTTGCTATCGCTTCTTTGCAGACTTCCTGGACGACTTCTTAGTTGATTTCCTGGTCGATTTCCTGGACGACTTTGTCGCAGGCTTCTTAGCCGGCTTCTTTGCCGCGCGCTGCTTGCCCGTTTTCCGGCTGCGTCGCGTCGAGCCCTCGATCGCTGCCGCCATGACCTCGCCCATTTGCCCCGCGCTAACGGACGTAATGAAAAATACCGATGCATTTCCGAGTGAGCCGCTACTTCCGTCAACCTGAATGAAGTCGCCCGGACCGAATCCACTTTCGGCGATAAAATTCGTTGCGGCGGCGAGCGGATTGGGCTGACCCTTTCGAGCAAGATTGGTCCCATTGATACTGGATACGCCGGAACTGACTACCAAGACTCCAGACGGCATGTTGAATTCTCCTTCGCTTAACATCGCTTAACGCACTTTGATTTGTTATGAATATTTGACGGAAAACATTTCGCGGGATGTCGTCTGGTTGCGGCTTCAGGAAAATGGACCTCAGGCCACGCAAGTTTGTCTATTGCGGTTTTTCCGCATCGGTGGTACTTAAAGAACCCCCGGAAAAATTCCCCCGCAAAGCTTCGTAGTTGGTCCACGGGATCCGACAAGGAGGACTATCAATGTTCACGCTACCTTCACTTCCGGCTCGCGCTTTTTTATGCGGGCTCTTCGTTTTGCTCTCTGTTGCTTCTGCCAGCGCCCAATTCAGAGCCGGCATTCAGGGAACCGTCGCGGATTCGACCGGCGCACTCGTGCCCGACGCAACCGTTACCCTCACCAATAAAGAGACCGGCAATAAACAGACGACTCAAACCAGTGGCGACGGTTTTTATCGCATCACGGGTTTGCCGCCCGGCACTTACTCGCTGACAGTTGAGAAAAGCGGTTTCAAAAAACAGTCATTCGAAAACGTCGTCATCAATGCCGAAGACACCCGCGGGCTCGACGTCATGCTGACGACGGGCGAGGTTGCGGAAACCGTGACGGTCACCGAGGAAAGCACGCAGGCACTGGAAACAGAGAACGGAAACGTATCGCGGGCTTTGACTACGAGAGAGATTCGCGAGTTACCGCAAGTCGGCCGCGACCCTTACGAGTTGCTGCGTTTGACGCCGGGCGTCTTCGGCGACGGCGCGCGCGCGAGCAATGGACAGGCAGTCAATCTTCCGAACACGACTGGACCAGGTGGCTCAAACAACTCGATCTTCCAGACGGAAAACCAGGTCCAGATCGTCGCCAACGGCCAACGTCTTTCCGCCAACAACTACACGATCGACGGCGTGAGTGTTAACAGTTTCAACTGGGGCGGCGCCGCGCTCGTGACTCCTAACCAGGAATCAGTCAAAGAAGTTCGCGTGCTCTCGGCGACCTATTCGGCCGAAGACGGCCGCAACTCCGGCGCGCAAGTGAAGGTTGTGTCACAAGGCGGAGCGAATGAGTTCCACGGCTCAGCGTTCTTTAAATACAACTCGCCAAAACTGAACGCCTTCAACAAGTTTGGTGGGCCAGGCGCGCCGCCCGCTCGCGTCAACGACTACATTCGGCAGTTTGGCGGTAGCATCGGTGGTCCACTTTATCTGCCGCGCTTCGGCGAAGGTGGTCCAACGACGATTTGGGGGCCGAACACGTCGTTCTTCTTCTTCTCCTACGAGGGACTGCGCACCAACAACAACGGCATCGGCCGCGGTTTTGTCGAGACACAGGAATTTCGCAATCTGCTGCAACAGCTTCGTCCCGGTGGTGTGACCTCGAGGATATTCGCTGCGTCAGGCAGCACGCCGCGCATCATCAACGTGTTCGCGCCGAGCTGCGCCGTCTTTGGTAACGATCCGAATCGCTGTCGTGTAGTGGCCGGCGGCATGGACATCGGCTCGATCACCGGCTCCTTGGGCCAGTACGTTTCTCTCGGCAGCCCCACCGGCGGCGGGTTCGACGGTATTCCCGATATTCAGGAAGTTCAATGGACGCTTCCCAGCTTCAATCGCGGCAACCAGTACAACCTGCGTCTCGACTTCCTGCGATCCGCCAAAGACAGTCTGACGCTCAGTACGTACATTACGAAACAAAACAACCTCAGCAGCGACAACGCCGCGCAAAGCCGCGCGATGGCGGATCTACCGTTCAAACCGCTGAACACTTCCGGATCGATTATTTATCGCCGCATCATCTCGGCAACTTCGTTGAACGAAGCACGCTTCAACGCGACGCGTTTTGCGGTGGACCAACTGACCGACGCCAACAACACCAACTTCGGTATTCCGCGAGTTGAAGTTGAAGGTCTGCCGTTCGATCGCATCAGGCTTGGCGCCAACCGCAGCGAGAACACGCCCGGTCTGTTGGCCCAGAACATCTTCGAGTTCAGCGACACGTTCACGAAGGTCGTCGGTAATCACGGGTTGAAGTTCGGCGGCGTATTCCGTCTCGAACAGGACAACTCCGACGCGTCAGGTGGTTCGCGTCCGCTCTATTCGTTCAGCGGCCTGTTCAACCTCGCGAACGATACGCCGATCTTCGAAGCCATCAACGCCGATCCGCGAACCGGTGAATCCGCGGACGCGCAACGTTATTTCACGACCAACTACTATGCCGGCTTCGTCCAGGACGATTGGAAAGTGCGGCCCAACTTCACGCTCAATCTCGGTCTGCGTTACGAATACTTTACGCCGCTAAAAGAGAAAGACGATCGTTTGAGCAACCTGTTCTTTGGTCCACAGGGTTTGATCGATTCGCGCGTGGTAGTCGTCGACGAACTCTATGAACCGGATCGAAACAACTTCGCGCCGCGCGTCGGTTTCGCGTGGAGCCCGAGTCATAACTTCCTCGGACTCGGCAGCGAAACGGGTGACAGCACCGTGATTCGCGGCGGGTTCGGCATTGCTTACAACCGCATTCCCGTCGCACCGTTGGCGAACGTTCGTGGCAACACGCCGTTCTTTGCGCGTTTCAACATCTGCTGCGGAACTGCGCCGACTGACTTCGGTAGTCCATTCGCGAACGGACAGATTCTTTACGCGATCGGCTCGAGCAATTCGCTGACGAGTTTCCCGCGCAATCCAGCGTTGGGCCAGGGAATCAATCCGATTAACGGCGCTCCGAACGCCGGCTCCGTGGAAATCTGGGGCGCGCCGCAGGAGTTGCCCAATCCCTACGCTTACACCTACTCGCTCGAGGTCCAACAGGAGTTGCCGGCAAAACTGACCGCGACGATCGGCTATCAAGGCAGTTCGGCCCACCACCTGATCCGTCTCGTAAACCAGAACTTCCTGTTTGCGAACAACCCGGCGTTCTTTCAGGTGTTCTTTACGACGCCGGACGTAAACTCGAATTACAACGCGCTGAACGCGAACCTCGTGCGGCGCTTTTCCGACGGGCTCCAACTCCAGGCGAACTACCGCTGGTCCAAGAGTATCGACCAGTTGTCGTACGAAGGACCGGGCTTCGTCACGAATCAGACTTTCCCGCAGGACAATCGCACTGAGCGCGGTCCATCGGACTTCGACGTCACGCACTTCTTCAATCTTTCGGGTTTGTATGAACTGCCGTTCTTCCGCCGGCGGACGGATTTCGTCGGTAGCCTGCTCGGCGGGTTCCAAGTGACGGGTATCTTAACGGCCCGAACCGGATTTCCGTTTACGCCACTCGTGGGCGGTTGCACGAGCACGCCGGGTGGACCATCACTGTGTCCGGTGCGTCCTCAGGGCTACACCGGGCCAACCAGTCTCGACACTTCGGACGAGGCGTTCATCACCGGAAGCAACTTCCCCGGTGGCGGCGCTCCGTTCTTTACGGTGTTTGATCTGCCCAACAACTCCGTCGCGCCTCCGGGCATCGGTCGCAACTCGTTCCGCGGACCGAGTTATTTCAATATCGACATGAGTGTGGTCAAACACACGCGACTCGGGTTTCTCGGCGAGTCGACGGACCTGGAGTTGCGCGCAAACTTCTTCAACGTCTTCAATCAGCTAAACTTGAAGCCGTTTGAATTTGGCAGCGACGCCGTGACGGTCGGCTTTTTTGATCCGCGTGGTCCAAACCAGCCGGGAGTGCTGACGAACAATCCGCGTTTTGGAATTGCGACAGCGGGTCTGGCTGGACGCGTCGTCGAACTGCAAGCACGTTTTAGATTCTAGGATCGGGTTAGTTGCCAATGATGAAACATTCAAAACCCCTGTCGCTATTTCTATGCCTGGCGTTTGTCGCGGCACTTCTGTTTGCAACACCGCCCAGTTCGGCGCAACGTAGCGTGGATGTCGAACGGCGCGTTTCAGCACTGCTCGCGCAGATGACGCTCCAGGAGAAGTTGGGCCAACTGCAACAGCTCGACGCCGAAGGCAATGGAAACTTTCGTCCGGAACACGTCGAACTCGTACGCAAAGGATTGCTGGGATCGACGTTGGGCGTCCGCAACGGAGGACGCCCAAATCAGATTCAACGTGTCGCGGTTGAAGAGTCGCGTTTGAAGATCCCGCTGTTGTTTGGTTTCGACACGATTCACGGATATCGCACGATCTTTCCGATCCCGCTCGGTGAAGCAGCGACGTGGGATCCGTCCCTTGCGGAACGGTCCAGCAGTATCGCCGCCAAAGAATCTTACGCGGCGGGCTTGCGCTGGACGTTCGCGCCGATGGTCGACATCGCGCGCGATCCTCGTTGGGGAAGAATCACGGAAGGCGCGGGCGAGGATCCGTTCCTCGGCGCTGCTTTCGCGCGCGCGCGTGTGCGCGGTTTCCAGGGCGACGATTACTCACAACCGGGCAGGGTGCTCGCAACCGCCAAACACTGGGTCGCTTACGGCGCGGCTGAAGGCGGCCGCGATTACGACACGACCGAGATGTCTGAACAGACGTTGCGATCGATCTACTTTCCACCGTTCAAAGCGGCAGTCGATGCCGGTGTCGGCAGTTTCATGAGTGCGTTCAACGCACTCAATGGAGTGCCGACGTCGGCGAACCACTTTACGTTGACGAAAGTCCTGCGTGACGAATGGAAGTTTGACGGTCTGGTGGTTAGCGACTACACGGCGGTGCAGGAGCTCATCGCACATGGTTACGCGGCGAATGGTAAAGAGGCTGCGCAACTGGCGTTGAACGCCGGAGTGGACATGGAGATGGTGAGCCGGCTGTTCAATCAAAACGTGCCGGAGTTGATGAACGAACGAAAGGTTACGCAGGCGACGCTCGACGAAGCGGTGCGCCGCATTTTGCGTATCAAGTTTCGACTCGGGCTTTTCGAGCGGCCTTATGTTGATGAATCGCTCGAGAAGACGGCGTACTTGACGGCGGAGAGCCGGGCAGTCGCGCGCGAGATCGCGGGCAAGTCGATGGTGTTGTTGAAAAACGAACGAGAGACGTTGCCGTTGAGCAAGACGATCGGATCGATTGCCGTGATTGGACCACTCGCCGACGATAAACGTTCGCCTTTGGGTTGGTGGTCGGGAGACGGGCGCGATGAAGACACTGTTACGCCGCTCGCCGGCATCAGGAGCAAAGTCTCGGCGCAAACGAAAGTGACTTACGCGAAAGGTTGCGAAGTTACAGGGGATTCGAATGCTGGTTTTGCGGAAGCCGTCGCGGCTGCCCGTAGCTCCGACGTCGCGCTTGTCTTTGTCGGCGAAGCGAAAGAGATGGTGGGCGAAGCGGCTTCACGCGCGACGCTCGATCTTCCCGGACGCCAGATGGATCTCGTTAAGGAAGTCGCCGGCGCGGGTAAGCCGACGATCGTCGTGCTGGTTAACGGACGTCCGCCGGCGATTGCATGGATCGTCGAAAACATTCCCGCGATACTCGAGTCGTGGATGGGAGGCACTGAGTCCGGCAACGCGATCGCCGACATACTTTTCGGCGACGTGAATCCCGGTGGCAAGTTGCCGGTTACGTTTCCGCGCACGACGGGCCAGGTGCCGATCTACTACAACCACACGAGCACCGGGCGTCCGCCTGATGCTAACAATCGTTACACGTCGAAGTATTTCGACTTTCCGTGGACGCCGCAGTTCCCTTTCGGGTTTGGTTTGAGTTACACGCAGTTCAGGATCTCGAACGTTCAGGTTAGCGCCGCGCAGATCCGTCCGGATGGAACCGTTCGCGTTACAGCGGAGGTCGAGAATGTTGGTAAACGGGCCGGCGACGAAGTGGTCCAACTTTACGTTCGCGACGTTGCGGCGAGCATCGTCAGGCCGGTGAAGGAGTTGAAGGGATTTCAGCGCGTCACGCTTCAGCCCGGCGAGAAGCGGCGCGTCGAGTTCACGCTTGGGCCGGAGCATCTGGGTTTTTATAACGCGCAGATGAAGTTTGTCGTGGAGCCGGGCGAGTTTCGCGTGATGGTCGGTTCGAATTCGCAGGACGTGATCGAGAAGACGTTTGCGGTTAATTAGAAAGCCCGTTGTCGTTGTGCTGCTGTGCTTCGTGCTGCTCAGCACGAGCACTGTCTCGGCGCGTCACAACTTCTCAGCCGCCGACGAGGCGTTTCTCGAAGATCTTCAACGGCGGCTGTTTCAATACTTCTGGGAACAAGCGGATCCGCAAACCGGAATCGTCCCCGATCGTGCGCGCGCTGACGGTTCAGCACTCGATGCGAATCATCAAAACGTCGGAAGTATCGCGGCCACTGGCTTCGGTCTCACTGCTCTTTGCATCGCGTCCCAACGCCGTTGGATCGAATCCGCGGGCGCGATGGAACGCACGCGAATAACACTGCGATTCTTCGCCGATCGCGCGTATCAACAACGCGGCTGGTTCTATCACTGGATCGACACGAAAACCGGCGAGCGCCGCTGGAACAGCGAGGTCTCGTCAATCGACACCGCCCTATTGCTGGCGGGCGTACTCACCGTGCGCCAGTGTTTCTCGAGCGACCCGGAAATCACGCAACTCGCCACGAAGATCTATCAACGTGTCGACTTTCGCTGGATGCGCAACGGCCATCCGCTCCTGCTCTCGCACGGATGGAAACCCGAGACCGGCTTTCTCAAAACGCGTTGGGACACCTACAGCGAAGACACGATTCTTTATCTACTCGCCATCGGTTCCCCGCGCTATCCGATCCCTTCACGCGCGTGGTACGCGTTATGGAAAGATCGATATCGCTATGCGGGCCATTCGTACTTCACGACGATCGGCGTGCCGCTGTTCATGCATCAGTATTCACATGCGTGGATCGACTTCCGCGGACGGCGTGAAACGCAGGGGGACCGCATTGACTATTTCGACAACTCAGTACAGGCCACTCTCGCTCATCGCATCTTCTGCATCAATCTCGCTCATGCTTTTCCCGGTTATGGACCAGACGTCTGGGGCATTACTGCTTCCGACAGCGCGAAGGGTTATCTCGCGTGGGGTGGTCCACCGCGCGATCCTGACATCGACGGCACGGTCGTGCCCGCGGCCGCCGGTGGCTCGTTGATGTTCACACCGGAATTGTCGGTGAAAGCTTTGCGGACGATGCGCGAGAAGTTTGGCGATCGTATTTACGGCCGCTACGGTTTCGTCGATGCGTTCAACCCAAACAACGGCTGGACCAACCCGGACGTTATCGCCATCGACCAGGGCATCATTCTCGTGAGCGCCGAAAACGCCCGCACCGGCGCCGTGTGGCGCTGGTTCATGTCCAACCGCGAAATGTCCCTCGCGATGCGCCGCGTGGGATTACGGCCTTACCGATCCGTCGAACAAAAGCGGAAAGAACTGGCCCTCGATCTTCTGCCCTGATGGAATAACCGGCACGCCGTCGAGCAGCGGTTCGTCCGCAGCCGACATCACGCCGTCACGAAACGCGTTGATGACGAGACCACGGCGTGGCTTTGCGGTTTGATTCGCGTAGGAGCCATGGACCATCAGCGGATGATGAAACGAGCACTCGCCTGCTTTGAGTTCGATTGCCACCGGCTTGAATGCCTCGCGCTGTTCCGGACTGAGAAAGTCGAGAATCGCGTCCATCTCGTTTGCAAAACTCGCACGCGGCAACAACGGCCAGTGATGACTGCCCGGAACGTAGTGCAAACATCCGTTGTCTCGCGTCGAGTCGTCTAACCCGATCCAACACGAGACATGGGCCACTGGCACTGTCCTGGTCCAATATGAGTAATCCTGATGCCAGATCACGACGCCGCCGTGGTGCGCGGGTTTGTAAAAGATCTGGTCATGCCAGAACCGCACCGCCGCTCCGCCAAATAATTGCGACGCCGGGACCACAAACGCCGGATGCCACAACAGATCGTGAAGCCCCGGCGTGATGCGCCACGCTCCGAGGGCATGAAACAACACCTTCGCCGGATCCGCCGACTCATTTGCGTTGAATTCATAGAACAATTGATGGCCCGGATGCGCGGGATCAACCAGCGCCGCCAACTCCTCGCGCAACACCCTAAGTTGCTCATCGTTAAGGATTTTAATGCCCGCAAGAAACCCATTCTCACGATAAAAACGCACCTGTGACTCCGTCAGTCGATATTGCGCCGCGTCATAGTCATGCGGAAACAGATCCGTGATCGGATGGTGGTAGCGCGACAAATCTTCCATGATTAAACACAGATTACAACGATCCTTTCTCGATGTCTTTTACGCGTTTACAGAAGGAACCCAAAAGGAGGTGTTCCGAAAATGTTGGATCGATATACCTATCAGTCTGTTCTGGCGGCCTCGGAAATGATCCACTGGCGCATCGAGGACATCATCGGTGGAGAGAAACGACTCGATTTTCATAAACCATTCATGCCCGAGTCGTTAGCCCGTGTCGAGCCGCTCACTTTTCTGAACTCTGATGAGAAGCGAGTTCTGAATCAGATCAGGGGCCACGCTTATCTGAGTATTTTCGGACTCGTGGAGGAGTTCATTTTACCTTTCGTTCTGGACCATGCCCGGCCCCAGCTTCAGGGCGACGATTATCGCGTGCGCGCTCTCCTGAAGTTCGCCGGTGAAGAAGCAAAGCACATTCAGTTATTCAAACGCTTTCGCCAGGAATTTGAAGACGGATTTGGCACCTATTGTGCCGTGATTGGACCACCCGAAGCGATCGCGGCTGAGATACTCAAGCACGATCCGCTCGGCGTCGCGATTGCAACGCTGCACATCGAGTGGATGGTCCAACGTCACTACGTCGAGAGTATCAGGGACAACCAGCAGCTCGATCCGCAGTTCAAGAGCCTGTTGAAACATCACTGGGTCGAAGAGGTGCAACATGCCAAGCTCGACACGTTGATGGTCGAATCACTGGCGGAGGGCCGTGATGAAGAAGGCGTCATGGCGGGCGTCCGGGAGTACATCGACATCGGCGGGTTCATCGACGGCGGTCTGAAGCAACAGGTCGAGTTTGATCTGGACAGCTTCGAACGCGCGACGGGCCGGCTGCTTACGGACGCTGAGAAGCGAGAGTTTCGCCTGCAACAACTTCAGGCGAATCGCTGGACCTATCTCGGCACCGGCATGACTCACGAGAGAGTGCTGGAAACGCTCGAATCACTCACGCCAAAAGCCCGGCGGACGGTGGAGAGCATTTCACCAACTTTCTGCTAACCAAAACTCCGAGCGCTCCGTGTCTTCATCACGAAAAGACGCGGAGCGCACGGAACCATCTCCTAACGCACTTAGCCCTTCGGGCCTCGAATCGTCAACTTCATCACGACTTCATCGCGGATAGCGTTGTCGAGCGCGCCGGCGTAGTTGATGCCGAAGTCTTTGCGATTGATGGCAAAGTTCGCGTCGACAGTGGCCGTGTCGCCGGCGACTGCGATCGTCGCGGGAAACGTGATCGCCTTCGTCACACCGTGCAACTTCAGATTGCCGGTGACCGTGTGGCTCGCCCCCTTCTCACCGCCCGGCTTGATCTCGGTTGACGTAAACGTGGCTTCCGGAAACTTAGCGACGTCGAAGAAGTCGGCGGTCTTCAAATGTTCGGTCAGTTTCGGATCGTCGGTCTTGACTGAAGTCGTATCGATCGTGATGTGAACGTGACTCTTCGTCGGATCGTTGTTGACGTAGGCAATCTCGCCGTTGAACTTCTCGAACGAACCGTTGTGACTGCCGGTAACTTTCGATCCGATAAACTCGACCTTCGAAGTCGCCGGCGTGATCGTATATTTTTGTCCACCCGCGGCCGCCTGCGGCGATGCGGATTGACTAGCTTCACCGGTTACGGCTTTGCTGGTGTCAGACGCCGGGTTGTGGCACGCCGCCGTTACGAAAAGCAGCAGCGAAAGAAATGTTACTTTTATCTCTAAACGCATCTTGCAATTTTCCTCCAGTTGTAAATAGACCACACAGATTAACACCAATCTGTGTGTACAATCACACGCATGGTTAACAATTACGATGTAGCCGTGGTTGGCGCGGGCGTGTTTGGCGCGTGGACCGCTTACGTGTTGGCCCGCGACGGCGCGAAGGTTTTGCTCGTCGACGCTTACGGACCGGGCAACAGCCGGTCCAGTTCCGGCGGCGAGACGCGCATCATCCGGCTGGGCTATGGACCAGACGAGATTTACACGCGCTCGGCGCAACGGTCGTTAACGCTTTGGCAGCACCTGTTTGCCGAGACGGAGTCGACGGCGTTGTTTCAAAACACGGGCGTGCTTTGGCTGGCGCGAGAGCGGGATCCGTACTGTGAAGCGATGTTACCGGTGTTCGAGCGTGTTGGCGCCGTTTATGAGAGGTTGGACCGAAGTGAGTTGGACCAGAGATTTCCGCAGATCACGTTTGGAGAAGCGGCGTGGGGAATAGTTGAACCGAATGCGGGAGTATTGATGGCGCGGCGCGCCGTGCAGGCGGTGGTCGCGCAGGCGCGCACGATCGGCGTTGATTATGTGCAACATGCGGTCGTGGGATTTCCGGATACCAAGATCCAGGCCGGCGCATTTGTGTTTGCCTGTGGTCCATGGCTGCCGAAACTGTTTCCCGAACTACTGGGCGAGTTGATTCACGTCACCCGGCAGGAGGTTTTCTTCTTCGGCGTTCCGGCAGGCGACGATCGTTTTGGACGAGGTTCGGTGCCGGCGTGGATCGACTTCAACGACCTCGTTTATGGAATACCCGATGTTGATGGTCGAGGGTTCAAGATCGCGATCGATGCGCACGGGACGGAGTTTGATCCTGATAACGGCGAGCGAGTTGTGTCAGAAGCGGGCCTGAGCGCCGTGCGCGCGTATCTCGCGGAACGAGTGCCGCTGTTGGCGGACGCTCCGGTGACTGAGTCACGCGTTTGCCAGTACGAAAATACTTCGAACGGCGATTTTTTGATCGATCGTCATCCTGCGTTTGAGAACGTTTGGATCGTGGGTGGCGGATCCGGGCACGGGTTCAAACACGGGCCAGCCGTTGGCGAGTATGCGGCGGCGATGATTGCTGGGAAAGGACCGGTGGAAGAGCGATTTACCCTGGCGACTAAACAGAAAGTCCAACATCGTCAGGTTTATTGAGCCACAAAAAGGCACAAAAAGCGCTGAAAAGACTCAACGCAATGCTGGTTCCTTTTTGTGACTTTTGTGCCTTTTTGTGGCTAGAATGCCGGGCGTGAAGATCTCCGTCGCAATGTGTACTTACAACGGCGCCGAGTTTCTACAGGCGCAGTTGGAAAGTATCCTCGCGCAAACACGGCCGCCGGACGAGATCGTCGTTTGTGACGACGCATCGACTGACGACACTGAATCCGTGTTAAAGAGATTTTCCGGTCTGGTCCTGCATTCAAACAAACAGAATCTGGGTTCCGTAAAGAACTTCGAACAGGCAATCGGATTGTGTACCGGAGACGTCATCGCTCTCAGCGATCAAGACGACGTTTGGCGTCAAGACAAGTTACAGTTAATTGAACAAGCATTTCTCAGAGCGCCTACGACGGGATTGGTCTTCTCTGATGCGGAGATTGTTGATGAACAATTGCGCGGTTTGGGCCGCCGGATGTGGAACGAAGTCGGTTTCGATAGTCACAAAAGAAAACTCGTGGACCACGGACGCGCACTCGACGTGCTGATCACTGGCTGGACCGTCACGGGCGCAGCGATGGCGTTTCGCTCCGAGTACAAAACGCTCGCGTTGCCGATCCCGACAAACGTTCCAATGATTCACGATGGTTGGATCGCATTGTCTGTCGCCGCCGTCTCCGACGTCGTCACGATCGACGAACCGTTGATCAAGTATCGCCAGCACGCACGCCAGCAGATCGGCGCGCCCGAACGACGCGC
This sequence comes from Pyrinomonadaceae bacterium, assembly GCA_035760365.1. Taxonomy (GTDB): domain Bacteria; phylum Acidobacteriota; class Blastocatellia; order Pyrinomonadales; family Pyrinomonadaceae; genus PSRF01. The sequence continues at coordinate 61,703 of DASTTB010000020.1, forward strand.
GAAAACGCAACAAGGCGCGATCGAAGCACTAAGCGCGCGCGCACACCGTCGCAATTCAAACGCCGATCTACACCAGACGCTGGACACACTGCGCGAACGTTTGTCAGCACATAAACAGCAATTCGACACTAACAACGCGCTCGAGTTCGTTAACAACTACTCGCGCCATCTCGATGCTCGCGCCAACTTGCCGCAACGCCGGTTGAATCGCGTCCCAACGATTCTGCGCGAACTGCTGACGTGGCGTTATCACGATTATGCAAACGGCTTTAAAAGCGCCGCTAAAGATCTTGTTTCTTAAATCGAGCCTCAGCGCGCGCGCGCGCAGAGAGTTGAAGGCGAAACCACTGGATGACCTATGAACTGTCGATAATCATCGTCAACTGGAACGGCGGCAGCCTCTTACGTCGCTGCGTTGAAACCATCGTCAGTTCGCAACCTGAAACGACTTACGAAATCCTCATCGTCGATAACGCCTCACAGGACGACAGCCTGGACCAACTGCGCGCCGGCGAAGTTCTCGCCCCCCTGCTCGCGAATCAGCAGTTACGAATCCTGAACAACTCAGAGAATCGCGGTTTCGGCGCGGCCAACAACCAGGGCTTCGCGTTGACACACTCGCCTTTCGTTTTTCTGTTGAATCTCGATACGGAAGTACGCCCGGGAACGATCGACACGCTATTGCGCACGATCAAATCAGATCCGTCGATCGGCGTTTGCGGTCCGAAGATCCTCAATTCCGACGGGACGTTGCAGATCAGCGCGTTCTTCAATCCGCCGCGCGTGTGGCACACGGTGTTGTCGCAGTTGAAGCTGTACATGTTGTTGCCGCGTGGGATTCGCGGCGAGTTACTACTCGGGCGTCACTGGGATCACAATCGCCGGCGTTCGGTACCGATGCTGAGCGGCGCGGCAATGCTCGCGCGGCGCGAGATGATCGATCAAGTCGGCGGGTTCAACGAACGCTTTCACATGTACTCCGAAGACACCGAATGGTGCTGGCGCATCACGCAGGCGAATTGGAAACTCGTGTTTGTTCCGGAAGCGGTGCTGCTTCATCACGGCGCGCAGAGTTCGATGAAGCGCTGGTCTTCGCTGGAAAGATTACGCGTCAGACTCGAGGCAGGATATAACTTCGAACACACCGCGTTGCCGCGTTGGCGGGTGGCGGCCAACCAGTTGACGAACTATCTCGTCGTTTCAGCTCAAATCGCCGGTCGCAAACTGCTCGGTGTACGTCACCCCGAACTCTACCAGGTCAGGGAAATTCATCGCGAGCACCTGAAACGCTCGCTCAGCGACAATTCAGAGTAACCACAGTGTCTTAATCATCTGTGCGTCGCTCTGCGGTTCTTAGCGGTTGATCTGTTTTGGCTCTTTACCGCAGAGCCGCAGAGGCACGCAGAGAATGCTGAAACAGAACAAGTCACTATCGACCAACCAGAGGTCACGGGTTCTCGGCGTTGTACTCGTCGAGGAGTTTCTGCGCGCGCGTGCTCGGACTTATCAACGCCAGTTTTTGCGACCAGTCGTAACCGCTGAACACGCCGACGACCTCAGCGTTCGAGTTGTAAACCGGACTTCCCGAAAATCCGTCGCGGCTGTCGATCTTGACGGACCAGTATTCCTGATTACCCAGCATGTAGTTGCCGTAGAAACTTCCGTGACTGACAACCTTGTCGCCATGCGGACGCGCAATCAGAAACAACTTGTCGTCTTTATTCGGCGCGGTTTGAAACACCGGCGCCTTCGCATTCTTCGAATTGCGGCACATCTCGAGTAAGGCGAGGTCCGCTTCTTTATCGACCTTGATTACTTTCGCGCGGCATCCGTCCACAAAGACCTTAACGGCAAGCTCGTCGCTCGGCTTGAAACCGAGCATGACTTTCTTGGTGCTGCTGAGATTGCCAGAGATCACGTGATAAGCCGTCATCACCAACCCGTTTCCTACCAGGAAGCCGGTGGCGTAACCGTTGGGTCCGACGTCAAACAGAACCGAAATCGCATGTTCGAGCGGGTTCTGTTCCTTCTTCGTAAACTCCAACTCCAACGACAATGTGTAGCGCTCCTGCTGTTTCAACATCTTCGAGGAGCTCTTCTTGCTGTCAGCAAAACACACCGGTGGTAACACCAGGGTGACGAGGGCAGCCAAACAGGTAAGACTGCGAAGCTTACTCTTCATTCGTGACCTCCGTTTGGTTCTTAGATCCGTGGCTCTGAAAACTGGTAAATGAACAAAACGTCTCTGCTACGTGTGGGGCGTAAACAAAGACAGAACGACCTGAACTTTTGCGTCGAAGAAATGCTTACCGGGAACTAATCCGAAGCATTTTAGGACGAGGTCTCACGATACGCAATGTTTTTAGTGCTTAGTGCGCGGCAGATGATCGGGGTTAGTTGTGCGGCTGCTATTTCGGAATTGTTCAGATTTGATTGGTTTAGACCGAGGCGCGTTTTTTGAGCTCGTTGATGCGGCCGTAATCGGGATGGAGATAGACCAACCGGCCGCCGACGATCGTGGCAACGGCGGCGCCGTGCATCGATCGCCCGTGAAATGGCGTGTTTCGGCTCTTCGACCTGGTGCGGGTAACGTCGAACACCCACTCGAGTTGCGGATCGAGAATCGTGATGTCGGCGTGTGCGTTGGTCCTAAGGGTTCCGCGATCGGTAAGACCGAAGATCCGCGCCGGATTGGTCGAACACATTTGCACGACGCGTTCGAGATCGAGGAGGCCGTTGTGAACCAGATCGAACGCCAGACCGACTGCTGTCTCCAATCCGGTGATGCCAAACGGCGCCTGATCGAATTCGAGTCCTTTTTCATCCGCGTGATGTGGCGCGTGATCCGTGGCGATCGCGTCGATCGTGCCGTCTTTCATCGCGGCGAGCACCGCGTCCACATGTTCGCGGCTGCGCAACGGCGGATTCATCTTCATGTTCGTATCGTATTCGGCGACTGCTTCGTCGGTGAGCGTCCAATGATGTGGCGTGACTTCGCAGGTCACTTCCAAACCGTCGTTCTTCGCCTGGCGCACTGCTTCGAGCGCGCCGCGAGTTGAGACGTGAGCGATGTGAACTCTGGCGCGTGTGAGTTTTGCAAGGACGCAATCACGAACCACGTCAACTTCCTCAGCCGCCGCAGGCATACCTCGCAACCCGAGAATCAGCGACCAGCGCCCCTCGTGCATCACGCCGCCCGCGCTCAACGAATGATCCTGGCAGTGATCGACGACCGTGAGATCAAAACCGCGGGCGTACTCCATCGCGCGGCGCATCATTCCGGAATTCGGAACCGGCCTGCCGTCGTCTGAAACGGCGACGATGCCGGCGTTCTTCATCTCGCCCATTTCCGCGAGTTCCTTGCCGCCGCTTCCCTTCGTGACTGCGCCGATCGGAAAAACGTTTGCGAGGTTCGCGGCTTGACCTTGCTCGATCATGAAACGAGTGACGGCGGGATTGTCGTTGACGGGATCGGTGTTCGGCATCGCGCAGATGCTCGACCAACCGCCGGCGACGGCAGCAGCGGAGCCCGTGGCGATCGTCTCTTTGTACTCCTGTCCCGGCTCGCGCAGGTGGGTGTGGAGATCGATGAAGCCGGGCGCGACGATTAGTCCGGTGGCGTCGATGACTTGCGCGTCTTCGGGAAACGGTTCCGAGCGATCGAGTAAACCAACGATACGACCGTTTTCAATCAACACGTTGCGACCGGCGTTTACCTGTTGCGCCGGATCGATCACGTATCCATTCGCGATCAACAGTTTCATTACTGCGCTTCTTCTTCCTTCTCGGCCTTACTTCCGGCAAGTAAATACAACACCGCCATTCGCACGGCCACGCCGTTTGTCACCTGGTCCAGGATCAACGACTGGCTGCCGTCCGCGATCTCTGAAGAAATCTCCACGCCGCGATTCATCGGACCGGGATGCATAACGATCACATCGGACGCCGCACGTTTGAGGTGTCGCGAATTAAGGCCGTAATGGACGGCGTACTCGCGCATCGACGGAAAGAACGCCGCGTCCTGTCGTTCACGTTGAATGCGAAGAATCATCACCACGTCTGCGCCGTCAATGGCGTCTTCAAAATGTTTCTCGACGCGCAGGCCGCTGTCAACCAACTCGCCAAATTCGTTTGGCACGAGCGTGCCCGGACCACCGACGCTGACGTTCGCGCCCAGTTTCGTGAGCAGATAGACGTTCGAACGCGCGACACGCGAGTGGAGAATGTCGCCGATGATAGCGACTTTCAGTCCTTTGATTCGTCCCTTGTATTCGCGAATCGTGAGGGCATCGAGGAGCGCCTGTGTCGGGTGTTCGTGCGAGCCGTCGCCGGCGTTGACGATCGGCGCGGAACACATTCGCGCGAGATGTTGCGGCGCGCCCGCCATGGAGTGACGGATGACGATGCAATCGGGCGCCATTGCTTCGAGGTTCCGCGCCGTGTCCAGCAAAGTCTCGCCTTTGGTGACGCTCGAAGTTGAAATACTGACGTTTACGGCGTCGGCTGACAGGCGTTTAGCGGCGATTTCGAAGGAAGTGCGCGTGCGTGTTGACGCTTCGAAGAAGAGATTTATGACGGTGCGGCCGCGGAGTGCGGGAACTTTTTTGATCTCGCGTTTTGAGACGTCGCGGAAAGTCTCGGCGGTATCGAGCAGATGCGTGATTTCCGGCGCGTTCAGCTCGCGAATACCCAGCAGATGTTTACGCTCAAACATTGGCTGCATCTTTTAGCCACAAAGAGGCACAAAAAGCACAAGAACCATTAAAAGTTTGGACCCGGTTTTTCAAAATCTCTTGTTCCTTTTGTTCCTCTAATTCTTTTATTTCTTCCTTGAGCCTCTTGAGCCTCTTGTGCTTTTTTGTGGCCCCTATTTGTGGCACAAAAAAAGCGGCCAGTTGGCCGCTTCGTCACGTCGTCTCCGACGGTCGCTCGACGATTACCACTCCTTCTTCTTCGTCAAATTCGTTGAGCATCACCTTGATGATCTCGCTCTTCTTCGTCGGCACGAGTTTACCGATGTAATCGGCCTGGATGGGCAACTCGCGATGTTCCTTGCCGCGGTCGATCAAAACGGCCAACTGCACGCGGCGCGGGCGGCCATAGTCGATCAACTGATCGAGCGCCGCGCGGATCGTGCGGCCTGTATAAAGAACATCATCAATCAGGACGATGTTCCGGTTCTCGATGTCGCCGGGAAGATCGGTGCGATTGACGACGGGCTTTGCGCCCACGGTTGAAAGATCGTCGCGATAAAGTGTGATGTCGAGTACGCCGAGCGGTGGTGGCTCACCTTCGAGATCGGCGATCTTCGCCGCGATGCGTTCGGCCAGCGGCACTCCGCGGCGGCGAATGCCGACGAGCAAAAGATCGCCGGCGCCATGGTTTTCTTCGACGATTTCAGAAGACAGTCGAGCAAGCGCACGGTTGATGCGCGGACCGTCCATGATGCGAGCCTTCTCGATGAAATCCATTTCCGCGGATACTAACAAGAAGCGATTGAGGTGACAAGTTTGGTTTAGAGCTTTGTACTTAGTTCTTAGTACTTGGTATTTTGTATTCTCAACAAAGTACTAAGCTCAAAGTACAAAGTACAAAGTACAAAATATGGTCTACCGCTCGCTGGTGCGTCCGATCCTGTTTAGACTTCCGCCTGAGACCGCTCACGAGTTCGCACTTCACTCGCTTCCGTTTGTGAAAAATTTCATCGGGCGTCCATTTGAGTCACCGAAACTACACACGGATTTGTTCCATTTGCGTTTCCGGAATCCGGTCGGACTGGCGGCGGGTTTCGACAAAGATGGCGTCGCACTCGAAAGCCTCGCGGCGTTGGGTTTTGGTTTTATCGAAGCGGGCACGGTGACACTGCATCCGCAGCCGGGAAATCCGAAGCCGCGCATGTTTCGACTCTCAGCCGATCAGGCGTTGATCAATCGCGCCGGATTCAACAACGCAGGCGCCGCTGCGTTCGCGCAGCGTGTTCATCGACCGAATTGCGTGCTCGGCATCAGTATCGGAAAAAGTAAAATAACTCCGCTGGAAGAAGCGATTGAAGATTATCTCGCGAGTTTCGAACTCGTTTACGCGCTGGCGGATTACGTCGCAGTCAACGTTAGTTCGCCAAACACGCCGCAGTTGCGGGAGTTGCAGCAGTCGGAACAACTCAACGCGTTGCTTGTGGCCCTACAAACGCGCAATCGTGAGTTACAAAAACTGCATCAGCGATCGTCGCCCGTGCCGTTGCTCGTCAAGCTCTCGCCTGATCTCGAACGCCACGATCTCGAAATGATTGTCGACGTTATCGAGCGTCTACAGATTGACGGCATCATCGCGACGAATACGACCGTCAGTCGTGAGAACCTGCGCACGGATCGTGCGCGAGTCGAAGCGTTTGGCGCCGGTGGGCTCAGTGGCAAACCGTTAGCACAACGCGCGACGCAGATGATCACCGAGCTTTATAAACTGACGCGAGGACGGATTCCGTTGATTGGCGTCGGTGGGATCTTCACCGCCGAAGACGCTTGGGAAAAGATCTGCGCCGGCGCGAGTCTCGTGCAGTTGTACACCGGATTCATCTACGAGGGGCCGGGCATCGTGCGGCAAATCAACGAAGGATTAGTGAGAATACTGGAACGCGAGAAACTAGCGAGTATCGAAGAGGCAATCGGATGCAAAACAAAGATAAATTGATTGTGGCGCTTGATGTCGATAGTGCGGAGCGCGCGGTTGAGTTGGTGAATGAACTGCGCGACGTTGCGGGTATGTTCAAGATCGGTTCGACACTCTTCACCGCTGTTGGACCACAAATCGTCAAACAGATCATCGGTTCGGGGTCGCGTGTGTTTCTCGATCTGAAGTTTCACGATATCCCGCACCAGGTCGCAGGCGCGGCACGTTCTGCTGCCGAACTCGGAGTCTCGCTGTTTACGATTCACGCGAGCGGCGGATCGGAGATGATGAAACGCGCGGCTGACGCTGTCGCGGAAGTCGCCGAACGAAACGGCACGCCGCGCTCGAGAGTGTTGGCGATCAGCGTGTTGACGAGTGTCGATGAAGCGATTCTTTCAGAAATCGGCGTCGCCGGTTCACCTGCGGAATCCGTGTTGCGGCTCGTGAAGCTCGCGGAGTCGTCCGGCGTAGACGGCGTTGTCGCTTCGCCACAGGAAGTCGCGAGCATCCGTTCGAACGTCGCAAACCCGGAGTTTCTCGTCGTCACGCCCGGCATTCGACCCGCAACAGCCGAAGACGATCAACGTAGAGTCGCGACACCCGCAGCCGCGCTCGCGGCCGGGGCGGATTACCTCGTCATCGGACGCCCAATCACCGGCGCGCCGGATCCAGCAGCAGCCGCCCGCGCGATTCTCGACGACATGGAACTCGCTCAACCTTTGCAATCAAGCGGAACTCCCGAATAGCGCCAGCGTGTACGCCATTGCCCAACTTGGCGTTTGAAATTATGATGCGACGGTGAATCTCAGTTTGAAACCCCCGCTAATTTCAATATTTATAGTCCTCTTACTCGCACTCGTCTCTCCTGTCGTTGCTCAAAACGGCGCGCACGCATTTTCGCAGGCGCCGTATCGCATCGGCGAACGGTTGACGTACAACATCTCGTATTCAAACTTTCCGAGTGCTGCTCATGCTGCGTTCGAAGTCGTTCAACGCGGGGTTTTTCACGGCCGCGACGCCATTCAACTGCGCGCGCATGTCGAAACAACCGGCGTCGTTAACGTCGCGCTCTTCGCCATCAATAACGACTACCTGACTTACGTCGATCCGGAAACAGGCTTGCCTTTTCGCTCGCAACAAACCGCGCGCGATGCGATGAAGGCGTCTGATTCCGAACAAGACTTCAGCCAACCCGGCGGTAACGAAGCCATACCGCCGAAACTAAGAGCACTCGGCGGCACTTTCGATTTTCTCTCCGCGTTTTACCGCGCGCGTGCCCTGCCGCTGAACGACGGCGCCGAGTACGATCTCGTCATTCGCGGTGAGGGCGTCGATCACGCGGTCGAGATAAAGGTCGTTGGGCGACAGGTGGTGAGAACCAACGTCGGCTCTTTCGACACGATCGTTACCGAGGTCAAGGCCAGCAACTCACGTCTTCGCAACGTGAAAATCTATTTCACCGACGACGAACGGCACGTGCCCGTCTTGTTTACCGGAAAACTCAACTCGGGCCAATTGAGCGCCGAACTCGCCGGTTCGGAAATCGTCGCACCTCCGCCGGGCGCGGCCACTCCGAAGCCCGTGCCGATCACGCCTGCTCCGAAACCCGCAACGGAGCCGGCGGCTTTAGCCCCGATTCCCGACTTGCCGTTCGCTCTTAACGAGCAACTCAACTATCAGGTCTTCGTCGGAACAAACCCGACGGCACTCGGCACCGCGAGTTTCCAGGTACGTGGTCGAGCTCGTTATTTCGAACGCGACGGGATCTTTCTGACCGTCACCGCGCAAACGACGAATGCCGCGGCGCGTGTCTTCGTTGCGAAAGATCAGATCGACTCGTATGTCGATCCGAAAGCGCTGTTGCCGTTTCGAACGGTGTTGAATCTCGTCGAAGGTAAGCGACGTTTGAATCAAACGTTGAATGTTAACCAGGACACCGGAACGGCGACGATCGAGGGTGGTGCGAGGATCGAGATGCCTGTCGGCACGCATGACTATGTCTCGTTCCTGTATGCGTTGCGCATGTTCAATCTGACCCTGACGAGACGCAATGCGGTTCCGGTGTTGGTTGAGAACAAAGTCAAAACGCTCGTTGTGACGGCGACGAAGCGCGAGCAGATCGGACTCGGCAACACAGTGATTCCCGCCCTCGCATTAACGATCACGACCGATGATCCTGAGCCTGACAAGTATCAATTACGGTTGTGGGTCAGCGACGATCGACGTCGTTTGCCGTTGCGCATCACGGCGATGACGCAACTCGGTCCGGTACGCGCCGATCTGGCCATTCTTCCTACCACTCCCCAATAACCCCGATCGCTTTTCTTGTTTTGACTGACCATCCCCATAAAGAATGAAATTGAAATCGGTTTTCAACTAAGCTATACTGCCTCGGTCGTTAGCTCGACGTTAGTAAGACCCGCATTAGGACCCTTGTCATGCTGAACTCATTCATTATCGTTTTACGCGAAGGTTTCGAGTCGTTCCTCCTCGTCGCCGTCATTCTTGCTTACCTCCGTAAGTCAGGACAACAGTGGCTCAATACCTCCGTCTACGTCGCGATTGCCACCGCACTCGCAGCCAGCGCAGGTCTTGCTTACCTCCTCAATATCGGCGTCGAAGATGAGTCGGTGCGAAACATGTTTGGTGAGACTATCGGCGGTCCCATCAGCACGTTCTTTGCCAACGAAGCGTTGCGCGAAGCCGTGTTGGGCGCGATCGCGGTCGTGATGGTCGGCACGCTGGTTATTCACATGTGGCGTACTGGTCCAAAACTGCAACAGCACATTCGTGAGAAGTTGACTGTGGCGTCGTCGAAGAGTTCGGGCATCGCAGCCGTGTTCGGCGTTTTTATCTTTACCTTCCTGATGATCACGCGCGAGGGAATGGAAACAGCGCTGCTGCTCATGCAGGTGAAGGATCCGAACCTCATCCAAGGCGCGCTGCTGGGGTTAGTTGCGGCGGTGGCGTTTGCGATTGGCTGGGCCAAGTTTGGTCATCTACTGAACATTAAACGTTTCTTCCAGGTGACCAGCATATTCCTGCTGCTGTTCATGGTCCAGGTCGCGATTTACTCTTTCCACGAATTCACGGAAGCAGGCTTGTTGCCAAACAGTGAGGCGCTGCACATCGCTACCGAGAAATGGTCGCCGGATGGTCTTTACGGCAAGTGGTTCTCGCCGATAATGATTGGTATCTGCGCACTGTGGCTGCTTGGTGCGTGGCTCGTTGATCGAGCGAAGAACACAACCGTCACGTCGATGCCCAAACTCGAAGGCGGTACGAGTTAACTTTCTTTCAACATCTTCGCCAACTCGCGTTTCAATAACTTCCCTGTTGGTCCTTTGGGAATGTCGTGGACGAAGTGCACCGTCTTTGGACACTTGTAATCCGCCAGTCGAGCCTTACAAAATTCGATCACTTCCTCCGCCGACGCTTTCGCTCCGTCTTTCAAGACGATAACCGCCGCGACTTCTTCACCATACAACTCATCGGGTACGCCGACGACCGCAGCCGCCGCGACGCCCGGGTATTCATATAAAACTTCATCGATCTCTCGTGGATAGATGTTCTCACCGCCGCGAATGATCATGTCTGACTTGCGATCGACGATGTAATAAAAGCCGTCTGCGTCGCGATAACCGATGTCGCCGGTGTGAAACCAGCCGTGGCGAAACGCTGTCTCGGTCGCGTCAGGATTCTTGTAATAGCCTTTGAGAATGTTCTCACCGCGCAAGACGATCTCGCCGAGTGAACCGTCGGGAACCTCGCGGTCTTCTTCGTCGACGACACGCATCTCGTTGCCGATCGGCAATCCACACGAACCCGGGCGCCGTCGTTGATCGGGTGGATTGAAAGTCGATCTGCAAGTCGATTCCGACAAGCCGTAACCTTCGACGACGAGACACTTAAACGTCTCTTCAAATCGTTTCATCACTTCAGCGGGCACGGGCGCCGAGCCACACATCGCGAAACGAAGTTGGTCCGTATGTAGACCATGTGGGACGCCGTCGGGATACGTGCTCAACAACATCGACAACATCGTCGCGACCGATCCGAATGAAGTGATCTGGTAATCGGAAATGATCTGCCAGAAGCGAGACGCAGTGAACTTCGGGCTCACGACAGTCGAGCCGCCCGCATACAACGCCGACATCGTCGTCACTGAAACGGCGTTCATATGAAACAACGGCATCATCGTCAGCAAACGATCGTTTTCGGTAAAGCCGAGCCAACTCGTGATCTGTCGCGCGTTGGCGATGACGTTGCCGTGAGTTAGCAAGCAGCCTTTTGGTTTGCCGGTCGTGCCGGAGGTGTAGATGATGATGGCGTCGTCATCCTTTTCAATCCGTGTTTGTTCTAACGGTTCGTCACCAAACTCTTCGACGTTGTCGAACGAGATGATCTTGATGTCAACCGTTGGACGAAGGTCCGAGTTCGCCAGCAGCAACTTCGCTTCCGAGTTTGAGATCACGTACTCGATCTCCTGCGCCTTCAGCAACGAGTTGATCGGACCAGCAAGCGCGCCGATCCACCAGCACGCAAAATAGGCAACAACGTACTCGACACTGTTCGGCAACAACAAACTAACGACATCGCCTTTGCGCACGCCATTGGCCGCGAGCATTCGAGCGACTCGACTCACGACCGTTTCAAACTCGCGGTAAGTGAACTTTCGTCCGTCAGTTTCAGAAAACAGGAACGCCTTGTCGGGCGCGGCCGCGGCCCGACGATGTAAAAGTTCGGGAATATTCTGAGGTTCCAAACTCATGCAAACTCTTATACCACATGATATATTCCAGCACTCTTATGAATACTTATCGCAATTTTATCGGCGGCAAATGGATCGAATCTGCCTCCACACGCACGGCTCCAAACATCAACCCGGCCAACACGGACGACGTCATCGGCACCATTCGCCAGGCCACGCGCGAAGAAGCGCGGGCGGCGGTCGAAGCCGCGGCTGAAGCATTTCGCGGCTGGCGTGCGACGCCCGCACCGGCTCGCGGCAAGATCGTCGCCAAGGCCGCTCGCTTGTTTGAAGAGAACAAAGAAGAGCTGGCGCAACTGCTGACGCACGAAGAAGGCAAGACGATCGCGGAGTCGCGCGGCGAGTTGCAACGTTCGATCAACGTCGCCGAGTTTTGCGCGGGCGAGTCGCGACGTATGACGGGCGAGACGATCCCTTCCGAGTTGCCGTTGAACTTCGCTTACACGATCAAGCAACCGCTCGGCGTCGTCGCGTGTGTGACGCCGTGGAACTTTCCGGTCGCGATTCCCGTCTGGAAGATCGCGCCCGCGCTGGTCGCGGGAAACACGGTCGTCTTCAAACCCGCATCGATCACTCCAGCGACAGCAGTTCGCATCGCCGAGATCTTTGAAGCCGCCGGCATACCGCCGGGCGTTTTGAATCTCGTCATCGGATCCGGATCGGAAGCAGGCGACGAGATCATCAATCATCCCGCGGTCAAAGCGATCTCGTTCACGGGATCGAACGGTGTCGGTATCAGGCTTTACGAACAGGCGTCACGACGCGGCGCAAAGGTTCAATGCGAGATGGGCGGGAAGAATCCCGTCGTGATTCTCGAAGACGCCGACATGGATCTCGCCGTCGAGTCGACGGCCCAGGGCGCGTTTGGATCTTCCGGCCAACGATGCACGGCGACGAGTCGCGCCATCGTCGTCGATCAGGTTGCGGACGAGTTTGTCGAACGGATTGCGAAAAGCGCGCGGTCGCTGCGTATCGGTCCAGGTTCGGATCCGCAAACTGACATGGGACCAAGTGTCGACGAGGGCCAGTTCAAAACCGTACTCAGCTACATCGACATCGGTCGTGAAGACGGCGCGACGCTGGTCTGCGGCGGCGAGCGCGCCACCGGCAACGGTCTCGAAAAAGGGTATTTCGTACAACCCACCGTCTTCGATCGCGTAACGCCCGACATGCGTATCGCGCGCGAGGAGATCTTTGGTCCAGTGTTGTCGGTGTTGCGAGTTAAAGATTTCGAAGCAGCGATGGAAGTGGCGAACGATTGCGAGTACGGTCTGTCGTCGTCGATCTTCTCGAACGACGCCTCGCGGATCTTCCGCTTTGTCGACGACATTGAAACCGGCATGACGCACATCAACTCGCCGACGACCGGCGGCGAAGCGCACATCCCGTTTGGTGGAACCAAGGGCACCGGCATCGGGGATCGCGAACAAGGATCAACGGCGCTCGATTTCTACACCGAGCTGAAAGTGGTCTACGTCGATTACACCGGCCGCAAACGCGAGGGAAATTTATATTGAAGACCGCGGTTTCCATACTGCTCCTGATGGCCGTAAGCGCTGTGGCCCAAACCAACAGCAGCGTCTACACACCGTTAACGGAAAAGCAGTGCCGCACCGTCAAGGCTGTTGATCCGATGACCAACGACTACGAAGGTGTCTGTCGCGGCGTCAGTGGTTACACGTTGATCGTCACCGAAGGCGACTTACGACAGAACGTCACCGTCGTCACGCCCAAGCGCGTGAAACATTCGCTGGACCTTTGGGAAGTCATCAGCGGCGGTTTTTCCACGGTTGGACCAAAAGCCGAATGGCGGATGGCGAAGCAAAACGGCAAGCTCACGCCGGTGGCATTGATCATCCGATATAACGCCAACGACGATCCCGAAAGCCCCAACAAGCAATCGTCTTATTTAGCCGTGGCGAAGATCACGCCCACCGAGATCTGCGTCACTGATAAAATCATGCCCGGCGCAAAGGCCAACGAAGAAGCACGCCAGGCCGCCGACGCCGCAGCTAACAAACCCTGTCTGAAGAGACCAGAACAATGAAAACGCTCATCAAGAACGGTCGTATAGTCACGGCCGTCGACGATTACAAAGCCGACATTCTTATTGAAGACGAACGCGTTTCCGTGATCGGCGCCAGTCTCAGCATGGAAGCCGACCACGTTATCGACGCGACCGATCGACTCGTCATTCCCGGCGGCATCGATCCGCACACACACATGGAACTTCCCTTCGGCGGCACGGAAGCGTCCGACGACTTTCGCACCGGAACAATCGCCGCCGCCCACGGAGGCACGACGTCGATCATCGACTTCGCCGTGCAGTACAAAGGCCAATCGCTGATCGAAGGCATCGACAACTGGCACAAGAAAGCCGAAGGCAAAACCGTTATCGACTACGGCTTTCACCTCATCACCACCGAACTTGAAGACAAGCAGATCGAAGAGCTTTACACGGCGATGGATGAAGGCGTGACGAGCTTCAAGATGTTCATGGCCTATCCCGGCGTGTTCCTCGTCGACGACGCGACGATCTTTCGCGCGATGTCCGCTGCCGGACAACGCGGCGGACTGATCTGTATGCACGCCGAGAACGGAATCGTAATCAACGAGATCATCAAACGCGCGTTGGAAAACGGACGCACCGCGCCGAAGTATCACGCGTTAACGCGACCGACGATCGCGGAAGCAGAAGGCGTTCATCGCGCGATCGCGATCGCCGAGATGGCTGAGTCGCCTGTTTACATCGTCCATCTCTCGTGTGCCGACGCGTTGAACCAGGTGCGACAAGCACGCGATCGCGGCATTCCCGCATTCGCGGAGACTTGTCCGCAGTATCTCTTTCTCTCGATCGACAATTACAACGAGCCGGGATTTGACGGCGCGAAGTATGTGATGACGCCGCCGTTGCGCGAGAAGTCGAACCAGGAAGAGTTGTGGAAAGGTTTGAAGATGGACGATCTGCAAGTCATCTCGACCGACCATTGCCCGTTCTGCATGAAGGAACAGAAAGAACTCGGACGCGATGATTTCACGAAGATCCCGAACGGCGCGCCCGGTGTGGAAAATCGAGTGCCGCTGATTTACAACGGCGGCGTCGTCGAGAACCGCATCAGCCTCAATCGTTTCGTCGAGTTGACTTCGACCGCCGCGGCGAAGATGTTTGGACTGTTCCCCAAGAAAGGAACGATAGCCGTCGGCAGCGATGCCGACATCGTGATCTTCGATCCTGAAAAAGAACAAACGCTCAGCGTCAAGACGAGTCACATGAACGTCGACTACAACGCCTACGAAGGCAAGAAGATCAAAGGCGTCGTCGAAACAGTGTTGTCACGCGGAAAGGTCGTCGTCGATAAAGGCGATTTCAAAGGCAACCCCGGCGACGGGCAGTTTCTCAAACGCGGCACCTGCGTTGCGATTTAAACCACACATATAAACTCATGAGCATCGAATCCCCCACGCAAACTGCCCGCCGAACGCGCGACTTCGAAGAACTACACACCGACGTTTCACACAGCCCGCTTTGGAACCCGGATCTCGCACCGACGACGATCCGGGAGCGGACGTGGTCCACCTGGAACATCGCCGCGCTCTGGATCGGTATGAGCGTCGTGATCACCACCTACACGCTCGCCGGCGGTTTCATCGAAGCGGGCATGAACTGGTGGCAAGCGATGATCACGATTCTGCTCGGCAACACGATCGTGCTCATTCCGATGGTCCTCAACGCGCACGCCGGCACGAAGTATGGCGTTTCGTTTCCGGTGTTGAGTCGCGCGGCATTCGGCACGAAAGGCGCGAACATTCCGGCGATGTTGCGCGCGATCGTCGCGTGCGGATGGTTCGGTATTCAAACGTGGATCGGCGGTACGGCGATCGACGTGCTGGTCGGCTACATGTTCCCGGCTTGGAACTCCGCTCTGAGCGCGACGATCCTTGGCGTTGCGCTGCACACCTGGGTGGGGTTCTTTCTCTTCTGGGGAATTCAGGTGATCATCATTCTGAAGGGTGTCGAGGGCATCAAGTATCTGGAGACGTGGTCGGCGCCGTTGTTGCTTATCGGCGGACTTGTCGTGTTGGTTTGGGCTTCGTGGCGTGCCGGTGGTCTCGGCCGCGTGTTGACTGAGTCGGCCACATTACAGAAACAACAGAATGATTTCTGGACCATCTTTCCCGGCGCGTTGACGGCTTCGGTTGGATATTGGGCCACGCTCAGTCTCAACATTCCCGACTTCACACGTTACGCAAAGTCCCAAAAATCACAGATGTTGGGCCAGGCGATGGGATTGCCGCTGACGATGACGGCGTTTGCCTTCATCGGCGTCGCGGTGACGAGCGCGACGGTTTTGATCTACGGCATGGCGATTCCGAATCCGGTCGATCTCATGGCGCGGTTCGACAACGTGCTCATCATCCTGTTTGCGACTGCCGTGATCTTCGCCGCTCAGCTCACGACGAACATGGCGGCGAACGTCGTCTCGCCTTCAAACGACTTTTCAAACCTGAATCCGCGGATGATCTCGTACGTGACTGGTGGCTTGATAACTGCCGTGATCGGCATCCTGATGATGCCGTGGAAGCTGATGTCGTCGATGGGCGCGTACATCTTCACGTGGCTGATCGGCTACTCCGGACTGATGGGCGCAATCGCGGGAATCCTGATCTGCGACTACTGGGTGCTCCGCAAACGACATCTGGATCTCGCGGGATTGTTCGACCCGCACGGGCCTTATTCATACGGAAACGGGTTCAACTGGCGCGCCATCATTGCACTCGTGGTATCCATAGCTCCGGTCGTTCCCGGTTTCCTTCGCGCGGCCTCAACACCCGGTGGACAAGTGCCCAACCCCGCGTTCCTCGATCACCTGTACACTTATGCCTGGTTCGTGACTTTTGCCATGGGATTCGTCATATACTACGTCTTAACACGCGGTTCGAAGGGAGATTTGGTTAATGCCACGCACGGTTAAATGCGGACTGATTCAGTGCTCGAATGCGGCGCCGACAGATCTGCCGATCGAGGAGATCAAACGCCTCAACATCGAGAAGCACCTGAAGTTCATCGAGCAGGCTGGTGCACAGGACGTCCAGATCATTTGTATGCAGGAAGTTTTTACGACGCCATATTTCTGTGCCGAACAACAAACGCGCTGGTATGAAGCGGTGGAACGTATTCCCGATGGTCCAACAGTGCGGCTGATGCAGGAGATCGCCAAGGAACACGGTATGGTCACCATCGTGCCGATCTACGAAGAAGAGATCACCGGCGTTTACTACAACACCGCCGCTGTGATCGACGCCGACGGAAAGTATCTCGGCAAGTATCGCAAGAACCACATCCCGCACGTGAACCCGGGTTTTTGGGAGAAGTTCTACTTCCGTCCGGGCAATCTCGGCTATCCGTGTTTCGACACGGCTTTCGCACGCATCGGCGTCTACATCTGTTATGACCGGCATTTTCCCGAAGGCGCGCGCGCACTCGGCTTGAACGGCGCCGAGATCGTTTTCAATCCATCGGCGACTGTGGCGGGCTTGTCTGAATACTTGTGGCGACTCGAACAACCGGCGCACGCTGTTGCGAACGGATATTTCATCGGCGCGATCAATCGCGTCGGGCACGAGCAGCCGTGGGACATCGGCGAGTTTTACGGTCAGAGTTATTTTTGCGATCCGCGTGGACAGTTCGTCGCCGAAGCGCCGCGCGATCAGGATGCGCTCGTCGTCGCCGATCTCGATTTGGATATGATCCGCGAAGTGCGAAACACATGGCAATTTTTCAGGGATCGACGACCAGACTCGTACGGTTCGCTAGTCGCTGACTGAACAAGGAGTTAATTCATGGATCTTTCCATCACCGTTAACGGCATGAAGTTCCTCAATCCGTTCCTGCTGGGCTCCGGCCCGCCGGGAACGAACGCGCGCGTCCTCGCCAAGTCGTACGAAGCGGGTTGGGGCGGCGCCGTGGCGAAGACTGTCAGTCTCGAGTCGGCGAAGGTCGTGAACGTTGTTCCGCGTTACGGAAAACTCCGTTCGAGAACAACCGGTGAGGTTATCGGATTCGAGAACATCGAGTTGATCTCCGATCGACCGATCGAAGTCTGGCTCGAAGAGTTTCGCCAGATCAAAAAGGAGTTTCCGAATCACATCCTGATCGCGTCGATCATGGAGGAGTACGAGAAGAGCCGCTGGCAGGAGTTGACGCGAATGGTCCAGGAGACCGGCGTCGACGGTTTTGAGTTGAACTTCTCGTGTCCGCACGGCATGACGGAACGCAAGATGGGCTCGGAAATGGGCGAGCATCCTGACCTGACGCAGGAAGTGACGAGTTGGGTAACTGAAGTCGCGAAGATTCCGGTGTGGGCCAAGATGACGCCCAACATCACGAACATTCGCGAGCCTGCGTTGGCGGCAGTCGCCGGCGGCGCGAATGGCATTTCGGCAATCAATACGATCCTGTCGGTGATCGGAGTCGATCTCGATACGTTGCGGCCGATGCCGACCGTCGAAGGACACTGCGTGCCCGGTGGTTATTCGGCGCAGGCCGTCAGGCCGATCGCGTTGCGCATGGTCAGCCAGCTCGCGCTCGGATTGCCGGAAGGAGTTTCGATCAGCGGCATCGGCGGAATCGAAACCTCTCACGACGCGCTCGAGTTTATGCTGCTCGGATCGTCGACGGTGCAGATCTGCACGGGCGTGATGCTTCAGGGCGTGAAGATGATCGACGAGTTGAAAGCAGGCGTTGAGAAGTTCATGGTGGACAAAGGCTTCTCGTCGGTCCAGGAGATCGTCG
The DNA here is from genome assembly GCA_035760365.1 of Pyrinomonadaceae bacterium. Lineage (GTDB taxonomy): Bacteria > Acidobacteriota > Blastocatellia > Pyrinomonadales > Pyrinomonadaceae > PSRF01. Next base: position 79,933 of record DASTTB010000020.1, read on the forward strand.
GCAAGAGTCTTCCCTACTTCTCAACGCACATGGACCTCGTGCAGAAGATGAAGGCGGCGAAACGTTCGAAGGCCGGTGAAGCGAGCCGCGATAACGAGTGGGCGCAGAAAGATATCACCGAGAAGACGGCCGAGCTGACTTCGAACTAAAAACCTTTAGCCACAAAGAGGCACAAAAAACACAAAGAACCAGGGACCAACGACCAAGTACCAAGCACCAAGCACCAGGGACCAACGACCAAGTACCAAGTACCCAGATCTAAAGAGTAGGTTGTACTTAGTTCTTTGTAACTTAGTTTTTGGTGTTTTTTGTGCCTCTTTGTGGCTAAAACTCTGCTACGAGAGGCGCGTGGTCCGACGGCTTTTCCCACTTGCGTGGTTCTACATCGATCCACGTTCGGACGCTGCGCGAGACGAGCGGATCGCTGATCCAGATGTGATCGATGCGCAGTCCGAGATTGCGTCGAAACGCGCCCGCGCGATAATCCCACCACGTAAACTTTCCACCAGCTTCCTCGTGTAGCCGAAACGCATCCGTAAAGCCCCAGTCTTTGATGTGCTGCAAAGTGGCGCGCTCCTGTTCGCTGAACATGATGCGTCCGGTCCAGAGTCTTACGTCGTGTACGTCTCGATCCTCGGGAGCGACGTTGAAATCGCCGCACAGTAGAACCGGCTTGGAAGGATCATAATGCTCGTCGAGAAACGTGCGTAATCGACGCATCCACGCGAGCTTCATCTCGTATTTATCCGAACCGACAGCCTGCCCATTCGGAATGTACACGTTGACGATCTGAATTCCCTCGACTGTAGAAGTGATCAGCCGCGACTGCGCCGTCTCTTCATCCCCGGGATAACCACGATGCTCCGTATCACAAGTCGTGCGCGTGAGAATCGCCACGCCGTTGTACGACGCCTGCCCAAACAGTTGACACTGATAACCGCGCTCCTGAAAAACCAGCGTCGGAAACTTATCGTCGGTACACTTTGTTTCCTGCATACAGACGATGTCGGGCTTCACAGCGTCGAGCCAGCGAAGCACGACGGGCATACGAGCGAGAATTGAATTTACGTTCCAGGTTACGAGCAGCATTTTTTAATCAGGACAACAACAGTCCGCCGATCAACGCGCCACGGCGCGCGATGTCGTCGGCTTCAATATGTTCGTGAACGGCGTGAGCGCCGTCGCCGCAGATCCCCAAACCATCGAGCACCGGAATCCCGAGCGCGGCGAGAAAGTTTCCGTCAGACGCGCCGCCAACCTGCGCTTCGCCGAGTTCGAAATTGACTTGCGCCGCGATCGCGTGCGCCTTTTCAAACAGCTCGACGACGGCAGTAGTTCTTTCGAGCGGCGGCCGGTTGATGCCGCCAGAAACGAATACTCTTGTGCGTTCGTCGATTGGCGTCAGACTGCCAAACAGCTTTTCGATCTCGCGCGACTCGGCTTCCGTTGAAAAACGAATATCGATCTCCGCCTGTGCTTCGGCGGCGACGACGTTCGAGCGCGTGCCGCCATGGACCACGCCGACGTTCACCGTGATTCCCGATCCCGATCCGTTTATCGAGTGAAGTCGTTCCGTTTGTCGGGCGAGCTCGAGAATCGCGCTCGCGCCTTTTTCCGGTTCGAGTCCAGCGTGGGCCGCTTTCCCTTCGACTTTCAACGCGAAGATGCCGGTTCCCTTTCGTCCTGTCTTGACGCAGCCGCCGAGCGCAGGCGGCTCCATGACGAACGCGTAGCGCGTGTTCGACGACTTCGCCGTCTCTTCCAACAACGGCCAGCCGGAAAAACTTCCGACCTCCTCGTCGCACGTCAGCGCGACCGTAATGCTGTACTTCGGAACCAGCTTCAACTCCGCCATCGCGCGCAACACTTCGACGATCAACGCGCAGTTGGCCTTCATATCGAACACGCCTGGTCCATAAATCTTTCCGCCCTCGCGCCGCCACGGACGCTCCGCGACAGAACCTCGCGCATGGACCGTGTCCGTGTGGCCCACAACCAGAATCTGTCCGTTACCGATCTGCGGCGCGAACGCTTTGATCACGAGATGCTGGCCAAAGTCCGGCGCGTGGACTCGTTTGATCTCGTCGACGACGTCGATGCGATCGGCGGCTTCAGTAAGCAAATTGACCACGCCGCAACTGCCCGCCTCGTCACCCGACGGCGACTCGGTTTCGACGAGCGCACGGATGAACGTTTCGATCTCCGTTTGGCGTGACTTGAGTAGTTCGTAAATTTGTCGGGCTGGGTTAGGGGAGTTAGGAGTATCAGACATGAATTAAGCTTTGGTGATTGTTTCTTTGCGAACGGTTAAAGCGTCGAGGCGACCTACGTTAACGTCGAAGCCGATGCCCGGAGCTTCGGGCGGCATGATCGTGCCGCGCGGGCTCACGATCACGGCCGGCTCGATGACGTCTTCTTCCCAGTAACGCGCGCTCGCCGAAACGTCGCCCGGCAGCGTGAAGCCCGCGAGCGTAGACATCGCGATATTGTGAGCGCGGCCGATTCCCGATTCCAACATGCCGCCGCACCACACCGGAATGTCTCTTTCACGAGCGACTTGTTCCAGTCGTTTGGCTTCGGTGTGTCCACCGACGCGGCCGAGCTTGATGTTGATGATCTTGCACGAACCGAGCGCGATCGCGTTCACCGCGGTTTCGGCTGAGAGAATCGACTCGTCGAGACAGATCGGAGTCTGAATCTGGGGTTGCAGTTTCGCGTGATCGAAGATGTCGTCGTGCGCGAGCGGCTGCTCGAGCATCATCAGGTTGAAACGGTCCAACTCGCGAAAAAGATCGACGTCGGCGAGCGTGTAGGCGGAGTTGGCGTCGCCCATCAATCGAATATCGGGAAACTCTTTGCGGACGCGCGACACGATAGCGACGTCCCAGCCTGGTTTGATCTTGATCTTGATTCGCTGATAACCGGCGTCGACCTCTTTGCGAATCTTTTCGAGCAGGATCTCGGGCGTGTTCTGAATCCCAATCGAGACGCCGCACGAGATCTCCTGGTGCGTGCCGCCGAGATGACGCCACAAAGGAACGCCGAGTTTTTTAGCTTCGAGATCCCAGCAGGCGTTTTCGATTGTCGCTTTCGCCATGCGATGTCCGCGCACCGGCTTCATCGCCGCGAAGACCTGTGAAGCGTTTTCGTAACTCCCGGCGAGCACCATCGGGGCCAGAAATTCGTGCAGCGTGGCCCAGGCTGTGTCAGTCCATTCGTTGCTGTAAAACGGTCCTTCGCCGGCCGTGCATTCGCCCCAGCCTTCGGCGCCCTCGGTGTCGGTAACGCGCGCCAGCACAATACGACGTTCGGTAGTGCGACCGAAGCTGGTTTCGAAGAAATGGACGAGGGGCAGGCGGATCTCGCGCAGTTCGATCGACTGGATGATCAATGTCAGAAAGTGGCTCCTCCGTGAAAGGCATTATGCCTTTCCGACACCTACTTGTCAGCTTGTGCTCACCCGTTCATCCGTGTTTTTAGAGCCACTGGGATTTAGGTCATAGTAACTTGACCCGCCCTAATAGAACTGATAAAAGGCTGGCGCATTTACCTACCGGCCTCAACGTTTCCTCCGGTATTCCTCATTTAATGTGCGGATTTGGAAAACCATTTTGTCCGAAGAGGAAGATCGTATGCGCTTGATTACCCCCCGTCGTGGGAAGTTGAACACTCATTCGTTTTCGCCTGCCGCGTTCATCAAATCGAGAAGATCGACGTTGGCATCTTTGCTTGCAATTTTTCTGCTGACCGCCTTCGCGGTATCGCTTGTAGTCCAACCCTCTTCAGCGCTGACCAACAATGGCAGCGTTGTTTCATTTGGCTCGCCCCTTACAGAGAATTTCAACACGCTGGCGACTGCGGGAACCACCAACACATGGTCTGATAACTCGACCATCGGCGGCGTGTACGCACAGTTTGCAGCCGTGCCGACTAATCCAACTGTTTACATCGCTGACGCCGGCACCAGTAACACCGGCGGAATTCATAGCTACGGCACGGGCACAAGCACCGAACGCGCGCTCGGCTCGGTCGGCTCAAACGCCACCGGCGACATCTTCTTCGGCTTCAAGCTGACCAATAATACCGGCGCGACGATCACGTCGCTCGACATCTCTTACACCGGCGAACAATGGCGCAACGGCGGCAACACTGCCGCCCAACAGCTGGATTTTCAGTATGCGATTGCTGCGGCTGGGACCATCACCGACATCAACAGCCCGACCACTGGTTGGACCGACTTCGATACACTCGATTTCGTGAGTCCCATCACCGGCGCGACGGCAGCGGCCCTCGACGGCAACGCAGCGGCAAATAGAACCGCCAAAGCCGGCACGATCGCCCTTTCGGTGCCCGCGGGCCAGGAGGTCTGGCTGCGCTGGAAAGACACCAACGACGCCGGAAACGATCATGGTCTTGCTGTTGACGATTTCTCGGTCACAGCTAATGGCGTGGTCGGTGACACGGCGCCGTCAGTGCTAGCGACCTCGCCGCTCAATGGCGCGACCAACGTTGGAGTTGATACAAATATCAGCATCACCTTCAGCGAAAGCGTCAACGCCACCACCAGTTCCTTTAACCTCGACTGCCCTACCGGATCGCCAAAGACGTTCACGCTGAACGCTTCGCCGAGCACAGTCTTTACGCTCGATCCAACCGTCGACTTGCCGTTCAACACGGTGTGCACGGTTACCGTTCTGGCTAATCAGATTTCCGATCAGGACGTGAGTGATCCGCCGGATAACATGGCGGCAAACTTCATCTTCTCGTTCACCACCGCCGCGCTGCCACCAGTGGTCGCGAATAACATCATCATCAACGAGATCGATTCCGACACGCCCGGAGCGGATGCTGCCGAGTTTGTCGAACTCTACGACGGCGGCGTCGGTAACACTTCGCTCAACGGTTTGGTCGTCGTCTTTTACAACGGCTCGAACGACCTGTCGTATCGCGCGATGGACCTCGACGGGTTCAGCACGAACGCAGCCGGCTACTTCACGTTGGGCAACGCTGCGGTTGCGGGCGTCGATTTAGTCTTCCCTGGCAACACGCTGCAAAACGGCGAAGACGCCGTTGCGCTTTACGCTGCTAACGCCACCGATTTCCCGAACGGAACAGCGGTAACGACCGCGAACCTTCGCGACGCGGTGGTTTACGACACCGCCGATCCGGACGATCCGGGTCTGCTCGTACTCCTGAACGCCGGACAACCTCAAGTCGATGAATCAAGCGGCACGGCGCCTGACGTCGATTCGATCGGACGCTGTCCAAACGGCGACGGCGGTGCACGCAACACCTCGACTTACGTCGCTCGCACACCAACTCCCGACGGCGTCAACAACTGTCCGCCGCCGCCCGTTGTAGCGAAGATTCACGACATCCAAGGCAACGGCGCGACGTCGCCATTCGCTGGTCTGAGCGTGATCAGCTCGGGAATCGTGACTGCTCGCAAGTCAAACGGTTTCTTTATGCAGGAACCGGACGCCACCGCTGACGCCGATCCGAATACGTCGGAAGGCATCTTCGTTTTCGTCGGTGGCGCACCGGCAGTTGCCGTCGGCGACGGTGTGACTGTCACCGGAACGGCAACCGAGTTCTTTAACCTGACGCAAATCTCCAGTTCCGCCGCCAACGTTTCCATCTCTTCGAGTGGAAATCCATTGCCGGCGACAGTCACGCTCACCACGACCATTCTCAATCCGGCTGGTCCTATCGATCAGCTCGAACGGTTCGAAGGAATGCGTGTTCATGCGGATACGGTCGTTTCCGTTGCGCCGACAAACGAGTTTGGTGAGATCTTCACCGTGCTCGACGGCGTGGCGCGGCCGATGCGCGAACCGGGTATCGAGATCTCGTTGCCGGTTCCGCCGGATCCGACCTCGGGCCTCGTCGACTGCTGCATTCCGCGCTGGGACGAGAATCCGGAACGGATCATGGTCGACACTGACGGCCTCATCGGTTCGACCAGGCTGAACGTCACTTCAAACGTAACGCTGTCAAACATCACTGGCCCACTCGACTTCACGTTTGGCGATTACAAGGTGTTGCCGCAAACGACGCCGGCCGCGTCGCCGAACATGAGCGCCGTTCCCGTGCCGACACCGGCAGCGGGCGAGTTCACTGTTGCGGGTTACAACATCGAGAACTTCAACAACAACGCAACGCAACGTCAGAAGGCGGCGCTCGCGATTCGCGACGTGCTGCACCTGCCTGACATCATCGGCACGATCGAGATCTTCGAACTCTCCGGCCTGCAAGCGCTGGCAAACGAGATCGAGGCGATCTCGGGAGTCCATTACGAAGCGCGCCTGGTCGAAGGCGATCACACATCGGGCGATGCCGATCAGGACGTCGGTTTCCTGATCAAGACGTCACGCATCCAGATTGACAGCGTGGTCCAGGAAGAGCTCGCCGGTTGCACCGGCAACGCCGCAACCTGCAACACGTACATCGATCCGGACGGTAATCCGCAGTTGCTCAACGATCGTCCGCCGCTCGTGCTGCACGCGACGGTAGACGCGGCGACGCCGAATCCGCGCCAGGTCATCGTCGTGGTGAATCACACGCGTTCGTTCATCGACATCGAACTCCTGACCGGCGACGGTCCACGCGTTCGCGCGAAGCGCAAAGCGCAGGGCGAGTTCCTGGCGAACCTGCTCCAGGAATTGCAGACCGACAATCCCGGAACGCCGGTGCTCTCGATCGGCGACTACAACGCCTATCAATTCAACGACGGCTATACGGATCCCATCGCAACCATCAAAGGCACGCCGACTGCCGACGATCAGATGGTGGTCGATGCGAGTCCCGACCTCGTCAATCCTGACTTCGTTAACCTGACCGACAGTCTGCCGGCTGACCAGCGTTACAGCTTCATCTTCGAAGGTACGCCGCAGGCTATCGATCACTTCATCATCAACACGTCCGCCGCCGCGATCCTTCAGCGTTACCACATCGCGCGCAACAACGCCGACTTCCCCGAAGGCGCGTTGTTTGCCGGCGATGCTACGCGGCCGGAACGAAACTCCGATCACGACATGCCGGTCGGTTACTTCAAGTTCCCGAACGCGGCGACGACGACCACCGTCTCGGATGCGTCAGCTATTTACAGCGCGTCCGATCAAAGCGTCACGCTGACGGCGAACGTCAGTGGTCCAGCCACGATCAACGAAGGCACAGTGACCTTCACCGTGACAAACGCTGCGAACGCAGTTGTTGGTCTACCGGTGGTGGGAAATGTGACGGGTGGCGTGGCGACCGCGAATTACATCCTGCCGGGTGGAACGGCGCCGCAGTCTCTCACGATCACGGGAGAGTTCAGTGGTGGTCCTTTCACGCAACCGAGCAGCGATACCGCGACACTGACGGTCAGCTTCAACGTCTGCGTCCTGTACGATTCGACGAAGGCGGTGAAGAGCGGAGCTGCTTATCCGATCAAGATTCAGCTCTGCGACGTCAACGGCAACAACGTATCGTCCGCCGATATCGTGGTCCATGCGGTCAACGTTCAGCAGGTTTCGACGTCGTCTTACGGCGATGTGATTACGGCTGGAAACGCGAACCCGGATAACAACTTCAGGTTCGATAATGGCTTTTACATTCTGAACCTGAAGACCACGGGACTCTCGACCGGCGTGTACAAGCTGTACTTCACGGCCGGAAACGATCCGACACTGCACTCGGTCGAGTTTCAGGTTAAATAACCTGCGGCCGACGTGAATAACGAAGCCCCGGATCGGGTGATCCGGGGCTTCTTTTTTGACCGATCTCTTGTCACGTTGACGAGTTTCCAGTCAACCGCAAAATTGCTTGTTGACCCGCGTCTGGACGAACTGGTAAAAGCAATTCATCAAGCCCTTGCCGGTGTTTGCCGCGCCGGTACCTCTCATAAAAAAGATGCGCGTAAAGCCCAAACCGGGAGCGGTAGCGACCGGGTAATTGCGCGGAGTCAACCTTTCGGCTCGGTTGAATCTGCGCACCCGATCGCTACCCCTCCCGGTTTGCTGTTTTTAAGATCCGTAAGATCCGTATAGAAAAGTGTCTCGCGCCTGCGAAGCGTCAGTGATACACGGATTATTCCGTAGAAACGAGCTCTTTTTTACTCAACGCCGCGTGCATCGTGTGCCACGGCAGCGTCGCGCATTTTACGCGGACGGGAAAGTCGCGGACGCCGGCGAAGATCTTCAAATTGCCGAGACTGTTTGCGTCATTCTCTTCGTCGAGCTCGCCCGTAACCATCGAGTGAAACTCTTTGAACAACTCCTCAGCCTGTTCCTTGCTCTTCCCTTTCAACGCCTGCGTCATCATGCTCGCCGCCGCTTTTGAAATCGCGCAACCGGAGCCCTCAAACGCGATCTCCTTCACGGCGTTGTCGTCGAGGTTCACGTAGATGGTGAGCTGGTCGCCGCAGAGCGGGTTGTAACCTTCGGCTGTGTGGTTCGCGTGGTCCAGCTTGCGGAAGTTTCGTGGCTTTTTGTTGTGGTCGAGAATTACCTGCTGGTAGAGCTCGCTGAGTTCAGACATAGTTCATTGTCGATTGCCAATCACGAAAATATCTCGATAACTCTCTCAATCGTGCGGGCGAGCACGTCGATCTCTTCCTTCGTGTTGTAGAACGAAAACGACGCACGCGCGGTAGCAGGCACGTTGAAACGCTGCATCACGGGTTGCGCGCAGTGATGTCCGGCGCGAACGGCGATCCCCTCCTGGTCCAGGATCGTGCCGATGTCGTGCGGATGAATATCGTCTATGACAAACGACAACACACTCGCCTTGTTCTTCGCGGTGCCGATAATGCGCACGCCTTCGATCGCGGAAACGCGTTCAGTCGCATAGCGCAACAACTCAGCCTCGTAAGCGGCGGCACGCTCGCGTCCAATGCTATTGAGATAATCAATAGCGGCGCCCAACCCGATCTGCGACGCAATCGCCGGCGTACCAGCTTCGAGTTTGTTCGGCAGATCGGCGTAGGTCGTCTTCTCAAACGTGACGGTCTTGATCATGTCGCCGCCACCCTGAAACGGATTCATCTGCTCGAGCAGTTCGGCTTTACCGTAAACGATACCGCTGCCCGTCGGCGCGTACATCTTGTGTCCTGAAAACACGTAGAAGTCGCAATCGAGATCCTGCACGTCAACCGGCATGTGCGGTGCAGCCTGCGCGCCGTCGATCAGCACCGGCACGCCGTACTTGTGCGCCTGCGCGATCATCTCCTTCACCGGATTGATCGTTCCCAACGCATTCGAAACATGAATCAAGGCCACGAGCTTCGTGCGCTCGTTCAGCAAACCGTCGTACTCGTCGAGCAGCAACTCGCCCGCGTCGTTCATCGGTATCACGCGAAGACGAGCGCCTTTTTCCTCGCACAGCATCTGCCACGGGACGATGTTCGCGTGATGCTCCATCGCCGAGATCACGATCTCGTCGCCTTTGCCGATGAACTTGCGTCCATAGCCGTACATCACGAGGTTGATGCCCTCGGTCGCGCCACGTACGAAGATGCACTCGCGGCTTTCGCGAGCATTGATAAACCGTTTCACCTTCTCGCGCGCGCCTTCGTAAGCCGTCGTCGCTTTCTGGCTCAGGTAGTGAACGCCGCGATGAATGTTTGAATGCTCCTGCTCCAGGTAGACGCTGCCGCGATCGATGACGACTTGCGGCACCTGCGAAGAAGCGGAGTTGTCGAGATAAATGAGCGGCTTGCCGTTGACGGTTTGATGCAGGACCGGAAAATCGGCGCGAATCCGTTCGACATTCCAGCCGGTAGCTATTTCAGATGGATTGACGATCGCACTGCTCATATCAAGCCTCGAGTCGTGTTTGCAGGCGCGTCAGCACCGCCTTATCCAGTTGAGATCTGATTGACTCGATCTTGATCTTGCCAATCACTTCTTCGGCGAAACCGTAGGTCAGCAAACTCCGCGCGAGTTCCGGATTCATACCACGCGCTTGCAGGTAGAACAGCTCGTCTTCGTCGATCTGGCCGACTGCCGCACCGTGCGCGCACTTCACGTCGTCAGCGTAGATCTCCAACTGCGGCTTGGTATCGACACGCGCCTGCGGCGACAGCAAGAGGTTCTTGTTCGTCTGCATCGCGTCAGTCTTCTGCGCGCCTTCGCGTACGAAGATCTTGCCATTGAAGACAGCGCGTCCGTTCCCGTCGAGGATACCTTTGTACAACTGGTGACTGTTGCAGTGCGGCTGCGTGTGATCGATAACGGAATGCGTGTCGGAATGTTGATTCGATCCGACGACGTACAAACCATCGACCCAACACTCAGCGCCTTCGTGGTCCATCACGACGGAAACATCGTGACGGGCGAGTTGCGCACCGAGATTGATGGACGTCACGTCGTAACTGCTCGCGCGTCCGAGTTCGGCGGCTGTCGTGGCGACGTGAAAAGCAGTCTTGCTTTCGTTCTGCACACGATAATGTTCGAGTCGCGCGCCGTCTTTCAAGACGATCTCCGCAACGGCATTCGTGAAATGACGTTCGTCGCCGTTGGAGACGAAACTCTCGATCAAAGTCACGGAACTGTTCTCTTCGGCGACGACGAGGAGCCGCGGAAAACTCGCGGTCTGTGGTCCATCGGCGACAAACGTGATCTGCAACGGCGCGTCGAATTTGACGTTCTTCGGAATCCAAACAAACACGCCTGACTGGAGGAACGCAGTGTTCAGCGCCTTCAAACCGTTGTCGTGATAGTTGGCGTTGCGAGCGAGATACTTGCGGACGATCTTGTTATAACGCGCGTCCGACACGGCGCTGAATAGATCGATCGCGACGATGTCAGATGGGTCGCCGAGTCCGGTTTTTACCGATAGATCTTCGCGCAGAAAGCCGTTGACGACGACGAGATGCGCGTTCTGAGTTTCCGGATAAGCGTGGCGAGCAACGTCGGCGTAAGGTTTGTCGCTCGGCGCAGTCGCAGGTTCGAAACTTTCCTTCGCGAGCGATGCGAGGTTTGTATATTTCCACTCCTCTTCGCGCACGGTGGGAAAGCCGAGTTGCTCGAAACGATCAATCGCGCCGGAGCGCACTAGCTCGAGCCACGAAACAGTCGGGCTCGACTCGCGTACCGAACGAAACGCAAGGTGATAATTGTTCTCTGATTTGACTGCTTCAGTAACCATTGCTTAATTCGCCGGCGCCCCCGTTCTGCCCTGGTCTACCTTCGTGATCCAGTCGTAGCCCTTCTCTTCCAACTCCAGCGCCAGTTCTTTTCCGCCCTCACGAGCGATGCGGCCGTTTGCTAAAACGTGAACATAATGCGGAACGATGTAATTCAAGAGCCGCTGATAGTGAGTGACGACGATGATGGCGTTTTCAGGCGTCAGCAGTTGATTGACGCCGTTGGCGACGACGCGCAGCGCGTCAATATCGAGACCGGAATCGGTTTCGTCGAGCACGGCGAGTTTCGGTTCGAGCACCGCCATTTGCAATATCTCGTTGCGCTTCTTCTCGCCACCGGAAAACCCTTCGTTGACCGAACGCGTCATGAAGCTGGCATCCATCTCGACAACCTTGGCCCGTTCCTTCAACAAGTCTTTGAACTCGAGCGGGTCCAACTCTTCTTCTCCGAGATGCTTGCGCTTCTCGTTGTAAGCCAACCGCAGAAACTGCGCGTTCGAAACGCCCGGCACTTCGATCGGATACTGAAACGCCATGAAGATGCCTTCGCGAGCGCGCTCATCCGGCGACAACTCGAGCAGGTTTCGTCCCTCGTAAAGCACTTCACCCTTCGTCACTTCGTACTGCGGATGACCGGCGAGCACTTTCGCCAACGTCGACTTGCCTGAGCCGTTCGGGCCCATAATCGCGTGAACCTCGCCCTTGCGGACTGTCAGGTTAATGCCTTTGAGTATTTCGTTGCCGTCTATTGCGGCGTGTAAGTTTTTGATCTCTAACATTGATTAACCGACGCTACCTTCCAACTTCAATCCCAGCAGCCGCTGCGCTTCAACCGCAAACTCCATCGGCAACTGAAGGAAAACATCTTTACAAAAACCGTTGATAATCAACGACACGGCGTCTTCCTGCGACAGACCGCGCTGTTGTAGATAAAAGAGTTGCTCCTCGCTGATCTTTGACGTCGACGCTTCGTGTTCGACGCTGGAGCTGTTGTTCATCACTTCGATATACGGGAACGTGTTCGCGCCACACTTCGATCCGATCAACATCGAATCGCACTGCGTGTAGTTGCGGGCGTTCTCGGCCTTCGGCATCACTTTCACCAGGCCGCGATAACTGTTGTTTGATTTCCCCGCCGCGATACCTTTCGAGATGATCGTGGAACGCGTGTTCTTGCCGAGGTGGATCATCTTCGTGCCGGTGTCGGCTTGTTGCGCGTGGTTCGTCAGCGCGACTGAATAGAACTCGCCGATCGAGTTGTCGCCCTGGAGGATGCACGATGGATACTTCCACGTGATCGCCGATCCCGTTTCGACCTGTGTCCACGAGATCTTCGAGTTGCGGCCGGCGCACTTGCCGCGCTTCGTGACGAAGTTGTAGATACCGCCGCGTCCTTCTTCGTCGCCTGCGTACCAGTTTTGGACCGTCGAGTATTTGATCTGCGCGTCGTCGAGAGCGATCAGTTCGACTACCGCCGCGTGAAGCTGGTTGCGATCAAACTTCGGCGCCGTACAACCTTCGAGATACGAAACGTGCGAAGCTTCTTCCGCGACGATCAGCGTGCGCTCAAACTGTCCTGAGTCCGCGTTGTTGATGCGGAAGTAAGTCGACAACTCCATCGGACAGCGAACGCCCTTCGGAATAAAAACAAAACTGCCGTCGGAGAAAACGGCGCTGTTCAATGCCGCGAAATAGTTATCGTTGGTCGGAACGACCGATCCGAGATACTTCTTGACGAGATCCGGATAGTCTTTGATCGCTTCAGTGAACGAACAGAAGATCACGCCGTGCTTCTTCAGTTTCTCTTTGTAAGTCGTCGCGACCGACACTGAATCGAACACAGCGTCAACGGCGACGCCCGCCAACTGTTTCTGTTCAGTTAACGGAATACCGAGTTTTTCGAACGTGCGCAGCAGTTCGGGATCGACTTCGTCGAGACTCGCTTTCGTCTGCTTCTGCTTCGGCGCGCTGTAGTAAATAATGTCCTGGTAGTCGATCTTCGGATACTTAAGGTTGGGCCAATGTTTCGGCTCCGTCATCGTCAGCCATTGGCGAAACGCTTTGAGACGAAACTCCAGCATCCATTCCGGCTCGTTCTTCTTCTCGACGATCAGACGGATAGTGTCCTCCGTCAAACCGCGCGGGATCACATCCGACTCGATGTCAGTAACGAAGCCGTATTTATATTCTTGTTTGCCTAACAGTTCTGCTGTGCTCATCAGTTATTCAGTGTGTTGTCTTTCTGTTTCATCCCTTGAATCTGGTGCAACGCGGCGTCGACGTTTGCCTCCGTGCCCAGCAACTGCGAGAGCGTGATATCGGCGAGCGCGTTGTCGACGATCTGGTGCAACTCGATGATCACCGGCCTGATGCCGCAATCGCCCGTGTGCACACACGCGTCGAGGACGCCTGCGTAGCTCTTGCAGTGCGACTCCGCAGGCTCGCCTTCGAGCACGCGGATCACCTGGTTCAACCTGATTTCAGACGCGGGGCGAGCGAGCGAATAACCGCCTTTGATGCCACGCGTGGACTGCACTAACCCGGCCTTGCTCAGTATCCACAACAACTTGCCGGCATTCGGCTGCGAAATTCCTTCGAGCCGCGAGATCTGGGCAAGCGTCAGCGACTCACCCATCGTGCCGGCACGGGCGAGTTGCAGAAGACAGCGAAGTCCGTATTCTTCCTGAGCTGAAATCTTCATCTAACTTGTTAACCGTAGGCAATTTACCTAATCATTACTTTTAAGTCAAGTTTAGAGACACAGATCGAACCGATTGGCTAAATCCGTGGTTTAAAGCTTGAAGTCGAAATCGAGATAACCGGCAAGACGGACGGGTTTGCCGCCGAGTGTCGACGGTGGGAATACCCAGCCGCGAGCGGCCTCTTCAGCAGCCGCACGCAGCAACACCGGACCTTCCGAGTTGGTGATCCAGAGCTTCCCGTTCTCGTCCACGATCGCGAAGACGCGCACCGTGCCGCCCACGTTATGACTCTTCGCCATCGGCGGATAAACAGGTGTCACGCGTTTGCTTTCGCGGCCGCTCAGCGAGCCGGTCGTGATGAGTTGCGGCTCGGGACCCGTCGTCGATGGCGTTGGCGTTGGAGCCGCGCCTGGTGTAGCTGTTACGGGTGCTGTAGTGGTCGTGCTGGCTGATTGCTCGGCTGGAGTCGTGGGTTTCTGGTTTGCGAAGGGGTTTGGAATCTTGGACGTGACTGCGTCGAGCGCCGGCGAACGTCCGAGCATCGCCACTTGAACTTGCGAAGTCGCCATCTTCTCTCGCGCTGTGAGGTATTCAGTTTGCCAACGCGCGTGATCTTCCGTGTTGCGAGCGAGTGAGAGCCTGATGCTCAGCACGTCTTCCTGAAGCGCCAACGCGTCGTACGAACGACCGGCTTCGGTGGAGATCTCTTTTGCCTGTGCGATCACTCGCTCGAGCAGGTTGCGGACGCGTTCGAGATCCGCGGCAGCTTCCGACGGCAGGTTCGCGTCGGTCGGGTTGATGCCGTAGTTGCGATAACGAGCGAGATGCGTGCGAATGCCGTTGAGTGTTTGACCGGCGGCAGCGAAGTAAGTGCGGATCGATTCGTCTTTCTGAGCTGCGCGATTGTGAAAAGTCTCTTCCAGGAGAGACTGAGAGCGCCCGTAGTTGCCGTCTTCCAGATAAATGCCGAGTAGCATCAAGGTCGTTCCATTGCGGAGCGCAACGTCGTTTACTGACGCGCGCACGTTCTCGAGTTCGGCGGCGGCGGCTTGCAGTTGATGCACTGCCGCAAGCGCACGAGCGCGCTCGATGCGACGGTAAACTGGATTGACCTGTGGGACTTCTTCGCCCGAGCCAGTAGTCTGGCCGGCCGCGAAGGCGGCTGCGATAAAGATCAGAAGTGTCGGGAGAACGGCATGGATATAGGGGCGGAAATGCGAAAAAGATCTCAAATTGGGTGACTCCTGAAAAACGGAAGCGAGCTTTTATGCCCGCTTAGAGTTGGTATCAATTTGTCAGCCCCATTATGGCCGGATCGGGCGAATGAGGCAAGCGCCGGGTTAAACCCCTTATTGTTCTTTAAAATCCGTGTTCCCTATTGCCTCCGGGCTGAGGTACGATTCCGACGCCCGATGATCGATGCCATGAGCGAGATGTTAGAATCCACCATGACCTCATTACCCGCCAATGATTTGATCACGGCCGGTATCCGCGATCTCGATGATGGGCGAGAAAGTATTGAGGATGGGCTCTATAAGTACCCTGCGATCGATCCGAAAAGCTTTAGGACAGCCCTTCAGGAGTTTCTAAAGGAAATATCTCAACACTAAAGCCTCCATCATTGCGACGGCGTGGGGGTGGCGAGGCTTTTGATGATTTTGTCGCGGAGGGTGCGGGCGTCTGATTTGACCGTTGTTTCGTTTAAGGTCAGGAGACGGCGGTTGCGCATGACTACGCGGCCGTTGATGATGACGGTTTGGACGTCCGAGGCTTTGGTTGCGTACACGAGATCGGAGTAGATGTTGTAGAGCGGGATCTGATTGAGTGTGTCGCGATCGATGATCAGTATGTCGGCGCGTTTGCCCGTTTCCAACGAGCCGATCTCCTTTTCCAGATGCAACGCCTGCGCGCCGCGAATCGTCGCCAGCTCAAATGCTTGCTGCGCGGAAACAACCTTCGGATCGCCGCTGAAAACTTTATGGAGCTTGGCGACTGTATCCATCTCTTCCCACATATTCAGATCGTTGTTTGACGCCGCGCCATCCGTTCCCAGTCCAACGAAAACGCCTTCCGTCAACATCTTCGGCACGGGCGCAACGCCGGACGCGAGCTTCATATTCGACTGCGGGTTGTGAACAACGCCGACGCCACGGCGTTTGAGTATCGAGAGATCTGTGCCCTGCGGCCAAACCATGTGCGCCGCGATCACATGATCGTTCAGAAACCCGATCCGTTCGAGATACGCAACCGGACTCGCACCTTTTTCTTTGACACTATCGTCAAGCTCGCGCTTCGTTTCAGAGATGTGCGTCACGATCGGCGCGCCAGTGCGATCGGAAAACGCACGCACCGCTTTCAGGTGCGCTTCGGACACAGTGTACGGCGCATGTGGCGCTATCGCCGGAACGATCAGTTCATGCCCTTTCCAGCGCGCGACGAACTTTTCGACGTACGCCATACCTTCGGCGTTCGTCTTGTTGTCCGCGACAGGAAAGTCGATGATCGTCTCGCCGAGAACACCACGCACACCCGCCTTCGCAGTTTCATCGGCGATCGCGTCTTCGAAGTAGTACATATCGCAGTAGGTGGTCGTACCTCCGCGAATCATCTCGGCCAGCCCGAGTCGCGCCCCAACGCGCACGAACTGCTCGGTGACGTTCTTCGCTTCCGCCGGAAAGATGTACTTCGTCAACCACTCCTGTAAATCGAGATCGTCGGCGAGTCCGCGAAACAGGACCATCGGCACATGCGTGTGTCCATTGATCAATCCCGGCGTGATGACTTTCCCGGTCGCAACCACCCTCGATCGCGACGCGTACGCGCGCTCAATCTCCGCCCGCGGTCCAATTCCGACGATGCGCCCGCCAGCGACGGCAATCGCCCCGTCGTCGATAACGCGGCGCGAACCGTCCATCGTGACGATCGTGCCGCCCAACACAAGAAGATCGACTTGCCGACGGCTTTGTGCGGCAACATTCGATGATGAACTCGCAAGCATGGTGGTGATTAAGACGAAGCAAATGAGCAATCGCATACTATTTCTGTTTCAGAAACCGCGCATCGAAGGCGCGCGGTAACAAGTCGGAGATATGAAACTCTTCACTCTTCCCGCTGAGGTTCGCGAACACGATCGACGCCCCACGCGCAAACTCCCAGATGATCTGGCGGCAAGTGCCACACGGCGGCGTCAGTGTCTCCGTGTCAGCCACGACAGCCAACTGCGTAAACTGCCGCTCGCCTTCCGACAACGCTTTCCAGATCGCGACGCGTTCCGCGCACACCGTCAACCCGTAACTCGCACTCTCGACATTGCAGCCGGTGTAGACTTTACCGCTCTCAGTCCTGACCGCCGCCCCAACCTGAAAATTCGAAAACGGCGCGACTGACTGCAACCGCGCCTGCTTTGCCGTTTCAATCAACGGCTCAAAATCTTCGCTCAAAGTTGACCTCCAACAGTCGATAAAGCACTGGCCAGCCTTTCGCGAATTTTTCCGCTCAGCAAATCAATGCTTACCAAATTATGTCCACCCTCGGGAATGATTACGTCCGCGTGCCGCTTCGACGGCTCGACAAACTGCTGATGCATCGGCCGTACGGTCGCGAGATATTGTTCGATAACTGACTCCACCGTGCGCCCGCGCTCGGCAACGTCGCGTCGCATGCGCCGGATAAAACGAATATCGTCCGGCGTATCGACAAAAACTTTGATGTCCATCTTCTCGAGCAAACGCGCATCGGCGAAGATCAGAATACCTTCGACGATGACGATCGGACGCGGTTCGACCAGGCGCGTCTCGTTCATACGCGTACTCGTCTTAAAGTCGTAAAGCGGTAACTCGATCGCCTCGCCAGAACGCAGCCGGCGAATGTGGTTCACCAGCAAGTCGTTGTCGAGCGCGTCGGGATGATCGAAGTTTGCGATGCCACGATAGTCGAGCGGAAGGTCGGTCAGGTTGCGGTAGTAGGAGTCTTGTTGAATGAAAACTACTTCGCTGGCGCTGACCGATTCGAGTATGCGATTGGCGACCGTCGTCTTACCCGATCCGGTCCCGCCACAAATGCCGATTATCATGCTCACGTCTTGTGCTTTGTACTTTGTGCTTTGTACTTTGTGCTTTGTTTTAGTACTTGGTTCTTTGTTCTAAATACAAAGTACAAAGCACTAAGTACAAAGTACTAAGTACGACTATGAATCCTGCTCACAACGCGGCGCAACAACTGCGTAAAAGTTTCTCGCACACGATCGCCGGTCGCCATCACTTCCGCGTGATCGATCGGCTGGTCACTCAACCCGGCCGCCATGTTTGTGATACACGAAATGCCGAGCACTTCCATGTTCATGTGACGCGCCACGATCGCTTCCGGAACCGTGCTCATCCCGACCGCATCGGCGCCGAGATTGCGCAGCAGGTGAATCTCGGCCGGCGTCTCGTAACTTGGACCAGAAAGTCCACCGTAAATCCCGCGCCGCACTTCAACTCCGATCGCTTTCGCTTCCTCAACCACTAACTCCTGCAACTCGGGTGAGTAGACGGCAGACATGTCCGGAAAACGTGGACCAAAACGTTCGTCATTCGGACCACGCAGCGGATTGTCGCCCATCAGGTTTACGTGATCGCTAATCATCATCAACGCGCCCTGTGTTAACTGGACGTTGATGCCGCCGGCGGCGTTGGTCAACACAAGCGTCTTGATGTCGAGCAGTTTGAAAGTACGAACGGGAAACGTGACTTCCTCGAGCGAGTAACCTTCGTAGTAGTGCACGCGTCCCTGCATCGCGAGCACGGGAACGTTATCCACTTTGCCCGCGACGAGGCGTCCCGAATGTCCCTCGACAGTCGAACGCGGAAAACCCGGTATCTCGTTGTAAGGAATGCCAACAGCTTCGTCGAAATCGTCCGCGAATGCGCCGAGGCCACTGCCGAGCACGATCGCGATGCGCGGCTCCAATGTCAGTCGCGCGCGGATGGTCCTTGCTGCATGTTCGGCGCGTTCATAAAGTGCTGTGCTTGCCAGTCGCTCCACCATTACAACCTACTTCTCTTTCTGATAAGGAATGCCCAAAGCTCGTGGGGGGCGCGACGTTCCAATGAAGCCTGCGAGGACTATGATAGTCAAGACGTAAGGCACCATGTTGATAAACTGCACCGGGATCTCTTCACCGCCAAACTTTACCGTGCCTTGCATCTGAATCGAAACCGCTTCAGTAAAACCAAAGAGGAGACAAGCGAGCAAAGTCTGCACCGGACGCCATTTTCCGAAGATCAACGCAGCAAGCGCGATGAAGCCGCGGCCGGCGGTCATGTTTCTCGTGAAGAGTGACGACTGACCGATCGAAAGATACGCGCCGCCGAGTCCGGCAAGCACGCCAGCCAGCAATACACCCGAGTATCTGATGCCGCTCACGCTGACGCCTGCTGCATCGGCAGCTTCCGGGTTCTCACCGACCGAGCGCAACCGCAAACCAAATGGCGTTTTATAAAGAACGTACCAGATCGCAAATACCAAAATGCCGATGGCGATCGCGATCACCAGCGGCGACTGCGGCAACAGGTGATCTTTCGGAAGTTGCGGCGTCGAACCCGATGAAAGAAACAGCGCGCCACTGAGAAATCCGGGAATGCCAAGCATCAGGATGTTGATCGCGGCGCCGCTCACCACCTGGTCCGCTTTGAACTTGATACAACTCACGGCGTAGATCGCCGCGATGAATAGTCCCGCGAGCATCCCGCCGATCAATCCGACCCACGGACTCGCAGTGCCCATTCCAAACCTGACGTCAGCGGCATACGTAACGGCCGCCGCGGTGAACGCGCCCGCCAGCATCTTCCCTTCAAGCGCGATGTTGATTACGCCGGAGCGTTCCGAAAACAGACCACCCAACGCCGCCAGGACCAACGGCGTGGCGAGCCTGATCGTCGACGCAACCAGCGACCATGCGAAAATGTCTCTCATCGTTACGTCCTCAAACGTCTGAATCCGAACCGGCCCAGCGACCACTTGAAGAACGACTCAGCAGCGACAAACAAAATGATGATGCCCTGCAAGACCTGCACAATGTCTTTCGTGACGTGCTCCGAAAAACCATCGACGTAGATGCCGCCGTGTTGCAGCACCGCAAACAACAGCGCCGCGAGAATCACACCGACCGGATGATTACGTCCGAGTAGTGCAACGGCGATTCCGGTGAAGCCGTAGTTGTCTGAAAAACCGTCGTAGTAACGATATCGATAACCGAGCACCTCATGGATGCCGACCATGCCGGCGAGCGCACCCGAAACAGCCATCGCGAGCACGATCTGTTTGCGAATCGAGATGCCGCCGTACTCGGCCGCCGTCGGATTGCTGCCCGTCGCGCGTATTTCATACCCCCACTTCGTGCGCCACAAAAACACGTAGACCAGGAAACAACAAAGCAGCGCGAGTATGAAAGCGACGTTCAAAGGTATGCGTTCGGGAAAGCCGGGAACAAAAGCGCCGAGTCGCGGGATGTGCGCGCCCGCGCCGATGACTGACGTTTGCAGGATCGGATCGCCGGCGTCGCGATAGTGATACTGAGTGAGATAGCTGATCAGATAGATCGCGATGAAGTTCAACATGATCGTGTTGATGACTTCGTGCGATCCGAACCGCGCTTTCAAGATGCCGGGAATCGCACCCCAAATCGCGCCAACCAGTATCGCGGCCAGGCAACACAGCGGTATGAGAATCCACGCCGAGCGATTCGCGAGTGTGATTCCGACCCACGCCGTAGCAAACGCGGCGATGTAGAGCTGACCTTCGGCGCCGATGTTGAATAGACCACAGCGAAAACCGACCAGCACGGCGAGTCCGGTGAAGATCAACGGCGTGGCGTGAAACAGCGTGTAGCCGATGCCGTCGGGCCA
This sequence comes from Pyrinomonadaceae bacterium, assembly GCA_035760365.1. Classification (GTDB taxonomy): domain Bacteria; phylum Acidobacteriota; class Blastocatellia; order Pyrinomonadales; family Pyrinomonadaceae; genus PSRF01. Next base: position 100,650 of record DASTTB010000020.1, read on the forward strand.
CGAGAGCGCGCTGCCTATCAGCAGTCGATAAGCCGTGATCGGATTATCGCCAATGAGCAGAATGAGAATGCCGCCGACGATGAAAGCTGCCACAACGGCGATCAGCGGGAAAAGTAGATCACGCGCGAATTTGGGCATGTTTTGGTCTTTGTTCTTTGTACTTTGTACTTTGCCAGGCAGCCTACGGGCTACCGGCATTCTAAGAACAAAGTACTAAGTACTAAGTACTAAGCTCAATGTCCTCGGGTCATCAACAATCCAATCTCTTCCAGCGTTGCCACCTTCGGATCGACCTCGCCGGCGATTCGTCCCTCGTGAATGATCAGCAAACGATCGGAAAGACTCGTCACTTCTTCGAGTTCCGCGGATACCAGAAGGATCGCGCAACCATCGTCACGCAGCCGGACCAACTGCCGGTGAATAAACTCGATCGCTCCGATATCGACACCGCGCGTCGGCTGCGACACCAGCAACAACTTCGGATCGACGCGATACTCGCGACCGATGATCAGCTTCTGTTGATTGCCGCCGGACAGTGCGCGGGCGGGCAGCGCGGCGTTAGGTGGACGAACGTCAAAAGCCTGGATGATTTCGTTTGCTCTTCGTTGGATCGCGCTCTCGTCGAGAATAATGTCGCCTGCAATTGCGGCAATCGGCGGCCGATAGTGAACTCCGAGGATCGAATTTTCCGCTAGTGTGAAATCGAGCAACAGTCCGCGTCGATGACGATCTTCCGGGATGTGCGCGATGCCGAGTTCGCGACGAATGCGAGCGCCCAGCGCATTGAGGTTCTTGCCGTCGTAAATGATCTGGCCAGTCATGCGCGACGGTTCGACAAGCCCCGCCAGCGCTTCCATCAGTTCCGTCTGGCCGTTTCCTTCGACACCCGCGATACCAACGATCTCGCCGCGGCGGACTTCAAACGAAACGCCATTCACTCGCTTCGTTCCCTCAACGCCAGCGACGACCGACAGATTCTTCACTTCAAGCTGCGCGCGTCCCGCATTCGGATCAGTTTTTTCGACACGCAGCAACACTTCGCGGCCGACCATCATGCGCGCCAATTCAGCGGCGTTTGTGTCTTTCGTCTGTAAGCGTCCGACGACTTTTCCATCGCGCATCACGGTCACTTCGTCGGAGATCGCCAGCACTTCGGAAAGCTTGTGCGTGATGATGATCACCGTCTTTCCCTGTTCGCGCATACGGCGCAGGATCGCGAAGAACTCTTCGACTTCGAGCGGCGTCAACACCGCCGTCGGTTCGTCGAGAATCAACAGTCGCGCGTGTCGATAAAGCGCCTTCAACAGCTCGACGCGCTGTTGTTGGCCCACCGACAAATGCTCGACCGGTTCGTTGGGATTGACTGCGAGTTTGAACTCTTCCGAGAGCTGGCGGATTTGCGATGCGGCGCTTTTGAGATCGAGTGCGACTGCGCTGCCGGGTTCGGCGCCGAGGATGATGTTCTCGGCGACTGTCATCGTCTCGACCAGCATGAAGTGCTGGTGGACCATGCCGATGCCCAACGCGATCGCGTCGTGCGGCGACTTGATATCGCGCACCTGCCCGTCGACGAGGATCTGCCCGCTGTCGGCGGTGTAAAAGCCGTAAGCGATCCGCATCGCCGTCGACTTACCCGCGCCATTCTCGCCGACGATGGCATGGATAGTTCCGGGTTTGACGACGATGTCGACCTGGTCGTTAGCCAAAACGTCGCCAAAGCGTTTGGTTATTTGACGTAGCTCTAACATTTCAGAGGGATCTATTTTTTGAGCTTAGTGCTTTGTACTTTGTGCTTGGTTCCTCTTTGCTCAATGGCTTCATTAAGCGATCGAAAGTACGCGTTGAGGGTTGGTAACAGTTCGGCAATAATAGGTTTCAGGCCACAGACTTCCTCATCGGTCAGCAGCTTTCGTTTGTATGCTCTACGCAACCAGTGTTTCGTCTCGTAAAGCGAGCCACGAGCGATTTTGACAAATCGTCGATTGTCTTTGAGACTTCCCCTTCCTGTTCCTTCAGCAAGATTCGACCCAATTCCATCGGCTGCGTCCACTATCTGCTCGCCAATTGTAGACTTCGCAAAGTGATCCCACTTGATAACAACCTTCCAAATTCTGTCTGAGAGCGTTTCTGCAAGTCGATAAACTCGCAGATTTTCAAAGTTAGTCTTACCCATAATGCTCCGTGAGGAGGGGCATACAAAGTACTAAGCACAAAGAACTAAGAACCTTAGCCAGCCATCGCGTCGGTCACTTTGATCTCGCCGGCGATGATCTTTTTCTTGGCGGCCTCGGCGGCTTCGCGGGCTTCGGGCGTGACGAGATCCTGGTTGTATTCGTCCATCGCGTAGCCCACGCCGTCTTTTTCTAAACCAAAGACATGCACGCCAGGGTTGAACTGCTTGTTCACTACGTCCTTAACGATGTCGTAGACGGCGTTGTCGACGCGCTTGACCATGCTCGTCAACACGAAACCGGGCTTGACCATGTTCTGATTGGAATCAACTCCGATCACGAAGTGAGTGGCTCGGCCGTTCTGTTTTCCCTGTTGCTCGACGGCGTCGAACGCGCCCAAGCCAGAGTTGCCGGCGGCGGTGAAGATCACGTCCGCGCCTTTGCCGATCTGGGCCAGCGAGAGTTCCTTGCCTTTGCCGGGATTGTTCCAGGCGCTGTCGGTGACGCCGACGTAATTTTCGATCACGCGAATGTTCGGATTAACTGAACGGGCGCCTTCTTCGTAGCCTTTCGCGAACCGATGAATGAGTCCGATGTCCATGCCGCCGAGAAAACCGATCGTGCCCGTGCGCGACGCTTTCGCGGCGAGTATGCCCACGAGATACGAACCTTCGTGCTCCTTGAAACCGAGCGAAGCGACGTTTGGCAACTTACTGAAACCGTCGATGATCGCAAACTGAATGTGCGGATAGTCTTTCGCGACCAGTTCCATGATCGGCGCCTGTGCGAAACCCACGCCGATGATGAGATCGAAATTGCGTTCCGCGAACGCGCGCATCGCGGGCTCGATCGCGTTCGGCGTTCCGGGTTCGATGTCGCGCAACACGATCGGCAAGTCTTTCGCGGCGCGTTGCACGCCTTGCCAGGCCGCGGCGTTGAACGATCGATCGTCCTTTCCTCCGATATCGAAAACGATGCCGACGCGTATCTTTGAAGGATCGGAAAACGCGGAAGTGTCGGTGCAACCCGTCGATACCAGCGCGGCGAACGCGACGAAGGCAACCAACGTGAGAAACGATGAGCTTAGTTTTTTGTACTTTGTGCTTTGTTCGCGGGAATCGATTGAGAGTTGAGCGATCAACGAGCGAACAAAGTACAAAACACCAAGCACAAAGAACGAAAGTCTGTATTTCATTCGTTGATGATCTCCTTCACTAATTCCAGCCGTTCCGCGGGCGGCCCGTCTCCGACGTGATACGCAGCCTGAATTCTCTGCGCCGCCTCTTTCCCGGCGGAAGAATCCGCGCAATAGACGACGCCGATCGCGTCACCAGCCTGCACCTTGTCGCCAACCTTCAGCTCGGAAGTGAACCCGACCGTGGGATCGATCTTGTCTTCGATGCGCACACGTCCGCCGCCGATTGCCGCGATTGCGTGACCGATTTCCGTAGTATCAACTCTTGTAATGAAGCCAGAGCGCGGGGATTCTACCTTAATGGTTTCGCTTACCAAAGGCAGGAAAGCGGCCGGATCGTCGCACACACGCGGATCGCCACCTTGCGCCTCAATGTTGCTGCGCAAACATTCGAGCGCCTTGCCTGATTCGAGCACGTTACGTAGTCGCTGATGAGCGGCGTCCAGGGTCTTATCGACGTTCGCGAGCAACAACATGTGCGCCGAGAGTTCGAGGGACAGATCCAGCACTGGCTTTGCCGCGGCGGGCGCGCTGTTGCGGAGAAGATTGACGCACTCTTCGACTTCGAGCGAGTTTCCAACTGCGCGGCCGAGCGGCTGATTCATGTCCGTCAACAGCGCGCGCGTTTTGATGCCGCACGAGTTGCCGGTGCTCACGAGCGCGTGGGCCAACTCGGTCGCTCGCGCTTCCTCGCGCATAAAAGCGCCGTTCCCGACTTTCACGTCGATGATCATCGCGTCGAGACCGGCGGCGCCTTTCTTCGAAATGATCGACGCGACTATCAGCGGTATCGCTTCGACAGTCGCCGTCGCATCGCGCAGCGCATACATCTTTTTATCGGCAGGCGCGAGTTCGGCGGTTTGTCCCGCCATCGCGTAACCGACCTGGTCCAACACTTTCTTAAACTCGCCGGCAGTAAGATTGACGCGATAGCCGGGAATCGATTCGAGCTTGTCGAGCGTGCCGCCCGTGTGACCGAGACCACGTCCCGAGATCATCGGCACGCACACACCGCACGCGGCAACGAGCGGCGCGATGATCACCGACGTTTTATCGCCGACGCCGCCGGTCGAATGCTTGTCTGCTTTTGGCTTGGGAATATCGGAGAAGTCGAGGATATTGCCGGAGTTCAGCATCGCCTCGGTTAACGCCTGCTGTTCCGACTGGTCCATCCCGTTCAAATAGATGGCCATCAGAAGCGCGCTGACCTGGTAGTCGGCGATGCGTCCGCTGGTGACTCCGCTGACGAAGAAGTCGATCTCGTCGCGCGACAGGCTCTGTCCGTCTCGTTTCTTTCTGATAACGTCCTGCGGTCTCAAGCTGAGTTGCTCTCCATGAGTACAGCGGCCTGAGCCGTTACTGCGAGCCCCTGTCCGACCGCATCGAGTCCTTCACCTGTCTTCGCTTTCACATTCACACACCCTGCATCGATGCCTAAAGCTGTCGCGATGTTCTCACACATCGAATCGACGTAAGGACGAATCTTCGGTGCTTCGAGCAGGATTGTCGAGTCGACATTCACGACATGAAAACTGCGCTCGCGCGCCAGCCACATCACGCGCGACAACAGTTCCATGCTGTTTGCGCCACTCCACTGCGGATCGTTATCCGGAAAATGGACGCCGATGTCGCCTTCGCAGAGTGCGCCGAGAATAGCATCCGCAATCGCGTGGGCCAACGCGTCAGCATCGGAATGACCGTCCGCGCCACGATCGGAAGCGATATGTACGCCGCCCAGGACAAGCGCTCGGCCTTCCACCAAACGATGCGTGTCAGTGCCGATGCCGATGCGTAACATTGTACTTCGTGCTTGGTACTTTGTGCTTTGTTTTAAAAGGCCAGGTACAAAGCACAAAGTACTAAGCTGACAACAGCTATTCCTGCCTCAACAACGCTTCCGCAATCAACAAATCTTGCGGGTTCGTGATCTTGATGTTTCTGCTGCTGCCCTCGACGACGGTGACCCGAGCGCCGAGTTTTTCAACCATCGCGCTCTCGTCCGTAAACGATGGATCGTTTACGTCAGCCTGATCGAACGCCTTGCGCAGTAGTTCATAACGAAAACATTGCGGCGTCAACGCTCGTCGCAGCTCGCGGCGCTCGAGCGTGTGGAGAACTGTGTCGCCACTGACCTGTTTGATCGTGTCAGTTACCGGCGCGACCAGTATCGCCGCTCCATCCGACTCCGCGGCAGCAACGACGCTGTCAATCTCTTCGACAGTCACAAACGGCCGAACACCATCGTGAACGGCAACGATTCCCGCGGTCGCGGATCTGATCGCCAGCAAACCACGCTTCACGGAATCTGCGCGCGTCGTGCCTCCCGGCACAACTCGCGACAGTTTTCTCAACCCCTGCTTCCCGGCCAGAGCAAGAAAAGCCGCAGACTCTTCCGCCGGCAGAACAACGATCACTTCCTGGATGCTGTCACACTGCTCGAAGGGCTTCAGCGTGTGAAAGATGATCGGAATCCCGGCAAGGTGCAGAAACTGCTTCGGCCGATCGCTCGCCATCCGGGTGCCCGTACCGGCGGCGGCAATAATCGCAATGTTCATTTAAGAGATAAGGAAACTGCGCGAAGCGGGCCCGGAGCGTACGCGCATCAGCTTTCCGTGATTGGCTCGCTGTCCGTGATACGCACGGGGGTCGGTCCACTCGATCCCGTTCCGCCACGCGACTCCCGCATCCGGCGCGATCCGCCGTTGGTGCGATGAATGTCGCTGTGCCCGTTTTCCGCTTCTTCCCACAGGCGGCCGAAGATCATCTTACCGGCTGTCGTCTGCAACACGCTCGTGACCGCGATGTCGGCGTTTTTGCCGATCAGCCGGCGTGCGTTGTCGACAACCACCATCGTGCCGTCGTCGAGATAGGCGACACCCTGATTGTATTCCTTGCCTTCTTTCAGGATGAAGACGCGCATCGCTTCGCCGGGAAGTACGACCGGCTTGAGCGCGTTTGCCAACTCGTTGATGTTTAGCACACTGACGCCGCGCAACTGTGACACCTTATTCAAGTTGAAATCGTTGGTGACAATCACGGCGTCGAGTTGCTTGCCAAGTTCGATCAGTTTCAAGTCGACTTCGCGGACTGAGGGAAAGTCGGTTTCGACGATCTGAATGTCGAGCGCGCTGTTGTTCTGGAGGCGATTGAGCATGTCCAGGCCACGCCGGCCGCGCTGTCGCTTCGACGAATCAGGCGAGTCGGCCACCTGTTGCAGTTCGCGAAGGATGAACTGAGGAATGATTAAAGAGCCCGTTAGAAACCCGGTCTCCGCGACGTCGGCGATGCGGCCATCGATAATGACGGAGGTATCGAGAATCTTTAAGTCGCGTCTGGCAACTTTGTCGCTGAAAATCCCGCCCAGTGCGGAGAGATCGAGATAGTCTCCCTTGGCGGCGCCGACCATCAGTCCGACGTAGGCCATGAAAAACGTCAGGGCCAGCGTAATGAAGGTCTTCGCCGCGGGCGCAACCGCCATCGATTCCTGCCGGCTGATCAGCGATCCGATTAAATAAGCACCTATAATTCCGAGTATCGAACCGACAGCCGCGCCGATGAGGGTTTTGAGGGTCGCACGACGGATCCGCAGTTCAAAAAGAATGATGCAGATCGCGATCAGTGCACCCAGCCCAGCGGAGATCCAGGGATCACCTGCTACTGGTCTGAGAATATATCCTGCCGCTACCAAAGTTGCCGTAAATATAAGTCGTATAAGAACGACATCGGCATGCATAATGAAGGCATACTACCACGCTAATATCCGCATCGTCACGGAAATCCGTGGGTGAATGCGGCAACTTGCAGCGCGAGATTGGAAGCGTTTAAATAAAGGCCATGCACAAACCAATCATGACCATTTTGCCAGTCATGTTCGTCGCTGCGTTGGTAGTTGCGTGTTCCGCCATTTCGGTTTCTCAAGAGGCGCAGAAGCCCGCTGTGTTGCGCTACAAAGCTCCCACCGGATGGGTCGAGGAAGAAAGAAGTTCGTCGATGCGCGTGGCCCAGTACAAACTCCCACGCACCACCGGAGATACCCAAGATGGCTCGCTCGTGTTGTATTACTTCGGCAAAGATCAGGGAGGATCCACTGCCGCGAACATCGAGCGTTGGGCCAGCCAGATGCAGCAAGCGGACGGCTCGAAAGCGAAACTTACCGAGGATAGTTTTACCGCGAACGGATTGAAGATCACTACCGTGGACGCCGCCGGCACTTACGTTGCCGAGACGTCGCCGGGAAGCGGCACGTTTGAGAACAAGCCTGGATATCGTTTACGCGCCGCTGTCGTCGAGACTCCAAACGGTTCTTATTTCGTGAAGTTTGTCGGTCCTGAGAAGACCGTCGCGCACTGGAACGAAGCGTTTATCGACTATTTGAAGTCTTTCGAACTCAGGTGATTTTTATTTGAACCGGTAAGTAATTCGACCGCGCGACAAGTCGTACGGCGACATTTCCACGCTCACGCGGTCGCCCACCAGAATACGGATGCGATTCTTTCGCATCTTACCCGAAATCGCAGCCAGCACGACGTGTTCGCTGTTATCCAGGCGGACTTTGAAAAAGGCGTTGGGCTGTTTGTCGATGATGACGCCCTCGGCCGGAATAAGATCTTCTGCTGCCAATCAGTTTCTCCTTGGGATGAAATCGGAAACGTTGAGAACCTCGGAAAATACCACAGACGCCCGCTAAAAGCACGACGAGCCGCGCAAACGGTGGTGTCCTAATCTGACTGTAATCTCTTAATCCGTGTTCTGCCGTGTGCGTAACATCAGCTAACGCAGCGCTCATTGGGAACACGGATGAAAAGGAATTTCGAATTAGGACACCACCCGCGCAAACAACTAGTCATCGAGCAACAGCGGCCTTGCGCCGTCGCGCTCGAAGTCTATTCAAAAAGTTCTTGACCACGGAGGCGACTTCATAGCTGTCCTATTCGAAATTCGTTTTCATCCGTGTTCCCGATGAGCGCTGCGTTAGCTGGTGTGACGCATACGGCAGAACACGGATTAAAAGACTTCCACGAACCATTCCTGTGGGGCGCTGATAACCGAACGCCATCAGTAGCTCGAACAGGAATTATCTCGTCGCCGCCCTTGGCTGGCGCACTTTTGAACTCGTTCAAAAAACTTCTTGACAGCGCTCCGGAACGGGCGTAGGCTGCCGTCTGTAGTTGAACGTGTTCAAAATTCGGCTAAGGAGGCGGATCATGACTATCGGAATCAGCACCTACTTCGTTTACCTCGCCATCAGCAGCGCTTTCACCGTCTGGGTGGGACGCACCATCTACAAAAACGGCCGCGTCTTCCTCATCGACGCCTTTCACGGCAACGAAAGCCTCGCCGACTCCGTCAATCACCTGCTCGTCTGCGGCTTCTACCTCGTCGCCTTTGGTTACATCAGCCTGATACTCAACCTCGGTTACCGCGTAGCCGACCCGGAGGAGGCAATCGAGGCCCTCTCGATTAAAATCGGTCTGGTGCTACTGGCACTCGGAGCCATGCATTTCTTCAACCTCGGCATGTTCACCCAGTTGCGTAAACTCAGACACAACCGCACCAACGAACCTCCAGTCGGCCCTGACGCCTTTACTTCCGTCCAACAGGAGGCGTGATCATGCTCGCGATGACTGTGCTCTACGATCCGGACTGCGGATTGTGCCGGCGAGCGCACGAGTGGCTGGCGCAACAGGCCAAACTGATCGACATGATCTTCGTTCCGTGCGCGTCGGAGGAGGCTCGCAGACGGTTTCCGTTTCTCGATCACGATCTGACGAAGAAAGATCTGACAATTGTCGCGGATAATGGGTGGGTGTACTTCGGTCCAAAAGCGTGGTTGATGGTGCTTTGGGCGTTGCCGCGTTATCGTGAGTGGTCTTATCGTCTGGCAAAGCCGGAGTTGCTGCCGACGACGAGAAAAGTAGTATCGTTGATCTCACAACACAGATATCAGATAGGAAGGGTGGCGGGACTTACTAAGTAACACGATGGCGGCAATGCGCAAAAACAAAGTCGTCAAACGCGTTAAGGGCGACCAGACTCGCGCGCTCATCCTCGAAACCGCGTTGACCATGTTTCGCGAGCGCGGGTACGAGCAGACCACGATGCGCGCGATTGCCGAGAAGGCGGACGTATCGCTCGGCAATGCCTACTACTACTTTCGCTCGAAGGAACACCTGATTCAGGCGTTCTACCAGCGAATGCACGACGAACATCTCGAGTTAGCGCTGCCCGCGCTCGAAACGGTCCACACTTTGAAAGCACGCCTGCTGACGGTGGTGAAGCTGAAGATCGACGTGATGAAGCCGTACCACCAGTTTGCGGGCGTGCTCTTTAAGACCGCCGGCGATCCGCAGAGTCCGCTTAATCCGTTTGCGGACGAAGCGAACGTCGTACGCGTGGCGAGTATTCAGTTGTTTGAGAAAGTCGTTGAAGGGACAAAAGCGCGCATCCCGAAAGACCTGCGCGCGGAGTTACCTTACCTGCTCTGGGTTTATCACATGGGGATCATCTTGTTCTGGATTCACGACCGATCCCCGAAACATCGCCGCACCTATCGACTGATCGACAACACGGGCGAAATGGTCGATCGAATGATCCATCTCGCGAGTAATCCGTTCATGCGGCCGCTGCGCAAACAGGCCCTATCACTGGTAGACGAGTTGCGCGAAGCGGCCGATGACGTGCTCGACGGTGACGATGACGGAGAAAGCGCCGCCTAATTACTCGACTAATTACTCGACGGGGTTGCACCGCCGCCGGTAACGTTGCCGTCCAGATCGACGATCGTGATCGGTGCAACGCCTGTCGCTTTCAACGGAGCTTCGATCGTCGCGCGATCTCCGACGATCACGATCGCTACGTGTCCGAGGTCGAGATAACGCTTCGCGACTCGCAACAGATCTTCCCTGGTTACCGCCGAAACGTTCTTCGCGTACGTTTGATAGTAATCATCCGGCAGACCCTGGACCACGAGCGACGTGATCGCGCCGCTCGTCGCGTTTACTGACGAAAAGCGCTGCGGCAGACTCTGGATCAGCGAGTCTTTCGCGGTCTTGATCTCTTCATCCGTGATCGGTCGCTCGCCGAGTATGCCCTTCAGTTCCTTCATGAACTCGATCAGCGCCGCGTCAGTCTTGCCGGAAAAGATCGCGCCGCCCGCACGGAACGCGCCCGGTCCTTTTCCGTAAGCGAAGCCCGAGTTCACGCCGTAACTGTAGCCCTTCTGCTCGCGAATGTTTGCGTTGAGCCGCGACTGAAACATGCCGCCGAGGATCGTGTTCATCACCTGGAGCGCGAAGTAGTCGGGCGTGTTTCGCGACGGACCGGGCAAACCGATATTGAACACTGACTGCGCCGAACCCGGTTTGTCGACGAGATAGATCTTCGCGGTTTGCAGTTCCGGAACTTTTGGATACTCGAAGTTAGGCTTGTCGCCGCCCTTGGTCCATGCGGCGAGTCCTTTTTCAACTGAAGCTTTTGCCTGAAGCGCACTGATGTCGCCGACGACGGTGATGATAGCTCGTCCGGGTTGGAAGTAAGCTTTCTGAAAAGCGACTACGTCGTCGCGAGTGATCGCTTTGACTGAAGCTTCCGTGGTGCGCTGTCCGTATGGATGAGCGTCGCCGTAGAGGATCTTCGCAAACACCTGCGCGCTGATCACCGCCGGTTGATCTTTCGCCTGCGTCAGATTAACGAGCGTGCGCGCGCGAAGACGCTCGAGTGCGTCGGCGGGAAACGTGGAGTTGAGCATCATGTCGGCGAGGAGGGCGAGCGTTGCGTCGAAGTTCTTCGTGGTGGAAGTGAAGCTGACGGAACCTTCTTCGCCGCCGATGCCGGCGTTGATGTTTGTTCCGAGTAATTGCAAGGCGTCCGAAAGCTGATCGCCGGTTTTCGTTTTCGTGCCCTCGGTCAGCATCGAGGTGGTCAGCGACGCGACACCGCGTTTCGCCACCGGCTCAAACTGGTTCGAGCCGCCGAGGAACGTGATGCTGAACGACACGAGCGGAAGCCCGCGGCGTTCGGAGACGATGAGCGTCGCACCATTTGCCAACTGCGTCCTGGTCCATGTTGGAACACGCAACGTTGGATTCGGGCCCGGCGTTGGAGCCTTGGTGCGATCGAGTGGCTGTTGCGCCAGTGCCGCAACACTGGCGAGCGCGATTAGGAGTGCCGCGGCGATACGTGTTTGTTGTCTCATCTACTTACCTCCCTGGCGGCTGTCGAGCAGCATACTGACGGTTTCACTGTCGGCTGCTTTGGAAGCCTGATCTCTCTTCCCTTTCGGCACGACACTCAAGACGATGCGCGGACGTTGCAGATACATCGACGCCACGCGTTTGACGTCGGCGGCGGTGACTGCCAGCGTCTTCTGATAATCGGTGCGAAACTGCGCCGCGTTTCCGTAGAACATCGAACCCGAGATCAACTGGTTTGCTTTGCCGAGATTGGATTCGAGTCCGCGCAGGAACTGGAGTTCGAGACCCGCCTTCGCCTTTTGCAACTCTTCCGCCGTCGGACCTTCCGTGATGAACTTCTGAATCACCTGATCGACAGCAGCTTCAAGTTCGGTGAGCGAATGTTCGGGGCGCGGAATGACCATCACTTGAAACACGCCGACGTCCTCGGATGAGTTTTGAAACGCGAGGACATTCGACGCAACTTGTGAATCGTAAACGAGTGCTTTCGTCAGACGTGCCGTGCGTGTACCTGACAGGATCGAGCTCATCACTGAGAGCGGATAATCGTCGTCGCGCTTGAATCCGACCGTGGGCCATTGAATGTAAAGCCGCGGCACCTGCACGCGATCTTCGTAGACGAGTCGCTTGCCGGAATCGAGTTTGCCGATTGCCACTGACGGGCGTTCAACCGCTTTACCTTGCGGCAAGTCGCCAAAGTATTTCTGAATCCATGCTTTCGCCTGTGCCGGATCGAAGTCGCCGACGACGGCGAGCGTCGCGTTGTTCGGCGCGTAATAAAGACGGAAGAATGCTTTGACGTCTTCTTCCGACGCCGCGCTCAAGTCAGTCATCGATCCGATCACGGGCCACGAATATGGATGGCCCTTCGGATACATGGCAGCGGCGAAGATCTCGCTCACGCGTCCGTATGGTTGGTTGTCGTAACTCTGGCGTCGCTCGTTTTTGACGACTTCGCGTTGCGCGTTGAGCTTCGCGATGTCGAGTGTTTCGAGCAGGTAACCCATGCGATCCGATTCGAGCCACAGTGCGGTTTCGAGATAATTCGAAGGCACTGTTTCGTAGTAGTTGGTCCGATCGTTGGTGGTCGAACCGTTGTTACTGCCGCCGACACCCTCGGTGAGTCGATCGTGCGTGCCGTACGGGATGTGACCCGAGCCGGTGAACATCACGTGCTCGAACAGGTGCGCGAAACCGGTGCGGCCCGGCATCTCGTTCTTGGAACCGACGTGATACCAAACGTTGACCGCGACAGTTGGCGTCGCGCGATCGAGGGAGAGAATGACGGTGAGACCGTTGGGAAGTTTGTAGGTCTCAAAGGGAATCTTGATCGCGTCGGCTGAATTGCTTTTCTGAGCCGATGCGGGTAGCGCGCAGCAGATCGTCAGTGCCAGCGCGAGTGCCGGCAGAAATCTTCGCTTGTTGTTCACGACAACTCCTTTCGAGTTTACTGACTGGATACTTCATATATAAGGGCGTGAATGAGCCTGTCAACAGCTTTTGTTACCAGCTAGATTAGTTGTACGAATTGTTGTACATGCGTTCTAAATTCTGTCTCAGTGTTAAGATTGCCGATCATGAAAGCCATACAAGTTTCTCAAGTCGGTGGGCCCGAAATGCTCAGGCTCGTCGATCTTCCGATTCCGAAACCGAAACCAAACGAGGCGGTGGTTCATATCAAAGCCGCGGGGGTGAACTTTATCGACGTCTATTTCCGTGAGGGACGTTATCCGTCGCCGCTGCCTTTTATTAATGGGCAGGAAGGGGCGGGCGTGGTGACGGAAGTCGGAAGTGAAGTTTCGAATTTGAGCTTTGGCGATCGCGTCGCTTATACGAGCGCGCTTGGAAGTTATGCCGAGTATGCGGCGGTGCCCGCGGCGCGACTCGTTAAGGTTCCCGACGCGTTGACGTTTGAACAGGCGGCAGCGGCGATGCTGCAAGGCATGACGGCCCACTACCTCGTTCACAGCACTTACGTGTTGAAAAAAGGCGAGACCGCGCTCGTTCATGCGGCCGCTGGCGGCGTCGGACTCCTGCTGGTCCAGATGGCGAAGAGGATCGGAGCGCGCGTGATCGCCACGGCGGGAACGGAAGAGAAGGCGCAACTCGCTCGTGACGCCGGCGCCGATGAATGCATCGTCTACACGCAAGCTGATTTCGAAACGGAGACGCGACGACTGACGGACGGCAAAGGCGTTCACGTTGTCTATGACGGCGTGGGTAAAGCGACTTTCGACAAGGATCTCGAGGTGCTGATGCCGCGTGGTTATCTCGTGCTGTTTGGTGGTGCGAGTGGCGCGGTTCCGCCGTTCGATCTGATCAAGCTTTCGCAAAAAGGATCGCTTTACGTCACGCGTCCGACGTTGAATCATTACACGGCGACTCGCGAAGAGCTCGAGTGGCGCGCCAGCGAAGTGATGCAGATGATCGCGGCGGGCGAGTTGAAGTTACGTATTCATCAGGTCTATCCGTTGGCCCAGGCGGAACAGGCGCATCGCGATCTTGAAGGTCGCAAGACCACCGGTAAGTTATTGCTGCAACCGTAGCTCATTTGATCGACCACAACAGGATCGCGGAGGCGGTTCCGTCCATCGTCGGCTCGTTGGTTGAGTAGTCGTTGACGTCGTCGTGAAACACGGCGCGGTCGTCCTGGAAGAGCGCAAACGGATCGGGTTCTCTGATAGACACACCACGCAGGCTCTGAAACACCTTGCGGTAGACTGGTCCATCCACCAGCCCGCCTGGCACCATTCGCTTCATCAACACGTTCGGGAAAAGATGTACGTCTCGCGGATAGACGCCGTCCGCCGGAATGCCCGTAAACATTGAAACGCCCCACGGATTTCGGCCCAATAGCCAATCCATTTGCTTAGTAGCAAACTCACCATAACGGCGATCGCCGCTCATGCGTTCGTAAAGCAGGATCTGAGTCGCAAGCGCGACCATGAGGTTGTTCGAACACCAGATAAACGGTACGCCGGCGCGATACGGATTGCCCTCGCCTTGCTTCATCGCGCGCTCGATTCCCTCGCGATATAACGCCGTTAGCTGTTTCTTCGTGCGTGAGTCAGCGAGGTCGTAAAGACGGAAGTGACCGAGATTCATGAACGGATAGTATTGATAATGACCTGCCTCGGCTTTTCCCATCCATGATTCACCGCCGGCGAATGACGCGTAACGCTTCGCGTCGCGGAGGTAACGCGGATCTCGGGTGGCGCGAAAGAGTTCCGCCGCCCCCCACTCCATATCGTCGGCCCACGTTGTTTCCGCGTAACGGTAAGGCGCGCCGTACGAGTTACCCTGTTGCACACCTTCCTTCGCCTGGCCCAACTCGTAGACTTCTTTACCCGCCTGGAGTAACTCCTGCGCAAACGATCTGAGTGCGGGTGTGTCTTTCCAGATCTGATAACCGAGCGCCATCGCCGCGGCATAACGTCCGGCGAGATTCGCGACACCGTTCGACTCACTCAGGTACTGTTTCAATCCCTGCGGCTTGCCGTCGGCGAAATAGACGACGCGATAGCTACCCGGTCCCCAGCCATAGTCCACCGTCTCTTGATGCGGTAAACGGAAGCCTTTGTGATCGCGATCGTCGGCAACCTGGTGGTAAAGCTGGTCTGGCTTCGGGTGTAATCGCAGCATCCACTCCAACCCCCAGCGTGCTTCGTCGAGAACGTCCGGGACGCCGTTCGCGCCGGGTTGGCCCAGGCTGTTGAAACGATCCGCGAATCGCGACTGTTGTCGAGTCGTGTTGAGTTGGTAAGCGAGGAGCATCTGCGCGGTGGCGTTACTCGACGTCAGCAAATACTTGAGTTGATCGCCGGCATCGTGCCATCCGCCTGACGCATTCAGATAGGTTCCGGCGGGTTCTGGTCCAAACGCCGTGCGGCCGTCGAAGCTGTGACACACGGCGTCGACGAACGGGTTGTAGCCGCAACGTTGTTGCCGCATGAACTCGAGTAATCGATCGGGAAGCTCAGTGTAGGCGTCGTTATTAATAATGAATTGAGGTGAGCGCGAGGAGCCAACCTCGATCACGAAACGGCCCTGGTTCTTGAACGTACTGAAGTTCAACTCCGCGTGTCGAGCGAATTGCCCCCAGCCGCCGGACGCGGGAACAAGCTTGCCGGCGAACACGGTCTTTGCAGTAGCAGCGTCGACTAGTTTGAATTCCGCAGGCAGCGATTCGTTACTAAATACGATTGCTGACTTGACGTCGCGCGGCGCGAAGCCCAACTGGTTTATGCGGATGTAGCTAGTTTGAGCCGACGCATTCAGGGCAAAAATGCCCGGTAAAATGAGGCAAATCAGCCCGCGAATCGTTTTGGAAAAAGTAGTCACCGAGGCGATAAAAATTCTTGACAGGATTTTTCGACCACGCCTATAGTAGCCGAGGTCATGAGTAGCACTCGTTCATTTTTCTACTTCGCCTTTACTTACCGCTTCTTCTTTTCTAAGGAGAGCGGACCGGCGAAGTGTGAAAACGATGTGCTGAAGACCTAGAAGAAAAGCACAACACCTTCAAACGAGCCAGCCGCGATTCCTTAAAGTCGCGGCTGGTTTTTTTGTTTTCGCTATTCGACCGGAGCACCAAAACATGGATATCGAACACTGGCGCAAAGAGATTGACGAGGTGGACCTCGAATTGCTTCGTCTCCTGAATGTCAGGGCGCGTCTCGCGTTGAAAGTCGGGGCGCTCAAGAAAGCGGCATCACTGCCAATCGTGGACATCGACCGGGAACGCACGGTGCTGCGACGTCTACAGGAACTCAACGACGGGCCGCTGGATCAACGCGCGGTGGACAAACTCTTCCGCCGCATCATTCGCGAGTCGAAACGCATCGAGTCGGTCGGAATGTGAGCAACTCCGTGGAAACTGTGAAGCAAAAACCGAGAGTGGCCTTTCAGGGCGAGCGCGGCGCGTTCAGCGAAGAAGCTGCACTCAAACTGTTGGGCGACGAGATCGAGTTAGTGCCGCAACGCACGTTCGCCGCACTGTTCGACAGTCTCAACACAGGCGTCGCCGATTATCTCGTAGCGCCTGTTGAAAACAGCATCGCGGGAATCGTCGAACCGTCCGTCAGTCGCATCCGCGCGAACTCGTTCGTCATTCTCAAACAGCTCGAACTGCAGATCGATCAACACCTGATCGGCTACCCCGGCGCGGACATCGACACGATCGAAGCCGTGCAATCACATCCGATGGCGCTCGCGCAGTGCAAACGCTTTTTCGAAACACATCCGAGACTCAAGTCAGTGATCGCCGACGACACCGCCGGCAGCGTTGCCGAAGTAATGAATCGCAAAGACCCGAAAGTGGCAGCCATCGCCGGCCGTCACGCCGCCGAGTTCTATGGCGGCAAAATCCTTCTTGAAAACATTCAAGACCACACCTCAAACCACACTCGCTTTGTCTTGTTATCAGTAAAGGAACAACCATCATGATCGTCAACATGTTAAGCACCGCAACCCCGACGGAAATCAACCACATTATCGACCGAATCAAGGAGTGCGGGTTTCAGGCGCACGTGATTCACGGTGAGGAGCGCACCATCATCGGGGCAGTCGGCAGTGGCGGCAATCGTTCAGAAATCGAAGCACTGCGCGCGGCGCCTGGTGTTGCGGAAGTGATTCAGATTGCGCATCCGTTCAAACTTGTGAGTCGCCAACTGCGCCAGGCACGCACCGTCGTGGACGTGCGTGGGACGAAGATCGGCGGCGGCGATTTGGTCGTCATTGCCGGTCCGTGTTCGGTCGAGTCGGAAGAGCAACTGATGGAAACCGCTCACGCGGTGAAAGCGGCCGGAGCGAACATGCTGCGCGGCGGCGCTTATAAACCCCGCACTTCCCCTTACGACTTCCAGGGGCTCGGCGTCGAAGCGTTGCGTTTTCTGGCTCAGGCGCGGAAAGAGACGGGATTGCCCGTCGTCACTGAAGTGATGAGCGAGGCGGACGTCGAGATCGTTGCGGAGTATGCGGACATGCTTCAGGTCGGCGCGCGTAACATGCAAAACTTCTCGTTACTGCGAAAACTGGCGCCGGTTCCGAAACCGATCCTGTTGAAACGCGGGCCATCCGCGACGGTGAAGGAATGGTTGCTGGCAGCGGAGTACTTGCTTGCCGGCGGCAATTCAAACGTTGTGTTGTGTGAACGCGGAATTAAAACGTTCGAAACAGCGACGCGTAACACGCTCGACCTCGCGGCAGTCGCGCTAGTGAAAGAGTTATCGCATTTGCCGGTGCTGGCGGATCCGTCGCATGGCACTGGATTGCGCAGTTTGATCGTGCCGATGTCGAAAGCGGCGGCGGCGGTTGGCGCTGATGGATTGATCATCGAAGTGCATCCGTGTCCGGAGCGCGCGCTATCGGATGGACCACAGTCGATGGATCTTCCGGGATTCGGACGATTGATGGAGGAGCTTGGGAGAGAGCCGGTGCGTGAGGCGAAAGCGGCGTGATTGTATCCGTGTCCTCCCTGTGGAACCGCAAGGAGGACACGAATTTTAAATAATTAGGGAGTCCGCTGTTTACGCGGCAACTCTTTCTCGGTTCTTAAGAGTGTTCCATCGATCGCGTTCACCCAAACGTGAGTGAACGTGTCTTCCGCAGCTTCGTCGGCGATCAGGACGTGGTAGAAGACTTGTCCATCTCGGGCCAGTTTGCCGGGTTCTTCCCAACCTTTTGCATCGAGGTTCGCAGACATGACTTTGCCGGGTTGCTGGCTGCTGGCGATCTGAATCGCCTGGTCCATGTTGATGCGAGCAAGGCGAACTAACGCCGCCTGTCTAACCGCACGCATTTCAAGCTCGACTTCGCGGCGTCGCTCGAGCTCGTCACGGAACTGCGGCTCTCTCGCGATCTTCTCTTTCAGGACGTCGGGTGACGTCATCTCGCGAACGCGCTTCTTCTCCAACTCCTGTTCGGCCTGCGTCCGGCGTTGATCCTGTGGCAAGGCGTCCTGGGCTGCTAGCTCAAAGCGCATGTTGAAAGCCGCGGCGGCAACGCACGGCACCAGCAACAACAGCGAAACCGCGAACAGTAATGTCTTCTTCCAGCGTGTAGTCACTCGGGGTTTGGTTAACAATGACATGATACGGGCCTCCAGAATGTCAGCATCGGCGATGCCTACGGTTGTAGTAACTGGGAGTCGACGCGCACGCGCGCGCAGAGTCGGCGCGGAGCCGGCGAGCCGCAGCAGCGAGCGGGCGTAAACCTCGGCTTTCAGAATCCGGGCGGCCACTAATTCATCGCAGCAGAGTTCGCGGGTCTGTTTGATCCGGCGCCTGAGCAACGCGGCAGCGGGATGAAACGAGATCGGTAAGTAGAGCAACTCGTAAATAAAATTGAGCGCGTAATCCTGTCGCGTAATGTGAATCAACTCGTGTCCGATAGCTGACGTAAGCAGCTCAGCGTTCGCTTCACGCAACAATGCATCGGGCAGGATGATGACTGGCCGCACCAATCCCACCGTCACCGGTACGGGCAGAGTTTCCGAACTCAACACCCTCACGCCACGCAAATCCGTCGCGAGGTCGCTTTCGCATTTGTTGATTATTGCCGCGACGTTGTCGTCAGCTTCGAACTCGTGCGCGTTGCGCTTGATGGCGCGTGTCGTTTGCCACGCCTGCACCAGCTTTAACCCGCGATACAGGACGACGATTCCGTACAATCCGATCAGGATCAGCGCGAGATTCGTGTTCAACTGAAATTCGAAAGGCGAGGCAATAGAAGTTGCACTTACGCCGACTTCGACTGATCGTGGTAGAACCAGGTCCGCCCCGATGATCGGCGCGATTGTTGTGGTAGCGGGCGTTTCAAAATAGGCACGGAGCGATGTTACTGCCGGAACGACAAGCGCGAGACATAGAGCGCTGACCCACAGCCAGTGGCGATACCGGGCCGAAGAGGATCGCAGGAACCATGCGCCGAGATTCGTAAGCGCCGCAATCAACGCGATCTGCCACACGGCGTTGAGTAAGAAGTTGAGCAGCAGTTGACTACTTGTTCTCATCGGCTTCCTCGTTCGACTTCTCCACCAGCTCCTGCAGACGCGCGAGTTTTTCCGGCGTCAGGTGTTTGGTTTCCAGCAGACTCATCACCAGACTCTCAGCGGAACCACCAAAAAGGCGATCGATCACGTCGTTCACATGTTTGCCAATCACCTGTTTGCGGCTGACCGCGGGCTTATAGAAATAGGCGCGGTTCTTCAGCGTCCGTTTCGCTTTTCCTTTTCGTTCCAGGATATTGAGCATCGTCTGCACCGTCGTGTAGGCGAGCTCCCGCTTCAACGCCTGCTGAACCGTCTGCACGTTGGCGGGTCCGGTTTCCCAGAGCACGTGCATGATCTCCAGTTCAAGCGGCGTCAGACTATCGCTTTTACTATCAGACTTGGGGCGAGCCATGATGTCTCCTAAGTTTTTAGGAGTATAGTGAGGAAGCCGCGACGTGTCAACTAATTTTTTAGGAGATGTGGCGAGTTAGTTATTATGAGCGCTGTGTTCAAGAGAGAAACGTTTATTCACCTGCTCATCTACGGCCTGTGCGGCGGTGTGCTGATCGTCGTGCTCAACGTAATCGAGTTTCGGTTTTTAATCGTGCAGCGCTCGATCGAGATCTACGGCGCACTTATCGCCATCCTGTTCGCCGGCGTCGGCATCTGGCTCGGATTGAAGCTGACGCGCAAAAAAGAGGTCGTCATCGTTAAAGAGGTTCCGACTCCTGCTTCACAGCCGTTCGTATTAAATGAGGAGCGCCAGAAAAACCTCGGGATCACCAAACGAGAACTGGAGATCCTCGAGTTGATCGCGCAGGGACTCAGCAATCGCGAAATTGCTGAGAAACTGTTTGTCAGTGAAAACACTGTTAAGACTCACTCGAGCCGTCTCTTCGACAAGCTGAGTGCGAAAAGGCGTACCCAGGCGGTGCAAATCGGAAAAGAAATGGGACTGATTCGCTGACTCGCCCGCTGCACGAAAGTGTGATTTTCTCAATAAACGCAGAATTCACCCGAAAGTATGACGACAATTTCAGCGCTCCACGTGTAGGTTGACGCCGCAGTCGCAACAACACTTCCTGTCAGGAGGCCTTAATAAATATGAAGCGAACAGTTTTGACCTTCGGGTTGATCTCCGGCGCCATCTCAGCCGGATTGATGGCGGCGTTCGTCCCGTTCATCGACAAGATCGGTTTTGAAAACGGCGCAGTACTCGGTTACACGGCGATCGTGCTCTCGTTCTTGATGGTGTTCTTCGGCATCAGGTCTTATCGGGAGAACATTGGCGGCGGTTACATCAGTTTTGGCAGAGGTTTGACCGTAGGCATTTTGATCGCGTTAATCTCGTCGGTCATCTACGTGGCGGCGTGGGAGGTCGCATTTCAGAACTGGCTCTCAGACTTTCCCGAGAAATACACGAGTTACGTACTCGAGAAAGCGCGGGCCTCAGGCGCGTCAGCCGAAGAGGTCGCTCGCCAGAGCGAGGAGCTGAACCACTTGTGGACACTGTATCGGGGTAATATTTTCGTCCGATTCGCCTTCGGTTTTGCCGAACCATTCCCCGTCGCGCTAATAATAACGCCCCTCTCGGCAGCGATATTGAGGAGACGCAAGAAGGCAGAACCGGCTGAAACTTCAAATGAAGCTGTGTTGTGTTAAAGTTGCACACCGATGTCCTTAATGCTTGCGGAGATCGCTGAGCAACCGGCCGCACTCGAACGCACGATCGCCGAGGAACGCGCCAAGATCACCAAACTCGGAAACACGATAAAAGCGCGCGACATCGACGTCATCGTCCTCGTCGCGCGTGGCAGTTCCGACAACGCGGCACTCTTCGGCCGCTATCTTCTCGAAATCACAACCGGCATTCCCGTTTCACTCTCGGCGCCCTCGGTACACACGATGTACGGGGCGCGTCTGAGGTTGGACCATGCGCTCGTGATTGGCGTCTCGCAATCAGGCGAGGGCGAAGATATCAACCGCGTGCTCGAGAATGCGCGGCGTGGCGGCGCGTACACAGTCGGCATCACCAACGAGCCTGACTCGGCCATGACGCGTCTCGTCGACGAAACGCTCGTCACGCATGGTGGTCGCGAACGTTCGGTTGCGGCTACGAAGACGTTCACGGGCCAGATGATCCTCTTTTATATGCTGGCGACGGAGTTGGCCCAGCGCACGCCCGAGTTTTCTTACGCAGCGATTCCCGAGTTTGTCGCGCGCGCTGTCGAGCAGAAGCCGGCGATACTCGAGCTGGTCCAACGCTACGTCTTCATGGAAAACTGCGTCGTCGTTGGTCGCGGGCTCGCGTATGCGAATGCTTACGAACTGGCGTTGAAGTTAATGGAAACGTGTTACGTCGTCGCCGAACGCTTTTCTTCAGCCGACTTTCTGCATGGACCACTGGCCATGGTCGAACGCCACTTTCCAGTGATATTGTTTGCGCCGCCAGGCGTGATGTTGCCGGGTGTGAAAAGCCTGATCGAGCGCTTGCGAGAGTTGAAAGCCGACACCCTCGCGATCACGAGCGACCTCGATGCGGCGTCACTGTGTTCGCGATCGATCATGATGCCTCGCGAGATCGACGAGTTTCTGGCGCCGATTCCCTACATCGTGCCGGGCCAACTCTTCGCCGCGCTGCTCGCCGAGGCCAAAGGATTGGACCCCGACGCGCCGCGCTCACTGTCAAAAGTGACGCGCACGCTTTAGCCCATGACTCCCGACAAACTCCCATGAATATCGAACTCAAAGATCTTACCCACAATCCGGTCTACGCGCAGGTTCGACAACAGATACAGGACCAGATTCAACAAAAGCTCGTCAGTTCAGGCGACTCACTTCCCTCTCCTGCGGCGCTGGCCCAAAAGCTCTCCGTAGATAAAGGAGAGATCCAACGCGCCTACTTCGAACTCGAACAGATCGGTCTCATCGTCAAACACACCGGCAAAGACTTTCTCGGTAAGCCACGAATCGACTATCGCGTCCGCTGAGTCATAAACATCCTAAAACAAGCTGAGGGTGACGCCGATGTTTGGTTCGACGGGGCGTAGCAGGCGTTCGTCATCAGTTTTTGTGTCGTTCACTTCATAACTAACCGCATGGCTCGTCATCAGATCGGCGGGAAACGGCGTGAGCAACTCTTTTAGGTCCGAAGATCGGGATTCCTCGTTGAGCCACAGATCGAACGATTCGCTTCCGAGTATGACCGGCATGCGATGATGAATCTTCGCTAACAATGCATTTGCCGTCGTCGTGATGATCGCGCAGGTAGTGATCGAACGATCGTCCACACGCCAACGATCCCAGACGCCCGCAAAGGCAAACGCAGCTTCATCGTTCATCCGAAAATAGTAAGGCTGCGAGATCTTGCCCATGCGTTCCCATTCGTAAAAACCGTCGGCGATGATCAGGCAGCGACGTCGTTGAAACGACTCTTTGAAGCTCGGCTTTTCCTCGATTGTCTCGACGCGGGCGTTGATGATGCCTTTCGGTTCGTTGCTCCAGAACGGAATCAGGCCCCACTGAAGCAGCGTCGCTTCGCGATCAGAACCGCGTTGGACCACGGTCAGGACGTTTTGACTGGGAGCGATGTTGTAACGCGGCACGAGATCTTCGAGAATCGAAAAATCGATCCGCTCGAATTTGACTTGCTCTGGTCTCTTGAGAGTAAATCGGCCACACATACGTCAGTGACCATCAGATTATCACGAGCGATATAAACCATCTAATCAGTCTTGAATGCCGGACAAGCAAATGGTTTCTTCTCAAACTCAACCCCTGCATGATCTCACCAACATCAAGTTTGAGATTCTTATTATTGCTCTCACCATTCTGCCCTTCTTCATGCTGGCGTACTTCTATTCTCTGTTACCTGAGCGAGTGCCTCAGTTTCTGACCTTAACCGGCGAGGTTGAGACTTGGACGCAGAAAAGCGTGATCTCAGTTTTTCGCGTGCCGTTGATGGCGGTGGTTACGCAGACAGTTTGCCTGTTAATGCGATACGGCACGCTCCAGTCTGGAGCGTTGGCGTCGCTCGACGTCGCCCCGGAGCAATCGAAACTCCGGAAACAATATCTTCGCCTGAACGCTGGCTTGTGGGACTGGTTTCGCTGGACCGTCGCATTCAAGATGAGCGCCGCGTCGCTCAGCACAGTGTTTCTCAGTCTCGAACGGTTCAAACTTCTCGCGCAACCGACTTTTGTTATTACGGCGGTGGCGGCATTGGTAGGTGTCGCCGGTGCGCTTTTTTATCTTTATCGGCTGCTGATAGTGAGACGAGAGATGAAAGCAAGGTTTGGAAATGAATACGGAGAGGCGCGAGTTGATACCCGCCATGTCTACGCAGGTGTTCTGTATTTCAATCACTCTGATCGGGCTTTGTTCGTGAGCAAATATATTTTCAATTTTGCGAACAAGTGGGTCTGGGTTTTCATAGCGTGCATCGTTGTGTACCCGCTGCTGGTGTTTTGGCCGGAATAGATGCGCCTACTTTGGACTTGACTCATTCCCTGTAGCGAACGCATTATTTATTTCGCAACGCAAGTTGCAGAGTTCTTTAAAAGCCAAAAGGGCCGGTGGCGACCCGACCCTTTTGGGTTAAGGGAAACTCCTTATGGAGGTTCCACGGCGATGATCACTTCTCCTGATTCGGACCAGTCGAAAGTGACCGTTGCGTAAGACAGGTAACATACGATTCGCATCGCGTGCTACCTCCTTTTCAGAATGGCCCTGAGAGCTCGCGCTCTCGGGGCTTTTCCGTCTCAAGAGCATGACGGAAAGCTCTGATGGGCGTCGTAGACTGGAATTCGCGCCCGCGTGTCAAGACAACGCGCCGATACTAACACGCAGGCACTAGATATATACAACAGTGGACGGGTAACGCCGCTGGACCTCACAACCAATCAGTCATTTTAAACTTTTCGATCGGCAGGTTCGGTTCGACTTTCGTCACTTTCGAGTCTTTCAGGCCCAGGAAGTTTCCGCTGTCAGGATCTGTTGTGGAGAAGCTTTCCTTTCTAACTTCATACAGGTAAAACTTGTTCTCTTTGCACCTAAAGTTGAAGCGTATTTCGTAATGATGCAAACCACCGCCCCAATCGACGTTTACCTCAAAGCCCGCTTCAGTCTTCTTGACGTCGTTTAGCGAAAGTTCTTCGCCTCTGACTCTTTCGGCAATGCGATTCACCATGGAGCAATTTCAATTCAATGTGCTTCAATTGGTTCAATTCCGGAAACGACGACACGTAATACAAGCTGATGAGGTTGTTCCCGTCTGGACTGCCGAACTGATGACGACATTCCAAGTCGAAAGCCACGCAACTCGGGGGCATTCTCAATTGTTAACGTACAAGGCTTATCGATAACACACCCAACATGGAAAAGCACCGCCAATATCAACGTGCTCACTCGGATGCCAGTAGTCATCGAATGGGAGGACGTTTTCATATAAGTAGATCCCGTGGATTATGCTTCCAACAGAGGACCACGCAGACTGTAAAGGTTGTGGGGTCTATTTTCTCACAAGCCGAAACGATGTTAGATTCTCCCTCGAGCTAGTCGCCGAATGCAGTAGACTTTGAAGAATGCCAGAGCCGGTGACTGCAATTTATCGATTTTGCGAAAGTGGCGGAATTGGCAGACGCGCCAGACTTAGGATCTGGTACCGCAAGGTGTGGGGGTTCGAGTCCCCCCTTTCGCACCACATTTACTCACCGCTTGTGACGCGCTCCGAAACGTAACCGCCGGTTGCCGCGAACTAACCGCCGGCTGCCGCGTCGCATCAGTTCCTTGATCTTCAACAACTCACTTCACGAAAGAACCCAGCGATGCAAGAAGAAAAGTTCGTCTCCCTTATTCGCCGCCTCGAGACTGCCGCCGCTGTCAGACCAGCACTATACCGCCTGCGTGTCGCCGTCCTCGCAACACTCGGCTACTGCTACCTGCTCTCAATCGTTCTGATCCTGCTTGTGACGGTGGTGATGGTCGGTTACGCCATACGTTTCAACGCAGTGGCATTGAAGATCCTGTGGATCCCGCTGGCCCTTGTCGGACTCGTACTCCGTTCACTATGGATCACAATCCCCGAACCGGACGGCACGCGGTTAACGCCCGAACAAGCACCAGCCCTTTTCAGTCTCGTAAGCGAAGTGCGCAAAGAACTCGATGGACCAAACATCCATCACGTCCTGTTGTCTGACGATTACAATGCCGCGATCGTTCAAATCCCGCAGTTTGGCATGTTTGGCTGGCTCCGCAATTATCTCGTCGTCGGTCTTCCGCTGTTACGCGCGCTGAATCCGGTTGAGTTTCGTTCGGTGCTCGCACATGAAGTGGGCCATCTGTCCGGAAAGCACGGTAGCTTTACCGGTTGGATCTATCGCTTGCGTCGAAGCTGGATCGAAGTCCTCACGACGGTGCAAATGGAACGGCATTACGCGTCGTTTCTCTTTGAACCTTTTATCAAGTGGTACGCCCCTTACCTGAACGCATACTCGTTTGTACTCGCACGCGCACAGGAACGACAGGCGGATCAGTACTCAGTCGAACTCGCCGGCAAAGAGGTCGCAGCCGCATCCCTCGTGCGTCTGATGGCGAAAGACCGCGGCCTGGCGGAGAACTTTTGGCCCAACTTCTTTCGTCAAGCAAAGGAACAACCGAAGAGTCCCGCCGACCCGTTCGTGCAAATGCTCAACGGCTTGGACCAGCCAATCGGACCGACGAACACTCAGAAATGGCTGTTCGAAGCACTTCGCACTCCGACCGGATACGACGACACTCATCCGGCACTCGGCGATCGAATCGAGGCAATGGGATTCGCGAGGGAAGGACCCGAGCTCACAGCGCTGATCACTGAGTTGTTGAAAGCAGACGCGCAGGAAGAGTCAGCCGCGTCCTACTATCTGCAAGATCTTCCCGAAGATTTCCTGCTGAAAGTAAACCGTCTTTGGCGAGAACGCATTGCACCCTCGTGGTCGGAGAGTCACAACCAACTTAAGAATGCGCAAAAGCGATTGGAGGAGTTAGACAGTTACTGCGAGACACGACCGTTAACGCTTGAAGAGCGTTGGGAACGCGTAACGCTGTTGAGTCAGGTGGAGAGCAACGACGCGGCGCTGCCTTCGCTCAAAGCAATCCTGAATGACGATCCCGAACACGCGCGAGCCCAAATGGCCGTAGGAGCAATTCTCATCGAGCAACAGGATCCGGCGGGTATCGAACATCTCGAAAAGGCGATGCAACTCGAGCCAGCGACGAGCGGATATGCGTGCACGCTTCTGTCAGGGTTTTACTTCGCGCAGGGAAACAAGGCGTTGGCCGAAGAATTTTCAAAACGCGCGGCAGAGCACTTCGAAAAAGAACGCAAACTGCACGAACACGCGACGACGTTCACTGCCGGCGATAATTTCATCGCGCATGATCTCGACGAAAAAGCAGTTAACCAGATTCAGAGCCAACTCAAAAACGTGCACGGTTTACGCGAGGCATACTTGGTCCGCAAAGTTCTGCCTGACTTCGAATTGTCGGTATACGTTTTTGCGGCGAGCGCAAACTTTACCTGGAGGAATGGTGAAAACGCCAAACACGTAGGACCGCTATTCGAGGAGTTGATGGAGATAAAAGAGCTTCCCGGTCCACTCGTGTTCCTCGCATTAGACGGTCAACATAGCTATCTGATCGATAAATTGAGAGTGATACCCGGAGCTCGGCTCTTCGCTGCCGCCAATTAAGGCGCCACGATTACACAGATCCGCAACTCACGTGTTAGAGTTTTCCGGTTACACATTCTGTACCTAACACGATTACAAAAATGAAAACCGAACTCACAGAAGTCTCCCCAACGCGTAAGGAGATCACGATAGAAATCGAACAGGCGCAGGTCCAAAGCGCTTTTGATCGGATCAGCGATGAATTCAGCAAACAGGCCAAGGTTCCGGGATTTCGTCCCGGTCACGCGCCGCGGTCGGTTATCAAGACCAGATACAAGAACGAGATCAGAACCGAAGTCCTGAAAGAACTCGTGCCCGAGGCGGTCAACAACGCCATCATCGAACACTCGCTCGACGCCGTCAGCGAACCTAACGTTCAGTTTGAAAACGAAGAGACGCTCGAACGTCTCGGCGAAGAAGCGCTAAAAGTCAAAGTCGGCGTCGAAGTCCTTCCTGAGATCAAACTCGAGAACTATAAAGGACTCGAAGTCGAACGTCGCACGCGTCCGATCACCGATGACGACGTCGACCAAACGATCCAGAACCTGCGTGAAGCGTCAGCATCGATGGTCGCTGTGGAAGATCGCGTTTCCGAGACAGGCGACACAGTTACCGTAAACGCACACGGCCAGATCGTCGACGAGCCAGATTCGGAAGACATTAAAGTCGAAGACGTCGAAGTCGTGCTCGGTGGTCCTAACGTTCAACCGGAGTTCACCGAGAACCTGACCGGCGTCAAAACAGAAGAGAAGAAGACTTTCATCGTCGACTACCCGGCGGACTTCAGCACCAACGCACTCGCCGGCAAGAAAGTTGAATACACATTGGACGTCACCGCGGTTCGCAAACGCGAACTTCCCGAGGTGGACGACGAATGGGCCAAAAGTCTCGGCGAAGAGTTTGACTCGGTCGAAACTCTGAAAGCGAAGGTACGTGAAGATCTCGAGAAACGCGCGAAGTTCGAATCAGACGAGCGCGTCCGCGGTGAGCTGCTGCGCAAAATCGTCGACGCTCATCGGATCGAAATGCCGGAAAGCCTCGTCGAGAAGCAAACGAATTTTCTTTTTGAAAGCGTGCTGCGCAACATGATGTCGCAAGGCATCGATCCGCGCACCCAGCAGATAAATTGGGAAGGCGCGCGCGATGAATTGAAGGGTCAGGCGCAGAGCGACGTGCTCGCTACGCTGCTCATGGAACGCATCGCTGAAGCTGAAAACATCACTGTCTCAAGTGAAGAAATTGAAGCGGAGATCCAAGCTGCCGCACGACAGTCACGACAATCAGTAGAGCAATTGCGGGCTGCCTTGACAAAGGCAGGAGGCGAACGTAGCATCGCGCAAAGATTGCGCAATCGTAAAGCGCTCGATCTTTTATTAGAAAACGCAAACGTTACTGAAGCTGAGTGGACCGAACCAAGCGAGTCGACTGAAGCAACTGACGCGAGCGAACCAAGCGAAGCGAAAGAAGCAAGCGCGGCAACAACGAACGAATAGCTGCATGTCTTGGTGCTTAGTTAATACAAAGGAACAAAGTACAAAGCACGCAGCTCCTTGAACGAGGTTAGAGATCCTATGGCTTTAGTCCCCATGGTCGTTGAGCAAACTTCGCGAGGCGAACGAGCCTTCGACATCTACTCACGACTGCTTAAAGACAACATCATTTTCCTGGGTACCCCGATCGACGATCAGATTGCCAACCTAATCGTAGCCCAGCTCCTGTTCCTGGAAGCTGAAGATCCCGAAAAGGACATTAATCTTTACATCAATTCACCTGGTGGTTCGATCACCGCGGGAATGGCGATCTACGACACGATGCAATTCATTCGTCCAGACGTCACTACGATCTGCGTCGGACAATGCGCATCGATGGGTGCCCTGCTCCTGGCTGCAGGCGCGAAAGGTAAACGGTTCGCACTTCCTAACTCTCGCATCCTCATTCACCAACCATCAGGCGGTTCGCAAGGTCAGGCAACAGACATTCGCATTCAGGCAGAAGAGATCCTGCGTATGCGCGAACTCACGTCTCAGATCATCGCAAAACATACAGGACAGTCTTACGACACTGTCGAACGCGATGTTGAACGCGACAAAATTATGTCTGCCATGCAGGCCAAAGAATATGGTTTAATAGACGAGGTCATCGCGCACCGGGAATAAGAAGTAGCCACCGCCATTCCCCAAAGGAGCTTTCGACTGTAGCTTATGGTCAGACGAACCGATGATACTCTGCGCTGTTCATTCTGCGGTAAATCTCAGAATGAAGTTAAGAAGCTCATTGCCGGTCCCACAGTTTATATCTGTAACGAATGCATCGACATCTGCAACGAGATCATCACCGATGATCAACAGGCAGAGTCCGTAGCTACTCGACCACCGCTTCCCAAGCCGGGAGAGATCAAGAACTTTCTCGACGAATACGTCATCGGACAGGAAGAAACGAAGAAGCGTCTGGCCGTCGCCGTCTACCAACACTACAAACGTATCGAACTCGGCCGCCGTCGTTCCGACGTCGAGATCCAGAAAGCAAACATCCTGCTGATCGGTCCGACGGGAACCGGCAAGACACTGCTCGCGCAAACACTCGCGCGCATGTTGAGTGTTCCCTTCACCATCGTCGATGCGACGACGCTGACCGAAGCCGGTTACGTCGGTGAAGACGTCGAGAACATCATTCTTAAATTGCTCCAGGCTGCAAACGGCGACGTCGAACGCGCGCAGCAAGGCATCATTTATATCGACGAAGTAGACAAGATTTGCCGTAAAGACGAGAACCCGTCGATCACTCGCGACGTCTCCGGTGAAGGCGTGCAGCAAGCGCTGCTGAAAATTCTTGAAGGCACCGTTGCCAACGTTCCGCCGCAGGGCGGACGCAAGCATCCCCACCAGGAGTTCTTCCCCGTCGACACCACGAACATTCTGTTCCTGTGCGGCGGCGCATTCGTCGGTCTCGAGAAAGTGATCGAGAAACGGCTGCGCAACAAGTCACTCGGTTTCCACGCCGACGTCAAATCCGGCAGCCATCGTCACGCCGATGCCTTATCGCAG
>DASTTB010000021.1:0-186567 GCA_035760365.1 Pyrinomonadaceae bacterium
TCCGGATCGATCAGCGCGCGGTGATTGCGAGGATGGCGGAAGTGGTCCAGTAGCTTCTCGCTGTAGAGCGCGGTCACGAATTACTCTCTTTCAACGACGCTCCGCGCCGGCCTGCTTTCACCGCGACTGCTTCGGCCAGAATACTCAACGCGATCTCCTGCGCGGTGTCGGCGCCGATGTCGAGGCCCGTCGGCACGTGCAGGCGATCGAGCAGCGACTGGTCCATCCCGCCTTCTGCTAGAAATTCCTTAATGGAGCGCCCGCGTCGCTTGCTGCCGAGGAGTCCGACGTAAGCCGCGCCGGCCGGGAGGACGACTTTCAGTACTGGCAGATCGTATTTGTAATCGTGTGCGGTGAGCACGACGAACGTCGAAGAGTTGTACGAGAGCGATTCCGCGATCTCTGAGGGGATGCCGATTAAAAGCTCGTCGGCGTCAGGGAAACGTTCGCGTGTGGCGAAGCGTGGGCGGCCGTCGACGACGATAGTTTTGAGACCGAGATCGTGCGCGAGTGTGACGAGCGGCATACTGAGGTGACCCGCGCCGAAGACGATCAGCGTCGGTGGTGGACCATGCACTTCGAAAAATAATTCAACTGCCGGATCGCCGACGGGAATTGTCGCTGATCGGCGTTTGCGCATGAGTTCGGGTGCGAGTTTGCGAGCCTCGTTGTCGAGATCCGTGTTGCCAAGAGTACCGGAACTTTCGCCATCTTCTATTAAAAGAAGCCTGGAGTCGCTGTCCTTTAGAGGTGTAACGATAGCTACCGTTTTGCCTTGTTCGATCGTCGTGCGGACGGTGCGATATGTCTCGACGAGATTGTTATGGGGTTGCGTCAGATCAAAGGGCTCGATCAGTACATCAAGACTGCCGGCGCACGAAAGCCCCATTTCCCACGCGTCTTCGTCGCCGAGATCGACCTGCAACAGCCGCGGCTTTGACGACGCGAGCGCCTTTTCAGCGTCGGCGATCACCCACGCATCGACGCAACCGCCGATCGTCACCGAACCGAGAATGCGTCCTTCCTCGCCGACCCACATCTTCGCGCCCTCGCGCTTCGGACTCGTCCCACGCGTCCCGACCAGCGTAGCCATTGCCACGCGCTTCTCGACAGCCGCGAGTTTCTCCAGGTCTGTGAACAGCTCATCCATCGTTACTTGGGGCACAGCCCCTTATTTAAACTGACCGTCCGGCAGGGCTTAGCCCTGCCTCACATCAGGCGGCAGAGCCGCCGCTACTGGTTGTCCATCGTATTTACCCGTTCCCGAGCGCCATCGTTCCGCTCAGAATCACTGGTTCCGCTCAGAATCACTGGTTCCGCTCAGAATCACTCGTTCCGCTCAGAATCACAGGTTCGGCTCAGAATCACTGGTTCCGCTCAGAATCACTCGTTCCGCTCAGAATTATTCATCCCGCTATAACTCCGTGCTAGAGAGCGCCTCCGTAATGCCGCGGCTTTGCCGCCTGATGTGAGGCGAGGCTCAGCCTCGCCGTCGATGGCACCTAAAGAATTGGGCTGCGCCCGCGGTCCCCATCGTTACAGCACCAAATGGGGTTCGAGCGCGCGCAGACTCGCGAGATCGTGCGCGGGGGCGAAGACGTGAATGAACGGAAGCGCCGCCTGCATTCCGCGCGTCACCGGCTCGTAACCCGAACTGCCGAGTAGCGGATTCAACCAGATCAGCCGTCCGGCGCGTTTTTGCAGGTGCGCGAGCGTGGCCGCGAGTTGCTCGGGCTCGCCTGTGTCCCAACCATCGCTCAGGATGATCACGACCGTACGTTTATCAATGCGTCTCAACCATTCAACGTTGAACGCGGCAAGACTTTCGCCGATGCGCGTGCCGCCCGACCATCCCTGCACCTTCGCCGACAAACGTTCGAGCGCGCGTTCGTACGTCTTGTTTCTGAGATGACCCGTGATTCGCGTCAGCGACGTCGCGAAGACAAACGACTCAACCTTCGCGAAACTGTTTTGCAGTCCGTAAATGAACTGCAACAACAGCCGGCTGTAGATGTCCATCGAACCCGACACGTCGCAGATCACGACGAGCTTCGTTCGTTTCGGCCGTCGCTTCTTGAAGGACAGTTCGACGATCTCCCCGCCCGTTTTCAAAGACTGGCGAAGCGATCGCCGCAAGTTAATGCGTCGTCCGCGACGAACCGGTCGCCAGCGACGACTCGGATTCTTCGCGAGCCGTTTGATCATGCGACGCGCGAGTCGCGCGACTTCGTCCAGATCGTCTTTTCCAAACGAGCTGAAATCTTTCTCCGCGCCGGATTCAGTTTCACTCGCACCCGGAACTTTTACGGGCGCGCTATCTTCACCACGCGACGTGGACCAGTTTTCGAGAAAGTACGCGAGCCCGCGTTTCGGCGAAGCCGGCCGAACCCGCAACGTCGTTTTCGAGAGTCCTTCGCGTTCGACGTGTTTCTCCGGCGCTGTGTTCCAAAACTTCTCAAACAGCTCTTCAAAGATCGGAAAATCTTCGACACGCGAACAGAACACACTGCGCAACGCGAGAAACACTTCCTCACGATCCGCCTGGTCGATCAACTGAAACGCCGCCGCCGCCGCGACGACCTCCGCCGGCGTCGCCGCCACGCCATGCTCTCTCAAAGCCCGACCCAGTAAAACAATCTGTGTCATCCGCGTTCTAAATCAAACTGCCTCTTAAACGCCGCGATGTCCGCCTCGTCTTTGAGGAAACAACCAACGGTCTCATCGAGTATCTCGCGATCGACTTCAGTCGCATGCAACGCCACAAGCGCGCTGGCCCAATCGAGCGTCTCAGCCACGCCGGGAACTTTCGACAAACTCATCGTTCGCGTCGTCTGCATGATCTTCGTCACCTGAGCCGAAAGCGACTCGCTAATTGCAGGAACACGCGCGCGCACGATCGCGATCTCTTTCTCGAGCGACGGATAGTCGATCCAGTGATACAAACACCGCCGCCTGAGCGCATCCGAAAGATCGCGCGAACGATTCGACGTCAACACAACGTGCGGACGATGTGTCGCCGTGATCGTGCCGATCTCGGGAATCGTCACCTGAAAATCCGAAAGCACTTCCAGCAAAAACGCTTCAAACTCCTCATCGCTGCGGTCGATCTCGTCGATCAACAACACGGGCGCGCGCTCGTGTTCCGTGATCGCCTGCAACAACGGACGTTTCAGCAGATAAGCCTCGCTGAAGATCGTCGCTTCTTTCTCGGCTTCTGACGTCGGCGCAGACTCTTCGAGCTTGATGTGCAGCAACTGGCGCGGGTAGTTCCATTCGTAAAGCGCCGTCGTCGCGTCGAGACCTTCGTAACACTGGAGCCGGATCAGTTTCGTGTCGAGCGCTTTCGACAGCGCCTTCGCGATCTCGGTCTTGCCGACACCGGCTGGTCCTTCGACGAGCAGCGGTTTGCCGAGCGCCATCGACAAGTACAACGCGGTCGCGACCGCAGCGTCGGTGACGTAGACCTGCTCCTCGAGCAATCGTTTGATCTTTTGAACTTCTTCTCTCAACGTGTGGTCCCCGCGATTCGTTCGAAGTCTTCGCGCGTGTTGATGTCTTCGGGAAAGGGAATTGGCAACGGCACTTCATGCACCAACGCGGCGTTTGCGTCGACGAGTTTCCACGCGGCTTTGTCGCCGTGCAGCGCGGCGAGTTCGTCATAGAACGATCGGGCGAAGATCATCGGATGGCCTTTACGTCCTTGATAAGAGCAAAGTGCGATGGAAGCATTCGATTTGCGCCACTCGTTGGCCAGACGATCGATGATCTCCGGTGTAATTCCGGGCCGATCGCCGAGAATGATCATCATCGCGTCGGAACGCGAGTCGAGCGCGGCGATGCCGGCGCGATACGACGACGCGCAACCTTCAGCGAAGACGCGATTCTCGACCACTTTTGCGTGGCCGAAATCGACACGCGCGCGGATCTCATCCGCCGAACGTCCGAGAACGACGACGAGTTCATCGATTGCGGTTGCTGGTTGTGCTTGTGAGACGACCCAGCCGAGCAAGGTCGTGCCGGCGAAAGGCAGAAGTTGTTTTGGTTCGCCGAAACGTTGGGAAGCACCGGCGCCGAGAATCAGTCCGGAGATAAACTTCCTCATGATCGGTCGAACGTTTCTTTACAACGCAGGCAGCAGAAATAGATGGTCCTGCCTTCGAACTCTGATTTGTATTTAGCGGTCGCGGTGTTCACGGTCATGCCGCAGATGGGATCAATCGATGTTTCAACTACGACTGGCGCCGGTTCTTCTGAGGTTGTTCTGCGTAGTTGAACGATCTCGGCAATAACGCTCAACGCGATCTCAGGCATCGTCTCAGCCCCAAGCACGAGTCCGGCAGGAGATTTAATTACACGGATCTGTTCATCCGTGTAACCGTGCTCGCGCGCATAATCAAAAAGCGCCTGCGACTTTTTCTCACTCGCCACCAGACCAAAATACTTCGGCTTCGATCCGAGCACCGAAAGCAACCCCTCTTCGTCGCCGTTTCCCATCGTTGCGACAACCACGTACGTCGCCGCATTTATCTGCCCCGGATCGTTGATCAATTTAAAGTCGAGCAGTTCGCCGAGTTGCGCGACAGTTTGGGCCACCGGCGAATCGCCGACGATCAACAGTTGTGGTTTTGGCAAGAAAGGCTCCAGATAGATCTCCAATGAACCACCACCTTCGCACGTCATCCGGTACGACTCGACGCCGTTCCAATCGCCGTCGTGCGACGCATCCGGACTGATGCTCAACAGCTTTGGCTCGCCGGTTTTCAACGCCTGCTTTGCTTCACGCAACACAATCGGCTGCACACAGCCGCCGCCTACCCAACCGCTGATCGATCCGTCAGCCTTGATGATCGCCCGCGAACCAGGCTTCGCAGACTGCGGACTCTTGTAGGCGACGACTGTGGCAAGAACGAAAGGCTCTTCCCGCGCCCGCAACTCAGCAAGTTGATCGAAAACGTTTTCCATATCTCATTTTCCATTTTCGATTTGTCATTACCGAACTCCCAAACCTCAAATGACAAATGACAAATGACAAATGACAAATGACTACTCTTTAACACCCGCGTCACGCAAAAGCTTCCACACTTTCGCGGACGTGATCGGAATGTCGATATGCCGCACGCCGAGGTGCCACATCGCATCGACTACGGCATTGACGATCGCCGCCGGCGCACCGACTGTTGCAGACTCGCCAACGCCTTTCGCTCCGAGCGGATGGTGCGGCGACGGCGTGCACGTGTTTCCTGTTTCCCACTTCGGC
Organism: Pyrinomonadaceae bacterium; assembly: GCA_035760365.1. Classification (GTDB taxonomy): domain Bacteria; phylum Acidobacteriota; class Blastocatellia; order Pyrinomonadales; family Pyrinomonadaceae; genus PSRF01. The sequence continues at coordinate 5,258 of DASTTB010000021.1, forward strand.
GTCTCGACCGCGGTGGGCAGCAGGTAGTTCATAAAACTGCCTTGCAGGATGTTGCCGCTCTCGTCGTACTGGATCTCTTCGTAGAGCGCTGGTCCAAGTCCCATCGTGAGCCCGCCGTGAACCTGGCCCTCGACGATCATCGGATTGATGATGTTGCCGCAATCGTCGATCGCGACAAAGCGACGCACTTTGATCTCGCCCGTTCCCTTGTCGATATCGACGACGCAGATGTAACTGCCGAACGGATACGTCAGGTTCGGCGGATCGTAATAGTTGACGGCTTCGAGCCCGGCTTCCATTCCTGGCGGATGATTCGTGTACGCCGCCAGCGAGATCTCCTGGATCGTCTTCGCGCGATCGGGTGAGCCTTTGACGAAAAACTTGCCGGGCTCCCAGTCGAGATCGTCTTCGTGCGCCTCGAGTAGATACGCCGCGATCTTGCGTGCTTTGTCTTTGATCTTCCGACACGCGATCGCGCACGCGGCGGCCGCGACTGGCGTGCTGCGGCTGGCGTAAGTTCCGAGACCATAAGGCGCCGTATCGGTGTCGCCTTCTTCAACGAGCACGCTATCAACGGGAAAACCAAGCTCTTCCGCGATGACCTGCGCGTAGGTCGTTTCGTGTCCCTGGCCTTGTGACTTCGTCCCGAAACGAGCAAGCACTTTGCCGGTCGGGTGTACGCGAATCTCGGCGCTGTCAAACATCTTCAGCCCGAGAATGTCGAAGTGTTTCGATGGACCAGCGCCGACGATCTCGGTAAAGCTGCTGATGCCGATGCCCATCAACTCACCGCGCGCGCGTTTCTCCGCCTGCTCCTTGCGCAAGCCGGCGTATCCGATCTTGTCCATCGCGAGCTGCAACGCAGCGGCGTAGTTGCCGCTGTCGTATTCCCAGTCGAGCGCCGACTTGTAAGGAAACTGTTCGGGCTTGATGAAGTTCTTCATGCGAAACTCAGCGGCGTCCATGCCCAGCTCGTGGGCCATCACGTCCGCCATGCGCTCGATCGTGTGAACGGCTTCCGTAACGCGGAACGAACAGCGATAAGCGATGCCACCCGGCGGCTTGTTTGTATAAACGCCGTCGACTTCGACGTGCGCGGCCTTGAGATCGTACGAGCCGGTGCAGACGTGAAAAAGTCCGGCGGGAAACTTCGACGGGTTTGCAGCCGCATCCGTGTAGCCGTGATCGGCGATCGTCTTGATACGCAGCGCCGTCAACGTTCCGTCTTTCTTGCCGGCTAGTTCGGCCGTGATGTGGTAATCGCGAGCGAATGAATCGGCTTGCAGGTTCTCCATTCGATCTTCGATCCACTTCACGGGTTTTCCCGTCAACACTGAAGCAGCGACGGCGATCACGTAACCCGGATAGACCGGCACTTTGCCGCCGAAGCCGCCGCCGATATCCGGCGAGATGACTTGGATCTTTTCTTCTGAAAGTCCAACGTGACCGGCGACGAGCGCGAACACGGTGCGAATCGCGTGCGGCGCCTGCGTGGTCATCCAGATCGTGAGTTTTCCGCGAACCTTGTCGAAGTGGGCCACGCAGCCGCACGTCTCGATCGACGAAACGTGAATACGCGGAATGTAGATGTCTTCTTTGACGGTGACGTCGGCTTCGCTGAACAACTTGTCCGTCGCTTCGCGATTGCCCCACTCCCAATGCCAGATGTGATTGTCTTTCTTGTCCGGCTTGTCCGTGCGCAGCACAGGCGCGTCAGGCAGCAGCGCTTTCTTAGGATCGACGACGACCTCCAACGGTTCGTAATCAATCTCAACTGCGTCAACGCCATCCGCGGCGATATAACGATCGGTCGCGAGTACGGCTGCGACTTCCTGCGCCTGGTACATCACTTTGTCCACCGGCAGGACCATCTGCGTGTCCGACATCAACGTCGGCATCCAGTGCAGGTTGTACTTCTCGAGATCCTTGCCTGTGATCACTGCGAGCACGCCCGGGATCGCCAACGCCTTCGACGTGTCGATGCTGTTGATCTTCGCGTGCGCGTACGGGCTGCGCACGATGTCGAGATAGAGCATGTCAGGCAACACGACGTCGTCGACGTAGTTGCCCTGGCCGCGAAGAAAGCGCGGATCTTCACGGCGCTTGACTGAGTGGCCCATGCCACCGATTTCCGGAGAGGTCTTTGGCGCCATCTTATGCACCTCCTTCGCGCATCTTCTGCGCGGCGTATTGATATGCTTTGACGATGTTGACGTAGCCGGTGCAACGGCACAGGTTGCCGGAGATCGCGTGGCGGATCTCGTCGTCGGACGGATCGGGATTCTCGCCGAGGAACGCGACGCCCGTCATCAACATTCCGGGCGTGCAGTAACCGCATTGCAGACCGTGCTCCTGAAAGAAGCCGTCTTGTAACGGATGAAGTTTGCCGTCCTGTTCGAGACCTTCGACGGTCATGATGCTGCGGCCGTCGGCCTGCACTGCAAACGCAGTACACGATTTGATCGCGCGCCCGTCCATCACGACTGTACACGCGCCGCAATGGCTCGTGTCGCAGCCGATGTGCGTGCCCGTGAGACGCAGTGTCTCGCGCAGGAAATGGACCAGCAGCATACGCGGTTCGATCTCGGCGGCGCGTTCGACTCCGTTGACGTTAACTTTGATCGCGACTTTATCCATTGTTAAGCGCCTCCTTTCGCGCGTTCGAGCGCGCGCGTCAGAGCGCGTGCGGTGAGTACGCGAACGAGATCGCGTTTGTAATCGGCTGAGCCGCGAATGTCGTCCATTGGCTGCGACTCGGAGGCCGCGATTTCGCCGGCTTGTTTGATCGTCGCTTCGTCCAATGTTTTACCGGCGAGAAATGCTTCGGTTTGCGTTGCTTTAATCGGAGTCATGCCTACGTTCGTCAAACCTACGCCCGCGTTCTTACAATTACCCGCGTCGTCGAGTGTGATCTGTGCGGCGACGCCGGCAGTCGCGAAGTCGCCGACTTTTCTTTCGAGTTTGAGATAAGCGCCGCCGCTTTTCGCCGTGGGCAGCGGGATGCGGATCTCGGTCAGTATCTCTTCGGGTTCGAGTGCGGTGGTGAACAGACCGGGAAAGAAATCCGCCACGGCGATCTCGCGCTGGCCGTTTGGACCAGTGGCGACGACGGTAGCGCCGAGCGCCAGCATCGTTGCCGGATGATCGTTAGCCGGATCGCCGTGCGCGAGGTTGCCGCACACGGTAGCCTGGCTGCGCACGAGTGGATCGGCGATGAACTTCGCGGTGTCGGCGAGTATCGGAAGTTTTTGTTGTATGACTTCGGAAGTCTCGAGTTGGTGCTCGCGGGCGAGCGCGCCGATTTTAAGATGGCCGTCGCTTTCCGAGATGTAATCAAGATTGGGAATGCGATTGATGTCGACGATGTGTTGCGGAGAAACGATGCGCAACTTCATCATCGGAATGAGACTTTGGCCGCCGGAAAGCAGTTTCGCTTCGGGGCCGAGTTTCTGGAGGAGGCTGATGGCTTCGTCCAACGTTCGAGGAGAGAAGTATTCAAAGCTCCGAGGTATCATGGGGTCTTCACCTTCCTACATCGGAATCGATTTTGTCGTGCGTTTCAAACTGAACTTTTCGACCGGGAAGGGCTCGATAATACGAGGCGGTTAGTGGAAACGTCAACATTGGTCCATAATCGGTAGTGTCTTGTTTTGTTCAGCATTCTCCGCGTACCTCTGCGACTCTGCGGTAAAGAACGGCCAAAAATATAAACCGCAGAGACGCGGAGCAACGCAGAGACAAAATTAAGACACCTCTCCATAATCGGTTTCACGTTCTTCGTGGAGGTCGCGATGGCTTTTAAGATAGCGGAACGGTTTGAAGTGCAGGCGCCGGTCGAGCGTGTTTGGAAATACATGATCGATCCGGCGAGCGTCGTTCAGTGCCTGCCGGGCGCCGAGTTGTTGGAAACTCAGGACGAGCGCAATTTCGTCGGGCAGATAAAGGTCAAAGTTGGACCACTGTCGATGGCTTACAAAGGCAAGGGCACTTTCACGGAAGTGAACGACGCGACGCACACAGTGCGAATGGTGGGCGAGGCGAAAGAGATCGGAGGTTCTGGTTCGACTAAAGTGACGATGGTCAGCACCATCACGGCGCTCGAGAACGGCGGTTCGGCGGTGTCAGTCGACGCGGATATTAATCTGGTCGGGCGGATCGTTCAGTTTGGACGCGGAATGATCGAAGAAGTATCGCGACAGATGTTTCGACAGTTTGCGACGTGCGTGAAAGCCCGGCTGGAAGAAGGCGTAACCACGGATGACACGGAAAAAAATCCGACTGTATCCGTGAATGAGGGAACAAATAGCATAAACGCAACGTCAGTAGGTTTCAGTGCCCTCTGGGCGATCGTCGCGCGATTTTTTGGCCGATTGTTTGGCAAGCATGACGAGGCCAAGTCGTAATCCGTGTTTGAAGTAAGAAAGGAAAAGAGCGTTGAAGCTATTACTGACTCCTGTTGCCGCACTCTGTCTTTGCCTCTCAACCGTAGCAATCACCAACCCAACCTTCAATTCCTCCGACTGGCCGCAGTGGCGCGGTCCCGCACGCGACGGTGTCTCGAAAGAAAGCGGACTCCTCAAACAGTGGCCCGCCGGCGGACCCAAACTTCTCTGGCAAATCAACGACATCGGCGACGGTTACTCGACACCCGTCGTCGTCGGCACGCGCATTTACCTGATGAGCAATCGCGGAATGGATAACGAGTTTGTCCAGGCGCTCTCGACGAAAGACGGATCGGTAATCTGGACGACGCGTGTCGGGAACGTCGGCAATCCCGATCAGAATCCGAACTACCCGAAAGCTCGCTCCACTCCGACGATTGACGGCGACTTGCTCTACGCGCTGGGGTCCGACGGCGACATCGCGTGTCTCGAGACGAAGACGGGCAAGATTCGCTGGTCAAAAAACGTTCGCAAAGAATTTGGCGGTCAACCGGGCGAGTGGGCGTACTCGGAGTCGCCGCTCGTTGATGGTGACGCAGTTGTCGTGACTCCCGGCGGAGCGCAGGCGACGATGGTCGCGCTCAACAAGAAGACGGGCGCCGTGATCTGGAAGTCGGCGATCCCCGGCGCTGAACCCGCGGCGTATGCGTCGGCGATCGTGGTCCAGGCCGCGGGACGAAAGCAGTACGTGCAGTTTTTGACGAAAGGCATCGTCGGCGTCGATGCGAAGACGGGTCAGTTTCTCTGGCGTTACGCCGAGGCGGCGAAAGGACCGGCGCAATACTTCACTCCGATCGCGCGTGGCGAATATGTGTATGGTGGAGCGTTGAGCGTCGGCGGTGGAATGGTGCGTTTGAAGCCCGGCGATAACGGCGTTGTGGCGGAGCAGGTTTACTTCATACGCGGACTTCCCAATGGACCAGGCGGCGCAGTCGTAGTCGGCGATCATATTTACGGCACTGAAGTCGGACGAAAGCTCGTCGCTGCTGAGTTCACGACGGGGAAAGTTAAATGGCAGTCGGAGAGTGTTGGCGTGGCGTCGATTGCAGCCGCCGACGGACTGCTTTATCTGCACGGCACTGAAGGCGAAGTTGCGTTGGTTGAAGCGACTCCCGAAGGTTATCGCGAGAAGGGAAAATTCATGCCGCCATCGCCGCCGAAGAGAAAGCAGGCCGGGCAATTTGCGGAAGCCGCGTTTTGTTATCCGGTGATTGCGAATGGAACTCTATACATTCGCGATCTCGACACGATGTGGGCGTGGGACATCAAGGCGCGTTGAGTTCAATAGAAAAGGCGGGACCGGAAAATCCGATCCCGCCTACAGGGTGTTTAGTTACGGAGAGTTGTTAGTAACCTCTGTAACCGTCTGTGTAACCGTTCACGAAGCCCTGACGGAAGTATTGAGCGTAAAGCTCCCTGTTACCTAAACGCGAACTGTAGTCAGTGTTCGCATTGCGATAGTCTTCCTCGTCGCGGTAATCGAAACGGTCGTTTCGGCTGCGATCCTTACGGCCTTCCTTAACGCCTTCGTTGTAGCCTGCGTTCAACGCAGTCTGTCGAAGCTGGAACGAGCCGCCGTAACCATAGCGATCGCCATAGCGATCACCGTAGCGATCATCGTAGCGCGAGTTATCACGCTGGCGACGTCGTTGTTCACGTTCCCATTCACGCTGGCGTCGCAACTGCTCGCGCTGCTGCTGACGCTGCCAAGAAGGATCCTGCCACTGGGCCTGGGCCACCGGGCTGGATGCCAGTCCGATTCCAAGAAGGAGAGATAAACCAAGAACAACTCCCATCACCCTTTTCTTCAGCAACATAGATTTCATAACGTTCTCCTTTTCGTCATCTGCGCAGATACATCTGCAAGCGCGATGCCGAAGAGAAACGTGGTCCAGCGGGGCGGTTTTCGGGCTTTTGGCGATGTATTGGTAATAATTGTTGACGATTTGCGGTACAGGCACACGATATGGAGGTCATTATTGCGAACAATGGTGAATGCAATGTTAGCGAACGCTGCGGCTCGCGCCTAGCGCGAGTCACATGGAAAAACGGATCTAAAATCCGTGTTACATACCCTCTAACATTCACGCTCGACCGAGCATCTCTTTTCCAACATCAAACGCCTCAGCAAGGATGCGCGTCCACACCTGCGTTCCGTTGTCGCCATTCGTAAAAACGATCAACCCACGTCGCGACTTCGGAAAGAGCACGACAACAGTATTAACTCCAGGATCGCTCCCGGTGTGAATCAGTGCGTACTCACCTGTACTCAAGTCAGGCATCAACATCCAACCCAACCCGAAGAAGATGTTCTTGCCACTCGGATAGGCAACCTGCGGACGGACCATGTCGTCGAAAACCGCCCGCGTCAATCCCTTGCCCGCAAGCACGTTCACAGCGAACCGGCCGTAGTCTTCAACCGTCGTCATTAATAGATCCGCGGCACTCGCCGTCGTGTACTTGCGAACGTCGTTAGGTTTGCCTTCTTTATCGTGAGCGACCGCAAACCGCGACTCATCCATCGACGCGTCCCAGAAAAATCGCGTCTGCGTCATTCCATAAGCTTGAAACAGGTGTTTCTTCGCGATCTGCTCGAGCGGTTGATTGAACTTCTTCTCCAAAGCGCGCGCCAGATATTCGAGACCTTCACCCGAGTAGTTCACTTTCGTACCGGGGTCGGCGAGGAACTCGAGCTTCTTGCTCTCATTCAGCCAACGCCAGTTTGGAAACCCAGACTGGTGTGTGACGACGTGGCGCGTGGTGAGCTTCTTATGTCGCGGATCGTTCTGAACGTCAGGATCGACCCAGTACTGCGCGAGTGGTTCGTCGAGTTTCCACTTTCCTTCGCTCACCAACTTCAACGTGAGAATCTCGACGATGGGTTTCGTCAACGACGCGACCTGAAAGATCGTGTTCGGCGGCGCAGGCGGACCATCTTTCCCGAGCGCGCCGAACACTTTCACATACTTGAGCCGGCCGTTTTCGATAATGCCGACGCCAACAGCCGGAACGTTCGTTTCCTTCATCCAGTCAGGAAGCTTCTGTGCGAATGAAAGATCGACCGGCTTAGCGGTCTGGGCGTACGTCTGCTGAAAGCCTGCGGCTACCGCAACCAGCAGCAGGCACACCAGAATTATGTGGCGCATATTGGCAGTTAAGACGCTGCGCCTCGCGCAAGCGTTAACGCGGCCGTGGTCAGAATTCGTAAAAGTAGGCGGCGCCCGCAAACGGCAACGGTGAAAACTTTATCCACGAGCCAACCAGCAACGTATCGCCGTCCATCAACTACGACTTCATCCGTCGTGATCTTCTTCTGCTGGTGCCAGCCTGACGGCGTGCGGCGGAAGATGTAAGCCGCTCCGAAACGCAGTGGCGGATCCGCACGGCCTTCAGACGCAACGACGATCGTGTCGTCTCCTGGGTGGTTAGGGTTTATGCGCTTGCGCACAGACATGAGAGGCAGGGTCGGGAGAGGTCACTATGCCATATGCGAGCGCGCCGCGCTACGTATTTGTTTTGTGCGGATTCCCCGTCGAACTGTGTGGATTTCCTCATTGTCAGCGACTCGTCGTGCCCGTACCATCTGCGTAACCGTCATTATGAAAAACCTAATCTTGATAACCCTGACCGTCGCGATTTGTAGTCTCGAAACCTCTGCCCAGACGAAACGATGGCTCTCGTACGAACCGGCGATCGTCGAACTCGAAGGACGACTTGTCATTCAGAATGAATGGGGACCACCGAACTTCGGCGAGGAACCTCTGACTGATCGTAAAGAGAAAGTACCGGTGATAGTGCTGGCGAAAGCCATCAACGTTCGCGGAACTCCCGGTGACATGCTCAACGCAACTTCCGTTGAGGGAACGCGGCGCGTCCAGCTCGTGTTTCCCTACACGCGGATACCGTACAAGCAACTGATCGGTCAGAAGATCGTCGTGAAGGGAAGTCTGTTTCATGCCCACACGGGTCATCACTACACGCCCGTCCTGATCTGGGTTCGCACGCTTTCGCCGGCATCGACAGCCGTCGCGCAAAATAACTGTCTGCAAACTGCGCGCGAGGTTTCGCCCGGTCTGTCCGCGGAAACGCACCGCGACTTTGAATCGAAGCTCGCCGAAGCGCGCGCGCTTTTTGAGAAAGACCCGCAAAACGTTGAACACGTGATCTGGCTCGGCAGGCGTACGGCTTATCTCGGGCGTTACAAAGACGCCATCAAGATCTACACGGACGGGATCGTTCAGTTTCCATCCGACGCGCGGCTTTATCGACATCGCGGACATCGTTACATCACATTGCGCTGTTTCGACGCGGCGATTGCCGATTTCGAAACGGCTGCTCGTCTGATTCGCGGCCAACCTGATGAGGTCGAGCCGGATGGTTTGCCGAACGCGCGTAACATCCCGACGAGTACGCTGCAATCGAACATCTGGTATCACCTCGGACTCGCTCACTACCTGAAGGGCGACTTCGCGCGCGCGCTCACGGCGTATCGAGAAGCGGAGAAAGTCTCAACAAATCCCGACATGCTCGTCGCGACGACGCACTGGCATTACATGACGCTGCGACGTTTGGGACGTCACAAAGAAGCCGGTGTCCTGTTGGCGAAAATCAAAGACGACCTCGACGTGATCGAAAACGGCGATTACTACAAGTTGCTGAAGATATATAAAGGACAGCTCCAGCCGGAGAAGGTGTTGGAGGCGATCGGTTCGACGACCGACAGTCTGAGCAGCGCGAGTGTGGGTTACGGATTGGGAAATTGGTTTGTGTATAACGGCCAGCGCGCGCACGCCGAAAAGATCTTCCGCCAGGTCACGGCCGGTAGTCAGTGGGCGAGTTTCGGATTTATCGCCGCTGAGGTTGAACTAAAAAAGAAACGCCCCATCGCTAAGACGGTGGGGCGTTTTTGAGTGAACGAAGTTAGCGAACGTTTAGCTGCTACTGCTGCTGCCGGCGGTGCGGCCACGCGCGCTCGTCCCAGTTGAACCGGACGTTCCGGTTGCGCCGGTGCCGGTTGCGCCGGTGCCGGTTGCGCCCGTCGAGCCGGTTGCGCCTGTCCCGGTTGTGCCGGTTGAGCCCGTGCCCGTTGCACTTGTTCCGGTTGCGCTCGTCGTGCTCGTGTCGTTCATTCCGGTCTGTTGTAACGAACTGTAACGATTAGCATCGTTGTCCTTCACGCGAATCCGGTTTTCAACGTTCGACACTCCTGACACATACTCGGCAATGTCTTCCGCTCGCCGTTTATCAGAGCGATTACTTACTGTTCCGGTTAGCGTTACTTCGCCGTTGGAAACTTCCACGTTGATATCGGAAGCGTCGATGTAGCCTTCGCTTAGTCGATCGTTGATATCTTCCTTTATGCGTTCATCGGAACGGCGATAGCCTTTCGGACCTTTTCCTTTGTGCGGACGTTGCGCGTCCATACGACGCCTGCGCTCGGCTTCTTCATCGCCGAACCACGACGCAACTTCGTCTGAAGCGCGATCCCACCAGCCGCGTTCCTCGCCGCCATATTCACCGCCGCGGCCATAATCACTGCCACGGCCATATTCGCCGCTTCGGCTATATTCGGAACCGCGTCCGCCGTAGCTTTCGCCCCATGACTGGCCGCGGGGATAGTTCGAGCGTTGCGAGTAGCCGCTGCTCGACTCATCGGAGTAACGTCCACCGCTGCCGCCCATGTAGCCGCCGCGCTGGCTGCCCATCGAACCCATGGATGAACCCCCAGAACCCATGGAACCTCGCCTGCCGCCATAGCCGCGTTCGCTACCATAGCCGCCGCGTTCGCCGCCGTAACTGCCTTCGCTGCGGTACCCGCGATAGTCTTCGTAGCCGCGTTCGGCGCCGCCGTATCCCAGCCCGCTGCTGCCGTATTCGCTTCCGCTACGTTCGCCGTATCCACCCTGACTGCCGCCGTATCCGAGTCCGTAGTCGGCGCCGAGGGCGCGACCCGTACCGAATGTGCGACTCGGCTGGCCGGAGTAATTGCTTTCCCATCCTTCGTTACCGTAATCCTCGCGATCCTCGCGTGAGGCCTGGTATTCACTGCCGGATCGATACGGAGTTCTGCCACCGTATTGACCCCGCCATCTACTTTCACTCGAATATCGATCTCTTTCGTCTTCAAAACCGCGCCCGTAACCGCCCTGGCTCGATTGGTTGTAACTGCGATCGTATTCCCCACCGGAGCGGCGGCCGTAGTCTCGCTGGCCACCTCGCTCGTTGTCTCGATCGTCATATCTCCCTGACATGTTTGAACTCCTTCCTTATACCCAATGCTCGATCTTTCGGGGGATTCGTCTCGACTCCTCGGGAGCAGTCGTCATGCTCGCAACGGCATTTCACAAACCTGTTGCTGAACTGCAAAGGAATTAGAGAAAGGCAGCTAAAGACACTTATTCGCGAAAGTTTCGCGACTGCGCGTTCTCAAACTTAGCAAACATCCGATTTTGAGGTGTCAACATGCATGTGGTCGTGTGCGGTAATTGTGGAGCGAAGAATCGAGTTGAAGAATCGAGGCTGGCGAGTAGCGAGGCAAAATGCGGGCGGTGTGGTGAAAAGTTAAACACCGGAGCGGGTTCCTCGTCGACGCAGCATTCGCAGCCTGTGGTGATCAGCGATCAAACGTTTGAACGTGAGGTGTTGCAAGTGAGTGGACAGCCGGTGCTGCTCGACTGTTGGGCGCCGTGGTGTGGTCCATGCCGAAGGATCGCGCCGATCATTGATCAGCTGGCCGCTGAGTCGCAGGGACGTTATCGCGTTGCGAAACTCAACGTCGACGAAAACCCGATGATCACGTCGCAGTTTCAGATCGCGAGCATCCCTACGATGTTGATTTTCAAAGACGGCAAACTGATCGATCGACTCATCGGTCTGCAATCGAAGCAGGTGATCTCGGAGCGTCTGCGCGTGGCGACCAGAACTGCTGCTGCGTGACCTCGCTGTCTTACTTCTTCTTGTCTTCGCCGCGCGCGATCTTGATGTCCTTGATGATGCGTTTGGCGAGCATCGGCGCTGCGAAGTTTCCGTCGAAGGCTGTCACTTTGCCCATCGCCAGAATGATGTTGTTACGGCGATCGGTGATCTTGTAAGTGAAGTCGTACGTGAAAAGTGGGCGATCGACTTCGATGACGATGTCAGCGACCCCGCCTTTGGGCCAATCTACGATCGCGAGTTGCCACGTATCAAACTCTTCGCGCCCCCGCAAAGTATTTTGCAGTTGGACTGAATCGAAGAACGATGTGTCGGATCTGATGTAAACCACACGCGCTCGGCTCAGGAGCGCTCTGGGGCTCGTCTCGGCGATTCTCGCGGCTTCTTCCGCCGCGCTCTTTTCCTCCGCGGCTTTCTTCAACTCTTTAGCTTTCATCTCATCGGCGACGCGCTCTTCGACAGTCTGTGAAGGCCGGATCGTGACGTTGATGTTCTGCTCCGGGGTTTGGGCCTGCGCGCCGGCGGTGATGAAAGTTGCGATTGCAAGTGATATAAACAGGCGGGTCTTATTCATCTTCAGCTCCTTCTGTGGTCTACTTCGTCTCGCCCAGGGAGCAAGGTCCGTGCCCGCGATCTTGCGTCTAAAACTGCGATTTTCGAGGTTCATTGGAAGCATCGAAAACACAAGAAGCCGACAAGAGTGAGAGTAATCTTGCGTCACTCGAAGCTCAATGGCAGTCACAGGCGGAGCGTCGCCGTCGTATCGTAAAGTTTATGTTGCTGGTCGTTGTCGTATCGATATTGTTTCTGGTTGGGCTGTGGTTTTGGATCACTCAGCCCATGTTCTCGAGCGTCGCGTCGAGCTCCGCGAGGACCGTCGATCCGGCTCGACTTCAGGCGCATGTGCGCAAACTTTCAGTCGAGCTTGGTCCGCGTGATGAGAGTCATATCGAGAACCTGGATCGTGTTGCGGCGTACATCAAGGACGAATTCAGTCGCACGACGTCGATTGTTTTAGAGCAGCCGTATCGGGTTCAGGGCAAGTCGTATCGAAATGTGATTGCGCGGTTTGGGCCGGAGTCGGAGGAGCGCATCGTTGTTGGCGCTCATTATGATACGGCTGGGCCATTGCCTGGTGCTGACGATAACGCGAGCGGTGTGGCAGGGTTGATCGAGCTCGCGCGATTGCTTGGGGAGCATCCGCCGCCGCTGCGTGTTGAGCTTGTGGCGTTTACGTTGGAGGAGCCGCCGTACTTTCGCACGACGGGGATGGGCAGTTCGGTTCATGCACTGTCGCTGCGTAACGAGAATGTTCGTGTGCGGGCGATGTTTAGTCTCGAGATGATTGGGTGTTTCAGCGACGCGCCGAAGAGTCAGCGGTTTCCAATCGGATTGTTTGGTGCGTTTTATCCGTTGACGGGGAATTTCATCAGCGTTGTCGGGAGGCTCAGTGACTGGTCGCTCGTTCGGCGGACGAAGAGTGCGATGCGTGGGGCGTCGCCGTTGCCCGTTTATTCTGTTAACGCACCGAGTTTTGTTACGGGTGTCGACTTTTCGGATCAGCTTAATTATTGGGAAGCTGGGTACAGTGCGGTGATGATCACGGATACGGCGTTCTTTCGCAATCGCAACTACCACACGGAAGACGACACGGAAGAGAAGCTGGATTACGGGCGAATGGCGATGGTTGTTGAAGGTGTTTACGCCGCTGTTGTCGAACTCGCTCGAGAGTAGACGAGATCCTTAGAGTCCTTTCTGCATGTGTCTCCCGCTAGCGAGAGACACATGCAAAAGGAAATCCCCAAAACCTGGAACACTTTAGAACGTAAACCGCGCGCCGATTTGCGCCGTCAGCGGACGCCCAACCGGCGGACCGAAACCCGGTCCATACAACGACACCGGTTGCAGAAAACTTCCCGCCGCCGTCGCCGGACTCAAGGCCAGTCGTGACGCGTACGAAAGGTTCTCTACGTTGAAGACGTTGTAAAGATCGAGATATGCAGTCAGTCCATAACGTTCGCCAAAGCGAAACATCTTGCTCGCTCGCAGATCGACGTTGAAAAAGCGGCCGCTTCGTTCAGTGATGTTTCCTGCCGAGTCGACAATCAGTCCGTTTCGCAAACCATTGACCTCCGCCTGCGCGCAGCCTCTCGGATTCAGGTTCCTGATCGCCGTCGAGTTACCACGAACAGCAAACACGGCCAAAGGATCGACACCCTGACAGAGTCGATCATTCGTGGCGAGACCATCACCGTCGATGTCGAGACCGGTGTTTGCGGAATACGGTCGCGAGGTTGCGAACTGAACAATCGGAGCAAGCTGTAATCCCCAGCGGAAGTTGAAAACGCCGCTAAGAACGACGCGGTGCCGTTCATCCAAACGCGTTGGACCAAACTCCTCCGGCTTGAACTGGTTCTCCGGAGTCGTCGCGATACCGTTGCCGCTGTACGACGCAACCGGCTGTCCGCCCCACGATCTCGAGTTCGCGAGCACGTAGCTGCCGGAGAACAAATGCTTGCGCGTACGCCAACGCAGCGTCGTGGTCCAACTATCGAACAGCGAACGATTCGTCGTGCCGATCATGTTGATCTGTTCGATGCGATTCGCCGGCAGTCCGGCATCGACAAACGCACGATCAAACACGCGGCTGTTCACTCCGCGAACGCACAACGGCGACGCCGGAGTGGATCCCGGAAACGCCGGATTGCAGATGTTCTCGATGCGCGGATTGATGACTTGTACGCGCGGTTCGTTGAGACCGAGCGTGTGTACGTAGTCGCTCGACAACGTCATCTCGTCGGTGAGCTGAGTTTCGAAGCCGAACGAAAACTTCTGCACGTACGGCTCGGATGCATCGGGATCGTTGATGCGTCCGAATCCTCCGACCGCGAGATTCGAGATCGAAAAACCCGCCGGAGGCTGCGGCAACGGATCGAGACCAAAACGGAACGTCGGTAACTGTCCGACGCCGACGTCCGAGTTTGTCAGACTGAGAATCGTCTGATAGAGCACCGGATTCGACTGCGTCAGCGAGAACAACGTCAGGTTCTGGAAGAGTTGATCGTAGAAGATGCCGTAGCCGCCACGAATGACGGTCCGGCCTGTTCCTTTCGGATCCCATGCGAACCCGAACCGTGGTTGAAACTCGGTCCAGCTCGGCGTCGTGCGACTGAGTTTATCCGGGTCGCCGGTGATTGCTTGCGCGCGCGGATGATTCAGTTGTTGCAGGATCTGAATGGTCCGGTTGTTCGTCTGGTCGGGAAGATTGTGAATGTTTGCATCCCAGCGCAGACCGAGGTTGAGCGTGAGATTTCGCGAGACCTTGTAGTCGTCCTGAAGGTAGAACGCCAACTGGTGAATCGTCTGATCGTGAGTTCCTTCGCCGTCTGAAAAACTGATGTTCTGCACGGCGCCCGGCGTCGCGAATCCCTGCGGATACTTGCCGTTCGTGTTGTTGGCGATCGTCGAGGGCGAATCGAACCAGCTAATCGTGTAGCCCTTCGATCCGAAGAAGAAGAAACCGCCGAGCTCGGTGTGGATGTAGTTAACGCCGAACTTCAGCGAGTGCTTTCGCGCCTGCCATGAGAAGTCATCGCGGAACTGAAACTTCCGTTCGGTCGTGGCCTGCGGCACGTTCGTGTTTGCGCCGATCGTGATGCCGCCGGGGAAGTTCAACTGCGGGTCAGTGGTCACGCCGAGAATCGCGTTGTTGAAATCCTGAAAGTGAAACGAGAACTGATTCAGTTTCGTTGGACTCAGCGTCCAGGTGTGATTGGCGACAAAGCTGTAGAGCTTGTTGTCGTCCGTGTTGCCGCCGGTCAGATCGGTGGTTGCGGGATTCGCAACCTGGTCGTTTGGCGAACTGTTCTTCTGAAAAGCAAAACGATAGAACATCGTCTGTCGATCGGTGAGCGTGTGATCGACGCGCGCGGTGAGCAGCGTGTCGTCGTAAGGCGTCGGGATCTCGGAGACGAAATCCGCGCCGGGAATCAACGGGATTTGGACCGCCGCTGCCTGGCTCACCGGAACGTTTTGACGTTCACGAAAACGCTCGAGGGCGAAGAAGAAAAACAGATCGTCTCGCTTGATTGGACCACCAATCGATCCGCCAATCTCCTGCCGGCTGAAACTCGGTTTTTCGAAGCCCGGCGTCGCCGCTTTGCGTTGATCCTCAAAGAAGTCGAAGGCCCTTAACGCTTCATCGCGGAAGTTCGCGAAGAACGATCCATGAAACTCGTTCGAGCCTGACTTGGTGATCACGTTGACCACGCCGCCGACGGCTCTTCCTTGTTCCGCGGTCCAACGATGTTGCAGCACCTGGAATTCCTGGATCGACTCGTACGAAAAATTCTGAAGCAGACTGCCGACGACGTTGTCTTTGTTGTCGCCGCCGTCGACGTTGACGTCAACCTGGCGGCCGTCGCCGCCGTTGAACGCAACGTTGCCCACGCGCGTCTTGGTCGGATCGAAATTTCCGACGGGCCGCGCTTCGGGCATGATCACGGACAGCGCCGCGAAGGTTCGATTCAACAGCGGCAGGTTTTCGACTTGAATAGGTGTGACAACGCCGCCCAGATCGGAGCGCGTTGTTTCGATCTGGAGGGAGTCGGCCGTGACGTTGACGATCTCGGTGATCTGCCCCGGTTTTAGATCGAAGTTGAGCGTGGCGGTTGCGCCTACGTTGATCTCACGAGCTTTAACGACCGCCTTACTGAAGTTCGCAGCTTCAGCAGTGACTTCGTAGGTGCCCGGAGGCACTTCGGAGATCGTGTAGTGTCCGTTGTGATCGGATTGCGCGGTACGCTCCAGGCCCGTGTTGATGTTGCGGGCGGTGATGGTGACGTTGGCGACGGCGGCGCCGTTTTGGTCGAGCACGCGGCCGGTGATGTCGGCCGTAGTCACCTGAGCAGCAACGGGAGCTGTAAGCAGAAGACTAGCCAACACAGCGGCTCCGCATCGTAAGAGAAGTCGTGTTAAGTGATTCATGCTTTCCCTCCTCAAGCTAGGACTAAAATGCGCACGCCGATCAGCGAACAATCGACACGTGCAGACGGGAGTGTTGAGCGCTCTGGGATTTACGACGGAAATGCGAGGAGTTGTATATTGGCTCAGCTGTTGAGGCGGAGTCAATATAAATTCGTTTTCTCAATGGGGACTAACGCCAGCCGGAAACGGATTTTAGAAATCTTTTTCTCAACGGCGACGGGTTACACGACTCGTTCGCGTGTAAGCGACCTGCGGTGAAGGATCGACTCGTATCTCGCTCGTGATGCTCGCGAGCCCCGCATACTTCTTCAACAACATCGACGTGATTTGCTTGTTGACGATCTCCCAATAGTCGTCGTCATTCGGGTAGTCAGTTAAGAAGGTCTCAATGTCTTTGGCCAGCCAGCGGAAGTCGGGATAGTCAGACTTCGTCGCGTTGTTCACGTAACGATACGAGATCGAGATATTGAGATTGTTGGTTTGCGTCTGGTGGTCCATTTTGAAGTCGCGGATCAGGAAGGAAAACTCCTCAACCAGCGCGCCAGACTGTGAAGGAGCTTTTACAGTCTGGCGTGGCGCTGGTTTCGGAGATTGCGAATAGACCATCACCATGCTTGAAGTCGAGACGAGAACGATTCCAAGCAGGTGGCCCAGTAGTTGTTTCATATCCGTGTTGGTCCTTTATCAAGGAGTAGATAACACGGACAAGAATATCATTGTCGCGGTACCGCGAGTGCTCACCCGCCGCCGCAAGGATCGACGACGCCTACCGGTGTCCAGCCATTGCCCCAGCGGTACCACTGCGAATCGGTGCCGAAGACGTAAATGATGCGATTGCAGTACAGGATTACAGAACCCGTGCCGGTGGTGCCTGCGCCGTTACGCAGGATTGTTCCATTCGATGTACGAGTCCAGACAGCGCCCGTGCTATCGACGATCTGAGTAGCTGTCGGAACGCGCGTGTTATTGGGTGATTCTGTCGTCGCTCCGGCGCCGCCGCAAGGATCAACGACGCCTATCGGTGTCCAGCCGTTGCCCCAGCGGTACCACTGCGAATCGGTGCCGAAGACATAAACGATGCGATTGCAGTACAGGATTTGAGAACCGGTGCCCGTGGTGCCTGCACTGTTACGCAGAATCGTTCCACTCGACGTACGAGTCCAGATTGCAAGATTGCTATCGACGATCTGAGTAGCCGTCGGAACGCGCGTGTTATTTGGCGACTCACTCAGAGTTGGTGTTGGTGTAGGCGTAGGCGTAGGTGTTGGCGCTGGTATCACTCCGCCTGACTGCGCAGCGTTCAACGCATTGATATCCGCACCCAGATCTTTTCCATCCGTCCCCGCCGACTTGTACGTCGAATCAACAACGCGAAACTCCGAATCAAGCACGCCCGTGATCGACGAAGGGTAGAAATTGTTCGCGGGATAAGCAGTCGCCCGCGCTCCGGCGATCAAGTTCTTTTGAAACACGAATCCCGGCGTGTAAGCCGTCAACGCAGCAGTGCCTTCTCCGATACCATCGCCAAAAAAACCGTAGCCGGAACGAACCGTGATGTTGTTTGTGTAGACGAAACCGATCGAAGGTTCGCCATACAAAGCCGTCACGTTGCCGTTCTGAATGTGCGTGTTGTGATTGATGGTGACGTTGTAAAAACCACTACTCGTGAAAAATCGATTCACGATTCCGATGAACAGATTGTTCGCGATCGCCAGGCCGTTTCCGCGACCCGACTGATACGGATAGTCGCTGCCCAGTAACTGGAACGCCTGTTCAGTGTTCTTGACGGTGTTGTTTGTGAACGTGATGTTTTCCACCGTCGCCCACGGCGCGCGGCCGTCTTCGCTACGAACGGTGAGCAGAACTGCGTAACCAATCTGCGCGTCAGTCCAGCAGTTTTCGAACACGTTCCCATCGACGATCACGTTGCGCGCATTCTTAAACTCCAACAGGTTCTTCACGGTCCAGTGAATTCCGGCGTAAGTAGGATGACCGACTTTCCACGACAACGGTTTGAAGAAGTGGTTGCGTCGGATTTCGATGTTTGACGGAACGAGATTCGAGATTGCGGGGGTTGAACCGCCGAACATGATGTTCTCGCCGGCGGCTTCGAGATAGTTGTTGATGATCTGATAAGGTCCTGGACCGTTCCATCCGCAGATCGCCTGCGTGTCGATGCCGACCGCGTGGATGTCGGAGATATACGAATTAAGGATCGAAGTCTCCCCGCTGTTTAGACTGACGCCGCGTTGCACAGGCTGTGTCGAAAATCCGTGAATCCACAGGCGATCGAGTATCAAATGATGCGGAACGCTTGTGAGATCGGTCTGACCAGAGTCGCCGAGCCTGACGAGATCGTAGATCTTGTCGGTGGCGGTGACTGTGGAGAGATCGAGACCGATCAGTTTGTAGTGATGAGCGCCGGCGGCTGTTCTGATCACGGGATCGCCGCCGACGTTCGAACGCAGTTTTGCGAGCAGGCCGCTTTGCGCCGGCGTAACACGCCCTGTGATCTCGCTCGCTCTTGAAGACGTGATGGTTATGAAGGCGTCGCCTGACTTCTTAGTCAGGACAAAAGCGCCGCGGTAAGTCGCGCCTGCTTCGAGGACGATCGTATCGCCTGGCGCGGCGGCGTTGATTGCTGCTTGCAGATCGCCGCCTGCGGGTACAACGACAGTTGCGGCAAAACTGGTGACAGAGATTATCGAAAGAGTTAGAAGGGCGGCGAAGGCATAGTTGATTCCAGGAGAAACACTGCGAAGCGCCGCACACGCTTGGGAGGTGAACATTTGTGCTCCGTCGAATGAATACAAAAATAGGTAGAGCTTTTTACGAGCTTCATCGGGTTTTATCGGGTTATCTATCTGGGCTAGAAGGGCTTGCCGTTCAAACGCGGGAGAGAGTATCTAACGCCGCGGGGCTAAAGGTTGCGAGACTGTTACAAAATTGTTGCTGAAAATTTCGTGACAAGCATTTGTGAATTCATCGATTGATGATTCGCTTCAACTCAATATGAAACACGGAGGGGAATATGACGCAAGCATCGGACTACGAAAAATTTAAAGAGATGATCAAAGACATCGACTTATGTATGTTGACGACAGTCGATGAAAATAACGATTTGCACAGCCGTCCAATGTCGCTGAACAGCGACGTCGATGAGAATGGAAATCTTTGGTTCTTCACGTCGTCAAATTCGCACAAGGCGAGTGAGATCGAGCGAACGCCGAACGTGAACGTCAGCTTCATCGATACGAGTGAACAGCATTACGTCTCAGTTTCAGGCACGGCGGAGTTGGTCCAGGACAGACAGAAGATAAAAGAGTTGTGGAAGCCGGTGCTGAAGGCGTGGTTTCCGGATGGCCCGGATCAACCTGACGTAGCGTTGCTCAAGGTCAAAGTAACGAAAGCCGAGTACTGGGATGGACCATCAAGCATGATCTCGCAGGCTGTCAGCTTCGTGTCGGCGATATTCACCGGCAAGCAAGTAGAGCTTGGCGAGAATAAGAAACTCGACCGGCTCGGTTAGAGATGGTGTCGTAATCTGACTGTGATCTTTTTAATCCGTGTCTTCCTGTGTGCGTAACATCAGCTAAGGCAGCGCTGGTAGTGACGACTGGCCCACACTCGCGGAGGAATGTGGGCCAGTTCTGTTTTAAGGTGTTGCCGGCTTGGGCCGCGTCAGAACGTTGCACGCCTCGACGACACTTGTCGGATCGATCGCGGTATTGCCTTCGTCGATGTGTCGAATGATGCCTTCTTTGTCGATTAGGAAGGTGGCGCGATTTCCAAAGCCCTGTTCCTCGTTGAAGACGCCATAGTCTTTGACGGCAGTGCGTTTGAAATCACTGAGGATGGGAAATGTAATTCCGATCTGTTTTGCGAATTCGCGATTGGCGGGAACACTGTCAACACTCATTCCGAAAACCTGAGTGTCGGTCGATTCGAATTTGGCGATATCAGCCTGATACGCCTTCAATTCCTTCGTTCAACCGCCGGTGAAGGCGAGCACATAGATCGCCAGCACGACGTTTTTCTTACCCTTGAAGTCGCTCAGCTTGTAGGCCTTTCCATCGGTGGCGCGCAGCGAGAACTCGGGCGCTTTGTCTCCGACCTTCAAGTGTGTTTTGGCCGGGGGTGTTTGTTGGGCCAGTGCGGCTACGTTGCAAACGGCGAGCAGCACTAGCGCCATCAACAATTTCATCTTCATTTGTGGGAACTCCTTATTTATTAAGGGACGCGCGTTGAATCTATGCACAAAGCGACGGACAGTCAAGTAATTACTACTTCGGGTGGTGTCCTAATTTGAAATTCGTTTTTATCCGTGTTGCCTATGAGCGGTGCCTTAGCTGATGTTACGCCCACAGCAAGAACACGGATCAAAAAGATATAGTCAGGTTAAGACACCACTCTACTTCGACGGGGCCAGATGTACTTCCCGTTCTTATCGATGTAACCCCATTTGTCGCCGAGTCTCGCGAAATGGCTTACACCTTCCTGGATTTCGTATTTACCGATCGCGACCGGCGCGAGTCGACAGGGATACGAAAAATCAGTACAGCGAAGGCGAGACGTTTCGTGAGCAGTTGAAACATAGTCCTCCTCATGGTGGTGGAATTATGAAATAATTCTCGCGTTACTAATTAGGCGGCCCTCGCCTGATGTTCTTCAATCCCTTGGTACTAACTGTCGTTCATCACTCTAACTTAGGAGCCTCTCATGGATAATTCCGAAAACCCCGAGCCAGAACTGCGCGATCCCGCCAACAAAGATCTGGACAAATCGGCGCTGCAAGCCATCGCTCAAGCCACCATCAACGTCGAGTTATTCACCATTCCGCTGTACATGGTTTCGATGTACTCGATTCAGGGAATGCACCAGATCACGAGCAAGGGAAATGATTTTTACCAGGGCCGGCTCTGGCCGGGCGCCGCGCCGAGTCGCGATCCTAAAAAGGACGAAAACGCGCAAGCCTTCAATCACTTCTTCAGCGTCTTTATCGATGAGATGTTGCACTTGCAACTCGCGTCGAACATCGCGAAGGTGCTCGGAGTGATGCCGACGTACACCAGTTCGGCGCTGCAAACGGACGACTACGGCTGGAAGTGCTATGGTCCGGACCAGACGGTCATCCCGCACATCATCGACTTCCAGGACACTGTGGCACCATACAACACGATCAAGGTCAAACTCGACACGCTCTCACTCGATCAAAACCGGCTCTTCCTCGCCATCGAAGAGAACGAAGAGGACGCACAAAAGATAATCGACCCCGAGAAGATCGGAAACTATTTCCCCACAGTTCCTTTCACCGACTGGAAAATCAACTACACCGAAGAGAACCTGCCGATGTTCGGCACGATCGGCTGGCTGTACAAATGCCTGTGGGAATACCTCGACATCGAGTACAAGGACCACACGAGGTTGTTTGACTACGTCTTCAATCGCGGCAGCCTCGAAAGAGATCTCTTCAACGCCATGAGCGCCAAGCACAAACCGGAGTATCCGAAGATGCGTGCGATGGCGACCGGCGAGATCGACTCCGGTTGGGCCAAAGCCAACGTCCTCGACATGATCAACGCCATCACCGATCAGGGCGAGGGTTCGGGCATAGCCGAGGAGATTCGGGCGCGACTGCACAAGAAGGGAATGCTCGAATATCATCCTGTCAAAGAACAGTTCCAACCCGACGAAGCAGCACTGAACTACGACTATCCGAACTACACCGACACCGGCGCGCAAGACAATCCTTCCGGCAACACCGTCGCGCGCAGCAACAACGCTTCAGTGGACCATCACGATCGTTTTCTCGCCATCAAGGAGCTACTGGAAACCGGCAAGGTCGTCACGTGGGATCAATGGCACGCCAGCGGCAACAAGTGGACGCCTGACATGCTCAAGACAACGGGTTACGACCAGAACAAATGGCCGTTGCCGAAGGCCGAAGACATCGCCGGCGCGCTCAACACGCTCAAGGAGGATGCGAGCAATTACGAGTTGTTCAGTAAAGCGGCTGTGGGTTCGATCGCGGGCATCACGCGTTTGTTGTCGAACTTCTGGACCAACGAGACGGCGTCGTTTCCGTTTCCTTCAATGTACGGATCCGGCGATCGCGTGTCGATCTGCTGGGCCGTATTCGGCAAGTACCCCGACATCACCGAGGGCATCGCGCAAAAAGTTCCAGGCAAGCTCTATCACGCTTGTCAGGGAATGGAGCTGCCGTCGTCAACGCCCGTGGTTTGTGGCGGCCCTGGCCCAGGGAAGGAACTGCCGGACGTCGCCGTATTTCATTCGTGTCGCGGATCGAATACGTGCAAGGCCGAAGGAGGTTGCGGCTTCGTGCAGGAAGTAGGCAGTCAAAGCATCATCTGCGGCTTCAAGGTGATGGCGGAAAACATGCACGAGCCCGGCATGTTGGAAAAGACCATCATTATCTACAGCGCGCCTTCGGATAATTCGTGCGCTGCTTTCGGTGGTTGCGCGGTGCCGATTTCTGACTCGCAGTTGTATCCCGCGCCGAATCCACTGAAGCCTACTGACCCTGGAAAGATGGAGGTCAACGATTTTGAGGGCCCGAATCAGACGCCCACAAAGATCGGCGAAATGAACTATGCCTACGGTCAAAAGGTTTACGACATCGCGTGGGAAGCTTACATCCAGGTGCTGAAGCATCGCGGGGTTACGAATCTGCCGAACAAACCGGCGCCTGATCCGTTACGTCTCGCGTTTCCACCTTCAACCTAAACACAGGACAAAGCTTCACGTGCGCAACCTTGAAAACCAACGCCTGGGCCTGCCGAATCTCGGCCTGGGCGTTGGCCTTCGCAACCAACACTTCGCTTACCTGATGCGAAACGATCCGCAAGTGGATTGGTTCGAGATCATCAGCGAAAACTTCATCGACAACTTCGGGTTCGCTCGTCACGTGCTCGAACGCATGGCGTCGATTCGGCCCATCGTCATGCACGGCGTTTCGTTGTCCATCGGCAGCACCGATCCGCTGGACTGGGAGTATCTGAAGTCACTCAAGATGCTGGCCGAGTTCGTGCAGCCGAAGTGGATTTCGGATCACTTGTGTTGGACCGGCGTGGCGAATGTGAACACACACGATCTGTTGCCGCTTCCGTTAACGGAAGAAAGCCTCTCGCATGTGATCGAACGCGTCGAACAGGTGCAGGATTTTCTTCAGCGTCCGCTCGTGCTTGAAAATCCGTCGAGTTATCTGGAGTTCAAAGAGTCGACGATCACGGAGTGGGACTTTCTTTCGGAGCTCGCAAAACAAACAGGCTGCGGGTTGTTACTCGACGTGAACAACGTTTACGTGTCGGGTCATAACCATGGCTTCGATCCCGAGCACTACATCAGGAGCCTGCCACACGCCAGCGTCGTGCAGATCCATATTGCTGGTCCAACGGACTGCGGGCAGTACCTCGTCGATACGCACGATCAACCAGTGCCGGCGAAGGTGTGGCGTCTTTATAAACTGGCCCAGGAACTCACGGGCGGCGTCTCGACGCTGCTCGAATGGGACGCCAACATTCCCGACTTTCCCGATCTCGTCCTGGAACTCAGGAAAGCCGAAGCGGTGGTCCAGGGCGTAATTCCCGACGCTCCGTTGCACCACGATCCGGCGGCGCACATCGTTTCCAATCCCGTTGATTTCCAATTGGTCTCAGCATGACGACTGAACAGTCTCTCGGGCGATTACAACTGTGGATGAAAACCGTGGTCACGGAACGCGGCAGTCTCGCGGACAAGTTACAGACTGCGACGCAACTGCATGGTCTGAGTATCGAAGACGTCGTTGCTGAAAAATGCGATCTCCCGGCGCACAAGCGTCTCGGTATTTACACGAGCGGTTACGTTGCGCGGCTGCTTGAATGTATGCGCGCGGATTTTCCGGCATTGCGCCGGTTTGTCGGCGAGCCGGTTTTCGACGCGTTTGCGAAAGCCTATATCGTCACTGAACCGTCGCACTCTCCCAGCTTGTTCGATCTCGGCGCGGGCTTCCCACGATTCCTGGACCAGACAAAACCAACGAACAAGGAAATGGGAGCTTTGCTGGATCTGCCCGCCGAGATCGCGCGTCTCGAACGCGCGCGAACGGAGGTCATGCGCGCGCGTGGCGTTGAAGAAGAACCCGCGCCGCCGTTGTTCTCACCGTTGGAGATCTTTACGTCGGATTTGAAAGTGCAAGCGACACCTTGTTTGCGCCTGCTCGAGTTGAAATTCTCGCTTGCCGATTTCTTTGACAACGACACGGATCAAGAACAGCCTCCGCCTCCTGAGCAACGACGTTCCTTCGTCGCGATCGGACGGTTTGACTATCGCATCCACGTCAAAGAAATCGAACACTGGCAGTTTGCCTTTTTGCAGGCCTGCGAGAATCCTGCGTCTGCTCACGTTGCGGCCGGTCGCGCTGCTGAAGAAAGCGGAACGGAGCCCGCTGTCCTGTTGGCCCAACTGGTCCTTTGGCTGCCGGTTGCAATGCAGTTCGGACTCCTGCGGCCGGTTTAAAGAAATCCACTTCTTAATCTAAGGAGATCCCCCATGGAAACTAACATCACCACAAGCGAGCCGAAGTCTGCGCTCGAAACACCACCGCAAGCAAATCTCGGACTCGATCCGGCGACGTGGGCGGCGTCACGCCGCGTAAATATCCCGTCTTTGGGCCAAACGAGCCGATGGTCCTCGCCGCCGGTTTGTTCGACGTGAGCCGGTTGTATCGCGGGCTTCCCAACGGAACGGCGTATTCATACAAGTACGACAAGTTTCCCGGTGGAAATCCTGACCTCGGTTACTACGACGAGAGATGCACGCAATATCATCACCCGTTGACGAACGACCAGGGAGATTCGTTCGAGACGTACTTTACGGCGGTGCAGATCTGGCGGCTGGATATCAGGCAGCACAGTTACGTGGTCCACTCGCTGTTCAAATACACTGGACCAACAATAAAGGCGAGACTCAGCGCCAGTGTAGCGTCGATATTAAAACGCGCGCCGCGGAAGGACGGGCAGGGCGGCACGGCGTTCGCGCAGGTTTGGGATCTATTCAATCGCTTGCGTCTGAAACATCCCGACGGTTCGCAAAAAGAATTCTATAACTCCGTTGACTCGTTTGGAGTGATGAAACCACTCAGCGTAAACGGCAGTGAGGCGGAGTCAGCCTGGCACCAACAGTACGAGAAAAGGCGTGACGGAGTCTTCTCTATCGATTTCGATCTCGTGCCCGGTGACTATTCGATCGTGTTGGACAGCGAGGCGGCTTTTTGGGAAGCGCCAAAGCGGTACGAAGGTTGGCAATCCACGTCGCTCGCGTTCTTCCTCCACGGGCTCTCAATTGAAAGGCGTCCATAGTTAACTGGACGCGCCGTTTGTCGCCGGTTCGGGATTCGTCGTAACCCAGTTGCGGAAAAGCTCGTAGCCGAGCGCCAGCACCGTCGCGCCCACGAACATTCCGAGAATACCGCCACTCGCCATACCGCCGAGTGCGCCAAGCAGTATCACCGGCATGGGAACATCAACGCCGCGGCCCAGCATCAACGGCTTCAACACGTTGTCGGCCATGCCGGTGAGCAACAATATGATCGTGTTTACGATCGCGGACGTGCTGCTGTAGTCACCGCTGGCCCAGATGTAAACGATCACCGGAAGCGTGACGATCAGCGCCGGCACCTGCGCGATACCCAACACGAGGGTGATGATCGCCAACACACCCGCGATGGGAATACCCGCAAACAACATCGCTAACCCGACCAGTAACGCCTGAATAGCCGCGACTCCGATCACGCCCAATGCGACAGCTTTGATCGTTGCGAGCGCGAGTTTCGAGAGTGCTTCGCCTCGCGCCGGTCCGGCAACGCGAGTGAAAAAAGCGCGGGCGCCACTCGACGCCGAGTCGCCGTAGGCCATGATGATGGTGCCGATCAGGAACGCCGCCAGAAACAACAACATCGTTCCGCCGATGCTCGCCACCATCCCCAGCGCGCTGCGGGCCAGTTCGCCGATCTTCGGTTGCATAGTTTGGACCAGTCCGGGCAGATCCGCCTGCGCCTGCGACCACGTGTCGTAAATGTTCTTGCCGACGATAGGCCAGCTCTTTACTCCCTCTCGCGGCGGCGGTATTTGCAGTGTGTTCTGTTGCACAGCGCCGACCAGACCGCGAACGGAATCGGCGAATGAGTTCATCAGCAACCACGTCGGAACGACGATCAATGCAATGCCAAGGAGCGCCAAAATCGTCGAGGTCAATCCCTGGCGCCCGCCGAGTTTGCGAGCCAGCCACTGATGCGCCGGATACATCGTCACCGCGAGAATGATCGACCAGACGATCAGCTTCAGAAACGGCGAAAAGACCTGGTAACAGAGTACGGCCAACCCGGCGATTAAACCGACGCGAATCAGCGTGTCCCACAAAGTTGAGGTTGCCGGGCGTTCGAGGCCGCGTTCTTGCAGCGCAATTGGCGTCATTGTTAACTCCCTTTTTGCCAACGTACAGGTTGATCAACGCAACACTTTGATGGCGCTGGCGGTCAGTAAAGTTAACGGGCGTTGTGGAACTAATTTTAGATCTGGACTGGATTTTTAAAGAGTCGCTAAGTGCGTACGTCGACTGTCGCGCTGAAGGTGCCTGAGGGATTGTCGGGTTCCCACTGCCGTACGCATTTCAATTGCAGCGGGCTTGTGCCTGCTTGAACGGCCTTGAATTGCAGGGTGCGCTTACCGCCTCCGCCGATTCCACCTCCGGCACTCTGATAATCGTCGGCTGTCAGTTCCAGGACACTGGAATCGACGGTTTCGATCTTCCAGAGATAACCGGTAGTTGGATTTTCATCCAGACTCAGTACAACTGTGTCACCCACGTTTGCCGCGACGGTTCTTCCGGCGTCTGCGTTCGTCAGCGTTGTTTGACCCATGCCGCCCTCTGCGACTCTGCGGTAAAGAACCGCAAAACAGATAAACCGCAGAGACGCAAAGGACCGCAGAGCGACGCAGAGACGAATTAAGACCTCATACTTAAAGCGAATTAAGACGTCATACTTGAAGCAAATTAAGACGTCATACTTGAAGCAAACGTGTTGACTGCCGGTGTCACCGTTTCAACTTCGAGGATCAGTTGGGTGGTTTGAATCACGGTGTCAGGGTTGAGTGAAATCGAAGTGATCCCTTTCTCGACCAGAAAGCGCGCGAATTCGGGATAATCTGACGGCGCCTGGCCGCAGATGCCGATCTTCTTGCCCGCGCGATGCGCCGCGTCGATCGCCATCTCGACCATCTTTTCGACCGCACCGTCACGTTCGTCGAAGAGATGGGCCACCATTTCGGAGTCACGATCGAGGCCGAGCGTCAGTTGAGTGAGATCGTTTGAGCCGATGGAGTAACCATCGAAGATCCGCAGGAATTCGTCGGCGAAAACTACGTTCGCCGGCAACTCGCACATCGCATAGATCTCGAGATCGTGCTCGCCTTGTCTCAAGCCATAATCAGACATCAACTCAATCACGCGCCGGCCTTCTTCGACAGTGCGGCAAAAGGGAATCATCGCTTTGACGTTGATCAACCCCATTTCTTCACGCACGCGCTGCAAAGCCAAACACTCGAGCTGAAATCCCTCGCGATAGCGCTCGTCGTAGTAACGCGACGCGCCACGAAAGCCGAGCATCGGATTCTCTTCAGTCGGTTCAAACTCCTGTCCGCCAACAAGCATCGCATACTCGTTCGACTTGAAGTCCGACATACGCACGATCACGGGATTCGGATAGAACGCCGCGGCGATCCGCGCGATGCCTTCGGCGAGACGCCGGACAAAAAAGTCACGCGGATCCTCTTCTCCGATGCGACGCTCGATCTCGCGCACCACTTCCTGACTTTGCAGATTCGGATAACGGACCAGCGCCATCGGATGTATGCCGATGTGGTTGTTGATGATGAACTCCAGCCGCGCGAGTCCGACGCCGTCGTTTGGCAACGCGGAAAGCGCAAACGCATGATCCGGATCGCCGACATTCATCATCACTTTCGTTCGCGGCCGGTTCTCTTTTCCTACAACACGCTTCTCAACGGCGAAGTCAATCAGACCATCGTAGACACTGCCGCGCGCACCTTCGGCACAACACACCGTCACGTCCATTCCCGATTGCAACATCTGCGTCGCGTTTCCAGTGCCGACGATGCAAGGCAGTCCTAACTCGCGACTCACGATCGCGCTGTGACACGTTCGTCCACCACGATCGGTGACGATCGCGGCGGCTTTTTTCATGATCGGTTCCCACGCCGGATCGGTCATTGAAGTAACGAGAACAGCGCCTTCTTTGAACTGAGTCAGGTGATCGGGATGCGACAAAACGTGAACTGGTCCCTGACTGATCCTCTCGCCGACTGCGATTCCGGTAACGACCGGCTCGCTGTGTTCGCCGGTGAGTTTGTGTGTCTCGATGTAGTTTTCATGGTTCGTTGCGTGGACGGTTTCGGGCCGCGCCTGAAGGATAAAGATCTCGCCGGTGATTCCGTCCTTGGCCCATTCGAGGTCCATCGGCGTCGGACGGCCGGCGATCTCGGAGTAGTGCTTTTCGATCTGACACGCCCATTGCGCGAGTTGCAGCACTTCGTAGTCACTCAAACAAAATCGCTCGCGTTGTGCGTCTACGACGTCGCGCGTGCGCGTGCCTTTGCCGTCGAGACCGTAGACCATCTTCACTTCTTTAGTTCCGAGACGGCGGCTGACAATCGGACGCGCGCCGGTCGCGAGTGTCGGCTTGAAAACGATCCACTCATCCGGCGTCGCCATTCCCTGCACGATCGCTTCGCCGAGACCCCACGCGCCGTTGATGACGACGACGTCGCGAAAACCCGATTCGGTGTCGAGCGTAAACATCACGCCCGAGCACGCTTGATCAGAACGGACCATCGGCTGCACGCCGATCGCGAGTGAGACGTCGAAATGATCGAAGCCGCGGCTGGCGCGATACGAGATCGCGCGATCGGTCCAGAGTGAAGCGAAGCAGCGATGACACGCCTCGATCAGTCGATCTTCGCCTCTGACGTTCAGGATCGTGTCCTGCTGTCCTGCGAATGACGCTTCCGGAAGATCTTCGGCAGTCGCCGACGAGCGCACCGCGACTTCGCAAATGCGTTTTGTTCGTTCGCAGAGACGACGATAGCCATCGACGATCGCCTCGTGTACGGCGCGTGGTAACGGAGTATCGAGCATCAGCGCGCGTGCTTCGCGGCCGGCCTTGTTAAGTGCTTTCAGGTCTTCATATTCGAGGCCGTGCATCAGCTCGCGCAGTCGTTTGCCGAGACCGTCACACTCCAGTAATAGACGATAAGCCTCGCGAGTTGTGGCGAATCCGTCGACGGCTCGCACGCCTTTTGGCGCCAAAGCGCGGCACAGTTCGCCCAAACTGGCGCATTTACCACCAACCAACTCGACGTCGCCAGCGCCAACTTCGTTCAAATCCAGCACGAGAGGTGTCGGCTCGTTTTTCATTGTCATTCCTCCGCCATCAGAAATAGGTACAACTCGCGGACACACGACGACAAGAGAACAGGAGGAGGCGCCCGGTGATTCAGGGCGTCATTGAAGTGCACGAACGTTAGTACAACCCGAGTCTCAAGAATGTAAGTTGATTTGTATTCTTTTTCTTGACTTACACGCGACTTAGGAATAAAAAGTGCCCGAACCTATTTCCCCCGCACCCTGGCTGGTCTTTCCCAGAGGCGGCCAACCATTCGTTTCGAACCCCAGGATTCAATGGAGGAAACATGAAGAAACTTTATTCCGTCGCGGCAGGATTGCTGCTCCTCACGATGGCCATGACAAGCTCAAGCCAGATGACTGCGCCCAAAAATGCCACACCGGCGAAGACGGCGAGTGAGTGGGACTTCAACGCCACCATCATCGAGGCGTGTAGTTGTCCGATGTTCTGCCAGTGTTACTTCAACGCAAAGCCGGCCTCGCACCATGGCCACGCGGGCGGCGGCGACGAACACTTCTGCAAATTCAATAACGCATTCAAAGTGAACAAGGGCCAGGCGGGTGGCGTGAAACTCGATGGCGCGAAGTTTTGGGTCGCCGGCGATCTCGGCGGCGACTTCTCGAAAGGCCAGATGGATTGGGCCGTGCTGACGTTTGATCCGTCGGTGACGAAAGAACAGCGCGAAGCAATCGGCAAGATCCTGGGCCACGTTTATCCCGTCAAATGGAACTCGTTCAGTGTCGCCAAAGACGCGGACATGGAGTGGAAAGCGGAAGCGAGAAACGCTCGCGCAAGCTTAGGTGGCGGGAAGGTCGCGGAAGTCGTTCTGCGTCACCCCGAACCGTCCGCGATGGCTGATGGTCCAATCGTGATCAAGAACCTGAAATACTTCGGCGTCCCGCGCAACGAAGGCTTCATCATGATGCCGAACGAAGTCGAGGCTTATCGTCTTGGTGACAAGGCGTTTGAGTACAAAGGTACGAACGGCTTCATGATCACCATCGACATCGCCTCACGCGACGTTGGTGGGCGGTAAATTCTCATAAATCCGGGATAGGAACCGCATTTCTATCCCGGATTTCTAAACTCCCAAAAACAATTCAGGCCCTGCGTCTAATGAAGGAGATGTGTGCGATGTTGCGCAGAATTCAATTGTTAGCGATTGTCCTGGTTCTGTTTACTCTCTTACTTGCTGCACCGCCGGCAGGTGGTGGCGCTGCTGCTCCGGCGAATTGGACGTTCGAAGGTTGCTGGACGCGGTCGTCCGGGCAACCATGTCGCGATGTCTTTCGCGATCAGCAGGGGAACCACTGGGTGTGTCGCGACTGCGGCACGACGGGTAATCCTGGTCCAGGCAAGTGTAGCCAGATCAGCTCGGGAACACTCGCGCTTGGTCTCTGGTGCTCGTGAGGATCAAGGCTCATAACCCAGTTCCGCCAACAGATCGCCGGCAACAGTCTGAAACTTTCTTCTCTCCTCTTGATCCATCGTTTGCTTCCAGGCGAAGACGCACGCTGGATCGGGAGGCTTGGTCGTGCGTTGCTGTTGCTGGAGTCTTTGTTCCTGTGTAAGGAAAGGCGTTCCGTCCGATCGCGAACGTCCTTTGTGTTCCTTCAACCGCTCGGGTGCGCGCTTGTAGTAACTCAACATCGCGTCTTCGTAAGTGAGGTTTGCGTGGGCGCACACGCGTTCGAGAGTCTCACGAGTGTTCAGGATCAGATCTTCGTAACGCACCTCGATGTAGTCCGCGTGACCGGCGCCCGCGCGGCGCGCGGAGACGATACAGTCGCGCCAGTAAGCTGCCTGCGTTTCGATCTCCCAACCCGGCGAAAACCATAAGCGGCGCAACGACAGCGCGGCGTCGCGGCCATCGCGAATAATGTGAATGAATCGCGCTTCGGGTAAAACTTGCCTGATCGTGTCGAGATGTTTGCAGTACAGCGGTGTTTTATCGCCCCAGCGCGGCTTTCCGCGTTGAGTTGAGTAGAGACGGTAAAAGGCGCGATAACCGTCGGCGATATCGAAGGGCGTGATCTCGTTGAGCGTGGATCGGAAGTCTTCTTTCGCGATCTCAAAATCAGGCCATGATGGAAGTGGTGCCCCGAAGTTCACGACCGCTTGATAAAAATTCTCGCGAAGCGTGTCGCCTTTTCCTCGCAGTTCTTTTCCAAGTGTTAGAAAGCCGGTTTCCGGAGGAATGGCCAACTCGGAATGCGAATCGAGCATGAGGCGCAAGAGCGTCGTGCCTGAACGAGGCGAGCCGACGATGATGGGCATCGGTTGATGAGTGGATGCGCGTTTTGAACTAAAAAGCATGTCCGCCCGAAAACAGAGTTGTACGATCACCGCGCGGAGAATTCAAACGTTTTATTTTTTCGGGAGACTCAACTGGTCGTCGACGATCGTCTCCATCGGGATGCCGGCGAGTCGTGAGTAGCGGAGGACGACGAGCAGATCCGGTTCTCGTGTACCGAGTTCAAAGTTAGATACAGCCGAATAATGAACTTTCAATTGCAGTGCTCGCGCCATTTCCGTTTGACTCATATTCAAACGTTTTCTGATCGCCAACAGCTTCTGACTCAGCTTCTTTGGCTTGTTTCGGCGTGAGCGTCCCATCAGGCCACAACTCCTGACGAAGATGCACACTTGTGTTTATATGTATTTTCACTTACACTGCGCGCCGTTCCAGAGGGTAACCGTAACGCCCGAACTAATCGGGCGCCTCTCACTAGAAGGTTTGCCCTCGCGTCCTAATAAACCCTGCTCCTTTACATGTGTATTTATAGTTTTGGAGCGCGCGCAGCCCAGAGGCAAATTGTGGGGGGTTGCCCGTGCGTTCCACCTGAGAGCGGCAGTTCGGCTTGAGAATCGTGCTGCCGCTCTTATCTATGTTTGAGTAGTTGTTGAGCTACATCCCCACAAATTTCCCCGTACGACGACATCCATCACCTGGCGTCGCCTGGCAATCATTCTCACTCATCTTCGCAGGGCTGAGAAGTTAGCGCACGAATTTTCGCTTAGCAACTTATTACCTGAAACAGGTCGTGTCCTAATCTGAAAGAATTTTCTCTGCGTCCCTCTGCGTCTCAGAGTTGATTCCGCGGTGAAGTAAGCATAACCGCCGAGACGCAGAGTAGCGCAGAGTTAAATTAGGACACCACACCTGAAACAACTATGGGTTCACTTGCACGTTACCCGATTCGATCGGTATCTGCGGGAAATCGTCTGCGCCGATAAACTGGCACGCACTCGGTTCGACAACATTATCGAAGAACACTTCGCTGATGGTGTCGTTATCTCTACCGGGTTCGCCATTGTCGAAAACGGTGAAGAACGCCGCATCAAACTCGTCATTGAAAACGGGATCGCTGGTCTTCCTGATCGAACCGCCGAAGCTCGCCCGGTTGCCGACAACTTGCAGACACGTGATATCGAATTGAACATCGTACTTCGGGTCAAACGAGGGATTGTGAAGGATGCCCGTCCCTTGAACAGAGCCGTCGGCCCTCACCCTGGCACTAAAGGAAAACTGCCGTCTGACCGTTTTACCCTCCGTATTCTGAAGCAGGACAGTTCCGTGACCCGACGCTGATGGTCCAGGCGCGGCAGCCGAGGTGGAGTGGAGCACGGCTGCGGTGGCAGCCAGGGCTGTAATCAACAAGACGGTAAAGAGAAACATTTTGATGGGTTTCATGGTTGTCTCCTTGTGATCTGAAGGTTCCTAGTTGTGAGAAGGCGGAAGGATAGGAGTGATCAAAGGGCGAGTGATCGTATCCCCCACATTACCGTCACGGTGGTCGCACCGTTCCGACCGTGTGTTTGTCGTAAAGCGCGCACAATCTACTAGAGTCGAAATTACCTGTCAATCAAATCACCGAAGCCGGTAGTTCCTGATTTTTATCCGTGTTCCCTAAGGCGTCGGCATCATCTACGCGGCGACAGTCAAAACGGTCGAGGCGTTGACCGACTGGTTGAAAGGTTTGACTTCGAGATCGAGAAATATCACGGGCGCATGAAAGCGAGCGATCGCAAGCAGAACCAGGACGCGTTTATGGTGGTCCATTACCAGATGCCCGGTTCACTCGTAGCCTACTACCACGAGGCAGGTCGAGCGGGCCTTCGTTTGAATGCGCGATCAATTTGAGGGTGACAGTTGAAAAACTGCCATCTCAATAACCTCGATTGGTTCTGACTTCCGTTATTGATCCACCGTGAGGTGGAAACCAATGACGAGAAAAACAATTCGCCTGGTCCAGCAAGTGGTCGTCAGTGTGATCCTGCTGGGCCAGGCGGTCCTTTACGCCCAAACTGCCAGCCCGCCGCCGGTTGTTAAGTTGCGTTTCTCAATCGACTTACCGCCCAAATCGCAGCAAGTGGTGTTCAGTCCTGTCAGTAAATTACTTGCCGTGCAGTGGCAACACGGTCCGGTTCAGATCATCGACACAGCCGACGGCAAGGAGACCGCTCTGATCCCGTTTGTCGACGACTCGATCTTCGGCATTCAATGGACCAAAGACGGACGGTGCCTGCTGATTGCGACCTCGAAGTCCACGGCGATCTGGGACGCACGAGATGGAAAGAGATTGACGACGCCCATCAAGGTTCCGCGTACCAAGTACTTCAAGATGTTCGGCCGCCTGGAACTCAGTCCGGACGAAAAGCTTCTGCTGAGCGTAACGCAGGACGAAGGCATTCTCTCGACGGCGTTCGATCGCGACAAAGCGATCGCGCGGGTGTGGAACCTCGAAACGGGTCAACTGAAATACGAGATAAAGATACGTGGACGGTATGCCAGCGCGGCGTTCAGCGCGAACGGAAAGCAAATTCTGGCGACGGATGAAGAACACCTGCCCCGGCTTTACGATGTCGAGACCGGCCGCTTGTTCGCGAAGTTGGAACCCCCACATCGCGCGATATTCAGCGAGAGTAATCGCGCCGAGTTCAGTCCTGACGGAAGGTTCGTGATTCACATGCACGAATCGGGAATCTACATCTGGCACAGCAGCAGCGCCGCGATCAGCGCCAGGATTGCGTATGACGAAAACAGCACCGCCAGTTCGATGGAAGGGTTTACGCCTGACGGGAAAATGTTCGTGACGTCGCAGCAGACTCGTAGTTCGAAATTTAGAACATCGATTACCCTGCGCGACTGTGAAACAGGCGAGGTCAAGGCGACATTCGCGGCGGAAAAATGGGACGATTGGCCGAGCCGGTTATGGTTCGGCAATGACGGCCAAACGCTTGTCGTCACGAGCGGCTACAAGTACAAAGCGAGAACCTGGGACGTTCGGACGGGCAGTTTCAAAGCGACGATTCCATTGATCCTCAAATACAGTCGTATTCCGCTGGACCTCGATCCCAGGGATCACGACGTACTCAGCGTTCACCCGACGCAGCCGATCATTAGTGCTGCCGGTAACAAGTTCGTTCGGCTCTTGGATGCGGACACTGGCGAGTTACTGCAAACGCTCGAGAACAACACCTGGCCGGCCGAATGGA
Organism: Pyrinomonadaceae bacterium; assembly: GCA_035760365.1. Classification (GTDB taxonomy): domain Bacteria; phylum Acidobacteriota; class Blastocatellia; order Pyrinomonadales; family Pyrinomonadaceae; genus PSRF01. The sequence continues at coordinate 40,598 of DASTTB010000021.1, forward strand.
GCTCTGATGGAAAAACGTTTGTTACGTTTACCGAGGGGCTGAGAACAGCACAGGTTTGGGAGGTTCGGTAGTGTCTGATATTACGCACACAGGGAGACACGGATTAAAAAGATTACAGGCAGATTAGGACACCACCGGAGGTTCTGAGACATTGACTGAACAAATCGCACCGGCGTAAGGTAAGTAAACCGTTTTTGGTCCATTCGCGGATCGTCAATTCCAGACATTGGATCATATTGATTGAGTCACTTCGATGAAGACCCTCTTCACAACATGCTTCCTCCTTTTCATTTGTTGTGCTGAGTCAGTCCACGTCCAGACGCCGAAACCAACGCTACTGACGGAAGAGAATTCGCAGCGCGCTGTGGCTGTCGATACTGTCGAACTCGTTCGCGATCCATTTTCGGTTGTGCCACGTCTTCGCTGGGGCAACGACCGGCGAACGCGTCTCTCGCTATTCGGGACCAATCTGGAGCTGCTGCCGAACGAGACTGCTTCAGCGGTGACAGCCAGCGCCCGCGATTCGCAGTCAAAAACTTACAGCTTGAATGTTGAGACTGTAGCGAAGGTTCCTGGCGTGGACTCGCTTACGCAGATCATCGTCAGATTACCTGACGCGTTGGCCCAGGCCGGTGATGTGTGGGTGAGCGTGAGTCTGCGCGGACAGACGAGCAACGAAGTGCTCGTTCATATCGCAGTGCAGACTCAGCCACGGACAGCGACGTTGGTGGCCCGTCGAATAATCAACGGCATCGACAATTATGTTGACGCGACGTTCAGTTTTGAATACGGCATAAACGGCGCGGGAGCTGTGCCACTGACGAGAAATGATTGGGACATTGAGTTTGGGAATAGTCCCGACCGTGACGAGTTCGAAGTGACTATGGTGGTTGATGACTGTAGCCGGATGCAGGACATGGGACCGTTGAATTGGAGCGACTCATTTCAGGTTCCAGTCCTTCCCGCGTATCCTGTGCCGACGCGTGATCCTTCGGTCCCTGCGGTCGTCGGTCACATGTACGTCGTACACACGAAAGACACGGAGACGGATCTGTACTTTCTGTTTCGCGTCGAGTCGCTCGATCCGAAAAAGAGCGTGACGATTTCGTGGAAGAGCGTGCGCTCGCCGGAGTAATCAATATGAAGTTTCTTTTGGCACTTTCGCTGCTTGTCGTCGCTTCAGTATCGATTCAGGCGTTGTTTACCGCTCGCGCCGCGACTCGGCTGCTGTCAGTAATCGATATGCACTCAAAGCCAAAGACTACCTCGTCCGGGTACGCCGTGCGGACGCAGCGAGAATTCTGACCTTCGATGGAGGTATGACAGGTTGTCTAACCTACGAACTGTGGATCGTACCACCCGGCGCCGACTCACCTCCGCGACGATTCACGTACAAGTATCCGTTAAAGGGCTCGCGCCGTTGAGTGTTTCAGCAGTAGTGGATCAGTTTGCCGACGAACGCTGAAGGGGTTACCTAATTACAGCCCAGTGGCTTGGAGCGTAGCGACGACCCTGGGAAATAATTCCGCGGGCTGATCTGTGGTAGCATCGCGTTTGTAACTCCAACCCTTACCCCTTGCGGAGGTTCTTTCCCATGACGGCATCCACACGTATTTACGCCGGAGGCGCGATCGCTTTCGGTGGTCAACCCGCAATCAATGATTTACTTGCTGCCGGCTACAACAGCGTGATCGTTTGGTCCATACACGTCGCGCCTGACGGCAACCTGATTCTCAACGACACTCAGATCGTTTCCGGTGGCGTTTACCAGGAAGCGACGCCCATGAATCTTCCTGCGCGACTCGCGCAGTTGCACAAAGCCGGAGTCGAGATCATTTTCTCCGTCGGCGCCGGTGGAACTTGCGACTTCACGACGATCGCCGCGCTGCTGAACGGACAGCCGGGTGGACCAGGCAATCTGATTTACGACAACTTCAAAGCACTCAAACAGGCAATGGTCGCGGCCGGCGGCGACATCGATGCCATCGATTTCGACAACGAAGACAACCTCGAATCTGGCGTGATGGTTAACTTCGCCAGGACGCTGGCGAATATCGGCTACGCTCACGTCACTTTTTGTCCTTATGACAGCCCGTCGATCTGGTACGACACGATGAAGCAACTCGTTGCGTCACAGGGCAGCGGTTTCGTCAACGCCATTCACTTGCAGTGCTATTCAGGCGGCGGCGGGAATATCAGCGACGTGGGCAGTTGGGTGACTGGATTCAAGAACGCCGGCGGGAACGCGCTCATGATTCCGGGACTCGCGACGAATCAGGCGCAACCTGGGCCATGGTATGACCAGTGTGGCGCGGGCCAGAGCGTAGTTGAAGTTCCAAACGTCGCGATGTACGAAGGCGCCAACTGGGACAACTATCTTTACACGCAAAACTGGCCTTCGGCTCAGGCGGCGCTGTGGAAAGCTCCGAATGCGGCCAGCTTTTTTTTCTACTGCCGTGGTCCAATGGTCCTGAACAACGGCCGATCGTTTCAGACCGGCGACACCGTTTACTTCATGGGCAATCCGTGGTGGGGCTCGGCGCCACAATGCGATGCTTACTATCTCGGTCAGAACTGTGGCAACAGCTACAATCCATACCCGATGAATGGCGCGTGTCCGTCAGATCTTCAGAGTCAGTATAAAACGTGGGGCAGCAGTGTTGACGGCGGCTTCATCTGGATGTACGACTCGATCATCAGTTGTTTGCTCTCGCCGTGTTGCGGCGGTTCGATACAACAACCGACTGCAACCTCGCTTGCTTACCGTCAGGCGATTACAAACGGACTCAGCTAGGGCTTGTAACTGAGCCGATAAAGAGCAGAACGCCCGTGCGGTTGTCGCGAATCGCAAAGAAGAACGGGCGATCTACTTTCATGACAAACCTCTGTTGCGGCTGCTGGATCGACGTGAGAGTTCCCATTACCGACGTTGCGGCGGCCGCGACCGTCCCTTCTTCGTTTACTTCGCACCACGATTTGTGTCTGACCTCGGAGATGAAAAGGTTGTAGCTCGGACTCACCGTCGTGATTTGAGATTGGAAAAACTCTGCATGATCGCGGTTCCTTTCGGTTAACTTGTGCGTGGGCTCAGGGGAAGAACGCAGCCGCGTGTTGATACTTGCACTGATGCCGCCGCATTGGCCAGTTACTTTTGACGTAGGAGACACGTAGACGAATGGGGTTCGAGGCGCTGATTGGCGTGCTTGGTATCGTGGGCACGCTGCTGCTCGTGACGGTGGGCTTGTTGAACTTCTCTGTGTTTCGGAAACAGCTTCGCATCGCGAAGGAGCAGATCGATACTGCGATGCGGCAGTTGGAGATCGCGCAGAAGCAACCGGATCTTTACCTGATCCCGCGCGCGGTTACCGAAACGCAAAACCATCTGCGTCTCTTCGTCGAGCACCCGAAACTGCGGCCGTACTTTTACAGCGAGGCCGAGTGGCATCCCGGCGATGATGTTTCGTTGGATGAGATCAAGGCGATGGCGGAGTTGATTCTGAACAACTTTGCGTCGGCGCTGATGCACTCAGCGGCGTTCCCGGAATATCCGGTTCGCGGAGTCGATCGCATCATCATGTTTCACCTGCGTCGCAGTCCGGCGTTGCGCGAGTTTCTGCTGGAGAACTTCGAGCGTTTTCCGTTTACGGGTTTGACGCTTCTGAGTCTGAAGAACGAGACGCGAGAACAGGTCGAGGCAGACCTGCGACAGCTCGCCGAAGCACCCAACGTAGATGAGAGAGAGATTGAGCGGCGCAGGGAGTTGCTACAGTTGTACCAGACGAGCGATTTGCGCGAGCCGATCGAGTTCACTTCATACAGTATGAAGCGACGTCGTTAGCGAAGCAGACCGACGTCTCCTGCTGTGGAGATCCACAGCAGCAAAAGTGGCGTGCCTCCTTTGGTTCCATCTGTGATCGTACTAGATTGAACCCTCATGGAGCGCATCTTTATTCACATCGTCTACCTGGTCGTGACCTTCGCGACTCTTACTGTTCCCACACAACAGAAAACGAAGGTGGAGTTATTTCCCGACAATCGCGATCTCCCGTTGGGGATCGTTGATTTCAAATCGCTCTCGCCGGATCGGATGCTTGTCACCGTTAACGACACGATTTACATGCTCAATGCTGAGAAGGAGATTGTTTGGGAAGCGAGCATTTTCCTGGTCGCGCCGCCGATTGTTGACTCGACGGGCACGATCTACGGCATTTGCCAGGATCTCGGACAGTTTTCGATAAACGCGATGACCGGAGCGGTCAGTTATTTTGGAAGAAACATCGGCGGTAGCCACGCCTATTACACGCAGATCCAACCGTACAAAGGCGATCAGTATCTGGTCGTCGAGAACCGGCAGTTCTATCGTGATGGAAACCTTTGTTATCCGAAATGCCCGATGACCAACGATGGTCTATTTGCGTGGAGCGGCGAAAAGTTATTGTGGTCCACTGACTTCCCGCCCAATGCTGAGTTGCACGTCTCGGGCGACAAGATCTTCGCACTGACAAAGGAGGAGGGCAGCGTGGTATTGCAGGAGATCGAATTACCTCGAAAGTGACAACGCCGACGAAGAGCTATATCCGAGGTTCGTGCTGGTTTCCTCCCCAGTCTCCTTTTTCAGTGAACGAAAGCTTACTGTAGAGTCGTTCTCATCGTATTGCTCCTGACGCCATTTACGATCAGAGTCAACTGCACCGATCCTGCGCCACGCAATTCAGGCAGAAGCACGACGTTGACCTGGTCCAGGCCGGCTAAAGTGCCCTGAGCACCCGCAAACTCGACGGGCAACATAAACACTGTCCCGTCATTCGCACGGGCCTCGACAGTCACTGACTCCGCCAGGTTCTCGATGATTTGACCATTGCCCAGCAACACGTCGTTAGCCTGGTCGGTATTCGCGACGCCGGTGCTGATACCTGATGTCAGAATCGTCAGCCGAGTGCGAAGATCCAGCAGGAACAGCCCATCGCCTGATACGGGGAAGATGCCGGATTGAAAACCGACTGCGTCGAGAACCGCGCCACGGCCATTGGTATCGCCGGTAGTTCCGAAGATCATCGGATTCAATCCAGTGACCGCGGCTGTACCGTGCGTGATGTAGCCTTCGCGCGACGTAACCAGAATGTCGGCCAGACCTCCGGCCGTACCGCTCGGCACTGTGAAATTGATTTGTGTTGGCGAGACCAGCAGCAGTGCGGCAGCACGACCGTTGACGGTCACCGTCACGTCACCAAGCTCATACTGAGGCGCGCCATTGGGAGCTGACGCCGTTTGGGTGCCGAATGGACTCGTCGACGTGGTTAACACCCTTGCAGCAGCGTTTGGCGACACCATGAGACCGGTCGTTGATAACGGAGTCGTGCTCGTTTGCATTATCAATAGATCCGCATGTGCGTTGACCTGATTGGCGTCGGTTAACGACTGCTGCGAGATCATGTCGCTAACCATCAAGTCCTCGCAGAAACTCAGGTACGCATCAATCTTGTGCAGACGATCGAGCACGCCGTTCATCGACTTTGCTGCCTGGGCTAACGCCTCACTAGACCGCGCGAGGAACAGTGCAGCAAACAAGTAACGGTCGATCTGGTCTGAAGAATTGAACAGACTACGTTCGGCCGTAAAGTCGTTGTAGGTCTGCTCCAGATCGACGACGAATGAATCGAGTGCAGCATCAGTCTGCACAGCGTTGCCGGAAAGCGTCGCGGAGTTGGTCAACTGAGTCGCATTCGTCCTGTTGTTGCGAACACTCCTGAGAGCCTTACTGATTTTGACCCGGACGGGGCTGGACGTAACGCTGAGCCCCTGGTTGTTGTGAGCCTTGGCCGTCAGGGAATACGTTCCCGCGACGGCGTTGCTCCATATTGCCGTATAGGGCTTCGCGGTTGAGGTCCCTATGAGTTGCGAGCCCACATAGAATTCGACGCTGGTAATACTGCCCGTGTCAGACGCGTTTGCCGTAATGCTTATGCTCGTGCCCAGGCTGAACGTCGAATTGTTGTTCGGACTGCTGATATTGACAGTTAACGGGTTCGGCGTCGGAGTTGGTGTTGGCGTTGGTGTTGGTGTTGGCGTCGGCGTCGGTGTCGGCGTCGGTGTCGGAGTAGGAGTCGGCGTCGGAGTCGGCGTCGGAGTCGGAGTCGGAGTCGGCGTCGGTGTTGGTGTCGGAGTAGGTGTCGGTGTCGGTGTCGGCGTCGGAGTCGGAGTCGGCGTCGGAGTAGGAGTCGGCGTCGGAGTGGGAGTCGGTGTGCCGTTTAACGCCGCGGTGAGTGCGTCGATGTTGCAACCGGGATCAGTGCCCCCGCTGCTCGCACCCTTATATTGAGACGACGATGCCAATCGATAGTTGCCATTTCTCCAATCCACGAATCCCACTGCGTCGAGACTGGCCGGCGCGTAATTACCAGCCGGATATATAAACTCAACATTCCACGGCGCGTCGACTTCCTTCGCGATCAAATTGCCATTGATGATGCTGTTCGGGAAATAGTACGTGATCGAGTCATTTCCGATTCCGCGACCACTTCCGATAATGCCGTACATGTTGTGGCGAGAAATATTATCCCGGTAAATAAATCGCGTGTTTGGAGCGTAGTCGGCGATGATCATATTTCCGGTCTGAATCGCTGTATTGTGTTCAACTGTCACGTCCTCGGTCGCGTTGATGACGGTGAGGAAAGCTCCATTGCTTCCAAACCGTGGACCATCGATGTTGTCAAACACGTTGTTGGCAATCCGGACACGACGAAGGCGTGTGTCGGTTGGTGCTGGTGGTTGGTCCGCGCCGAGCAGAAGCATTCCGGAGCCGACATTACGAATGATGTTATTCGTGAACTGAACGTCTTCAACGACTGCCGCAAGGCCGGAATCACTCGGGCGCGGCGTGAATACGATCGATCTTCCTGCCTGAGCTTCGGTCCAGTTGTTTTCAAAAATGTTGCCGTCGATGACGACTCGGCGAGCATTCTTTAGCTCGAAGAGATTCTTAACGGTCCAACGGATCCCCGCAAACGACGGATCGTTCACGTACCATGAAAGCGGTTTGAAGAAATAGTTGTTTTTTACTGTTATGTCGCTCGGAATAAGATTCGGAATAGCCGGCGGCGAGCCGCCGAACATAACGTTCTCGCCGGATGCCTCGAGATAGTTGTTGATGATCTTGAATGGTCCTGGTCCGTTCCAGGTGCAAATCGCCTGCGTGTCGTAACCTCGGCCATGAACGTCGGAGATATACGAGTTTAGGATCTCAGTATCCGCACTGTTCATCGAAACGCCGCGTTGCACTTCCTGAGTGGGAAAACCATGAATATAACAACGATCGATCACGAGGTGATGCGGCACCGCGGCGAGAGTAGTTTGAGAAGACTCGCCAAATCTGATCAGATCGTAAATCGTTACGCCGCTGTTCGCCGTTGAAAATTCGATTCCAATGAATTTGAAATGATGAGCGCCAGGCAGCGCGGTTACGATGGGATCGCCGCCGACGGCTGACTGCACCTTCGCCATTAACGATTGCTGCGCCGGCGAAACGCGCGCATCCGCGGGCAGTTCCGCAACCCTGGAGCTTTGAATCGTGATGTAGCTTGTGCCCGGCTTGACCGGCAGCACGATCGGACCCATGTAGACCGCGCCGGCTTCGAGAATGATTGTGTCTCCCGGTTGAGCCGCGTTGATTGCGCCTTGCAGGCTGCCTCCCGCCGGCACGGTTATCGTCGCTCCCTTGATGGTGGAAACAAAAGATACTGCGAATAGGAAGACGGAACACACGATAGAGAAGCGAAGTGCCGCTCTACGGACTTGGACGCCATGACACATTGGGGAAACCTCCGCTTGAACGGACGACGTGGAGGCGTCGTCGTTGATTAAAACTTCGGTTTTCGTGCGGCGTTATTGATGAATGTCAGACAGAGGCGTCAGTCCATAGTGCAGGTCAAACGCACGGTGGACGAGTAGGCAAGTCCATCACATCGGGGAGAACAGACTGAGTAGTATTACGAAAATGAAGGTTGAAGGAAGAACCGAACGGTGAGCAGCTGGGGTTGCTGTTTGTCTCGGAGTTGCGGCTGAAAGCGATAAAACTCGCGTCTTGCCCTGGACCTAAACGCGAGCCTTCCCTTATTTGGGCAATCGTTAACAGCCGTCTTCGATCGCCTTCGGCAACCAGACTATCTGGTCAATTCGGTCCCCAGACTCAACGGTTTTGCGTCCCTGCCTCACGACAGGTTTGCCTTTATCGGAGCAATCACCTTAAAAGACCTTACCCTCCGCACGAACGGAGCGCTCGTATTACACAGGATTAATCATTGTTTGTCAACATTAGCGTTTTCGGTCAATTTGACGGAGGAGGGTGATGGCTCGTGTGAAGACTTGCGGGTGTAAATCGTGTAGGAGCGGTAATCGTAGGTGCGATTATATTCGGTTGTTAAAAGCCGCATCAGGTATTCATAAAGTTGCGGATTGCGATCCTTGCAGCGGTCCATGCCGTAGGCGGTTTCAGGATCTATGACGATGTAATCGAATTTTTTATTCGTGTTGTAGCCCAGAACGGGATCGTGAAACACATTGTCAGGAAAGCCGAGTCCGAAAGCCACTCCGGGGTTCGCGGCTATCAACGAATCAGCAGTCGCGTTCTGTTGAAGAACGGCGGCAGCGGGCTGAAAACTGTTTCGATAGTTGTTTCGACTGATCCTGTAGCTCAGGCCCGCGATTTCAACCAGACCGAGGGCGCTCAACGCTACCGCTACGGCTTTTCCAGCCAGCTTCGGTCGCGCCCAGCACCAACTGACAAACAAGGCGAACATCGTTAAATAAAACGGCACGATATGGACCAGATAGTAGTAGTTCTTCTGCGAATCCATAATCGTCAACCCAACAAAGTAGATTGATGTGATCCCGAGCAACAGTTTGTAATTCGCGGTGCGTCGAACTTCACGAACCAGCAGACTTCCGACTACTCCAAACACGTACAGCGCCAGAAACAAAATCTTGATGTGAGTGAGACCCGTGTCACGCCGTGCAAATCCGAAGTTGGCAAAGTATCGCTCGGTGAGCTCGAGTTTCAACGCAGTGAATGGCGAGAACAATCCCAGCAACCTGCTGCCGGTATATTCAACACTACCCATCATCGCGTTCGCCGAAAACTGGCTGAAGAAACTCGATGGATCCTGAAGAATATATAAGCCCCATCCAACTCCACCGATGAGGTACGGCGTTAATGCCACCGCCGAATGCTTGAGCTCGAGCCGCTTGCGATCAAAATAGAGCGTCAGGCAGATCAATCCGAAAAACGACAGCAGGCCCATCGGATGCGTGAGCCCGCTCATCACGATCAAGCTTTGACTGACCATGATGGCCCATATCAGCGAGCGCTCTCGCAAGCGTAAGTAAGCGGCGAATCCCGCGAAGCCCAACGCCGCGCTCATCACGTCCATGCGGCCGGACGAGGCGCACACGATAAAAATGTAGTCACACGAAAGTAGTGCAAGCACCAGGAAGCCCAACGATGTTCGCCTGAATAGTGATCGAACGATGATGAACCATGAGACGAGTGCGACAAGCCCCCAGACGATGGAGAGACTGCGACTGGAAAACACGCTGAAGCCGAACAGTCGATACCAGAGCGAGAGCGTGAGCGGCTGTAGCGGCATGATCCAATAAGTGTGGCGGTCCATGCCGGCGAAGGGAGTTGCGAAGGTCTCCATCACCGTCGTACTAAACGAGCCTTTGGTTATCAGGTTGTAGGCCGGATTCGCGAACCAGCCTTCGTCAGTTCCCGGTATCGCCGTGAGGGCTGTACCTACTGCTAAGGCTGAATAGATCGCGAGGATGCCGAGACTGATTAACGCCTGAGGTTTAAGCGTCGGGGATCGGTTCATTGGTCCTCAAACCTGAGCCTCGGAAGCTTGTCGAAGTTGGCCCCCGGGTCGGTCCCGTCGGTAGCAGTGCCGCGATAACGGCTATCCGGCCGCAGACGGTAATTGCCTCGCTCGTAGTCGACAAAGCCGGTGGCCGATGTAGAGTTCGGAAAAAAGTTTTGTCGCGGATAGAGTGAAGCGTTGGCATTCGCAATGACGTTTTTCTCAAACTTATAGCCGGGGGTAAACATATCCAGGGCTATAGTTCCTTCTCCCGTTCCGTCGCCTTTCACGCCGTAACCATTGCCGTCGCGAATGGTGACGTTGTTTTTGTACGTAAACCTCAGCGAGGGTTCGCCGTAAAGAACCATGATGTTTCCGGCTTGGAAATGAGTGTTGTGTTCGATAACGACGTCGTAGTAACCGGACATCGTAAGAAAGGCGGCGCTGATGTCGATGAAGAGGTTATTAGCTATGCGCAGTCCGGTCGCTCGTGTCGAGGGTTTCGGGGCGTCCGAGCCGAGCAGGTTCAAAGCAGCGGGACTGTTCCTGACTATGTTGTTGGTGAATTCAACGTTTTGGATCGTGGACCACGGTGCGGTTGACTGCTCGTTGCGTACAGTGAAGAGAATTGCGCGACCGGCTTGAGCGTCGGTCCAGTTGTTCTCAAATATATTGCCGTCGATGATAACGTTTCGCGCGTTCTTTAACTCAAATAGGTTTTTCACGGACCAGTGAATGCCGGCGTACGACGGGTCTTGCGGATGCCACGACAACGGTTTGAAGAAGTAGTTGCCGCGAATCTCTATGTCGCTGGGAACGAGCTCACGAATCGCGGGGTCCGCGCCGCCAAACATCACGTTTTCACCGGCCGCCTCGAGATAGTTGTTAATGATCTTGAACGGACCCGGCCCGTTCCATCCGCAGATTGCCTGGGTGTCGTAGCCTTTCCCGTGAACCTCGGAGATATAGGAATTCGTGATGCTGGTCTCGGAGCTGTTCAGCGCAATTCCACGTTGAACTTCCTGCGTTTTGAAACCGTGAATGTAGCTGCGGTCGATTACCAGGTGATGTGGAACTGACTCGAGAGTGGTTTGTGAGTGCCAATCTCCAAGCCTGATGAGATCGTAAACCTTCACGTTAGCGTCGGCGGTAGAGAACTCGATTCCCACAAACCTGTAATGATGAGCCCCGGGTGCGGTTTTTACGACGGGCTCGCTGTTTGTAGCGGACTGTAACTTTGCGAGCAGCGCGGACTGCGACGGCGAGACGCGAACGCCTTCCGGCAAATCACCGACGCGCGAACTCTGGATCGTAATGAAGTCCGTGCCAGACTTCGCGGGCAGCGTGATGGGACCTGTGTAAACTGCGCCGGCCTCGAGAACGATTGTGTCGCCGGGTTGAGCTTGATCGATTGCATCCTGGATCGCGCCATTGGGATCGAGGCGCAGAATCGAACCCGTGCGCTGCGGCGGCGAGGCCCGCCGAGCTCGCTGGACAATTGCGATTCCTGCTCCGGCTACTAACAGAGCCAGGAGGGAAACCGACAATAGCGATGGGCTATGCATTGTTCTCATCTGCGAACAGTCGCAGCTTCGAGTTCAAAACGTAGCGGCAAGAAGGGGCGCCGCGTGCTTCGGCGATTTGGGTCAAACGCCGTAAAACAAACAGCGCGCCTACACGGGATTCCATTGAACCGGGACTGAAAGCAGAGTGTGCGAGGACGCAGAGGCTCGGGAGTCAGTCCTCTATTAAAACGTGAGCCGAGATTATTCCTGTCAGGCCCTCAAAGTCAACAGCTAGCTGGTCTGATGTTGGTCTGACCGGTAATCCTCGCCGTTAAGACTGAGCGTCGGGATTAAACGCAAGCGGAGTCGTGAGGTCGCGCGGGGGAGGTGGCGGTCCGGATAGTTGTCCGAGGCTCAGCTTTGCGCTCGTTTCCGCCTGTCTCTTATCAATCGCATCAATAACAAAATAGGCCAGGGCAGCGGCGACGATCGATAACCCGTTTGCAGCGATCGAGACCGTCATGGCGGTGCTCTCCGGCACGCTTTCGTTGAATGAGAGTCGGAACGAGATGTTGTCGGCGAAGCCTGAAAAAAGCCAAACCACCCACCACACAGGAAAAAATCCGGGAGGACTCGGCTCCGCATAAACAGACTCCTCCGGTGTTCCACTCTTCTGCCACACTTCCCGTACAGCGCGATAAGGAACAATCAAATTCGCAAACGGGACGAAGAAGCTGCCGACCGCCCATCCGGCTGAATACTCGAGTCGAGCCCAGGAATTGAATCGCTTGAGATTGTTGTTCGCGCGATACAGCCACATCAGGAAAAACACGACCGTCGTCACGTAGACAACGAACGCGAGAAGTCCGATCAGAACCATTAAAACCGCGAGCACGGCGCCGATCACGTTTTGGTCGAGTTCCTGATCCTCGGTCGGCAATGGATACACAAACGTAAGCGTCTCAATCACTAACATCAGACCAGCGATGAGCGCGCCGACGATCAGTAAGGTCTTGGTTATGGTGGCTCGAGTATGCGCCGAGGTGAAAGGTGCGGGAGTGGGGGAGGGATTCATTTGTCTTACCTTGGTGGCGGTCGAATTTGAGTGCGCGAGCAGTTCGGGCAGAAAGAATGCTACACAAATCAAAAGTTTACTTTCAAGCCAAAATTGGAGAACTCGCGGCCGCGCGTTGAGTTGATCGAACCCAAGCCGGCGGCGCCGGCAACAGTTGCGGGCGCTGCGGAGCGGCGGCACGGCAACACACGTGGCCGCTTTTGATCTGATTTGTCGCTAACGATTGCAGAGGAAGTTTAACGACTGCATCGAAAGGATCAGATCATGAGTTCAATTGGGCATCCCACCAGCCGCGAAATTCTCGGCCCGTTCAACAACATCACTTACATCCGCTATCGAGGCCAATTTCGCGGAGAAACGGGCAACAACGAGGAATACTCAGTTCCGTACGAGATCACCGTTCCGCAAACCGTCAACGAAGGCGAACAGCTTTTTGTCTTTGAACCGCCTCACCTGACTAGCGGTCTCGTCGCTCGCGACACACTTCTCGGAGAGCGTTTCCTTTTCGAAAGAGGATACAGTCACGCTTCGTGTGGATTCGGCAATCGCGCCCGTCACATCCTCGATCCCAATCCGCCGTTCAATCTGAAGATCAGGGGCAACCCGATCAGAGTGATTCCTCCGGATTCAACTGAGACGGAAGTGGTCGACTACAGAATCGTGCGCCAATTCGTCGCCGAACTGCGGCGGAGCGTGTCGCCGTTGTTTGGTCCAGTCCGTCACGTTATCGGGGTTGGATTTTCAGACTCCGGCAGGACTATTCACGAGATGTACCCGAGCTTTGGACATAAATCGTTCGACCTGACGTTCGCAGGCACGGCGGATTACGTTGCGCCGATAAGAGTCGAGGACCAAAGACCGATCATGGTCGTGAATACGGAAGCAGACTTCGATGCGCGAGCGATTCCGAATCCTGCGTTTCCGGCGTATCGCTATTACGACTTAACGGGTGCTCCACACATTCCCGACGCTAAGTTGACGCGAGGCGTTTTCAATGGCAAGACTCTTCCGGGCATTGCCGGCACAACGCCGATCAATTGGCTGCCGTTCGCGCGCGCGTTATTCAAGGCGGGAGACGCGTGGATCAGAAACGGAAAGCAGCCACCGCCGAGCGCCACGTTTCAGTTAGGTCCAAATGGAGAGATTCTGCGTGACGATCGTCAAAACGCGCTTGGTGGAATCCGTCATCCCGCGCTGCAACTCCGCGAGGCGCGCTTCATCGCTTCGTTGGACCGAAACGGCTGGGACTTGTTTGGCGACTACCGTGATCCGAGACAATTGACGGCCGCGGAATTTCCCGAGTATGTGAGATCGTTCAAACGCGCAACTGACGCGCTCTTTGACGCGGGTTATTTGTTGGACCGCGGACGCGATCGCTTGCACCGGCAATGTCAGTTGAAGCCGAACAATACGTTTACGCTGAACTATCGCGACGGTCTCGTCGTGCGCAGCTAGTCGTGCTTAGTTAGCCGTGCTCTGCGTCTTGTGCGGTTGCTATGAGTTCACCGCGGAGGCGCAGAGAACGCAGAGAGTGTTAACAAAGACTTTTCTATCCATATCGGACCAGGCGTGATATAAACCCGTCGTACTACCCTCGTGGTTTCGTTGGACGTAATCCGACAGTAATTCTCCATCGCGCACGCGCGCACCCTCCCATCCCCGCGGCTTAGTGCCGTCGAGGAATCCCGTCCCAGAACAGCATGTATGCGGTTCGTGTCGATCTGCCTATCAACCGCGTTCGCCAGCCTTTACGTGTGAGTGGCTGACGAACCACCACAGACGGAGGAGCATGATGAAAAAATCGAAAATCGGAATCGTTACCAAAGCGCTGATTGCAGTTTCTGCCGGGCTGATAGTTCTGAGCATTTCGCTGACGACGGCAACTATGACGCCGATCAGCGAAGGCTTCGAAGCCGGCGGCAAGACTTCCTACGCGGCCGCGAACGTCGCGCTCGGAACCGGATCGTGGTTCATGGACGACGCGCTCACCGGCAGTCTCTCAACCGACAGGAAGACCGGCGCTTTCTCTGCGCGCATTCGGGAACTCGGTCGTGTGCGCATGAATTTCAACAAGACTGGCGCGGGAACAGTTTCTATTCAACATGCGGTGTTCGGAAGTGACGGTTCGAGTACATGGCAACTGTGGTCGTCGACCAACAGCGGCAGCACGTGGACTCAAGTCGGTTCAACGATCACCACCAGTTCGACGTCGCTTCAGACAGCAAACTTCACCGTCAACAACGGCAACGCGATCCGTTTTGAGATCAGGAAAGTCTCAGGCGGCGCGAATCGCATCAACATCGACAATGTTCAGATCGGTGATTTCTCGTCTCCGACGCCGACGCCTACTCCATCGAGCGAACATCTCACGATGGGAAACCCGAGTAACGCGGTTACCAACACCAATCAGCCGAACAATTACCTGATGGAGAAGCCGCAGTACTCGTTGTCGTACAGTCGTGATAACGGTGGTCCAAACTGGGTGAGCTGGCATCTCGACAGCTCGTGGCTGGGAACGACGCCGCGTCAGGATGATTTTCGCGCCGATACGACGTTGCCGGCGGGATGGTATCGAGTTGCGGCGACCGATTACTCAGGTTCGGGCTTCGATCGCGGTCACATGTGTCCGTCGGCGGATCGCACGATCACTGTAGCCGCCAACTCCGCGACGTTCCTGATGACCAACATGATTCCGCAGCTTCCGGCTAACAACCAGGGCGTCTGGGCCAACCTGGAAAGCTACAGCCGAAGTCTCGTTTCACAAGGCAACGAGCTTTACATCATTTCCGGTGGACAAGGTTTGCAGTTCTTCATCGCGAACGGTCACGTAGCTGTGCCCGCGCAAACGTGGAAGGTGATCATCGTGTTGCCTGTCGGGAGTAACGATGTGTCGCGAGTAACGACTGCGACGAGAACGATCGCGGTGGTAGTGCCAAACTCAGGATCGATCAATAGCGATTGGCGAACGTATCGCGTGAGCGTGGACCAGGTCGAGGCGATCACGGGATATGATTTCTTCTCCAACGTGTCGACCGGGATACAAGCTGTGATCGAGGGCGTAGTCGATAACCAGTAATTAAATGCCGTTGGTTCTTCTGAACAGGTTGGCGCGGCCTTGTTTTCCGATGAACTCGATCATTTGCGCTTGCCGTAAACAGTAGGCCATTTTCTGGGCCAGGTCTCTGCGAGTGTCCGCGATCGTCGCGAGATCTTTGGTAGTGAATGATTCGAGTTCGTTAGGGACAAACGTTAGCCAGTCTGCGGATTTTCCAAACAAATGGCGGTCGAGGACGTCGACCAAGCGGCGTCCTTCGACCACCCATCCTTTTCTGCGCCAGCGTTTTCGCCGGCCGTCGTAACGCCTGACTTCTTCTTCTCGTATCATCAACACTTCGAGTGAGAAGTTTGGATGCGACAGTAGTTGCGGGATGCTGACGAGTTCCCAAAACAGATCTTCCAGCCGTCCTCGCTTCGGTGACTTACGACGAACCGATGCGCCGTCCGTCGAGCGCACGATCCATTTTTCCTGGACCACCGGGTAAACGAGGCGCACCTTGTATGACTGGGTCAGTTTGCGGAGTTTGGAATTGATGGAAAAGAAATTACGCGTCTGGATCTCAATCAACAGATCGTCTCGCACTATATCGATCACAAATCCGTCAACCGGGACTTCAAATTGATCACCCGGCCGCGCATACCACTGCTTCAGTGATGCGTGGAGTGGCTTCTCGTTTAGCAGTCCGATTCGTGACATCAGAGTCTTCCGAGTAGATAAACAAGAACGACAAGGAACACGATCACAAACACGATAATGCCCAACCACATCAACGCGAACGAGCGCTCCTCACGCGGCGTCGCGGTGCCTGGCAACGTCGTGATACCGATTCCCCAATGCAGGCTGTTGAAGAAATTCGCGAGCTTATGGAAAAACTTTTCGGCGACTCCGTTACGTTGCTGCTGCAATAGTTTCTTCCTCAATCAAAAGCCCCATATTACCCCATTAAATACCCATTGACTTTCGTTCAAAAATAAATATATTGATCCGCGATTTCGTATTGGTCTCGTCTGATACTCATGCGCTAACTCATCGAGCGGTCAGCGGGATCCACTTACGAACTCAAACCCCCAATAAGTACAAATAGTAGATTTGATCAGGCCCAACGCTGGGCTCGATTGTAGTCTAGTTTCCTCCACCTCTGCCTGATCATCCGTCAAGTCTACTCAACGTTTTAACCCACTTACTGGAGGACAAATCCGTGAGAACAACATGGCTCTACCTGAAATTGGCTGTTCTTCTGTTTTCCGCCGTGATGATGTTCGGCAGTCTCAAGTCGAACATAGCATTTGCCGAAGCGTGCACCGGCGGCTGCTCAAACGACTGCACGTTAAGTGTTTGTTGTAAGTGCCAAAGCTCGACTACCTGCGGCTGCAAGATCCAGTCAGGCGAGCAGGGATGCGGCACGTGCCAGAAGAACGACGCCGAAATCGAATAAAGCGTCGTCACTCTTCGATCAATTATCAAAACCCACATGCTGGACGTTGGCTGATCTTCGCCGGCGTCCAGCCTACTAACGCGAGGGATTTATCATGACGACAAGCACTTTTAGAAAGTATTTCGATACAATCACGACCGTTCTCGTAGTGGTTGTTTTCCTCACGGTTGGCGCCATCTATCTTCAGGGAAGATTCTTTAAGAAGCAGGTGGATCCCGAGGGCAGCACTGTCTCAAAGGATCTCAGAATTGCTGACGCTCTCCACGTTGAATATAAAACTCATTCAAGGACGCTGATACTTGTTCTTGATAAGGACTGCGTCTATTGCGAGCGCAGCGCCGGATTCTACAAGCAGTTGCTTGACGTTCAATCCAAGGATGCGACAACTACCCAGCTTGTCGCTGCGTTGCCGAACGACAACTGGGAAGCAAAGCAATATTTGAGAAAGCAAGGATTGGAACGTCTACCCTACGTTTCCAATATCAGGTTGGAGCAACTGAAGATCACCGCGCTGCCCACGCTTATCCTGGTCGACCGAATGGGCGCGGTTTTGGAATCGTGGACCGGCCTGCTCGACGACGAACGACAGGAACAGGTTCTCGAAGCGATAAAAAACAGGCCCGTACACGCCGGTAAAAGTGGGAGCGCGCTCAGTTCGACGTTCAAGCTGTTTGACGAAATGAAACCGGTGAACACGATCGCGTTTGATCCCAATCTGCTACTGAATATCGTCGACGTCGATGCCGCCGGTTATATCTACACGCAAAACGGCGATCAGATTGAGAAGCGAAAGGCTGACGGTACCTACGTCGAACAGATCGCGATCCCGGAAGAAATGAAAACAGGAGCGGCTTGTGCCGGAAGCGATGGTGAGTTTCATTTCATCCTGGCTCAGGAGATTCTTACGTCTCGCCCCAATGGCAAGTCCAGGATCATCAAAAAAACTCCCTTGCCTCAACAGATTTCCGGACTGAGTGCGCGTTACGACCCGGCGCAAAAGAACCTCATCATTCTGAGTAACTCCACGAATGCCGCAAACGTCTCGGAACAGGTTCTGTACAGGTTCAACCTTACAAAAGGCGAGCTTTCGGAAATCCAGCGAGCGCAGTTGCCGGTCACTTACAACCCTGCGATCGGACTGGGAAAAATCAGCTACGCGATCGGCGGCAATCGTGTGTATGTCTCTGATCCCACCGACTACAAAATCCACGTGTATTCACTCGACAACAATTCGCTTATAACTACTTTTAGCCAACCATTCGACCGTCCTGTCATCGGTCAGAAGGACGGCGCCTTTGAGAGTCGCAGGATCGTAGCGGACGACCTCTCACAGGGAGGCGCGCTGAAGCAGTATCCGGCCATCTTTAATCTCGACTACGTCAGTTCGAAGAACCTGCTGCTTGTTTGGACCAGCGTCCGCAACGCGGAGCACGAACAGATGATCGACATCTTCAATAGCGACCTCCAGCCGGTCGGACGTGATTTCAAGCCGACGAATCCGCTATTCTCTGGTTATCGTTTTCCGGGAGACGTCGTAATCGCTCCCGATTATGGTTTCGGCAAGGAATTTCACCTCGATTTCTTGTCTCCTTTAGAAGCGGCTTACTACAAGCCGACCAGCATTAAGACATTTCAACTGTTAGCTGTCAGGCAATAACCATTTATGGATCTCACATACAGTCTTCGCAGCTTAATCAGGAGTCCCGCTTTCAGCCTCGCGGTAATCGTGATGCTGGGAATCGGCATCGGCGCAAACGCCGCGATTTTCGGCGTCATCGATCGACTGCTACTTAGACCACTGCCCTTCAACGATCAGGACCGGTTGGTTTCGATCGAAAATGCCTGGCCGCTCTTTCTGGATTCTGCGAAGGACGGCGAAGCCATCCCGCAACCGGATGACGCATTTGAAGGTTTGGCTAAATACGAGACCGGCAGAGTTACGTTGGGCGGACAAACAACTCCCGAGGTGATCCGATTAGCGCAAACTTCGCGAAACTTCTTTTCGGTTCTCGGCGTCGGCGCCAGGGTTGGTTCCGCTTTCTTGCCGGCACACGGACAAGCTCAGGACGGCAATGTAATAGTGTTGAGTCATGGTCTGTGGCGCAGGCAGTTCAACGAAGATCGGGGCGTCGTCGGCCGTCAAATCACTCTGAATGGTCGTTCGTATACGGTGATCGGAGTGATGCCGTCAGATTTTCTCTTTCTTGTTCGAGGCAGAGAATCCGATGCGTGGATCCCGCTCGTGCCGGACGATTCATTGATCAAGTCTGCGCAGACTGAAGGTGGCGGAACCATCGCCCGTTTGAAGTCAGGACTTTCGCTTGCCGAAGCACAGGCGAGGACCGATCTCAGTTTGGAGCGAATCATGCAAGCCAGGCCGCAACTCAAGCTGAGACATCAGGACAGAATGTTGCTGGTCCAGTTGCGTGAGTTCTGGTTCGGCAATTTGCGATCGCCGCTGCTGATGTTGCTTGGCGCCGCCGTCTGTCTGTTGTTGATAGCCTGCGCCAACTCGCTGAGTCTGATGATTGCTCGCGCCGCGGAACGTCA
Source organism: Pyrinomonadaceae bacterium (assembly GCA_035760365.1). Taxonomy (GTDB): domain Bacteria; phylum Acidobacteriota; class Blastocatellia; order Pyrinomonadales; family Pyrinomonadaceae; genus PSRF01. The sequence goes on from DASTTB010000021.1 coordinate 60,072, forward strand.
GAAAGACATGGCCATCCGCGCGGCGTTGGGCGCTGGTTGGACGCAGATGCTGCGCCAACGCTTGATCGAGAGTCTGTTGCTTGGACTGTTCGGCAGTTTGCTTGGATTGGCGATCGCTTATTGGGCGACTAAAGCGATGCTGACAGTCAATCCTGTGCTGGTGCCACACGCCGATGAAGTAGGGATTACTTTGAGATCAGTCGTTTTCGCTTTTGCGATTGCGATTCCCGCGGCGGTCATACCCGCGTTGATTGCCGGATGGCGAATATCGCGAACGTCGCTCACGGCCGTGATCAACGAAACCTCAATCAGAAGCGGTTCTTTTCTGTCGCCGCGACTGAGAAAAATACTGGTCGTGTCCGAGGTCGCATTAACGATGCTGGTTCTGATTAATGCGGGCTTGTTGCTGCGAAGCTTCCGCGGACTGTTACAGGAAAAACTCGGCTTTGATACCCGCAACGTTTTGACGTTGGAGATCGCTCCACTCGAAGCCAAATATCCCGACCGGCAAAAGCGCAGTGCGCTTTACCAGCAGATCATAAGTAAAGTCGGCAGTCTGCCGGGTGTCACGAGCGCGGGCACGATTAATTACCTGCCTATTTATTCCGGGAGTTTGATTGTGCCAGTTAGTCTTCAGGAACGCGTCGTTCCTCCCGAACAGGGGTTTTCATGGACGTACCGCATCGCGAGTGCCGAGTACTTCAAAACGATGGCGATTCCAATGGTTGCCGGCCGCTCATTTAACGAGCAGGACAGCGTAGATGCTCCACGCGTGGCTATTCTCGATCAGTCGGCCGCCGCTTTTCTGAGTCAGCGTTTCTTTCCAAATGAAGACATCATCGGAAAGCACCTGGTCCTTAATTTGGATAAGCCCACCGCTTTCGAGATTGTTGGAATTGCCGGCGATATCAAACAACAAGGTTTGGATATTCCGGCGTCTCCCGGATTCTATTTGCACGCTTTGCAGCGTCCTCCCTCGGTGTCGAACCTCGTGATCCGCACCGCATCGGAACCAACCAGCATCGCGGGTGTGGTGCGCAACGCGATTTCGGAGGTTGATAGGGATCTGCCTGTCAGTGATCTGCGACTGATGGAAAATCAAGTGACCGAAACGGTGTCGCGGCGCAGCTTTGCGCTCTTTCTCACGAGTATTCTCGGCGTCGCGGCTTTATTTCTCTCGATGCTCGGACTCTATAGTTTGATGTCGCATATCGTTTTCCACCGCACGCATGAGATTGGGGTGCGGATGGCGTTAGGCGCGAATGTTCGCGACATACTGAAACTGATACTCACACAGGCTTTTGCTTTAGTGCTGATCGGGATTGGACTCGGCATAGTCATCTCACTTGCGACGGGCCGCCTGATTGCGAGTCTGTTGTTTGGAGTGAGCACCACTGATCCGGCGACGCTGGTTGGCGTGACAGTGATACTGGTTCTGGTAGCTATCGTTGCGTGTTACATGCCGGCGCGTCGGGCAATGAAGATCGATCCGATCGAGGCGCTGCGTTACGAATAACGTGTGAACGTCGGGTCAGCTATTTTTCGTTTGTCCCGTACAACTGACAATCGTTCCGGAGCAAGAGGGATCGACAGCGTCGACGTTCAAGGTTTAATGATGTCGACTCTGATCACGGGACACAGTGGCGGTGGTGGATGACAAGCGTCGGCATCGACTGTTGTTACTGTCAGAGCACCGGTTGTTTGGCCTCCGTAGCCGTCGCTGAGTGTAACCTGGACCACATGTGGTCCGCGTGGTACCGCATCCAAATGCCAAACCACGGATTTACCTTCACCTGAAATCTTGCCTTCCTTAACCGAGTACTCATAAAGCAATGCGTCGCCATCGGGGTCCGTTGCATTCACGAACAACGTCACTTCAGGTTTGTCGGAGTCGGCCGACGTCGGCACGAACGGACAAATTCGAACCAAGTTCAAGGATGAGGTAAACGATTCTAGTGACGGTGGTCGGTTAGACTTGCGCTGCGACTTTTGGTTCGCGCCTGATGACACTACCGCCAATGCTGAAACGATAACAGATGACAACACTAAGAGACGGCTCACAGTTCCTCCCCGTTTAGGCGCGTGGATCAATTTATATCTACATCTTGATCGTGATAGTTCCCAAACGTAAACAAAGTTAATGATCACTCGACGTCGAATACGACTTGATTCGTTGCACTGGCGTTTGCAATGCGATCCGTCACTGTGACTTTCAGCACGTACCGGCCCGGAGCGAGCGTCTTCAGCCCAACGTTCGCGCCGTAAGGTATTCGCGCCAGATCGGCGTTCGGTTCCACCACAACCGGCAGCACCGGACTCGCAACCACGCGCTGTCCGCCTCCTCGCAGGATCTCGATCTGCGCGTCGAGTTTCGGCGCGGCAGTTGTCGCTGCGTTGTAGATGATCGTAAAGAACGTCAGCGTCGACTCGCGCGCAAAGCGATGGTCCACGCTGAACAGCACGTCCTCACCTCCGGCTTTCTTGTCCTGAACGGATTTCGAAACGTGCCCGCCAAGCAGCAAAGAACTCAGCGTTAGTTTTTTCGAACTCAGATCCGGAATGTCGATCCACTGCGCCGCGCTGCCAACACGACCGGTTTCACCGTCGCGCGCGGCGACACGCACCTGGTAGATTCCGGGTTTCAGCGGGAGTTTGTGACTGTAAACGACGGACGGTTCTTTGATCGCAGCAGTCGCCGTCAAAGGATTCACATTGATCCGTGTTTTGAAACTGCCTGCCTGTTTTCCCTGATCGTTGAGCACGACTCCCGCGAGATCGATAGCGGCCGGCTGTTTGCCGTCCGCGCCATAACCGAGATCTTCCGTCGCCATCTGCGCCGCTGCCGTTAACACGGGACCAGATCCAGGCACGTCGACAAAGCTGACTGAGAGTTTCGTGGGAAGTCCGGTGCGTGAAGAAGGCGCGGCGAGTGCGGACATCAACGCGCCACCTACATTTGCGGCAGTGTCAACGGTCGCAGTGTCGGTTGGCGGTTTCTCTTCCGGCTTTGGCTCACTCGAAAAGAAACCACGCGCGATACGCACGGACAAGTCCGGCCGGCTCGGAATCGTGACCTCGAGTCGTTTGAAGTTTGCAGACTTTTGTTCATCGCCATCCGGCCGCCACGCGAGCAGATAATAGTTCGACGTTTCGCGCAGCGCTTCCTTGATCGCAGTGTTAACAGCGCCGGCGTTGAAGAATGCTTTTCCGCCCGTATCCGCTGCGAGCGCGTGGAGACCGTCCTGCGAAGCTTGTAGTTCACCCACATTCGCTTGCGTTAGTCGCCCATCCGGATCAACTCGATTGCTACTCGCTTCCACCGAGGATGCGAGATCGCGCGCGTCGATCGAGTAAATCACTAAATTTCCACGCACGGCCGCGTCAGCAATGCGACTTACCTGGTTGCTGTATCCCGTGCTCCTGTCGTTGAGGAAGAATCCGTCAGAAACGAAGAATACGAGCTTACGACCGGACATGTTACTCGCGGAACGCATCAGGCTCTCGAGTCCGGTGAGCGTCGCGGACGTCACCGACTCACTCTGCCGCATGAGCATGTGCGCGCGGTCTTTAACCATGCGTTGCGCTGACTCACCGGAGATGCCTGTTGTCGTTTTACCTCCGCGAACCCGCGCGGCCACAGGACCACCGCTCGGAGGTCCGATGCCTCCCGGAACGGTGATGTTGTTAGCCTTCATCAACTCCGTCGCGAAGTAGCTCGACGCAGACGAGTCGCCTTGCTCGATCCGCATGGCCTGGTATTCAGTCATCGGAATCTGTTCAGTGTCACGAACCGTGTATGGCTTCTGGTTCAGACGACCGACAGCCGCGCGAACGACTGACTTGTGATCCGAAAATCGTTGCAGGAAGCCGAGCTGTCCACTCGGCGTAGCAACAGCGACCTGATCATCGATCGACATTTCATTGTCGACAAAGTCCAGCAGTGCTTTACGAGTTCGTTGCAGACTCGCAGCGCTCAGGTGCAGATCGTCGATGAAGAAAATGATCGTGCGACCACGATACGTCGCGCCAATTGGTGTTGGTGTTGTGCCGTTCTTGACAGCAGCAGAGCGTTCCAACTTTTCCTCACGAACAGTTCCCGCCATGACGTGTTCGAAGAACGATGGCGTGACTGTTCGGCCGTCAACTTTAAGTAAAAATTCTTCCGGCTTTAGTCCTTCGACGAAGCGCCCTTGCTTGTCAAGAACCACAACGCTTGTCTGAACGAGCTCCGTAGTAATACGGACAAGGTCGTCGTTATCGGGTCGCTGTTGCTGTCCCAACGCTGCGTTGACAACGAACGAAATCGTTAAAACAATGACAATGATTTTTCTTACTTTTCATAACGCTTCGCGTGAACGAAAACCTTCCAAAAACTCGTTCTCAACTCTCGCAATTTAGCACGATCAGTCTTCAAATTTCTCGCAGATTGCTTTTTTGCGATCGTAGCGGGCGAAACCGTTGACATGCTGTAGAGACAAGTATATTGTCGGCCGCCTCAACAGGCCCAGAAGTCACAAACGCCGCGTTGATTGCAAACTGAAAATTAGCCCGGAAGCTCGATCCCTCGCAGTGTAGTTGTCTTTCCCCGTTCGTTACTTCCAACCCTCATCGGACTCCTGGGTTGATCTAAAAACGAAACAGGCCGTAGACCGCGTGATCTCCTAGGAGGCCCGACTATGTACAACAAGAATCGACGACGATGGTTATTTGTTCTTTTTGCTGCGCTATCAATTGTTCTTCTCATCACAACTTTTGGTCCGATACATCCATGGAGTAATGCCGCCTCCGCTCCTGCGAATCCACAGGCTGTTCGGCAACCTGCTGGACCACCTGATTTCGACATTCGCGAGGACAAATCAGGACACGAAAAGCTTGAAGCTCGTCGCCAAAAAAAAGGTGAAAAGCATCAGGACCGCGCTCAAGAGACAGTGAGGCGGAGTGTTGTTGCGCAGGAAAGGCTCGCGAATTTGCCGGGCGTGCGACTCGTGATGGGCCAGGCCCTGAAGACTCCTGAGAGCGTCATGAGTAATGGTCATGGCAAAAAGTTTCTGACCAAGCCTTCCAAGCAACCGCGTGAAAAGATCGTCAAAGATTTTCTTACTGCAAACGCTGAAATGTACGGGCTGACTGCGAGAGAAGTCGCTCAACTCAGAAAGGTTTCGGACTATACAAATCCGGGTAACAACTTATCGTGGCTCGAACTGAGACAGGAGATCAAAGGCATTCCTGTGTTTCAGGGCGAAGTACGTGCGGCACTGACAACCGAAGGCGAGTTGGTCGGCACCGTGAGCCGCCTCACGCCTGCACTCGCAAGTTTCGAAATAAATCCCGACGACTTCAAGGGCACGCGAATCAGTGCCGCTGCGGCAGTAAGCAAGGCAGCGGAGTCGATCGGAATCACGGTGAACCCTGACGAACTCGTCATCAAAGAAACAGCGGCCGACGGCAGATACGTTGTTTTTGAACCCGGTCCTTTCGCCGATAACATCACCGTCGAGCTTCAGTATTTTCCACTCGAACCAGGCGTGATAACCGAAGCCTGGTCCATGGTTCTCTGGCAGGAGACCCCGGCGTATTTAGTGATCGTGGACGCCGAAGAAGGCGGCGATCTGTTGTGGCGGAAGAACATCACCAGCGAGCAGACGCAACCCGCCACTTACTCCGTTTACAACGACGACAATCCGGCGCCACTTTCTCCGAGTAACGCGCTTCCAGGCTCCGGCATACAGGGCACTCCGATTTCGCGAACCCTTTTCACCTTGATTAGCGAGGGAGCTGCTTTTAACAATCTGGGTTGGATCACGGACGGCGGCAACACCACTACCGGCAACAACGTGGACGCCGGTATCGACGTTGTAAGCCCAAACGGCATCGATCCTGCGGGACGTCCGGTCGGTTCTCCTTTCCGCGTTTTTGATTTCCCATACAACCCACCGCCGGGAATTCCCGGTCCAGGTGATGCTCCGAACCTGGCGAATTTCCGCAACGGTGTTGTCACCGATCTGTTCTTCTGGTCCAACCGTTACCACGACATTCTCTATCAACTCGGTTTCACAGAAGCTGCTCGTAATTTCCAGTTGAATAACTTCGGCCGCGGCGGTCTCGGCAACGACTTCGTGCGCGCGGAAGCACAGGATTCTTCAAGCATCAACAATGCGAACTTCTCGACTCCCGCGGATGGACAGCTTCCGCGAATGCAGATGTTCATTTTCCCGGGACCGAATCCCGACCGCGACGGCGATCTCGATCACGACATCGTTATTCACGAGTTGACGCACGGTACTTCAAGCCGGCTTCACGCAAATGCCTCGGGACTTACGACTACTGTTTCGCAAGGTATGGGCGAGGGTTGGTCCGATTTTTACGCGCGCGCGATTCTCGCGACACCAGACGAAGACGTCAATGGCGTTTATCCGGCGGGTGCTTACGCGACATTCCAACTCAGCGCGGTCGGAAACAATAACTACTACTACGGCATCCGCCGCTTTCCGTATGCTGTGAAAACGAATGTCGGCGCGAACGGCAAGCCGCACAACCCGTTAACTTTTGCCGATACCGATCCGGTGCAGATGAACACCACTGACGGCGCGTTTCCGGAAAGTCCGATGCTCTTTTCGCTCAATGGCGCCACTGAGGTTCACAACCTCGGCGAGATCTGGGCGATGGCGTTGTTGGAAGTACGCGCTCGGATCATCAACACGCTGGGCTTCGCAGCCGGTAACCAGCGCGCTATGCAGATCGTTACCGATGGTATGAAACTCGATGTGGCTAATCCCAACATGCTGCAAGGCCGCGACGCCATTCTCACCGCTGATTGCGCCGGCTTTGGAGGCGCTGACGAAGTACAGATTTGGGAGGGGTTTGCAACCCGCGGCATGGGCTTTAGCGCGCGAGTCAACGCAGGCACCTCCGTTACTGAGGCTTTTGACGTTCCGAACCTCGCGGTCGGCAGCGTAGTACTTTCAAATGATTCCTGCGACAACTTCGGCGTTGCCGATCCGGGCGAAACAGTGACGTTGACGATCCCGTTGACGAATCCTTTCTGCGCAACACCGTCCGACGGAGTCACGTTGACTCTTCCAAACGGCAATTCGGTCAGTTACGGCGACATTCCCGCCGGCGAGACAGTTACGAGAGACATCACTTACACGATTCCTGACGACACTCAATGCAGCACGCAGTTGGCAGTTCAAGCGACGGTTAACAGCAGTATTGGATCAGTGATTCGACCGATTGTTCTGCAAATCGGAGTTCCGACCGCGACATTGCCGCCGGTGGTCCACAGCACTGGAAACGTCGCAGTGCCGATTCTCGACAACAGCACGGTCGACATTCCGATCACGATCAATGACGCCGGTGCAATCGCAGACGTGAATGTGTCTGTTCGTTTGAACCACTCGTTCGATGGTGACTTGCAACTTCGCCTCGTTTCTCCTGACGGCACGATCGTGAATCTTGCGAATAATCGTGGGAGTTCAGGCGATAACTTTGGCACCGGCGTGAATGATTGTTCCGGAACGCCAACCACTTTTGATGATTCCGCTACGACTGCAATCAGCGCAGGCGTCTCTCCGTTCACAGGGAGTTTTAGACCTGAGAATCCACTCTCGGTCTTCATCGGAAAACAGATGACCGGCGTTTGGAAACTGAGAGTCACTGATACTGCAAACCAGGACCAGGGAACGGTTGGTTGCGTCAAGCTGCAAATCAATCAGCGGTTGTATTTCTGCTGCGGCGTCCCTGGAACACCGTTGATCGAGCCTGCGCCTCCTGTGGCGATGGTGACGGAGTGTGGCACCAATGGTTCGCCGGATGGGGGAGAAGTTGTGACGATGGGCTTCCCACTGAAGAACAACGGCTCCGGCCTGACTTCAAACCTGACCGCCACACTGCAAGCGTCGGGAGGTATAACACCACTGAGCGGACCGCAGAGTTATGGCGCTCTTAGTCCGATAGGTCCGTCTGCAACCAGAAACTTTACGTTTGCGGTTGACGATTCGGCCGCTTGCGGCAGCAATGTAACCGCTACATTCCTGCTGGAAGACCAGGGAGTGAGTTTAGGGACCGTGAGTTTCCCGATACTCGTGGGAACCATAATCACAAACACCACGACCTTATCGAACACAACTCCAATCGCGATTCCGGGGACCGGAACCGGCGCGATTACTGGTTCTCCGGCGAATCCTTATCCATCCAGCATCGTCGCAGCAGGTATAGCCGGCGTCGTTACGAAGGTGCGAGTGACACTCAACAACTTCAGTCACACCTTCCCAGGCGATATGGATGTATTGCTCGTCGGACCACAAGGTCAGAAATTCGTCATGCTCTCAGATGTGGTCGGAGGAACTGACGCAGTAAACATCACCTGGACACTTGACGATGCCGCGGCAGCACTCCTGCCGTCAGCGGCAGCGCCTGTGTCGGGCACGTTCAAGCCGACCAATATCGGGACCGGCGATGCATTTCCTGCTCCGGCGCCGGCAGCTCCGTATCAAAACGCCGCGTCGGCAGGAACGGCTACATTCGCATCGCTATTCAACGGCATAAATCCCAATGGCACATGGAGCCTTTACGCCGTTGATGATGCCGGCGTGGATAGTGGGTCCATCGCCGGAGGTTGGACGCTGGCGATAACTACCGAAGCGTCCATCTGCGAGACGATACCGGCGGTTGATATAGCGAATGCGTCCGTGGACAAACCTTCGTTGTGGCCGCCCAATCACACGATGCAGGACATCATCGTTAATTACGATGTTGGTTGCTCGAGTTGCAGTCTTGGCGTTACCAGCAACGAGGCCGTGAATGGAACGGGTGATGGCGATACGGATCCCGATTGGGAGATCGTAGATAACCACCACGTGAGATTACGGGCCGAACGTTCAGGTAACGGAAGCGGTCGTGTCTATACGATCACCATCACATGTACGAACGGAGTAAACACTGACGTCGAGACGCTGGAAGTCCACGTGGATCACAACATCACTGGACCTGCAAGCGGAACGGCATTCAAGATCAATACTCCGGTTAATTTCTCCGGCACATTCTGGGATGTCGTCGGTCGAACACACACCGCGTCGTGGTTGTTTGACGCGTTCTCGACCGTTGGGACAGTAGTCGAACCGAGTGGACCCAGGAAAGGTACCGTTAATGGCGCCTACAGTTTTGCCACTCCCGGTGTCTACAAGGTCAAGATGAAGGTCACCAACAATCAGGGCGTGACGACGTCGGTCGACATGCAAAACGACGTTGAGGCGATCGTCGTGATTTACGATCCGAGCGGTGGCTACACAGTCGGCGGCGGCTGGGTGACGTCGCCGCCCGGAGCTTACGTCGCCGATCCCTCGTTAACCGGAAAGGTCAGTTTCGGCTTTACGTCCAAGTACTTCAAGAATGCGACGAATCCAAAGGGCGAGACGCAGTTTTCGTTCAAACTCGGAGAGCTGGAGTTCAATGCCGTTAATTTTGACTACCTGGTTATTGCGGGAGCCAAGGCGCAATTCAAAGGCTTTGGGAAAATAAACGGCGGCGGAGCCTACGAGTTCGTGCTTACAGTAATCGATGGAGATCTACCCGGCGGTGACGGGGTGGATCGTTTCCGGATGAAGATCCAAAACAAGACTTCGGGCGCGGTTGTTTACGACAACCAACTCGGCGCCAGCGATGCCGACGATCCAACCACGCCGGTCGGAGCAGGCAGCGTCATAACAATACAGAAGTAAGCAGGGCGCGTTAAAGCTAAAGCGAGGCGATGATCGGTTGATTATCGCCTCGTTTTGCTTTATTAGGACGAGCGAGGCCGCATATGAAGTTTTATGTTTTCGTCGCTATTTTTCTACTCGCGTTTGTATCGATGCAGGAATTCAAACTGAAAATCGGCGAGAGTGGTAAGTCAAAGCCTGAGGGATTAGAGGTCGAGTTTCACTCGGTCGCGGAAGACTCACGTTGTCCAAGAGGTGTGACATGTATGTGGGCGGGCAACGCGAAAGTTTTACTCAAGGTCAAAAAGAATGGGGCTAAGCCGGTCGATGTAGAGTTGAATACAAACAGCAATCCAAGAACCGCGAGCTATTTGGAGTATGAGCTGACGCTGAAAGAGTTGCGCCCGTATCCCGAGTCTGATGTGACGATCAAGCCTTCCGACTACGAAGTTATCCTGACCATGCGTAAGCGCTGATTTACCGGCGCGACGCGCGGCGAGAGTCAATCCGTTAGAGACGCTGAGATACGAGTAACCGCACGGCAGGCGGTGTCCTAATCTGACTGTAATCTTTTTTAATCCGTGTTCTTCCTGTGTGTGTAACATCAGCTAAGGCAGCGCTCATAGGGAACACGGATAAAACGAATTTCAAATAGGAACTACCCACGGAGGCGAGCAATTGACCCTTCGATTAACTTTGAGCGTTATAGGCGGATTTGTATTCACCGCGATGCTGATCGCACCCGTAAGCATTTCGGCGCAGCCGGTGAAGACGCCGCAGCTCGAACTCCGCGATATCAACGGACGCACCGTGCGGTTGAGCGACTACAAGGGAAAGGTTGTTCTTATTAATTTTTGGGCGACGTGGTGTCCACCATGCCGCGCGGAAATGCCCGACCTGGTCAAACTCCAAACCGAACACGCGAAACAGGGTTTACAAATCATCGGAATAACTTATCCGCCTGAGCGAAAGTCCCGCGTCCGGAGATTTGCCAGAAGCGTTAAAGTTAACTACCCTATCATCCTCGGCACCCGTCAGATTAAATCCCGTTTTAGTTCGGAGGAAACTCTGCCTCTGACCGTCGTCATAAATCGGGACGGCACGGTAAGTCACATAATCAGCGGCATCCTTCTTCGCGAAGAATTCGAAGAAACGATCAAGCCGCTATTGCTGAATAAGGAAGGAGAGAAAAGAAATGCTACGTCGGATCACTAGTCTAGTTGTCACCGGTGTCTTCGTTCTGACCCTTGGCCTGGTAACAGCGGTAGCGGCCACGAAGACCGTCACCATCAAGGTTAAGGGAATGAAGTGCGCGAAATGTTCTGCGTCGGTAACCAAGGCCCTCAAAGCCACCGAAGGTGTTGAAGACGCACAGGTGAGCTCCGAAAAGGGCGAGGCAGTCGTCAAATACGACGATCAGAAGTTGGACGAAGCCAAGCTGCGTGAGGTCATCAACGGCACCGGTTTCAAGGTTGAGGAACAGCCGGGTCAATGAGCCTGTTAATTCATTAACGGCGAACGACTCGTCAAAAGTTTCTAATGCGGCGTGCTGTTGTTCTTAACGGCACGCCGCTTTTATTTGACCCCGTGTCTCTCTTGCGGGCCTTATAGTTCGCTAACGGCATGGGCGCGAACTGCAACCTTGCGAACCTTTCGTGCAGCGCGCCAGGTAACCACACCTTCTTTGACGAGCTTGTAAATCGTCTGGCGATTCTGAAGGATTACTTTGGTCCAATCCCATCTGCCCATCTGCGGAAAGTAGATACCACGAAAACAGAGACGCGCGATCAGCAGGCCGATGCGATGTCCTACGTGTTTGTGATTGATCGAATTTACGGCGCTTGCAATGCCTTCGGGACTGTACGAATTGGCCCACGCGTAATTGACCTCTGTTTGAGTCTCCTCGATGCTCATCTTTAGAGGCGTATGGGCCATCTGGAAAGGACGGAAGTCCAGCCAGTGCTTTGGACGTGTTAGTCGCCCGGCAACTTCCAGCTTCTTGTAGAGGGGAGTCGAGGGGAAGGGAGTTAGAGTTCCAAAGACAGGCAATCCCGGCGGCCAGCTACGAATTTGCTGAAGCGTCCGCTCCGCCGTACCCGGCGTGTCGTTATCCATCCCAAAGATGAACGAGGTGATCGCATGAACGTGTCGTCTGGAGAGTCTTTCCAAAACGGCCGCGTACTCGGCCGGCTTATTAAAACCCTTGTTGACATCAGCGAGATTCGTCGTGTCGATTGACTCCATCCCGATGAATATCCACTTGCCGCCCGAGGCTGCTATGAGATCGACGAGTTCCTCGTCTCGCAACAGATTGGCGCTAATTTGTGCGACCCAATTCATTTGCGCACCGGCAGCGATGATGTCGCGCAACAATGATTTGGTGCGCTTGATATTGATGGCGAAATTGTCGTCGATGAAGAAGACGGCAATTTGGCCGCGTTCGCTGGACGCGCGAGCCTTCAGTTGCAGCAACTCACTGACAACGCTGTCGTTTGAACGGAATCTTATCGAGTCGCCGAAGAAACCGGTCACAGTGCAGAACTCGCAACCGTACGGACACCCTCGACCAGATTCGATCGGAATGAGTCGAAATGTTCCCCAACCGCTCGAGAGTCGTTTGAGCAATGGCGCGGCGATTTTGGGGACCAGGTTGAACTGGTCCAAATCCATCGTCTTCCAGGGAATGGACGGATACGGTTGAAGACTCGGTTTTCGATCGTTGCCCTTCTGGTCTAGTGGCGCATAGATCTCCTTGAGACTGCCACGCGCGGCATCGTTGACTATCTCGGGCCAGGTTTCGTCAGCCTCACCAAGAGCGACAGAATCAGCGTGACGCGGCGCGCCATCTCGCCCGAGCGCTTCGTGCGGAACTTCAGTTACGTGTGGCCCACCCATCACAACAGGTACGCCGATCGCGCGAATCGCATCAGCCATCCGGTAAGCCTTGGCGATCATCCTCGTCATCGCGCCGATGCCGACAAGTTTGACATCGTGTTCGCGAACGAATCGGACGAGATCTTCCTCGTTCATCTGGCGCGCGTTGCCGTCGATCAGCAACACCTCATGCCCGGGCGGTGTCAGCGCTTGCAATAGAAACATCCAGAGATGCGGCATGAAGTTGCGCGTCACACCGTTGTCGGGGTTGTAAAGTAAAATCTTCATTATTTAACTTTCTGTCTGATTCAGCGACTAAAGCCTGCTGAATGGACCGCCAACGAAGAGGGGGCTGTATCTCAGAACCTGATCGAAACCCCGACGGAGGAGTCGGGGGAAGGTAGTGAAAATCCTTAATAACGTTCAGATCTTACAGGATCGCGGACAAACTGCCACGCAGAGGAAGCGCGATCGAATTGGACGCGCTTGACCCCGTGGGCCAGTCCGAAAAGCTGCAACGCACGAATACCGAGCCAGTTTATATCGATCTCGTACCAGCGCAGACCATGACGCGCTGATGTTGGATGAGCGTGATGATTGTTGTGCCAGCCTTCACCAAAGGTCAATAGGGCCACCCACCAGCTATTTCGCGAATCGTCGCCGGTTTGAAACCTTACTCTACCCCACAGGTGCGTAGCCGAATTGACGAGCCAGGTTGAATGAAGCGCCACCGTAACGCGCAGAAAAACTCCCCACAGCATCACACTCCAACCGCCGAATACGAGGAGTATCACTCCCAACACTGAAAGCGGGACGTAGTAGTACTTGGTGAGCCAACGATAATAACGGTCATTTATAAGATCGGGCGCGTAACGAGCGAAGGTGGTCTCATTGTGCTTCTGAGTTGTGCCCCACAGTATCCAACCGACGTGTGCCCACCAGCCACCATGGCGTGGCGTGTGCGGATCACCTGGTTGATCTGTATGAGCGTGGTGTATTCGGTGCGTCACTACCCATTGAATTGGTCCACCTTCGAGCGTCAGCGTACCGCACGTGACGAGAAAGTATTCAACCGCTTTCGGCACTGTATAACCACGGTGAGTGAGCAGCCTGTGCCAGCCCATGCCGATACCCAGACTCGAACCCACCCAGTAGAGGATGGCTGCGGTGATCACCGCCGGCCAGCTCCAGAAGAAGAGTGCGGCGACGGCAGCAAGATGGGCAATGATGAGAAAGATCGCGGTGCCCCGGTGAACGGTATCTCTCTTCGCCGGCATGGCTCTAATGTGGTTCTCAAAAATCATCCAATAAGTGTGACCTTTTTCGTGCAAAATCTGGCTCTGCGTTTATCTAAACACAGAGCCAAAGAGAACACAGCGGTCACACTAAGAAAATTACAAAAGTGCGACACTTACCGCCCGCGCTGCGGCCGGAAAGAACGCACCGCGCTCTTGGAAGCCCGCCCGAAAGGCACGAACGGTTTGCGCGGCGCGCTGGACGCAGCGAGTTGCACACCGCCGAAACCCTCGCGCACGACGCGCTTTACCGGCTGTCCAATCAGTCGCTCGATTGCTTTCATCGACAACTCGTCAATGGGCGTGACGATCGTGATCGCCGTGCCTTGTTTACCCGCCCTGCCCGTACGACCGACCCGGTGTACGTAGTCTTCAGGAACAGCAGGCACGTCATAATTGATGACGTGTGAAACGGCGTCGACGTCTAATCCGCGCGCGGCGATGTCCGTGGCAACCAGCACGCGTGTATGGCCCTCGCGAAACTCGCGCAAAGCAGCTTCGCGTTGTGGCTGACTGCGGTCGGCGTGAATGCGATTCACTTTGTGATTTCGCGCTCTGAGAATGTGCGACAGTCGTTCGGAGCCGCGTCGAGTACGCGTAAACACCAGAACCTTTGCCAGCGCTTCTTTTTCGTTCTCCTGCTCGAGCAGATGCAGCAACAGTGCGGTCTTGTTTTCCTGCGAAACTGCATAGGCAGTTTGCTCGATCATCTGCGCCGCACGTCCGCGCGTGTTTACTTCAACGAGCTTCGGCTGTCGCATTGTCGAGCGAGCCAAACTCTCAATCGTTGAAGACATCGTGGCCGAGAACAACAGCGTCTGCCGCTTCGACGGCAACATTGCGAGGATTCTCTTGATTGCCGGTAGAAAACCCATATCCAACATGCGATCGGCCTCATCCATGACGAGGACTTCGATTGTGGAAAGATCGATTGCGCGACGTTCCGTAAGGTCCAGCAAACGGCCGGGTGTCGCGATGACGATCGTCGCCTTGCGGCGCAACTCGGCGAGTTGCGTGTTGATACTAGCGCCGCCGATAACGAGAACGCTGCGATTCGCTTTCACATGATTGAGCTCGCCGTAGTTCTTTTGAATCTGGAGTGCCAGTTCGCGCGTGGGCGCCAGCACGAGAACACGAATGCCGGGGCGCTTTTGTGCGCTCAGGTTGTGAATGATTGGAAGTAGAAATGCGGCCGTTTTGCCTGTTCCGGTTTCGGCACAGCCAATCACGTCGGCGCCGCTCAGAATGAGCGGGATGCATTTAGTTTGTATCGGGGTGGGATTTGAGTACCCCAGGGACGTGCAAACGCGCAATTCAGCGTCCGCTAATCCCAACTGAGAAAAATTCATAGGTTCCTTTGTAATCATGGCATAGAGATATGCCTGTCCCTCTTTGAGGACTGAAAAGAAGCGGCGAATCGGATTTAGCTTCGGCGAACGGTAAGCGTTCGAAGGATCAGGTTCGGATGCTCAACTACGAGCGGCTTCGATGTAAGTGAAACAAGCCTGCTCTCGAACCATCCAAAACGTCCTGCGCTAATCGATTTGTGCGCGGAGCGCATCACCGTCGATGCGCGAGAGAAGGGTTAATCGGGGTTTATGATGCCTGATCAACCAGGCAAGTTGCAAGTTCGCCCGCTTTAGGGCTCGTCCACGAAACCGAATTTTGCACGAGTGTGATGTTTTTTGATTACCAGCCACTTAAGGGTGACAGCGGGCTCGAGCCGGTCATTTATAGACTGGGTATCGATTGAAAAGACTGGCCTACGCGCCCGTAATTTTACTACTTGAAGGAGAATGGCAATGAAACGCATCACTCAAATTCGCACTCTGATACTTACACTCTTCGTGCTGTTGGCATCGATCCCCGCGTCGGCCATCGAGCGTCCCTTCGCTCTTAGCGGCTCGGGCGTCGCGGCGCTTATCGTTAATGAACAGGGCATCCCGATCGGCGCTAACGCGACGGGCTCCGGCACCGCCACCCATCTCGGTCAGTGGACCGTCGCCGGCAACCCTAAATACACTCTGGACGACCAGGGCGTGTTCCATTCCAGCGGAGAAGCAACACTCACTACCGCCAACGGCGATAAGCTGTTCATTCAGATCAACGGAATTCTCGATCCGGTCGCGGGTGTCGATCAGGGAGTCTTCTACTTCGTGGGCGGCACGGGCCGGTTCCAGGGCGCGAGCGGCACGGCGCAGTTCGTCGTGAACATCAACCCGGTAACCCAGGGTTTCGACCTGACTGTCGTCGGCAAGATCGATTACTAACACTACGCGCACGGGCTTTATACATTTGGGAATGCAAAGGGGTGGCCCAATCGTACCGCCCCTTTTGCGCGTAACATCAGCTAACGCAGCGCTCGTCGGGAACACTGATGAAAACGAAATTCGAGTTAGGACACTACTGCCTCGATCAGCGATCTTGC
The DNA here is from genome assembly GCA_035760365.1 of Pyrinomonadaceae bacterium. Taxonomy (GTDB): domain Bacteria; phylum Acidobacteriota; class Blastocatellia; order Pyrinomonadales; family Pyrinomonadaceae; genus PSRF01. The sequence goes on from DASTTB010000021.1 coordinate 76,367, forward strand.
TTGCCGTCGCGAGACACTGTATAACCCATTGAGAAACCCCCAACGCGAATAATGTCCAAGAGGAAGCGGCAGAGCTTTCTCTTGTTTTCACTTGAGGAACAGGGAGGTTATGAATGTCTGATGAACGCATGATTCCGCAGGGCGACGAATCCGGTTTGCTGTTGTCCGTAGAGCCAAACTCCGAACGCTCTCTTGAATTCTCGGCGGTCACCGACGATACCGATAACGTCGATTCACCGGACACGGATAGCGAAGACACCACCGGCGACACCACCGGCGACACCGATGAAACCGACGCCGCCGATACTGACGGAACGGATGACGCTGACGGTACCGACTAAGTGCGTACGTGGCATTGAATTTTGATGACGCGCAAGCTCCTATGAATTTGGAGCACCTTCTTAGTCCTCTCACGGTCGACGAGTTTCTGACGAACTACTGGGGCCAGACTTTCAAGCACGTCCCGGGAGTTCCTGACAAGTTCCGCCACCTCTTGCCGTGGCAAACTTTGAACGAGGCGCTGGAGCAGCATCGCCTTGATTTTCCGCGCGTCCGCCTGACGCGCGACGGCGAAAGGCTCCAGCCAGCCAGTTACATCACTCATAGTTACCGCGCCGCCCGCGCGGGACAAAAACGAATAGCCGTCCCACGTCTTCGCTACGAAAAACTCACGCAGGAACTAAACCGTGGCGCGACTTTAGTTCTCGATGCAGTTGACGAGTTGTTCGAACCACTGCGTGCCCTCGCCGAAGCATTAGAACTTTTCTTTCACGAACGCATTCAAATTAATTCCTATGCGAGTTGGAAGACCTCGCGCGGTTTCGATCTCCATTGGGACGATCACGACGTTTTCATTCTTCAGGTGACTGGCCGCAAGCAATGGATGGTTCACGGCATGACGCGGCCTTATCCGCTTACGGGCGATCCTAAAGAACCGAAACCAACGGAAACGCCGCTGTGGGACCACACACTCGAAGCAGGCGACCTTCTCTATATTCCGCGTGGCTTTTGGCATGTTGCTTATCCGCTGAACGAACCGACATTGCATTTAACCGTCGGCGTCCATAACCGCGCCGGGTTAGACCTGTTGCGCTGGCTCGTGAACCGTATGCGATCCCATGAAGTGTTCAGAATGGATCTGCCGCGCTTCGCGACACCAGAAACGATTCAGCAGCATCTCGGGAAGATGCGCGCGGAACTGTTATCGGAATGGGACGACGACATCCTTAATCGATACTTTGCTGATCACGATGCGGCTGCGGTTTCACGCGCGCGGTTGAGTCTCGCCTTTGCGCCCGGCGACAGTTTGCCCGCGGGAAACATGCTCGTCAGACTACTTGCGCCACGCCCACTCGATCTGAAGATCGAATCCGGCGTCGTGAGCTTTTCGGCTCAGAGAAGGAACTGGCGTCTCGCAGTTGAGGCACTGCCCGTCCTTCGTCATCTGGACAAACATCGAGTTTGTACCGTCGCGGAATTGTGCGAGGTTGCGAAAAGCGAAGTTGATGAGCGACGCGTCAGGATGTTTCTAAAAGAATTGCTGATGAATGGATTAGTCGCGATCGTGGAGCCGTAATGTTTCAGGAGCTAACGGTTTTCTGTTCCGTACAATCTCAGGAAGCCGCGGAGAAAGCTTTCGGCACCGCATCGATGGGAGACGCATGGCTCCTGCTTGAATACGCGCGTCCGTGGGGGGCCAAGGCGTTTCGTGAGAGCGAACTTCCGAAAACTGTGAAGAGTTACATCGCCGGCTTGCTGAAGCGCGTACCTCGTTCGCGAGTGCTGTTGATCAAGCAGACGAGAAATGTTGATGGACCACTCAGTCTCTTTGTAGCGCGATCGCGCGAGTCGTCGTCGTCGATTCTGAAGTTCGAGTTCCTAGAGTATGAGCAACTGCTGGATTTCGACTTAGCTTCGGCACTGGCCGGCGGCTCGCCTGCGGGCGCAACGCCATGGGATGGCCCGCTTTTCCTGGTTTGCACACATGGGAAGCGTGACAAGTGTTGCGCAAAATTCGGCATTCCGATTTACAAGACGATCAGGACGCTGGTTGGGGAAGCAGCGGTTTGGCAAAGTTCTCATGTCGGCGGCGATAGATTTGCCGCGAATGTTATTTGTTTTCCGGACGGCGTTTTCTACGGTCACGTTACGGAAGAAACCGCGAAACTGATCGTCGAAGAGTATTCCGAGCGCCGGATCGTGCTGGGAAACTTTCGCGGACGCGCGTGTTACTCGTTTCCTGTTCAGGCGGCGGAATTTTTTGCTCGGCGTGAGACCGGATTTCGCAGTGTTGGCGACCTGAAGTTTCTTGCCTACGATCCGTTAAAGCCTAACGAGTGGCAAGTGCGGTTCTTTTCGGAAGTTGACGCGAAGGTCCATCAGATCTCGCTGCGGAGTGAATTGTCTGAGTTTCAAAATAGACTGACCTGTCATTCACGCGAACCGCAAAGCGTCGTGCAATACTCTTTCATCGGGCACGACGTTTTGTAAACGGCTAGTGCTTGGCCGTCACTCGTTGCACGTAGCTGTCTCGCGCTCTCACCGCTACATCCGGTCGATCCACGCGAACCCTGATCTCGCGACGCTCGCCGCCGTGCGGAGTTTGCGGATAGTAGCCGAGACTGTATTGATGCCGGAGTTCCTCGGCGATCTTGAAAAAAGCGTCGCTCAACTGTGTTCGATCATTTGCCTGATACAGCCGTCCGCCTGTCTTCGTCGCGAGTTGCTGGAGAAATTGATCCGCCAGCTTGTAATCAGCGGCCGACGTCCCTGGGCCACTCGCTTTGGGATTGCCATAGATCATTCGCGAAGAGCTTCTCGCCGGAAGATTTGGGCTTCTGATTGTTGTAGTCACAATCGTGGTGTTTGTTCTGGTTTGAGCGTCCACAAAGTCAGTTGTGTCGTACTGAATCGGGTAGATCAGCGCATCGAGTTCTTCGACGTTGTGAAGCGTGCTCTGATATGTTGCCTGATAGCTCGCAGTATCCACGCCGTCGGTAAAAAGCACGATCGCTTTGCGGCCGTCGATCTTGTTCAAACGCGTTTTGAAGACGAGATCGATCGCGTCGTAGAGGCGCGTAGAGAAGCCCGTAATCGCATTACGTTCAATAACTTCGGTAACAACCTTCACGTCGTTCGTCGGCTCGGTTAAGAGCATGACCAGCCTGTCGAACGTCACGACCAGCACGCGATCTTGCGGACGCAGTTGTTTCGCGAAATTAATCGCGGCTTCTTTGATCTCCCAGAGCTGGAAAAACGTCGAGCCGGACGTGTCGAGAAGCAGCGCAACCGTGAACGGTTTCTCCGCCGGCTCAAAGTAGGCGATCTTCTGTTCCTCACCGTTTTCGAACACTTTGAATTCTTCGCGACGCAGATCGGAGATAAACCGGCCGTCTCGATCAAGCGCGCTCACGGGCACCGTAACGAGGTTCGTGTCGATGCGGATCACGTCGCCTTCACTGACTTCTTCGGGGTCGTCCAGACTGGTTGCCGAGGATCGATTCGCGGGCGCGTCCAGCGAGGTGCGTGCTGGTGAGCCTCCCAGTTTCGGCGGCTCCGTATAAGAGTTGCTGATCTCCTGTGGAGGATTGAGCGCGATTGAGTCGGCAACAGTGTTGCCAACCTTGCGAGGTCTTGTGGTCGCTGGTGGAACCGCTGATCCGTCGTCTCTCTTAAGGACGTATGCGCCGTGCGAACATGAAGAGGAGTTCTCGTAAGCGACGATGATGTAGCCATCGGGAATCGGAACGCCCTGACAGATTCTCAACGTTTGTTGTCGCGCAGGCGTTTCAGTCTTTCCCGTGCCGCGTTTGGTTCGTTGGTTTGCGGTTTGGCCGAAAGCGATTGTAGATACGAGAGAAACGACGACGAGGAAACCGGCGACCGTGTACTTCATGTTCGCGAACTCCTGAATGAACTTTGGAGTAGCGATTATAGTCGCGCGCCTGGCCTGATGTAACTTCAGCTTCTGAACGAAGCGTCGGAGTCCTGGCTCAGATCATACAGGGTATCGGATTCACGTCTTCTTCGCTGAGCGAACTATGTGACCATCCGAGTTGGACCGGAACGTCATACAGGCGTCCGCTGCCGAGCCGGGCCCAAAAATATCTGAGGCCGGGTGCGACGACGCGCGCTACGGGAACACCGACCTCGGGCCGAGTTAAGTCGAGGTAGTAAACACGCATTCCGCGCTCTTCAATCCGAGCAGCGATGCGTCGGGTTTCGTGTGCGACGCTGCCGACGTGAACACGTGGCGCGGCTTGTACAGATGCAGGTTCGAAGTATTTCTGATTCGCTAACGTCGCCGTCTCCAGCCATAGTCGTAGTTCGTCGTAGAGCAATAGAGTATCGCAGTGTAACGATTGCGTGAGTTCGGCAACACTTCTGAGTGCTGCCATACGCGGATCCGGATGCGCAGCGGCGGCAAAGTGCAGCGACGAGCCGTCGAACTTTGGCGCAGTCGCGACGTATACCGGCACGCCGAGATCGTTCGTTACGTCCAACAGATACAGATTGCGGCCAACCTCCTGGAGTTCCTTACAAATATCCAACAGCTTTGGCTCACCAAACGACTCGAGATCAACAGCAGGTCGTGACAACCTGTTGTACCACCAGATTGCTAACGCATCGCGCTCGACGAGCTCTAGCAGCCCGTGAAAGATCGCGTCACTCAATGTCGATCCGGCGGCGCAACCGTTCGAGTCCGACGACGCGTAGACCGGCTCATCGACGAATGGATATCTCAAATAGCAGTAACCCGTTGGCAGGTATCGTTTTGCGCCGGTCAGGAGATCGCGTGCTTCGGTCCAATTAATCGGACGGACGGGATCGAGTTTTTGCGGCACCCAGTGAAGTTCACTGTGCGTGCGATTCCACGATTCGCGCGTTTCGTATTGTCGTTCGCTAAACAGCAAAAGACTTTCAGGACTTACGCCGTCAACCTCAGTCAGAGTTCCTCGTGTGGTCCGCTCATCTCCCTGATACACGATCGAGTAACGTTCGATAGCTTCGCCCAGACACGAAAGCTGCGCATCTTGCGCGTTAGTTCCTTTTCCCAACACCCAAATGGGTTGTAGCAACTCGCGGCGGCCGAGTTTAGGCAGCGGTTGTACCTGAGCCGCTTTCGCCTGAAAGAATCCAAACACAGGCGCTTCTGTAATCTCGAGGTTGGAGATGATTCCCGTGTGCGGACTGACCCATTCGTTCAGCGCCGGCGGCAGCGGTTGTCGGCGACACTGCGTACACGCCGGGAGTGGATGGACCACATGGGCCGCCGCGCGAAGTGTGCGTGTATCGAACGTAAGTATTCGACCTTGAAGCTCCGGGTGCGTGCCGGCGGCCATCCATAGCGCGGTTGTAGTGGCGATTAGCCCGGCGGCTAACATCGACGTCCCGGGTAGACTTGCGATACTCGGTTGAGGTGGAAAACTCTGCTCGTCGCAGCCGTAAATCGCCGCTTGTTCCCAACGATTCGTTCTCAACCGGTGGGCCAAACACCGCCAGCACACGCTCTCTTCTTTTCCAAAAACTGGCCCGATCCAGATCGTGTGACCAATCGGCTTTGCTAGCAACCAATCCAACTGCTGCTCGGCAACAACTTCCAACTCCGGTCTAAGGTAATCGTCTGTTATTGCCAGGACACGCTCTGCATCTGGAGAAATTCGCAGGCCGTTTGCTTCGACAGCGTCAATAATCGACTCGCCTTGTGGTCCACACAGATTCACCACCGCGATCGGACCAGTTGCCGGAGTGATATTCAGATCTTCCCAGTACGCTATCGTTGCCCGAGGCGCTGTGCTGGGAACACCAGTCAAACCACCCGCTACAAATACTTCTAAACTCGCGGACAGATCTTCGCTCGAGTAAACATCACCCAAACGTTCGTGTAACTCTTCGCGAGTAACACCATGGACCAGGCTCTGGGCCACGTCTACAAAGATACGCCCCTGCAAAGTTACCGCGCCGTCTTCACTCACCAGCAGCAACGTATCATCCGATTGAACAAACGGCGTCAATCTGTGGGCCAGGACCAGCTTCTGATGATTCGTGTGTTCCATTCGCGAAACGCCGTAATGGCGAAAGATCGCCAGGGGCAGTTGACGCCTGCCGCTGGCGATCTCTTAATGATTGAACAAATTGAGCTATTTAGCGCCGTGTCGTGTTTGGGCCACGAGTTCTCGCCACAGAACCGTGGCTTTTGTAAGACTACCGACTTTGCGATTCGTGGTTGTGTCAACAAGGTCGACGGTATTCACGCTTCTCGTTTTCTCATCCCCGACCGGCGGAATCGTTGTCACTTCGGATTGCAACTGAATTGCCTGACCGGTCTTAAGCTTCAATCCGAGACGGGGCATACTCACGACAACACCCAGACTCGCCGTGCAGTGGCACGCTATCGCGACGGCTGATGCTGGGAAACTCTTGTCTAACGTGACTCGCACCGTTCCAAAGACGTCACTCTTTCCGGAAAGCTTCAAGTTGGTGAACCTGGCGGCGACTATCGCCGAGTTCCAATCCAAATTTTGCTTACCAGGTTGTAGCAACGGCGCACCTCGATCGGAAACGAGAGTTCCTTTGAGGCTAACCGTATCTCTTCCCACTCCCTCAATGTCGTACGATTCCTCGATTGTAACTTCGGTGGTATCGATGCCTGCGGGTGGGATCGTGCGAGGTTTCACTTGTATGGCCATCTGTTTTCTCCTTTCTTCGGCGTTGTCGCCGAGAACAGGGCCAATCCCTGAGCGTGCCCGATGTTACTAAACCGCAAGTTGGCTATTCTTCTCGCAAATTGCCAACTTAATCATCGGGGAATACATGGGCTTGTCGTCTCCACCCTGCGAAGACGGGCTCAGATAGTTGAGTCAGATGCTCAGTGTCAAAGAGTGCAGGTTCGATTGGTATGTCATGAAGTGCGCGACGGAGAGTCATCACACTTTGGAAGTGGTCCTTTGGGCGCGAGACGGTAATCGTCCGCGGAGTCCAAACATCATCGACTGAAACTAGATCCGTCGCGGAGTAGATGCGCTCTACGCGGCCGTTTGCGTCAAGCCATTCGACCGTAGTTGCCAGCCATCGCGTCGGATCGAGAACAACGCGCGCTTCACGAATGGTTACGTCTCCAGCCAATTTGAATCCGCAATGGACGCCGCCGGGTGTGAATTCCACGTGGTCGAATTTGTCAGTGGGGAGCCAGAATCGTAGATCTGTATAACTAAAATCAGTGCCTAGTATGCTGCGATGACACTCAGACGGATCGACAACGATTGGCTTCTTGTTAGACGGCAGCTTCAGCCAGATTTTCAGATCCTCACTACATGGATATTCGACGAGCTTCAGCGACGTTCCATGCAGCGCGTTCGGCTCAGTCAGGAAGAAAGCAGATGAACATTCAGACGACTCAGCGACGGACCAGATATGAAGTATGCGGTAAGAAACAACCGGCTGTTGGTCAGTGAAAACGGTTAGTGCGACTTCGCGGAATCCAGTTTTACCGAAGTCGCGCGCCGCGTGATGTGAGAGTGGTTGATCAAGCATTGAGGTCCGCCGGGATCGACAAAGTAGCTTGCTGGACGCGTGCCCTACAAAAGACGTCGATCACGCGCACGCGAAAGTTCGGATCGCTCAGGTGCGTCACGTCGCAAATGACTTCGGCTGACCAGTAAACCCCTTTCCGATCAACCACACAGCCAGAGCGAGGTAGATGATTCCGAGCGGCAAACCCATAAACAGCGGCGCGGGACTCGGATACGGAATGAACTGGGGCAATGTGATACTGACAATCTGAAGCAACGATCCCAGCGGTAATAACGCCGCCAGTGCTCGCGGCACGACAGCAGCGCGCCATAACATGACGCCAAGCAAAAACATCCAACTCACCATGATCAGGAGATGCGTGTAGTGAACCCATTTCCAAATCATTCGCAGCGCGATACCGGTCACATGAAAGAGAGTTACGGTGTCCGTGTTTGCCTTTGCATATTCCTGGCTGAATGTTAACAGCGACATCCACGCCGCGTTCTCCACGCATTGCAATGCGAAGTTTGTGATCGCCAACGCGAGCAACCAGGTAGCTAACGGAAAGCTGTATTCGCGAAATATCGACCAACCGGTAACGGCGATCGCAATCGTGAGTACTCCGCCAACGAAGAGAAGCATGACGGCAAGTCTTACCTGAGAGCCGTTAACGATCGCGCTCGCGTCGAGCGCGGCGCCGAGCGGACGCAGAATGATGTACGGCGTGGTTAGACCAGCAATGAGATGTAATAGTAACAGAAGACCGATGACTCGTCCGGTGGTATGTAAGGATCGCATGCGTAACCTCCTGGGAGAACGACGAGGACTGGATGCACAGATATGTACGGAGTACGTTTCGGTTGAGTTCCGATGATCTCTCCCGCGCGTCTGTGCTATTCAATTGATTACGACGTGGACCACATTTCGCCGCGAGCTGGCAGATTTCTGCTTAAGTGAGTTTCGCTTATGTGTTCGGTACTTCCGTCGGCGTTGTCATATGAACGACATTCCTGATTTCGGCCGATAAGCTTTCTTTTGACCAGTCAGTTTTCTCTCGTGAAGAGAACGTCGCGTCCATTTCTTTTAAACGTCAACTGAGTTTTAGCGGCGTCGAACTCCAGGACTACGCCTCTGGATTCCAACTTGAATTTATCCTGCGCGATCGCTTCTAGTGCGAAAGCGGACTGTCCGGTCGGCTGTACGAGCAGCGTGGAATTGTCGCGAGTGATCGTCAACTTAAAAGGAACTCCCTCGCTCGCATAAACTCCGACATACTTATCGAGAACTTCCGCGCTGACCGCGACAGTTTCGAAGGTCGGAATCTCAAACGGTTTGTTCCAGTAAATGTCGACGACGCCATTCACGACGTTATTGAACGCGTAATTGACGCCGTTTGAAGTGTAGGCAAGCGACAGTTTTTCTTCAGGCAGGTAAAGGAGTAACGATCTGAAGCCATCGATTCCGCCGCTGTGTCCGTAGAATGTCTTGCCGCCGATCGGGAATGAGTTTATTCCCAAACCCAGTTCGTCTTTGGGCTTCATCTGTTCGAGGCTTTCCTTCGAGACTATCTTTCCGTCGAACAGCGCCTGAATGAATTTCGTCAGGTCGTTCGGCGTTGAGATGATCGCTCCCGCGCCGCCGGGGATGCTCAGATGCGTTTCGGACTCCTGCTTCCAGTCGCCGACGAAATTATAAGAATGACCTTCGTTCTTGCTGGGATCCGGGTATGCGGTGCCGAGGTAAGTATCCGTCAGTCCGATCTTCGAAGTGATTCTTTGCTTTAACGCATCTTCATAAGATTTTCCGCCGGCTTTCTCGACGATATAACCGAGTAGGGCATAGTTGGAATTGCTGTATTGCGCCTTTTCGCCGGGTTCAAATGCGGGTTTGCCTTTGGCGATGAGGGCGAGCATTTCGTCTCGGGTTCTCGGTTGGGTCTTCATCGAGCGGAAATCGGTATTGTCGGTAACGTTGAAGATTCCGCTACGGTGTCCGAGCATTTGCGCGAGAGTAATTTTTTGGGCGTTTGGAATCTGGGGGAAGAATTTGTCGAGTGTGTCAGTCAGCTTCAGTTTGTTTTCCTCGACGAGCTGAAAGATCATCGCAGCCGTAAACATTTTAGTTATCGAACCGACGCGGTATCTGGTCGCTGGCGACACCGGTTTCCGTTCGGTGCCATTGATCTGGCTGTAGCCGATAGCACGACTGTAAAGAACGTTGCCGTCTTTGGTTACGGTCAGACTGCCCATCGCTTTATTCTTTTCGGCGAGCCGGTTGAAGAACTGGTCGAGTTTGCCTTTGTCCGGCGTCTGCGCTTGCGCCGCCGTGAAGGTCAGAACGCAAAGAAGAAGTATGGTTGTGAAAGCGTTGATGGGTCTGCGAATCATCTCTGAATAAGCTCCTCGTTGATTAACTGTAACGGTAGTCGGGTAAGGTCAGACACAAGAATAAAACGAGCGGCAGTTGAACTTATTAACATTGACAGTGCCGCCGGATCGGTGTTAGCAATTGCGCATAGTTCAAAACGCTCCTCAGGCGTGTGTTCATGCTCAATTACTCAATCACTTACCTCGCAGTGGCCTCAAACGTCCGATTGCCCGGACTGTTTTCGTCGACCCTTGAGGCAAACAATCACCAAACAACGAAAGTTGAGGAGATAGCTGATGGAACAACAACCATCATGGGCGAGATCCCCTGAAGCCCCAGGGAATCGTGAGATTACAATGCTCAATTCCAGGATGAGAGACTTAGAGATGCGTCTTGGTAATCTCGAAACCCGAATCCCAAACAGTAATATCGTCAGCCACAGTTTTTGGTCACGAGCACTCGCTGTTGTAGGCCATCAAATGGCTATAGGGCTCGTGTTCTATGCGATCATTTTTGCGATCGCAATATTCTTTGGGGTGATCGGGGCTATCATCGGCAGGTGATCCTGATCGTTCACGATCAATCGGGAAAACTCTGAGCACCAATTCTCGGGATGGGCAAATGAAATAGTTTTGCCACTTCACTAGCAACGCGATGGAGGAGTAAGATCCGTGGCGACTCACGCGTCACGTGACGTAAGTTCTGACGGTGGGATTAGGAACCCACCCAATTATCCAGTGGCTACTCACTAACGTTGCGATCCCATTCGGGACGGCGTTAAAAAACTCTAATCTCAATGGCTGCAATCTCTGGCAAACTCACTTCCAAAGAGCCGGTTCCTCACGGAGAAATTCAAACCTCGTTGACCAATATGTCCGCAAGAGGTGGCGAGGTTCACCAGTTCTATGCCCGCGATAATTTCGCACTGGGATGCGCCAGATCGAGTTCGTCGAACGATGGACTATTCCATAGTGAGAATCAAAAGGTCCATATCGCATTTGATGGCCGCATTTTCAACATCCAGCAGCTCATACGAGAATATGACACAGCGCCCGACATCGGCTTCGATATCTTGTTTACTCTTTATCGACACCATGGGACGGACCTCATCAGAAAACTGGACGGAAGCTTCTCGATTGTATTGTGGGACGAAACAAACAGAGTGGTGGCTCTGGCACGAGATCACATCGGAAGCAGACCGTTATTCTATTCATTTCAAAGCGGGACTCTTCTGTTTGCTTCTGAAATAAGAGGAATCCTGCGCTTCAAAGAGTCAGTTTCAGAGATAAATATCGAGTCGCTGGATCAATATCTAACCTACCTGTACATACCGGCGCCAAATACGCTTTTGAAAAACATCTACCAGGTTCTGCCTGCGCAAACCTGCTGCTTTACCGAAGCGAATGGAGCAGAAAAGAACGTCTGTCTAAACAGGCCCAACTTGCGCTTTGAGCTCAATGACGTTTCATCGTTAGCGACAAAGAGCCGCGACCTACTCGAGCAATCACTGAGATTGAGACTGAACCAGGAAGAGAAGGTTGGCTTTTTGTTGAGCGGAGGCGTCGATACTGCCACGTTAGTAGGCAGCGCATCATCGTTTGCCGCTCGTCCAATTAAAACTTTTACATTGGTATTCCCCGATTGTCCTGAAGTTGATGAGAGAAAGGACGCTGTCAAAACTGCCCGGCTTTTTCAGACAGAACATAATGAGATTACGGCTACTCACTCCTGCATAAATGCGCTGCCGGAGATTACAAGATTCTGCGGATTCCCAGTCGGAAATCCTGCTTCGTTGCTCTGCTTTTCTGTTTTTGAACGACTGACGAATGTGGTTGACGCCGTTGTATGCGGAGATGGAGGCAACGAGATATTCGGCGGTGTCTACAAGTATCTCCAAACCATGGATTACGCTTTTAACCTGGACGCTGGGCGCTTCGCGCGGATAGTGAAAGGACTGGGCCGGAAGTCATGGCGTCAGTTTTATGGGACTAAGCTTGAATCAACATTGCAGAAGGCTATCCGATTGTATTTTCAATTAGCAGCGCGGAATTCTCAGTTGAACACACCGTTAGGCGAAGCTCATTTCCGACGTGTGGTAAATCTCTTCGCCTTTAGTGAAAGCTATTGGACAGAATTGAACAAGCAATCGCTATATTCGCATGACGTCGCGAGAGAACTACTGGACCATGACGCGCTCGACTTTCTGAGATCTCTCTTCTGTTATAGCGATCACATGCATGTGCTACAGCAACTGATTTATGCCCGAACAAATAGTTTCATACCTAATGATGCAATTCCTTATGTCGAACCTAATGCTACAGCCAAGGGTATATTCCCGCTGTTCCCGTTACTGGACAAAGAGCTTATGAGTTTCATGTACCGGGTTCCGTTTGAGTACGTGTATGCGAAGTCTTACCGGTATTTTATGAAACTGGCTTTTGGCGGCCATGTAATTCCCGCCGAGATATTCGACAGGCCATTCAAGAGTTTTCACACGCCTATTGATCGATGGTTGAAAACAAAAAAATGGCGCGAGATAGTGTATGACCGTCTCTCTTCGGAAAGGACGAAACGGCGCGGATTCTTCTCCCCTGAATACGTTCAGGAACTGGTGCGACAGTATTACTCAGGAACAAGATTCATTAGCACTGAGCGGCATAACAAAGCGCAGTCTCTGGCCATATCGATTTGGAGCCTGGTGGCGTTGGAATTCTGGTGTGATGAATACCTCTAACGCTTTCAGCCGCTGCGTTAGCTGATGTTACGCACACAGGCAGAACACGGATTAAAGCCCTAAGAACTCAGGAAGTAACTATGAAGCTCAAAACCTACTCGCTGGCAGTTGCCGCACTTCTATTTTTCATCAACAGTGCTTGCTTCGCGCAATCAGCGTTGCCCGATACACCCGCCGGTAACCAGGCGAAAGGGTGGTTGGAAGTTTTCAACGCGGGAGATGTCGAGAAGCGCAGGGCCTTCCTCCAAAAGAATTATCCGAGTCGTTTGGAACGTTTTGATCGCGAGACAGAAATGCGACGCGGGACCGGTGGCTTCGACGTCATGAAAGTTGTGGAGTCGACACCAACCAAAATCGTCTTGTTGATCCAGGAACGCATGGGCGATCAGATTGCTCAATTTACCGTTGAGGTCGAGCCCGCTCCGCCACATGTTATCAAGCAATTCCAATTTCGAGTGCTCCCACGAACGGGAGAGTTTGCTATTCCTCACTTGAGCGAGAGTGAGCTAGTTACCTCATTGCGAAAGCGGACAGATGAACTAATGGCCGCTGATCTTTTTTCCGGCGCAGTACTCGTTGCAAAGGACGGCAAGACTGTTTTTGCACAAGCGTATGGACTCGCGGATCGTGAGAAGAAAACGCCGAACACTTTGAAGACGCGCTTCCGACTCGGATCGATGAACAAAATGTTCACCGCAGTCGCCACGCTTCAACTTGTACAAAATGGAAAACTCGATCTGAAAGCACCGTTCGGCAATTACCTCACCGACTATCCGAATAAAGACGTCGCCTCGAAAGTTACGATTGAACAGATGCTTTCGCACACGGGCGGCACGGGCGACATCTTTGGTCCGGAGTTCGATAAGAATCGACTTGAGCTAAAGACGCTACAGGACTATGTGAAGCTGTACGGCAATCGCGGGCCGGAGTTTGAACCGGGCAGTCGCTGGCAGTACAGCAACTACGGTTTTCTTTTGTTGGGTGTGATTGTTGAGAAAGTCAGCGGTCAGAGCTACTACGACTACGTTCGAGATCACATTTTCAAGCCGGCAGGAATGACAGCTACTGCTTCGGAGCCCGAAGAACGACCGGTGGACGACCGAAGTGTTGGCTACATGCGCTCAGATGGCGCCGGATGGCGGCCGAACACTGACACACTTCCTTATCGCGGGACTTCTGCGGGTGGCGGTTATTCGACGGTTGAGGATCTATTGAAGTTTGCGATGGCACTTCAAACAAACAAACTACTCAAGCCGCAGTACACCGAGATGCTCACGACGGGGAGAGTCGAGACACCGAACGGCGGGCGTTATGCGTATGGATTTCAAGAGGCTTCGATTAACGGGGTTAATGGGACGCGATGCTTCGGCCATGGCGGTGGCGCGCCCGGGATGAATGGCGAGTTGAAGATCTGTCCTGGGCCAGGTTATGTGATTGCCGTGTTGGCGAACCTGGATCCGCCGGCGGCGAGTCGAGTTGCTAACTTCATTACTAATCGACTGCCGACGAAGTAGGCGCGAGACCCGAAAGTCATTAAGGAACCGAGGTGGCAAACTCGTTCCCCCACGAATCCGTCTTGAGCGATCCTTGTAGTCAAAGTCCTATTCCAACCACGCTGGCCGACAGCGGAAAGATTGTGTCCTGAAAAACTACTGGTGTTGGGTTAAGCCTATGCAGATCGTTATTCACGCAAGAATTGCCGATGAAGTGAGAGCACAGATCGAAGCCGAGCTGTCCGGGCAGCACAATCTCAAAGACATGATGGCTTGGGCACTTTCGCACGGCGAAAGTGTTTTGCTTCCGGGTGTTGTATCTGAAGTGATCGTTCAAGATGAGTTTACGCACGATGTCATAGTGCCTCGACGCGATGGACTGGTGCTGGTCTACGATACGACCTGAATGGGAGGCATTACGGCAGTTGCCGTTTGGGATCATGTGCCCAGTGCGAATGAGCTCCTGGAAGTTCGTTTGGCGACAGGATGGCAGCCAAGACCGACGTTATTGAAAGATGGCGATCGCATTGTCGGCCACGCCGCATGTTTGGTTACTACGAAACCAACCTGGCGAGGTTAATTCGCTTCCGGTTGCGTAGTGTTATAAAGCGAGAGTCTCTGCTCTAATTATGGGCTCTTCAATTTTATCCGCACGAACATCGATTCGACGCTACTGCGGCTCACGCACAAGTCGTCTACTTTGCGGCGCCGCCGGTTCCTGACACTGCTGGCTTAAGCATTCCGTGCATCCCGATCCAGCGCACAAAGGCTTCGAACCAACCCGTGCTCGTCGTTTCCTTCGGATACATCCCGAAGCCATGGCCACCCTGTTCATAAAGATGGAATTCGACGGGGCGCTTCGACACCTTCCAACTATCAATGAGGCCATAGCCAGCGTTCGCGAAAAAAGGATCGTCGGCAGCGAGGGCGATGAACAGAGGCGGCGCGTCGGCCGGAACTGTAAGCGAGGCCAGCGGACCATAGATGTTGCCGATGAAGGCTGGCTTCGCATCCTCGCCTGCGAGCGTGGTCGCCATTGTTAACATCGCGCCGGCGGAAAACCCAACCATGCCAATCCGGTGAGGATCGATGCGCCACTCGACGGAACGCTTCCGGATCAGTGCAAACGCAGCGCGTGCGTCGGCGATCTGCGGCGCGAGAGCGGCCATCGCCTTCTCAGGGTCGGGGCGCGGCGGCCGCGCCGTTCCCGAAAACATTTCCCGCATGGACCGCTCAAACTCCGCCATGTCCGCGGGCGTCTGGTTCAAGCGATATTTAAGTACGAACGCGGCGACACCCTTTTCCGCGAGTGCACGCGCGACATTCCAGCCTTCATTTTCCATGGACAAGGTGCGAAAACCGCCACCGGGCGCGACGATGACTGCCGCACCGCTTGCCTTGGCTGGTTCGGGCAGAAAGGGTGTCAACGTCGCAACAGTTACATTGCGCGCAAACCGACTGCCGTACTGGGTATGCCATGACTCCGGGTTCTTCGCACCGGGCAGCGGACCGGTCCCGAGGTCGATCGCATTGGGCTGCGAAGGCGTAGCGATGGGAGTCATCTTGTCGTTCTGCGCCTGGACCGGCGTGACGATCGCGGAGATGAACGCAAGTGCAATGACGATCAAGATAGAAGTAGATAACTGCGCGAGCTTCGTCCAGAGGTTCGACACTTGCCTCATGCCACCTTCTCCTCCAACCGGGGTTTGATTTCGTAGTCAGTGATACTGCTCTAAAGATCGCGCACTGTCACGCGAAAAATAGCTGCCAACTGGACGCATGTCAGCGGATGCCGAGCCGGAAGCGAATGCGTTTTTTATCAGGAGGGCAAGGGCAAGTTCGATTTCAAACCGACGCCGCAAACGAAGTCTCCTGACATGAAGCCATAAGACTTCGTTAGATAGCTTTGGCGTCCGAAAGCATTCCGAGTTGGAACCGCATCATAGCCCGCCCAAAGAGATGGAAACTCTGCGCCAAACTGGTGCCTAACGCCCTCAAACCTTTGTAAATGCCTATGTTCGGTTGAGTTCTCGTCTCTCCCAACTTTGTACATTGACAATCATCTATATAGAGGATAGTCTATACACATGAACCAACTGGACCAAGCCTTTGCCGCTCTTGCGGATCCCACCCGACGAGGAATCGTGATGCACCTTGCCCGCGGTGAGGCCTCTGTGTCAGAGCTGGTTGGCAGCTTCTCGTTGACGCAGCCCACGATTTCCTCGCACTTGAAGGTGCTGGAATCTGCTGGACTGATCTCGCGTCGCAAAGAGGCCCAGTTGCGGCCGTGCAAACTGGTGCCGGAGCGACTGAAGGCCGTCACCGACTGGCTGGAGCAGGTGCAGGAGATCTGGGAAGGCAACTACAAGCGTCTCGATGCCTTGCTTGGAGAGTTAAAACAACAAGAGAAACAGGAGCGAAAAAAATGAAACCCGCCGAAGTAAGCCTGCCGTCAGATACCGAGGTCCTCGTCAAACGGAGCTTCGATGCTCCCGTCAAACTGGTGTGGCGGGCCTACGTGGAACCGGACCTGATGCGTCGTTGGTGCTCGGGCCTCCCCGGTTGGTCGATGCCTGTCTGTGAGATGGATATGCGCGCTGGCGGAAAGTATCGCTGGCGTTGGCGCAACGACGAGAACGGCCAGGAGTTTGGATTCACAGGGGAAGTTCTCGAAGTCGTTCCGCACGCGAAAATCGTGCATACGCAGATTTACGATACGGGCGATTTAGGGATTCCCATGGGGAGTCAACCGTACATCGTTACCGTCACCTTTCACGAGGTCGACGGTATCACGAACATGACAACCACGATCAAGTTTGCCTCGAAGGCAGACCGCGATGCGGCATTCTCCTCGGGCATGACTGAAGGTATGGAGATGAGCTACAAGCGGCTCGACGGAGTGCTGGCTGAAGGGTGACGAAAGTCTTGCATCATGACAAAAACCACGCTATGCCGAAACTCACGGCGGAAGTCTTCAAAGGCTCTCCTATTGAGGTCGAATACAAACGACTGAGCCCGACTCCGCGACAACGGCGCGGCATGGATAAACACCGTACGGTAGGCAACGGTACTCTAAGGATTCGTTATTCGACCCTTGATGGACCCGCGCGCAACTTGCGTCTTGCAGCCCTCATCGCGAGGTGGTAGGGTGACAACATGATCGAGCTATCTCAGATAGAGAAGATGTCCGTAACCGAACGGCTTCAGGCGATGGACCAGCTTTGGGACTCCCTCGCTCGGGACAGCGACGAGATACCTTCACCAGATTGGCATCAAAACGTTTTGGCTGACAGGAAGGCCCGAGCTCAGAGCGGAGAAGCAAAGTTTCTGACTCTGGATCAACTCAGATCCCGTTTACGAAGCTCTGAACGATGACCGTTGTAATACTCGAGGATGCGGCAGAAGACCTCGAGTCGGGGGCACAATTCTATGAATCATGTGCAACCGGAGTTGGCGATTACTTTCTCGATTCAATCCTCTCCGATCTTGACTCTCTGGTTCTTTTTGCCCGTGTTCATCCAATCTACTTCGGATTCCATCGAATGCTGTCGAAGCGATTCCCATTCGGCATCTATTATGAGGTGGAAGACGACGTGGTCTACGTTTATGCCATTCTCGATTTGCGGCGCGATCCGCTCTGGATTCGAAAACGGTTGCGAGAGAGAAGTTAGAGGAGCTTCATAACATCAACGTTGTTAAAGCTTACATCCAAAACCGCGTGACCCCTACCGAAAACCCCGCGAAATGAACCCTCAATGGAACGCTCGAAAATGCGCTGATAGACGCATTGCACCGCGAATGTTTCGCCGGTCGAAACATACATTTCGACGACCAGGCTGAAAATACTAACCACAAAACAACCCGAACAAATTCGAGAGCAGGCAAGATGACATGAGCAACACGCGGACGAGACCGCTGGTGGTGACCATCCTAATCATACTTTTCGTGATCGGTACGATTGCGAGTCTGGTGGCTGTCGTTTCGCTCAGTTTTCCCGGCAGCTTTCTCGAATCGGTCTGGCAAGTGAACCCGCACGCTCGTGAAGGCTTTGCTCGCATGGGAAGTTGGTCTCTCCTGCTGATGTCAATTGTCTGTGTCGCTTGTTTACTAACAGCTATCGGCTTATGGCGTGCTTTACGTTGGGGCTATTGGCTGGCGGTAGTAATGCTGACGGTCAATCTGGCCGGCAGCGTTATTAATGTGATCGTCGGGACTGAACGGCGGGCAGTTATCGGGATTCCAATAGCGTTTATTCTCCTGTTTTATCTCCTCAGAACCAACACGCGAGAGTACTTTAATCTGCCAAAAAAACGATAGGGCTCTGTTGTCCTCGATAGGTTAGAATCCAACCCACCTCAAACCACAGGGAAACTGAATGTCAATCCTTCTCGCTATATTGATATCGATCGCAATCTGCGTACTCTCGGCAGTATTGGAAGGCGTGATGGCGGGCGGAAACGTGAGGCAGTATTTCACGACGCTGAGACAGCCGCGCTTTGCCATATCTCTGAAAGGTTGGTTCGCGATCGGCGGTATCTACTACATCGTGTGCGGTGTCGCCCTGTACCGAATCCTGAGATACGACGGCGATAGCACGCTCAGGAATATAGCCTTTGTTTTGCTCGTCCTGATGATGATCGCGAATGCGCTTTGGAACTACATCTTCTTCCGGGCCAGAAACCTGTTTGTCAGTCTGGTCGCCTTTGGACCTTACATCGCAATCACCCTTGCGCTAATCATCACGCTAACCCGTTTTGATCAAATTGCCGCCGGACTGGTTCTCGTCTATTCGCTATACCTGGTCTATGCAACCTTATGGGCTTACAAGTTGTGGGGCCTCAATCGTGGTGGCAATTGACGTCACGCAACTCGAGTTTGTCTGTCCTGTGCGGCGCGACCGTCGAGGCAAGCCCGCACGTGTTCGACGGAAGTGGACAGCGCCGGTTCTTCCAGCATGTTGAAATGATCGCACGCCAGAGGAACAACGGACACCTCTCCCTTCACCAACTGTCGCCAGGGCTCGGTGTAATCGTAATGGCGGAAGATGTCGTGAGCTTCCGTGCCAATCCAGTTTTCGACTGACAAGAACTTTTGGGCCTTGAAATACAGCACATCTGATCCTTCATAAGGATCGGCACGGTAGGTTCGACAATTGCGGACAGAGTAATTGCATCACCAAATTGTTCGCGGATCCGTTGCACGATGACAGAAGCCAGAATGGAGTCGACTCCAAATTCGGTGAAGTCCGTATCGAGTTCGAGGCTGCTGATGTCTGTCTTCAACTCCTCCGCAAACATTCCTTTCAGTTCGTGAAGAATGGGATCGTCAGCGTCCTCTTCGCTCGATGAATCAACGACCAACGCGATCTCAGGTTTACCGGCGGTCCTGATCGGAACAACGGGCGCGCCGTCTTTTAAAGCCCAGTATCTCTTTTTCTCGAAAGGATACGTCGGTACCGGCACACGTTGAGATCTGTTGTCGACATAAAGTTGCCGCCAATCGATCTTTGCGGCCGGCCGCAAAGAGAAGGAAGGCCATCCACACGTTTGCCACAAGCACATCAATAGCAATCATCACCGAAAATAGCCGATCGCCAACCGAATAGACTTCTTTCATAGCAGTCTGGTTAGCGCTGCCGCCAATCCAGCTGCCCGCAATCGTAGCGAGGCCACGCCAAACGGCTTCCGGCCCCTGTCCGCCTACGAGTTCCGGATCAATCATGGAAACAATTAGAACCGCGAGTGGTCCGCCGATAATGATTCCGATAGTGCCGCCCAGAAACATGATCACTGCCTTGGGACCAAGGCGCGCAATCGCTTTCAGATCGATGCTGATCGTTAGCAATACTAAACTCGTCGGCAACAGGTATTGCGAGGAGATGGTGTAAAGCTTTGAAACATCACCCGAGTAAACACCGAGAGTGCTGAAAATCGAAGGCACGAAGTAGCAGAGCAGCAGCGGCGGAACGTAAGTGTAGAACTTTTTCCAGAGTGGAGCATCGCTGTGCGCGGTGAAAAACACAAGTCCCACCCTGCCGCGAATTATCCAATCTTGCATAAGTCTTCTGACGCGACGATTCCTCCCGCATCAGGTGGTCCAATCTCTTCGAAGGCGGCTGGTTCGTTCGCATAAAGCAGTTTCAGAAAGGGCGGCGCAATGACAGTCGTCGCAACCGCCATGAACAGGACTACGCCATAAATCTCTGGTCCAATTACGGCCAAACTCAAACCGATCTGCGCAACGATTATTCCAACTTCACCTCTCGGCACCATGCCCATTCCGATTTGCGCAGCACGCCGGACGCCGAGATTCAGAGCTCCCAGACCACAGCCCAGTAACTTCGTCGCGATCGCCACAACGGTGATCAGCAAGCAAAGAAGAACTACGGACCAGGACCGAAACACCTCGAGGCTCAGCTTCATGCCGATATTCACAAGAAAGAATGGCACGAGAAACTCAGTCACACCGCTCATCTGTCGATGCATCTTTGGCGTATTTTCCGCAGCTTCCGCCAGGGCCATGCCGGCAAGGAATGCTCCAATTATTGCCGCAACTCCGATAAAAGAAGCTGCGACCGACAACCCAAGGCATAACACCAATCCGAAAATGAATGTTCCTTGCCCACTTCGAAGTTGCTCCACCTTTGGGGCAACTCTCGTAATTACAGGTGCGCCGACAAGAGCAACGAACGCCGTAAAGCCCACGGCAAGGGCGGCGGTAGTTACAATCTCCAGGTAATTGACAGAACCAGCAGCCGAGCTGGAAACCATTGCCTGTACCAACAAGCCAAGGATGTCGTCGATCACCGCCGCGCCCAGGATGATGCGAGCTGTTGGTGCGTCGAGTAGCCCCATGCCGGACAACATGCGCGCGGTTATGCCCACGGAGGTAGCCACCATCGCTGTTCCGACGAAGATGGCCTCTATTCCGCTGCTACCCCAGGCTTTCATCAACAGCCAGCCGAAAAATGGGGGAGCAACCACGCCGAGCAACGCCACGATTGCAGCTTGCTTTCCGACTTTGAAAATTGATGCGGGCTTGGTTTCGAGTCCGACTGTAAAGAGAAGGAAAATGACGCCAATCTCAGCTAATAGATCTGTAATCTCAGACGGAGCAATTAAAGCGAGTACGCTTGGTCCGATGAGAACTCCCGCTAAGATTTCGCCTGCGACTGCGGGCTGACGTAAACGCTCGAATAGCTCGGCCATAAGCTTGGCCGCTAGAAGCATGACAAAGAGCGTCAGTAGAACCTTCGCCTCACCGGATGTTGCTGCCGCCAAATAGTTCACGGGATTGACCTTTCTTTTTTTCACAACTCGCCGCAGTCTCTGGCTGAACTGCGGCGAGTTGCTTCCCAACCCAACTAAACAAACCTGATGAATTGGCTTGTAGCGAGTTGAGACATGCTTCTACCCGACCTTGTTATGTGACCGGGATTCGGGCGGCTTAATCGTGGTTTTTTGCCGGTGCATTTCTCCACGGCGTCCTGAGTAGATGACTAGCCAGAAAATTACTCCTACGGCCGCTACAGTTATCAAGATGATGATTGCCCCATTACTCATGATGATTCACTCCTCCCTTACCTGACGTCGCAGACGCGATCAGTCCGATCGGGATCGGACCTACAGCTCCGCACGCTTTATTTTTAATTAGCGCCGAAAAATGCCTGAGTTGTTTGGGTAATCAGCTGAAGGAAGGAGGTGCCCGTCCGGTGCGTGGCGCAACCGTAACTGACGGCACAACGCAAAGGGTATAGTCGCTTGCAACAGCAACGCGCGTGTCTTTTGCCGAACGAAACCGATTGCTCGGCAAGACGGGAAGTTGATCAGACTGAGGAGGCGCCTTGTAGGCGCGTTTCTGTGATTGCACCATCATCGGAACCCGAAAACACTGGGCTTCCGCTTGAGGTGCGTGCGACGCCTTGTTCGCTTGATCGAGTGCGCCGTCGTATGCGACCTGAGATGTTGCGGCCGGTAATGGGAAAAACTGGAGTCCCACATTGCTTGAGACACACAAGCAGATGAGCGCCGCAACAATGAGAAGGGCGCGCAATTTAAACAATATGGGACTGTTAAATCCGCCGGCCATCGCGATGTGTCAAATCTTAACGGAACCATGCTTATCGTACAAGAGCCATGGTCCTTACCAGATGTGATCGCAACCTTGACACGCGCTTTTGCTTCGATTAGGGTCTGGGCCATTCGCTTTCGCGTTACAGTCTTTCGTTCACCCTAAGTTCCGTCCATCCCACAATCCAATCAGGAGGCCCGATGAAAACTACCCGACTCATTCCCTCTAACAAGCTGTTCCGCGTTTGTTCGCTGTTGCCTTTGCTGCTTCTCTGCAGTGCCGTGGTCCATGCCGCGAATGTCAACGTTGACTGTGGTGCTGGTGAAAGTATCAACGCCGCACTTGGCTCCCTTGATCCCGTGGGTCCCCATACGATTACGGTGGTCGGAACGTGCACGGAAAACATCAGCATAGATCTGCATGACCGAATAACCATTCAGGCTCCTAACGGCCAGACAGCCACTATTCAGGCCGCGAACGCCAATAACACCGTTGTTCTTATCTCCAGTTCTCGGCGTATCGTCCTGAACCGTCTGATAATTCGCGGGGGTCGCAATGGAGTCAGTATCAATCTGGGTTCCGACGTGAATATTCACAACTCCAGCATCAAAGAGAATAGCGCTGTCGGCGTGCTCTTGACTCAATCGACATTGAACATCGACTCCAGCACGATTGAGAACAATTCGCTCACTGGACTTGGCGCACAAGGCTCGTCATTTGCGAGTGTGGGCGGCACGACGGCGGCACAACGCGTTGTGATCACTGGCAACGGGACGGGAGTTAACGTCCTGGAAAGTGGTGTGCAGTTAATCGGCAACTACACGGTCGAGAACAACGTGAACTTCGGATTCGATGTGGCTGGAGGTCGCCTAAACCTGGTTGGAAACCAGGCTGGCCAGGAAAATTCTATTAGCTCCAATGGTGGAGGCATCAACGTGCGAAACGGGGCCAGTTGCATCATCTTTGGTCAAACTGCAATTGAGAACAACGGCAGCAACGGAATCATCGTTTCGAACGGAAGCAACCTGACAATCAACGAAACCGTGCTGCCTAACGCAACGAGATTGACCACAGTAATCGAGGGACATTCGACTGCTGGTCTTACAGTTGCCCAATTAGGACAAGTCACGATCGCAGGACAACACAAGATCACCAACAACGGCGCGAGCGCTGCAACGTGCATCAGCACCGTCTGCGGAGGCATTCGCGTCTTCAGCGGCTCACAGTTGACGCTGCGAGGTGGCACGGAGATCACTGCCAATACTGGCCCCGGCGTTACTGTGGAACATCACGGCACGCTTCTCGTCAACATCCCGGTTGTAATTTCCGGAAACACGGAAGAGGGGATTCGACAGCTCATCCAGTCGGCGATGAGTATCATACCTTCGCCCACTCCAGCGCCGGGCGTGAATGATATTTCTTCCGTGATTTGCGACAACACGTCCGTGATCGGCGGGGACCTAAATGGCATCGTCAAGGTCTCATGCAAGGTCGCAAAACTTTAGAGCGGCGTTCGCGTCAAGTTATTATCCGGCCATATAAGCTTGGCGCTTTCTCTTACTGAGGGAAACAAAGTCGTTATCAAAACGACTAATTGTTTGTCTGCTTACTCGCCCTGGATCGTTTGAGGCGGTTGCCCGGTCCGCTAGTGCTCGAGAGAGCGCGACTTAAATGATTCCCCGCTTCAGGGCTTTCATCACCGCTTCGGTACGATTTCTCGTGTGGAGCTTTTGATTGATATGAGCGATATGATTGCGAAGAGTGCCCATGCTGATGTGAAGCTCCGCCGTCACCTCCTTCGTCGCTTTGCCAGCAACCAAAAGGGTGAGAATCTTCTTCTCCTGTGACGTCAGTGGAACGATGGGAGGCAGTTCACCGGTTTGGTCGCCATTGCCAACCAGCCTTCTTGCTACCTGGATCATTTCATTAGTGAGTTGCTCTGCCTTCTTCCTCTTGCGGATGTCGCGCATCAGGTGGACGACGAGGCGGCGCTCAGTATGGTCGTCGGAGGTCACCAGCAACGAGACGTTCACCCAGACACGCCGCCGCGTCTGGGTGCTGATCTCCAGATCAAAGTTGGAAACTTCTCGTCCGGCGCGGACGCATTCGAGTACATCACAGCTTTCGCAGCACACCGGCGTCCCGCCGTCCAATCGCCCCTTCACGAGCGTCGCACATGCCTGCCCGATCGCCATTGAGGCGGGAAGGCCAAAAAGATTTTCAGCCGCCTTATTCCAGGTCCGGATCTGGCCCTGAAGATCCACGGTGAAAGCCGCGTCGGTCGTTCCCTCGAGGAGTTCTGCCAACTGTCGTTCCAGCATCAGCTTGCGCTCCGTGACGATCGTCTAATTCGAACGTGACAAAAGGCACATTGACGGTGAGCACACCAACCTGTCAGCGTTCAATGAGGAAAACAGTACTATTTTACGGCTGAGAAATACATACGTGGGACGTTCCCAGCCGCAAAGAGACCTTGTCGGTCCCCGGAGTAAAGTCATGAAGCTAAGACAAAAAATTCTCACATTCCTGCTGGTCCTGTGTCTGGCAGGCGCAGTACACGGCAGCGAGTTGGTGTTCTCTCAATCGTCAGATTATCAATCGACCTATGGTCCAAGCCAGTTGTGGCCCTCCACGGGAACCAATAGCGAAGTGACGGACGATTTCGTGGTAAAGGGCAGAATTGATCGGGCAGTGGTTGGGGGGGTTATCTGGGGTGCGGTTGATTTTCAGGGAGTCTATATTCGCTTCTATGAGTTCGGACCTGACAACGCGCCGGGCGCGCTCCAGCAGGAATATTTCCTGCCTGCGAGCGACCCGAACCTCGTTATTAATTCGGACGGGACAGTGAGCGCTAACTTGTCGCCTGCCTTTTGGGCGACTGGCCGACATTTCGTCTCGGTGCAGCCCGTGAGTAGCGATTGGTATTGGTGGAGTTCAAACTCGGGTAAGCCGTCAGGGCAAAGTTTCTTCTTCCGCAATCTCTCCGCCGGTCAGACCGTCTGGCAAAAGGGTGATAACCAGTCCTTCTTCACTCCTCAGGCCGACGTTGCATTCTCCCTTTACGGAGCCGTCACGGAGCCGGGCATCATTGACTCGCTGTCCGCGAGCACGCTGCCGAGAAGTGGTTTCCTTGAAATCTCCGGCACCAACTTCGGCGGTAGCGGTCAGGTGTTAATCGGCGGCCTACCGGCGCTTGTGTCTTCCTGGACCAGCACACGCATTGTCGCTTACGTGCCGGAGTCTGCGCCGCTTGCGACTCTTGAAGTGCAAGTTGTCAATGCCGTTGGCCCAAGTAATACTTTGTTCCTCAGTGTGACTGAGCGTCCGGTGGCGAGCGGCCGCGTCAACTGGCGCTTTCGCATGGATGGGCCTTACTCGATGGTGCGTCCCGCCATTGGTCCCGACGGCACGATTTACAGCGTTGATGCATTCGCGCATCTCTACGCGCTCGCGCCAGATGGCAGTCTGAAATGGCTCGCCAACGCCGCAGGTGATAAAGGAGTCGCGGTGGCCCAGGACGGCACGGTCTACGTCGCCTCGGAGAGTTTTATCAAGGCATTCAATCCTGACGGATCAGCCAAGTGGACCTTCACACAGAACCCGCGTGCGTTCATCTGTCTCGGTATCGCTGTCGGGCCTGATGGCAATATCTATTCGGTCGGCGTGCAAGGTCTTGGCGTCTTCTCGCTCACGCCTGCGGGTGTGCTGCGCTGGGCCGTGCCTGAACCTTATAACCGGCGCATAGTCGATTATGCCGAAATCGTTTTCGGGCCGAACGGGAGCGTCCAGCAACTCTACTTCGGCGCTAACTCACACACGCGTGCCTTACGCCTTGACGGCACGTCCGTTTTTACTCTTAGTAGCACGTTTCAACCGGCGATCGGTCCCGACGGAAGCGTGCACAGCGCCCTGGCAGCGTTTTCACCAGGCGGCAATCTTCTTTGGAACTTTGTCTCGCCGTACCCCTACAACAGTTTCACACCCGCGGACGTCGGCTCGAACGGAATCCACTACTTCACACAGAACTTGAGTGAACTTTTCGCCCTCAACGCAGGCGGCTCGGTGATCTGGCACGTCACCCTCAACAACAGGATGGGCGGACCAATCGTCGATCCCTCAAACAGCATACTGGTCATGGGTGGCGCGGACACTCTGAACTATCCCGGCACGATTCAGGCCGTGAGTGCTGCGAATGGCAGGAACCTGTGGCTCGTTTCGCTACCGGTAGAGGATCCAACGGTCTTTAACCCCAGTCTCGGGACCTACGGTTACAACCAGGGCGTGAGCACTCGCGCACGTTTCTCGCCGGACGGACAGACGGTGTATTTCATGACCTACACGGCGACGGGGGACAACAATACCAGTCGCTCGTTTGTCTATTCGATCAACGCTGCCGGCAGTTCCGTGCCACCCACCGTGGGCCAGCTTTTGCGCTGCACCAGCATTTCGCTTTCGGCCAAGCTCCAGAGAAACTCTACTGTGAGTGTCGTGGCAAACGTCACCGTCAAGGACGAGAACGGCGCGAGTATCTCCGGCGCTGCCGTTGCGGTGCGTTGGAGTTTGCCCGACGGCACGACTCAGAATCAGACCACCAACACGTCGAGCACTGGGGTTGCGAGGTTCAGCACAAGCGGGCGTCGCGGCACATACATGCTGACTGTCAGCAACATCACCAAGTCGGGTTACACCTTTGATCGGAGTAACAGTGTGTTGAGTAAGACGATCATGAAGTAGCCGAAACGAATCTCGTCAAGGCTTTGCATAGAAAGTTACTGAAATCCCGTCGATTTGGACGAGGTTTCCTAACTGGGATAGATACTTCGCCTTAACACTTGGCAAGGTTATTACTTCATTGCAGGCACTAAAAAACGCGTGCGTATGAGAAAGGATAAGACTTTCATATTTAGCCGGCACCGCCGGTTCCTGACAATCCCGGCTTAAGCATTCCGTGCATTCCGATCCAGCGCACAAAGGCTTCGAACCAACCTGTGCTCGTCGTTTCCTTCGGATACATCCCGAAGCCATGGCCACCCTGTTCATAAAAGATGGAATTCGACGGGGTGTTTCGCTGCCTTCCAGCTATCGATGAGGCCATAGCCACCGTTCGCGAAGAAAGGATCGTCGGCAGCAAGGGCGATGAACAGAGGCGGCGCGTCGGCCGGAACTGTCAGCGGCGCGAGAGCTCGCTCGTACCGGTCAGTTCGTGAAACGTCAACGAAATGAACTTTTAACTTCGTTCCGCAAGAGAATCACGCTAAACAGCTAATCCAAAACCGGATTGGCAAACGAAATGGACCTCACGCGCAAATGTTGATTGATGGAAAAGAAGAAAAAGGGCTGCGACTTTATATCTTCCGCCTTGAGTATAAAGGTCAAGAACCGATGCGTCCCAGTGACTTCGAAATCCCGCTGAGGGGCCAGATTCCGAATGGGCGGAAACTGCTCGGCGTGCAGAAGTCCTCTACTTTGGAAGGTCCGTTAAGATTTGATCGGCACTCTGAGAAAATGGTTCGCGACGAACACGCTGCGCTTAGTTTCGGCCGTCTTAATTGACGATCATAGCTTTGTGGTCATTACGTCAATCATCACATCAAAGGTAAGAAAAAACCGTTCACGGAAGTCAAGAGCGTAAAGCCACAAACACAGACTCCGTCAAGGAGGAGATTCCGCTAACCAAGCCATTAGCAAGCCAGTACCAGGTAATTGACTGAATGGGAGGTATTTGGCGCCCGTACGGGAGTCGAATCGTGACGCTGTGTGCGATTGATT
This sequence comes from Pyrinomonadaceae bacterium, assembly GCA_035760365.1. GTDB lineage: Bacteria > Acidobacteriota > Blastocatellia > Pyrinomonadales > Pyrinomonadaceae > PSRF01. The sequence goes on from DASTTB010000021.1 coordinate 104,312, forward strand.
CTTTGATTGGTGGCGCCCACAGTCTTCCGACTCTATGAAACCAATTTAGCGAGTGACCTCACTTCCGCGTTCTGTGATCGGTTGCGAAGTTCTAATCATCATCTCGGTGTTGAAGCCTTGTGCCGCCATTTTCTCTAGTAACTGCTGGTAGAGTGCCTCGTCCATCTGAGGCGCCCTGCTCAAGATCCAAAGATATTTGCGACCAGGCTCGCCGACGACGGCATATTCATAGTTTGGGCCAAGATCCAGAATCCAATAATCACCATAGAAGGGCCAGAAGAACGTGACCTTCAGTTTGGCATTGGTTTTCTTATCAGCAATCTTTGCCTTGCCTTTAGCGGTAGCATACTCACCAGAGGCCTTACGGCACCGATTAATGACTTCTATTTTTCCGTCTGCACGCAGCGTGTAGTCAGCCGTCACCATGTCGGCACATTTCTTTTGGAATCCATTCGGCTCTTTTGGAATCCATTCGGCAAGCGCGAGATCTCGTACCAGCGGCCGACGTAACGGGACAGGTCGACTGATTGGACCACCTTGAGCTCGTCTTTTCGGCCTTCGAGTGCGACTGCTGCGAATGCCGTGAAAGCAAGGAACGTTATCAAGAAAATATTTGCGGTCATCAAATCCCCTTATAAATCCGAAAACAGTTGCAAAAACCCGATGAGAAGAGAGTGGGAGGTCCTTTGCTGGACCGCCACCCCCCTCTCATCCCCCTTGCTCGAAACCTTTACGCGGTAGCCCAACGGACGGGATTAACACGGCGTCAATGATGTGAACCACGCCGTTCCTTGTTCGTTATCCGAACGCTGAGCTCATTAACGTTCACATCTTTGGCACCAGCACGGTGTCGATAACGTGTATGACACCATTTGAAGCCTGGATATCAGTCTTCGTCACGCGAGCATCGTCAACCGTTACGCCATGAATGATGCTGACTTTGATCGACCCGCCTTCGAGCGTTTTCACCGTACGGCCGTTCAATTTCATCACTTGCTTGGCGGCGACATTTCCAGGTACGACGTGATAGAGAAGTATGGATTTAAGTTTCTCTTTGTTCTCTGGTTTGAGCAGAGATTCGAGAGTGCCAGCCGGTAGTTTGGCAAAAGCCTCATCTGTTGGCGCGAAGACTGTGAACGGGCCTTCACCGTTCAAAGCGTCAATTAGTCCAGCCGCCTCGAGGGCAGCTGCCAAAGTCTTGAACTGACCCGCCGCGACGACAGTTTCCACGATGTTGGCCGGCTTGGCGGTATCTCCTGGAACTTCCACTTTCGCCGAAAGCGGTTGGGCTCCAGCTACTGCAAGCAGCGACAGCAATGCCCCACAAGCAATGATCATTCTTCCGATCGATTTAGTAAGCTTCATTGTTAACTCTCTTTCCTCCTTGTTGGTTCCCCCCTGGGATTCGTGTTTGATCCTCGAACTCAGGTCTTTTATTTCCTGGTCAGCTTCTGGCTCTCATTCTGTTTGTATGAGCGATTTAAGCGATTTCAATCTACATGGCATAGTGAAACGTGTCAAGTAAGCACAGGCAAGAAAACTATAACTTGCACGAAATGGGCGATTTTGCTATGGTCTGTGAGCGTGACCGGAAGGGAACCGAATGGCCGCTGCTAATCTAACAACCAAGGACGTTGCCAGGCTGTTGCTCGTTAGTGAGGCGACGGTGAAGCGCTGGGCTGACGATGGTCTGTTACTTCCCAGGAAGACCGTAGGTGGTCACAGGCGATTTAGTATTCAAAGCGTCGCGCGATTGCGGCACGAGCAAGGCATCGCGCCTGCTGCTCAGTCGCCGACGAAACGTGTCAGGAAAAAAACCGTCCCTGGAAAGTTGCCTTCAGCCGACAGTTTTAGCGAAGTGTTGTTGAGTGATAATGAAGCGGAAGCTACAGCTCAACTCATTGATGCTTACATGCAGAATCATGCGCTCGCCACCCTCTTCGACGCGACGATAACTAAGGCTATGCATCGCGTGGGCGATCTCTGGTTCAACGGAACGATAACGATAGCTGACGAACATTTGGCAACCCGGGTAATGCTTTGCGCGCTGCAGAAACTACGAAGCATCGTTGTGCCGGGACAGGCGACGGGTTTGAAGGCTGTAAGTTGTGGCATCGAAGGAGACCTGCATGAACTGCCTATTCATCTGGCTGAGATAATATTTGAAAGTGAAGGCTGGGATATCTCGAACCTTGGACCAAACACACCGCTGTTTACGCTGCGCGATATGGTGGCTCAGAAGAAACCTGACCTTGTCTGTATCTCCGCAAGGTCCATTGTTGATTTGGATCGGGCAACGACAGAGTATGCACAATTACGCAGAATCGTCGAAAAGATTAATGGCACAACGGTACTGGGGTGTGAGGCTTTCCGCGATCCAAATTTGCGACAGCGTTTTCCCGCCGAGTTCTACGCTCAATCGTTCGAAGGGCTAGCAACGTTTGTGAAAGAGCGGGCAAGGAAAAAGTAGTTTGAGCGAGACAAAACTAAGAATGAAACATTTTTTGCGACTGATGAGAATGAGTGAAGGTCGATGATCAGAGAGAACCGTGATGACAGACTGATCTTGCTGACTGGCGCGACAGGGTATGTTGGCGGTCGTTTGTTGCGAGTACTGGAGCACCAGGGACATCGCGTCCGCTGCCTTGCTCGACGACCTGAGTTTCTGAAACCGAAGGTGAGTGCCGGGACTGAAATCGTTGCCGGCGATGTGCTGGATCCGGCCAGTCTCGGCTCAGCACTGCGCGGCGTTAGCGTGGCTTACTACCTGGTCCACTCGATGGGTTCCGCGGGATCCTTTGAAGAAAACGATCGGCAGTCAGCGCGGAATTTCGGCGCGGCCGCAAAGGCGGAAGGCGTTGAGCTCATTATCTATCTGGGTGCGTTAGGGAACGATGGAGAGAGGCTGTCGCCGCATTTAAGAAGTCGGCAGGAGGTAGGTCAGATCCTTCGTGCCTCGGGTGTGCCGGTACTCGAATTTCGAGCTTCCATCGTGATCGGCTCCGGAAGTCTTTCGTTTGAAATGATTCGTTCGCTCGTTGAGCGTCTGCCAATAATGATCACGCCTAAGTGGGTCTCAAGCCCAGCTCAACCCATTGCGATTGGTGACCTCCTTGCCTATCTCACCAAAGCGCTTTTCCTGCCCGTCACTGCAAATCGGATATTCGAGATCGGAGGAGCAGACCAGGTTTCTTACGCTGGGATCATGCGGGCATACGCTCGTCAACGGGGGATGCGCATTCGCATGATTCCAGTACCAGTGCTGACGCCGTTTTTATCGAGCCTGTGGTTGGGTCTGGTCACGCCTTTATATGCTCGCATTGGTCGCAAGCTTATTGAGAGTATCGTCCATTCCACGGTTGTACGTGACAAAGCTGCGTTAACGACGTTCGACATACGTCCGGTGGGAGTCGATGAGGCGGTTCGTAAAGCATTGGCGATGGAAGATAAGCAGTTTGCCGCCACCCGCTGGTCAGATGCCCTTTCATCGTCGGGCAACACCCATGTGTTTGGCGCCGTACAGTTTGGAACTCGTCTTGTAGACTCAAGAACAGCGCACGTAGAACGATCGCCTGAGGTTGCCTTCACGCCAATAGAACGAATAGGCGGCGACAGCGGTTGGTATGCCTGGAACTGGTTGTGGCGAGTGCGTGGGTTTGTCGATCTGGTTTTGGGTGGCGTAGGTGTCAGGCGCGGACGCTCTGATGCTGATGTCTTACGAGTCGGCGACACGATCGATTTTTGGCGAGTAGAGAGGTTTGAGCCGAATCATTTGCTTCGTCTTGTCGCTGAGATGAAACTACCCGGCAGGGCCTGGTTGGAGTTTGAGGTAATCGGCGACGACTCTGCTTCAACGATTCGGCAGACAGCGATTTTTGACCCAGTAGGACTATTCGGGCGACTGTATTGGTATGCGCTCTACCCCTTCCATCAATTAATATTCGGTGGCATGCTGCGAAGGATCGTGGTCGCTGCATTGCACGCACCTGAAACAGCAACTTGATACCCCAATGAAGTTGCCGCCGAAACTTCTCCCACCTACATAAAGACGCCATTTCCAAAAGGTTCGAGAAGAATCTCTTTCCCATAGACGACTGAACCGGGCCGTGACTTTCAGATGTGCCATCTGGGCCTGCCTCTTTGTAACCAACTGCAAAGCGCCTTCTCCAGCTCAAGTATTCAAAAACTCAGCGGGTTGCTCACTATGCGAACTTGGCGTTCCTAAGCGAACACAGTGAACAGCCCCCATCTTTTTTCATTGACAGGACAAAACTTCGCGGGTAGCCTAGCGCCCTCTTTTTTGCGTCAGTAATCCCAACGGCTCAGTGAGACATTCGCTCGAAGGAAGAGCCGCTCTTTCTGTGCGCGGCTTTTCGTCTGATTTCCCCCGTCCTTCCAGCGACCAAACCGAGTCTTTCACTGCGTCAGTACCCTCTCAAAGTTATGCACCTCAATATTTTGATTATCAACGCAGGAATCTCGGCGTCGATCGAAGGAACGCTGCTCGAGCTTCTGAACGAAGTCGACGCATCCGGCATCACTCGCAAACTTGAATGCATTAATACTGACGTGGCACACCTCGGCTTGAAAAGCTTTATAAAGACCGTCGTTAACGGCCGCCATGACCTCTATATCGTTGGCCTGCCAAATCCGTGGAACGTGGCCGGCGTGGAAGCGTTCCTTCGGCGAATCGGAGACCAGACCTTAAATCGGTTGTTTGTCGTGATTCCCGAAGCGTCTCCTCAGTCACACATAGACCGATTGCTGACGAGGGGAGTATGTGATTTTGTTTTTGAACAATCTCTCTCTCACGAGATGCTTTTGCGATTGAATCATTTCATTCGCAAAAACGGCACAATCGCAGAAGGAGTTGTGGATCAAATTCATCGAGCGGTGGTCCTCAAGCAGCTTATCGGTGAGACAACTCGTTTTCTGGCTGAGCTTAATAAGATTCCAATACTCGGAAGCATTGATGAAAGCGTCCTTATCTCAGGCGAGACAGGGACAGGCAAGGAATTGTTTGCGCGCGCTATTCATTACCAGAGTCGCCGCGCGCCGAAACCTTTCGTCCCAGTCAATTGCGGCGCGATCCCGGTTGATTTAATAGAGAACGAGTTCTTTGGGCACCGGCAAGGTGCATATACCGGGGCATCGGGCGAGTATAACGGGTTGATACAGGAAACGAACGGAGGCACTCTATTCCTTGATGAACTCGAGGGACTGCCGACATTCGCGCAGGTCAAACTCCTTCGGCTACTTCAGGAAAAGGAGTTCCGGCCCCTCGGATCGGCCAAAACAAAGAGGGCGGATATTCGAATCATCGCCGCGATGAATACCGACCCGGAAGAGGCTGTTCGAACAGGAAGACTGCGGCAAGACCTTTACTACCGGCTCAACGTTATTCCCGTCAAGCTACCCCCACTGAGGGAGCGTCAGGAAGACATCATTCTTCTGTCGAAACAATTTCTGCGCACATTCGGAGAGGAAATCTCTCGTACTGATCGCCGTTTGTCAGTTGCCGCCCTGCAAAAGCTAATGTCATACGACTGGCCCGGCAATGTGCGTGAGCTTCAGAACGTAATAAAACGAGCCTTGGTTCTTTCGAAGAGTTCAGTCATCGAAGAAGCTGACATCGTTTTAGCCAACCAGCCTACCCGGATTGGTGAGTCTTTTCAGGCATTAAAGAATTCTCTTATCGCCCAGTTTGAGAAAAACTACATCAGCGAACTGCTCGCTGCTCATCACGGCAACGTGAGTGCTGCCGCCAGAGCGGCGAAAAAGAACCGGCGTGCATTCTGGCAGTTGGTGCGCAAGCATCACATCGATGTCACGCCGCTGCGGTCCGACGAAACTCACATGGCACCCGGGATCACCCATCCGGGTATGCCTGATTTGTCTCGCCAAAAAGCGCCATTAAATACCGGTTCGTGAAGATTGCCATTATTAATAGGACAGAAACATCCCATGGCAATTTGCAAAAGCCAGCAATAACAAGGGTATCGTCCGGGCATATGGTTTGCTCCATCTGGTAACCGGAACCGATACCCCCTTCTAATGCAACGAAGCAAATCCGAATCACCAAGTGACATTTCGCGTGAGTTACTGAATTACTTGCTCAAACATCCGGAGGCGCAGGACACGTTAGAGGGGATTTGTCAGTGGTGGCTTCTTAAACAGACCGCATACCGGGAATTTGTAAGAGTTAGAGATACTCTCGATCGACTCGCTTCGGAAGGGCTTGTTACTCGAAAACTGGCCGTTGACGGCAGAGTCCATTACCGGATAAACAAGCGGAAACAAAAGACAATTCTCAAGCTCCTGGATGAGCTTCACTGAATACCCGACGCGTTTTCCTAAAATACCAGCGCGATCAAAGGAGACTTCATGGTCCAAAGAAGCCGCCGACAAACGCGGACGAACTACAGACCTCGACAGCGGCCCCACCAGGCCGGGAGTGTTTCACCTGAGAACGTCGTCTATCTGTTGGCCCATGATGTAAAGAACCTGCTTTCCGGTGTTGAGTGTGTGCTTATCCTCACCTTGAGAGAATCGTGCACACTCAAACCAAACATACGAACTCTGCTGGAAGATGCCCGCACTAACTGCCACACGATCAATGAAATGATCCAAACAAGTCTCAAGGGTAAACAGAACAACGGCAAAGTGGCTGTGGGACAGTCTGCGGCGGTAAACATAGCGTGTGTGGTCGCGAAATGTGTCCGGTTACTGAAATCTTTAGCAGAAGAGCGAGGCATCTCGTTCCGAGTGTCGCTCGCTGATGAGCTTCCGCCACTCGTGACTGACGAAGGAAGATTGACCACAACTATGATCAATCTACTTCATAACGCGCTGAAGTTCTCGCCATGCGGCAAACAAGTCGATATCGACGTCAATGTGGCGGGCATTTCCCGCGACCGGCTGGTCATCTCCGTTACCGATCAGGGGGCGGGCGTTTCGTCTGCTCAATTCGAGCGGATTATGTCAGCTACCTGTTACGACAGCAGACCTAAGCTTGCTCTGAGGTCTAATGGCGCCGGACTCAGCTTTTGCCACACAAACGTTCAAACATTGGGCGGCGAGTTCTGGCTTGAATCGCCACCGAAGGGTTCAACGAAAGGTAGCCGGTTCTGTTTCTCTCTACCTACCTCGATGCCGGAGGTTTTATGAGAACACTCGAACGGTCCGCCACCGTCCGGCTGATAATTGCGGACGACCATAAACTTTTTCGCGAAGGATTACGTGCGCTTTTTGATAGCGAGGCCGATGTCGAAGTCCTGGCTGAAGCGCGCGACGGTGAGGAGGCGGTCTTATTGGCGCGAACTCTTAATCCTGACATGATGCTTATAGATATCGGCATGCCTGGGGTAGATGGAACAGTCGCAACGCGACTCATCAAGGCACTCAATGAGGACATCAATATCCTCATACTCTCAAATTTCGAAGATGAAAAGATCATTGCCGCTGCCATGCAGGCCGGTGCAGACGCTTACGTTATCAAGCGCATCGGAGTTGATGACCTTTTAATGGTCCTTTATGCAATCCGTGATGGCGAGAGCTTTATATCTCCTTACGTAGCCGCGTTTCGGCCCAAGCAAGATCAGCCGGACAATGAGAGTCGGCTAGTTCAGGATTTTGGCCTCACAGACAGAGAGCGAACAATTCTTGGGTTGCTCGTTCAGGGCTATAGCAATAAGGAGATCGCAAACACAATTTACGTTAGTCTCGACACCGTCAAGGTGCATCTGAAGCACATTTTCGAAAAGCTCCAGGTGGATAGTCGCACCAAAGCCGCTGTCAAAACGATCAGACACAACATCCTGCCTTTTCCCGAGACTAGTCCTTTAGAGGCGGTAACACACCCGCGACAATCTCGTGCTTAAACAAACGCGATTCGCAAAGCCGACACGCGCATTCGCCCTCTCGCGTAATCTTCACTTCAAGAAATACCCGAACGAGTAATTACATCCGTTACATCGAAGGCATTAGGCTTGGCCTCGCAGCACTAAATCGTGGAGATGACGAGGAGAAAGGCCCATGTCTACTGTTTCAGCGTCGACCGCGCAACAGATCTCCTCGAAGCTGCCTTTAGTACAAATCGAAAAGAGAGAGCGTGTTCAAATCGAGTTTGACAACCGCATCTTTCGGCACGAAGCGAAAGCGGTGCTCCTGAGGCTGCTTCTTTACCTTCGGATTATCGGAAAACACTTAACTGCAAGAAAATTACTCAACTTCGTAAGCGTCGAGCTGGACTACTTCTTCACCAGACCGAAGTGCTCGGGTAAACCGTGGTCCGCAAAAATAGAGCCCACCAATATCTGTAACCTTCAATGCACGTACTGTCCGCGGGACGAAGCACCTTACGGCCTGGGGTCAATGTCGCTCGAGAACTTTCAGCGCTTAATAGACGAGATCAAAGACCACGCTTTCCTGATTGCTATCCACCTCTGGGGTGAACCCCTGTTGCACAAGAAACTGCCAGCGATGATTCGGTACGCATCCGAAAACGGGATCGGAACCTACGTCAGCAGCAACTTCAACATTCTTACCGACCAGCAAGCGCGCGAATTGATCGAATCGAAATTGGACCTGTTGACGGTTTGCGTGGATGGAGCAGACCAGGAGACGTACGAAGTATTTCGGAAGGGCGGCGCGGTATCAAAAGTCCTCAAGAACGTTGAGAGATTTATCGAAATCCGGAGAGAGATGCGAAGTTCTACACCTCACGTTGAGATGCAATTTTTGATCACGCCCAGGACCGAGAAAGAAATTCCGCACGTCCGGGAACTGGCGAGGCAAATCGGCGTCGACAGTTTCAAGCCGAAGCCGGTCTACCCAATCATGGTTGAGCGTAACGGTAAGTTCTTCATGCCCGCAGGCGAACAGTATCACCCTCAGAAGAGGCGCGGACGACCAAAGGCATGCTGGTGGTTGTGGCGGACCATTACTATCGGGTGGGACGGTTCCGTCCTGCCTTGTTGTCGCGTGATGTTCGCCAGTTCGATTGGCAACGTCTTTCAAAAACCACTGGCAGAGCTATGGAACAGCGGCCGTTATCAGGAGCTGCGGGGCACATTTGCGCGCGGTGAAAAAGGCGCCAGCCCTTGTAACGTCTGTCATGTCCCGTACGGCTCGATGCACGGATAGATCCGACGAGCTATGCAGGAAGTCTCGCCACATAACGAAAGACACAAAGTGGTGGCGGTTCGAACGGGGCCTCCTCTAGTCGCGAACCCTTGGCGGTCGCTGCTCACAGAACTTTGGGCCCGAATCTCGGCCAGACGTTTTCTGATCGGTTTGTTGTTAGTGGATTCAGTTTTGCTTTTCAGCCGGCTCGAGAACACCGCGTTCTGGATTGACGAAGCGATGAATGCATTGCTCGCAGAAAACATTCTTCGTTTCGGTTACCCGATTACGTGGGATGGTGCTTATCTTGTAGAACCGTACTTCAACGTCGAAGTTAACGATCAGTTAGTGAGAGTCTCTCACACTTGGTTACAGTACTATCAGGTAGCTGCCTCGTTCTTTCTGTTTGGACAAAGCGCGTTTGCAGCGCGGTTGCCGTCAGTCATCTGCGGCTTACTTTGTTTAGTCGTCGTCTACTTTCTTGCCTTACGGATGTCGCGCAGTGAGCGGCTTGCTGCAATTGCAGCATTGCTGCTCGCCTTCAACACGGCATTTCTTCTCTACAGCAGACTCGCACGCTACTTCTCACTTTCCTTTCTCTTTTCAACGCTCGTCCTGCTCTGTTACCTGCGCTGGAGGGACGACACAAGCAGGCGAAATCTATTCTTTTTCACCGTTTGCACAATTCTTCTCTTTTACAGTCACTTCATTATTTGGCCCTTCATCGTTGTAACCATAGCTACATACCACCTCGTTTTTGAGCGCAGACATGTATCCCGATCTAATAATCGTGAATTCCTGTTTTCGATCTGTATCTCGTTATTAATGGCCGTTCCGTGGATCCTTTACAGCAATCCGCTGCACCACAGTATTGCTGATTGGTCCGGTTCAACCTACAGCCAACGCTTGCTGATCTTCTTTTGGAAGGTCGATACGTGGGTGTTTCCGTTTGTGCCACTCTCGGCGTTAGTGCTGGCATTGTCTGTTTGTGCCCGGCGGGGTTGGCTATCCAGTCGTCAGTTCGCACCTCTCCGCCGCGAGTATTTCCTATTGCTCTGGCTCCCGCTCTATCTTGTGGTTATTGCTGCTGCTCCACATCCGATGATGTCGAGCCAGTACACCTCACCGCTGCTGCCATTCGCGGTAATTGGAGGCGCATTTCTGATCCTGCGCATTCACGCCTGCAACCGCTGGCTAGCCGCTGTAACTTTGGCTTTGCTGCTCTCAACAAACCTATTTCAAATCCTGCCGTTCATGATTGTCGAGAAGTTGCCGGTGCCTACAACAATCGCCGCAAAGTTCATAGTTAACCCAAGGGCTCAGTTCAATGCCGGCACGCCGCTTACTCATTATCTTACAGAGCAGTTAGCTGTGCGTTCACCTCTGTTTGAATACGGCTACTTTGTAACTCACTCCTATAACCACCGTCTTAAGGCAATCATTGCGTACCTGAAAGAGCAGGGCTCGCCCAGCCAAACAGTGCTTGCGCCATGGCACGACGCGGATGCAGTCAGGTTCTACACCGGTATGAACGTCGTGTATCACTTCAAACCCAGCTTCAGTATTGAGCCAGTAAAACGACTCGTCTATCGCAGCGGCGTTACGCCTGACTGGATCATTCCAAATGCTTATTACGAGCCTGACCATCCTTTCTTTAAATATCGATCTGAAGACTACGACAGAGTCTTCATTAGCACTCCCAAGGATTACATTTACGAAAACGAACCTAACCTCGATTTCTTTATGTGGCGCGACAACCGTAACGCCGCTCAGGGTGTTTACGTTCTCAAACGAAAGAGCAGGGACACTAGGTTGATGAATCAATGAGGCCGAAACTTTGACGGCAAGAGTATGAAGATCGGTTTTGTCGAACAGTCTTTTGAGAAATTGGCGGTTGAATGCCTCATGTCCGTATGCCGTGAAGCCGGAGCGGAGGTGGAGCTCATCGTCGACCCGACACTCTTTTCGGACTCATTCTATGAAAACAACTTTCTCAAACGACTGTTCGACGCGCGCCACCGCATCGTCGATCGCATTCTGCAAGCGGACCTCGATCTGGTCGCCTTCTCCGTTGTTTCTGACGATTATCTCTGGGCCACCTCCATCGCCTCCCTCGTCAAACAACAGCGAGATATTCCAACAGTCTTTGGCGGTGTCCACCCAACCGCTGTTCCTGAATACGTCGCTGCCGATCCGTCGGTTGACTATGTCTGCCAGGGTGAAGGCGAAGAAGCGTTAATTAACTTGATGGATTGTCTCTCGTCGGGACGCAGTCCTGAGAACGTTCTGAATCTCTGTTTCTATAAGGGCTCACGATTGATAAAGAACGAACTAAAAGCATTGGAGACGGATTTGGACCGTCTGCCCTTTCCGGATAAGGACCAGTATTACGAACAGATGCCTGTAATGCGGAAGTTCTACATGACCATTACAAGCAGATATTGCCCGTTTCGCTGCACCTTTTGTTACAACAGCATGACCCGAGATCTGTACGCCGGCAAAGGTAAATATCTCCGCCAGCGCAGCCCGGAGAACGTGATCCAGGAATTGGAAAACGCAAAACGATTCGGGTACGAATATGTGCTCTTCAATGACGATATCCTGCCATTCAATCGTCGCTGGTTAAGAGAGTTTGCGCCTCTCTACAAACGGAAAATCGGTAAGCCCTTCTTTGCTTATTTCCACCCACAGTACGCAGACGAAGAGATCGTTCGGTTAATGGCCGACGCTGGCTGCGTCACCGCCAACATGGGAATTCAAAGTATCGATCCGGCTGTTCGTCGCGATCTGTTCGACCGGATGGAAACACAGCAGGAAATCAGTAACTCCATCAGAACGATTCGGCAGCGAAACGTACACCTGAACGTGGGCCACATTATCGGGTTCCCGGGAGACACCGCGAGCATTGAGGAAGAGGGCGTGAGGTTCTATTTGGAGAATCCTCCCAGCTTCATTGGGTGTTACTGGCTGCGTTTGTATCCAGGGACCAAGATCACTAACGACTTGTTGAAGGCGGGCGAATTAACCGCGGACGAGATAGCTCAGATCAATCGCGGCGAAGGAAAGTCATTTTGGCTCGGCGGTTCGGTCAAGAACATGCGGGACATACGACCGTTTTCGATTCTGTACAACATCCTGCCTTACGTCCCCAAAGCGCTGATCAAATTTTTCCTTACTAACGAGCGCTATCAGGTCTTGCGTTGGCTTCCTTTTAGTTTTGTGACCGTAACCGCAAGAGCGGCTCAGGCACTCGCGAATATCAAGGATATCTATGGGCGTTGGGGACTTTATTTGTTTGTTGGCCGCATACAGTTGCACGCCAAACACCTATGGAACAGTCGTCGCACGGCACCGAGCCTGACGCCCAGTGAACCGGTAAGTGTGACGCTGCTTCGATCCAATCAAAACAACCTGACAAGTACAAAACCAGCGAACGACTTGTTGACTGGCCCATTCGTTCAAATCGGGCGGTCGTCAAGTGTGAGTGTCGCGGAAAAGAGGTATGAGAGCCGTGGTTAGTGGCGAATCAAAGCTGGATCGATCGTACGAAGTCCTGGCGCCAGTCAGAGAGGGGACAGCATTGACCACCCTTGTGGCCCGACACTGGCTCCTGCTTGCCTGCACCGTCGTTAGTCTTTTCTTCACCCTGACAGGAATGGACCAGGCCTACTTAAGCATTGGCGAGGCGAACACGGCCCAGTTGGGAAAGAACGTTCTACTCTTCGGATATCCGAAAGCGTGGGACGGCAATTTCCTTGTCGTACCCTTTTATGACGGCACTATCAACGAGCAACTCGCGTGGGTTGCGCACCCCTGGTTGCAATACTACCTGGCCGCAGGTGGGATAGCGCTGTTTGGACCAACCAGTCTTGGGGCTCGTTTCCTGTTTGTTATCTGCGGGGCGCTGACAATCGTAGGCGTTTACTGCCTGGCAAAACGTGTTTCTGGTAACGAATCCGTCGTACGGTTCGCGACGATCATTTTTGCGTTCCATCCCGTCGTATGGCTATACGACCGCCAAAGCCGCTATTACGCTCCGACGATGTTATTACTGACGCTTGTTCCGCTTGCCTATTTACGTTGGCGGGAGAAGCCGGGTGTCCGCCGGTTGCTGTTGTTCGTGCTGGCCTCGGTGCTGCTGTTCCACTCGCTCTACACAATCTGGGCGTTTGTCATGGCGGGCGTCGGATTGTTTTACCTCTTCTTCGATCGACGTTCGCAAACCATTCGTATGTTTGCGGCGGCAGTCTTGCTGATAGCAATACTAACGTTGCCCTGGTTTCTCTACGCTCCACCACATTTTTACTTCAATCAAACACCAACGGCCGACGGCTATCTTAATCGTCTCGCCGTACACCTCTGGAAGATACAGACTCTCTTTTATCCGTTCCTGACGCTTGCGGTAATTCTCGTAATCCTCAGGTTCGTTAACCGGATTCGATCCCAGGCGGCGTCAGTTTCCTATGTACGATGGACGCGCGAGTCTCTGTTGTTCCTGCCGGTAGTGGCCTATGTCTTCTGGGTCTTGATCTACCCCTTCTACACGACCCACTACATGCTGCCGGTTCTGCCTTTTGGCGCGATTGTGACAGCACATCTTCTGGCAAGAATTCGTGAACACCAACGATGGATCGGGAGCGTAACCCTTGCGCTGCTGTTAGCGACGAATGTCCTGCACCTCGTGCCTTTCATTGGGTTTGAAAAACTGGGTGTCAATCCAAACCGGCTTGAGTCTTTTCTGCCGAATCCCACGGCGACAATGACCGTGGGCACGCCCCTGTCTCACTACCTGACCGAACAACTAAAGATTCGCTTCTATGCTTTCGACATTTACGATCTTTCGAGACATGAACATCGTCACCAACTCAAATGCGTTACCGATTTCCTCCGCGAAAACGCCGCGCCTAACCAAACCATACAGGTTCCGTGGAACGACGCCACCGCCGTCTCCTTCTATACCGGCCTGAAGGTGGTCTATGAATCGGAGTCGCCGTTTTTACGCAACGAACGGCTAAAGGCATTGCTCGCAAAACCTGCCCGACCTGATTGGATCGTGCCGCTTGCTATCGACATGCCCGGGCAGATTTATCTGAGCGATCTCTTTCATCCGGATTATGAACAGATCCCGGTTCAGTGTCCAAAAGAGTATTTCGAAACTTACCCGAACCTCGAATTTTTCAATTTCCGCACCAATCAACAGGCACCCTCGTGGTTCTACATTTTGAAAAAACAGGGAGCAAATTATGACGAGCGATCCTTGGAAGCTCAGTGAGGTGCTACTTACTCTCGGTCTGATAGTTGTTTGCTTTGCTGTCTGGTCGCGAGTTCCCGAAATCAAGGTTTCTTCAAAGACACTCGAGACTTACAACCTTTCCGATTCTCGAGCACCGAGCTGGACCAACAATATCGGCCTTACCATTCACGTAACGCGCGCCAATGAAGACCCGGAACTGAGCGCCTATCGCGCGTTGTTCGAAAACTTCGAAGCTTACGTAGTCAACGTCAACATTGCCGGAACCAATTATCCGACGATGATAGACCTGCCCTACGAGCGAATGTCGCTTACGGAAGGTACGGCAAACAGCTATCGTGTCGCTAATCGAGAAGTTTCCGCGGGCACCAAAGACCCGAAGCTGCGTCAATTGCTCGAAACCTTCGATTGGTCCATCGTCAATAACACTTTCGCCAAACAAGGCAGGATGGAAAAAGGTCTGCTGTTATTCAAAAGGACCGTCTCCAGTCCCGGCGGCAGAGTGGTCCATTTAAACCTCTACCATCATCCGTACAAACAGGTAGACCTGGCATTTCCTTTCGTGGATTGAATGCCGTGAGTGCAAAGAAACAAATATCGGTTGTCATTGCCGTTCGTGATGGCGAGGCGCACCTCGCGCAATGTCTCACGTCTCTCCTCGCGCGCGGGAATGAGAATTTCGAAGTCGTAGTAGTCGATGATTGTTCAAGTGATCAAACCGCAACAATTGCTTCCAAGCTGCCCTGCCGGCTCGTTACGTCCAAACGCCGCGTTGGCCCAGGTAAAGCGCGAAACTTAGGTGTGGACCAGGCTTCAGGTGACTTCATCTTTTTCACCGATGCCGACGTTGTTTGCGCGCCTGACGTCGTCGAACGTGCGGCGAACTTTCTGACTACGAATCCGGATGTTGCAGGAGTTATCGGCGCCTACACCAAATACACTCCGCCTACAAACTTCGTCTCACGTTATAAAAACCTTCAGCATCACTTTGTTCATCATCAATCAGCCGGGACTGTCGCTGCGTTTTTCACTGCGTGCGGCATGATCAGGCGAGAAGCGTTCGAGGCAGCCGGCCGGTTCAACGAAGACTTTGCAGATTGTGCACTAGAAGATCTGGAACTGGGACTGCGTCTTGATGCGAAGGGTTACAAAGTCGTACTCAATCCGGCGCTTCAGGTTACTCACCTGAAGCACTACACGCTGCGGCGACTAGTCTGGATCGAGTTCGTCCAACGTGCAATCCCTTACACGCTCTATCTATTAAACCAGAGGCGACTCCCAAATGAACTGAGCATTCAATGGCATCAGCGGATCAGTTGTGTTCTGCTCTATGTTTGTCTTGCGGCTTTTGTCTGCCTGCTTTTATTCCCGTCAACGTTTTTAGTGATCCTGATCGTTACGTCGCTGCTCATCCATGGCCTTCTCAATCGAAAACTATTCGACTTCCTGCGTCAGGAAGGCGGAACGATCTTCGCCCTCGGCGGACTTTTATTACAGACACTCAGTTACGTCTATTCTGCTCCCGCGGCCTTCATCGGTGCGGCTATTTATTTCAGGAAAAGCCTCACTCTTTCTTCGCCGTATGTGCGCCGGCTTGCGAACAGCATGGTTTTGGATGTTGTTCCATTCAGGCCTGAAACGCATTCGCCCGAAGTTCTCCGTTTCGGCTTCAACGAGAATCCGATTGGGCCATCACCGTTGGCCACCGAAGCAGTGCGTTCGATGCTCTCGCGTGTCTCTCGTTATCCTGCCGATGATGCGTGCGAACTAAAGCGAGTGCTGGCCAATAACCTAAGCCTGAAACAAGAGAATTTTGTGATCGGAAATGGCGCCAGTGAACTACTGGAGCTGATCGCAAGATGCTTTGTTCAGTCACGCGACGAAATAATTCACGGGTGGCCGACGTTCCCAATGTATCTCACCCTGGGAAAACTCTGCGGTGCCCGAAACCTCCCTGTGCCACTGCGAGATTCTCGTTACGACCTCGACGCTATTCTCGAGCGCATTACCAAACGAACGAAGCTCATCTTCGTTACCAATCCGAATAATCCCACCGGAACCGTCGTCGAACAATCGGAAATTGAAAGGTTCATGCGGAAGGTGCCCAATCGCGTCATCGTCGTTTTCGATGAAGCATACATCGAATGTCTTGAACCCGGCCGCGTCGACACTCTGAAACTGCTGGCGAAGAACGTCATTGTCGTCAGGACATTTTCGAAGGTTCGCGGTTTAGCGGGTTTGCGCATCGGTTATGCAACAGCGAAGCCGGAGATTGTGCGAATCCTGGAGCAGATTCGCCGGCCTTTTAATACCAGTGCGGTTGCTCAAGCGGCCGCCATCGCCGCACTCAATGACGATGAACATCTGGCGGCAACGTTAGAGACCTATCGAAAAGGCCGTGAGTACTTCTACAAAGCTTTCGGGCAGTTAAATCTCTCATACATCCCAAGCTGCACCAACTTCGTCCTCGTCGACTTACGCAGGGATAGCCTCGAAATCGCTCGCGAGCTACTCCGGTTGGGCGTTCTCGTCAAACCAGTGCCACCGACCCAGGTGCGAGTCAGCGTCGGCTCGGAGGAACACAACACCGTCTTTTGTCAGGCCCTGACGCAAGTACTAAGACCTGCGGAAAATGAACCGCAAACCTGGTCCGCAGGGCTCGATGGACCACTAACTCAGAACGATCTGTCTACCGGTCTTATCAGCGATCGATTCTGAATGAGGTAGCGAGTATGACTTACATAAGAACTATCGCGTGCTTCTGTTTGGTTACGGCGCTGGCAGCCACCGTCTGCGCTCAGGACAAGTCAGCCATAAGCGGAACCGTGACCGATCAACAAGGCGCCATGATTGCAGAGCAGAAGATCGACTTCCGCAATGTCGACACTGGCCTTCAGCGCGTCGTCCTGACCAATGAAAGGGGTTATTACCACGTCAGCGGTTTGCCTGCCGGCAGGTATGAAATCAAGGTAACCCGCGCCGGACTCTCGGAGTTTGTTGGTCGGGCCACCACTACGATCGGTCAAAACCTGAGTCTGAACATCACACTTGAAGTGAGGCCTATACAAGAGCAGGTAAACATCGAGTGGACCACCGTGGTACTCGACTCTCGAAAAACAGACGTCAGCCGTGTTGTCGAACAACACGAGATCGAGAACCTGCCGATCAACGGCCGCAATTTTATCGATATTGTCCGTCAATACTCTTCGGCGGTGGCTATCGGCCGCGATATACGCGGGGGCGGCGCACTCACCGAACCTGATACAGGCATCGGCATCGTAGCGGCCCCGCGACTCTCGTTCGGCGGACAGCGGGAGTACTACACGTCGATTCTGACGGATGGCGTCGATAATACGCAGACAGTTACCGGCCTGACGCGAGCGGTACCGTCTGCCGAAGGAATTCAAGAGTTTCGCATCCTTAACAACAGCTTTTCCTCTGAATACGGACGCACGCTTGGTGGGCTCGTAAACATCATTACCAAGTCCGGCACAAACTCCTTTCACGGAGCAGCCTATTACTTCGTGATGAATGATGCGTTCAAGGCACATAGCACGCTCAAACGGGAGGGAGCTGACCAGCTACGGCAAAGCCAGTTCGGCTTTTCCATTGGCGGTCCATTTGTTCGTAACAAGACGTTCTTCTTCGCTAACTACGAAGGCCAACGTTTCGCAACTTCCAACCAGTTTGCGGAAATTATTCGTGCGAATTTGAACGCAATCAACAAGGCCAGACAGACTCTAAATCTATCACCTGAGGCCGACAACCTTCTTAGGACCAGCGATTACAATCAAGGATTCGGCCGGGTGGACCATCAACTCGGATCCCGGCATCAACTTGCGATTCGCTATCACATCACCGATTCGACTGCCTTGAACTTCCTCGGTTCTGCTGGTCGAACGGCTTCGGCGTCATCCTCGGCGCGAAATAATTTCGTTTTGGACCAGGACGTTGTCGCAAGTACTTCGTCCCTGATTTCCGCCAGTCTGCGAAACGAAGGCCGCTTCCAGTTTGCCCGCCGCAACTTCAGGTTTCCATCCGTGCGGAGTGAGCCCACTCTGGAGATTCCCAATCTCATAACGATGGGTAAAAGCACCTCCGATATCGATTTTTATAACGAGACGAGATGGCAGCTAAGCGACACTCTCAGCTATACAAAAGACACACACGTTCTGAAGTTTGGCGTAGACCTCAATTACCTCAATGATTCCGTTCGGTGGGAGATCTTTTTTCCGGCTCGCGCAATTTTCCCGAACCTGAATGGTTTTCTCGGACTGGCCCCGTTTACACAGCCGACGCCGGTGGCTTTCCATTGGTCAGCTCCATCGCCCAATCATCCGCCGATCTCAACCAGCTTCGACCGGGCAGTACCAGTCGAGTGGGACGACTCGGTCAGTTACGATTTCACCCAGCAATACTATGGTTTTTTTGCGCAACATGAATGGAGCGCTACTCGCAATCTCACCCTGAACGCCGGCGTGAGATACGACTTCGATCATTTTCCGCCCAACACTTTCAAGAGTGACTTAAATAACTTCCAGCCACGTGTCGGCCTGGCTTACAAGCTCGGTGAAAGTTTTGTTGCGCGAGCCGGCTTTGGTCTGTATACGGCGCGAAGAACCAGTTGGAGCAGTATCGTTGCCGGCGCGATTATCGGACTCCGTGGAGATCACCCTCTCGCCAGCAGTCGCGGCGACTTCTTCGGACTCGACGCCAAGCTCAACAGCTACATCCTTTCAGGACCACCTCTCGCTGGGCCGGCGCTCGCCAACCTGCTGAAGAACGGAACCTTCCCTGATACCCGTGCGGCAAAGCTTATTGCGACGCCGATTGAAGCCGACAATGACAATCCGTACAGCGAACATGCGAGTCTTGGTCTCTCGCATGTGATCGGGAGAGACGCCGTTATCTCGGTTGACTATGTTTACGTGCATGGGTTGAAGCTTCAGGGAAGCAGGAACGTCAATGCTATTCAGAGTGGAGTGACGGCGGACGGACGTCCTCTCTTCGCCAATCGACACGATCCGGATTTTCTGTTTATTCAGTCTGCGCCAAATTGGGGTAACTCAATACATCACGGCGGCACGATATCGTTTCGCAACCTGGTGTCGCGCGTTCTCGCTCTGAACGCCCACTACACCTTTTCAAAAACGATCGACGACATCGGCGGATCGCACGACATCGGTGCGATGCCTCCGTACATCGATCGACGTCGCGAGCGGGCGATTTCAAATCAACACATCGGCCAGCGTTTCGTGCTGTCGCTCATGTCGTCTGCTCCTGAGCGGGGACTACTGCGCAACTTCAGTTTCAATGCGCTTTTCACCGCCGAGAGTCCTCGCTATTTCACGGTGTATGTCGGAAGCGATACCAATCTCGACGGCAATCCGCAAAACGATAGACCAGCCCAACTTGGTCGCAACACGTTCAAAGGAGACTCATACGTGAGTCTTGATACACGCCTTACCCGAACCTTCAAACTGGGCGAGGCGGTCCGACTAGAGTTAATTGCCGAGGGGTTCAACCTCCTCAATACGCTCAATATTAAAGACTTCAATACCGTGTACGGTGCTGCGTCGTTAGTAATCCCGCCGTCGCAGATTTTGGGATTCGGCCAGCCGCGCGAGGTATTTGATCCGCGACATTTCCAGTTTGCAGTAAAGCTGAAGTTCTAACGCCGTACCTTTCGGTGAGCCCGGTAAGTGCGGTTCATTCCCAACGACAAGGAGAATGGTTCAATGAAGCTACACAAGATAATCTACGCGGGGCTGTTGTCTCTGTTTCTGGGCTTACCCTTTGCAGCCCAGGAGTCAACTGATCCACAAAGTCGATTCAAATCGAAGGAGATTGGTGTCATTACGACCCTTGCTGGTGGAGGTCGCGCACCATTCTCTGCTGCTGCGAGAAATGCTGCTGAAACGATTATCGAAGGAGCCAGCGGTATCGCCACTGATCGGAATGGAAATCTGTATGTTGCCGGCTTTCTGGCCCATCGGGTCTTCAAGATTGACAAAGGAGGAGCCGTATCACTGTTCGCCGGAACCGGTGAGGCTGCTACTTCGGGAGACGGAGGACCAGCAACTGACGCAGCTATCAATGGTCCAAGTGCCGTGGCAACCGATGGCGACGTGGTCTACATCGCTGAGCAACTCGGCGATCGTATCCGGCGGGTGGATGCGCAGGGCATCATCACCACTTATGGCGGTGGAGGTAAGCGCGGCACGCCGGTGAGCGAAGGCGCTCGGGCAGAAGGAGCTGCTCTCGAACAACCTGCGGGTTTATTCGTCAGAAAATCCGAGCTGTACTTCACCGAATTCGCCGGCAATTATGTTCGCCGGATCGATCGCGAAGGTCGTCTCCGTAGAGTAGCTGGTACCGGCCAACGGTCTTCGACAGGTGACGGCGGAAGCGCCTTGAAAGCAACTCTGCAAGGTCCGACGGGAATAACAGGTGATGCGCGCGGACGGATCTATGTATCCGAGGTCTTTTCCGCCAGGGTGCGAGCGATAGACGAGAAAGGCAAGATCTCCACTTTCTCCGGACTTGGCAAACCTGGTGGCCGTTATGAAGGAGTAAATGCGCGGAATGCTAACCTGCGTATGCCGCACGGGCTGGCGATGGATGGCAGAGGTAACCTCTATATCGGCGACTTCGCCGGGAATCGCATCTACATCGTCAATAGAAACATCATTCGTACTTTCGCGGGCACGGGTCAGGGTGAGTTGCCACTCCGTGGCTCCCGAACGTCAGTTTCCGTTGAGAGCCCGTTGGGCTTAACGGTGGACAGTTCAGGTGACCTCTTGGTTGCCACCTACACTCCCGGCTCTGTTTTACGGATCAATCCGCGAGGCGCGGTAACTCACGTTGCCGGCGAGTTTCCACAAACGCCCGCCAGTTTCGATTCAGCAAGGGACGCTTTCTTCAAGAATGTTGGCGGTGTGACGGCGGATCGGAAAGGCAACATCTACATGACTGAGGTTTATGGGAACAAGGTCTGGTCCATGAATACACGCGGTGGACTTCGACTCCTGACGGGATCGGGCGTTGCGCGCTCGCAGGGTGACAAGAGGGCGGCCCAAACCGCGGACGTCAACCACCCGGTTGGAGTCGTCGCGGCTGAAAACGGTCTTTTCGTCATCGAAGCCGATGGCCATCGGGTACGATTCGTTGATAACAGCGGAGTAATTGTCACTGCTGTTGGGACTGGGGTTCCAGGTTTTTCAGGAGATGGAAATATTGGAGCTCTGGCCGGATGTGCGCACCCGCATTATGGAGACACATTCGGACAGTATTCGTATCCCGCGGACTCGATTGCCAAGTTGCTACAGAGTCCCTCTCGCGACTTCAGCGGGAATCTTTTGAATCATGGCCTCGCTCCCACATCCCCCCAGGACAAACGGCCCTTCTTCGTTTTCGTTGATACCGACAACAATCGAGTGCGCAAGATCGACGAGCGGGGAATCATAACCACGGTCGCCGGTAACGGTAAGTCTGTAACGTCCGGTGACCGCGGACCTGCAATTCGTGCCGGACTCAATCGTCCTGAGGACGTAGTCGTCGATAGTGAAGGCAACCTTTACATCTCAGAATCACATCGGGTGCGAAAGGTAGATACGCGAGGGGTTATTACAACGTACGCCGGCACCGGACGCCGTGGTTTTTCGGGTAGCGGTGGTCCGGCTACACGCGCCGATCTCGACTCTCCCTATGGGCTCGCTTTGGATGGACGCGACCTCTACATCGCGGACAGTTGGAACAACGTGGTGTGGAAGGTCGACGAGAAAGGCATCATCACGCTATTCGCCGGGAACAGACAAAAGAGTTCCATGGGCGATGGTGATTCAGCGCTCAATGCTTCATTGAACGCACCAATCGATCTGGCGGTACAGAACACTGCGCAGGGCACATACTTATTGATCGCGGAGCTGGAAGGCGCACGTTTGCGGGCAATTAAGATCCGTTAACGGCGAATACTATCCAGGGCTTAACCCGGCTACTTGGCGACGAGTAGCCGGTTTTTTTAGATATTTACCCAATGGCGGAGTGAGTTGAGGAGTACGGTCAGGTTGGACCAGAGCTCACCGGCAGCCAATGCCTTTGTCCCGCGCTGGACCATGTAAGAAGGGCGGAAGTAAAAACTTCGCATGGCCTTACGGTAATACTCATCTATTTCTGTCCAGTCGAGATTGGGGTGATCGTAGAGTTCTTTGGGTGGAGTATGGAAATTGTACTTGGACCAGTCCTTGGTCTTGATCACGCCGGCGCGGTCCCATTCGTCAAACAGCGGAGTGCCTGGCAGTGGCGTGTTGATCGTGAACTTCGCGTAGTCTAAGCCAAGTGACTGGGAGAATGAGATTGTCTGCTTGATAGTGTCGATGGTTTCGTCCGGATGGCCAATCATGAAATATCCTTCGGTGGTTAGGCCAGCCGCTCGCGCCAGCCGCACGGCCTCTCGTATCTGGGGCAGCGTTGTGTTCTTACCGATACGCTTCAGAATCTGTTCGTTCCCCGACTCGATACCAAACGGCACCGACCAGACTCCCGCTCGCTTCATCAATTCAAACAGTTCTTTATCTACATGGTCCACGCGAACGCCGGCGCGCGGATACCAGCTAATGTCGAGTCGTTGCTGAATGATCTTGCGGCAAATCTCTTTAACTCGCTTCAAGTCCGCAGTGAACAGATCATCGGCCAGATGAATCTCATTGAAGCCAAGCGACAGTATGAACTTCATTTCTTCGAGGACCCGATCGACGCTCTTGCGCCTTAGCTTGGTACGGCGTGCATTGCAGAAATTACAGGCGCCGTAACAGCCGCGACTTGTCTCCATGTAGGCAACCGGATTGCGCCGAGCCATGAAGCGCGGGTGGCAATACCGTGGCGCTTCATAAAGGTCCAGCGCTGGAAATGGAATGCTGTCGAGATCCGCGATCAGAGGACGCGGTGAAGTTGAATGGACCACGCCGTCTTCCTTGAACGTGATGCCCTGAATCTCGTGCAGCGGTTTGCCGGACACGATTTCGGCCAGGGTGAAATCGCCCTCACCACGTACGACAACGTCAAATTCGCTGTCGCGCAAGACGTCCTGGGGCATGAGGGAGGCGTGATGGCCGCCACAGATGAGCGTCGCCTCCGGAGCTAATCGTCGCGTCATCGCGGCGTAGTGTTTAGCAATGTGGAAAATAGACGTCGTAAAGGTGAAGCCGAGATAACGCGGTCGAAACTGCTGCAATTCGGCAATGAATCGAGCCTCCGGTTGAGGCTCCAGGTTGAGATCCAGCAAACGCACGGTTTGCCCCGCCTGGCGAACGGCCGGAGCCACGGTGGCAAGGCTCATCACGATTGTGCCCGGTGAAACAGCGCCACGTATTACCGACCGGCCAAACACATGCTCGAAATAAGGAGGATTGACAAGCAGAACGCGATCGTCAAATAACTTCATACGTGTCCCTCACGTGCCCTTAAACTCTTCTGGCGTCGAGGCAAATGGAAATTGGTCCACTGAGGAAGTGATTTGAGTAACGTGCGCGTGTTGGCGAAGATGCGTCCCGACCGAGCATCTTTAATGACGCGCCGCAGTACGTAGGAAGGACGCAAATAGAATTTACGCGGGCCCTGGCGATAATACTTTTCGATGATTCGCCAATCGACAGTCGGATGATCGTAGATTTCGCTGGGTGGTGTGCTGAACGTGTATTTTGTCCAATCGCGTGTTTTTATGACGCCTTGCTTTTCCCAAATGTCGAACTGAGGTGTGCCCGGGAGCGGGATGTTGATGGCGTACTTGGCGTAATCAAGTCCCAGCGACGTTGAAAACTTTATGGTGTCTTTGATGGTCGCTTCAGTTTCGCCAGGGTGTCCGAGCATGAAATACCCATCGACACTAAGTCCGGCATTCTTAGCTAGTCGAATGGCATGCCGGATCTGGTCCAGGGTGATACGTTTTTCTATATTGTCCAGGATCTGTTGGTTTCCCGATTCAATGCCATAAGCAACGCTCCAGACGCCCGCCCTTTTCATCATGTGGAACATTTCCTGGTCCACATGGTCCACTCGAATTCCACCTCGCGGATACCAACTGATATCCAGACGACTATCGATAATGGCCTGGCAGATTTTCTTTACCCGCTTGATGTCAGCCGTAAACATGTCGTCGACCAGATGAATCTCGCGAAAGCCGAGCGAGAGGATGAATTCCATCTCGGCAATTACGCGGTCGACACTCTTTACCCGGAATTTTGTTAGTCTGCTTGAACAAAATTTGCAGGCCCCATAACAACCACGGCTCGTCTCCATTGAGGCAACCGGGTTTCTGCGAGCAATAAAGTTGGGGTGACGGTATCTCTGGACGTCATACAGATCGAGCGCCGGCAAAGGAAGACTGTCGAGGTTCGGAATATTCGGTCTGGCCGGGTTATGGACTATGTCCTCACCTATGCGAAAACTCACACCCGGAATTGACGACAGATCGGAGCCGGTAACAATCTCGCAAAGCGCGAAGTCGCCCTCGCCGCGGAGAACCATGTCAAAAGGCCCACAACGGAGCACTTCTTCAGGTAACACAGTTGAGTGTGGTCCACCACCGATGACAGTAATGTGAGGAAGCAGGTCGCGAGCCATGGACGCATAGCGCTTGGCGATGTGGAAAATCGCGGTGGTAAAAGTGAAACCAATATAGCCCGGTCGAAACTCGATCAATTTTTCGGAAAACGATCGGGAGGCATTCTTCGAAATGTTGAGATCCAGGATATGTACTTCAAGGCCCGCCTCTCTGACTGCTGAGGCGATAGTTGCCAGGCTCATGATGATCGTGCTCGGCGAGACAGCGGCTTTCACCGTCGAGCGGCCAAATATGTCCTCGTAGTATGGAAGATTGATCAGTAAAACTCGGTTCGGTAATACCTGCATGACCAACACTCCATACTTAAGTTTTTCGAGCTATGCACAGAATTGAGCCGCCAAAAGGAAAGTTGAAATGCCTGAGGTACGGGAGTTCCAGTCTGAAGACCTTTCCCAGCAAATTATTTATAGACCCCGGTGGCGCCAACTCAAAATCCGAATGCGCGTTTCGCGGCCGCAACCGCGACGTGGCGCGTTCGCATAGTCGGACAAGCAGCACCAGCGGAAATAAAAGGCAATTAAAGTAAGTCGCTTTTTCGAGGACGAAGCGCGAAGCCGTTAACTTGTTGCGCAGGTCGCGTCGTGTATAGCGCCGCTTATGATGTGCGGCGTCGTCGAGTTTGCCCCAGAGGAAACGATAAGCCGGAACGCTGACCAGCAGATACCCGTCAGGCTTAAGGACTTGCCTCATCATGCGCAGAGCTTCTCCGTCATCGTCGAGATGTTCCAGAAGATCGAAGGCGCAAACCACATCGAACGTGTGGGGCAAAAATGGAAGGTACTCAGCTTTGGCCTGAACAAATGCTCCAACCTTCAGATCCGCTGAGGATTCAACTCCCTTAACCGAGCAATCAAGTCCGACAAGACGCGCCTTTGAGTGCAGATGTTTTGCGAGCATGCCCGTGGCGCTGCCACAGTCCAGCACTAACGGCGACGAGAGAAACGTTCTAAAAACTGTGGTAAGAAATTGCAGAAGAATAGAGCGACGGGTTGTCAGCCACCAGTGTACGTCCTCAATGCGCCGCAGTTCATCATAGAGTTCTTCTTGCATAGCAGCCTGCCTATGACACCTGCTCCAGGTATTCCGCTTTGGTATTGATCAAGCCGAGATCGTGCGCCGCACCGAGCAAGTTCTCTGCTGCCTGCACGCCACACTCGATACAGTGGTCCAGGTTTATGTATTTGTGCATTCCAGCTCGGCCACCCGTTTGCAGGTTCACAAAGCCTCTTAGATAGTCGACCAGAACATTTACCGGTTGTTCATATCCCAGATGGTAAATGGGGTAGGCAAAAGGCACGCGAATTACGTAACTATCGAGTACCTCTTCCGCCTTGACGAAGTGCAACTCTGAATCGAGCGCCTCCGTCGTGAGCCGAACAACTTCATCGTCGTCGTAACCGCTGATTTCATCGCCCTGCGAATATGGAATTTCAACCACGAGAGACGTTTTGCCTTTCGGCGCCATTAACGTGCTCCAGTTCTTTGGTTCGTGTATCCGAGAGATAGGGCACGTTGGCTCCTGAATATAGACCCACGATTGATCTGTAACTCTTTCACGATTGATCGCGACGTGAACAATCATTAATCCTCTGAACCGGATTGCTCGAGCAGCCTGTATTACTCTCGCAGGCGGCGCCGGATTCATGAGACGAATCATCAGCGTAAGCGGCAAAGTTGAAATGAACTCGCTCGCTTGCACGCGCGTCGTCGTGTTGCCGCACTCGTATTCGATACTCGTGATGTAACGATCGTTGTGATTGATTCGCGTTACGGACGATCCCAGGCAGAGCGGATATCGAGTCTCAATCTCCTCAGCCATGCGATCGCTGATCCTACCAATGCCGCGGGCAGGGTATGTGAACCATTCAATCAGCGTCTTGGGACGTTCTTTGGCGGATTTGACGATCGCATACTTAATGGCCGTCGCCAGAGAGAAACCCTGTATGCGTTGCGCGGCCCAATCGTGCGACAACTGGTTACCGGGAATACCCCAGACTTTTTCTGTGTAGGAGCGAAAAAAGATGTCGTAAAGTTTTCGCCCGAACTGATTGACGATCCAATCTTCGACCGAGATTACGTGAGGCGCGTGTCCGAGCTGTTTTGCTTTTGTCAGCGCGTAACTGAGCACGACTCGCGCGCCACTAAACAGGCCGAGGTTCTTGATTACATTCAGAAATCTCACGGGATAGTCAAAGAATCGCTGGTTGTAATAGATGCTGCTGCTACGTTTCACGACAATCATTTCATCGCCCATCAGTTCCTCAACAAATTCATTGACTCTCCTGATCTTGGTAAAGAACCGATGCCCGCCAAGATCAAACAAAAAGCCTTTTCGTTTGAAGGTGCGCGACAATCCGCCAACAGCTTCGTCCCGTTCAACAACCAGGGTGTCGATACCGGCCTTTGCGAGCGTTACTCCAGCGGCGAGACCGGTGACGCCGGCTCCCAGGATACAAACCTGAGTCCGTCGTAGCAGTGGTGCTGGTTTTGTTTGCATGACTATCCTCCTTTTCGTTATCGCTGAGGAACAGCGCTTCCATTGAACCTTTCCTTGAGCTTGATGTGTTTGGTGAAAACATTCGGGTCTAAATAGATGCTGAGCAGCGACTGACCGCCTTTCCAGAGCGCGAGCAATTCATAAGCTGATCTGACTCGGAGAAGCTGGCGAATCATGTAAGAGGGGCGGCTGTAGAACTTCTTGAAAGCTGTTTGCTTTAGTCGAAGCACTTCATCTCGCGTCATGGTGTAAGGAACAAAACCAGCCGACTCGAACGTGTAATCCTCAACGCGATCCGAAATTGAACCGTAGCGATCGATGTGCTCATATAATTCGGTACCCGGAAACGGCGCGAGCGTATGGAAGTTGGCGATGTCGGCATTCAGTTCAAGTGCGAACTTCAGCGTTTCCAATCCGTCTTCATAAGTCTCACCTGGAATGCCGAAGATGAACGGAGTGTTGATCTTCATACCGACTGCTTTTGCGTCTCGAACCGCCTGCCGAATCTGGGCCAGGGTTTGGCCCTTTCTTAGCGTGTCGAGGTTCTTTTGCACGCCACTTTCAACGCCAAACAGAATTCCATAGCAACCAGCCTCGCGCATCGCGGCCAGCAGCCGCCGGTTAACCGTGTCTACCCGTCCCGAAACAAACCAGGGAAAGTTCAGTCGCCGGCGCTTTATCTCAGCGCAGATTTCATAAACTCGCTTGTGATTGACGGTGAATAGATCATCAAGCACCTTGAATTCGCGAGCGCCGAAATTGACGATCGAGTCCTCCATTTCATCGACAACGTTATTCGGGCTGCGAAAACGCACCCCACGCTTTTTATCGGGCTGGAAGCAGAAGATGCAGCGATGCGTGCAACCACGTGACGTGAAGATTGTGAATACAGGTTGTTTGCGGAACGAACCGATGATGGGACGGTACTTCGATACGTCTTCCAGAAGTTCGCGAGCCGGGAAGTGAATACCGTCGAGGTCGGCAATCGGCGGGTTGTCGGGATTGATAACTATCCTGCCCGCCGGATCGCGAAAAATGATACCGGGAACTGAGTCAAGCGGTTTGCAGGCTTCACGTTGCGCTACAACCGCAGGCGCCGACACTTCACCTTCTCCAGTGTGCACGCAATCCAGTTGCGGACATTCGCGCAGACACCGGTCGCGCCAACCGATCGCGGTTGGTCCGCCAAGCGAGATGAAAACGTCCGGATCGAGAGCTTTGATTTCCGAAATCGTGCGCCTGGCAATGTTCCAAATAGGCGTGTTCGAATAAACGCCGACGAAACCGGGAGCGAACGTTCTAAATACATCGATGATCTGCTGGTGAGTATGGAGTGCACCATCGATGAATCGGACTTCATGACCCGCTTTGATCAGTTGCGCACCAACATACAAGATTCCAAGTGGTTGCCACAGATGTCGCACGCTGGTTGCAAGCCTGTCGGGGAACAGATCGTTTTCGTTCCACGCTGGAATGATAAGTAGACACTTCATAACGGATTCCCAACATTGCTCTTTGAAACTTTGCGGTTCTCCATGAAACTGCCGATCTTCCGGAGCGTGAGATCGTCAAACAGCAGGCTGCCGGTTACAGAGGCCCAGTGATATTGAAAGACATGACAATTCCGGCAGAGTCCGATCTCTTTGTGTCGTCCGTCAACGTGTTTACGTCGCATGTCCACGATCTCTGGTCCATTCCAGATTTCCATCAGAGGACGTTGATTCACGTTGCCCAGCGGCTTTTCGCCTATCATGTCGACACAGCACGGCAAGACTGTTCCGTCACAAAGAATCACAGGTTCGCGCCATAGCAGTAGACAGGGCCGCGGCTTGTGACCCGCTGTTCTTATTGGTTCATTGATGGTTGGTCCGATCTCTGCTGTGTTGTAAAAGTGCTTGACTCTCACGCTGTCGGTTTTGCCCTTCCAACGCGCGACAAAATCATCGATCTGGTTTCGGTTGAATCGCAGCGACACCATCTGCACCTGCACGTGAGGACCTCTACCCGTGCGTTGTTTGAGCAGCAGAAACGTCTCCACGTTCTTTGTGACTTTCTCAAAATCGCCGAGCCGGCGAATCTGCGAATAGACCTCGGCGCTTGCAGCGTCGAGAGAGACAACCAGCATATCCAGCCCTGAATCGATCAGTTGAGCAGCCCGGCTTTCGTTGAGGAGAATGCCGTTGGTGGTTATGAGTACGCGAATGCCGCGTTGTTTGCAGGCGGTTATCATTTCGTGCAGTTGCGGATGAAGCAGAGGCTCACCGAAATGGAAAAGATTGATCAATTCGACCTTCCCCTCGACTTCATCGAGTATCTTCTCGAGTAATTCGAATCGAAGGTGCGCGAATGGGCGTCGAAGGAGGTCACGAGGACACATGATGCAATCCTCGTTACATCGATTTGTCACCTCGATTTCGAGCGAAGGAGGAAAGTGACGCACTTCGAGTTCACGCCCGAGATAGTTCTTGATGAAGCGAAAGCGATTGGCCAGGTTCATTGCAGCATACCTCTACGCACACTAGCGCCAGGCGAGATACTGGCTTACCGTCTCCATCGGCAATCGTCGAAGATGGACGATTCTTTCGCATCGAAATCCATTGCGTTGAAGCAGAGGAACGATGAAGTGGCGTGTTCGGTCTACACAGGAGAATTGAATCTTACCCGCCGGAGTAAGATGCGAACCGACCTCATCGCAGAAGCGGCGCAGCAACTGGCCCTTCTCCCCGCACATGAAGGCTATTTCCGCCATGTTAGCCGGCTCTACAAAAAAGGAAGGAGGAAGAAAAATGATGAGGTCAAACTTTTCCGATCGTACCGGCTCGAACAGGTCGCCGAGCCTGACTTCCAGGTTCTTTACGCCATTGATGCGCACATTTTCGCGCGCGCATTTCACCGCCGCTGGATTTAGATCGGTTGCGATGACCTCGCGCGCCTGAGACGCGGCAAAGATTCCCTGAATGCCGGTTCCGGTACCAAGATCGAGGACCCGCCCCTGAGCTGGAACCTGCAAGTTTCCCGCGAGTAACTCGCTTGCCTTCAAGCTGATCAGATTCAGGTACCGTGGCGTAAATACCGTGGGTTGTACAATCAGTAATTTGTCGCGAATCCGGATTACGTACGGATGTTTTCGTGTGTGAATGAACCTGAAAAACCGTAATGTCAACGCGCGCATCAGCTCGCGCGTTGCACAACCTGCGTGAATGGTGGGCACTGGATAAATATCTGACGCGACTGATGAAGTTGAGCGCATCATTCCCCCCGCGCATTCGTATCCGCGCTACGAAACAGCCGTGCTGGATGCAGTCGCAGTGATGTTTGTCATCACCTGGATCTTCGCTTTGAAGCCTGCGACGAATAGCTCGGTTACCTTCCTTGCCACACGACGGCAACGCTCTTTAGTTTCTTCGTCGGTCACGTAGCGAAGAATAACGTCGCGTGCCAGAGCCACATGCTTCGCCTCATCGGCCATTGTTGCATCGATGTATTCGGCAAACGCGTCGCGATCGAGGTCATACATGACCTGAAGATGTGAAGGCAGGAACAGGCCTTCGCACATGAAGTTTGCGGTAAAGAACTCTTCAGGCGTCTCGAGCGAGCTGACGTAGTCGAAAACCGCTTCGATTTCCGCGGGCGGCGCCAGGTATAACTCGTCAGGGTCTTCTCCCCATCGTTTCAGAGTCTCTCGCAAGACGCGTGCATGTTTCAGTTCATCTATTACCTGCTGTGACGCACGGGCTTTGAGGTCGAGATCGGGAAGTTGCGGAATGCGACTTGCGACCATCTCACTTACCATGA
Organism: Pyrinomonadaceae bacterium; assembly: GCA_035760365.1. Classification (GTDB taxonomy): domain Bacteria; phylum Acidobacteriota; class Blastocatellia; order Pyrinomonadales; family Pyrinomonadaceae; genus PSRF01. The sequence continues at coordinate 135,599 of DASTTB010000021.1, forward strand.
TTTCCGGATAGACCAGGACCTTCAACATCGTGACGACCTGAAGTCGTCTCTCCGGCGGAACAGTGACATCACCGAAATCGAATTCGCCGTATTTTCCGTTCCGAATGTCACGGGCGACCTTTGCTCTCTTTGCTTGCAACTCCTGCACAAACTTCTTCTCGATCAGCGATTCTTCGTTAGACGTGCCCAACTCCTGTTCGAGGTTCTGCCGTAAGTGCGCGAGTTCATTGACAAAAGAATCGATTTGCTTTGTTGATACAGCCATTGTTGGATTCCTCCTACTGTTTACAAGGAAGTGGAACTGGCCCGACGAGTCGTTACGCAAAAGGTTGTCAGCGTGCACGGCCAATCGCGGCGGTAGTGAATGACGCGCTCAATTCCGTCATCAGTCTCAGCTTTGCTTTGTAGCCTGCAACAAAGGATTTCAGCAGTCGCTGCGCAACGTCGCGCGCCTTTGCCTGAAGTTGGGTGGTGGTCGCGTAGCGAACGATTGCATCGCGGTTGATCTGAATGTGTTTCGCCTCATCCGGAATCGACACGTCCAGATACCGCGCAAAAACATCAGGGGCCAGCGCTCGCATGACGCCTAAATTCGCGGATAGCAATAAGCTTTCACCAATAAAGTTTGCGGTGAAAAACTCCGCGAGAGTTTCGAGCTGGTTGACGTATCGGAAGACTTCAACCAGCTCTGGCAGCGGTTTGTGCCACATTTCATCCGGGTCTTCGCCCCACTCGGTGAGCATTTCCCTGATGATCTGGAGATGAACGAATTCTTCGGCGGCTTGCTCGGCGACCCGCTCTTTAATGTCGAGGTCAGGTATGGAGGGGATGCGACGCGCCAGGATGTCGCCTGCGATGCGCTCCGGGTAGACCATGGCCTTCAGCAAAGCAATAATCTCGGGTCGCTCCTGCGGTGGTTTCGAAGTGTCGCCAAAAGACAGGCGACCATATTCGCCACTCGCGAAGTTGTTGAGAGCATCGTCTTTCAGCAGCTCAATCTCCGCCAGAAACTGCCGGGGAGTTTTTTGGACGTGGTCAGACATCACAGTTCCTCTCCAACTGTTGCCGCTCTTAAACCGGCGCTACTTCCAGAGTTGCATTGAACTCGCGAATGCGAGCCTGATATCCACCCAAGAACATGGCGAGCAGCCTTTGAGCCGAATCACGAGTCCTGGCTTGTATTTTTGGTGTCGATGCGTATCGAAGCAGAGCGTCTCTTGCCAGGGCGATGTGACCCGGCTCATCTGCCAGGGCAGCGGCCAGGTAGGGTGAAAAGGCATCAGGGTCTGCGCGTTGCATATCATCAAGATAAGTCGACAGAAATAGACCTTCACCCATTAGGAAGGTGCTGAAGAACTCTGACAGTGTCTCCAGTGACTCGATGTAGTCGAATATCTTCACCAGCTCGGGGATGGGCTCGCGCCAGCCTTTTTCTCCATCCATTCCCCATTGCTCGAGCATTTTTTGAATTAGCTGAGCGTGTTCTATCTCTTCGCGGATTTGGTGTGCTGTACGCTCTTTCAGGTCAAAGTCAGGAATAGACTCGAAACGGCGCGCTAACACATCCGGAACGCGGCGTTCCGGGTACAGCAACATTTGCAGAACGGCGACCACTTCACGGCGAGCGCCGGGAGGTTTGCTTTTGTCGCCAAAGGTTAACCGGCCATAAAGCCCACTTCGTGTCGCAGCCAGAGTGTCATCGCGAATTATTTCCAATTCACTGACTAGTTGTTCAGGAGCCAATCGTTCATCCGGCATCACTGGCCACCTCGGAGTTGTCATGCTGTTCGCGGACAAGATGTCACACTCCATGGTTGGTATCTATTACCCGGACGAGTATTTGTAACTAACCAAATGAGTAATAGTTTTCGACCGATGTAGAAGTTATAAGACTGCCTCTATGAGTGTTTCTGGCACGTATCAAACGACGGTTGCTCGTCGGGTCGAGATCTGTGGGATTGGATTCCATTTGGCCCAGCCCTGCCGTTTGGCAATTTGTCCAGCGCCGCCAAATACCGGAATCGTCTTTGAAAGAACCGACTTCGACCATTTCCGAATTCCGGCACGCACTCAGTATGTGGCGCACGTCGCGTACTCAACTGGGCTGGTCAGGAATGGTGTGATGGTGTGCACTGTCGAACACCTCATGTCGGCTTTGTTTGGTTGTCACGTGGATAACGCCATCATCGAGTTGGACTCGGTGGAGGTGCCAATTTTCGATGGCAGCGCGCGCCGGTTTATGGAGATGATTCAGGTAGCCGGACTCGTCGAGCTCGATTCGCCGCGCCACTTCATACGTATTCGCAAACCAATCTCGGTGTCTCTGGCAGACCGTGAGGTTACTCTGGCGCCAGCCGACAGTGATCTGGAAATTGAGTGCACGATTGATTTTGATCATCCGCTCATCAAGCGGCAGCAACTCTCGATCGTCTGTGAAAATGGGACTTTCAGAGAAGGCATTGGCGATGCGCGGACTTTTATCTTCTTTGATGAATTTACCTGGCGAAGGCGCTGCGGACAGGTACGCGGCGGCTCCACCACGACGGCGGTTGTATTAACCAGGAATGCGATCATGAACAGCGACGGGCTGAGATATCGAGATGAATTCGTACGCCATAAGACGCTGGATCTGATGGGGGACCTGGCCCTCCTCGGATATCCACTCATCGCAAGAGTCACGGCGATACGATCAGGACACGCCTTACACAATGCTATAGCCGCGAAGCTCATGGCCGACGCGTCAGCCTGGGAGTTAATTACGGCCCGGCAGCTTTGAGTCAGCCGTGCAGCTGTTGCAAGTTGCCGTGATTATGTCCGCCGTGCTAGTGAGCTAGTTCATGAATCAACGTGGTCGTGAGTCGAAGAAAACACTTTGGCGCTGTCCCAAATGTAGGAGAAGATTTGCCAATCGAAATCAATCACACTCATGTGGCTCTTATACCGTCAAAAGCTTTCTGAAAAGTAAGAGTCGTGAAGCGATTGCTCTGTATAAGGATTTTGAGAAGCTGGTGCGAGAGTGTGGTCCAGTCAGGTTGGCGCCGGTCAAAACCAGAGTTGGTTTTCAGGCGCGAATGATTTTTGCTGCCGTCAACAACGTGTCCGACTCAGGACTCAAGGCCCATGTTGTTTTAGCGCGCCGGTTACCAAATCCCCGATTCACGCGCATCGAGTCGATCTCACCCAGAAATCACGTCCACCATTTCGCGATCCATTCGACCAAAGATATGGATGATGAGTTGAGAGCTTGGCTCCGTGAAGCGTATGCCGTGGGAATGCAGGAGCACCTGTGATTTACTCACTGCTTATCACGATCCAATAACGGATTCCTTAGAGCACCTTACGACGCAAGAATTCCTGAATGACTTTCCGTTCTTGGCGTTGGCGTTCAAGATCGTACCCGAACGTGTGACAAAACAATATCAACCGAACGCTTTGTTCGCCCTATCTTCTTCGCGGCTGTTTGATATAGACGCGAAAGATTGAGTAGACCAATAGGTTTGCGTCCATTCATGGTAAGCCTTGCGTCACCCACCAGATTCGAAGCGCCGCCAGTTCTATATTCAGTGGGATTGGAAGCAATTCAAGTTTGGCGTCCCGTACGGGAATCGAACCCGTCTCGCCGCCGTGAAAGAGAAGCGATTTACAGGACTTCAAAAGGAAACTTGCGGCATGGATAGCACCGTAACGTAATCTAAGGAACTCTAAGTACTCGTTATTGGACCCTTAATGGACGCGTCATGTGAGAGCTCCCCCTACACATGAATAGTTCACTCTTGTAGTTGTAATTGCACCTGAGCGCTTCTGCTCTCGCCACTCGCTGAGCTGCTTTAGCCAAACCTCAACTGTTACACCCGCCAGAAAAAATCTATCATCGTAGGTCTGTCCGACGCTGGCTTGCTTAACTGCACGCCGCCAAAGCTCAAGATCTACGATTCCGAGTTCGGCCATCATCGATCTGTCGCAGAGATAGGAAATCCAGTCGTTGGAACGTCGCAGTCCTTCCACGAGGGCAGGATTCCCGGTACCCTTGGTCGCTCGCTGCCGAACCAACTCAGGCAATATCCCTTTGAGAGCACGACGTTGAAGATATCGATCACATCGCGGTCGCAGTTTTTGTTCCCAAGGGATGCCACACATGAACTCGACTAGCGGGCGATAGGCAAGCGGATGACGACGTTCATAAGTAACGCCATGACGGGGCAGGTTGGCTAGTTCAAAGGACTGTAACCAAAGAGCCGACCACACAGCTTGTCGGCTTGGATGACGGCACTTGGGGGCTGCCGGCTTTTGCGCACGTTCGTTCAGACGCATCCTCGTCACATAGTCGCGCTTTATCCATGGAGGCAAGGTCCATCTTTGATGTCGCCGGCGAGCTTGGCCGCGAACGTGATCTATAGCCGGCTCAAGTAAGGCACGGAGTAGCCAATAAGAATAAGAGCGTTTTTCTCTTGAACCAGCCTTCCAGTTTGCCACGTTTCGAATCGCGCCGATGAAATGACCATCGAAGAGCGGATCGGCGAGATGGGTGGGAATGCGCCCTGGCGATCTACCGAGAATATCGTCGCCGCCAAATCCATTAAGTACTACTGTCACGCCGTGCTCTGCAAACAACTCGTTTTCAAATTGAAGCTGTTGTTCGCTAATTACGGCGGCTGCCGGTTCGCCCATAAAATTTTTGGGCAGCCGGCTAAACGGCAAAATGGTTTCAATATCCACCTTATACCAGGGAATATCATATAAAGCCGTGACGGCTTTCATCCAAGGCTGCTCATCAGAGTCGGGCCAGCCAGGGGAGATCATGGAATAGGCGCCAAGTCCGCGCGCTCCCGATCGCGCGGCAACGCACGCAATACTGGAAGAGTCGAGTCCGCCGGACAGTGCGACCCACGTTACACCAAGTGGATCAAGTGCTGCCTGAACCCCGGCTTCCAGCAACGATCGAAACTGTTCTTCGTATTCAAAGTCGTCAACACAACGAACGGCGGGAGCCTTTGCCAGATTCCACGTCTCCAGCTCCTGGATTTGTCCGTCTGACCACCAAAGACTTTGGCCCGGCAATAGGCGATAAACCCCCGGGTATGGAGTTCGTTTGCCGGTAATAAATCCGACGGAAAGAATGTCCGCCAGGTATTCCTCATCGGGTGTTTCGGCGGACTTCAGATCCACCACATCGAGAATATTTGTCGAGAACGCCAAGCCAGTCGGTTTTTGAGTGTAGAACAGCGGCTCGAAACCCAGTGCATCGTGTGTTAGTAGACCAGTCTTACTCCGTTCATCAAAAACAACAGTGGCGTATTCTCCTAAAACATGTGTTTGAAGATTGCGGCCCCATTTTCGGAAGGCGTGGGCCAAAAGCTCGGTATCGCCGGTTTGCAGGGAAGGATGATCCAAACCCAAATGACACCCTAATTCACGCCGGTCGGCGATATAGCCCCGCATCAGAATCCGGCAACTTAGGTGCTGTTCCAGAGCAGCGGCCGAAGGGTGGTGAGCTACATCAGTAAGGCCGTCTTTTGTTAGCTTGCCGCAAAAACTCTTCATGACGCTTGGCACGCGTTACCGCAAATTATCCGATTCGGGCGATCGGTTTGAACCGGCCACTAAGATTGTCGAGCACCGGCGAACCGTGGTATTCAACCCAGGCATGCGCGCCAAAAGGAAATCGCCGTACCCCAATAATGTGCTCGGCTGGAATATTTATTGATCGCAGATAGCGGTAGAGTGCTAATGAACGCACCAAACAGTCGCCCGGCGCACGGCGAGCAATAAAAAGATTCTCTGCTTTGGTGAAACCAGGTAATACCGCGCTCAGAGAGGGCGCGTGCGGTAGCACCGGTAACAAAGAATATTTCTCATAGGTCTTACGAAAGCCTTGTTTTGCCAGTGACCGGGCAGTAGCTATAAGGCATACCAAAGCCCCGAACGTTCGCAGCCGGCCTGGGTACCAGCGATAAGATGAGACGGAAGTTGCTTCTGGTTTGATAGAGGCGGGACGTGCGAGCAAGCCTTGGGCCAGGCATCGCTCGGTAAACTTCGCAAATTCCGTTCGCAGCCGATCCTCATCAACATCGAAACGTTTGACAAGATTATCGAGGGAGGTAGTGAAATCCACCTCACCCATAAGTACCGACCAGAATTCGCTTGCTGTATTGTCAAGAATTAGATAGGACTCGACGTTCAGATCAAGAATGATCCGTAAACCATCGACCTCAGTGTGGCGTATGGTGGGGGCGGCAAAAACGTCTGCATAAACATTTCTGACAGCAGAACGAGTCACCAGATGATCATCGGCCTTCGAGATCTACTATTTGTTCATCAAACTCCGCGCCCTTTTTATAGGTCTTGAGTTGATCGTTTGTATTATCCCTGAGGTTGTCAACACCGATTTCAGTTGTATCGATAACCTTGCCGACATCGACGATTTCCGGCGCGTTCCACCGGCGTTTCCCTGGTTCATCGTGAGTCATGGAAAATCCTCCTCAAGTAATAGTAGAGGCTAGACAATATAGCGATCTTCTCAACCCGGTCAAGCTCGTTAACAGAATCTGTTTTGGCTGGACGCTGCTCATGTGGGTATCTTAGACTCAATCATCGTGGACAATTGTCGTGCGTTACGTTGGATAGCTCGAGAATCAGGAAATCGTCTGCCGTTGACCAAGTTCCTGCCTCTCTTAAGGGCAGGTGTCAGCGCAGCGCCAGATCGTACCGACCTCAAGCTACAACTGGCGAAGACTCTATTCCACACAGATAACATGGCCGAGCTTGTCGAGTGGTTAAGGCCAATCATTGCGAATGATCAGGATCCGGAACTTCTCTATTATCTTGGTTGTGGCGCGTTGGTTTTAGGTGACTATCAGCTCGCCTTTGATGCCCTTCAGTTAGCGGCAGCCAAAGGGGTTGGACGTGCTTTCGGTCCTCTTGCCGAGGTGATAGGACGCCTTGGTCGATCGGATGAGTCGTTGGAAGTTGCCCTTCAAGGTCTCGAACATTCAGCTTCCGATTTCAAGGCGTTAGGAATCGTTGTCAGGAGACTTCTCGACCGCGGTGAAACTCAACGACTATGGAGCCTGTGCCTTGATCTACGGACACGGGGAGCCTATGGAGGGTATCTTCCGTCCGCGATGGCGGCGGCCGCTGCTACGCCCGAGCAGGAAAGCGAAGTGGCCGCGTTTGTAGATCCACAGCGGTGGTTTTTTGCGACACAATTGCGAGTGCCGGATAATCTTAACCAAAGGATTGCGGATGAGTTGCTTGCGGACCGGGCACTTTCTGCTTTGCCTTCGACCAGGTCAACGACAGGCGCCGGAAGCCGGATCGATCAATTGCACTTGGCCGGAGGACCGTTTGTGCAAGATCTGCTCGATAGAATCCGTGCCGTCGTCGACACCTATGTAGTAGAACGGCAAGCCATAACGGATCATCCGTTGATGGCGCGTCGTCCAGCGTCAGTAGCATTAAACAGTTGGGCCTTGGCAGTGCAACGCGATGGGCATGAGGAATGGCACATACATCCCAGTGGATGGATTAGCGGCGTTTATTACGCAAGGGTGCCAAGGGTCAAACCGGATCCCCAAACGAAATATGGTGCGCTCGAGTTTGGTCCTTTTCCATTTGGCGTAGAACGGGAAACACGGGCTTGGCCTTGTTGGCATGAGATGCCAAAGGTTGGGGTACTTCTGTTATTTCCGTCCTATTATGCGCACCGTACCTGGCCGACCGGTGTAAGCGATCCTAGAGTTTGTGTAGCATTCGATATTGTGTCTGCAAGTTGAGCAAGGGCCTGAGAAAATGCTATCAGAAACCATTGATGAGAAGACTGTCATCTCCCGCAATCCGGCAGTGCTTACTTCCGAGATTGATGGTGAAATTCTAATGATGAATATTGAACACGGACGTTATTCCAGTCTAAACAATATCGGCAGCGACATTTGGCGACGCATCGATCCACCGTGCACGTTTGCCGATCTGGTAGAGAGGTTGGTTGGCGATTATGATGCCGACCACGCGACAGTTGCTAAAGACGTGAGGGCCTTGCTAACCCGCATGCTCGAGCGAGACGTCATCAGGTTGGCTCAATAAGGACGGTCGGCTGAGTTGACGAAGCGCTCGACGCGTCATGCAAATCTCAAAGTCACTATGGACACTTATGTTCAAGCAGTTAGTGATGAGAAACGCAAAGCGCAGAGCAAGGTCGTCAAGATGCTTCTGCCTGGTATTCGCAAAGGAAGCGGTCTAGCTTAATGGACCCTCGGCGAAAATGGGACTCTTTGTAAGTTATTGATAGCTTTGGCGTCCCAAAGCATTGCGACTTCGAACCAGATTATTTCCTGGCTGAGGGAAATGGAAAGCCTTCGCAAACTGCTGCCTGATGTCTCAGCTTGACCGATGTTGTGGGAAAATGAGTCCGAAGCGATCATCCCGTGTTTGATTGGAATCATGAGGACAGAGACTTAATTCAAGCACTCGCGATGGAGGCATTATCGAAGTGGCAAAGACGAAGGACACGGCAATCCAGATTGGAATCGGGAGGAAACGATTCTCGCGCTCGCTCTGTACAATGAGCTAAAAGCAAGATCCTCTCGGGTGGCGATAGGCGAGTACAGGAACTATCGAACCTATTACGCACCCCTCCTTACCATGCAAATGCATCGAGAAAGCCGACGTTTAGGAACCCCGATGGTGTCGCGTTCAAGTTGCAAAATCTTCGGCAGATTGGAACAGGTAAGGGATTACCAAAAGTATCATTCACTGACCGTCAACTTGGGCTAATCAACCTAAAATATCTTTACGAATCCAATCATTAGCTGCGGAATGTATCGTCGCGGCTTGAGTGTTTGGTCCTGGCTGCGTCGGATCTCCAGGAATAGCCGCAGATGTCAGAACCCGATCGGAAAAAGAATCGGCCCGCAGACATGCCATTCATCTCCGTCATCCGACACCTCGTGAGATAGGTGCGCGCAATACCACAAGACGATGTCTTTTTCTTCCGTAGATTCATTGTTGAAGTGTTGCCCAAGTTGGTCGGAAATTGGGGAGCCAAGCAAGCCGTGGCGATCCTCATCAGCGTGGTAGCGGAGCAGCGTGAAGTCAAACGTTGAAAAGCCATCGGCTTGGCCGTCGAAGGGACCCGGCACCACATGGTAGCCTCGTCTCGTTCTCGTGTTATGGATCGCGATCTTGGAGCAAGAGGGCCGAGTGAAGGAACGCTCGTTGGCGATTGGGCGCCAACCTGGGCCCCAACCCCATTCTGAGGGCCACCAGTCATACCGGCTGAGGGCCACGTTGTGGCGCGCACCGTCGATATCGAAATCGAACCGCCAGTACACATGGTGGCGATGGTTCGCGGGGTGACGCAGGCCGGCGCTCCACAACTGAGGCGCGATAATTCCGTCCTCCTGAAAAATCCAACGGTTCGTCAACCGGTAAGCGCCGATCGTGTGGGCACTCTCAACTGCGACGAATCGCACGCCCTCCCGGGTGACGCCTTCCGACGCCCTGACGTGGACAAGCAGGTTCAAGCCTGCAAAGAGATAAGCGTTATTCGCGCTGAGTGAGTCCTTGTAGATAGCGGTCACGAACCGGCCATCAACCTGAAAGTTTGGGTTGTTGATTCCATAGAAGAACCAAAAAGGCAACGGATCATAGTGCACGCGGATCATTGGAAGGCTGGCCTTGAACAGCACCAAATGGTTCTTGAAGAAGACGTTGGTGAAAGCGATGCCCTCAGAATCGGGGTTTTCCGAGAGTCGGAAGTCGAATTTCCATACTGGCCGGTCGCGCGGCCATTCAACGTGACCGGCTATCATCGCTCACCCCCGAGCGGATCTTCTCCAAGCTTGCCCTGAGGTATATCCCCGGCGTCGATTAGCTCATTTGTCGACAAGTCAACGAGTGCCCACCAGCGAGGGAGTCGAGTGTTGTCTGGATTGAAGCAGAGGTCGACAAGGCGGTGGCCATAGCGCGGGCTTCCCGGGTCGGTCTCCTCGACGATGAGTCCCTTTCCATCGCAAGCGCCTGGAAGCCGGCCAATGGCTGCAACGAGTTCGTTTGCCCGCGCCTGTTCGCCGTCTGTCAACGGTGGCTGGCTGGAGTCTATTCGGACCTTGCGTATTTTTGTCCCACCGTCGTGGACGACCACCTCGACGGTTTGATCCGTATCATAGGCGTACCAAACCACTCGCAAATCGGGCCGGTCCCTCTTCTTGTAGACCACCGTTCCCACACCGATGAATTCCCATCGGTGGCCGAGCGCGTCGATGACTCGAGGATCGGCTTCCGCAGTGTTTTTAGCCCGCACCGCGACTTCGGCCGCCGGGATGTCGGATAGGACGTCGTATTCGACATCAGTGAGGTGAATTCCACTATCAGGGGCTTCGCGAGATACGCCGTCGATGAATGGCGGGTCGATGATCGGTCCTAGGTCGATGATACGCCCCGGGGCTACATCGGGAATCTCAAACCGTGGCGGCTTTCCGTTGCTCTCCATAGGTCCGCCCTCCTGTCGATGATCTTGGACGGTAATCTATACCCGGCCTGCCAATACCTCAAGTCTGAATCCACGCAGGCCCGAATATCTCAACCTGTTTAGAGAATCGTGATAGATGTTAAGAGCGTCGCCAAAGCGAGACCATCAATCTCGAAGCAACGCTACAGGGTCGAGTTAAAGGTTTAGCCTAACGCAGCTGATTTTGGATTCAGAGGTTTCGAGCGACCCCAAAACGCAGCGAAGCTTTTGTTAGCCCTTCTCACAACCATTCTTCGAGGTTGCGAAGCACACAACAGTGAGCAATGAATTCATGCTTGGGATATTGTTTCTCAAGTTTCCGAATGGCAGACAAACAATAAGCTCTCATTCGGTTGTCCAGCGTTGCGGAATCGACGTAAGGTACCGCCGTGACATGCGAGTAGTCTGGCGGATCTCCGCGCTGACCACCGTCGCCCACATTGTTTGTGAACGCGGCTTGTGTTTCCCTGAAAAGTTTCCACGCAGGGCAAGCATCGCCGCGTTTTGCAAGCCACTTACAGAAATCATCGAGTTGACCCTGCCTCACATTACCGAAACCACAGTTAATAAGAGTATTGGCGACACCACCTCGAAACCAGTTCCAGCCTTGCCGTTCCGCCGGCGATCGAGCCCGGTCGGCTCCCACCTCCCCCATGTAATACCGGAGTCGAGCTACAGTGTTTTTACCTAGTCCCGGATTATGAGCCAGGACTCGAAGCACGATGTCGATCAGTGAATAATTCTTTAGTGGAGGCAAGGGCTTGGTTGATAATATCTGATGCCATTGTTCCCGGAACGGGAGCACTGGCGGAGTTCGTTGCATCTTTGCCCAAAATGCCATCAAGGCCTGTAGGAACTCGATCTTAATCAGGGGCGGAAGACCTATAATGAAGGTACTTGGCAGGGATTGAAGGAGTTCAAGTCGTCTTCTAATCTCGGCGTTATCACCGAAGTCCACGGTTTCTAGAACATTGGAAAATGAGTAAACAACATTGGTGTCTCGTTTCTTAAGCTCGTTCCGAAGTTCATCCGTAGAGATGGGGTTGCTACGCACGATGACGTTTATGAGATCCCGTGAGTCAAGATAAAGCGTATGCGACATATAAGAAGTGTTCGCCGAATGTGAATCTCAGTCTAGCAATACTCAAAACATCATACTTTCTGTGAAGCGGGGCAGCTAACCGTCTGTAGCACAAAAATGGGTTGGGAGCGACGGGGCAATCACGAATACTACTACCGCAAAGCGCGCGATGGTTCTCGCGTGAAGTCTTGGTATGTCGGCCGCGGCGAGATGGCCCACATGATCTCAAAGTTTGAAGGCAGTTCGGGCGAGGTAGGGAAGTTGTTGCGGCTAAAGAAGTCAATCGAAGCTCAGGAATCGGACAGAATAGAAGCGACTCTCGATCGAGCGGTGGAACTGGTTCAACTATTTACCGAGGCATCGTTGTTAACTGCTGGCTTCCACACTCACCGCAGGCAATGGAGGCGGAAACGGAAATGACCTTGGATTTTGAAAAGGTGATCACAGATAAAGCAGAAGAGACACGCACAAAGTTTCGGGCCTTACTCGACAAGACGAATAAGGAGCACCCGAGTCCTAAAGACCTTAAGGCTTTGTCTGATCTCTTGAGCGATAACAGGAAACTCGAACTCTGGCGTGATGTTCTGAGCGCTGGTCATCTTGCAGAGATTATGGTGATTGAGAATGCTCACGCCACAGCAGGGCTCAAAGAGTGTTGGAAGCACCGCCTCCAAGTGTTGAAGAAAGATCTCGGATATGACGGTGCTCCGATGCTAGAGCAGCTTCTGATTCAACAGACCGCGCTATGTTGGCTCAAACTTAACCTTGTCGAGTTGGGGTACTCGAACACGATGAAGCAGTCCATAACTCTGACGCTTGGAGCTTATTGGGAGAAGAGACTAAGCGCGGCCCAGAAGCGGTTTACTCGAGCTTGTGAGACTCTAGCTCGAGTACGAAAACTCTCACGCAACACACCAGCTTTGCAGTTCAATATTGCGACGAGCGGAGGGCAGCAAGTGAACGTCGCGAAGTAGCGCTTCAAAGCCCTTGACCAACCTTTATCGCATCTACTTCCTGTTCGACAGCCCAAAGCGGAGACTGCCTGAGTGCCCGCGATGTTAAGAGCTTCTGATAGTGCAAGGTTCATCCGCGCTCTTACTTTCTACGCTTCCGTTGCTGCGGCGGCTTCCGTTTGTCTAGCAAGTCTTTATGTCTTGTGCGGAGGGCGTATGCTAAGGACTGCCATGACATTCCCGCTAAGCGGGCGGCTTTACTTATGCTTCCGTTGGCCTCTTCTAATGCGAGTTTTATAACGTGATGTTCAACCGCTAGTTTGTCTTGGCCCACTCCACGACCAGAAATGAGTTGTCCACGCTCCGACGCGGCAAGATGTTCGCCGATCTCTTGAAACGCTGCCAGAGCCGCTTCTGCCGCCAGTCTCATATTGTCGATATGCTCATAGAGCGCGATGGCGCGGCGGAAAGCAGAAAGGGATGCTCCGTATCTTTCGAGACGAGCTAATGATCTACCATGAGTAACAAGAGCTTCTGCTAAAAGTCCGAGACTTCCGGTTTTTTCCTGATTGCGAACCGCCGCGCCAGCCACGCGTTCGGCTTCAACAAAGCGGCCCTGTTTAAGAAACACGCAGGCGCGAGTCTCATCTACCTGAGCTACTGCGCCAATCTCTTTAAGGCCGACAAAGACACGGCGAGCACACTCCAAATGCTCCTGTGCTTCATCACAGCGGTTGAGCCTTAGATATAGCATACCGAGATTGTTCTCGACTCTACCGAGATAACCTTTGTGTGCTGCTTGTTCAAAGTGGTAACTCGCGGCTGCGTACTCAATCAAAGCGCGGTCAACATAATCCATGCGCGTCTTTATGGCTGAGAGATCTTCGAGCGCATTTCCCAGAGTGTCGTGATAGCTGCCTTTAATGGTGTGATTCTGTATTCGATCAAATAGTGCCGCGTGCTTTTCGAGGATACGCAAGGCTTTTTCGTGGCGCGCCGATCGAAACTCCACAATCGCCAGTCGTATGAGCGCTCTCGCTTTCAGATCGCTATCTATGCTCAACAGCGCGAGTGCTTCTTTAAGGCAGTCTCGCGCCTCGTTTATTTCGCCGGTGCGCCAATAGCAGAGAGCTAATTCGGTTTGTGCTTCGGCGATCTTTTTTCGGCTTTGTCGTGCTTCAAAGACTCCAAGGCTTTGGGTGATTAAGTCTTTCGCTCTTTCCTGGGCGTCTGTGATCTGATTCTTGCCGCCGATCCAACCTGTAAGCACTCCTACACGCAAGAGCACTTCAGCAGAAGCACTTGGCTCTAAGCCTCTCAGCTTCGGGCGTTCGCCGATGTGCCGCCAGTAAGCACTTAGCAGTTTCCGTGCTTCCTCATATTCGCCTTTGTCCTCGAAGTTCTTGGCTGCCTCACACGCCAATTCCGCACGGTGGTCCACACTAAGGTTTGGGTTTTCTAATTCGCGCAGCAGTGAGGCTTGTAAGGTCATGTGAAGCCTACTTTTCCGATTGATTGCAAGGACGAGAAGCCGGCGCAAATCTAACGCAGCCTCCCAAGTCTTGCAATAGCTTGTCAGACCGGATCGTGGTGGTCTAGTTTGGAGTTGCAAAATTTTTGCAACTTTGTAGGAGGCACCTAAGATGAAACCCTTACGCCAAGGATGCGCCGCGATGATCCTCATTCTCACGCTTACTTGTTCTGCACTGGCTGGACACATGGATACTCCTGCTGCGCCGGTACCGACACCTCCGCCAGCAGCGACAACAGCACCGCCAGCCGAAACGAGCATCAATACGACAGTAACAACCGTAATCGTTAAAACGATTCTGAGTTTGATCTACCGATAGGACTCTCATCGGTTGGTTAGCTCGCGCATGGACGCTCGCTGTTCAGCGAGCCGTTAAAGTGTGCCTGCCTGTTGGCAAGATTTTGCAAAAATTCTGTGCCTTACGCTCAACAAGAATCATTGCTCGCCTGACTGACAGTCGCTATAAACGCGCCCTCCCAATCGTTAGCCCCACACTCCCAGAGGTGCGGGGCTGAGGGGCGTTGCCGCTCCTGAATGAGCGGGCCTCGGCCACGCCCCTCAAAGTTCACAAACTCTACCTCTGGAGCGTCGATGAAAAGTTTGTTCACTCTCCGTAAGCGTGCATTTCTCAACCCTGCTTCAACGGGCCAAACGTCATACATTCTCGTTGAGGTTGAGTCGTCCCATGCCGGCGAGTATCAGTGGGGGACCAATATGCTCACTATTGCCGACTGTCGCCGCAGAGTGCAGCTTGAGTTCTTTCTCGGCACTAAACGGCAGCGCCGGTTGGCTGTCGCAAAGATCAATCTGTTAATTGAGTTTCTGACCATGTTTCGCGATGCGTTAGTCAAAGAAATCGCGCTCATAGACAAGCCAGCACGCAGATAAGGGAGATAAGCTAAATGGCAAGCAGTAAAGTTCTAGCAATCACTAAAGAGATGCTGATTGACTGGCTACGCGAGGAAGTACCTGACGGGGCCGAAATGGGGATTGACGTCAGCCCAGACGGACACCTAGATCTGGTCGCACTCTCTGGCAAAGATCACTACGCATTGATAATGGGCGAGCTTCCAAACGATGACGACGCTCAAACAGCAAACGGAACGCTACATTGATTCTGGTCCGAAGCCGACCCTGTTGCACAGCCTCAAGCTACAATATATTGTGCAATTTCATCCGTGAAACAGCCTGACCAATTCTCGTTCCGTATTTGCGTGAATTCTGGCGGATCGGAACTTACATACTGGCTATTATCGGACGCCGCGGCCTTTTTTGTATCACCGATGCAATGTGACGTGCCAATTAATTTACGCGTCTTTCGTCCCGTCCCTCACAGGCCCACTCGCCCATGCCACCTTCGTATAGCCACCAAGTAAGATGGTTACAAAGACCGTCAAGATCAGGAAAGAGCGATGCTCGGTGAATACCAAAAACGTGCAACGCATGCTTGATCTCTGCGCGCGCACCCCACTCGTCGTTAATGACAATTTTCGTTTTGATGTCGGACTCACTGACTGGTTGATGAAACGGATGTATGGTGAAGCAACCAGCTTGAGCAGCCACCCTGGCTGTAATGTAGGGAGGCACGATTTGTTCCACTGTTGGTACTGAGAAAGGATCAGCCTGACTCTCAAGATCAAAGGGATAGCGGGATTGGTAACACCAGATTGCGCTGTTCCCACTGTATTCATCGTTCTCAACGGCGAAGAACGCGGCAGCGAGAGGATTTCCGCTCCAGTCAAGCAACCGTGTTGGCAGGCCGTGGTGTTGGGCTAACGCTAGCCATTCCCAGGTAGAAGTGGGTTCCCGATTGAGAAAAGGAATTGCCCTCTTCCGAAACATGGTGAGCAACCCCTTTTCTTCCGCGGCGGCTAATGCTGGATCGGTTTTTTTACCAATCATGCGCCAGAGTCGCGGGATCAATTCATATTGAGCGTTCTCCACGCCACGATAGAGTGTGTCACCAGCACTGTTATAAAGGGCGAATTGCAATTCAGCGAAGGAAGAAACTGTAATCGTTTCCATTGTAGTGGTCGGATGTCTACAAAACGTAGTGCCCAAGGACATGAGAAGAGCTCATTGCGTGCTCGTAAGTATCTGAGGAAAACCAGCTGATTGTAGTGCCCAAAGTGTACCCGAAAAATAAACTTGACAGACCTGCTATCATGCTCGGTTTCATTTAAATAACCTCGCCATGCTCGAAACCATGTTCCTAAATTGAATAATCTCCTCCAGTTCTTGTAACCGTTGTTCTCGCTCTAGTCGAAAAGCCGTAGCCTCCGCGTCCGGTACTCGCACGACAACGCGGCCGATCGCCTCCTCGATCTTTGCCTTGTCGCGACGGGTAAGACCGATTTTGGTAAGCTTCCCATCTACCATGTCCCAAAAATCGACGCGAAGCCATAACTTTTCACGGTCGTTTTCGTCAAGGCTACCCAGGTAACAGATCACCTTCTGTCTCGGTACACCGTTGACGCGCTGACTCTCTAGGAGGACACAGTAAAGCGAGTCTCCCGGATCGTCACGTCGGCTTATCTGGCGGCCACGCCGTGTCGCAGCCTTCTTTCTTCGCTTCCAGCGAATGAACATCGCCGAGGCTATCCGAAGTCAAATAGAGTCGAACGGAAACACAAAGTCCCTGGCTTAGGGGCGGGACATCGCCGAAAGCCAGGGACTTTTCGCGGAGTATTCAGATATACGGCGAAGTGCACGTATGTCCCCGAACACTCCGCTATGACCAATCGGTAAGAGTGTAACTGATCAGGAACATTTATGTGCACAGGCTCGAACTTGGAAAATCGCCACTCAAAAAATAAAAATCCAAAATGATCTAGCCTGTCGATGAGTAGCCGATGGTCGATTGCGACGACCACGGCGCGGAGGATTTCCGAAGGCTCGTCGATATGGATCGGATGTTATCTCTTGAGCGTTGCCGCAAGCTTCTGGGAACAGAAAACAGTCTCCCAGATGAAAGCCTTGTCACACTTCGCGATCAGCTATATTGTCTTGCTGAACTCGTCCTGGACCTCAGAGACAGCGGGCAGAAACTGAATGATTCCATTAAAGGTGCTTTCGAACAGATTGCAAGCTCACAAGAAGATCCAGACGCGCTTATAGAACGTGCGGCAATAATCGAATTCGACGGCAAAGTTTCGAGAGATGAAGCGGAGCGACGAGCGATCACTATGTCACTCGCCAGTGACCGCGTGAACTAATCCGACCATGCTTCGAGCCGTAATCTACTGTCGAGTTTCCACCAAAGAGCAGACAAAGAATTCTAGTCTGCCGGTGCAGGAGAAAGCGTGTCGCGAGTATTGCGCGCGAGAAGGCTATGATGTTGCGGGAATCTTTGTGGACGAGGGCGAGTCTGCTAAGACGATAGATAGGCCGAAGTTCAAGGAATTACTCGGATTCTGCCGCAATAAGAAAAACCGCGTTAACGTGGTAGTTGTTAATTCAATCAGTCGATTCGCCCGCGACAAGTATTCTCATTTCACTGTTCGGACGCTGCTTAGCAGGTTGAACATAACTTTGCGATCGGTGTCGGAACCGATCGACGATTCTCCAACCGGAAAGCTCGTTGAAGGAATTCTTTCGACCATCGCTCAATTCGAGAACGATGACAAGGCGGTTCGCACTAAGAAGGGAATGAAAGAAGCTCTCGAGCGGGGCAGTTGGCCTTTTCCGACAACATTAGGCTACCTCAAAATTCCGCAGGAGAATGGACGCTCGAAGGTTGGACACGATCCTGAAACTGCCCCTCTTATCAAACAAGCATTCGAACTATTCGCAACCGGCCGTTACGAGCGCGCTGAAGTGCTGCGCATTGTTACAGCGTCCGGTCTTCGCACTAAGAAGGGAAGGAAACTAAGCCAACAGAGCTTTTGCAATATGCTGAAAAATCCGTTCTACGCGGGCAAGCTTGTTGTCGGCCGATGGGAAACGGATTGTAAGGCAGCGTTTCAGCCAATCATTAGCAACGAAACCTTTTCGATCGTTCAATCAATACTTGCTGGCAGGCGTCCAACCTCCACTACTCGCCGACATACGCATCCTGATTTTCCTCTTCGGCAGTTCGTTTCATGCGGTGTTTGTGAACATGCCCTAACGGGCAGTTGGTCGAAAGGTCGAGGTAAGACTTACCCGTACTACCATTGCTCGAGCAATTCTTGTAAGAGCCGCAACATACCTAAGAAGCTGCTGGAGTCCAAATTCTTAGAGTTGATCGAACAACTACAACCAAAGCCGGAATACTTAAGACTGTTCAGAGCAATCGTTTTAGATGTTTGGAAGCAACGTCAAAGCGAGGCGACTAAGCTCGGTGTCACGCTACAGTCGCGAGTCGCCGAATTGAAGTCGAAGCGACAAAGGGTTATCGACGCATTTTTGCATGAGCGTTCTATAGACCAATCAACATATAAAGAGCAGGTTGATCTGCTGAATGAAGAGATCACCTTAGCCGAACTTGATATACACGATAGTAAGCTCGAGGAATTGGACTTAGAAGCGGCACTTAACTTTGCGACTAATGCCTTGGGCAACGCCGCGGCATTTTGGATTCAATGCTCCGCCGATCAGAAACAGCGATTCCAAAAAGTGCTGTTTCCGAATGGTTTGGTATTTGACCGTGAGAGTTATCGAACCGCCGAAACTTGTTTGGTTTTCAGTTACTTGCGAGAAATTTCAGAAGGGAATTCAAGTTTGGCGTCCCGTACGGGAATCGAACCCGTGTCGCCGCCGTGAAAGTGAAGCGATCTGTTGGAATTCAAATGAAACCTGCGGCATGGAAAGCACCATGAGGTAGTCAAAGGTACTCTAAAGAATCGTTATTGGACCCTTTATTGAAGGCCCTTCGACAAGCTGATTAATCCGAACGTCGCCCAAGGTGTTTTGCGAAGCGGCCCCGGTTTAGAACCGGTAGATTGCCACATCAAACATTTAGGGCCGCCACTGCCTTCTCATAATCATCGGGACGCACGTAGATGATGTACCCGTAATGACCCTTTCCGTCAGCGACTCCACTCGACGCATAGATGTTGACGCTATTTGCATAGAGCCTGGAATGCACCTCCGCGAGTGCGCCGAGCTTATCATCACCTTGAACCAATAACGCCGGCTGTGGTCCTTCTAACTTAAGACCGGACTTCTGAGCTTCGTTTCGAAGTTGTGCCGTGTCTTCAGGAAAGATTGTCAGTTGGGTGTTCATCGGCCCAAAGGGAACCGCGGTAACAGCCACCAGATTGATACCGAGACTTGCTAGTAGTGAAAGCACCTTATAAGCCTCTCCCGGTTGATCCTTGACTGTTGTATAAAAGTAATCGACACGACGAATGTGGAATGCCATACCAACGCTCTCTCTCTGTGTTGCCGCGACTGAGGCGGTTAGAGTACAAGTTACTAATCAATGTTTAGTCAACACGCACTAACTCCGCATTATACAACTGGAATGAGACTGAGTTTTGGCCTGGCATTCCTGCTGTCACTCGCCTCCAGTATCGCTGCTCAAACTACAAGCACGATTACAGGCGAGGTAAAGGACACCAACTCCGCATTGTTGATTGGTGTGCGGGTCACTGCAACGGCGCTTGAAACTGGCGTTAAGCGAACGACTTCCAGCGGAGTTGAAGGACGATTCGTTTTCCCCGCTCTGGCTGTCGGAACATATGAGTTGCGTGCCGAGCACGACGGCTTTGAACCACTCGTTCCGCAAACCGTGAGGTTGACCGTGAACGAGACGGTTCATGTTTTACTCGTGCTCAAAATCGCGGGTTTGACAGCAAACGTGACCGTCGATAGTGGCGAGTCGCTCGTGAACACAGAGAGCGCCGAGTTGAGTTATCTGGTAAGCGAACGACTCATTCGAGATCTACCTTTGAACGGGAGAAATTACACTGATCTCGCACTCTTGCAACCTGGCGTTGTCGCGTACACCCATCGCGATGGAGGGTCAGTAGTCGCTCACGGGCTCGCTACCAGCATCAATGGTCAGGATCCTCGTTCAAACGTCTACCTCCTGGATGGCACGCCGCAAAACGATTTCACAAACGGACCAGCAGGCAGCGCGGCAGGTACGGCTCTTGGCGTAGAGACAATCAGGGAGTTTCGCGTAGAAGCAAATTCCTATGGCGCTGAGTTTGGCCGGAACTTTGGCGGACAAATCAACGCAGTGTCCAAATCCGGCGCGAACTCATTTCATGGTTCGCTTTACGAATTTCATCGCAATGACAATCTGGATGCGCGTAACTTTTTTGACGGAAGCCAGAAGCCGGAGTTTAAGCGCAATCAGTTTGGCGGAAGCTTTGGCGGTCCAATCAAACGCGATCGAACCTTCTTCTTTTTTGGCTATGAGTCGTTGCGAGAAAACCTGGGCCAGACAATTAGAACTGTAGTGCCGGATATCAACGCTCGCAACGGTATCCTGCCGACGGGCGGTAACGTCACAGTCAACTCGGCAGTCAAACCATATCTTGACGAGTTCCCTCTGCCGAATGGTGTGAACCTGGGTGGAGGGTTAGCGGAATATAACTTCGGTTTCAACCGTCAGGTCGTACAACATTTCCTTCAGGGCCGAGTCGACCAAAATTGGAACAATCAGCACCAGTTTTTCGCGCGTTACACGTTCGATGATGCAGACCAGCAACTGCCAACCGACTTTCCCCAGTTTCCGCGATCGTTTCGTTCACGGAACCAATTCGTCACGGTAGAAGACCGCTTTATCCAAAGTTCCGCCACCATTCACACCTTTCGTCTGGGCTTCAGTCGCACGCGCATCGGCCAACAAGTAGAAGCAAATACAACGCAGCCGCTGCAACCATTCGTCCCCGGACGAGAATTAGTTGGGAACATCGACATTGGTGGTATTCCAAGGTTTGGTCCGCAGACTTCAGTCAGCGTGCGACTCACGCAGAATGTGTTTGGGTTTGAATATGGTATGGTCCATACTCGCGGCCGCCACATCATCAAAGCCGGCGGAGTCGTCGAACGGTACCAGGACAACATGGTGAACCCGACGTTCTCGCTGGGCATCTGGACGTTTGCTAACCTTAGAAATTTCTTAACCAACAATCCACAAAGCTTTCTTGGACTCACGCCAACTGGCGCTCTCGATCGCTATTGGCGCTTCACTTTTTTCGCGGGCTACCTTCAGGACAATCTTAAGGTCCACCCGCGACTGACGATAAATGCCGGACTGCGTTATGAAACAGCGACGTTGCCCGTGGACATCTATGGCCGTGATTCCGCTCTGCCGTCTCTGGCGGATACGAGCCCGATCGTTGGACCACTCTACAAGAATCCAACAAGATTGAATCTGTCCCCGCGCGTCGGGCTTGCCTGGGATGTGTTCGGTAACGGCAATACCAGCTTGCGCGCGGGATACGGCCTCTACTTCAACACGAACAACCAGCAGAACCTTATCGTCACGGTTACAAATCCGCCGGCGACGCCGCGCATCGCAATCGGATTCACGGCCACTTCGCCTTGCCGGCCCTCGTTTCCCGTCGCACCGCTCTCGTGCTCATTCGCTAATTCAATACGCCCGGTTCAGTTTGATTTGGACAATCCATACGTGAATACCTATAGCCTCAGCATTCAACGTGAACTGCCGTGGGAAACTGTGGCCACCATGGCTTACGCGGGCTCGCGAGGCGTGCATCTATTGCGTAGTAATGATGTGAACATTGCCGTCCCCATTATTCAATCAGACGGAACACCATTCTTCCCACTGGGCGCGCCGCGGCAGAATCCGGCTTTTTCCACGATTGAGTTGAAGAGTAGTGATGGCAACTCGTGGTACAACGCCATGATCTTTGACGTGCGGAAGCGATGGAGCCGGAACCTCACCCTGCAGTCGTCCTACACGTTCTCACGTAACATCGATACGACTCAGGCATCGACGTTCTTCTCTGACGCGACGAATGGAACCACCACGGCCTTTCCGGAGTTTCCCAATCTGAACTACAACAAAGGTCTCGCGGACTATCACGCAAAGCACAACTGGGTTGTGAATTTCACTTGGAACCTGCCTTTTGCGCGAAACCTGAAGGGGCTCAGGAAAAGTTTGCTTGATGGGTGGCAACTTGCGGGAATAAACAACGTCCGCAGTGGAAATCCGTTGACGGTATTCGTTCAGGCAAACCGATCGCGATCGCTGTGGCAGCCGTCACTTGGACCTGGCATAGGTCGTGATCGAGCGTCGATAGCTCCAGGCTTCACTTATGAATCTGCTGTACTTGGAGGGCCGGACCAGTATTTCGACCCGGCGGCATTTAGATTGCCGCCGGCAGGAACCTTGGGCAATACAGGACGCGGCGCGTTTATCGGCCCGAATTACCGGAGCTTCGATCTTTCGGCGAGCAAGAATATTCGAGTGACGCGTCTCGGAGAAGCAGGCACTTTGCAGATTCGAGTTGAGGCCTTCAATCTATTCAACCGCGCGAACTTTTCACCTCCTGCACTGACGGCATTCGGCGGCGCCTCAGACAGTGAAGCACCACTCCCAACCTTTGGCCGCATCCGGTCGACAGTCGGTTCCTCGAGACAAATTCAATTAGGCTTGCGGTTGGCGTTCTGAGCCGTGGGCCATAAGATCAAGCCCTGGCCATAACCAGACTTGCGGGTGACGTTTGAGCTTTACGATCTATCCCGGGCTGGACAAACGCGGACCTTTTCTGCTGTGGCGCCTGACCCCTGGGCGGAAGTTGGACCAACACGATGCTGCTTTACACAGACAGTTCTGACTCTGGCTCTCTTCAATGATTTGATCGCTTTCGCAAAACCGTCGTCACTACGTCACTGGCGGCTTTTTCAATGAGACCAGTCACGACATCCTCATTATCATGGCTGGCCTTAGCTTTGCCCGTATTTGCCAAGCCTTGCCTGCCACGATCGAGTGGCTCGAGCTTGTACTCGAGCGTTACTTCGTCCTTCGCGTTGATTGAACTGACAATCGCCGCGGTCGTGTTTGTGCGACCTCCGGGCCGGTTGCTAACTGCCAAACGCCTCCGAGTGACGTCTTGATGCGACGCGCCGTGAAGCCAAACATCTCCCTGCGCAGCTAGAAGTATTAGGGCGGCCGATTTCAGGAATACTATTTCTTCATGACTATCCTGCAATCAAACATCCCCTTCGCGTCATGTTCCGGCGTCCACACCTCTTCATGCCCTTTGAACTCAGGAGGCGACGTTCCCCGGTCCATTCAACTTCAGTGGTGTAAAAGTACTTGTTCTTCATGATAAGCGCTCAGGGTCTCCAGGTTTGTTGATACGTTAATCGGCTCAAAGCGCGCGGTGAAGTGCGGCAAAAATTTGGGTTGACTGACGATTCGGTATCCGTGGATAGAAGCACGTCGCTCGTAGACTTGAAGTATCGCCTCCACCACATAGTCAATGTGACTCTGCGTGTAGACGCGATGGGGAATTGCCAGGCGTACCAACTCCATTGCGTAGGGCCTTTCATCCGTTTCCGGCTCCTTTTCGGCGTGCATCACCGAGCCGATTTCACAAGAACGAATGCCGCCTTCGCGGTAAAGCTCAATGGCGAGAGCTTGGCCCGGATACTGACACGGTGGAATATGTGGCAGCATTGCCTTCGCATCGATATAGATCGCATGACCCCCGGGCGGTTGCACGATGGGCACGCCCGCGCGCGCGATGTGCTCGCCCAAATAGCGAATTGAGGCGAAACGATATTGTAGGTAGTCTTCGTGCAGGACCTCATCCAGACCAACCGCTATGGCATCGAGATCGCGTCCGGCCAGACCGCCATAGGTAGGAAAGCCTTCGGTCAGGATAAGCAATTCCTTCTCCTGCCGGGCTAGCTGATCATCGTTCGAGCAGAGGAAGCCACCGATGTTCGCCAGCCCGTCCTTCTTCGCAGACATCGTGCAGCCATCGGCGTACGAGAACATCTCACGCGCAATCTCTTTCACAGATTTGTCTGCATAACCTTCTTCACGCAGCTTAATGAAGTAAGCGTTCTCGGCAAATCGACAGGCATCGAAATAAAGCGGCAAACCGTAACGAGAGCAGATCGCTTTCACTTGCCGGATGTTCGCCATTGAGACGGGCTGTCCGCCACCAGAATTGTTCGTCACCGTCAGCATCACAAGGGGAATGCGCTCCGGGCCCACTCGTTTGATCAGGTCAGCCAGGCCCTCCGTGTCCATATTTCCTTTGAACGGATGATCGACGGCAGGTTGATAAAATTCCCGAATCGGCAAATCGATCGCTTCAGCTCCGAGATATTCGATGTTGGCGCGCGTGGTATCGAAGTTGGTGTTGTTGGGAACTATGCTTCCTTTCCTGCACATGACCGAGAAGAGAATGCGTTCCGCGGCGCGTCCCTGATGCATCGGAATCACTTGCTCGAAACCAAAGATGTCGCGCACGACTGCTTCGAAACGATAGAAACTCTTGCTGCCGGCATAGGACTCGTCGCCGCGCATCAGCGCCGACCACTGCTCTGCGCTCATCGCCCCGGTGCCGCTATCGGTGAGCAAATCAATGATGACGTTTTCAGCTTTGAGCAGGAAAAGGTTATACGCAGCGTCCTTAAGGTAGCCTTCGCGCTCGTCGCGCGTTGTCATCTTGATGGGTTCGACTACCTTCACTTTAAAAGGTTCAATGATCGTTTTCATAATCTGTCAATCCTGCGCTTCTCACTTAAATCTAAACAAGCGCTACACAGTATCGTGCGGAGAATGCGTAGGCGATCTTCAATGCCCACTGCGTAGGCGGAGAGCAACCGATATGCCGGATAGAATCCGCGGATTTCACCGGAAGCGGCGAGTTGGCCCCTGAATTAGCGGAAAGTTACTCATGGATTTGCGGGAAACCGCGCAATCCTGAATTCCCCCAGCTCGGGAATACGACTTCAAGGTTTCAGATGAAGGGATTTGGTCAGCCCAATAGTTCGTTGGGTTCTTCACCTGTGTCGGCTGGAATATCACTTGCTCTTGAACAACTATGATTTCAAACGGACCGCAAGGATATTTTTGCGATCCCAGTTTCTTTTCAGTGGAGAACAATGAAATACGTAACAGCCGAAGATGCCGTCGCGATCATCAAATCAGGAGATCGCGTCTTCATTCACACCGCCGCCGCCGCGCCCCAGCAACTAATTAAAGCGATGACTGCCCGCGCGCCCGACTTACGCTCAGTTGAGGTCGTTCACCTGCACACCGAAGGTGAGGCGCCTTATGCCAGGCCCGAATACGCGCGGAGCTTTCGCACCCAATGTCTTTTCATCGGGCCGAACCTGAGAACGGCGGTTGACACGGGCGAGGCGGACTACATACCAGTTTTTCTGAGCGAAGTTCCGGCGCTGTTTTGCAAGGGGATTCTGCCGGTGAACGTGGCCTTGATCCAGGTCTCGCCCCCCGACCGACACGGCTTTTGCTCGCTGGGCGTTTCCGTTGACGTGACGCGGGCGGCAGTCCACGTTGCTGATCGAGTTGTGGCCCAAGTCAATCCTCACATGCCGCGCACGCACGGCGACGGTGTGATTCATATGAGCAACATCGATTACGCCGTTGAAGTCTCCGATCAGCTGGCTGCATTGGCCGCGCACCAATTGACCGAAGTTGAGTTAGCCATCGGTCAAGCCTGCGCGGACCTGGTAGAAAATGGCGCGACATTGCAAACAGGAATCGGCGCCATTCCCACTGCGGTTTTGGCGGCGCTCGACCAACACCAGGACCTGGGAATGCACAGCGAGATGTTTTCTGACGGCGTTATAGACCTGGTTCAGAAGGGAGTACTCAACGGCGAGAAGAAGCGAATCCATCCGGGCAAGATCGTCAGCAGCTTCGTCATGGGATCGCGCCGGCTCTACGACTTTGTCGATGACAACCCAAATGTCGCCATGCTCGATGTGGCCTATGTCAACGATACCGCAGTGATTCGCCGCAACCCGAAAGTAACGGCCATCAACAGCGCGATCGAGGTTGACCTGACTGGTCAGGTGTGCGCCGATTCGATCGGCACGAATCTGTATTCGGGTGTCGGCGGGCAGATGGATTTTATGCGCGGCGCGTCGCTCTCCGTGGGTGGCAAACCGATCATCGCCCTGCCTTCGGTAACAAGCCGTGGCGAGTCGCGGATCGTGGCCATGTTGAAGCCCGGTGCTGGAGTGGTTACGACGAGGGCCCACGTTCATTACGTAGTCACCGAACATGGTGTCGCAAATCTTTATGGTAAAAACCTGCGCCAGCGCGCGAAGGCATTGATTGGCATTGCCCACCCCGACCACCGAGAGACTCTTGAGCGAGAAGCCTTCGCGCGCTTCCACACGTTGTATGACTGAACCGAGGTTTCAAACTCAACGCGCACCTGTTGAGCGGCTTTCAGTCCAACTCTTCTGTTCGATCAATTGAGCAATCCTGTTAGGCGTTGTGCGAGGACCGCCCGGCGGTTCTGAGAGATCGGCATTGAGTTATTTCCCGCAACAAGTGCGCCTTTTTCCCGCCACGACGGCATCCGGTGTAGCGTTGACCGCAGCTACTACCCACGCAAAATGTGATGCCTGTGCTTAAACCTCCCGCCCTTGGGCACCGCGCGTGGTTGTGGAGTTCGCGGGCACAAGAGTTGCTCGATGCGATTAGCGATGCGATGGTCATTAGCGGGCAGCATCGGCCGCGAATGCCTGCTGGTCTAGGTGGAGGTGTCTAAACGAAATGCCAAACGAAGGCAAAGAGAAGATAGACCGCGGGTGGGTGGAGGTACACGAGGAAGAATGCAAGGGCTGCGCGCTGTGTGTCGAGGCCTGTCCCGTCTGTGGCATGAGGCTGAGTGAACGCCTGAACGGGCGCGGTTACCACTTCGGTGAATATAAGGGCCACGGCTGCACAGGGTGCGGCGTATGTTTCTACGCCTGTCCCGAGCCGGGCGCGATCACCGTTTTCAAACTGGAGAAGTAATTTGCCCTCGGCCCGCGCCCTCATGCTTGTTGGGCGCACCGTCGAGGGGAGGCGCCCGGTGGCCGGGCGGCTCCAGCCTATGAGGTTTATCAGATGGCGAAAGAGTTAATCAAAGGCAACGAGGCCGTCGTTAAGGCCGCACTGCTCGCGGGCTGCCGCTCGTTTTACGGCTACCCAATCACACCTGCCAGCGAGATCGCGGAAGCTGCGGCCAGGTACTTCCCGCTCGCCGGTGGCACCTTCCTCCAGGCCGAAAGCGAGGTCGCGTCGATTAACATGGTCTACGGCGCGGCGGCGGTGGGCGAGCGAACGATGACCGCCTCCTCGGGGCCCGGGCTGAGTCTCATGCAAGAGGGCATCTCGTATCTCGCCGGTTCAGAGTTGCCCTGCGTTATTGTGGATATCACGCGCGGCGGCCCCGGCCTCGGCAACATCGCGCCCGAGCAGAGCGACTACCACCAGATTGTAAAGGGTGGAGGACACGGCAACTACCACACGATCGTCCTCGCGCCCAACTCCTGCCAGGAGATGTGCGATCTCACCATCCTGGCGTTCGAACTGGCGGACCGCTTCCGCAACCCGGCCATTGTCCTTGCCGACGGTTTCATCGGCCAGATGATGGAGCCGGTCGAATTCCCGTTGGCGACCGCGCCGGCGGCGCCAAAGCCCTGGGCCGTGCGCGGTGACGCGGAGACGCGGCACAACCTTATCACCTCCATCTACATATCGCCGGAGGAGCTGGAGCAACATGTGCTTGGCCTCGAAGCAAAATATGCGACCGCAAACCCCGGCAAGGAGATGTACGAGCAGTATCGGACAGAGGACGCGCAAGTCGTCGTTATCGGCTACGGCATTGTGTCGCGCCTGCTCAGGGCGGCGGTCGATCAGGCGCGCGCGCGGGGCCTCAAGGTGGGACTGTTCCGTCCCATCACGCTCTGGCCGTTCCCGGCGCGAGAGATTGCGGTCCTGGCCCAGTGGGTCGAGACGTTCCTAACAGTCGAGTTGAGCAACGGCCAAATGGTTGAAGACGTGCGACTCGCCGTGGATGGGAAACGGCCCGTCCGTTTCTATTCCCGAGTCGGCGGCATGGTGCCAACGGCCGAGGAACTTCTGGCACAAATCATAAAAGTGAGCGAGGAGAAAGATGTACGCGAAAGCCTTTCAAAGACCCAGGAGTTTCTATGGGCAGTTTGAGCGCAAGCCCGGCGACCACCTGACCACGCATTACTGCCCGGGCTGCGGACACGGCAACATCCATAAGATGATCGCCGAGGCGATCGACGACTTAGGCGCGCAGGACCGAACCGTCTTCGTCAGCCCCGTCGGCTGTTCCGTCTTCGCCTACTACTACTTTGACGTCGGCAACCTCCAGGTCGCACACGGACGCGCGCCCGCAGTGGCAACCGCCGTCAAGCGCGCGCTACCCGACAGCCTCGTAATCAGCTACCAGGGCGACGGCGACCTCGGAGCCATCGGCGGCAACGAGATTTTGCAAGCCGCCAACCGCGGAGAGGATTTCACCGTCATCTTTATCAACAACGCCATATATGGCATGACCGGCGGGCAGATGGCGCCGACTTCGCTCATCGGCCAGAAGACTTCGACCTCGCCCACGGGCCGCGAATCAGGCAATGACGGCTTTCCCATGCGCATAAGCGAGTTGCTCTCTACTCTTGAAGGCCCAACGTACATCGAGCGGGTCGCGCTCTATGACAACAAGACTCGCGCGAAGGCACGAAACGCGATTCGAAAGGCCCTGAAGAATCAAATCGAAGGTCGAGGCTTCTCGCTCGTGGAAGTACTCTCGCCGTGTCCCACGGGCTGGGGCCTTACACCCGTCGACTCGTGCAAATGGATTGAGCAGAACCTAATCCCCTATTTCCCGCTCGGTGTTCTCAAAGACAAATCGGCCGAGCGCGAGCACCGTACGCACCGTCGGCACACAGTGCCATTGGAACAGTTGCCGGCGATTCTCGGGTTGAGCCGGAATGGCGAGACAAAAGAGTCGAAGCGTCGAAAGGGAAGGGGCGCGTCTATTCCCTGCCGCGACCAGCGCGTTAAGATAGCGGGCTTCGGCGGCCAGGGATTACTTTTCCTGGGTCGCCTCCTTGCCGAGGCAGGGATGCGACAAGGTTTCCACGTCTCGTGGCTCCCCTCGTATGGGCCCGAGATGCGCGGCGGCACGGCCAACTGTCATGTCAACATTTCGACCGCACCCATCGACTCGCCGCTCGTCTCTGCCCCGACCGTGCTCATCGCCATGAACAAACCGTCGCTGGACAAGTTCGCGCCGGAGGTAGTTAGCGGCGGGCTCATCATCTACGATTCCGCGCTGATTAACGAGCCCCCGATTTCGGGTGAGGTAGAAGTCTTCGCGCTGCCTGCGACCGAAATAGCCGACCGGATAGATAGCGCAAAGTCGGCGAACATGGTAGCTCTGGGTGCGCTCATCGGGAAGACCAACCTGTTGGACCAAGACGCGGTGATCGAAGTCGTGCGGGCGATGACGAAGAAGGCTGAGCTACTTGAAATCAACCTCCGCGCTGTCGAAGCAGGCTTCCAATTCGCGTGCGCGAACGCGACTGACGATTGTCTCTGGGGAGTCTGAGGCATCGCAAGGAGAACAAAATTGGCTGGACAAGTCGAACAATGAACACGCCGCCCGGAACCGCACCTGTTCCCCGGTGCAATGTGCGAGACAGAGGTACTCGGCAAAAGGGGTGATTCGACCCGACGGACAATTGGTGAGGCAGAGTTCTGTTATTGCCCGTATTGCCGCAATGTTGTTAGCGCGGCACAGCCACGGAAACATTAGCCCGCCGGCTGCGATCGATCTCTACAGTTTGCCGGATGAAACGGACGAACTGTGCGCGGCTGACCGTCCCGAATGAGCACGAATGCGACGGCGGCAATTTGAGCGGTAATCATCTGCAAAGCCTGGAGGTAGACCGTGAGACGTTGTTTGAGCAGCGCAACTTCCGGCCCGTTCATAAAATGAACCGAGGTGAATCTTATCTAATCCTGGGCGGCGGCGGGATGATTGGCGTGCAGGTCGTGCACGAGATTGCCCGTGAGTTGCACCCCCGCGCGGTGATCATTTGCTCGCGCGAACTGACCGAAGTCGAGGACATCATCGAGCACTGCCGCAGCGAGTTTCCCGGAGTTGCGTTCGTCGGTTTTGGCGGTGACGTGTTTCTCCGTTCTGAGTGGAACGCCGACGATGAGCATCGCCGGCTCACCAGATCGCAGTTGATGGAGTCCGTCGAATCGCGTGCCGCGATGTTTGACGATGTGTTCCACGACTTCGAAGTAGCTTACTCGCGCTCACAACTCGCGCAGCTCATTCTCGAACACAAACCAGACGTTGTCGTCGACAGCATCAACACAGCGACGGCGATTAGTTATCAGGATGTTTACACGGCTTCTGAAATTGCCAAAGGCAGTTTCGACGCATTGAAAAACAGGATCGACGGGCGTGAGCCAGTTGATCCGGCGGAGTTCGCGCACCTGAGCGCGCTGGCGGGCAGAGATTTGGAAGCGCTCTTAATCTCGCAGTCCATTCCGCAGCTTATTCGCCACGTCCTCATCATGCAGCGCGCGATGACTGAAGCGGGAACTCGGCTCTACCTTAAGATCGGCACGACGGGCACGGGCGGCATGGGGCTCAACATTCCTTACACCCATTCTGAAGACAAGCCGTCAGCGCGCCTGATGACAAAGACGGCACTCGCTTTTGCCCACACCGGATTGATGTTTCTGATGGCCCGCACACCCGCAGGCCCGATCGTCAAGGAACTGAAACCGGCCGCGATGGTGGGCTACAGCGATATCAGTCGCCGGATCATATGCGAGCGCGCCAAACAGGGTGGTCCACTGCATCTGTTCGCCAGCCGCCGAGCGCCGCTGGGCGAGACCCTTGTGTTACGCGAGAGTGAGGATGACTACGAACGCCTGGCGCCGATGCGCATGGTCGTGGTGGACACGGGCGAGAATGGACTTTTCACCAGGGGAGAGTTCGAAACCATTACCCACATGGGCCAAATGGAATTCATCACCCCCGAAGAGATCGCGCGTCAGGCGGTGCTCGAGATCAAAGGGAGCAATACCGGTTACGATGTCATCGCCGCCGTCGACAGCACCGTGATGAACCCAACATACCGAGCCGGCAACCTGAGACATCTGGCGCTGGAGCGGGCCGATGATCTGGAACGCCAGTTCGCGAGTGAGGGCGACTCGCCTTCAGTGGCGCTTGGTTGGTTGGGACCACCTGAGATCGGAAAACTCCTCTGGGAAGCTCATCTCTTGAAAACGCGTTTTGGCACTTTGAGGAATGTTCTGGCCCAGACCCCTCAGGCACTGGCGTCGGAAATTTTCTCGCTGCTGGAGCGCGACTCCAATCTTCGACACACAATCAACTCGGTCGGCTTGCCCATCCTCACACCCGATGCGCAGGCGTTGATCCGCGGACCCTATATCCGCATCCCCGAAATTCCCGGGGCGAACAGCGTCAAGCTAACCGCGGAAGGCGTGGACAAGTGGGCCACGAAGGGCTGGGTTGATCTGCGCCCGCAGAACTTCGAGCGCTGGCGCGAACGCTTCTCGATCATGTCACGCCGGCCCGAGCGGCTGGACGAGCAGGGTTCCGCCGGCGTCAAGCGCGAGGCTTACCCTTACCATGACATACGCGTCGGCGCGGTGGCAGCCTGGATATTCAATAACGAGATTCTCGGTTACCGGATCAAGTGAGTCCAGGATCGCCACTTATCGGTTGGCTATCACGATGCCGACGGCGGGCTTAAGGTCTTCACTTCACAGAAGATGTCGAAGAGACGCAGTCCTCGATCGGCAGTCCTGAACGTCGGGATACCCGCACCTTCGAGGCGGGCGGCCATCGGGTCATAAAGTATTCCGGCATCGACGACGGCTACCCAAGGCCTTGCGATTTTGTCATTGAGACGAAGCAGCCGCTGCACGACCGGGTCTTCACGATCAATATCTTCATGATGGCGCTCGTCGTGCGCCAGCGTGTTCAGGGGGGGCGTCATCGGGACGCAGCCCACAATTCCTACGTCAACACTTTCGTGTTCCATTACTGCCAGCACGGCCTCCTCGTAGGCAGCGTCGTCCGCCATCGGTGTCAGGTCGAATGGGTTGTGAGCGTCAACGATCTGGTCAATGGGGCAGCGCTCTAAGATCGCTCGCAGGCGTTGCGTGGTGCGTTCGCTGAATGTTGGTAGGGTGAAATTGCGAAGGTTGTCGGCGAACGCGACGCACTCGAAGCCTGCGTTGGAGCTTGCGCCAAGGCGCCGGCCTGTAACCTTCTTGCCCAACAAGAACGTGAAGAGCCGCGTCAGGCCTTGGAAGTCGGCGAGGCTTTCGGCTACAACCACACCGGCGTGTCTGGTCAGCGCGCGCGTGACCCGATAGTCTCCTGCGATAGAAGCAGTGTGGCTTGCAGACGCCTTTGCGCCCGCGGGCGTGCGGCCGGCGCGGTAGAGCACACCGTCTTACCACGAGCAGAGATCTCTTCAGCGGCCTTCAGGAACTTGACACCGTCCCGCGGCGCAAAACCTTCCACGTAGACAGCGAACACTGCAACCTCTGCGTCAACTTTCAGGTAGTCCAGGTAATCGCCCACGGTCAAGTCCATCTGATTTCCCAGCGTCACCAGCTTTCACACTCAATCAGGTCATGAAAATCCTTAGGGAAATTGGCGTCCCGTACGGGAATCGAACCCGTGTCGCCGCCGTGAAAGAGAAGCGATCTACAGGAATTCAAAGGAAACCTGCGGCATGGATAGCACCGTAAGGTAGTCAAAGGAACTCTACGGGCTCGTTATTGGACGCTTAATGGACGCGCCAATGAACGAATGAACACGTTTACAAACTCTTGGCGCGAGTTGCGTCTCCCGCGAGCTAGAGGGGGGCAAGGATTAAGGTTCAAATGGATGCGTTATACTTTGACAATTCGAAGTTTCGGGAAGGCGGCTCGATAAATACCATCGTCGAGCGTGAGCAGCGCAAAGCCGTTCTCAACTGCATGCGCACCGATTAAGAAGTCGGCCAGCAATCGCCGAGGTTCACCCGACCTCTGTTTGCGACGACGATTTGCGTAAGCCTGAAAAGCTTTCCCCGCCACTCGCCACATTGCCTCGTCGGTTATCCAGTCCACGCCGATGCCGGTCTCTGTTAGAAATTCTTCAATAAACGCTTCTGTTCGGCGAGGCAGCGCCAACAATTCGGCAAAGACTGCACCGCTGATAACCAGCTTACCGCGCGCAAACGCCGCGTCCAAGGAGGCTTGTGCGGTCAAATTCAATGCGTCGTCCCGATCCCAAAGCGCCACCAGAACGTTTGTATCGACGGCTGTAATCATTTGTGTTCGGCGTCATGACCTCGGAGCTCGCGGATTTTTCGCAACACGGCCTTTCGGCCGGAAGCCAACCCTGGGTTTCCGATACCTCGATATCTGGCGAACATGCTCTGAGCCCTCACCGGTCGGACACAGATCTCTTCGCCCTCTTGCTCAAACACGACCTTATCGCCGGGTTTAAGGCCTAGAGCATGACGCACAGCTTTGGGTACCGTGATTTGTCCTTTGCTGGTTATCCTTGCCTCTCTTTGCATCGTAATCTCCAATTCCTTACCTTAGCATATCGCTCCTTACTTTCCCAAGAACCTTATTGTCCTAGACTCACCTATTTGCATGCGGTTACGTTGGTGGTCCTTGATTCCGAAGGTCAGTCGCGTGAAAAGTGATGTTACCGCGGCGGTCACTGACGGTAACATCCGCGAAGCTCATACGTAAGAGCAAACAATTACGGGTACAAAATGAGATCCGTTCTGATTCACTGGTAACTCTGCGCGTTCCATTAAGGACCTGGCAGGAGATCTCGCGTACAAGTGAAACTTGATATTTGCTTGGGAAATGTGGCGTCCCGTACGGGAATCGAACCCGTGTCGCCGCCGTGAAAGGGCGGTGTCCTAGGCCGCTAGACGAACGGGACGCATGTGGAGGGTTGCTCGTTACGGCAAGCGCGTTACGTTACCGTAGGGAGTTTACTTGTGTCAAACGCGCCCGCTTTTTCAAGCTTCGCGCGCCGGTTTTTCAATCTTCACAACGGGCGACCGCAACCACGGATCACAACTACCCCACCAACAAATAAAGTCACCGCCAGCCACTGCCTCCGCATTATAATCCTTTCGCCATTTCGGTCCCCTGCTTTAGACTAAACGCCGGCAGTAGTCAAAAAACACCGGGAGAAAATGATGTCCACACCGCGCCCCCGTCGAACCCTATTGTTTGGAGTCCTATTTATATGTACCTGTACCGGCGTCGCCATGGCGCAACACGAAGGTGGCGTGACGGGCGGTGGGATGATCGGCGGCAGCACGTCACGGCCGTCCAATAAACCTCCCGCATCGACGACAACCAAGCCTACGACTAAACCAACATCAACCGGGCCAGCTCGCAAGCGTCCGACTCCGACGGTCAACAAGCCAGCGTCGACAACAACAGCCGGAACGTCGAAGCCTGCCGTCCCTTCAAACACGTCCACTCCCGCGAAACCGAACGCAAACTCAGCCGAGTACTACTACCAACAAGGCGAAGCGCTCTACAACGCGAAACAATATCGCGAAGCACTCGATCCATATCTGAGAGCCGCGCAACTCAAACCATCGTTGAGCAACGCCTGGTATCGACTCGGCTGGATCTACAACGATCTCGAAGACTATCAATCCGCCATCGATCCACTAAAACGCGCCATCGCACTACAACCTAACTACGCCCCGGCGCACTTCGAAATCGGCTACGCTTACAAAAGACTCAACCGCTTCAACGAAGCACTCGCCGCGTTCCAACAATGCGTTCGCGCGAACATCGACTACCCCACGGCCCATTACGAGATCGGTTGGATCCAGAACGATCTGAAAAATTACGACGAAGCAATCAAAGCGTTGAAACTCGCGATGCAGTATCGCGACAACTACGCGGAGGCGCACAACGAGATGGGTTACGCGTTGCGCAATCTCGGCCGTTACGCAGACGCGGTCGACGAGTATCAGCAGGCAATTCGTCTCAAGCCTGACATGGGCCTCGCTTATCTCGGCCTCGGCGACATTTATTACTACAACCTGAAACAGTATGAGCCCGCCGCCAACGCTTACAAAGAAGGCACACGCCTCCGTCCTGACAACGCCGGCGCGCTCTACAATCTCGGCTGGTGTTACAACGATCTCGAACGTTATAGCGAAGCCATCGACCAGTTGCGCAAGGCGGTCACCGTGAAACCCGATTACGCGGAAGCCTACAACGAGATGGGCTATGCGCTTCACCAGTTGCGGCGCTATCAGGAAGCAGTTCAGTCGTATCAGTCCGCGATCAGATACAAGACTGATTACGCTTCAGCGCACTACAACCTCGCCATGTCTTACATTGCGCTGCGCAATAAAAACGCGGCACTTGAGCAGTATCGGATCCTGCAACGCATCGACCCTGCGCGGGCGACCAAGCTCTTCAACCAGGTCAAATAAACAAGATCCAAAAACTCGGACATCCCAATCCCGCACGCGCTCATCACAAGGCGCGTAACAGCAGCGCTCCTCAGTGCGTCACCTTTTTGCTGGTTACGGTAATAAGGCAATAGAGGCTCCCCACGTCCGGTCAATCCGTTGGCCGGGTTATCGTTTTACGTTTCTCTCGTTAAGTTCACGCCCGCTGGTCTAAACCAACTCGCCACGTTCTTCAGAAACGCGAGCGCCAGCCGGAGTGTGTTCCTGCAACGAAAGCGAGGTCTTGCGATGAACGTGACGAACACGACGAACGTCCACTCTACTGCCATCAACTACCAGCCAACCATAATCGAAAGCCGCTTACTCCTAAGCCGGCTCGCCACTGAGTTTCAATTCGCCTGGATCGAATTCAAGACTGACCCGCGACATTTCGCGGCCACGACGATTCGCGATCTCTTGAAACAAATCCGCATTAAGTCTCACTTATTGCCAGCGACATCTCTGGCGCTGATCATCGTCGCGGTCGCCGTATGCTCCGTCCTTCTGGTCGATCGAAAGAAACAGGAGTTAACTTCCGGGACCGAAAACGAATCTAACCCACAAGTCGTGATGCTCGACCTTAACCGTCAAACAGAGTCGAAACTCGATTCAGGTATTGGCAAAGATGGTGCAGGGCGAGTAGGGTTTGAAAGGAACAGAGGCGAGGGCTCCGGGGCCTCACCCAAATCGGCCCGGGGCGGCGGCGGTGGCGGTGATGGCGAACCAATGGCTCCTCAAGTTGGTAAGCTACCCCCACCGTCGTCGATACTCGCCGCCATACCTAAAACACCGCCGATAAATCCGCCGAGTCTGCCCGCTGCCGGAATCGATATCGATCCCGCGCTCTGGAAAGATCTGAAAGCACCCGTTTACGGTGATCCGCGTTCCAACTCCGACGCGCCGTCCAAAGGACCAGGCGAGGGCGGAGGCATCGGAACAAATAAAGGACTCGGTATCGGCGAAGGCAATGGACCCGGCGTCGGACCAGGATCAGACGGAAACATGGGCGGCGGCACGAAGGATCTCGGCTGTTGCGGCAGCGGCGGTGGTCCTGACGGATCGGATCACCCGATTCGCGTCAGTGAAGTCGAACAAAGAGCACGATTGTTGTTCAAACCCGAACCTCATTACACCGAGGAAGCCCGGCGAAACCAGATCAGCGGCACGGTCATGCTGCGTGTGGTTTTTTCCGCCGCCGGTGAAGTGGTTCAGATACGCGCGGTACGAACGCTGCCGTTCGGTCTGACCGAGCGGGCCATCGCCGCCGCACGCGAGATCAAGTTTGTTCCGGCAGTGAAGGGCGGACGCCCCGTGTCGGTCTATATGCAGTTGGAATACAACTTTAATCTTTATTAGGTGAGCTTAGTGCTTGGAACTTTGTACTTGGTTCTTCGTGTGACTCGAAGGCTTGTGCCCGCGCGAGCAGCAAAACAAAGCACCAAGCACCAAGCTCAAAGTACAAAAGATGCAAGCGGAGCCGCTTCGGTCCGTTCTAACCAACAAATCGCGCTTCAGGAGGAGACCATGGACACTCCGTATCTTCGCCGTTCGTTTGTGATTCTCACACTCGTCGTCGTCGCGTTGCCGCTGCTGATAGCCTTTTACGCCTCTGAAACCACGGTTTCGGCGCAAACCGGCGAGAGCCCGGGATCGTTGATGGCGCTTGATGCGTCGGGCAAACCGAAGTCGCTATGTCCGCTGAAACACACGGACGTGAAGGCGGAGATCAGCGGTTTCCTCTCTCGTGTCACGGTGACGCAGCAGTTTGAGAACAACTTCAACGAGAAGATCGAAGCTGTCTACACATTTCCGCTGCCGCAAAACGCCGCCGTTGACGACATGACGATGATCGTCGGCGAGCGAACCGTACGCGGAAAGATCCTCGAGCGCGAAGAGGCGCAGGCAGTTTACGAAGGAGCGAAGGCGCGCGGGCAGGTGGCGAGTTTGTTGGACCAGGAACGGCCAAACATCTTCACGCAGTCAGTCGCAAACATCCTTCCCGGCGAGCAGGTCAAGATCACGATCAGCTACGTCGAAACTCTGCGCTACGAAGACGGCACGTACGAGTTTGTGTTTCCGATGGTTGTTGGCCCACGTTACATTCCCGGACCAGCGGCCGGCAACACGGAGCCAAACACACCCGATCCGAATACGGCTGGCGTGCCGGATGCTTCGCGGATTTCGCCGAAGCCGGCTACGCCGGGCACGAGGAGCGGTCACGACATCTCACTCGATGTCACACTCGATGCGGGTTTGATCGTCGACACTCTCGAGTCGAAAACACATCAAGTCGACATCGAGCGGCCGTCCCCCACTCGTGCCCGTCTAAAACTCAAAGACCGCGCGACGATTCCCAACAAAGATTTCATCCTGCGTTACGACGTCTCAGGCCGCGCGATCCAGGATGCGTTGATTACGCACCGTTCGAGCCGCGGCGGATTTTTCACCTTGATGCTGCAACCGCCCGATCGCGTCGTCGCGGACGACGTGACGCCGAAGGAGCTCGTATTCGTCCTCGACACATCGGGATCGATGTCCGGCTTTCCGATCGAGAAGGCGAAGGAGACGATGAAGCTCGCGCTCGATAACCTTTATCCATCGGACACTTTCAACCTGATCACGTTCGCGGGCGACACGCGCATCCTCTTTCCGCAACCAGTGGCGGCAACTAAAGCCAACCTGCGAAAAGCACAGGCGTTTCTCGCCTCAAGCAGCGGTGAGGGCGGTACGGAAATGATGACGGCGATCAAGGCCGCGCTCGAACCGTCAGACAATCAGTCGCACATGCGCATCGTTTGTTTCATGACTGACGGCTTTGTCGGCAACGACATGGGCATCATCGCCGAAGTTCAGAAGCACAAGAACGCGCGCGTCTTCGCGTTCGGCATCGGCAGCTCCGTCAACAGGTTCCTGCTCGACAACATGGCCCAGGCTGGACGCGGCGACGTCGAATACGTGGGATTGGGTGACGACGGATCCGCGGCTGCGCAACGTTTTCATCAACGCGTACGCAATCCGTTGCTGACCGACATCTCGATCGACTGGAACGGCTTGCCGGTGACGGACGTTTATCCGCAACGCATTCCCGATCTGTTTGGCGCGAAACCGGTGATCCTCACGGGTCGTTTTAGCGAGCCGGCGAGTGGCGTGATTCGTCTGAAAGGAAAGATGGGCGGCAACGACTTCATACGCGAGATTCCCGTGTCGTTGCCGGAGTCGATGGAGTTGCACGACGTGCTGGCGGCGCTCTGGGCGCGCACCAGAATCGATGATCTGATGCGGCAGGATTTCCGCGGCGCGCAAACAGGGCAGATGCGGCCTGATTTGAAAGGCACGATCACGCAACTCGGCCTGGAGTTCAGGTTGATGACGCAGTTCACATCGTTCGTCGCCGTCGAAGAGATGACGGTGACCGATGGCGGACAGTTGCGACGAATCGATGTCCCGGTGGACGTGCCGGAAGGCGTTGATCGCAGGATGGCTTATGGCGATCAGAGTGCAGGCGGTGGTCCAACGGGGCTGTTCACAATGTACACCAATCAAGCTGTACAAGCGGCTCAGGTTTATAGCTATTCAGTTTCCGCGCTACCGACGCAAGCACGCGTGGTGACGCGTAGCGGTAGGCTCAAAGCGAGCGGAGGTGGAGGCGGCGCCGCTAGTGGAAGTGGTAGTGGATCCGCGGCGGTCGTGAATGCGCCACCCGGAGTCTCAGTTAGCGCGATGCCGGCGCCCGCTCCGACTCCAAACAAACCACCCGAAGAGCAGCGCCTGGATCGCGTTCGCGTGAAAGTGCATCCGACGGTACTTGCGCTTATCAATCGCGTGAAGAAAAAGGACCAGCCGCAACTGTTCAGCTTCGGCGGTTTCGTGCGCGATGGAAAAGCTGAAGTGCAAGTGTGGTTGAGTGTGAAGTCGGACGAAGCGCGAGCGAAACTGAAAGAGCTCGGGTTTGAAGTCGTGCTTGATTCGGCAAGTTCAAATTTAATGATCGGGCGTGTGCCGATGGAGAAAGTCGAACTGCTCGCGGACCTGGAGTTTGTTCGTTATGTGTCGCCGCAAATATCACGGTAGAGATTAGAAACGGATCCGTGTAATCTGTGGGCTCGACATTTTATGCCCACAGTTATGAAGTTCGGCGGCACGTCGGTCGCTGACGCGCGCGCTTTCGAAAACGTAGCTCGGATCGTTGCCTCGCAGAGTCATGCTGCGCCGGTTGTCGTCGTCTCGGCGATGAGCGGCGTGACTGACGCGTTACTCGCCGCGACGATCGCCGCCGGTGAAGGACGCGCCGGCGAAGCGATCGCGTCGCTCGAAAACACCTGGCGACGTCATCGCGAAACAGCGACGCAGCTTCTTGACGCAGCGGCAGCGCAGTCGTTTGCACACCACGTCGACAACGCCGCGACGCACATCAACAAACTGCTAAGCGCGAGTGCGGACGATGCTCATCACCGCCGTCAGACGCAGGACGCGGTCCTCGCTTTTGGCGAAATGCTTTCCAGCGCGTTACTCGCCGAAGTCATCAATCAACGCGGAGTAAAAGCTCAACACGTCGATGCGCGACGCTGTATCGTCACCGACGCTCAGTACACCTCCGCGCAGCCGTTGACAGCGGAAACGTTCTCCAGGACTCACGATCAACTCACGCCGTTGATCGACGACGGGTTCGTTCCCGTGATGGGCGGTTTCATCGCTTCGACTCAGGAAGGCACGACGACGACGCTCGGACGCGGCGGTTCCGATTACACCGCCGCGCTCATCGGCGCAGCGTTGCCCGCGGAAGAGATTCAGATCTGGACCGACGTCACCGGCGTGTTGACTGCCGATCCGCGTGTCGTGCCCGAAGCGCAAACTGTCCAGCGTCTCTCGTACGCCGAAGCGTCGGAACTTGCTTATTTCGGCGCGAAAGTCCTGCATCCGAAGACGATTCAACCCGCGATCGAAGGCAGTATTCCCGTCCGCATCTGTAACTCGCACGAGCCCGATCAGGTCGGCACGCTTGTTGGACCACAAACGGAAACGACCACGCGAACGATCAAAGCCATCGCGCACAAAGGCGGCGTCACCACCGTGCAGATCACGTCCGCGCGAATGCTCGGCGCTTACGGTTTTCTGCGCGCGTTGTTTGAAGTTTTCGAACGACATCGAACAGTCGTGGACGTCGTTGCTACGTCTGAGGTCAGCGTGTCGTTGTCACTCGACGACGCGAGCGCGTTGCCGATCATCGTCGAAGATCTCGAACTACTCGGAACAGTCCGTGTCGAGAAAGGATGCGCGATCGTTTGTGTCGTCGGCGAGGGATTACGCGGCACGCCCGGCATCGCCGCTCGTGTGTTCAGCGCGATTAGCGACATCAACGTGACGCTGATCTCACAAGGCGCGTCGAGTATCAATTTCACGTTCGCGATCGAAGAGGAGCGCGTGCAGGAAGCGGTCCAGCGGCTCCATCACGAATTCTTTGGGCCACAAAGAGGCACAAAAGACACGAGATCAGAGTAGGTCAATGACGGTGTTTGAACTCACGCGCAAACTGATCGACATCCCTTCGCCGACCGGCGAAGAAGCGGCTGCCGCTTCGTTTATCGCGACGCACCTCGAGGGCCTGGGATATCGAGTTGAAACTCAGGAAGTCGCGCCTGAACGATTCAACATTCTCGCCACGACTGATGAACCGCCGCGCATCGTTTTCTCGACGCATATCGACACCGTGCCGCCGTTCATCGCGTCGCGTGAAGACGACGAATACATTTACGGGCGCGGTTCGTGCGATGCGAAGGGAATCATCGCCGCGCAGATCTTTGCCGCGGAACGCCTGCGTGCGGCTGGCGTGAACGATCTCGGTTTTTTGTTCACTGTCGACGAAGAGCTCGCCAGCTTAGGCGCGCAGGCCGCAAACAAACATCCGCTCGCGCGCGAGTGCGAGTTTCTGATCAACGGCGAACCGACCGACAATCTTCTCGCTGTCGGCACAAAGGGCTCGATGCGTTTGATCATCACGACTTCCGGTCGCGCAGCGCACTCTGCGTATCCCGAAGCAGGCGAGTCGGCCATCGAGAAGTTGCTCGACATCTTGCAGAACATCCGCGCGTGCGAATGGCCCGAAGACAGTTTCTTCGGCACGACGACGTGCAACATCGGAGTGATCGAAGGCGGCACGCGTCCGAACGTGATTCCCGATCGCGCGTCGGCGACATTGCAAATTCGACTCGGGATCGATATAGAGCACGTAAAAAGAATTGTGGAACGCGCGGTGGCCGGACTCGGCCACGTTGAGTACGCATCAGCGCACAATCCGGTGCGACTGTTTTCGGCGCCGGGATTCGAAGAGACTGTGGTGCGCTTCACGACAGACGTTCCGTATCTCTCGAACTGGGGCAAGCCGCTGTTGCTTGGTCCAGGATCGATTCTCGACGCGCATACGGACCACGAACGCGTTTCGAAAAGGGAACTGGAACGATCGGTGGATCTGTACGTCGAGTTGGCAAACAAACTTCAGTCATGAAACTGGCGTTGATCGGAAACGGCGCGATGGGCCAGATGGTGGCCGCGGAAGCGCGTAAGCGCGGCGACGAGATCGGCGTCGTCATTTCGAGCGGCGATAAAGATCTCGCCGTCGATCAACTCGCCGATCAACTTCAGGGTCACGATGCGGCGATCGATTTCACCGTCGCCGACGCTGTGATCAAGAACGTCGAAGCTTGTGTTCGCGCGGGCGTGCCGCTTGTTGAAGGAACGACGGGTTGGAAGTCCGACGAGTCGCGGGTGAAAGAGATAG
Organism: Pyrinomonadaceae bacterium; assembly: GCA_035760365.1. Taxonomy (GTDB): domain Bacteria; phylum Acidobacteriota; class Blastocatellia; order Pyrinomonadales; family Pyrinomonadaceae; genus PSRF01. The sequence goes on from DASTTB010000021.1 coordinate 177,911, forward strand.
TCGCCGAGCACAACGGCGCGCTCGTTTACGGCGCGAACTTCTCGATCGGCGTGAATCTTTTCTATCGCCTCGCCGAACACGCAGCGAAACTCTTCGCCGCGGTCGAAGGTTACGATCCGTTTATCGAAGAGGCGCATCACAAACGAAAGAAAGACGCGCCGTCGGGTACGGCGATCAAGTTGCGCGATATAATGTCGCAACATCTGCCGGGCGACATTCCGACGTCGTCGACCCGCGCAGGTTATATCCCCGGCACACATCGAATCGGTTTTGATTCCGAGCCCGACCAGATCCTGCTCACGCACACGGCGCGCTCGCGACAGGGATTCGCCTCGGGCGCGTTAGTAGCAGCGCATTGGATCGCCGGAAGAACAGGCACATTTGAATTCGCGGAAGTAATCGACGAGATCCTTGGCGAAGCATAATTTCGAAATTCGAATTTCGGAATTCGAAATTTAAGACGGGAGGTCAGCATGACATTACAACTCGACTGGTTGCGCGGATGTGCGACGGCACTTGTAACTCCTTTTGCGAACGACGGCTCCGTTGACGAGAAACGTTTGCGCGAACTGCTCGAGTATCAGATCGCGGGCGGCGTGCGCGTGCTGGTTCCGTGTGGGACCACCGGCGAGAGCGTGACGATGAATGACGAAGAGAACCAACTCGTCATTGGCACCACGGTGGAGGTGGCGCGCGGGCGCGCGAAAGTGATCGCCGGCACCGGCAGCAATTCAACCGCAGTTACGATTCAACGTTCGAAAGTCGCGAAAGAGATCGGCGTCGACGGCGTGCTCACAGTCGCGCCTTATTACAACAAGCCGACGCAGGAAGGACTCTACGCTCACTTTCGCGCGATCGCCGAAGCCGTCGATGGTTTACCCGTCGTGATCTACAACGTTCCCGGCCGCACTTCTTCAAACATCGCCGCTGAAACAACTCTGCGTCTCGCGCGCGACGTCGAAAACATCGTCGCCGTCAAAGAGGCTTCCGGCAATCTCAGCCAGATCATGGAGATCCTGCGTTCGCGTCCTGAAGGTTTTCGCGTGATCTCGGGTGACGATTCGCTCACGCTCGCGCTGATCGCGCTCGGCGGCGAAGGTTTGATCTCAGTAGCGTCAAACGAAGCGCCGGCGTTGATGTCGCAACTCAACGATCTCGCCCTCGCCGGCAACTGGGACGAAGCACGCAAGCTTCACTATCGACTGTTGCCGTTGATGGAAGCGAACTTCATCGAATCCAGCCCTGGACCAGTGAAAGCGGCCATGGCCATCATGGGCCTGCTCGAAGAAAACCTACGTCTGCCGCTCGTGCCGGTGCAGGAAAAGACGCGCGCGCGGATGCGCGAGGTGTTGAGCGAGTTGGGCCTGTCGCAGGAAACGTCTCATGCCATTGCGTGAACAGATCGAGGAGATCGCCTCGCGTCCCAACAACGAATTCACCGCTGCGGATCGCGCGGTGTTTGACGAACTGAAGCGCGCGCTCAATCGCGGCGAAGTGCGCGCCGCCGAAAAGAACGAGAGCCGCAAGTGGATCGTCAACTCGTGGGTCAAGCAGGGCGTGTTGCTTGGCTTTCGCATGGGTGTGATCGCCGACATGTCCACCGGCGAGAGTTTTAAGTTCTACGACAAAGACACCTACCCGACGCGGCCGACAACCATCGAAGAAAATGTTCGCATCGTTCCGGGCGGCTCGACGATCCGCGACGGCGCTTACATCGCGCCGGGCGTGGTCTGTATGCCGCCGATGTTTGTTAACGCCGGCGCCTACGTAGACGAAGGAACGATGATCGACAGCCATGCCCTCGTCGGTTCGTGCGCGCAGATCGGACGACGCGTACACATTTCGGCGGCCGCGCAGATCGGCGGCGTGCTCGAACCCGTTGGCGCTGTTCCGGTGATAGTCGAAGACGACGTGATGATTGGCGGAAACTGCGGCGTCTACGAAGGAACGATCGTTCGTGAACGTGCCGTACTCGCAACGGGCACGATTCTCACCGGATCGACGCCTGTTTACGATCTGGTTCGCGGCGAGATCTATCAAAGGTCCACTGATGGCCCACTCGAGATTCCGGCCGGCGCTGTTGTTGTTCCCGGCGCGCGCGCGGTGAATAATGAACGCGGAAGAAATTGGGGGCTCTCCCTGTATGCGCCCGTGATTGTGAAGTATCGTGATGAGAAAACGGATTCGTCCGTGCAACTAGAGGATTATTTGCGTTGAAGCGTTTTGTGCCGCCGGCTCGGCTACAGGGGATTGAAAAAAGCGTCATTCGTCAGGTGTTCGATCGGGCGCGGCCGGGCAGTATAAATCTCGGTTTAGGCGAGCCTGACTTGCCGACGCCGGGTGTGATTCGTCGCGCCGCGGTTCGCGCGATCATTGACGAGCAAAACGGTTACACGTCGCATGCCGGTTTGCCGGAACTACGGACGAAAGTCGCCGGCGATTATCCGTATCTCGAAAACGATCCGGACCGCGTGATCATCACCGCGGGTTCACAGGAAGCGCTTTATCTCGCTTTGCTGACGCTGGTGGACGAGGGCGACGAAGTTCTGCTTCCCGATCCCGGGTTTGTTGCTTATCCGACGATCGTGCGAATGGCTGGCGGTGTTCCTCGTTTTTATCGGCTGCCGCGCGATCGCGATTTTGGGTTTGACGTAGACGAGTTTCGCAACGCTTTGACGCCGCGGACGAAGGTCGTCGTTTGCATCAGTCCATCGAATCCGACCGGGCGCACACTTTCGGTTGGCGATCTCGTCAGCATTACCGACGCGTTGCGCGAGCACAGCGCGTACGTGATTAGCGATGAGATCTATCGCGATCTCTATTACACAACCGAGCGGCCCGAGTCGTTGTCGGCGTTTTACGATCGCACGATCGTAATTGGCGGACTCTCGAAGTCGATGAGTATGACGGGTTGGCGAATCGGCTGGCTCGCAGGCGATCGCGAAGTTATGAAAGCAGCGCTTGTGCTGCACGGTTACGTGACGACGTGCGCGTCGGCGATTTCGCAAAAAGCGTCGCTCGCGGCATGGACCACAGAAGCGAAGAACGCGCGAGTTTTGTTTCGTTCGACGTTTCGTGCGCGCCGCGATCACCTGATGAAGAAAGTGATCGCGGAGTTGAGGCTGCGTGCCGTGACGCCCGAAGGCGCTTTCTACACGATGATCGACGCCGGTGGATATGGTTCGTCGATGACGGTTGCCGAAGCGCTGTTGGAGCAGGGCGTGATCACAGTGCCGGGTTCGGCGTTTGGCAAGGAGAGCGACGATTTTCTGCGCGTTTCGTTTTGCGCAGACCAGGAAACGCTCACCGAAGGGATCGAGCGGATCAAACGTGGGTTGGAGATGTTGTCAAAGGAACGCGTTAAATGAGCGGCAAATACAGAGTCGGAATTCTCGGCGCGACGGGCATGGTGGGCCAGCGGTTCGCGCAACTGTTGCAGGATCATCCGCAGTTTGAAGTGACGGCTGTGGCGGCTTCGGATCGTTCGCAGGGCAAGTCGTATAGCGAGGCGTGTACGTGGCGTTTGAACGGCGAGATGCCTGCGTCGGTTCGCTCGATGGTCGTGCAACCGCCGGCGCCGCCGCTCGATTGCGATCTGGTGTTTTCGAGTTTGCCGGGGGACATTGCGCGCGAGAGTGAAGGCAGTTTTGCCGCGGCTGGTTATCCCGTGATCAGCAACTCGTCCGCGTTTCGCATGGACGAAGACGTGCCGCTGTTGATTCCGGAAGTGAATCACGAGCATTTGCGGCTGCTCGAACGGCAGAGAGCGAAGTATCCGTTGGGTGGTTTTATCGTTACGAATCCGAACTGCTCGACGATCATGATCGCGCTTGCGTTAGCGCCTTTGCACGCGGCGTTTGGGGTTGAATCGTGTGTTGCGACGACGATGCAGGCGCTGTCGGGAGCGGGTTATCCGGGTGTTGCTTCGCTGGACGTCATTGATAACGTGCTGCCGTACATCGGTGGTGAAGAAGAAAAGATCGAGAGTGAGACGAAAAAGATACTCGGTCGGTTTGCTGAGTCCGGTGTTGAAGCGGCGGCGATGGCGGTGAGTGCGCAGTGTCATCGCGTGAATGTGAGTGACGGGCACATGGCTGCCGTGCGTGTAAAGTTTGCGCGTAAGGTTGAGTTGGCGGAGTTGCGTGATGCGTTGGCGTCGTTTAAGTCGGTGCCGCAGGAGCTCAAGTTACACTCAGCGCCGGATCTTCCGATCGTGATTCGTGACGAACAGGACCGTCCGCAGCCGAAACACGATCGCGACGCAGGGAACGGGATGGCGATCACTGTCGGTCGTATCATGCCTGATGCGGTGCTCGATTATCGTTTCGTCACCTTGAGCCACAACGTAATTCGCGGCGCCGCCGGTGCGGCGATACTCAACGCGGAGATGCTGATCGCGTTGGGCCATTTATCGAAATAACTCCTTATCCATGTCTCTCCCGCTTGCGCGAGACGAGTAGAAAGAACTGCACGGCCCACAGACATACGAAAAAATGGTCGCGCGTCTCTAACTACTATCCAAAAACGTAAACGAACTCTTCATCGAATTTGGATACGCGCGATCCTCATCCGAAAGAATCAACTTACGATCGCTTTCCTCATTCCACTGGAATAGTTTCTGCAAGCTCACAGTTGACGTTCTACCTACTCCTGAACCGCAGCGAGACAAGTCCAATTTTTCGTATCACTCGCTCCCCAAGCTTGAGAACTATCTTTAGTGGAGGATTCCATGAATAAAGTTAGCCCCATATTTACCAAGGCGCTCTTGTTCATCGGCACACTCGCGTTCGTGCTGTCGACCTCGAGTGCCGCCCTGGCCCAGGCAGGATCTTCATCGGTGAGAGGTATCGTGACAGACAAGGATGATCGCGGCGTGCCCGGCGCCAGTGTCACGCTCTCTGACAAATCGAAGAGCTTCACCCGCGACCAGACCACCAATGAGAGCGGCGCCTACGTGTTCACCTCGATTCCGCCCGGCACCTATTCGATCGAAGTCAAAGCCAACGGCTTCAAGACATCCGCGGTGTCCGACGTGCACGCCCAAATCGATACTCAGGCCGTGCTCAACATTACATTGGAGGCCGGCAACATCGCCGAAACTGTCAGCGTCACCGCGGGCGCCGATGCGCCAATCAACACGACTGACGCAACACTCGGAAACACCTTCGAATCGCGACGCATCATCGATTTGCCGTTGAACGGCGGTAACGTCGTCAACATCCTGTCGCTGCAACCCGGCGTAACCCGCACGGGCTACGTCAACGGCGGACGTTCCGACCAGGCAAACATCACGCTCGACGGCGTCGACGTTAACGAACAACAAAGCGGACTCGACGTCGTAACGAACCAGGCGTTTTCAAGCGTCCTGCGCGTTCTGCGCGAATCGACTCAGGAGTTTCGCGTCGTCACGACCAATCCGAACGCCGACACCGGCCGTTCATCAGGCGCGCAGGTTTCACTCGCGACGAAGTCGGGCACGAACGAGTTTCACGGTTCGTTGTTTCATTTCCATCGCAACACCGTGACCACCGCCAACGACTTCTTCAGCAACAAAGCCGGTCGCTTTCTCCCGACCGATCCGCAGGTAATCAGCGGCACGGCAACAGCCGGCGCTCCGAAACTCCCGCGCCCGCCGCTACTCAGAAACTTCTTCGGCGGCGCGATTGGTGGTCCAATTTTAAAAGACAAAGCGTTCTTCTTCTTCGCTTACGAAGGTTTTCGTGAAGCGACGTCGACGCAGGGGTTGCAGATCGTGCCGTTACCGCACGTCGGCCAGGGCATCATTCGCTATCGCACGGCGAATGGCGCGAGCGATCCGTCGTGTCCCGCGGGCACGCCGGCCGGTTTTCGTTGCCTGAACGTGGCCCAGATCAATGCCGCGTACATCGCCGCCAACGGCGTCACGCCCGGCGTGAATCCGGTTGCCCTGTCGTATCTCAAAGATAAAACTCAGCGCTATGTCGCGAACGATACGACTGTCGGCGACGGCATCAACACCGGCGGCTATCGTTTCAACGCTCCGACGCCGACGACATATGACACCTACGTTCTCAAACTCGACTTCAACCTGACGAACAGTCAAACGCTCTTCGTCCGCGGCAATTACCAGCAAGACGACGTCGGCCAGGCGCCCGCGTTTCCCGATACGCCCGCGCCGTCGATCTGGTATCACCCGAAAGGATTCGCGGCGGGCCACACATGGACCATCTCGAATAATCTCGTCAACCGGTTCACGTATGGCTTAACGAGAGCGGCGTTTACACGCAAGGGCGATCAGGATGGGAACAACATCCAGTTTCGTTTCATCTTCAACCCGGCCGTCACCACGGCGCTGACGCGCGTCACGCCGGTTCACAACATCGTCGACGACGTGACCTACGTGAAGGGCTACCACACGCTTCAGTTCGGCGGCAACATGCGTTTCATCAAGAACACGCGCCGTTCGTTCGCGAATGCGTTTGACGTTTTGACGACGAACCCGTCGGGCTACGCCGCGTCAGCCGCGGTGCTCACGTCCGCCGGTCCCGATGGCGCAGGCGCGCCGATCTTCGCGAACGTGGCGGGCAGCTCGTTGACTCCGCTGCGCAACATTCTTTCAGCCGTGATCGGTCGCTTCTCGCAGTACACGGCAAACTTCAACTACGACCAGACCGGCCAGATTCTTCCGGCCGGCACTTCCGCCGATCGCACCTTCGCGACGCAGGAGTACGAACTTTACTGGCAGGATCAATGGCGCATGAGACCCAACCTGACGTTGACCTACGGCATTCGTTGGGGAACTTCAACGCCGGTTTACGAAGTCAACGGCTTCCAAACTCAACCGACGACGAGTCTCGGCGCTTACTTCGAACAGCGCAGACGGAGCGCCGACGCGGGTATTCCTTTCAACGATCCGATCTCTATCGATCTGTCGGGTAAAGCGAACGGACGTCCAGGTTTTTACAAACAAGACTGGAACAACTTCGCACCCACCGTCGCGGTTGCGTGGCAGCCTGAGTTGCCCGATAACTTCTGGGGCAAACTCATCGGCCGCGAAGGACGCGCAGTTTTCCGCGCGGGCTTCCGCACCACTTACGATCGCATCGGCAGCCAGTTGGCCGTCAATTTCGATCTCAACAACCAACTCGGTTTCGCGTCAGCGCTCGCGATTCCGGTCAACACCTACAACGTGAGCACCAAGCTGGCGCCGCTTTTCACCGGTCCGGCCCAGGACGTTCGCACGTTGCCGGGCATCGCGGGAAACTTCACTAACACGATCGTTTTCCCGTTGAGCCAGCTTCCCACCGGCGCCGAACGAATCGAGACGTCGCTCGACGACACGCTCGTTACGCCGGTCAACTACAGCTACAACTTCTCCTACGCGCGTGAAGTCGGAAAAGGGCTTTCGTTTGAAATGAGCTACGTCGGGCGTTTCGCTCGCCAGCTTCTGGGCCAACGCGACATCATGCACTTCAACAATCTGCGCGACCCGAAATCAGGTCAGACTTTCTACGAAGCCATGCAGCACCTGATCGACTTGCGTTACGCGGGCGCGCCGATTCAGTCAGTCGGATCGATTCCGTTCTTCGAGAACGTACTGCCGGGCATCGCCGGCAACTTCGCGGTGTTGGGCCAGACAGTTGCCCTGACCGCATCGCAAAGTGCTTACCGTCGCGTCGCCTTGCCGTCCGTCGGTGGACAGAACGTGACCGACTACACGTTCCTCCAGTCAAATGCGAGGTGGGACGACAAACCGTTCTCGATCTTCAACAACACTTTCGTTAACCCGCAGTACGCTGCGCTGAACACGTGGTCCACGTTTGCTTTGTCAAACTACAACTCCGCTCAGCTCAGCGTGCGCCAGCGTCTCACGCGCGACGTGACGTTCGATTTCAACTACACGTTTGCGCACTCGCTCGACAATGCTTCCGGTCTTCAGAACACCGGAAACTTCGGCACCGCGTCGTTGATTTTCAATCCGCTCAACCCCATGTTGAACTACGCGGATTCGGACTTCGACGTGCGTCACAACATCACCGCTAACTGGTTGGTGGGCATCCCATTCGGACGCGGGAAGAAATTCCTCGGCGACGCCGGCAAGTTCACCAACGCGATTCTCGGTGGTTGGGATCTGACGGGAATCTTCCGTTGGAACTCCGGATTGCCGACGGCGGCGCGTCCGTTCGCGTTTCAACGTTGGGCCACCAACTGGCAGATCTCATCCGGTATGGTCCGTGTTCGTCCGGTCGAAACTTCGCCTGGCGACTTCAACGGCGAGCCCAACCTGTTCGCAGATCCGCTGGCGGCGTATTTGAGCTGGCGCGATCCGCGTCCGGGTGAAGCCGGCGATCGCAACGTCCTGCGTTCACCCGGTTATTTCACGCTCGACACCGGATTGCACAAGACGTTCAACATGCCGTGGGAAGGTCACGCGTTGACATTCCGTTGGGAAGTTTTCAACGTGACGAACACGCAGGCGTTGACGGGCTTCAACGGTACGGGACTGAACACCGATCCGTTTCTCTTCGGAGGTCAGCCGCCGCAGGGATTCGGACAGATGACGGCCACGCAAGTGCCGTTGGGTGAGACCAAATCCGGACGCGTGATGCAGTTTGCGCTGCGTTACGTGTTCTAAGCCTCGCTCATCTGCAAGGCGAAAAAGGGTAGTGCCTCAGTTT
>DASTTB010000022.1:0-70899 GCA_035760365.1 Pyrinomonadaceae bacterium
GGATGCTGGTCACTCCTCGGGGGAAGCGCTATAGTTCGCGGGGAGGTTTTAATATTCCGTCTTCTGCTTCACGTATTTTTTCCGCCCTCATTCTGATCGCGCTCAGCGTTGCTGTCGGCGTCGGTCAGGAGATCGAAACGATCAAGACGGACACGAACCTCGTTACCGTCCCCGTCATTGCGACCACAGTGAGCGGAACGTACGTCGCCGACTTAAAGAAGGAAGAGTTCAAGATCACGGAAGACGGCGTGGCGCATGAGATCGCGTTTTTCGGCAAAGTCGCGATGCCGTTTCACGTCGTGCTGATGCTCGACACGAGCGCCAGCACGCAAGACAAGCTGCGTCAGATTCAAGCGGCGGCTTTCGCTTTCGTGCAACAATTGCAGCCCGCGGATCGCGTCAAGATCATCTCGTTTGACGATGAGGTTCGCGACCTCAACGAGTTTACAAACAACCGCGAAACACTTCGCGTCGCAATCAATGGCACACGATCGGGTCAGGGAACGAAGGTCTACGACGCATTCGAACTCGCGCTGAACACCGTTCGCCGTATTCAGGGACGCAAAGCGATCGTGATCTTCACCGACGGCATGGACTGGCACAGCGATCGCGCCACGTTTGACGGCACGCTCCGTTATCTCGACGAAGAAGGCGTGATCGTCTATCCGATTCGCTACGACACACGCGCCACCACCGAAGCACTCGCGCGACAGCAAAGCGAACAGATAACACCGACGTTGCCTACGATCGACGTCGTACGTGCGCCGCCGAGTGGCACGACCGCGCCAACGTTCCCGAGCGACGAACCGATTCCAACGACCGGATCGCGCCGGTCAGGTCCATTCGGCCTGCCGTTGCCGGAAGAAGTGATGCGCCGTCGCCGTGACACTCGCGACCGTTACCCGAATCCAAACGATCCGAATCAGCTTCCCGGTTCGCTTCCGCCGGATGCCGACGACAGGGTGCCTCCCGATCAACGTCTTCCCGATCGTCGCACGATTCCGGGGCAGCCCGCTCCTTCGTCCACGACGCGACGCAGGACCGGTCCGGACGATTCGATCACGCGTATGCTCGACATGGCGTACGCGACAGCCGACCGATATCTCAACAATCTCGCCGAGAAATCGGGCGGCCGTCTGTTACGCGCCGACACGCTCGCCTCGCTGCCGGATGCTTTCGCGCAAATCGCCGCCGAACTTCGCACTCAATACCTGATCGGCTACTATCCACTCAACAAGGAACACAACGAGCAATATCGCAAGATCAAGGTCAGTACGACGCGGAAGGATGTTGTGATTCGCGCTCGCCCGGGGTATCTTGCCACCGGCGCCAAATAGAACACTCATGTCTGCCCAATTGCCCGATAGAGCTGCTGCCTGGGAGTTGCTGTGTGAGTACACGAAGGGCGATAGCCTGCGTAAGCACGCGATCGCCGTGGAAACTGCCATGCGCGCCTGCGCCAAACGTTACAATGACGGTCCGGCTGATGAAGACGAGTGGGGCCTCGTGGGCCTGCTGCATGATTTCGACTACGAGATGTTTCCATCGGCGGACCAGCATCCGTTCACCGGCGCGAACATTCTCTGCGGCCGCGGTTATTCAGACCGGATCATTCGCGCGATCATGGGCCACGCCACTTACACCGGCGTGCCGCGCGATACAGACATGGCGCGTGCGCTCTTCGCAACGGATGAACTTTGCGGGTTCTTAGTCGCGTGCGCGCTCGTGAGGCCGACGCGCAGTCTCGACGATCTCGAAGTCTCGTCAGTTAAAAAGAAACTGAAAGACAAAGCCTTTGCGCGCTCGGTGAATCGCGACGACATCAGGCAAGGTGTCGAAGAGTTGGGCGTCGATCTGGATGAACACATACGCTTCGTAATCGATGCGTTGCGTCCAGTGCAGCCGGATATTGGTCTGAACAGAGTGGAAGTTTAACCAGCGATGTGTGGGACTTCAGTCGGATCAGCACGCTCGTTGCGAGAAGTTAAGATCGACGCGAGTACGAAAAGTGACAGCGTCAGCAGGATAGCGAGGAGGGCGGTTAAAAACGCCTGCAGCTTTCGTCGTCTCGCCGTGTGTCGATAAACAAAGATCGAGGCGAAGACGATAGTCAGGATAGGAAGCAGCAGCGTCGACGCCGCCAGCAGGCCGGGACTTGACAGCACCTTCACTGAAAAGACACCCAACACCAGCGCGATGCAGGACCCGGCGCCCACCATGGCAGCGAGCAATGAAGCAGCGATCACCAGCTTCAATCGCATTGCAGACCATCCGTCGGTTTAATCGTGAAGTGCAAATATTCCTCCTTGGGCTGGAGAAAAACCCGCCAAGAATAGCACAATGGGGGACCATAACCGCGTTATCAGGCAAATTTGGTAATGTCTTAGTTTGTTCAGCATTCTCTGCGTTCCTTCGCGACTCTGCGGTAAAAGACCGCATGAACAGATAACCGCAGAGACGCGGAGCAACGCGGAGAGGAAATTACGACACTACCGCAAATTTGGTAAGCTCGTGTACGACTTATGAAGATTCCAGCAATTATTTACAGATTCAACTGATGCTAACTAGAAGCGCGTTGCTTTGGTTGTCCGGCCAGGAGGGCGTCAAAGATTTTGCCGCTCGATTCAGCTTTTTTAAGAAACTAACCTCTCGCTTCGTCGCCGGCGAGACGTTTGACGAAGTCATTCCCTACATTCGTGAGCTCAACAGGGAGAACTGCACCGCGTCGTTCGACCATTTAAACGAATCGGTCGATAGTGCCGTCGAAGCGGATCGGGAAGTCGAAGAGTATTTGAAGATACTCGAAGGCATCCAGCAGAAGCAGCTTCGATCGAACGTCTCGATCAAGCTGACGCAGTTTGGACTCGGACTCGATCCGGAGCTTGCTTACAGGAATGCGCGGCGAGTCGTCGAAGACGCGCACAGTCGCGGCAATTTCGTGCGCGTCGACATGGAAGACTCGAACGTTACCCAGGTGACGATCGACATCTTCAAACGTCTGCGCGCCGAATTTGGTCTGAACGACGTCGGGATCGTCTTGCAGTCGTACCTGCGGCGAACGTTCGCGGATGCACAAGAACTCGTCAAACTGCCGGCGCGAATTCGCATCTGCAAAGGCGCGTACAACGAACCACCCGAAGTCGCTTTCCCCGACAAGAAGGACGTGGACGACAACTACGTCAAAGTCATGCAACTTCTGTTGTCGAGCGGTGTCTATCACGGCGTCGCGACACACGATCCGAAGATGATCGACGCGACGATCGACTTCGCCACGAAAGAGGGCATCGGAAAAGAGAAGTACGAATTTCAAATGCTCTACGGCGTGCGGCGCGATCTACAGCGGCAGTTGTCGCGTGATGGGTTCAACGTGAGAGTCTATGTTCCTTACGGAAAACACTGGTATCCTTACTTCATGCGCCGGTTAGCTGAACGCCCGGCCAACATCTGGTTCGTGATGAAGAACGTCTTGAAGGGTTAGCGTAGGTTGAGTCAGATATCCCGTGGTCTCCCGCAAGCGCGAGACACATGTGAAATTTAAATTTCCTTTCATGGGTTTCTCGCAAGTGGGAGACACATAGTCAGGGATAAAAACTAAATGAGCGAATGGTACTGGGTTGTGTGGAGTGTTTTAGCCGCGATATTGATCGTGGCGGAGATCTTCACGTCCGGTTTCGTGCTGTTGTGGTTCGGCATCGGCGCGCTGGCGGCGGCGCTGGCTGGTCTGGTCGGCATCGACAGCCTGTTTATCCAGTTCATGATCTTTGCCGTCGTCTCGATTGGATTGACGGCCGCGTCGCGAACGATCTTCATTAACTACTTTTCACGCGAGAAGACTGGACAGTCGCTGCGTAGCGGCGTGGATGCGTTACCGGGAAAGATCGGGACGGTTGTTTCGTCGAGTAAAGGCGCGCTTCATGAAGGCGCGGTGAAGGTGTTTGGCTCGACGTGGACGGCGTATCCGGCTCCCGGCGAGGCACCGTTGGAAGCAGGCGAGCGCGTGTGTGTGGACAGTGTTGAAGGCGCGTCGATCTATGTGAAGAGAGTTGGTGGCGAGCCTGACTGGCGTCCAAAAGCCTTACCCGGAGAGTGAATCAATGACGCGGCTCGGTATCGGCTTCGTAACTGTCGTCCAGCGTCTTGTCTTCTTCGAGCGGCGGTAACTCGATCGTGATTCGTTCCGTCGCCGGCGCTTCGAGGTCCTCGCCGTCGAAGCGGGCGATAACGACCGTGATGTTGTCTTCACCACCGCGGTTGTTAGCTTCCTCGATCAACGCGTCACACGCTTTCGAGAGATCTCCCTGACTGTTCACCACGATCTGCTGAATATCTTCCGATCGCAGTTTGCCTGACAATCCGTCGCTGCAAAGCAGGACCAGATCGCCCTGGCGCAGACGAATGCGGCCAGTGACCGGCGTGACTTCGCTTTGCGCACCGAGCGCCTGAAGGATCACGTTGCGAAACATGTGCGTCTCGGCTTCCGACTCGCTGATCTGGCCCACGTCCACGAGTTGTTGAACGAGTGACTGGTCCTTCGTCGCCAGACGAATGTGATCTTTGCGAATGATGTAGCCGCGGCTGTCGCCGACTTGCACGAGGTCCAGACTGTCGCCTCGAACGGCGGCTCCGGTGAAAGTCGCGCCCATGCCGGCGCAGCGTGCATCTTCCTGGCTCTTCTTATGAATCTCGAGATTGGCGTAGATGGTGGCGTTCTTCAAACACTCGACGAGGTCCAACTCCGGATCGCAGTCGGTGTTACCTTTGCCGCCGGTCAACACGTCTTTTACCGAATCGACGGCCATGCGGCTGGCGACATCGCCCGCGAGTGCGCCGCCCATGCCGTCGGAAACGACGAGCACGAGACCTTTTTTCCCTAAATCAAAGCGCGTGAGTTTGGCGGGAGGAGTAGCGCCGTCGGCCCCGGTCCATGTTTGTTCTGAAGACAGATCGAGGACCAGGAAGTTGTCTTCGTTCCCGCGTCGCACTCTGCCGACGTCTGTTTTTGCGAATAACTCAACGATCATAGGAGAGCGTATAAGGAAGTCTGCTAAAGGTTGAGAACGGCGGCATTGTAACCCCTCAGTCGTTTACCTGTCACTCCGTTAAAAAAGCGTGCTGGTACTTTGTTCTTTGAGCTTTGTACTTTGTTATGCCTCACCTATTAGCTTAAACGCGTGAATGGCGGGGACAAAACACCAAGAACCAAGCACAAAATACTAAATTTTCTCCAGCGCCTGATCGAGGTCCGCGATTATATCGTCGGTGTCTTCGATACCGACGGAAATCCGTACGAGTCCGTCCGTTATTCCGAGGCGTTGCCGCTTGGCCTCGTCGACCGACGCGTGCGTCATCGTGGCCGGGTGGGAAATCAAACTTTCCACGCCGCCAAGACTCTCCGCAAGTGTGCAAAGCTTAACAGACTCGAGCACCGTGCGCGCTGCCTCGAACGAACCGACGTCAAATGCGACCATGCCGCCGAAGCCGTGTTGCTGACGCCGGGCGAGGGCGTGCTGCGGATGCGACGCCGAACCGGGATAGTAAACTTTGCGGACCTTCGGATGCTCCTCGAGAAACGCGGCCACCGCGCGGCCCGACTTGTCGTGTTGCTCCATTCGCAGCGCGAGTGTCTTCGTTCCGCGCATAACGAGCCAGGAATCGAATGGCGAAAGGATTGCGCCCGCACTGTTCTGAACAAAGCCGATCCAGTTCGCGTCTTCTTCGTCGTTCAAAACGACAACGCCGCCGACGCCGTCTGAGTGGCCGTTCAGATATTTCGTCGTCGAATGGACCACGATATCGACACCGAATTCGAGTGGACGCTGAAGATAAGGCGACATGAATGTGTTGTCGCAAACGACGCGCGCGCCAGCGCGATGCGCGATTTCGCTGACCTCTTTCAAGTCGGTGACGATCATCACGGGATTGGTCGGCGTTTCGACAAACACCATTTTCGTGTTTGGTTTGATGGCTGCTTCGACGTTGAGCGGATCGGAAGTGTCGACGTAATCGAACGTGATGCCGTAGTGAGTGAGTATCTTATTAAAGAGACGCGCGGTGCCGCCGTACGTGTTATCCGAAACGACAACGTGCTCGTCCTTTTTTACGAGGCGCAACGTGGCGTCGATCGCCGCCATGCCGGAAGCGAAGGCGAAACCAAAGCGTCCGCCTTCGAGAGCGGCGATGTTACGTTCGAGTGCTGAGCGAGTCGGATTTTGTGTGCGGGCGTACTCGTAGCCTTTGTGTTTTCCGAGAGCGTCCTGCGCGTAGGTTGAAGTCTGGTAGATCGGAACGGTGACGGAGCCGGTGGCTTCATCGGGTTCCGAGCCGACGTGAACTGCTGTGGTTGCGAATCCCATAGTTTTATTTTTTAGTACTTTGTTTTTTGTACTTTGTATTTATTAGCTCGTCGCTCCAGATTAGCCCGTCGTGTCCGCGAACAAAGTAAAAAGCACTAAGCACAAAGTTCATCAAAGATTCCCTGGCTGCGATAACGTTCCGCGCCGTCCGGGAAGACAGTCACCACGTTTTTGCCGGCGCCGAGGCGTTCCGCGATCTTGTACGCTGCCGCTGCCGCCGCGCCCGTGGACCAACCGCCGAGTAGTCCTTCCAGCCGCGCGATCTGCTTCAACGCGGCGCAAACTTCTTCATCGGACACCATCATGATCTCGTCGGCTAACGAAGCGTCGAAGATCTTCGGAATGAAATCACGTTGTCCGATGCCTTCCACCTTTTTCGGTCCGGGTGGATTGCCGCCGTAAATCGAACCTTCCGGTTCGACCAACACGCAGAGCACGTTTTTGTTGACTCTGCGCACCGCGCGCGAAACGCCGACGAAAGTGCCCGAAGTTCCGGCGCCGATGACGACGGCATCGACACGGCCGTTCATCTGCTCGATGATCTCGCGTCCGGTGCTGCGTTCATGAAAACACGGGTTCGCAGTATTCTCAAATTGCTGCGGCACGAAGCTGCCTTTGATCGACGCCGCCAGCTCGTGGCAGCGGTCGATCGCGCGCTGCATTCCCGCTTCGTTCGGCACGTATTCGATCTCGCCGCCGAGCGCCGCGATGAGTTTCATCTTCTCCTCGGCGAAACCGCGCGGGACGCAGAGGATAACACGGTAGCCGCGAGCGACTCCTACGAGGGCGAGTCCGATGCCGGTGTTTCCGGCTGTTGGTTCGATGATCGTCGCGCCGTGGCGGAGTAAACCTTTTTCTTCGGCGTCGAGAATCATCCCGAGCGCGGCACGATCCTTAATCGATCCACCGGGATTTAGCCATTCGATTTTTGCGTAGACACCCGCGAGTGGCGGCGGGGCGAAGCGAGAGATATGAAGAAGGGGAGTTTGGCCGATTAGATCGAGAACGCTTTCAGTTACACCAAGAACCATCAATAATTAACGCCGACCGACTCCCTGAACTGGATCTGTAAATCGGTCTGGATGGTAGCCGTGGGTTCATGCACTGTCAATCACCGCGTGCGTTGGCGTGGGTCGAGGTATTCGCGGAGGCCGTCGCCGATGAAGTTGAAGGCAAGGACTGTTAACGCGATCGCGACGCCGGGAAAGATCAGCGCGTGCGGCGCGGCTTGAAGTGTTGAGAGATCGCGTGCCTCTTCGATCATTACGCCCCACGACGGCGCCGGGGGTGGCACTCCAAGACCGAGAAACGAAAGTGACGCTTCGGAAAGCACCGCGCCCGCCATGCCTAAGCTTGCCTGCACGATCAATGGTTGAATCGCGTTCGGAAGAATGTGGATCAGCAGTATGCGCGCGTCGCTGGCGCCCAGCGCACGTGCGGCCTGAACGAAGTCGTACTCGCGTACTTTCAGCACCTGGCCGCGAATGAGTCGCGCGTAGCCCACCCAGCCGATGATGCACAGCGCGATGATCAGTTTGTTCAGTCCGGCACCGAGAAACGCCACCATCGCGATCGCGAGCAACAATCCGGGAAACGCGAGAAACACGTTGAAGACGTAGCCCGAAACAACGCGATCCACCCAACCGCCGTAATAACCCGCAATCGCGCCGAGTATCGTTCCGACGAAAGCTGACACAGCGACTACGACGATTCCGACTTGCAGCGAGATACGCGCGCCAAAAACCACGCGCGAGAAAATGTCGCGCCCGGTCGAATCCGTGCCGAACCAGTGTGCGGCGGACGGCGGGAGATAACGCATCGACAGGTTTGTGGCGCCGATGTCGTAAGTGGCGATCCACGGCGCGAACAGCGCGACGACCACGAGCACCACGACGATCACGACACCGATGATAGTTAGCCGGTTCATTAAATTAACTGACGCGAATACGCGGATCGAGCCAGCGATAGACCATGTCTGTCAGTAAATTCGCGACGATGTAAGTCATGCTGATGACGAGCACGCAGCCTTGCACCACGCGGTAGTCGCGCTTCCCGATACCGTCTTCGACGAGTAACAGACCCAAACCCGGCCAGCCAAAAATCTTCTCCGTAATGATCGCGCCCGCGAGCAGCACGCCGAGTTGTAAACCAAGAATCGTGACGACTGGAATCAGACCGTTCTTCAGCACGTGTTTGTAAACGACAGTGCGTTCGCTGAGTCCCTTTGCCCGAGCGGTTCGAACGTAGTCTTCGCCGAGTTCTTCAATGACTGACGAGCGAACCATTCGCGTCAGTATCGCCGAAAGGGCGGCGCCGAGTGTGAACGCGGGCAAAATGATGTCGCTCCAGTCAAAGCGGCCCGAAGGCGCGAGCAGACGGAGTTTGACGGCGAAGATGTAGACCAGCATCGGACCGATCACGAAACTCGGCAGACTGATGCCAAGCAGTGCAATCACTGACGCTGCGTTGTCGATCAATGTGCCGCGGTTAGTTCCCGCGATGACGCCGAGCGGAATTGCGATCACGATGGCGATGATCATCGCGAAGATGGCGAGTTCGATCGTGGCAGGATAACGTTCGAGAATTAAACTCACCACCGGTCGATCATTACGAAACGAGAGACCCATGTCGCCGTGCAGCAGCGCGCGCCAGTAGTCGACGTAACGATTATCGACGCCGTGCCAGACGAAATGTCGTTCGTCGTTTTCGTCGCGTGGAAAAGAGAAGAAGAAAGGCGGACGATCGAGTCCGTGCTTTTCGCGGAACTGGGCAAACTGTTCGGGAGTCGCCTGATCGCCGAGGATGGCTACGGCCGGATCACCCGGCACCAGTTCGATCAGGAGCGTCACCAGGGAGACGACGGTCCAAACAACCAATAAGAGAATGAGTACGCGACGCAGGCCGCCGAGGAGTCTGTACCGAAGCTTCGTTCGCAAGAGGCCTGGATTCTAGCAGAAAACTGGAATGCGGATTAGACCAATAAAATAAAAACGTAGCCCAGGGTAGGTTCGAATACTCGCACAGCCCCGACAACCGCGCGCTTACCAAACCGTACCCCGTGACTACGTATCTGGTTGCAAACTGAACGCTGCAACCAATCCTTAAAACTTCCGAGGCCTGCCGTTGACCTCAATCAAGAACTACGAACGCTTTCTGCCGATGTGAAGAGCAGCTATTCCGCCCGTCAGGTTCTGATATCCAACCTGCTCGTAACCTGCTTGTTCCATAAGGAGCGCGAGTCGACGCTGGTCCGGAAAACTCTGCACTGACGTCGGTAAATAAACGTAAGCGCTCAACGAACCGCTAATTGCTCCACCAATCAATGGCAAAACGCCTCGAAAGTACGCGCCGTAAAGACCTCGAAGTATTGCGTTGGAAGGTGTCGAAAACTCGAGCACTGCCACCCAGCCGCCCGGTTTCAAAACCCTGCAAAGTTCGGCGAGACCGTCTTCAACACTCGACAAATTTCTCAAGCCGAATGCGATGGTCACCGCGTCGAACGAGTCACTTCGAAAGGGCAGGCGCAACGCATCGCCCTCGATCAGTGGTAGCGCGCGCGCGCCCTGACTCGGAATCTTGCCGGCGGCGATGGCCAACATCGGCCGGCAAAAGTCAGTGCCAACAACCTGCGCTCCTGTAGTTTCAAACAACGTAAGTGATAAATCACCGGTGCCACAGGCGACATCAAGAATGCGTGCGCTCTTTGGAGCCGAAAGCTTCTCGCGCACCTTGTTCGCTACGATCCGCCGCCATCGCTTATCGACGTTGGCGGAAAGCAAATGATTTAAGAGATCGTACCGCCCCGCGATATTTCCAAACATCTCGCGAACGCGGCCTGCATGTTCATTTGCGGCACTTCCGTTCTCAGTCACAGTTAATCCAAAACTGATGGACATTTGGTTGCAAGACGCTTGCAAACAATTTGTGATTACCCGGGACTGTCTTTTTTGACAGGGGTCGCCGCTGGTTTCGGAGTCGGGGTTGGAGTAGCGATTTCACCTAGAACCTCATATTGGAATCGGCCTTCTACCGCAGGTTTCAGCTGTAACAGCTCGCCGGCAATGACCGAAGCGAGTGCGGCATCTTTGAACAGCCGGGTCGCGACACGTTGAATATCCTGGGCCGTGACCGACCGCAGCAACGCGACCTGATCCTGCACAGCCGACAAATGATACGTGTCCATATCGAGCCATGGATCGGGTGCGGCGTCAGGTTTTGACAGCAAACCGACGGTCTCGTTGACGACTTCAGTCTTTGCACGTTCCAACTCGGCGGCCGTTGCCGGCGTCGAGATCAATGAATCCATCACTTTTCTGGCATTCGCGATTGCATCGGCAGCAGTTTGCGTGTTGACAGCGGCGCCCATCACCATTGCGCCGGGCAGGGCGTGGCTTTCGCTTCTGACGAATACGGGTTGATTTGCTAACTGCGGAGTCAGTCCTTGCCAGCGGTGTTCGGCGAGTTTCGCCAAAACCTTCGCAGGGAAGAAATCCGGATCCGTTCGCGATACGCCTCGCGTCGCTACCCGAACTTCAGCCGCAGTGCCGGGCATGTTGACCAGCAACACACGCGCATCCGGCGCTTTGGGCTGACGAAACGTTGTCGGCACGATGCTTTCGCTCTTGCGCCATGGCCCGAGCAGTTGTCGCAACGCTCGCAGCGCGCGCGCGCGCGTGACGCCGCCGCTGATCGCGAGCGTGGCGTTGTTTGAGTTTAGAAACCGATCACGCGCCATCATCAGATCGGAGCGGTCGATGCGACCGAGATCTTCCGGAGTGCCCGACACCACACGTCCGTAAGGAAAATCGCCGAAGAGTCGCGCGGCAATCGCCCGATCGGCGACGATGGCCGGAGCGATCGCGGCATCGCGCAACGTTTTAATCTTGGCCTCGCGGACGCGGGTGATAACTTCGGGCGTCAACTGCGTTGCCAGCAGCGCGTTGCGCAAGACCTCGATAATCTGTTCGAACTCAGAGACCTTGCCGATCATCGTGATGGTGGTTGAGTCGTGATTGACGGTTACATCCAATTTCCCGCCCATCTCATCGGTGAAAAACTCGACGGTATCGGCATCGGGAAAGAGCAGATCGCCGAGCAGGGCCATCTGCCCTGACTTGCCGGCGAGGTCGAAGGCGGAGCCGCTGTTTATTCGCAGTTTTAGCAAAACATCGGGACTGCCGGGCTTCTGCCAGACGAGCACGCGCAGCCCGTTGAGCAACTGTTCTCGCTCAGGTTCGGCTGGAGTTTGCGGCATAGCCGGCTGGACGCCGAGCAAAAGGCACAGCAACGCGACGACCGCTCGCGAAGAGACACGGGTTATGGATGGTATCGACATGTTGCAGCTTAAAACCGGGTTTCCTTCGCCTCGAGGCGCTGATCAGAGCGCAGGGTTTTTAGTTCAACAGGGAGCAAAACATCTTAGATGCCGTGAGTTTACCCGTCAACCGTTTGGCTTTTAAGCGCATCCTAAGCGCTGGGTTAGTTGGCAATGAAGGCGGGAGCGGTAGGCGGTTAGGCCCCGCAAAATCCAAAAAGAATGATGTACTTGCCGCCTTTGCCGGATTAATATTCGGTCGAGCGCAAGTTTTTTCCAGCCCGAGCGTAACTTTTGTTCAGGCTTCTGGTAACTACAGTAGGAAGCAATTCCTGCAGGATCGAGTGCTTGATTGCCCGAGAGAACCACAGACGAGCTCTTGCTGCAAAGGGCAGCAAAAGGCGACCAGGCAAGTTTCTTGGAGTTGTACGACCGTCACCGGGAACCGATTTTTCGTTTTGCCTATCGGCTTCTTGGATCGATTGACATTGCGGAAGACATCACGCACGACTGCTTTCTCAGCTTGATTCGCAGGCCCGAAGGTTACCGGCCGGAACGTGCGGCGCTGAGAACGTACCTGTTTGCGATCGCCAGAAATTTGGCGCTGAAGCACTTCCGAGATACAGGCCGCGAGACGGGGCTGGATGAAGTCACTCAAGAGCCGCAGATTCCGCCGAGACAAGTGCCGTTGCGGAAGTTGCTGGACGAAGAGTTGGTCGCGCAAGTCAGAAACGCGGTGTTCAGCTTGCCGGCACTGCAACGTGAGGCGCTCGTTCTTTTCGAGTACGAAGGACTGAGTATGAACGAGATCGCCGCCATCGTGGATGCGGATGTGGGAGCGATAAAGGCGCGTTTGTACAGGGCGCGGGAAAGCCTGAAAAGGATGCTGCGGCCATACTTAGAAGGCAATCAGGAATTGAATAGCGGTCGGGAAATTGTTACTTTGAAGGAGGCCTGAAATGGGCGTTGAGCCGGAAGATAAGTTAGTTTCCGAGGACGAGCTCAAAGCTTTGCTCGAACGCTGGACCACGCCAGGGCCTTCGAGAGTTCTCGACAAGCGAATCGAAACAAGTTTTGTAAGAGAATTTTCTGGAGCAGAACGGCTAACACAGCCAGACTTGCTCCCCCTAAGGCGAGAAGAGGTAGTGTCGATGAAGTTTTGTTCCAAGTGCCAAGAAGAGTTTGCTGACAAATTCAGTTTTTGTCCCGTTGACGGAACTCCGTTGACGGCAGTTACGGCAAACGTCGCCGCCAGTGTCGCAGACGATCCGAGCGTGACTGTTAACGCGAACGATCCGTCGGCCACGCAGTGGGTGGCAACAAACCACGTTGCGGCTGAGACCGAGCCGTCGCAGATTACGGCGCCGGTCTACAGCGTTTCCGCTGACTCGAACGGTGCGGCAAACACTTCTGAAGCGCTCGTGCGGCGCGACCAGGAATATCACCTGACGTTCCTGGACGATTCGGGTTTGACTTCGCGACTCGGCCAGCGTCTGAATGACGTCCGTCACGAGTATGAACTGACGTGGCCCGAGTTCAAACGCGATCCATTCGGCTTTACGAAACGAACTTTCGTCGGTTACGGCGGCATGCTTCGTTCGTTTCTCGGTAAGCCAAACGTGCTTGTCGCCATGGGCGCAGCGTTCCTTGGCATGGTCGCGCTGGTCGGCGCCGTTGCATTGATGGACCGCTCGCAGTCGTCGGGCGCATCGAAGGCGGGCTTGATCGGATTCTCGATCGTGGCCGCGGCCTTGTTAGTGGCGTTGTTCTCGACCTGGCTCGGACGTGAGCGCGGCGCGGCAGTGATGGGCGCTGAGCCGTCTGATTCACGCAGCGTCGTAATCGCGATGTGCGCGTCGTTCGTTTTCCTGTTTGTGATTCTGGGCGCTGTGGTTGCCATTGACCGTCGTGGCGCGGGTTTACTGGCCCAGAACGGCGACGCCAACGAAGAGCTCCAGCTCGAACAGATATTCGACATTCCCGACGAACAGCCGACGCCTGATCCCGGCACTGCCGGACTCAACAAGGGAAGTGGCGGCGGCAGCAAACCGAAGTTTGAAAGACCACAGGGAGGCGGCGGCGGTGGTCGTGAAGAAGCGAAGCCGGCTTCGTTTGGTAAAACACCACAGGCGTCGTTAGACGTTCCGCAGGTAGTTGCGCCGGACCCGAAGCCACCGCAAATCAAGAACCCGTCATTGCCGGTCGCAGCCACTGTCGTGGCCGATCCGATGCTGGTTCCGCCTGATGCGCGCGTGTTGCCGTACGGCGACTACAAATCGAAGAGCACGGATCCTTCATCTGGACCGGGCACGGGCAATGGTATCGGCACTGGCACCGGTGGCGGTATCGGACCTGGCGAAGGCGGCGGTCTTGGACCAGGCCGCGGCGGTAACATGGGCGGCGGCGACTTCCGCGCCGGCGGTGGTGGACCGGGCGGCGGCGGCGGTGGCGACTACTCGAAGATCTTCACTGGCCGTGAAGTTACTTCGAAGGCTCGTCTGATTTCGAAGCCCGAGCCGCAGTACACCGAAGATGCTCGTAAGAACCAGATCACCGGAACGGTTGTGCTGAAGGTGGTGTTTGCGTCGAACGGTTCGGTGACGAATATCCGAACTGTTTCAGGTCTGCCGTATGGATTGACTGAAAGAGCGATCGCGGCGGCACGTCAGATCAAGTTTGTACCGGCCACGAAGGACGGGCATCAGGTCTCGATGTGGATGCAGCTCGAGTACAACTTCAACCTCTACTAATCGGTTGTCATCACGCAAGGACCACGGATCAGACTCAGTCTGATCCGTGGTTTTTTTCTGCGAAGCGCTTGATTCTGCGCACGCCTTCCTGAATCTGCTCCATCGACGTCGCGTAAGAGATGCGCACGAAGCCTTCAGTGCCGAAACCGGCGCCGTCGGTCACCACGACGTGCTCCTGTTCGAGTAGTTGTTGTGAGAAATCGGCTGACGTCTTCAGATCGTTGTTAAGACAGCCACGCACGTCGGGAAACGCGTAGAACGCGCCTTCCGGTTCGAAGCACTTTATTCCAGGGATCTCTCGCAGCGCGGTGAGTAGCCACGCGCGGCGAGTCGTGTATTCGGCGAGCATTGCTGCGACGGACTCCTGCTCGCCGGTTAAAGCCGCGATTGCCGCCCACTGTGCGATCGAGTTTGCGTTTGAAGTTGAATGGCCCTGGACTTTCAGCATCGCCTTGGTCCATTCGGTTGGCGCGAGTGCGTAGCCGATGCGCCAGCCTGTCATCGCGTAAGTCTTCGAGAACGAACCAGCGATACACAGCCGCGCACGAAGTTCGGCAGGCAGACTCGCCGCGCTGAATACTCGCGCCGGTGGATAGACGAAACGCAGATAACACTCGTCGGAGATGACGTAGATGCCGCGTTCCGCTGTCAGTTCCATGATGCGGCGGAACTCTTCCGGCGGAAGAACGCGACCTGAAGGATTCGAAGGCGAATTAAGAATCAGTAGCCTGGTCCGTGGCGTGACCGCCGCGGCGACCTGGTCCGCCGTGAGTACAAAATCGGTAGCCTCTGTTTCGATATAAACGGGCGTTCCGCCTGCAAAGACGACGACTTCCGGAAACGTCACCCAATACGGTTTCGGGATCAGTACTTCATCGCCGGGATTGATCAACGTCACGACGGCGTTGAAGATCGCTTGTTTGCCGCCTGCTGTGACCATCACCTCGCTGGGTTGATACTCGTTGCCAAATTCGCGTTGATAGAAATCGACGATTGCGCGGTGAATCTCGCGAACACCGCCGGCGGCTGTGTACTTGGTTCGGCCGGCGCGCATTGCTTCGAATGCCGCTTGTTTGATGCTTTCGGGAGTATCGAAATCGGGTTCGCCGGCGCCGAAGTCGCACACGTTTGCGCCGGACGCGCGCAGGGCTTGCGCGGCTTGCATCGCCGCCATCGTGGCTGATGACTGCATTCGCGCGACGTTGTCAGAGACAGGGAATGATGACATAGCAGGATAAGTTTTCATCTTTGATCGAGTTTTTCTTTCATACGTTTTTCTACTAACGGAGGAACGAGTCCGGTGATCGTACCACCAAGTTGAAAGATTTCTTTGACGAGTCGCGAACTGACGTAGGAGTATGTTTCCGCGGGCATCATGAAGACAGTTTCAATGCCGGGTTGGAGACGGCGATTCATCAGCGCCATTTGCAGTTCGTACTCGTAGTCGGAGATCGCGCGGATGCCGCGAACGATCGCGTTTGCGTTCTGGGCCACCGCGTAATTGACGAGCAATCCGCCAAACGAATCGATGCGCACCGTGCAGCCGCCCTTGCTGATGTCGGCGACGACGTCGGCGAGCATGTCGAGTCGTTCTTCGATGGTGAAGAACGGTTGTTTTTCCGGGTTGACGAGAATGCTGATGATGATTTCGTCGAAGAGTTTGCAGCCGCGTTCGATGATGTCGAGATGGCCGTTGGTGACGGGGTCGAACGAACCGGGATAGATGGCGCGTCGCATGAAAGCGAATGGTAAATGGTAAAGAGAAAATGGTAAAGGAAAGGTGTCGATCCCAGTTGCGAACAGAGGATCTAATGAGTAAGATGCTCGGCCAGTAAAGGAGTCCAGAATGTCACGCACTCACTCACACGCTGACCAACTCATTCCGCCCCACCTGATTGGTTTGACTCACGTCACCCACGCGGAGTTTGAAGAATTCTGTCGGGACTATCCCGAGCTACGACTAGAACTCACCTCATCCGGAGAACTCATAGTCATGCCGCCAACTGGCTTTGGAACTGGTAAGCGTACTCTTGACCTCACGACTCAGTTCGGAAACTGGGTTAAAAAAGACGGAACGGGGATCGGTTTCGGTACTGACACCGGATATACCTTACCGAACGGTGCTATCCGTGGACCTGACGCTTCATGGATTACACGCGAGAAGTGGGAAAGTCTCAGCGCGTATGAAAGAGAACGCTTTGCACACGTTTGTCCTGATTTCGTCATCGAGCTCAGATCCCGCACTGATAGCCTGCCAACTCTTCTGAACAAGATGGAAGAATACATGGCAAATGGTGCATCACTCGGTTGGCTGATCGACCCTGAAAAGCGGCGAGTCTATGTTTACAGATCGGGCGAGGAAGTGACCGTTCTCGAAGATCCCACAGTCGTCTCCGGCGAACCCCTCCTGCCGGGGTTTGAATTGGAAATGAAAGAGATTTGGTAAACCGATACAAGCGCCGACATGCTGCTTGACAGCCCGTCAGGCCGATGGTTCAATACGATTTGACAATTCGACGTGGTGAGTTAAGGCGACTTGCGGCCACTTAAAATAATCCGCTAAACAGCTCGGCGAGTCTTAATCGAAGCAAGTTCTAAAGGGCTCCGCGTTGTTGAGCGCGGGGCCCTTAATTATTGCTGAGCGCTAATCCCATGAACTTCCTCGACATACTTAAAGAACGCATCGTGGTCTTTGACGGCGCGATGGGTACCAACCTGCAAGTCCAAAACCTGTCGCTTGACGACTTCGGCGGCTTGCGCTTCGAAGGCTGCAACGAAAACCTGCTCGTCACCCGGCCGGACGCTGTTGAAAAGGTCCACGCCGGTTTTCTCGAGGTCGGCTGCGACGTCATCGAGACCAATTCATTCAACGGCACGCCCGTCGATTTCGCTGAATACGACATCGCAGACCAGGCGTACGACATGAACGTCCGCGCGGCCCGTCTCGCAAAACGGATCGCGTCCGACTTTTCCACCAAAGCAAAACCACGCTGGGTCGCCGGATCGATGGGACCAGGCCGCAAACTCCCCACACTCGGCCACATCTCTTTCGCAGAACTACGCGACGCCTACGGCGTTCAGGTTCGCGGGCTGCTCGACGGCGGCGTCGACATGTTGATTGTCGAAACGTGCCAGGATCTCCTGCAAACGAAAGCCGCACTCGGCGCGATCTTCGCGCACTTCGAAGAAACACGCAGGCGCGTCCCCGTGATCGCGCAGGTCACAATCGAAACGTTCGGCACGATGCTCAACGGCACCGAGATCGCCGCTGCGTTAACCGCGCTCGCACAGTTTCCCATCGACGTGATCGGCACAAACTGCGGCACTGGACCACGTCACATGACGGAAAGCGTTCGTTACCTCTGCGAGAACGCGCCGCTGCCGGTTTCGGCTTTGCCCAACGCAGGCTTGCCCTCGGTCGTCGAAGGCAAGATGCACTACGACGAAACGCCGGAAAGCTTTACGGCCCAACTGGTCCACTTCGCGAACGACTTCGGCGTCAACGTCGTCGGCGGCTGCTGCGGCACGACGCCCGCGCACCTCAAGTTGCTGGTCCAGGCGATGGAGGAAATCACTCCGAAGCGTCGCGATGCGAAACTCGTTCCGGCCGCGTCGTCGATCTATTTCCAACAGCCTTACGTACAGGACGCATCGTTCCTGATCGTCGGCGAGCGCGTTAACGCGAGCGGCTCGAAAAAGATGCGCGACCTGCTCAACGCCGAAGACTGGGACGGACTCGTCGCGCTCGGCAAAGAACAGGAACGCGAAGGCGCGCATATTCTCGACGTGAACGTTGACTATGTCGGCCGCGACGGTGAGCGCGACATGCACGAACTCGCGTCGCGTCTGGTGACGAACGTCAAGATCCCGCTGATGTTCGACTCAACCGAGTGGCAGAAGATGGAAGCCGGACTGCAACACGCCGGCGGCAAGTGCATTCTCAACTCGACGAACTACGAAGACGGCGTGCCGCGTTTTCTGAAAGTGATCGATCTCGCCAAACGTTACGGCGCGAGTGTCGTCATCGGAACGATCGACGAAGACGGAATGGCCCGCACCGCGGACGGCAAAGTGAAGATCGCAACACGAGCTTATAAACAAGCCGTCGAAGAAGCCGGCCTCGCGCCGTCAGACATCTTCTTCGATCCGCTTGCGTTGCCGATCTCGACCGGCATTGAAGAAGATCGTCGCAATGCACTCGAAACGATCAACGCGATCAGACGGATCAAGCAGGAACTCCCCGGCGCGTTCACGATCCTCGGCGTGTCGAACATCTCGTTCGGCCTCAGTCCCGCGTCGCGAATCGTGCTCAATTCTGTCTTCCTTCACGACGCAGTCGAAGCGGGGCTCGACGCCGCCATCGTCAACGCGAGCAAGATCGAACCGCTGAACCGTATCGGCGAACAGGAACTGAAAGTCGCGCGCGAGTTGATTTACGACGAGCGTCGATTCGAAGGCGACGTGTGCGTCTACGATCCGCTCACCGAGTTCACGAAGCTGTTCGAAGGTGTAAAAGCGAAGAGCAGCAGCAAGGCGTCGAAAGGCGAAACCGTCGAAGAGCGCTTGAAGAACCACATCATCGACGGCGAGAAGATCGGTCTCGAAGACGAACTCAAGCGTGGTCTCGAAAAATACTCCGCGCTCGACATCATCAACAACATCCTGCTCGACGGTATGAAAGTCGTCGGCGATCTCTTCGGCAGCGGCCAGATGCAACTGCCGTTCGTTCTACAGTCAGCCGAAGCGATGAAATCCGCCGTGCGTTTTCTCGAGCCGTTCATGGAGAAGAAAGGCGGCGCGACCGCGAAAGGCACGATGGTGCTCGCAACGGTGAAGGGCGACGTCCACGACATCGGCAAAAACCTTGTGGACATCATTCTCACGAACAACGGCTACAAGGTCCACAATCTCGGCATCAAGCAAACGATCGAAAGCATCCTCGCCGCATACGACGAATACGGCGCCGACGCGATCGGCATGAGCGGTTTGCTCGTGAAGTCGACGTTGATCATGAAAGAGAACCTCGAGCTGATGAACGAGCGTGGCGTCAAAGTGCCCGTCGTGCTCGGCGGCGCTGCTTTGACGCGCAAGTACGTCGAAGACGATCTGAAGTCGATCTATCAAGGACAACTTTATTACGCGCGCGATGCGTTCGATGGTCTGCACACGATGGACCAGCTCGCGGGCGAAGGCGGTCCAACGGAAGCGAAAACCGCAACTGCCGCGGCCGCGACGGAAATTGTCGAAGACGTCGAAGACCTCGTCGGCGAGGAAGCAAAACTCGGAGTCAGCAAGCGAGCGAAGCGCGCAACCGGCGACACAACGCACACGACTCGTTCGAGCGTCGATCCGCACGTCCCGATTCCCAAGCCGCCTTTTTACGGAACGCGCGTCATCGACGACGTTCATCCGGAAGACATGTTCGCTTACGTGAACGAAACCGCGCTGTTCAAAGGACAGTGGCAGTTCAAACAAGGCAAGATGCCGCCGGAACAGTACCAGGCTCTCGTAAAAGAGAAGGTCAAACCCGTCTACGAGGAACTGAAGGAACGTTCAATTCGCGAAGGACTGCTCGTACCGCGCATCGTTTATGGTTACTTCCCGTGTCAGTCGGAAGGAAACGATCTGATCGTTTACGGCGAGGACCACGACGAGCGCGTGCGTTTCACTTTCCCGCGACAGCCTGCGGGCAAGCATCTGTGCCTCGCCGATTTCTTCGCGTCACGCGAATCGGGGCGCATGGACGTCGTGGGATTTCAGCTCGTAACCGTCGGACGGCGCGCCAGCGAGTATGCGCACGAGTTGTTCAAGTCAGACAACTACACCGACTATCTCTACTTCCATGGTCTAAGCGTCGAAAGCGCGGAGGCTTTGGCCGAGATGTGGCACCAGGTCGTTCGCCAGGAACTCGGCATTGCTGAATTTGATGCGGGTGAACTGACGAAACTCTTCCGTCAACAGTACCAGGGTTCGCGTTTCAGCTTTGGCTATCCTGCGTGTCCGAATCTCGAGGACCAGGAAAAACTTTTCGAGTTGCTCGATCCGGGCCGCATCGATGTTTCGCTCACGGAAGAGTTTCAGCTAGAGCCGGAACAATCAACATCGGCTATTATTGTGCATCACCCTGAAGCAAAGTATTTCTCGATAGAGTGAGCAGCCCAGCAACCGACACACAACTCCAAAACACGAATCCCACGGCGGAAGAACTGGAAGTTCTCTCATCTTTCGAACGTCTTGCCCTGCGCGTGACGCAAAGAATGAATGAAGGCGCGTGGAAGCGGTTTTGGACCTGGTGTCAAAGCACGATTGGCGCCGGCTGGATTCACCTCTCCACTTACAACATCATGAACGTCTACGGACTCGAGCACGTCGAAGCCGCGTCGCACGATCGTCCGTTGGTCCTGGTGGCGAACCATCGCTCGTTCTTCGACATGTACGCCGTCTCGACCGTGCTCTTTCGCAACACGCGTTGGCGGAAACAACTCTTCTTCCCGGTTCGCGCGCGGTTTTTCTACCAGTCGCCGATCGGAATGCTGGTGAACCTAATCATGGGTTGGTGGTCGATGTATCCGCCTTTCTTCGCGGCGGGCGATCATCCGATTCCCGAAAAACGCGTTTTCGACAGGTACGCCTTTCGCGTCCTGACGGATCTCGCGAAGAATGGACCAGGCAATATCATCGGCTTTCATCCCGAAGGGACGCGCAACAAAGGCGACGATCCTTATTCGTTTCTGCGCGCACAGCCGGGAGTCGGGAAACTGATCATGGAAGCGCGGCCGCAAGTGATTCCGGTGTTCATTGCGGGATTGTGCAATAGCCTTCCGCGGCAAGTGATGCGAAACTGGAATCGAGAAGACGTCATTCGCATTCACTTCGGGCCGCTGCTCGACTTGTCGGAACACCTGAACAAGCCTGATCGCCTGCGAACGCACAAGGAGATCGCCGACACAGTGATGCAGAAGATCGCCGAGTTGGGCGAAGAGGATCGGAAACTTATCGCCAATCGGCAATTGGCAATTGGCAATCGAAAATGACTTTGCCTCTGGTCATCATCAATCCCGCATCCGCGAGTGGCGCGACAGCCGACGCCTGGTCGCAACTCGCGAGCGACTTGCGTTCCCAGTTTGGAGCGTTTCAAAACACCTTTACTGAAGCGCCGGGGCACGCTGTCCAGCTCGCCAGCGACGCCGCGCGGAAAGGTGTGAACTTCATTATCGCGTGCGGCGGTGACGGCACGGTTTCCGAAGTCGCGAACGGCATTTTGTCGTCGGGTAAAGACGTCGAACTGGGAATCCTGCCGAGCGGAACCGGAGGCGATTTTCGCCGGACGCTGGAAATCCCGGCGCAGAGTCGCGCGGCTGCGCGAGTCTTGCGCACGGGCCAGACGCGGCGGATCGACGTCGGCCGTGTTTCGTTTGTCGATCACAACGGCGCGGAAGCGATGCGCTATTTTCTGGGCGTCGCGTCCTGCGGCATGAGCACGCGAGTGATAGAGCGAGTGAAGGCGGGCGCGCCTGACTGGCTTCCGGTCAACACGCCGAAATGGCTCGGCGGTCGTATTTCCTTTGGCGTTTCAATGCTGCAAACGGCGTTGCGTAACGAAGCAACGCGTCTCGTCGTCCAACTCGACGACTCGCACGAACGCAATCTCGTAGTGACAAACCTCTGCGTCGCCAATGCGCGTTTCTTCGGCGGCGGAATGAAGATCGCGCCGGACGCGAAGTTAACTGACGGAAAGTTTGACGTCGTCGGGATCGGGGATCTAAGTGCGTTGAAGATCTTTACGAGCGCGCCGCGTGTCTACCTCGGGGCGCATCTGTCGATGCCTGAGATCAGTCATACTCTGGCGCGAAAAGTCGTCGTACGCCCGCCCGATCGCACGTCGGAAGTAAATCTGGAAATCGACGGCGAACTTCCTGGAAGACTTCCGGCGACCTTCCAGATAATCCCAGAAGCCTTAAGAGTGCGCAGTGCAGTCTAGGAAATAATTTTTTCTTTCTCTGCTTCGTCAAAAAATTCTATGATGGGTTTCAGTCATGGATGAACGACGTGCGAAACCACGTTTGAGCGTGCGCCTCGATGCGGTTTGGCAGGGTGGCGAAGAACGACACTCGGCTCGCGTAACCGATCTCTCCGAAGGCGGCTGCTATCTCGACACTGTTGGCGATGTGATGTCGGGCGAGATCGTCGCCTTTCGCGTACTGCTTCCCGACGGAGATTGGGTTTATCTCGAGGGCGAGGTGCGACACCACCACCATGGGCTCGGCTTTGGAGTTAAATTCGTGGACCTGAACGAGGAACAGACGGAGAAGTTGCACTTCTTACTCCAGCTCGCCCGAGAAGCTGGACCAGAAGTGGCGATCTCGGCGGACCTGGTAGAAGACTGACGTCGCCGAGAAACGCTAGATGGTCCATAGAATCGTGAGTTCCCCCCAAGAATCTCACCGGAAGTAGATACGCAGCGGCAAGCGGCATACAATCAGACAAATAAATGGCGATTCAAGGCACGTTGAAAACGATGAGTCTGACTGACCTGCTCCAGTTTCTGGCAGCAAGTAGAAAGTCAGGCACACTGAAGTTCGATCGCGGGAATGTCAGCAAGCAGGTCTATTTCGAGAACGGTCTCATCGTCGGATCGAAGTCGAATGATCCGCGTGAGTACCTGGGCCAGGTTCTGCTGCACTACGGAAAAGTTGACGAAAGCCAGTTACAAGCGGCTCGTGAAGTGCAACGTGCTTCAGGTGGTCGACTCGGCGAAGTCCTTGTTCAGCAAGGATTTATGACCGAGAGCGAAGTGCTCGACATACTCAAGACGCGCACGCTCGACGCGATCTACGATCTGTTTGTCTGGAACGAAGGTGAGTTTGAATTTTACGACGACGAGCCGTTGCCGGCGGACATGATTCTCATCGAAGTCGAACCGACGAACGTGATCATGGAGGGCATTTACCGGCTCGACGAGTTGGCGCGTTATCGCACGCTCGTTCCGTCGGACCGAAGCATCGTCGAGCTTGGCGCTGGTTGGACCTCGTCGTTAAAACTCGGCAAGGAGTACCGGCGGATCTTGTACTTCGTCGAGAAACGCATGTCGGTAGCGGAGATCTGTTATCACATGCACGCGTCGGCGTTCCACGTTTACGGACAGCTTTACACCCTCATCTCCGAAGGCGTGGCGCGCGTCGCGGGCGAGTTGCCGGAAGAGAATTTGCCGAAGGTTGCCGAAGTAGAGGACGTGCCGGAGAGCGTGACTGAGATGATCTGGTCCGCGCAAAGAAAGCTGGATGAAGATCCCGAAAGCGCTATGTTGATCGTGCAGAAGGCGTTGCAGCAACAACCAAACAACGCCGCGGCTCAGGCGCTGCTCGTGGCCGCGGAAGAGAAGTATGTGAAGCACGTCTTCGCGAACCAGCTTTTGCCGCAGGCGGTGCCGCAATTGCTCGTCGCCCCTTCAGACCTGACGTTGCAACAGATAGATCCGCAGGAGGGTTTTGTGCTCTCGCGTATCAACGGATCGTGGGACATACAGTCGATACTTTCGATCTGTCCGTTTCGCGAAGCAGATTGTCTGCGCATGATCCGCAACTTGTTGAAGCGCGGGATTATCGAATTGAAATGAAATCCGTCTATTCGTTGTATTCGTGTTTCTGCTTTCCCGGCGCAACCAGTGTCACTGTGTAACACGGATGAACTACAGCAGTCTTGGCGAAGTATTCGGAACTGAAGAACCGTAAGTCTCCACCGCCGCCACGGACTCCAATCGCTCACTGAAGTTCGTATTATCGCTCGCCTTCAGCACGAAGAACCGTCGCGCCACCGGATGCGCGAGATTGCGCCAACGCGACAACGAACGCTCGCTGACGATCTCAAACCCCGCCAGACTAAAAGTCTTTCGCCAACCTTGCTCAACTCTAAACGTGCATGGTCCAGTGCGTCCGCGCCACTGACGATTGTGAGTCCAACAGACGATCTTGTCCCACCACAGCGACGGAATGTCTTCGTAAATGATCGCCAACCCGCCCTCGCGCAACACGCGCGAGACTTCGTTCAGCACGAGTCGCGCATCCTGCGCGTGATGCAGAACGTAGCACAAGAGCACGGCGTCGAAGCTTTGGTCCTGCAACGGAAAATGACGGCCATCGTACGGAAGGTAATTGATGCGAGCAGCGGTGCTGTTTCCAACGTCCAGCCCAACCACGGTCGTTCCCAACAAGCCGCTGAGATGATGCGCGATGAAACCGTTGCCGCAGCCGACGTCGAGAATGTCAGCGTGCGACGGCAAGGCATGTGCGATCTCCAGCGCCATATCGTAGGCACGGCCCACCTTCCGTCGCCTTCTCATGCGCTGGAGTCGCCGCTCGATCGCTGTGATAAGTTTCAACACGGCTCTCGACAGTGCAAGCGCGGTGCCTCGCTTATGACCGGCTTATGATCGGGGAAAATCTGTGGTAAACATCAAGTGCAACAAATATGCGTCGCAAAGAATTGCCGACAATTGCTGCCACGATTTGCTCAGATTAGAATGCGTGCATGACTAAATTTCTAATGACTGCCCTGTTACTAACTCAAGTTCTTCCCACCGGCTACTGGCCCCTCGAAAAGAGCCAGCCGCTAATCGACAAGACCCAGACCGTCACGCTGACGCCGGACCTTTCGCACCTGACTGAAGGCGAACGCAGGGCGATGGCGAAGTTGATCGAGGTGGGCCGAATCTTTCAGAAGCTGTACGAAGAACAGCGGCATCCGGAAGCGCTCTCGTCTTTCCGGGCTCTCGAACAACTCGACAAGCGCACCGGCTCGAAACCGGAAACACAAAACCTGCTGACGATCTATCGCCTGTTTCAGGGACCAATCGCCACCACACTCGACAACAAGCGCGAACCGTTCCTGCCCGTCGAGATGACGAAACCCGGAAAGAACGTGTATCCGTGGGGCATCACGAAGGAAGCCGTCGATCCGAAACGGGCCGATCTGATGGATCTGCGGACCGTAGTTCGATCGCAGAAGAACCTGGCGAGCGATATTGCCGCGCTTAAAAAGTATCCGGCCTTGCAAACGTTGCATCCGAAATTGCTCGGCGAGCTCACGGCCGCGAAGCCCGGCGCGTTGTACGCCGTTCCTTACTCGGTCGCTTACGCGGACGATCTGATGAAGGCGTACGGACTCTTGAACGAAGCCGCGGACGACGTGCAGAAAGACGACGAAGAGTTTGCGCGTTTTCTACGCAATCGCGCGCGCGATCTGCTTTCCAATGATTACGAGTCGGGCGACGCGAGTTGGGTCACCGGCCGATTCAAAAACCTCAACGCACAAATCGGTTCGTATGAAACCTACGACGACGAGCTGTTTGGCGTGAAGTCTTTCTTCTCGTTCTGCCTGCTCGCCAGCCGCCAACAGGAAACGATCGCGCTGCGCCAGGCGATGAAAGGCATTCAGGCGCTCGAAGATTCGCTTCCCTACAAGAACCACAAGAAGATCCGTGAAGACATACCCGTCGGCGTTTACGACGTCGTCGCCGACTTCGGCCAATCACGCGGCGGCAACACTGCCACGATTCTTCCGAACGAGAGCTACCTCGCGCGTCGCTATGGCCGCACGATCTTGTTGCGCGCCAACATCATGCGCGACCCCGGCATCTTTGAAGGATCTTCAAATTCGCTCGCCGCGGCGCTCGGCGAAGAACAGGCGAAAGCGCTGACGCCTGACGGCAATTTCTATCGCACGCTGTGGCACGAAGTGGGCCATTACCTCGGCGTCGATCGCACCGCCGACGGCCGCGAACTCGACGAAGCGCTACAGGACAACGCGAACACGTTGGAAGAAATGAAAGCAGACCTCGTCTCGCTTTTCGTTGCCGAAGCCTTGCACAAGCAGGGCTACTACACCGATGCGCAACTGAAAAGCGTGTACGCCGGCGGCATCCTGCGCGTGTTGCAGAACAATCGTCCGCGCCGCGATCAGCCGTACCAGACGATGCAGTTGATGCAATGGAATTACTATCTCGAAAACGGTTTGCTGAGTTTCGACCCTGCGACCAAGACGATGCGTGTCAATTACGAGAAGTATCACGACGTCGTCGGCAAGATGCTGGAGAAGACTCTGGCCGTGCAATACGCGGGCGATAAAGCGGAATCAGACAAGTTTATCGATCAGTACACGAAGTGGGACGATAACCTGCACGGCGTGATCGCGGCGAACATCCGCGCGCAGCAACGATATCGATTTCGAGTGTTCAAGTACGCGGCGCTGGGTGAGTGATCAGCGCATTGGCGTGAGGAATTGTTGCGCGATATCGAGATACGCGCGTAGGCGAACTTCAGGCAGCCGAAGACGATCCGCCGTAGCTTTAGCGCGGTCGAAATTTGTCTGGGCCAGTGAGCCGAGCGTCGTCGTGATCTGCGTTGCCGCGCCGCCGACCGCGTTTCCGTTGTTCAGATTCAACTCGTCCTGTTCGAAATACTGGTAACCGAATCCTTCCAAAGTACGCGCCGCGATCGTCATCTCGTTGAACTGGTCCACCAGCGGATCGACGATCTCGAAGGCGCGCTTCGTGTCGTAACGAGAAAAGGCGCGCGCGATCTCGAGCAGCGCGTTCATCTCCGGCTGACTGTGAGCCTGGGCTGAGGACGACAGGAGACCTCGCGCCTGTTCGAGAAGCGCCAACGCCGTCGTCCGTTTTTGTCCCGGCCCGATCTGGCCGGCGATCTGGCTCAGCATGTTGGCGCGCTCGTCGATCTCTTCGATCTCTGCGACGTTTTTGAGCGCTTCTTCAACCTTTCCTTTCTGCATCGAGCGCTGCGTTTCCTGCTGTTCGATTTGGGCGAGTGCCTGTTGTCGCTGGTAAGGATTCTTGACGTGATCGCTGATGATCTGTTTGGCCCTGGCTGTATCGCCGTTCATTGCGGCGCGGCTGGCGATTTGAACATAGAGTTGTTCGCGGTGATCTTTCGGCGCTTTGGCGATTGACGCGAGCGTGTCGTCGAAAGCGACGTTCGAGTCGTTGATAGCGTTTTGATATTTCGCTACCTTTAATAATTGCGGATTGTTCAGGTTGTTGAGGGCGTTGTATTCGTTGATCTTCTTCTCGACTGCGGCGGACGCACCGGTCATCACCGCATCAATTTCCGCCGACAAGCCGTGTAAATTTTGCAACAGGTTCCACGCCTGGTCGCGTTCCGGCGAATACATATTTCCCGGAGGCGGTTTGAAGTTCAACGCCTCGTTCAGCGCCTTCTGTAAAAGATCCCGATACTGCTGCGGCGACAATAATCTCGGAGGGGCGGTACCGTTTGTTGCCGCGGATTCAGTTTGCCTGGGCGGCTCGGAGATACTCAGAAGACCGACGAGAAGAGACGGCGCCTGTTGATGCTTCAATAGGTTTTCACCCATGAGCTTGCTCGCGATCTCGCCTGCCAGTTCCGCGGCCATTTCCGGATTTTTCTGCCGGAGATTCACGACAACGCTGACCAGGTTCGACGCATAGTTGGTTTTGAGGTTTTCGCGTGCCAGTTCGAGCGTGCGTTTGGGATCGGTTTTCGCGATCTCGTTTGCTATTTCCGCCTCGAGTACGCCGTCTTGCGCGCCCTCCAGCTGATTGCCATACGGGTCCTTCAACGCCGGCGTCGAACGCAGGAAGCTGAGCGCGAGTTCCGGCTGTCGTTGCTTCAACACCTGCATGATCTCGTAACGTAGATAGGCGATGCCGTGATAGTTTTTGAAATACCCCTTGGTGTCGGGGTCCATCTTCGAGAACAATTCCTTAACGCCGGCGATCGCGTCGTTGATGAATCTGAGAGCTCGCTTTTCGTCTGTCTCCCAGAGCATTTGTGCAGCTTGAATCTGGGCCCGAATGCGCGTTTGCGGCACGCGTAACTCGGGAATCAGCATCTCGACGTCGCCGAGCAGTGCCACGGCGCGTGCTTTTAGCGCTTCCTGATTCTTGCCCGCTTTTAGTTCGTCCTCAGTGGCCTCGCGCACTTCGACGATCTTGATTTGAAAGCGGCCGGCGGCAGTGTCAGGGTCGGTATTCAACGGCGTCACTTGTATGCGATACGGTCCTTTTTCGAGCACGACAAACGAAACGTTCTCAGGACCATCAGCGCCGTTTGGCGAATCGTATTCGCCGAGTTTCTTTCCGCCGGGCGCATAGATCGAAACAACAACGTCGATACCGCGCTGCTCGACTGTTATCTGAACCAAATTGTCTTCGGGTGCGGTGACACTGAAGGTGTGCGTCTGGCCCACGGAGATCTGGCGTTCGATGGGCGTGCCCGTCTGAAGCGGCGTTCCCTGCATATCGACGGACTGACGCTGGGCAGCGGCCGGGCCCGTCAACAAGCCGAGAAGAATGAGTGCCCTGATCCAGTTCATAGAGGTGGCGTGATTTTTATCGGTTGTTAAGACGCCCGAGCGGGGTAAAGAGTTCCCTGAACTGCGGATTTTATTTACCGAAAGCGTTTCCGCCGAGGAAGTTTTCCCGCAGGTAGACGACTGTTTCGTGAAGCGTCTCGCCGGGATCGCGAGGCCTGAAGCCGAGTTCACGCGCGGCTTTGGCGCAGTTCAGGTACCAGAAATACTGGGCCATTTCGATCGCGCCGGGTTCAACGGGTGAAGCGAGGTCCCATTGTTTGAAAAAGGAGTCGACTAGCTGCGCGCCGGCGATTGCGAACCGTGATGGCAGCGCGAATTTCGGCGCGGAGACTTTTGTCAGTCGCTCCAAGCGGCCGAAGAACTTCGAGAAGGTCCAATTTGCCGCACCCAGAAGATAACGCTCGCCGTGGCGGCCTTTCTTCATTGCCGCGCGAAATGTGCGCGCAGCGTCTCGGGCATCGACGAAACTGACGCCGCCGGTCGGCACGGCGCTGATCTTTCGCGCCATGAAATCGAGGATCACTTTTGTCGAACTGAGGCGATCGTCACCCGGCCCGAGCAACAAACTCGGATTCATGATGACGAGACGCAGTCCTTTGCCGTTGAACCGTTCGAGCGCCGCCATCTCCTGGTAGGCTTTGCTGGCGTAGTACGGCCAGCGCGCGATGATCTCCAGCGGCAGCGTGTAAGTCTCATCGGGAACGAATTCGCCCTCCTTTGTGACGGCGATCGTGCCGCTCGTCGACGCCAGAACGATCGCTTTTACTCCGGCAGCCTTGGCGGCGTCGCAGAGCAGTCGGGTGCCTTCGACGTGAATGTCGTACATCTCGCGCGCGTCGTCGCGTTCCCGCGAGACTTTTCCGGCAAGGTGATAGATCTCGCTGATACCTTCGACGGCGCGTTTGGTGTCGTCGGCGTTCGTAATCGAGCCCTGAAACGTTTCGACTCCGAGATCGACGAGCCAATCGGGAATCGACGTCGCCATCACGCGAACGTCTCGCGCGCCTTCTTCGATCAACTGCCGGACGAGATGCGAGCCGAGAAAACCCGTGCCGCCGGTAACCAGCGTGACGGCGCGCTGTCGTTTCTCAATGGCGGCGCGCCGTTTGGTTCCGGTCGGAACCGTTGTCATGCGCGCGGTGCGTTTGCCGGGAGTCTTTGGAGGCATTCGTGCTTGGTGCTTGGTTCTTTGTGCTCAGTTCTTAGTTTCGCAAACTACCGGCCAGGGACTTGAAAGTGCAAAGTACAAAGTACTAAGCACTAAGTTCCACCACTTCTTCGTTCGCGGTGATTTGCGTTGCTGCCTTGCGTTCGGTACGCCATTGTTTGCGAAGCGCTTTCGCATCGAACGGATCGCGTGTGCGGTCGCGCAGGTTCACGACTTCATGTCTCACGCGCGCGGCGATCAGCCGATAAGCTTCGGCCCGCGGCATTCCTTTCGTCATCTCCTCCAGTTCTTCAAACGAGAGGAAGCGCCCGATGCGCGCGCCGATGTCGCGGCTCTTGATGATGGTCGTTCCTTTCGGCATGGCCTGGTACGTGCCGTCGAGATACATCGGCAGGATTCCGACGCGCGCGTGCAGCGCGAGATAGCCGACGACGGGTTTGTAATCGGCCATGATGCCCGTCATCGAACGCGTGCCTTCCGGGAAGATCAGCGCGTTGTAACCCTGCGCGAGGAACGAGCGCGCGTGACGCAGCGACTGCCGCAACGAACCGGTGCGTTCCATCGGCACGAGGTTCGTGAAGTTTTCCATCACGGCGCGTTTGTACTTCGTGTCGAAGAAATAGTCGGCGGCAGCGAGCGCAACCATGTCTTTGCCGGCGTCGCCAAGGGCCATCTTCGTGAGTCCCATGTCGAGGTGCGAGCAGTGGTTCGCCGCGACGATGAAATTCGTGTGCGGCGGAATGTTCGACTGTCCTTCGTAGTAAGTCTTAAGGAACTGGTCGTACAGGAACCGCTGCAGGAAGTCGCCGGCCCTGTTGCCCGCCGTGCGAACAAACGATGGAATATGAATCTCATCGTCTTTCTGACGATCGTCGATGCGAACTTCCTGTTTCGTTGATACACCGCCGCGGCGCGTCACGACCGTCGTCAACTCACGTATGTCCTGAATCTCATTGAAACGTTCCGGCGCGGAGATCGTCGCGCCCGCACTCTCGATCGACGTCGCAAGCTCGACGAACATCAGACTGTCGAAGCCGAGATCGCTCAGCCGTGTGTCAATCTTGACTTCAGCGCGCGGCCGATTGGCGACACTCGCAACCACGCCCATCAGCCACAGCGAATCCGCGTCCGCCGAGCTGCTTTCCACCGCTTTTCGTCCCGACTTCTGACTCTGTTCGAGCGCTTCCATGATCTGGACCACTTCGCGCCGTTTTACTTTGCGAGTCGCGGTGCGCGGCAGTTCGATGTCGGTGAAGTGCAGGACCTTGATGCGTTTGTAGTAGGGCAGGGAGGCGGACACTTCGCGGAAGTGCTCTTCGACGAGGCGATGCAACGCCGCGCGCGAGAGCGAGATGTCGTATTCGTCGTCGGCGACGACGAGACACGCGACTTTCTCGCCGATGCCGTCAGGTAAACCGACGATGCTTAGTTCTTTGACGTAAGGCGAGTTGGAGTAGAGCTCTTCGAGCTCATCGGGATAGACGTTCTTACCGTTCGTGTCGACGATGATCTCTTTCGAACGGCCGACGAGATAGAGATTGCCGTCGTCGTCAACGCGGCCGAGGTCGCCCGTGTGTAGCCAGCGTTCGACGAGCGTCTCGCGCGTCGCGGCTTCGTCTTCGTAGTAACCCAACATCACGTTTGGACCACGCGCGAGCACCTCGCCGACGCCGTTGAAGTCAGGATCCGCGATCCGTACCTCGACGCCGGGAAGCGGCTTGCCGACGGTGCCACTCAGCATACGATTCTCCGGTCGTGTGACCGTCAAAACCGGCGACGCTTCCGTCAATCCGTAACCTTCGAGAATCGTGAAGCCCAGACCGTAGAAGTCGCGTTGGATCTTTTCGCTCAACGCCGATCCGCCGCTGATGAAGTAGCGAATGCGTCCGCCGAGTCCTTCATGAATGGGATAGAACAGCACCTGTCCCGCGTTGACCTTCGTCTTATCGCGCAGCCAGGCGTTCGCATATATCAGGTTTTCGGCCGTCTTGCCGATCAAGTCGCTGCGTTCAAACAGACGGTTCTTGATGCGGCGGTGCAGCAGTTCCCACAACGCCGGCACGCCCACCATGCCCGTCACGTGACCGTTCTTGATCGCTTTCGCGAGCGCGTCGCTGGTCAACTCCGGAAGATACGTGATCTGCGCGCCGCGACTCAGCGGCGTCAAAAAGCCGGTCGAAAACTCAAACGTGTGATGCAAGGGCAACACTGACAACACGCCGTCGCTCGTCGTCATGTCGAACACCGACGAAAGCATCGACACCATGCTCGTCAGGTTGCGATGCGAGAGCATCACACCTTTCGGCTGGCCCGTCGTGCCGGACGTAAAGATCAACGAAGCGACGCTCTGCGCGTGAACGCGTTGCGGCAGTAGCGCGATGCGTTCGTCTTCAATTTGCTCGTCGGGCAGTTCGAAGACGTCTTCGTAGGTCCAGAAACGCGTCAGTCCTTGTCCTTGCAGCAGTTGTTGCAGGTCGGGATGATCGTTGACGATGGCCTGACTCGTGATGATGCCGGCGGCGTTTCCGGCCTTCGCGAAGTTGAGAATCTCCGCCGTCGAGCTTTCGGGATCGCAAGGAATGCATGTCGCGCCTGATTTCAGCACGCCGAAGTAGGCCATGCCCCACTCGGGCGCGTTGCTGCTGACGAGCAACACGCGATCGCCCTGCTTGATTCCGTGACTCGCCAGAAAACCGGCGACGCGCGTCGCGAGCTCGCGCAGATCCGCGTAGGTGTACTGTTCCTTGCGCCCTTCGCGCTCGATACGCATCGCGACGCGCGTGGCGTGACGCTTGGTCGAAGTCTCGAAGAGCTCGAGCAGATCGCGATAGGTGTAGACGCGCTTCGGTTTGGCCCGCATCTCGTCTTCGAGAGTCGGGAACACCCACTTCGTGAGACCCGGCAGGTGAATGTTGAGCCAGTAGTCGTACCAGTCAAACTTTTCCGGGTTCCAGGTCAACAGCGACCGCTCGTCTTCGCTGATTCTGTCGAACAACGACCGCACGTTATCCGAACGAAAGACGTAAGCGTTTTCGATCGTGAACGGCCGAAACATGTCGAATGCCTCGGTCGTTTCGCGGGTCATCTCTTCGACTCGCTCGACGTTGTCCTTGATCAGATCGATCACTTCGCCGAAGCGTCCACCGCCCCATCGTGGCCGCACTTTTCCGAGGAGCGACGACGCTTTCTTCGCCGCCGAGTTGAACATCGGCACGGAAGTCTTTTCATACTTCGAAAACGTGACCGGCCGCGGTTCCATGCGCCCGGCGACCTGGTTGAAGAACTTGACGCCGGTCTCTTTCTCCTCGAAGTGGTTGCGCTTGTCGAGTCCACAGAGACCGATGATGCGCTCCATGGTGTTGGGATTCGAATCGCCGGTCGCCGCCTGAAAAACCATACGCGGCTCTTCGACACAAGCCTGCGCCGAAACGGCGAGCATTACGGAAGCGACTTGATCGACGGGCGTGATGTCGAGAATCAGTTTCTCGTTAGCGGGAATCAGTGTTTGGCCTTTGCGAATCAGGAAGATAATCGGCGCCGTCGTCGTGAAACCTTCGTTCCAACCCGGAAACGGATACGACATCGCCGACTCGACGATGCTCGGCCGCACGATGCTGCGAACAATGCCTGTTTCAGCCGCGACGAGTTGTTCGCCCAGCGACTTCGTGTACGT
The DNA here is from genome assembly GCA_035760365.1 of Pyrinomonadaceae bacterium. Classification (GTDB taxonomy): domain Bacteria; phylum Acidobacteriota; class Blastocatellia; order Pyrinomonadales; family Pyrinomonadaceae; genus PSRF01. Next base: position 33,626 of record DASTTB010000022.1, read on the forward strand.
GTAGATGTTGGGCCAACCCCAGTAGGCGGCGCGTTCGACGCCGAGATCCGTCAGACGCGTGCGCGTCCAGACTTTTCGTTCGCGTGCGACGGCGAGACCGAGCGCGTCGGGATCGTCGGAATCGCGATCTTCTTCGATTAAACGTTTGCGGGCGAGTTCGCGGAAACGCGCGGCCATCATCGCATCGCGTGCTTCGTCTCTGACGCGATCCGCAAGTTTCGCGCAGTCGGCGATCTCCTGTTCGACGGAGAATTCAACGCCGCGCATGTCGGCTTCGTGCTGGCGCGGGAAATATCCGATGACGGCATCGTCTTCCCAAACAGCGCCCGAACGATTTCCCGCGACAAAGCAGGTCGAAACATGGACCAGCGCCGGCCGCTTCATTCGTTTCGCGAAAGCGATCACGTTTTGCGTGCCGACTACGTTCGTGCGCAGGCCGCTCTCGAGTGTGGGATTGAAAGTGACGTTGCCGGCGGAGTTGATAATGATGTCGATGTCGTCCGCGATCGCCTGCGCTTCTTCTTCGGTGTAACCGAAGTTTGTTTCGGCGATGTCGCCGCCTTTGACGACGACTTTGTCGTTAACAAAACCTTCGAGCGCGCTGCCGTAGCGTTCGCGCAGCGGATCGAAAGGCGGCGCGGTGATGATGTTGTTCCAGAACCGTGATTCAGATTCCTCCTGCGAGCGCGCGCGCACTGTCAGGTAGATCTTGCCGACGTTCGGAAAGCGATACAGCAACATGCTGAGCGTCACCTTGCCGAGGAAGCCTGTGCTTCCAATCAGGAAGATGTTGCGGCCGTTGAAGATTTCTGTTGGCGATAATTTCATTTCGCTTTGTTCTTTGTTCTTTGTACTTGGGTCTTTGTTAATACAAAGCACAAAGTACCAAGACCAAAGCTCCCTTTATTCCATGTCAGCAATGCCGATCATGGGCTGGTGCAGCATCGTGATCTGTGCTGAGTTGCCCATGTAACTTCGCGCCATCGCGATTGCTTCGGTGAGATTGTCGGCGCGTTCCCAACCGAGAATGCCCGGGACGTGCGCGTTCTCGGCGCCCGCGGCGATCACTTTGCCGACGTGCTGGCGTCCGTTTTCGCCCCAGTACCACATGAAAAACGGATGCGCGCCGTGATACGCGTTGCCGCGTCGATACATCTCGATGTAACTCGGATTGTTCGCAAACTCCTGTTCGTACTTCTCGCGCAACGTGAAAGCATCTCGAGTTTCCGGCAACAGGCGATGGAAAAACTCGATGTAACTCGGATGAAAGTCGTGATCGAATTCGTCGTAGCAGGGATGGTTGATGATCAGCACGCCGCCCTTCTTCAGCAACGGTTTGTTGCGATAGAAGTTGAAGTGATAACCGAGCGCCATCACCTGGACCAGCAACGGATTCAGGATCGAATAGACGTTGTATGGCGAGATATCGGGAATGCCTGTGATCAGGATGTCGGCCTGGCCGCGAATCGGAATCGCGTATTGATCGAAACCCTTGGCGACGATCTTCTCGTGGACCAGTTCGGTCTTGCCTGCGTGGCACGCGATCATCTCGTACGCAGCGGGACGCGAGTGCAACAACTTCCGGCGCGCCTGACGAGGCAGTTTGCTCATCGCGTAGCGCATCGCTTCAAACTTCATGCGATCGAAGGCGCTGAAGTCGTCTTCGTTGCGCAGCAGAAAATCCATGTCCGAACCGTACATCCGGTTGTTGATGGCGGTCTCGATGTGAAAAACGTTGAGCTGCTCGTCGACGATCTTGCCGAGTTTCACGACCTTGTGATTGAGCGCGGAACGTGCCGGATCCATGTAACTGTCGGAATCGCGAATCGTCTGCGGATCGTGGTGCATCCGCAGCGACTCGTAGTCGCATAGACCAACTGCGACAGACTTGTGACCGCCGTCCATCGGCACGAAATTGATGTTGACGTAGATCAGCAGGTCGCTTTCGGCGGCGCGGCGATTCAGCGTGAGCGGCTCTCTGTGTCGTGTCTCGCCGATCTTGATGAGACCGTCGGCCCATTCGGCGTCGTGGTTGTAATAACGATCAGGGTAGTACTCCGAGAAGATGCGTGGTCCAACCATCCGCTTCATCTCCCACTCGGTCATCTTCCGGTGCAACGAGTTGGCGATGATGATGTGAACGTCGTCTACGCCGTGACCCGTAAGCATGTCGCAAACGATCTCGAGGATCGTTTGACGGATGTCGGGAGTGGCCATCGGCGGCAACGGCAGACTGATGTCGTCGACGGCGATCGTCACGCGCATTCCGGGTTCGAGTTGGGCGAACAATGGATCGCAGCCGAGCGGATGATTGAGGGCGTAACGAATCGCGGCCTCGCGATTGGGTAAACCTTTGATCGACGGATTCGGGTAGAGCACACGCGTACCGATCGGCAAGTCTTCGAGTATGAAATCTTCACCGGAGGGAATGATGCGCGGCGCGCTGTCGCGGTCGATGTAAATTACCGATTCGTGCGTTTTTCGTCTGAGTTGAAGCGCCATTATTTAAGATCCAATATCGGCCAGTCGTGATGAAGCGCGGTCTGCCGCAGTCTCATATCGGGATTGATGACCGCCGGATGGCCCACGATCGACAACATCGGCAGGTCGCTCATGCTGTCGGTGTAAGCGTAGGAATCGCTCAAACTGATCCCTTCGCGCTCCGTGTAAGTTCTGATCCACGAGGCTTTGGTCGCCGCCGCCATGATCGGCGGCAAGAGGCGCCCGGTCGCGACGCCGTTTACAAACTCGAGCCGGTTCGTTACGTATTCGGTGATCCCGAGGTGGTCCATCAGCGGTTTGACGGAGAGATCGAGAGCGCCCGTGATGACGACCTGGCGTAATCCGAGTTTCCGCGACTTCTCGATCAATTCGTAAGTTCCGGGAAAGACCGCGGGCTTAATCACGTCTTCGAACAAGTCCTGCGCGAAGTAGCGCAGGCGGTCTTCGGATTGGCCCTTGTACCGCTTGAAGTAGAGGTCGTTAAAGACTTTTCGGCTATACTGGTCGGTGATCGCGAACACCGGGAGGCTCAGATACGTAGCCGCGCTCTTCTTGAAGCTGGCCAACAAGCCTTGCTGGCGGCCGGCGTAGAAGGTCAGCGTGTGCACCAGGTTCGTGCTCACGAGCGTTCCTTCAAGATCGTAGAATGCTGCCCCCGCCAACTCTCCTCCACGGATTTAATGATTTACCGGACGCCCCGCCAACAGGCACGGTTCAGTCCGGCGCGAGCCACTATACCGTATTCGACCGGATTTCTATAACTTGAACGCAAAAGTATTACAAACTGTATAGCGGTGCTAGACAATCGGAGGCCTTTGAATGGTAAATCTTAAGAAAAGCCAACAAAAACTAAGATCTCTGCTTATTGGATGTGCGGTTTTTTCAGTTGCTTTTAGTGGCTTTGGCTGCGATAGAGGCGTTCCGGCAACGGGTGCGCCCATGGGTAACAGCAGCGACGCGAAGATGGCGGCTGACCGGATTGCCGAGGCCGAGTCGCTCTGGGAGGGACGGGAGGATTTACAGAAGGCTCGCGTCTGTGTGGCGTCCCTGCGCCAGGCCCGCACGGCGGATTACAACAATTACGAAGCCGCCTGGAAGCTCGCTCGGGCGGCTTTCTACGTAGGCGACCATACGGATAATGACGACGAGCGCGAAGATATGTTTCGCGAGGGTACGGAGGCGGGAAAGGGCGCCGTGCAACTCGAGCCGAACAAGCCTGACGGTCATTTCTGGCTCGGCGCAAACTACGGCGGCACTGCCGCGCACAGCACGATCGCCAATTTATCGAGTTTTCAGGACATCAAGGGCGAGATGGAGACGGTGTTGAAGCTTGACGAGAGTTATCAGGGCTACAGCGCGTATCTCGGTTTGGGACGTTTGTACCTGCAAGCGCCGCGTATGCTTGGCGGCGACACGGCGAAGGCGATCGAGTATCTCGAAAAGGGCGTGAAGCTGAGTCCGAACAATTCGCTGATGCGGTATCACCTCGCGGAAGGTTTGGAAGCCAACAACCGCGATGCTGAAGCAATGAAACAACTCGAAGCGGTGCTGTCGAACACGCCCGATCCAAAGTACATGGCCGAGCACAATACGGCGGTTGAAAAAGCGAAGAAATTAATGGAGAAAATCGAATCGAGCAGACGCTAAATCCGTGTTCAATGAGACTCCCGCAATAAACCGCTACGGATTGAGTTTGCGAATCTCATCGAGCGTGCGTTTGTGCTGCTCGAGTTTCTGCCCGGCTTCAGCGAATTTACCTTGCGACATGAGTCGCTGGTAATCGTCAAACTCCTGTATCGCCCGAATAATTAGTTGCTGCATCGTTTGACTCGGCATCGCTGACGGCGCCGGTTTCGCGCCACCTTCTGGTTGTGCCGCCTCGCCGGAAGCCGGTGGCTGCGGTTGCGCCGCCGCTTCACCAAACAGATTGTTCATCGCCTCCGCAAACGTCTGCCCGTAAGCCAGCTTCTCCTGCGTAGCAAGTACGACCAGCCGCAACTCCGGCATAGGACTTCGCTCCGCCTGCAAATAAATCGGCTCGACAAACAACAGCGAACGCCCGATCGGAATCACCAGCAGATGCCCGCGAATCACACGCGAACCTTGCGCGTTCCAAAGCGTGAACTGGCCCGAAAGCTGTGCATTCTGATCGATGCGGGCTTCGATCTGCGTTGGACCATCGATTAAGCGCGAACTCGGGAAGTTATAGACCAGCAGCTTTCCGTAATTCTCGCCGTCGCTGCGTCCGGCCATCCACCCGATCATGTTGTTTCGGTTCGCCGGCGTGAACGGCGAGATCAACACAAACTCACTCTTCTCCTGCTCACCCGGCAACTGCATCAACACAAAATACGGATCGATCGGCGCAGTTTGCCGCTTGCCATCTTTATCAAGCGTGATGTGCTGGGCCACGCTCCAAACGTCTTCGCGTTGGAAAAACACCTTCGGGTTTTGCGTGTGATAGAGACTGTAAACCTCACCCTGCGCGCGGATCAGCGTTTCCGGATAACGCACGTGCGCTCGCAAATCAGCCGGCATCTGGCTCGCGTCGACAAACAGACTCGGAAAAACGCGGCGATACGCTGCGAGTAGCGGATCCTGGTTATCGAAAACATAGAAACGAGCCGTGCCGTTGTACGCATCGATCACGACTTTCACGCTATTGCGAATGTAGTTGATCGAGTCGCCGCCGACGTCGTGATGGCTCGAGTAAGGGAAGTAAGACGATTCGGTGAACGCGTCGAGCATCCAGAACAGACGTCCGTCGCCACTGACTACGATGTACGGGTCTTTATCGTAAGTAAGAAACGGAGCGACGCCGTTTACGATCTCCCGAATCGTGCGACGAATCAGGACACGGCTGTCGCTCGTGATCGCGTCTGAAAACGGCAACTTGGAAACGTCGCCGATGCTCCACGCCAGCAACATGCGCCGTCCCCATCCGCCAATGCGAATGCCGCCGGTGCCCTGGTACGTCGTGGTCGCGTTCGTATCGCCCTGCGGATAATCAAACTCCTGCTGTCCCGTTTTCACGTAAACATAGCGATCCGTCAGTTCACCGAAATAGATCTCAGGGCGCGTGATCTTGATCTCGCCGGCCTTCGACTCGACCGGCATGTTTGACAGCACGAACTGCGGCAGTCCTTCCTGCGTGAAACCGTTGGCGCTGTTCATCGTCACGCCGTAGCCGTGCGTGTAGATCAGTCGTTCGTTGACCCAGTTGCGTGATGACTCAGGCAGTTTCGCGTCGTTGATCTCGCGTGGCGCGATCATCATCTGGCGCATGTGGCCGTCGATGATGTAGCGATCGACGTCGACGTCGGGAAAGTCGTAATAGATGCGGATGGCCTGGATTTGCCGCAGCGTGTCCTGGAGCGCGCGCCAGTCCCAGAGACGAACGCTTTCGAGGTTTTCGCGATTGTTGGGCAGGTCGATCGCGGCTGTTGAAGGTTCCGGATCAAACTGGCGTTGTTCGATCTGTTCGATACCAAAACCGCGCCGCGTCCACTCGATGTTATGCGTGATGTAAGGCGTTTCGCGTTCGATCTCGTTGGGTTTGACGATGAATCCCTGTATGTACGAAGGGATCAGCACGACGCCGATGATGTAAACAGCGAACGGAATCGCGAGCGCGATCAGCAACAGACTGAAGCGCCGCGCGACGAACGCGTTTAGCAGCGAGATGATCGCCGCGATTATCAGTGCGATGGAGACGAAGAGCAGCGCGGGAAGCGTGTAGTGGGCTTCCGTGTACGTGACGCCGGAGAACGTCTGGTGGTCCTGCCAGAGAAACGGAAAGCGTGACAAGTAAGTGCGCCAGCTCAGCACCAAAAGAACAAGCGCGAGCGCGCAGCAAACGGCGCGAAACGCTGCTCCCGATGACCAGCGAACACTCGGCTTTAAAACCGTCTGTGGCAATCCGAGCAACGAATACGCCACTGCGGCGACGAGAATGATGAAAGTCACGCCGAGCAGCCACGAGCTCAACGAATCGTAAAGCGGCAGTGAAAACAGGTAAAAGCCAAGCGATTTGCCGAAGATAGGATCGTTGAGCGTTGTCGGTGGCTGGTTCCAGTAAAGGGCGAATTGCTGCCAGTGATCTTTGAGATTGAAACCGTAAATCAGGCCGAACAGCAGTGAGACTGCCCAACCCAGCGGGCGAATGAATTTTGCCGGCGAGAACTGAAACGGTTGATTGTTGAGAATAATCGTCCGGTTTTCGAAAGCGTAGGCGCCGAAAAGTCGTTGAAAAAGCAGAAACGTCGCGCTCAGCAGCAACGCCGTCAGGATCGTGAAAGCCGCGAAAAGCAGGGCCTTTGTTTTAAATATGTACCAGTAGACTGACGAATAACCGAGCGAATCGAACCACAGCGCGGACAGATAGACGGAAAGGATTCGCGAGAACGAAAAGAGCAAAAGGATGGCCGCGACAAAGATCGCGATCTTCCAGCCGCGACGTTTGCGTGGGCCAACATCGATGATGACTCCGCCGTTATTGGGGTTCACGCCTTGTAGGATACCTTATAAGTGGTGAGTTGGCTCAATGGTTTTGCTCCTTAATTCTTTGCACTTGGTAAATTAGTGCTTTGTGCTGTGACTTGGAACCTTGATAAGTGACCACGCACCAAGCACCAAGTACAAAGTACAAAGTACCCCCACCCCCGTGTATAATCGCCCCGTTTGCCGCCTTCGCGGTGTTTACCTACTGATGCTGACGCCGGAAACAATCCTGCAAGGCCGTTATCGTATCGTCCGCCAACTCGGGCAGGGTGGCATGGGTGCGGTTTACGAGGCGGTCGATCAACGTCTCGACACGACCGTCGCGTTGAAAGAAACGTTGTTTTCCGACGAGCGTTTGCGCAAACAGTTTGAGCGCGAGGCGCGTCTGCTCGCGCGTTTGCATCATCCTGCGCTGCCGCGTGTCAGCGATCACTTCTCCGAAGGCGACGGACAGTTTCTCGTGATGCAGTTCATCCCGGGCGACGACCTGATGGAGAAGATCAATCGCAAGCGTGGTCCGTTTCCGTCGGATCAGGTTTTGACATGGGCCGATCAACTCCTGGACGCGCTCGATTACCTGCACACGCAGGATCCGCAGATCGTCCATCGCGACATCAAACCGCAAAACCTGAAACTGACGCCGCGCGGACAGATAATTCTGCTCGACTTCGGACTCGCGAAAGGTCAGGCCGGCGACGTCTCGCGCGCGACCACCGCCGCCAGCATCTTCGGTTACACGCCGAACTACGCCCCACTCGAACAGATCCAGGGACTCGGAACTGACGCGCGCAGCGACCTGTACTCGCTCGGCGCCACGCTCTATCACCTGATGACTGGCGTGAAACCGCCGGACGCTTTGACGCGCGCGGCCGCGGTTGTAAACGGTCAGCCCGATCCTTTGGTGCCGGCCAGTTCCGCGAATCCCGCCGTGCCGCCCGCCGTCGATGTGTTTCTGGCGAAGGCGATGGCCCAGAATCGCGATCAGCGATACGCGACCGCCACCGAGATGCGCAAAGATCTACACGCGTCGAGCGATGCTGCGACTGTTGTGAATCGCGGCGAGGCGCAGACGATGCTGTTTCCGCCGAGCGCGGCGAGCACAGTTGCCGTCCCAACTGAAACCGTAGTCAGACAGGACACTGTTCGTGCCGGTGAGACGACGGTTGTGCGACCGTTAGCCGGTGGCCGGCGACGTGCGTTGCCGTGGGTTGTTTCGGTTGCGGCGCTGGTGCTGTTGGCGTTCGGTGTGTTGGCGTTCTTTCAGTTGAGCCAGCGTGGCGATTCCGTGGTCCAGGTAGCCGCGCCGACGCCGTCGCCCGCCGCGAGCGCTACGCCGACACCCGCAGATGCTCAGGCAGATGCTCAGGCAGATGCTCAGGCTGAGGCGACTGCTGAACCGACGGAAGAAGCGAAGAAGACTGACGCGCCTGCAGCTAAGAAGACTGAGAAAACGACGCGCGAGGAGCCCGGGGAGCGAAAGCCACGTGCAACCGAGCCCGGCGCAGCGCGCGTCGATGCCGAAGCTCCGTCTCACGAAGATCCGAACATAGATGTGCAGATTCCAAACCCGCCGGCTGTTCCCCGCGGTATGCGACCACGTCCGGCGCAGACGAAAACGTTTCCGGGCGGCATCACCATTCGTAATTTTCCCGACGGTTCACAGGTAATCACTACGGCGGATGGAATGCGCGTTTATGTGAGCCCCGACGGCAAACGGCGAGTCCTGAACCCGGGACGACGACCTGCGGGCCGGCCCAGTCCTGCGCCCACACCATCGCCATAATCCGTTTTTCATTGAGGAGAGAGATGAAAAGATTGAGAGCCACACGTGTCTTCTTTTTGTTGCTGGCCGTTTATGTTTCGGTGGTGATGCTAGCGCCTGCGGGTGTTGCGGTTCGCGCGACGAACGAACGCAGGACTGCGCCGAACATCAAGATGGCGCCGCCGGCGCCGGTCTTCAACGACAAAGAGCGCGTGGCGGAGTTGATCCAGCGGCGCGAACGCGTGGCTCAAAGTGTTGGACCACAGTCGTTTCTGATTTTGTTCAGTGCCGAACCGCGTGTTTACGCTTACGACGTCGACTATCCGTATCGCCAGGAGAACAATCTCTACTACCTGACGAACCTGAAACAAAAAGGCGCGACGCTTGTTCTGTTGCCGGGCAATACGAAGTTTAAAGAAGTTCTCTTTCTGCCGCGTCGCAGTCCCGCGATGGAAACATGGACCGGATACATGTACAGCGCGCAAGAGGCGCATCAGCTTTCCGGGATTCGTGAGATCTGGCAATCGAGCGAGTTTGATCCGTTTATAAAAGCGCTACGCAATCGACAGCCATACCGGCCAAAACCGGAAAACATCTTCATGTCGGATCTGCCGCTCGACATGCCGTTGAATAACGATAACGGTTTTGGATCTTTGTTTGACGCTGCGGCGAAAAACGAGGCGGGCGTGTTTATGCTCATGCCGGGTGAAGCGGAGAGTCGCGAGTACCGGCCGGAGCAACGTTTCGCGGGCGAGTGGTCCAAGACGGCTTCCGGTTATGGGATCAAGAACGCGTGGCCCATATTTACGGCGATGCGATTGGTGAAGTCGCCGATGGAGTTGCGCCTTTTGCAGCATGCGATCGACATCAGTATCGAAGCGCACCAGCGATCGTGGGTGGCCGCCGCCACGGCGAAGTGGGAATACGAAGTCGATGCGGAAGTCGCGTACACGTTCAAGCTGCGGAACGCTGATAACTGGGGTTATCCCGATATCGTCGGTTGTGGTCCAAACGCGACGACGCTTCACTACATCGAGTCGCAGGGGCCGGTGAAGCCGGGTGAACTGGTGTTGATGGACGTCGGCGCTGAGTACGATCACTACACGGCCGACATCACACGTACTTTTCCCGTAAACGGAAAGTTCTCGCCTGCACAGGCCGCGGTTTATCAGATCGTCTACGACGCGCAGGAGGCCGTGGCGAAAGCGTCTCGTCCGGGCGCGACGTTATCCGACGTGAACAGGGCAGGGACGGAAGTCATCAAACAAGGCCTGCTGCAACTCGGTTTAATTACTGACAAGAGCTCCAATCAGTATCGAATGTGGTTCATGCACGGCACGTCGCACTGGTTGGGCATGAACGTGCACGACGTCGGCGGTGGGGCGAAGTTTGTGCCGGGAGTTGTTTTCACAAACGAGCCGGGAATCTACGTGCGCCCCGAAGCCCTGGACCACAAGCCGTACGGCTGGAGTGATGCAGACTGGGAGAAGTTTGTAGCGGCGATTCGTCCGGCCTTTGAGAAGTACAAAGGCATTGGCGTCCGCATCGAGGACGACATGCTAATCACCGACACCGGCGTCCGCTGGATGAGCGAAGCCCTTCCACGCAAGATCGCCGACATCGAGGACTTCATCGCGAAGGCAAGACGGGCCACCGATTAGACGGATTTTGCAATCTGAATCGCGCGGCGCGTATGGACCTGGGCCAGGTGACGGCGATAGTCGCTCGAGGCGTAGAGATCCTGGGTGGCGTTGATGCCGTCACAGACTTTGGCTGCTGCGGCCGCGATGGTTTGATCGTCGAGAGTCGCGCCGGCGAGGGCAGACTCGACAGCGTGGGCGCGGAACGCTTTCGTGGCGACCCCCGTTACACCCACACCCGCTGCCGCGCACGAACCGTCGGCATTCAATCCGAGATGGACCGCGACGCCCACAACGGCGAATCCTGACGCCGGATGCGGCACCTTTTGATAAGCGTGGCCAAAACGTCCCGACGGCTTTTTGATTCGGATCTCACGCAGTATCTCGCCTGGTTGTACATCCGTCGTCATCAGATCGATGAAGAACGAATCGGCATTTACGGTTCGCTCGCCGTTTGGTCCCTGCATCACGAGTTCAGCGCGAAGCGCGAGCGCCGCGGCGGGCCAGTCGCCCGCGGGATCGGAGTGGGCCAGACTGCCGCCAATCGTACCCTTGTTGCGCACCTGAACGTCGCCGATACTCGCGGCGCACGCCGGTAACAACGGACAAATCTGCTTCAACAGATCCGATGACTCGAGTTGATAGTGCGTGGTCGTTGCGCCGATCAGTATCTGATCGCCTTCTTCGCGGATGTACGACAACGACTTAATCCGCGCGATGTCGACGAGCAACTGCGGCTGCGCGAGTCGCAGCTTCATCGCCGGAATCAGGCTATGGCCACCGGCAAGAACTTTCGCGCCGTCGGGATCGCCCGCCAGCAGCGAGATAGCTTCTTCGAGAGTCGCGGGCGCCTGGTAATCGAATTGTGCGGGAATCATTTCGTGCTCCTATCTGTTCAGTGGCCGTTGATAATCCGCCAAACGTTCTCGGGTTTGATCGGCATGTCGAGGTGCTTCACTCCGAATGGTGCGAGCGCGTCGACAACCGCGCCGACGATCGCGGGCGTCGCGCCGATGGTCCCGGCTTCGCCGACACCTTTCACGCCGAGCGGGTTCACGGGCGAAGGCGTTTCAGTTCGATCGAGCTCAAACTGCTTCGGAATGTCGGAAGCACGCGGCAGCGCGTAGTCCATCAACGTGCCGGTGATCAACTGCCCGTCTTCGTTGTAGACCACTTCCTCAAACAACGCCTGGCCGATCGACTGCACGATACCTCCATGCACCTGTCCGTCAACTAACAGCGGGTTGATCACTTTGCCGCAATCGTCGACAGCGACATAGCGCAGAAACTCGATATCGCCGGTCTCTCGATCGATCTCGACGACGGCGATGTGCGTTCCAAACGGAAACGTGAAGTTCTTCGGTTCGAAGAAGTAGGTTGCTGACAATCCCGGCTCGGTGTCGGGCGGCAAGTCTTTCGCGATGTGCGCGGCGAGCGCGATCTCCTGGATCGTGACGCCCGATTTGCCGTCGACCTGCGGTTCGGGCAATGCGCCTGCTGGTGCTTCACCGACAGGAACGACCGGATCTGAACTGCCTGTTGCCGCCGCCGCAGCCGCTGCCTGTTGCAACGAATACTTCCCGCCTTCGAACGACAGTCGCGAAGCATCCGCCTTTAACATGTGCGCGGCGATCTTGTCCGCCTTTTCTTTTAACTTCTGAATCGCGACAAACACGGCCGTGCCGCCGACGGCAGTAGCGCGACTACCAAACGTGCCGATGCCGTATTGGACCACGCCGGTGTCGCCGTGAATGACAGTCACGTCGTCGATACTGACGCCGAGCTCATCCGCGGCGATCTGCGCGAACGACGTTTCCTGTCCCTGTCCGTGCGGCGACGCGCCGGTGAGAACCGTGACTTTACCCGTCGGCTCGATACGGACGGTCGCGCTTTCCCAACCACCCGCAGGCATCGCCTGTGATGGACCAAGCGCGCAGATCTCGACGTAAGTCGAAATGCCGATACCGATCAGCCGTCCTTCGTCGCGCGCCTTCTTCTGCTCTTCGCGCAGTTTTGCGTAACCGGCGATCTGTTGCGCCTTGTCGAGCGCGGCTTCGTAATCACCGCTGTCGTAATCGAGACCGGTCGCGGTGTGGAACGGAAACTCATTCGGCGCAGGGAAATTTTTGCGACGAACTTCAGCCGGATCCATGCCGAGATCCGCGGCGACGAGATCGAGCCCGCGTTCGACGATGTACGTCGCCTCGGGACGGCCCGCGCCGCGATACGCATCGGTAGCCATCTTGTTCGTAAAGCAGGCCGTGATGTTCATCTGAATGGCGGGGATCTTGTACGCGCCGGAAAGCATCAGTCCGGTGAGCGTGGGAATCGCAGGCGTCAGTAACTGATGATAAGCGCCGAGATCCGCAAACACGCTGTAACGCAAACCGGTGAGTGTGCCGTCGTTCTTGAACGCGATCTCGATCTCGCCGACTTGTCCACGGCCGTGGATCGTCGCCTGGATGTTTTCGCGCCGCGACTCGATCCACTTCACCGGCTTACCTAACTGCATCGAGATCCAAGCCAGCAGCGCTTCTTCGGCGTAGACGTTCAACTTCGATCCGAAACCGCCGCCGACTTCCGGCGTGATTACGCGCAACTTGTTTTCCGGAATGCCGATCATGATCGCGACTTGCGTGCGCATCAGGTGCGGAATCTGCGTCGACGACCACAACGTCAACTCCTGTTCGCCCGGGAAGTAGCGGGCCAACACGCCGCGCGGTTCCATCGCGATGGGCGCGAGTCGCTGGTGCAGCACGCGTTGTTTCACCGTGCGATCCGCGGCCGCGAATGCGGCGTCGATGTCGCCTTCGCCTGACGTCAATCGATAAGCGATGTTGTCGCTCCAAGCATCGTGGATGACCGGGCCGCCCTTCGCCGCTTCTTCAACGTCAGTGACAACCGGCAGTTCGTCATAATCGACCACCACGAGATCGGCAGCGTCGCGGGCGACGTAACGATCCTTCGCGACGACAACGGCGATCGGATGGCCCATGAAGTAGACCTTGTCTTTCGCGAGCACGCGATGATCGGGAACTTTGAGATCGGGCAACGCGCCCGCGCAGGGAACTGGCCCGACTTTGTCGTTGACGTCCGCGCCGGTGTAGACGGCGACGACGCCCGGCGTCTCGAGTGCCGCCGACGTGTCGATGCCTGTGATCTTCGCGTGCGCGTACACGGAACGCACAAAAGCGACGTGCAGAGTGCCGGGTAGACTAATGTCGTCGACGTAATGGGCCAGGCCTTTGATCAGCCGCGGATCTTCCGTGCGCTTCACTCGCTGGCCGACGTATTTGTTAGACATGTTTCCCTCCGGGTGTGCTTTGTACTTTGTACTTCGTTCTTGGTACTTGGCACTTTGTCTTAGGTCATCGCGACGAATAAAGCACTAAGTACTAAGTACTAAGATCAACGCGCCGCCTTCTTCGCGGCGTATTCCACGGCTTCGATGATGTGCTGATAACCGGTGCAGCGACAGAGATTGCCTTCGAGTCCGTGGCAGATCTCTTCGCGCGAAGGATTGGCGTTGCGATCGAGCAACTGCGCGGCGGTGACGATCATTCCCGGCGTGCAGTAGCCGCATTGAAGCCCGTGCCGTTCCCAGAATCCTTCCTGGACCGGATGCAGTTCGCCGTTTTTCGCGAGTCCTTCGATCGTTGTGATCGACGCACCTTCAGCCTGAACGGCAAACATCGTGCACGACTTCACCGCCTGTCCATCGACCATCACGGTACATGCGCCGCAAAGCGACGTTTCGCAGCCGACGTGCGTTCCGGTCAACTCGAGAACGTCGCGCAGGTAGTGGACCAGCAGCAGGCGTGGTTCGACCTCGTCACTGCGAGAGACGCCGTTCACGCTCAGATTGATTGTCTTTTTCATGACTGTTCTCCACGGATGATAAAACGTTACACAGTCGCTTTGCGTATTCGTCGCTTCAAACGATGCATCGTGCGTCGCACGACTTTGAGTTGCGCATGATCGTGAGCGGCAATCGCGGCTTCACGTTGAGTTTTCAGTTCGCGGATGCGGGCCTTGATCGACTGCTTATCGATGCCGACCACGTCGTGGTGCTCGTGTTTGATCCCGAGCGCCCTGGACAACGCGACCAGCAGGTGGTCCTTGTTCATCTGCGTGTAGCCCTGAACGGCATCGTGTTCAATGCCTTTCGCCATCTCGCGCAGATCCGCCAACGTTTTGTGTTTGAGCTCTTCGTAAGTCGGCATATAGACTCCTGGTACAAATTCCGGAACTTTTCACGAGTTCCGTAGTCTATTGACTTGGTCCAGATGGTGTTTCATGTGGACCAGGTAATCGCGAACAAAGTAATCGAGCGTTGTGGCGTCGTTTTTAGCGACGGGATGCAAGGCGATCTCGTCGAGATTATGGTGTATTCGTGCTCGGGTTAACGCGCTTGCGGGGATAGCCGAGATCACATGCAACAGGTGCAGGTTATAGAAGTGCCATAACTGGACCATGTCAGGCCACGACTCGTCGTTATACTTCTGCGCGTCGACCCATTTCTCCTGTTCGTAACCGGGAAAAACAAGATCATCCGTAAACTGCGCGCGCACAAATCGTTGATGATTATTCGCGGCGGAGTCGATCAGGTGACCGAGGACCTGCTTGATCGACCACTTGTCAGGCGACGACTGTCGCGCGCTCTCTTCAGGAGAGATCGCCTGCAAACGTTCGGTCGCGTCCAGTACCGTGGCGCGAAAGTCCCGCAGAAACTCTTCGGTGTCGCTTGCCTGCATTGTCGTTGGTTTTTTGGCGCCGCCGATAATATCACGGAAAACGGTCAAGGGCTGGACTAAACATCAGCTTTTTGGTTCACTGTACCACGTAGAAAACGCCAGTTTTCACGACACTTACGACTTTAATCTCGGAGATCCTCAATGAAGAATCACACCTCCCTGCGTCCCCTTTTGGTGTTCGGCTGTCTATTGCTTGCGCTTATTTTCGTCACACCCGGCGCATTTGCGCAAGAGACTGCCGGATCCAAGGAAAAACAGCTCTATAACCAGCTCAAAACCTTTGCTCTAAACGGCGGGTCAGCACAGGTGAAGTCGCTCGTGATCAAGAAAGATCGAGCGCAGATCACACTCGACGGCACGGTGTATTTCAGTGAGCCAGTCAACGGACGGATCACGGGCGCGGTGTTTCTCGGCGAAGGTAAGTTTACGGCTGAAACACCTGCCAGTGATTTCGAAAAAGATAATCTGAAACGCCTCCTCGGCGTAGACGTCCTCGAGTCAGACTTCAAAACCGCGGTGTTTCGATTCACGGATGACACCGCGACTCAGTTCGGCGCGGCGCAACCCGGCGCGGCCAACGAGCGGGCGCAGAAACTGGCCAGCGAGATCGACGCGCGCATCCTGCGCGAAACCGGCGCCAACCTATCGGCGCGCGTTGCAGTCTCGCTTCTGAACGGCGAAAAGCCGGGCGTGTTCTTCGCACAGTTTGACGGCGGTAAGCGCGAGCGATTCGCGATGCTCCTGGACCATCAGAGCCGCATTCCCGTCGCCAATTTCGATATCAACGCGGGCGAGAAGGGGTTGATCTGGACTTACAACTCCGCGATCTTTTCGCCCGAAGTGTGGCTCGCTTTTTACGCACTTGAAGATTACCAGCGCGGCACCGTCGCTTACTCCGACGTCAACGACCAGATCAACATCGGCAACTATCGTATGGACGTCGACGTGCGCGATTACAACAATCGTTTGCGGGTGTTGTCGCACATCAGCGCCGAGGCGCTGCAACCCAGCCTGCGTGCGATCGCTTTCACTGTCGGCGAGGATCTCGGCTCCTGGGACAACACGCGACAGAAGAAACAGATGAAGATCAAGTCGGCGCGCAGCGGCGGCAACGAGATCGACTTTCTTCAGGAACCATGGGAAGGCGGGTTTACAGTGTTGCTGCCGGCGGATCTGAAGCCCGGTGACAAAATCGAGCTGGATCTCGACGTCGAAGGCGACTTCATGCGCGGTCATGATCGGTTAAAAGACTGCGAGTATCCGGCGTCGAATACATCGTGGTATCCGCGACACGGTTATCTCAAGCGGTCGACGTTTGATATGACGTTCAGGCATCCGAAACGTCTGAAGATTGCGAGTGTCGGCACGCGTCTTAGCGAAGAGCCCGATCCGGAAGACAAAGATGGACTTGTGTCGAAATACAAGATGCAGTTTCCGGTCTCGCTCGTGACGTTCGCGCTAGGGCCATTCAAGCGTTATGCGGATTCGATCAAATGGGAAAAGGGCGGCGCGCCGACGCCTCTCGAGTTCAGTTCGCTGCCGGGCGACCTCGCCGCGATCAAGGAAGACTTCATCGTCGCCGAACTCAACAACACTGTCCGTTATTTCACGGCGACTTTCGGCAACTATCCTTATCCATCGTTTGGCGCGACGTTCCATCCGTACCCGTTCGGACAGGGCATCGCGACGATGTTGATGATTCCGAATACGGATCGGGCCAACAAGTACACGTATGCTTTCATCGCGCATGAAGCCGCGCACCAGTGGTGGGGAAATATCGTCGCGTGGCGCTCGTATCGCGATCAGTGGTTGAGCGAGGGATTCGCCGAGTACTCGGGCATTCTTTACACGGGACTGCGCGATAGCCGTGGCGCGCGAGAGGAACTTCTTTCGCAACTGCGGTCGTCGCTCAAAGATCCGCCAGAGACTCTAACCGGCGTCGGCAAAGGACGCCTTGTCGATGTTGGTCCAATCATCCTGGGCCATCGTCTCAACACGAGTAAGACTTTTGGCGCTTATCAAACGTTGATCTACAACAAAGGCGCGCTCGTGTTGCGTATGCTTCATTTCATGATGAGCAATCCTGCGAACGGCGACGGTCAACCGTTCTTCGACATGATGACGGACTTCGTCGAGCGTCATCGCAACCAGACTGCTTCGACTGACGACTTCCGCAAAGTCGTCAACGAACATTTTGCGAAGACCCCGATCGCGCAGAAGTATGGCATGCAGAATCTCAATTGGTTGTTCCGTCAGGCGGTTTATCAATCTGAACTGCCGTCGTATGAAATGCAGTACAAGATCACGCCTGAAGCAGACGGCAAGGTGGTCGTTTCAGGAACCATCACGCAGAAGAACGCGGGGGAAAACTGGGTGATGGTGTTGCCGGTCAAGTTTGCTTTTGGCGGAAAACAGGAAGCGACGGGAACCGTGATCGTTCAGGGAGCTTCCACTCCGTTCACAATCAGACTTCCGGCGGCTCCTTCAAAGGTCCAGCTCGATCCCGATCGCTGGATTCTGGCGGAGAACGTTTCGACCAAGGGAAGCTAAATTTTTGGTGAGGAACCAACTCGGCGGCATGTTCGTTTAGCACGACATGCCGCTGCGTCCTTCCAAATTCGACATCGGCTTCAAAGCAAACCGGCCGGCCACGTCTGCGCATCCCAAATTCTCGATGAAACGGAACTGGAAAGCACTTGTTGTCCTCACGATCGCGATGTTTTTGCTTGTCGTAACCGGCGCTGCGGGCGCGCTGGCTGATACTGTCGTGTTCTACGCCCGCGTCGCGAAGCTCTACACCCAGGAACCTCATGCGCAGATAAAAATGCCGGTTGATGATGTGACGAAGAGGGAAGTCACCGACACCTGGCACGCCCCGCGCAGTGGCGGGCGACAGCACGAAGGGCAGGACATTTTCGCTCCCAGGGGAACGCGGGTGCTCTCGGCGACGGATGGATACGTTTACAGGATTGGCGAGAATAATCTCGGTGGCCAAACGGTATCAGTGATCAGTTCCGGCGGGCGTGTTTACTACTACGCGCATCTCGATGCTTATGCTCCGGGATTGGAGGTCGGCGATGCTGTTACTTCGAAGACGTTGCTCGGGTTTGTCGGCACCACCGGAAACGCGCAAGGGACGCCACCACATCTTCATTTCGGCGTCTACGGCTTCGGCGGCGCCATCAATCCTTTACCGTTGATCACCGATCGCACGGCTCCGACGGTTACGCGCACCACGCCGCAATCAACCCCTCGTCCAGCCAACCACGATCGCAGAATCTCAAACCGCGTCCGCGTTTCATAGAGCTCGCGGATTCCGCGGCTGAAATTTGACTCTCACCGCCGTTAGCCTTATTGTTTCGCGCAGTTCGCAGCAGTTCCATTAACCTGGATTCCACAACAACTAGCCTTTCGGAAGGAGCTTACGCAATGCGTGCGCGATCCCGCTTTATCCCTGTCTCCGTGCTCGTACTATCGTTGTTCTTGGTAACGATCTTTCTTCTGGCCCCGCGCTCAGAAGCAAACAACTCAACTCAGGATCCACCAACGCCACCGGCAGGCGGCGGGCAGGACCAACCACAACGTCCCGGTGGACGTCCCGAGCAGACCGCTGAGCCACGCCCGTACGACCGCGTGATCACGAAGGACGCCAAAACCGACGACGGTGTCTTCAAAATTCACACCATCAAGGACAAGGTTTATTACGAGATTCCAAAAGGTGAACTCGATAAAGAGTTTCTCTGGGTTAGCCAGATCGCGAAGACGACGCTCGGCGTCGGCTACGGCGGACAGGCTGCGGGAAATCGCGTCGTGAAGTGGGAACGCAAGGGCAATCGCATTCTCCTGCGCAGCATCGCCTACGACGTGATCGCCGATCCGAAGCTGCCCGTATCGCGCGCGGTGCAGGCGTCGAATAACGACACGATCATCATGGCGTTCAATATCGAAGCGTTGGGTAAAGACGATTCGGCCGTGATCGACGTGACGCGATTGTTTACGTCGGAAGTAACTGAATTCAGCGCACGCACGCGTCTCCGTGCTCGTGGTTTCGACGCGACGCGTTCATTCATCGAGAAGACGAAGTCGTTTCCGACCAACATCGAAGTGGAAGTTTCGCAGACTTACACCTCACCGCCCGACATGACACCCGCCGGCGGCGGTGGTGGTCCACAACCAGCGCCAAATCCGTTCGCGACGGGAATGCGTGCGGGAACCAACGCTACCGTCGTCATGCACTACAGCATGGTCAAACTTCCTGAGAACCCGATGATGCCGCGCTTGTTTGATCAGCGCGTCGGTTACTTCAGCATTCGCAAATACGACTACGGCCTCGACGAACAGCGTGCCCCCGAACGTCGCTACATCACTCGCTGGCGCCTCGAGAAGAAAGACCCCAACGCCGCGATCTCCGAACCGGTGAAGCCGATCGTTTATTACGTCGATCCGGCGACCCCGACGAAGTGGATTCCGTGGATCAAGAAGGGAATCGAGGACTGGCAGCCTGCGTTCGAAGCCGCCGGTTTCAAGAACGCCATCATCGCCAAGGAAGCGCCTTCAAAGGCCGAGGACCCGTATTGGGATCCGGAAGATGCGCGCTATTCAGTGATCCGTTATCTGCCGTCGACGATTGAAAATGCTTCCGGTCCGCACGTCAACGATCCGCGCACCGGTGAGATCCTCGAGTCGGACATTCAGTACTACCACAACGTGATGAACCTGCTGCGCGCGTGGTCGTTTCTTCAGATTGGTCCACTCGAGCCACGTCTGCAAAAGTTGCCGATGTCCGACGACGTGATGGGACGTTTGGTTCAGTACGTCGTCGCCCATGAAGTCGGCCACACACTCGGTTTTCAGCACAACATGAAAGCGAGTGCGACTTATCCCGTCGACAAGCTGCGCGATCCGCAGTGGCTGAAGACGATGAGCCACACGCCGACGCTGATGGACTACTCGCGCTTCAACTACGTCGCACAACCTGAAGACAACATCCCGTTCGAGCAATTGATTCCGCAGATTGGACCATACGACAAGTGGGCCACGATGTGGGGTTACAAACCGATCCCGGGCGCGAAGAGTCCGGATGAAGAAAAGAAGACGCTCGATGACTGGGCCAAGGAACAGGATACGAAGGCTTATCTTCGTTTCTCGACCGCTGATGCACGCGGCTCAGATCCGGGTGAAAACACCGAAGCCGTGGGCGACGGCGACGCGATCGCGTCGACCACTCTCGGTCTCAAGAACCTGAAGCGAGTGGCGGACCTGCTTTTGCCGGCGACGTCGGTACCGGGCGAGCCATACGACGACCTGGAAGAGTTGTACGGTCGCATGTTGGGCCAATGGGCCACCGAGTTGAATCACGTCACCGCCATCGTCGGCGGTTTTAACTCGCAACAGAAACACATCGGCCAGAACGGCGTTCGCTTCGTGATCGTGCCGAAGGAAAAACAGTCCGCGGCCGTGCGTTTCCTGAACGAAAACGCATTCGCCACGCCGTCGTGGGCGTTGAAGTCTGACATTCTCCGCCGCATCGAACCGTCAGGCGCGTTGGCGCGCGTGAATGCCGCGCAGGAACGAGTCTTGAACTCGCTGCTGAGCAACACGCGATTCGATCGCCTCGTCGAGCAGGAAGCGCTCGACGGCATGGCGGCGTACAAGCCGTCCGACTTCATGTCGGATGTTCGCAGGGGCATCTGGAGCGAGATCGAAGCTGGCCCAGTCAAGATCGACGTCTATCGTCGTAATCTTCAAAACTCGTACATCGATCTGCTGTCGGCGAAGCTCAACGGCAGACCGGCGGTGATCGACGACTATCGTGCGTTAATCAAAGCCGAGTTGCGCGACCTGAGCACGGCGATCAACGCGGCGATGCCACGGGCCACGGATCGGCAAACACGCGCTCACCTCGCTGACGCGCGTGATCAGATCGCGAAAGCGCTCGATCCGAAGTTTGCGGCGCCGGCGCCGGTAACACCTCCAAATCCGTTCGGGTTCGACGACGAGTTTAATTTCAACTCAGACACGAGCTCAGTGGAGAATTTCGATCCGCGCGACTGCTGGCCGGATTACGCGGTTCGCATTCGTCCGCGCCGTCAATAGAGGCCAATAGAGGCCAGTAGTTGTTAGTAGTTGTGTTCGAGTAGGTTGGTAGTGCGCTCAGTAACACTGACGGGCGCACTTGCGGGAGGAGTTGATCCGCCCTCGGTCAGGTCTCGAGCTGGACGCTGGTCCAACTCGAGCTCAGGCCGGGGGCGAATCAGTAAACCGGCCAGAATGTGTCCGACTCCGGTGAACGTCGGTAGCAGACCGAACAGCCAGATGATTTTCACCACCGGACCGATCTCGAAAGGAATTTTCGCAACGACGTCAGGCGGGAGTTTCAAAACCAGCGCCGCCGACAGGTAGTACAAAAAGATCGTCAGACCCACACCCGAAAACATCGACACGATGCCTTTCGTGATGTGAGCTTCACGCCGTTCCGCCGGCGTCTTCTTTCTCCTGCGGAGACTGATGTGTCGCTCCTTTTGTTTCGCCGGTTTCTCACCCGCGACCAGCACCAGCTCCTGATTCATCTTTTCCAGCGCGCGTGAAACTTCCTCGCCGACCTGCTCGACGTTCAGGCCTTTGACCATCTCCTTGAGCTTCGGCAAAGGCCCGCGGTCGCTTCTCGCGATCGCTTCGCTAAGTGAGACTGCTTTTCCTATTACTTTGAGGTTTGCACCGCAGACGCGGCAGTATTGCACCACCGCCGTTTGAGATTCCGTGCCGCATTGGGGACAGTACATGGTTTTCAGAGACTCAAATGACCGAACGTATCCGGGGCTCGTTTGGTTCGACTTTATTCGTAGCTCAGCGCTTCCACTGCATCTTGGCGTGCCGCTCGCAATGACGGATACAACGCGCCGAGACTGCCGCCGACGAGGCCGACCGCGAGCGCGATCAGCACCCACGTCGGTTCGATCTCGATCGTTAAATTCGTCGTTCGCATCACCACCAGCCGCGCCAGGTACGTGAGCCCGACACCAACGACAACGCCGAGAAGACTGACAATAATCGCCTCCTGCTGGATGACCCACGCGATCGACGACTTCGACATCCCGAGCGATTTCAGAATTCCGATCTGTCGCGTGCGCTCGGTGACGGTGGTGTACATCGCTAACAAGATCACGAGCATACTGATCGCGGCTGCAACGCCTACAACGACCTTGATGAACACATTCAACGCCGGAACGCCAGTGGCGTAGATCTCCGGCAGATCGCGTGTGAAGACGAGTTGGTCGTCGGGGAACCGCTGAAGAATGTTCGCGGCCACTTCGTCCTGTTTTGCCGGGTCCTGACACGCGACGAGAATCGCGGACGCACGATTCTCGGCGCCTTCCTGTTCCTGCATCGTCGACAATGGGATCTTGATGCGGCCACCGCCGGGCGGCTCGTAAACTCCAACGATGCGAAAATCGCGCTCAAAGAGTTTCACCGTGTCGCCAACTTTCGCCTTGCGCCGCTCTTTCCATTCAGGATCGACGATGGCTTCATCGCCCGATTCGAGTTTTCGACCTTCACGGATCGTGGTGCGGGCGATCGAGGCGTATTCATCGTAAATGATGCCGTCGATCAGCCGTTGACCAAAACCGGAATCGCTCTTGTCGAGCGTTTGGCCCACGGGCGTTGCCGCGCGGACGCCCGGGATCGTCGCGAGCTCAGCGGCGTGCGCAGTGGGCAGGCGAAACTCCGAAGCGCCGAGTCCAATCGTGCCCGAGGCGCGGATCATGATTTCCGCTCCGATGTTTGACTCGCGCCGTCCACGTTCGTGAAGGACACCCCGCGAGAGTCCGACGGTGAAGACGATGAGCAGCACGCCCACTGCCGTACCGAGAATGCTGACGGCGGTGCGCGCCGGTCGATGAGCGATGTTTGAGAGTACGAGACTATCCATAAGACGTTGTAGACGCGGGCTCCGATCCAGGATTCGACGCCACGCATTGGGAAGCGCGCGCCACGTGAGCACGAGAAGACCGACCGAGGTCCAGCAAACAATCGCGGCTTTGCGTACGAGCGCCAGCGCCAGGCCCGCAGCCGGCTCAAAGCCCAAACCTTTTTGCAGTATGACTTCGGTGCCGCCTTCGTAAACGCCGATCGTGCCGGGTACGAATGCGAAGACGGCGTTGATTACTTTGGTAAGCGACTCGATGATGTACGCCTGGGCCACCTGCGTTTCGAAGCCCAGCATTTGTAGCGCGAGGTAAACCTCCATGACACTCGCGGTGTGGGCCAGCAGGTTGCACAAGATCATCAGAAAGAATGCGCCGGGGTGATGTTTGGAGAAGTCGTAAACTTTCGACTCGAGGTGATAGATCGTATGGCGGCGCTTGAGTATGACCTTCGGACTGAGCCGCAGTTGGGCCATGCGATCGACGATCCACGTCAGCAACATCACGCGCCGTTTGGCGGCGAACGCGGCGATCAGAATTCCCAACGCGGCAATGACGGCAATCGCAACCAGGACGATGTAGACCTGCGGCGGCAGCGGATATCGTGTGAGCATCACGACCGCGCCTGTAAGTATGAAGAAGACGACCGACAGGTTGTAGATCAGGTTATCGACGACGAGCGCGGGCACGCCGTACGTCAGCGGCACGCGTTTTCTCAGCAGCGCGACTTTCGTGGCTTCGCCGAGCAGGGGACCGGTGAATGTCAAAAAACTGATGGCTTCGCCGCCGAGTCTGGCCGCGAACGCCTGGCGAAACGTGATCTTGCGAAATTCCGCCGGCACTGCCGCACGCATCGCGATCGTGCGCAGTACGTGACGCAGTCCGCTCAGTCCGATGATGACGAAGAATCCGAAACCGATGCGCAGCAACGCGTCGAACAGCGGCTGCACGCCGACGCGATTGATGACATAAATAAGCAGGCCGAGACCTAACAGAAATGCCAGTGATTGCAGCCAGACCAGTGAGCGGCGGGTCGTGTTGGCGGGCGAAGCGTCCGGCGCTTCGGAGAGTTCTTCGTCAGTATCTACAGCTTGCCAGTTGTCTCTCAGCTCTTCGGTCGATTCACTCAAGGCACTAGAGTCCTAACACCATTATCAATTCTCGAGTCCGTGTTCGGCGAAACACGCGTTGGCAGCAGCTCTTTAACGACGCGTCCGGGAAAACGGCGGAATCCTTTGTCCCAAAGTCTCGGAACGGGATCGTTATCATCGCGTAAATCGCCGGTTAGTGCCAGCAGCGTCGGCATGAAACTGAGACTATCGTAAGGTGTATCGATCGTAAAGCCCTGCGGAATCTTCGTGTTAGCGCCTCCGGCAATCATGAACACCGAGTGCGTCGAGATGCGAAAGAACGAACCGTGATTGCCGCCGGGATTGAAGCCGCGCACGTCGAAGTTCCAGTGATCGCGAGCGACGATCAGGATGTCAGGCTCGACGAGTTCACGTTTGCGGCGCGCGTAGGTGCGCATCACTTTCTCGTCGTCGGTGAAGCCGGGACCATTCGCAGCGAGCCGTTCGTTTGGATGGCGAGCAAGTTCCTCATGCAGACCGACGAAACCGTTCGAGTAATGCGTGCGATGAAGCGCTTCGAGCCATTCTACGTCTGTGTGCCACTCGCTCAGCCACGCCGCGCGGTTCGCCGTCGCGACGTTGAGATTCGGATCTTCGAATATCTGTAACGGCAGACCGGCCTGCCAGTCGATCACTTTGAACTGCAGCTTGCCGTCCGCGTCCTGTCTCAGATTACTTATCGGCAGGTAACGAAGACTCAATTCTCCAACACTGCCTCGACGCGCCAGCACTAACGCTTGTCGATCGGCGCCGGCGCTGACCCAGATCACGTCTTCATCGATGTCTTTGTCGGGGATCAGTGGAAGGACGAGTTCGCGCGACAGCCGCGTTGCGATCAGATCGATTGGACGATTCGTGATGCCGCGTTGCACGTTGTTGCGCACGGAAACGCCGTGCAGCAACGCGAAGTAATCAAGCCGCTGAAAACTGTTTTGCAGATCGAGAGAGCCGTCGCTGTTCAGCGCGAGGCCGTTTGGCGCGAGTGCGTAGACGTAGTTCTGAAGTTTATAGATCGTGTTACGATCGCCCATCGACTCTTTCGGGATCACGTCGC
This sequence comes from Pyrinomonadaceae bacterium, assembly GCA_035760365.1. GTDB lineage: Bacteria > Acidobacteriota > Blastocatellia > Pyrinomonadales > Pyrinomonadaceae > PSRF01. The sequence continues at coordinate 58,893 of DASTTB010000022.1, forward strand.
GGATCTTCAACTTCGCGGGAGCGAAAGTCTCAGGCGTGAGCGCAAGCAGATTCTGCATCGTCTGCGCGTAGTTGGTGTATTCGCGTAGCTCATTGCGCCAGCGATCGTATTGCACGTAGATGCGTTTTGCAGCGTCGTCGAGACCCGCGTTCTGTTGTTCTTTGGTGAATTTCTTCGGTTGCGACTCCCAGAGTTTGCGCTGTTCTTCGACTTTGACAGTCAACGCCGCCAACTCGGTTTGCAGGTCTTTTAGCTCTCGTTGCCATTCCGGACGGCGCTTTTCGATCGCGGCGAAGAATGCGTTTGTCGCCGCTTTGCTGACCTCCGGTTTTAGATCGTTTCGTTGCAGCTGTTGCAGCAGGATGTGAAGCAGGTTTACATCGCTGTCGCGCAGGTGAAGTGACGCGCGTTCGTTGCCGTCGAAGTCGAGCATCGCGGTTGGATAGACGGTGCTTTCGCCTTTGAGATAGTAGGAATCGGGCGTCGTCGTAGTGATCAGCGGCACGAGCGGATTGACGCCTTTGATCGCGTAGTCGAGCATCAGTCGACGTTTAGTGATGACGTGATGTCCGCCGCCGGCGCGACTGCCGAGCAGTTTCACGAGGTTGTAACCCTGGCTGTAGATCTTTTCGTCGGTATTGAAGCCGTGGTCTGAGACGAGGACAAGCGCCGTTTCGTTCGCGTAAGGCGATTTTTGCATGGCGGTCCAGACTTCGCCGATGACGGCATCCATTTGTCTCAGCACAAAAATCTGCGATTGCTTGTCGTTGTTGTGATGACCGATGTGATCGAAGTCGGGCATGAAGAGATCCGTATAGCGAATCTTCGGGTTGGACAGTTTCTGGATCAGCTCCCGGAGCATCTGGTCCGTGAGGACGTTGCGGAGTTCGAGGCCCATCGTCCACTCGTCAAAAAGCTCCTTGGGAGATCTCGTGAACTTGTTTTGCAGACCGCTTTGGAGAGTGGCATAACGCGGTCCGCCGCGCAGAAAGAGCGAGAGGCTCATGTAGCGCTCATCGTGCGCGTAAGCATCGGCCAACAGAGGCAGGCCGAGGGAGTCGAGTATTTCCACGGCCGGCATATCGACGCGCGCGCCGACGATGCCGCCGAGGTAGAATGGAAAGAAGTTCAGATAGTCGTACGAGCGGAGGGTGTAGCGATCGAATTCGACGTTACCTCTGATTTGCAGGTGTTGGCCGGTTTCGAGCAGCGACCATGACGGCGCTGAAAGACTCATGCCGCGTACGTAGAAGTTCGAAAGCCGTGCGCCACGCTGGTAGAAGATGTGATCGATCCAGGGCAACACGCTCTTGCCCGACTGTGGATCGCGTTGGCGGACCAATTGGTCCACAAAATCGTAGGGCAAGCCGTCGCATTTAATGACAACCAGACGCTTTGGCTGCGCAACCGCAGAGCTAACAACCAGCAGCACCGTGACGGCGGCCAGAAAAAAGATCCGGCGAGTCATCATCACGGCTGGCCGACTGCCATAGGTGTGCCGCTGACGGTCACGGCGATTGGCTGGGTTCGCCGGCCGCCGTCGCGGAGATACTCCGTCGCGAGATCTCGCAGAGTTTGGTCGACGTCGGTGTTTTTCGAGATGCGAACCAGTTCGGTTGTGGCTTTCGTGCTGTGGATACGCGACAGGCTGTCGAGACAAATTCGTCGCGTTTCATCGTCCCTCGTGCGGGCAAAGATCCGCGCTGTCGCTGCCGCCGCGTTGCCCTTTGCCATCTCGCCGTGAGCGGCAATGAAGTGCAACGATCGTTTCACCTCTTCGAGGTTCGAGGTGATGTCCACGTCCGCGGTCGACTTCGCCACCTGCTGCAAAAACTTCGTGTGATATTCCAGCCGACGCGCGATGTCGAGCTGGTCTTCCATGTCGACGGTGCGCTCTTCGCGATGCACGTATCGCCCGAATGTCAGCACGTTGAGAACCTGGAAAGCGATACGCGCCTTCGATCCGTGTTCGAGCGGCGTCATCTCGGAGCGGCGGTCGCGATCGATCTTCGCGGCCAGACCTTGCGGATCCTTCGCAAACGCCATGAGCGCGGCGTACTGTTCGAGTGCGATATTCGCTTCGGCGTTGATGTCGTTCTCAAACGGATTCAACGAGAGTTTTTCGAGACGGCCGCTGACTTCATTTCGCAACTCAGGTTCCATCGAATCGTTCAACGCCAGCAACAATTTCAACTGCGAATAGGTTTGCACGCGCGACGGTTGATTGATGTCCATGCCGCGGCGTCCGGTAACGAAATCGAAAACCGTGCGGCCGAGAAAGTAAGGCAAACTGCCGAACTTCGAAACCGACAGGACGTTGCGCGTCACGTCGTTTATAACGCGCCGCGACATTTCACGTTTCTTCGGATTGTAGTTATCGCGAAAATCCACGAGCAACATCGGGATCTTCGGATTGTCGAGACCGTACAAACCGAGTGGGATCATTTCGACTGCCTGCGCGCCGGGTGTATCGCTGCTGACCGGTTGATTATCGGTGTCGAAGTATCGCGTTTCGACGTAACCGTCCCACTTCAGGAGACGTTTGTCAGTCCATGGGTTCGCGATATTCAAAAACCTGCCACTGAAGCGCGCGCCCTGTTGTTTCTCCAGATCACGTTTCGCCACCCACAGAAACGCGTGCGTCGCGCTTCCGTCCGGCATCAGCAACGGCTCGAAATACAGCGACTCCGCTTCCGCTCGCTGCCGCAACAGTTCCCAATTGTGCCCGCGTTCATCGTGTGTTTGCGCCACGCGCTTCGCGTAGTAGTTCTGCAAATTGGAATCGTCGACGAGACCACCGAACGTTTTGTCGGTCAGCATCAGCCGCGCCTGGATCGTCGCCATCTCACTCGGTGAAAAAGCGGACTCACCCTGCACCGCCTGATAAAGCGCGAGCACCGACAGCGCGCGGATGATGTGCGACTTGCGATAGTTACTCGTGTTCTGTCGATAAGAACTCGTAGACGCCTTGATCGGAGTGCCGTACGGATCGAGCAGGATGTTTTGCAGCGCGGTCCAGAAGATCTTGTTCCACACGTCGCTCTCGGGCGACGCGAGATCGATCGCGGGCGGCGGCGTCTTCGTCGACTTGTTTTTATTTCCTACGCGTGTGTAGAAAAAGGGAATCGCGCCGGCAAGTTTTTGCTTCAACGACGGACGCGTGTATGTCAGCGGCCAGACATAGCGAAGCCGGTTGTTCTCGACGGTGTTATCGCCAAGCGTGTCGCGGAGGATGGACACCAGCGGTATCCATTTATCGTTGTTATCAGACTCGATCCCGGAGAGTTTTGCGTGGACGGTGATTAGTTCCGCGCCACCCGGGATCTCGACTCTTTCGAGCCGCATGATCTGGGACAGCGCGACCGCGGGATTGGTCTCGTCGGTGTCGGGGACGGCGACTGGGCCATTGGCCCTGCTGACACTTGCTAATAACGGCGAGATGACGAGCAAAAAAGCAACTATCAAGCTCGCCTGCTGGCGCCAGCGCCTAAACCTTTGGAACGTCATCCTGTTTCTAAATAAGCAACAATATCTGGCAGATGGGGAGTTTGTGCTGCACTGTCACTGCGGAATTTCTCGCACAAACCAACAAACAACTCTGTCGTTCTCGCCTTCTGCAACAGCTATGCCCTAACAGGGCGCAAAATCAATATACAACAAGTCTACAGGCGTTTGGACCCATTTTGTTTGAAGCCTGTGACAGACCACGCATTGTAACAGTCCGGTTCAAAGACGATGTTAGCGGCCGACTTGTTAGCCTTGTACTGTTAGTTTTACCAGCCCCCACTGACCCGCGGGCGCGCAGTGACTGTGATTCACCTTGCGGCTGATTCGGTTGGATGCGAGGACGATTGGCCCGCTGTCTCTACTTCTTTTACTTCTTTCGGCGGCGACTTCCAGCCATTGCGCTCGAGCAGGCTCACGCCGAAACGGATAGGAACTGCGAAATTTGACGCCTGGTTTTCCGTGAAGACAGCAAAATTAACTCCGATCACGCGCCCCGTTGGACCAAAGAGGGGAGCGCCCGATCCACCTTCTGCTGTTCGTGCGTCGTACACGATCCGTCGAACATCTAAATCCGTAATACTACCCTGCGTTGTTAACGGTTGAATGCGTTTTGTCTCTGCGAGGTATCCGAGTTGAGCCATGGGTGTTCCATATCGTTGCTGAATGCCTCGCGACTCAGCATCGTCGAGCAACGCGAGCAGTCGATCCGGTCCCGAGGGATAACCCATCATCACGACTGTTTTACCAACAGCAACTGCGTCGGGATCAGTTTCCAACGGCAGCACCGGAATGTTTTCCGGAACTTCCGGCATGTCGAGCAGGCAGACGGCAAGATCGTCGCGTGAAGCCGCGGCTTTGAATTTCAGCGGAATCGCCTGCGTGTTCTCGGGAAAGTAAGCGATCAATCTTTTCAAACGCGGCTGCGCTTTCAAACTCATACTCTGCGCGCGATCGTCGGCGATCCACGGTTGCGCGATGTGGCGGTTTGTTATGACAAATCCGTTGCCGACGTGGAAGCCGGTGCCGACAAACTCATATTCCGCGACCGCCGCGTTGCCTTCCGGCGTCAACGCTTCGGGAGCGCCGCTGCTCGGAACCGCGCTGCCGCTGTCGTTCAGTTGCGCTTCCGCGTACCTGAGCGGGCGACCGGTGCCTTCTTCGACGAAGTAAAACGAGCCGGCGATCAGGCAAACACCCGCGCCGTATTCACTGCGCAACTTCACCGCGAGCGAAAGACTATCTTGCAGCGTTTTAGTGCGCTCGCTGATGTCGGTGAGCTGATTGTTTGTTTTTGATACCTGGTCTCGCATCGCGCCGAGTTGCGCTCCCTGGTCGGCGATCAACGCGCGGCTGCGGCGAATCTCTTTGAACATCGCGAAGCCGAGATACAAAACACCGCCGACGAGAATCACGAGCAACGCGAGTGCGATCAGCTTCGTGCTCGTACGGATCTCGCGCACCAGTTCGCGCGTGAACTCGCGCAGAAAGACTTTTGCGTCGTCGCGCCGCGCGGTGGCGGCTGATTCGATTGCCGCGGCTTCGATAAACGGAGCGACGTGAGTTTCACGTGCGGTGGCCGGAATGACAGCGGGAAGCGCGCGTACCGGATAAAAATGCAGCAAGAGATTTGCGTCCGTGACGCGTAGTTCGTCGCCGTCGCGGATCTCCGTGTCAGGCTCGACCGGTTCGCCGTTCAGGATGAACGGAACCGCCGGTGCGAAATTCGTGACACGATAGACTCCGTCGGAACGTGTCAGCTCGAGCAGAACGGTATTCGCGAGTGTCTTCGGAACAGTTGAAGCACGTAATCGCAGGTCACACGCGTCGGAAGTACCGATAAGAACCTTGTCGCCAGTGAGGATTTCGGTGTGCCGGTCGTCGCCCGAGGTAATGTGGATAACCAGGCCGGTAGCCATATAGTTACAAAACGTAAGCCTCGATCATTAAAGCGGGCGTCCGAATCAGACCGCATAACTGCAACTTCCGCGGTTGTCTTCGGTCGCCCACGTTGAACATGATACAGGAAGTCGAGCCGTTGTGTTAGCAGGAAAAGTAGGTGTCCGTGTTAGCATGAGTTCGAAGTGAGGTTGTACACGTTTGGCTAATGTGGATTTCATCGAAGACTGCGATCGGCTCGTGAATCTTGCGCCTGTCGCCGCCGCGAACATACAGCGGCATGTGTTTGTTTGCACTGGAAAATCCTGTTTGGGTAACGACGGGCTCGAGGTCAAGAACGCGTTTGAACGCGAGTTGAAGGCGCGTGAACTTCAATTCGGTAAGGCTTCGAAGGGACGCAATCCGAACGGGTCCGTTGTGTTGACGGAATGTGGTTCGGTTGGTCTTTGTGCCGTTGGAACCGCGGTGATGGTCTATCCGGAAGGTGTGTGGTATGCGCAAGTGCGCGCGGACGATGTACCGGAGATCGTCGAAGAGCACATCGTCAACGGCCGCGTCGTAGAACGCCTCTGCCTCTTTACAGTCCCCGCTAAGGCTTAATCAGATTTTGGTTTCCAGCGCAGCACGGGTTTGCGTGCGGCTGCTGCTTCGTCGAGGCGTCCGATGCGCGTCGAGTTGGGCGCGCTGCGGACCAGCTCCGGATCTTCCAGCGCCTCATTCGCGATCGATCTCATCGCCGCGATGAACTGATCCAGTTCCTGCCGGCCCACGGATTCAGTCGGTTCAATCAACATTGCTCCCTGCACGATCAACGGGAAGTAGATCGTCATTGGGTGAAAACCGTAATCGATCAAACGCTTGGCGATATCGAGCGTGTGTACGCCTTTGCGCGTTTGTCGCTTGTCGGTGAAGACGACTTCGTGCATCGGCGGGCTGCTGAACGGTTTGTCGTAATCCGGAGTTAGACCGTTTGCGATGTAGCGGGCGTTCAACACGGCTGCTTCCGTGGCTTCGCGCAGTCCGTCATTTCCGTGTGTCAGGATGTACGAGAGCGCGCGCAGCATCATGCCGTAGTTGCCGAAGAAGGCTTTGACGCGGCCGATCGATTGCGGCCGGTTGTATTCGAACCGGAACGTTGGTTCGCCGACGGTCCAGTCAGTCTTTACGACTCGCGGGATTGGCAGAAACGGTTCGAGCTCTTTCGTGCAGCAACATGGGCCGGAGCCTGGGCCACCGCCGCCGTGTGGTGTCGAAAACGTCTTGTGCAGGTTCAGGTGAATGACGTCCACACCCATATCGCCGGGACGGGCGATGCCGACGAGGGCGTTCATGTTCGCGCCGTCCATGTAGACAAGGCCGCCGGCTTCGTGGACGATGTCGCAGATCTGTTTGATGTTGCGCTCGAAGAGCCCGAGCGTGTTGGGGTTGGTCAACATCAATCCGGCGACGTCGCCGTGCGAACACAGTTCGCGCAGGTGATCGAGATCGGTAAGACCTTCGGCGGTTGAGCGAATGGTTTTGACTGAGAAACCCGAAAGATGCGCCGACGCCGGATTCGTCCCGTGAGCCGAGTCGGGGATCAGCATCGTGCGACGGCCTGACGCATTTGCGCCGTCGCGCGCGTCGAGAAACGCGCGAATGATCATGATGCCCGTCATCTCGCCGTGCGCGCCGGCGGCCGGTTGCAAAGAGATGCCGGGGAGTCCGGTGATCTCGGCGAGATGTTGTTCGAGTTCGTAGATGACCTGCAACGCGCCCTGTGCGTCGTGTTCTTCCGTCAGCGGATGAAGGTTCGCGAAACCGGCGATGCGCGCGACGCGCTCATTGAGTCGCGAGTTGTACTTCATCGTGCACGAGCCCAGCGGATACATTCCGAGATCGATCGAGTAGTTCCACGTGGACATGCGCACGAAGTGACGAATCACGTCGACTTCACTCACTTCGGGTACGCCTTCGAGATCGTCATCGCGTCGAAACTCCTGCGGCAGCAGTTCGTCGATCGGCGACTCGTCGACGTCGAGCGCGGGCAAACGGTAACCGATGCGCCCCTGTTGCGAGCGCTCGAAGATCAGTTGTTCGTTGGGACTGATGTGGGAAGTAACTTTTGTGATTCCGTCGGTCATCTTTATTGATTTGAAACTGAACCCAGACCTTCCACGAGCGCGTCGATCTCGGCGCGCGTGTTTGTTTCAGTTACGCAAACGAGAAAGTCGTTCGGCCAATCAGGAAAGAATCGCCACAGCGGAATGCCGCCTTCGATCCCTTTGTCTTTACCGAGACGGGAAAGCAGTTCGCCCGCGTCGAGTGGACCACGAACGACAAACTCGTTGAAGCGCGGTCCGGAGAAGGGAAGTGAAAAGCCTTTCACGGACGCGATGCGGCGCGCGGCGTACGCGGCTTTTTGCAAACACTGGTGCGCTGCTTCCTGAATGCCGCGGCGGCCCATTGTTTCCATGTAGACGGTGGCGGCGAGCGCGATCAATCCTTCGTTGGTGCAGATGTTTGAAGTCGCTTTCTCGCGACGAATGTGCTGTTCGCGAGTGGCGAGTGTGAGCACGAAACCGCGACGGCCTTGTCTGTCGAAAGCTTCGCCGACGAGGCGGCCGGGAATCTGGCGCGCGTATTTCTCGCGGGTAGCAAACAGTCCGACGTATGGACCACCAAACGACAGCGGCACGCCGAACGATTGTCCTTCGGCGACGACGATGTCCGCGCCGCACGCGCCGGGTGTTTTTAAAGCGCCAAACGACATCGCTTCGGTGACGGCGACGACGAGTAACGCGCCTTTTGCGTGGGCTGCGTCGGCGAGTTTCGCGACATCCTCGATGCAGCCGAAGAAGTTTGGCGACTGGACGACGAGCGCCGCTGTTTCATCGTCCACCGCGTCAGCCAGCGCCGCTGCCGACTGTCCTGTTAGTGAATCAAACGAGACGAGATCGAGATGGATGCCCGCGTGTTGCACGTACGTCTTGATGACTTCGAGGTATTGCGGATGAACAGAGGACGACGCGATCGCCTTCGATCGTCTCGTTACGCGTTCCGCCATCAAAACAGCTTCGGCAAGCGCTGTCGAACCGTCGTACATCGACGCGTTCGCGACTTCCATTCCTGTCAACTGGCAAACCAGTGTTTGAAATTCAAAGATGGTTTGCAGTGTGCCTTGAGAGATCTCGGGCTGGTACGGCGTGTACGCAGTGAAAAACTCGGAGCGCGTCAGAATGTGATCGACGATCGTCGGGATGTAGTGTGAATACGCGCCGCCGCCGAGAAAACTCGGCCGGCCCGCCCCGGCGTTGCGTTTACCCATTTGTTCAAAACGATTGAGTAACTCGATCTCCGAGAGCGCGGCGGGCGTGTTGAGGGGCCGCTTCAGGAGCAATTCTTGAGGAATTGAATCGAACAGTTCTTCAGCCGATTTGAGCCCGATGGCTTCAAGCATCTCTGTGCGCTCTTCCGGCGAGTTGGGAATGTAGCGCAAGATTATTCGCTCTCAGCTTTCGTAAAATCTTCGTACTCGGCTGCGGTCAGCAGGCTATCCACGGCGCCCGGGTTCGCCATGCGGATGCGAATCATCCAGCCTTCGCCGTAAGGATCCGTGTTCACCTTGTCCGGTTCGTCGGCGAGCGATTCGTTGATGCTGGTGATCGCGCCGCCGACCGGCATGAAAACTTCAGACACGGCTTTGACTGATTCAACTGAACCAAACGGTTCACTAGCCGCAAACTCGTCGCCCGCCTTGGGCAACTCGACGTACACCACGTCACCCAACGAGTTTTGGGCGTAGTCGGTGATGCCGATGATGGCTTCATCACCTTCCACGCGGACCCACTCGTGGTCCTTGCTGTAGTGCAGGTCTTCTGGAACGTTTGCCATGGTTCCTCCAACTAAAGTGAAGTTATGTCAGTACTCATTTAGCGCGTTTGTAGAACGGCGCCTTAACAACCTGTGCGCCGACCAGTTTGCCGCGCACGTCAATCTTGATCTGCTGGCCGGGAGACGCGTGCTCGATCGGCACGTAAGCAAAACCGATGTTCTTTTTCAGAAACGGCGCCGGACTGCCTGAGGTCACTTTACCGACCTTCTCGTCGTTTACGAGCACGTCCTGATCGTCGCGTGCGATGCCGCGTTCGGTTACTTCAAAACCGACGAGCCGCCGTTTGATTCCTTCCGCTTTCTGCTGGGCCAACGCTTCACGGCCGATAAAGTCGCCTTTGTCGAGTTTGGTGATCCAGCCGAGGTTCGCCTCGAGCAACGTGGTCGTCTCGTCGATCTCGTGACCATAGAGCGCCATGCCGGCTTCGAGTCGCAACGTGTTGCGCGCGGCAAGACCGCAGGGAAGAACGCCGGTTGGCGTGCCGGTCTGTCCGGCGTCGAGAATCTTGTTCCAGAGTTGTTCGGCGCGATCGGCAGGTGCGTAAACTTCGAACCCGTCTTCGCCAGTGTAACCGGTGCGCGAAACGATGCCGCTCACTCCGTCAACTGTTCCGGGCCGAAAGTGGTAATACTTGATTTCCGAAAGCGGCACGTCAGTCAACGGTTGCAGGATCGACACGGCGTCAGGTCCTTGCAGCGCGATCTGGCAATACTCAGCGCTCGCGTTTCGCAGTTCAACTGCTTCGTCTTTGTGTTGCGAACTGATCCATTCCCAATCTTTGTCGGTCGTGCCGGCGTTGACGACCAGTAGCAGGTGATCGCCTGAGAAACGATAGACGAGCAGGTCGTCGATAACTGTTCCCGCGGGTGTTGTTAAGGCTGAGTATTGCGCCTGGCCATCGACGAGTTTGGTCACGTCGTTTGACGTGAGTCGATTGACGAAAGCGATCGCGTCGCTGCCGCGAACGTCGATCTCGCCCATGTGCGAAACGTCGAAGAGGCCGGCGTGTGTACGCGTGCGCAGATGTTCTTCGATCGTGCCGGCGGGATATTGGACGGGCATGTCCCAGCCGCCGAAGTCGACCATGCGGCCACCGAGTTGCCGGTGGGCACTGTTAAGTGGGGTTCGTTTTAGTTCCGGCGCCGTAGCAGTCAAGTTACTCACCCGCGTGGCTCAATTCGCTCGCGACACGTTGTTTGAATAAGAAAAATAAAGGTGAAGCCGCAAACTAGCACGCGAAATGCGGTGCGTCAAGCGAGGGTTGTATGAGGGTGGCGTCCTAATCTGACTGTAATCTTTTTAATCCGTGTTCTTCCTGTGTGCGTAACATCAGCTAAGGCAGCGCTCATAGGAAACACGGATAAAAACGAATCTCAAATCAGGACCCTACCTTGTATGAGTGGTGAGACTGAGCGTAGCGTTCGTATGCGTGGGGTGCGTTGTTGAAATTCGTGTCACTCAGTTGCGGCCGTCGACGTCTACTTTCTCAACCGCGCCGCCGCGGCACCAGAAGACGACGCGCATCGTGTCGGGACGGCGGTCGAGTGAAGCCTTAACAAAGGCGGCGTCCTTACGCAGGGCTGATTGAAACTCATCCAGCATACGCTTGTCGCGCGGTGGCTGGACCACGTCGGCCAACGACGCGGCGCCGTTGCTGAACACGTTTGCGACGACGAGCATGTCGTCATCGGGATCGTACTGGTTTTCAGGTAAATGTGCGTACGCGCGCGTGAGCGCCGCCAATGAGCCGTCGGGATTTAAAGTCGGGGATTGTTCACCGAACGGAGCGCGGTCCCGCGCGAACGATTCCTGTGTGACAGGTTTGTTCAAATCATAGCCGATGAACCTGAATTCCCCTGTTCCTACATACATTACTCCTTGTTGCTGAAGCGCGGCCTCACGCAGCGCTACGAAATGAGGTCTTAGCGCTGAGAGCATCAGGAAGAACATCAGCACCGACGCAAACGAACCGACTGTGTAGGGCATTAATCGCGGCTCGATGAAACGCGCGATCCGATTAACGACTGACGGTTTGGGGGCCTGCCTGCGAGCGGCGGCTTCTATATAAAGGGCGTTTGAGATCGAGGTCGCGAGATTCCCCGGCGGTGTAGGTCGAGTTATCAGACTCAGGCTGCGAGTGAGAGCGCGCAACCCGGCTACTTCCGCCCGACATACCGGACAGCGATCTAAATGCTCATCGATCGCCACCCGCATCGGCAGAGACACACAATCGTCTACGTACAACGACAGCGACTGTCGTATTTCTTCGCACAACATAAGAGCACTTTCAAATTGTCAATTTGTAATTGTCAATTGCCAATTGACAATGTTGGGGATGGCTGACCGACCCCGGCTGCTCCCTTTTGTCAAAAGAAGCAACTCCGACAAGTTCTGGGCAACCCCTCAAGGCCTGAGTGAGCGATGCGTCAACGGGTGTTGCTGGCCACGTTTTCAATACGCCCTCTTCATGCCACTTCGGAAGCCTTTGAGCCCGCCGTTTTCTCACTTCGACCCATTTGGCACCGAGTTTTGTGAGCCGGGGCGGGGCAGTCATCCAGGATTCCAATTCTGATCGCCTTAATCGGCAACCAGTAATTGATATTTACAAAGATCCTTCAAGCTTTCGCTTGAGCTCCTGACGACCCCGCGCCAGTCGCGATTTAACTGTTCCTACGCTTATATCGAGTGCGACTGCTATTTCCTCGTAAGCGAATCCTTCAATGTCACGAA
>DASTTB010000023.1:0-14355 GCA_035760365.1 Pyrinomonadaceae bacterium
GCCCGAGCCGAGGTGCAGAGCACGCTCGGCGGGGATCCACGTGCCGCAGCTATCGCAACGCACCAGCTTGTTTTTCGACGGTGAGCGTTGCGGGTTGGCGGTCGTAACCGAACCTTCGGTCGCCACGTTCAGCGATTCAACTACTTTGCGAATTAGTTTGAGGTAAGGCCGGACACGGGAGTAGATGATCACGAAAGCGATGCTGACCAGCGCGGCGATGATCAGGTACTTCAATCAGTTTCGTCTTTCATCACCTGATCTATTGTTACCGCCTGCACCGCCAACATAAGGCGCGTCCGTAGCCCGACGTCGAGGCATCGGATCGGACGCGCGACGCCGAGGTTGGGATTCCTTCGTCCGTCGATCAAGACTGCCGGGCGGTAAGCCACGTCCGTGGACCGCCTCTTCGAGGATGCGGGTAATCTCCTGCGACAGTGTGCGATGTTCGGCGGCCGCACGTCGGCGAAGTGATTCCTTCAGGTGATTCGGAACGTAGGCTCCGATGAATACCCCTTTGCGATTAGCCATCTAACGTCGCCCTCACTTGCTATTGTCGGGATTACCCTGCAAATGCGGAACAGGTCTGTAAGCCGAATTCTGTACTTCGAATATCTCGAAGTGGCGATCATTCATCTAGTCCAGCCGTTGCCGGCTGGCTCCAGCGACCTACCCGGAGGTCGTAGCCGATTAAGGCTTCGGGCGGGCAGCCCTATTGACGCCTCCCTATTTGGTCTTGCACTGCGAGGAGTTTGCCTGGCCGCGCATGTCACCATACGCGCCGGTGCGCTCTTACATTAAGCCCAATCGGGCCGCACCGTTTCACCCATCACCTCAACGACGACCCGAAGATCGCCGGCGAGGCTGGTCTGTTTTCTGTTGCACTTGTCGTCGCCCGAGTGGTCAAAGACCGTCGAACGCCCCGCCGTTAGCGGGCTCGCTGCCCTATAGTGTTCGGACTTTCCTCTCCCGGCCTTCGCCGGCAGCGACCGCCCGACCTGTTCTCTTGCAAGGCGAGGGGATTATAGCAAACCAGTGTTCAACGGGCTACAAAGCGCCATAAAAGACACAGAGTTAAAAGTTATCCAAAGTATTTGAAGCCAACTCGCAAACTATTCACCCAGGCAGAAGGCAAGAAAACCGCAACACTCACCGATACGAGCGCGTGCGAGACCGCGAGGGCGAAAAGATTCGGCGCTCGCTGATAAACAAACGCCCAAATCGTGCCGCCTACGAATGTCAGCAGCGCCAAAACGGGATTCGGCAGGTGAATCACCGCAAACAGCAGTCCCACAATCACACTGCTCTTCCAGCCTTGACCGAAAATGATCTGAACGCGGCGGTTGATGTAGCCCTGTAACACGTACTGTTGAAACAACGCCCAGAGAGGGACCAGCAGGAATCGCCAGCGCAAAGGATCTCGCGGCGTAAAGGTCTGCGACATCACGATCACGACCGCGATGGCCGCGAGTGTCGGCACGAGCAGCAGCTTCAGTGCGGCGATGAAGTTGTCCCAACGGAACCCGATCTCGCGCGCCGTTTCGCCATACGCGCGATGAGAGGAGATCATCAACACGAACGCCAACGCGATCGGAATCGCCAGGACCAGCTTGCCGCGCCCGAGAAACGCCAGCACCACCCACTCGGCGATCAAACAGGAGACGACGACCGACACGATCTCCCATGCCGCCAGCGCCCACCCATTGACCTTAGTTGATTCGACGCCAACTGCCATCGTCATTCACCACAAACCTGATCGGATCGCCCAACAACTGCAACGTGTAGCGCGTACCACCGCCGCTCTCGCGTACCGCATAGACTCGCGCCTCGTGCGTCCCTGGCTGCTGCGACGGCAACGCGAAGCTGTAACCCACCGATTCGTGCTTGGACCAACCCGCGGCCACCACGTCGGGCCGCGAAAGGTTCGCCTCCTGCGCTCCGTTCAACTTTCCATCGACATAAAGCTGAACGTTCACACGTTCCGCCGAATCGGCGCTGTTCACGGCCCAACCGTCAATCGACCGCGTCTCCGTTACAGCTTCGCCCCAACCATAAAACGTCGGCGGAAACACGCTGAGATAAACGATGACGGCAATTGCGCCCACCAGTATTGTCTCTGCGATGGATTTGCCGATCAGCAGATTGACGAGTTGAGGCTTGTTCATGCTGTCGGCTCGGATGTTTTGGGCAACTTGCTCGGCGGAAACAGATCGGGCCAGCGTGTGCGAAACTCGCTCCTGACGATCTCCTCGACTTCATCCGCAGTCGCAGACTCGAGACACTTCAACGCGACTTCACGCGCCTGGTTCGTATCGATCTGCGCGAGCGTTGAGCGCACACGCGGGATCATCGCCGGCGTCATACTCAGGTCGACAGCGCCCATTCCGGTTAGCAACACCGCATACGCGGGCGTGGACGCCATTTCACCGCACACGATCACGGGAATACTTGCGGCACGCGCGGCTTGCAGCGTGCGATTGATGCCGTAAAGCACCGCCGGATGCAGCGTGCGAAACCAGTCGGAGACTTTGTCGTTGCCGCGATCGACGGCGAGTGTGTACTGGACGAGATCGTTTGTGCCGAGTTCGAAGAAATCGACTTCGCCGGCGATTTTTTCGGCAGTCAAAACAGCAGCGGGAACTTCGATCATCGCGCCTATCGGCACTTTCGCACACGGAATCGACGCGGCGGTCAAGTTTTCAAGCTCTTCGGCAATCACTATCTGGGCGGCCCTGACGTCCGCGACGTCCGCGATCATCGGTATCACGAGACTCAATTTACCAACCGCGCCGGCGCGCAGAATCGCACGCACCTGGGTTCGCATTACCTGCTGGTTGCGCAAGTTGAAACGAACCGCACGCAGCCCGAGCGCCGGGTTACGTTCGCGTTCCCTCACTTCGCTTCCGATCTCGCCGCCAACGTCGAAGAGTCGCACGACCGCGCCGTCGCTGCCGGCGGCTTCGGCAAGTGCTTTGTACGCTTCGTACTGTTCGTCTTCCGAGATCATCAACCCGGGACGCGACAACAGAAACTCCGAACGAAACAGTCCGACGCCACACGCGCCAAATTCTCGCACCGCTTGAAACTCAGTCGGCAGCTCGACATTCGCACGCAACGCTACGCTCACGCCATCGCGCGTCGTCACTGGTCCGGATTCGATAACGCCGGTTACGTTCGCCGCGATCGGCGGCGCCTCAGTGCGTGAGAAATCGTATTCAGCGATCGTCGCCGGCGTAGGGTGCAGGATCACTTCGCCACGACGCGCGTCAACGATGATCTGATCGCCCGTTCTTGTGCGCTGATAAAAATCGCGCAAACCGACGACCGCCGTCAGGCCCAGACCACGCGCGATGATCGCCATGTGCGAGGTCCAACCGCCCGTATCGGTCGCGATCGCGCGCACGTGACTGAGATCGAGTTCGGCAATCGTCGACGGCAACAGATCGCGCGAGACAACCACTGCATCTTCAGAAAGACTCGGATAGTGGCGTCCTTCGCCGGTGAGGTTCGCGAGCAGACGCTGGATCACGTCTTCGATATCCGAACCACGTTCGCGTAGATATTCGTCGTTGATCTGCGTGTAGATCGACAAGAGACGATCGCCGACGACTTTCGCCGCCCACTCGGCGTTCGAGCGTTGCCTGACGATGTAGTCTTCGACGTCGCGCGTCAGTTTGGCGTCCTCGAGAAACAGGAGATGCGCGTCAAAGATGTAAGCGTGACCGCGGCCCAACTCCTTCTCCGCGCGATCCTTGATCGTTTCGAGTTGCCGTCGCGACAACCTCACGGCCGCACGAAAGCGACGGCGTTCCCGTTCCAGATCCGCGTCGCCGATCTGCGCGCGATAAACCTCGCGAGCGCCTTCCTGAAACCGCAACACACGGCCGAGAATGACGCCGTCCGAAACACCCAAACCTTTGCAGCGCAGTTGCTGCGTCGTCGTGACCGACTGTTCGAGATCTTCTCTTTCGACCTCGTCAAAATCACGCGAGAAGAGAGCGACGACAGCATCGAGCGCTTCCTGTTCGTCGATGCCGTGGGCCACGATGCGCAACTTGGTGCCGCGGCTCGCTGCGAGTGACAAAATTTCGAGAATTGATTTGGCGTCGGCGGCGGCGTCGCTGCCGTCAAGACGCTGGATGGTGAGTGTGCTTTGAAAGCGGTTCGCGACGCGCACGAGGTTGGCGGCGGCGCGAGCGTGCAGGCCGAGACGGCCCGTTACCTGGAGCGTGCGTTCGGCCACTCTCAATCAGCTCCGCTCTTGCCTGGAGGAGCGAGCAACGCGCCGGCGAGGTAGATTCCCTGCCGGCCCTGGTCGCAGATCTTGCGCGCGATTTCGGCAAGCGTGTCTTCCGACGAGTGTGAAGCCAGCTTGATCACCATCGGCAGGTTTACGCCGGTCACCACCTCGACCGCTCCTTCTTCGAGAAACATCGAAGCGATGTTCGTCGGCGTCCCGCCAAACATGTCGGTGAGCAAAAGCACTCCCGCGCCCTGCGACACGCGCGTGATAGCTCGCTGCACTTCATCTCGCGCGGCGTCGACGTCGTCGTGCCAGCCGATCGAGACGGCGGCGATGTGTGAAATCGGACCGACGATCATCTCGGCCGCGGCCAGTAATTCTCCTGCCAGGTGACCGTGGGTGACGATCACGCCCGCAACTCTTTTCACGTCTGCTTGCGGGTTGCTACTCATGTCTGTCTCTCAACGGGAATTGTAGACTAAGCGTGCTTGCGATTCACAGCTCGATTCACTTTGCGCACGTCGCGATGCTTGGCGCGCGCGTCGAATCCCTCGCGGCGCAGCGAACGCGCCAGTTCGTTGGCGATCATCACCGAGCGGTGCCGCCCGCCGGTGCAGCCGATTCCCACCGTCACGTACGACTTGCCTTCGCGTTTATACAGCGGCAACAGGTACGTAAGCAGATCGGTGAAACGTTGGAGCGTCTCATGCACTTCGTCCTGCGAACGCAGGTAACGAACCACGCGTGGATCGTGTCCTGATAACGGTTTCAGATCCGGAACAAAGTGCGGATTCGGCAAGTGCCTGACGTCAAACAATAACTCCAGATCGCCCGGGTTGCCATACTTGTGGCCGAAACTCAGCACCTCGACGCGCATCGACGCGCCTTTGCGATCGGGGCTGAAGCGCGCGAGCAGAAAACTGCGCAGCGTGTGAACGGTGTATTCGGAAGTATCGATGATCTGATCGGCGTGCGCGCGAATGCGCGCCATCGCGCGGCGTTCGTTGCGTATGGCGCTCAACAA
The DNA here is from genome assembly GCA_035760365.1 of Pyrinomonadaceae bacterium. Classification (GTDB taxonomy): domain Bacteria; phylum Acidobacteriota; class Blastocatellia; order Pyrinomonadales; family Pyrinomonadaceae; genus PSRF01. The sequence continues at coordinate 5,265 of DASTTB010000023.1, forward strand.
TCCATGGCCGCGATCTGCTGGATGCGGGCGTCGCGTCTCGCTGAAGCGATACTGCAGGACGTCGTCGGAAGCTTCGAAAAAGAGGACGCTGACTTTCAGTCCGGCGGCGCGCAGGGCGTCGAGTTGTTTGTCGAAGTCGGCGAGAAAACCGCGTTCGCGAATGTCGATGACGAGAGCGGCGCGATTGATTCCGTTTTCGTCGCTGTCGGCGGTGACGAGGCGTCCGAACGTCGGGAGCATCGTCACGGGCAGGTTATCGACGCAGAAATACCCGAGATCCTGAAACGCATTTGTGGCCGACGACATCCCCGAACCGCTGAGTCCGGTGATGATTACGATGTCGGGAACGTCATTCTTTTCGACAGGCGGGGGATTTTTCTTTTTGTGGGCCATCTTGATGGCAGACAGTTATACCCTGACACTTTTCATTTGTCATTCCATACTTCAGCGATGGCGTTGACTCTCAGAAACAGCCTGCGCTCGACGAGGTCGTGGCTGAGGAGCCAGTAGCGCGTTGTGGGGCTTTCTCGGACGAGCTTGTCGAGGATGGATTTGAAGGATGTATGTGAGACGTCGAAAGAGTATTCGCGTCCCAATTGCTGGATGTAGAAGCCGCCGAGATAGCCGGTGTCGTAAGTCACTCGATACGAGTCGAGCAGACGTTTCGCTTCAGAAGTGCGTAGCAGGTTCTGTCCGAAATTCCACGCCGAGGTGCGCTTCGCGACAGAGAAACTTTCGACTTCAGTTGCGAGGAGCTGTCTCAACAGCGGGTCGCGGTAATCGTCTTTCGGAAAGACGTTGAGAACGCCGTTCTCTATCTTCCAGGTGTATTCGGGATGATCGGCGACGAATTGCCTCAGCAGTTCCGACAAGGTTCCCCGCGTCAGTTCGAGCTCAAACAAGGTTGGTTCTTCACCGCCGTGGGCCACCTCCAGACCAACTGGAATGAGATGTTGAAACGAAAACGAACCAAACAGATCGGCGACTTTTTGCCGCTTGAGCTCAACGTTCTCGAGCTGCATGTCGGGCGCGACGACTCTTTTGCGCACCACGATCCGGTCCTGCGCCAGCACAGCACCGCATGTGACTACAACGAGCACACAACATGCGAAGGCCGATCTCACAACACGTGTATCACGGTTCGATCAGGCCGTAGTTCCCATCATTTCGTTTGTAGATAACTCCGACGCGCTGCGTATCGGCGTCGCGGAACACGAGAAACTGATCCGTCTCGCCTGAGAGTCGCAAAGCAGCCTCTTCCGCCGTCATCGGCTTCACTGCATAACGACGCGCGGGAATGATTCGCGCCGGACGCGCCGCCGCTTCGAGAACTCCATCCGGTTCAGGCGCGACGCTCGCCGTCGGCTTCCCGCCCTGCGTGCGATCGATGATTTTCTTCTTCAGCTTGACTGCCTGTTTCTCAATCTTCGCCATCGCACGGGTCAACGCCATGTACATATCGGCGCTGGTATCTTTGGCCGTCAACGTGTAATCACGCCAATTAACTATGATCTCCCCGATCTGGCGGTTCTTCTCAACGTCGATCACGACATGTGTCGTTAACGTGGTATCGCCGTTGAAAATGTGATCGAGCTTTTTGAAATGATCTTCCACATGACGCCGGATCGCCGGCGACACCTCGACGTGCCGTCCCGTGTATTCGAATTTCATCAGCTATTTCCTCCTCGCCTGTCAAAGAGAACAATGCGCAAACTCAGCCCAGTGATGAGAGCCAGCTAGCGCAACAATTAATTATTAGAAATCTTGTGTATATCGCGCCGTGGCTCGTCTGTGTCAGAAGGGGCGTTAAACTACGGCGCGACGCTCGCGTGACCCAGGAATCTGCATTTGGTCGCGATACTTCGCGACAGTCCTGCGCGACAACTTTATTCCATCTTTTGCCAATATCTTCACGACCTGATCATCTGTAATCGGGTTATGGGAATCTTCTTCCTCGATCAGTTTCTTGATCTGCAACTTAATGATGCGCGTCGAAATCTCTTCGCCGTCTTCATTCAACATGCCTTCGGTAAAGAACCGCCGCAACTCGATCACGCCCTGCGGCGTGTGCGCGTACTTTCGATTGACGACGCGCGACACAGTCGACAAGTGCATCCCGATATCTTCGGCGATGTCTTTCAACATCATGGGCTTGATGTGTTGCACGCCGTGATCGAGAAAGTCTCTTTGACGTTGCACGATCGATTCGACGACCTTGTAGATCGTCTGTCGCCGGTGTTCGATGTTGCGCAGTAGATCGACGGCCGAACGCATCTTCTCGCGAATGAAACTCTTTGTCTCGTTGCTGACGCCCTGGCTCAACATCTGCTGATACTGTGCACTCACACGCAACCGCGGACTGCCGTCGTCGGCGAAGTAGATCACGTAGTCGTCGTCGTTCTCGTCGAGTTTTTCGATATAGATCTCGGGACTGATCAGGATCGGTTCGTCGGATGAATAACGACGGCCCGGATACGGATCCAGCGTCCGGATAAACTGCAACTCTTCCAACAACACTTCGACTTCGACGCCGATCTGTTTCGAAAGATGCGGCAGCTTGTGTTGCTGAAGATCCGAGAGGTGCTCGCTGATGAGTTTGGCCGCGAGTCGGTCGCTTTCGCCGAGCACTTCGAGCTGCACCAGCAAACATTCCTTCACTTCGCGCGCGCCGCAACCGACCGGATCGAGACGCATCACCGTCTGGCGCGCTTTTTCCATCACCTCTTCGGAGACGTTTTCCATCGCGGCCATCTCTTCGTTGGTCGCGTTGAGACGTCCGTCGGCGTTGAGATTGCCGATCACGCAGATGGCGGCATCGTGAATTTCCGGCTCAACCGAACTCATGTTCAGTTGCCATTCAAGATGTTCGGCGAGTGAAGGCGGGCGCGTTAAAAACTGCTCAAAAGTAGGCGCGTCTTCTTTGTATTCGATCTCCTGCGTCTTGTAACCGGGATCGAGATAATCCTGAAACTCACGTCCGAAATCGATCTCTTCAAACGCGTCGCGCGAGGCTTCGTCCATCGGGACGTCGCCTTCGTCACCAGCGTCCGCGGTGGCAACACTTTCGCCGAAATCAGCTTCGGGTGAAGACGCAAGGGTTGGAATGTCAGCGTCTCCTGAACCATTCGTCGCGGGACTTCCCGGTTCAGGCGCGTCACCAAACGGAGCGTCTGAATCGGAACTGGCGAGATGATCGAGCACCTTCTCCGCCAACTCCTGCACTTCTTCCTGACTCGGCACCTCTTCGAGAACAGGGTTCTCCAACAACTGTTGCTGAATGAGGTCCGTCAGTTCCAGCGACGTCATTTGCAGCATCTCGATTCGCTGGCGCAACTGCGGCGTCAGCACGAGGCGTTGGGAAAGGCTGGTGGTTAGCTTTAAAGACATTCCTTCAGATTAGATTGCCAAAAAACTCCGTTAAGATTTTGGTAGTTATCGCGGCCGCGACCGCACGGGAGGATTATAACCGATCAGTGGCCTTCAATGTGCATTACGTTTGCTCTGTTGCAGATTCTTCACATGCGGAATTTTTCGCCAAGATATAAACGCCGAACTTCCGGGTCATCTGTCAAGTCGCGCGGTTGGCCCGACCGAAAAATTCGGCCCTCCGCCATTATATATGCGCGATCCGTCACGCCCAGTGTTTCGCGTACGTTGTGATCCGTGACGAGTATTCCAATGCCGCGCTCTCGCAAATAAAGTATTACATTTTGAATGTCGTCGACGGCCTTCGGATCGATGCCGGCGAAAGGTTCGTCGAGCAAAATGTAGTGAGGCTCGGTTGCGAGCGCGCGCGCGATCTCGGTGCGGCGACGTTCGCCTCCCGAAAGCGCATCGCCACGCGTGTTCCGAACATGAGCGATACCGAATTCTTCCAACAACTCTTCCAAACGTTTCAACTGTTCGCGACGCCGCAAGCCGACGGTCTCGAGCACCGCCAGAATATTTTGCGCCGCAGTCATCTTGCGAAACACCGAAGGCTCCTGCGGCAGATACCCGATTCCGAGTCGCGCGCGCAGATACATCGGCAGTTTCGTTAAATCCTGATCGCCGAGCAAAACGCTGCCGGAGTCAGGACGTTCGAGACCAACGATCATGTAGAACGTCGTGGTTTTGCCCGCGCCGTTTGCGCCCAACAGTCCGACGACCTCGCCTGGTTCAACTCGCAAACTCACGTCGTCGACAACACGACGCCGGCCGTAGTGCTTCACCAGGTTCACACTGCGCAAAGCGGTCCTTAAATCCGTGTTCCTGGTTTCGGGTTCCCGCTCAACTTGTGTTAGCAAAGAAGACACAGAATTTAGGGTTTACGAACTTTGTGGGTGGTGCGCACGCGACCGGGCGAGAGTGGCCCACGCGCATCGTCGGCGGTGACTTTACTGTCTCGCAATGAGACCGTCAAACGCGCGCCTTCGGTGTTGCCCTGGTCCACGTCGTCAACGCGCGCCGGGCTGCCTTTCAACACGGCGACTTCATCGGCCGCGACGTACTCGACCCAATCACCCGTGCCCTTGCGGTTCGGCTGAGTCAACACAACGTTTCGCTGCGCAACGGTCTTCTCCATCTCGTTCGAGTCTTTGGCGAGATAAACATCCGCGACGCCGCCGGTGAGCCGATCAGTTCCCTGTTTGATATCGACGTTGCCTTCGTAATGAATCATGCGATCGGGATCGGCGTAGAACATCGAATCGGCCGAGGCGAAGACCGGTACAACCGTCACGTTGTTTTCGACACGTCGTTTCGAGTTGTAGATCGTGGTCTGAACGTGACCCGACGCTTCCATTCGTTTGTCGTTGATGTAGATAACGAGCTTATCGCCGCGAACGTAATTGTCGTCCTGCCACGCGCGCGCGTTGCCCGAATAGATCGCCTGTCCACTCTCGTGACGAAACTCCCCACGCTCGCTCGCGATGTAAACCGGGCTCTTCGTCTTCGAAAAAGGCGTGGCGCCGTTGGTCTGTTCCTGACTGTAGTAAGTGGTGGTGGTCCTTCCGCGCGCGTATGACACGTTTTTCGCGAGATCGGAATCGAGTTCCACGGCTTTGGTGCGCCCGCGCGAATCCCAGACCGTCGGATCACCGCCGCGCAGTCTGACCGTCTGGTCCGTGGCGACGTAGGAAACAACTGCGGCCACGCCGTTGCGATCGTTCTCGTTGAACTTACCGTCGCCCTGCGCATCGACGCGTTCGACGTCCTGCGTGTCTCTGATAAAAACCGCGGTCATGTTCTGCGAAGTCAACGTGCGCGTGCCGCGTTTCGGCGACGGCTGGACCGGATCCATCGTCGCTTTCGTTCCACCCGTTGCTTTGCACTCGCGAGCGAGATTGCCGGCGTCGAAGAAGTCGCAATCAAATCGCGCGGCGTTCAGCGTTTTGCGTTCGGAGTTGGCACTGTTGACGACGGGTTCGATAAACAACTCCGCGTTACCCGCCGCTTCAGCTTTTTCGAGATCGCGTCCGGTGCTGCGCCATAAAAGGCGAACACTATCGGCACTGAGTCGTTTGTTGGCGGCGCGTGGATCGTTTGCTTTTGACTTCGGCGCGCTGAGCATGATCGTCGAGCGACTGCCCGAGTTCATCTGTTTCAGCACGCTGCCGTCGGTGGTCGCCTGAAACAAGACTTCAACCGAGGCCGGGCTGCTGAGTTGCATATCTGAATCGGCGTCGAGCGAACGAGCGATGACGTCTTTGGTTGCGATCACGCGTTCGAGTCGCTGGTCCTTATCGAGGAAGAAATCGAGATCGATTGAACGGACTTCGGCAGCGCGCCCCGGGTTCATCACGCGCATGTAAGCATTGCCGCGAACCTCAGCCTTTTCGAGTCGCTTCTCCTGGTTGAGAAAAGCGTAAAGATTGTCGCCGGTCAGAGAATCGTGGTCCTGTTCGAACGTGGCGCCGCCCGCGAAAGTCAGTTTCAGCGTATCCTGTTCGAACCTGCTGCGCGCGGACTTGATCAACACCGGGCGAGCACGCGAAGGAGTTTTCGACGCAACCGCCGCATCAACGCGCGGCGCGACGGTTATCTCGACGTTGTTTTTCAGATCGAGCTGTTTCGACTTCTGATCGACGACGGCGCCAACGGCCTTGCCGCTGATGTTTTCACGTTCGAAACTGACGGCAGCATCCGTTTGGGCCACGCCGCTGTTCTGATCAAACGACAGCATTTCGGTCGCGACTTTCAGTTGCTCCTTCGTCTCGATCCGCACGTTTCCGGAAAACGAAAGCATGTTCGTGTCGGGAATGTAGATCGCGTTTGCGGCCGAGATCTGATCGGGAACGTCTCCGGCCGGCGGATAGACCTGCATACTCACGTTTTCGAGTTCGTGATGTCCGTCAGAGAAAGTGGTGTCTCTTGAAGCCTTGACGAGGAGATAGAGGCGATCGTTTTTCGTGACGCGTTGTTCGTAACCTTCGACGACGCCGGTGACCTGTTTTGAGAGTTCAGGCTTTTCCGATCGCGCTTTGAACTTTTCCGTGCTGCGCAGTTTGTAATAAGAGACGGCGACGAGGGCGATACCCGATGCCAGCAACGCAATGGCGACCAGGCGGGTAATCATCGGCACCCTGGCCCGTAGACCAAGCGCGATGGCACGTTTTCGCGTCAGTTCCTGCATTGTTGGGTCTTTGGTCTTGGGTCTTTGGTTTTTGGCCTTAAGTCTTTATAAACGTCAGCTTGTGGATTAAAGTTAAAAGACCACGACCTAAGGCCCAAGCCCCAAGACCAACTCCTCTTCAAGTCAGATGCAAATCCACAACGTTCAACTGCAACCGGTATTCGTCGTTCCAGGCGTTCAGCTCGATCGTGTAGGCGAGTTCGATGCTGCCGTTCAGCTTCGGAGTTTCCCCTCCCGCCTCGAGACAGTTGAACCAGATCGCCTCCAAGGGTCGATTTTGCGGGCCTGCCAAACGCAATTTCAGATGTTGTCCTTTCAAAACCACGGGTTCAGACAAACAGCGCAAATTCTTCGTCGCAAACACCGGACACGGATTTCCCGCGCCAAAAGGTTCGAGCGACTGAAGCTCTTTCGCCATCTGGAACGTGATTGCTTCGGGCGACAATTCCATATCGATCGTGACCGAGTGCTCTAAATCGTCCGCCGTCAAACACGATGCCGCGTGCTCGTTCAAACGCCGGCGAAACTCCGCGATACGCTCGGGACGGATCGTGATACCCGCTGCGTGCGAGTGCCCGCCAAACTTCTCAAAAAGATCCGAGCACGCTGTCAAACCGTTCAACAAATGATACGCCTCGATACTGCGGCCCGAACCGTGCGCAACGTCACCTTCCACCGACAACACGACACACGGACGATTCAGTCGCTCGGCGATCTTCGACGCAGCGATGCCGATTACCCCGCGATGCCAGCCGTCGCCGGCAATCACGGTCACAAACGAGTCGCGGTCTTCAATCTCGGCGGTCGCCAGATCGACGATCTGCTGCTGAACGGTCTTGCGCTCTTCGTTTCGCGCGTCGAGATGTTCAGCGAGATGTCGCGCAACGTTGGCGTCGCGTGTATCAAATAGCTCGACGACGGCTTTGGCTGCGTCCATGCGGCCGGCCGCGTTGATTCTCGGTCCAATCCGAAAACCAAGATCGTATGCTGTCATGCCCTTGCCGTCTCCGCAACCGGCAACGTCGATCAACGCACGCAAACCGGGGTTTGCAGCCCGCGCGAGATCTTTGAGCCCGAGCGCGACGATCGTGCGGTTTTCGCCGACGAGTTTCGCTACATCGGCGACAGTGCCAATCGCAACGACCTTCAGGAACGCGGCAACTTGCGACTCGCGTCCACGTTCGCGAAACAGCGCGTGAACGAGTTTGAACGCGACTCCGACTCCCGCCAGATGCTTGTCAGGATACGTGCACCCTTGCTGGTTTGGATTGAGGACGGCGAACGCCGGCGGCGTGCCTTCTTCGTCGTCGGGTAGATGGTGATCGGTGATGATTACGTCGAGACCGTTGTCACGCGCCCAATGAAGCGGCGCGTGGGCGCGAATGCCGCAGTCGACGCTGACGACCAGTTTGTAACCCTCGTGGAAGGCTTTTTCGAGCGCGGCTTGTTGGATGCCATAGCCTTCGGTGAAACGATGCGGGACGTGAAAACCGACGCGCGCGCCGAGCAGTTTCAGCGCTCGCAAAAGGATCGCGGTGCCGGTAGTGCCGTCGACGTCGTAATCGCCATAGATCAGGATTGGCTCCTGCGCGTCGATCGCGTGTTGCAGGCGCACGACGGACTCTTTCATGCCGAGCATGAGGTACGGCTCGTGAAGCTGGTCGTAACTTGGAGTGAGAAAAGTGCGTGCGGCGCGCTCGTCGGCGTAACCGCGATTGATGAGTAATGCAGCCAGGATTGGTGAGACACCCAGTACGCGTGCGAGCGAGGCGGCTTCGTCGGCGTTGTGCCCCCGCACGATCCAGCGTTTGGCTTTCATCTAATAGTCATTCTATCTGGCTATCCGGCAGTTCTTTTATTTCGCACGTGCAGTGTTCTGCCCCTGTGTCTCTTATGTCCCTCTGTCTCTTGTGCCTCTTTGTGGCTAAAACTACTCCGCAAACCACCCATTTGCGTTGAGCAGCTTAACACCGATCCGTCGATTACCGTCGATATCGTCGGTCCACGAGCCGTTCACCTCGGCTTCGAGCTTACCGCCGAACGGTGGGACGAGTTGCACCGTGGTGCCGACGGGAACGTCGACGTCGATAGCGATCGTCGCGCCACCGCGGCTGATTTTAGTGGCTGTGGCCTTGGTCTGAAAAGCGTTTCCTGCTGCGTCAGTGCCTTCGACTTCGAGCGCGAACTCAACCGGAACACGTGGGCTTCTTGGCCGCTGTGAAGACGCAACCTCACCCTGCGGGTCTTTCTCATTCATAGCGTCTATCTACCTCTTTTTGTGCTGTGGCTTATGAGGAGGGCCAACGTAGTGTAACACAACGGGCAGTCGAACGAGTCGGTGGTGATGTTATGAAGCCAGCGCCTCCCGCCGTGAGATAAACTCGCGGCGCTCTTGACGGAGACTGAAAGGAGGCGCTGTGCAAACAATATATATTGGCGTTGACTTTCACGCACGACAACAAACGATCTGTTATTTGA
>DASTTB010000024.1:0-401414 GCA_035760365.1 Pyrinomonadaceae bacterium
GTAGTGCCTCAGTTTGAAGTTTTCTCTGATGTGATCTCTGCGTACTACTCTGTTCTCTGCGTTGAATATGCTCCAAGAATACCGTTTACGCAGAGACCACAGAGGACACAGAGATCGGAGAATTCAAACTGAGGCACTACCCAGGGTTGGAACACCCCCACATCAAGGGCTCCGTCTGTAGATTTTTACGATGCTCAGGGACCGCATTTGAAAGCACAGACACCTGCAGCGACAAAGCTACGAAGCATCGGATCTTTTCAAAAACTCTTCGGCTCATCATCGAGGAACAGGCGTCGGAATCCACGAGCGAAGGTGGGCGGACTATCAAGCACCTCTCAACACGGATCCCAAGGCAAAGCCCTCAACGACTCAACTATGGCTTTGCCCCAAAGTCGGTCTTCTGTCTCAAAGTCTTTTTGCATTCTCATCGCATTCGCTGATTACGATTTACAACCGCACTTTATGAGTTGGTTTCGGTATTCACCGCTTGGTTTTACTTTGATGGCTTTGTGGTTGGAATGGGAGAGTATGTGTTTGTGAGCGTGGTAAAGATTTGTTTGCAGTGAGGCAAATTCACCCAATTGACATGACCCTCACTTCACATTAGAGTCCTCGTGCTTATTAACAATGAGCTGTTGCGGGAAGGCAACGCTAATCCTGAAAGTAAGTCTCAATCACTACCTTGCGTTCGATTTCAGCCTTACTTTCTTTCCGCAAACAAAAGAGTAGTAATAGTCGCGCCATGACACTGGACGAATGTGTTATGGCCACTAGAGGTTCGTAGCCGCCCAGACGCCACACCTTCATCCTTTGCCACAATGGCAGATGATGCCTCCCGAATATTTGTGTTGTGTTGCTCCCGACCAACGCTGGTCGAATCCATGAGTTAACTTATGAAAACTCGATGGAGTTGACCCGTCTCAGAAAATTACTAAAGTTCAACGCCCGACAATCGTAAAACTAATAGCTGTCACCTCGTTCGTTGATGGAGTTCATTCAGACGCTTGTATCACTCAAGGACAATGCAATCAATCTTTACCACGCACAAGGGTAAGTATTGGCATGTATCAGAACGCTTCTCACGGTTATCTTCTGCCCCCCTCTTCACTATTGGCTACAGTAGATACATTAGACCGAGTGCGACAAAAAATCGTCTACTCTCGACGGCTGGAACACCTTTGGATATTTATTGAGGAATCTTACTCGGACCCGGATATTCGTCTGACGGATGCAGCTCAACGCAGTGGCGTCAGCCACGATCATCTAAATATCCTCCTGCGTCGTTTCGCCAACACAACTTTTCATGATCTCCTCTCTCGGTATCGAATAGAAAAGTGCATCGAGCTTCTTCACAAAAAAGACTACACCTTGACAGAGATCTATAGTCGTTGCGGCTTTAATAGCCCGACCACCTTTGATCGGCAGTTCAAGAGATGGGTGGGATGCTTGCCCCGCGAATATAAATCCGGCGTAACGAGCAACCACGCCTTTTGAATAAAGATTGCCGATTTTTGAATAGAGATTACCGATTTTTGAACAGACTTGAATCGAGTAACTGACTAAGATCGATTTGCGCTGATGACAAAACTATCAAAGGAACGCTGGATTTCTTCCGTAAGGATTCTCGAATGATATCTACTGAAAGCCTCCGCGCACTCCCGGTTTCATTGCTAAGGGAACTTCCTCGATTAATTTTGATTGCTCTATTCAGTTTCGCGGCGATTGATAAGCTCATACATTTTCGCGGGTTTGTTGCTGCTGTTTATAGCTATCAACTGCTACCCTCCGGGCTAGAATCCTATGCCGCGATCTTTTTCATCATGGCTGAGTTGGCAATCGCGCTCGGCCTGGTGACGAAACGGTGGCGGCGGGCGGCGTGCCTCTCGGCAGTGTTACTGTTAGGGATCTTCACAATAGCTTACCTGGCAGTTAATCCCGCTAACGTTTGTGGGTGCTGGTTCACGCTGACGCTGAATTCAGGCGGATATTTTCACATACTGCAAAATCTCGTTTTCATAGGTCTCGCCATCCTGACGTGGATGGATGATAGATCCTCAAAACCCGACGCTCTATCAGAGTCGTACTACAGCCCTTCAACCGCCGAATCAGACGACGGAAGACTTAACCATGCATGATAGGAACTTATCTTCGAGGAAAGGAGGAAAGCAACAATGACACGATCTATCCTTAGAGTGACTTTGTCAACTTTGGCGCTCGCACTGCTGTTCGCCGGTTCGTTTAACTTGGGTCGCACCAGCGCTGCCGCCGTGGCGCCAAGCAAATGTCAGGAGCTCGCCGGTTGTCCTGGTGGTCCAATTACCTGCGGCACCATCCAACTGCCCGATGGCACAACCATTAGATGTGGAGAGGGATGAGAGAGACCCTCGATGGCACTTAACAGAAGCGGTTAAAGGGGTCAGGTCTTCCGTCGTCTGCTCACTTAAAACAATTTTTCGGGATAGTTTGCAATGATCAAGATTTTTCGTAAAGACTTGCTTTTGATACTTGCTGTTGCAGCGGTCTTCCTGTCACTGAGTTACGCGATTGGGTTCGTTACGAATCGCCCGCCGGCAACTGTTGAACTTCCGACGGCTTTTCTCAGTGGTGAACGCCCCAAAGCCCAGCCCACCACGGCCAGGGTGTGGCGCAAACTGACGTTCGAAAAAAACGCGATCCTCAACTCCTCGAGTCTGAAGGATCCGAGGAAGATGCAGACATATAACAGTGGCAACATCGTTGTTTTGGATTGGTCGGATCTTCGAGTCAAAGAGTTTTCGCCTGAAGGCAAACTTCTAAGAGCGTTCGGTGAAGAAGCGGGCAGTCCCGGCGCTTTCGAAAACCCAACCGGTTTCGCACTTGATTCCGGCGGTAACATGTGGGTGTCCGATTTCAAACAGGAACGCGTCGGGATTTTTAATACTGACGGAACCAACAGGTCATTTAAACCTGCAAACACGATCTATCGGCTTGCGGCAATCGGAGACGTGATGTTCACGATGGTCACGCTGGACCACAGCCGGCTTTTCGACACCTATGATTTATCGGGACGGCAGTTAAAGTCATTCGGAGAATTACTCGAGGATCAAGCCAACGAATCCCTCGTCCTCGAAGGGGATATCGTCGCCGACGCCGAGAATAACGGTGTTATTTATGGCGGTAGGTACCTGGGCATTATTGGGGCCTACGACGTCGAGGGTAAGCAACGTTATCTGGTGCAAACGATCGACAACGTCCCTCAGCCGTCGATATTGAACATCGAGGGGAGAAGACGAAAGGTCAAACCAAACACGGCCCTGCCCGTTTTAAGTCTGAGCATTCTGGATAACGAATTGTATGTTTTGAGCGGGGTGGGTACGGCAGATAAGCGGGGCAAGGTGATGGACGTCTATAACAAACAGGATGGGCGTTATTTGTATTCGTGGGAACTCCCCGCAGATGGTCAGGAAGCTATCGTGACATCAAACTATGTTTACATTCGAAGCGATAAAGAAGTAACAGTGTGGCGTACCTCCTCCAAGTAAGAATTCGACATGTTGCGCTGGTCCAATCTACGCGGTGGGATGAGGTTGTTGCGTCGAAGTCCTGCCTTTGCTGCGACAGTCATACTCGTCCTGGGATTAGGAATCGGCGTCAACACTCTGGTCTTTACCATCACCGACGCAGTTCTACTGCGCCCCTTACCCTACCCAAACCCTAATCAATTAGTTTGGATTAGTCAGGGAGTTTCCCCCACCAAGACCGAGTATGCGTTAGCTCCGGACTTCGTTGTCTGGCGCTCGCAGGCGCAATCCTTCTCGCACGTGTCTGCGTTTTCTGAACGCTTCCGCAACCTTAGCGGAAGCGGCTACGCAGAACAAATTTTATCGGCGGCGGTGTCGGCTGAATTCTTGTCATTGCTGGAAACTCCACCCATTGCCGGCAGAGATTTTCTCGAGAGCGATGACCAACCTGGGAATGACCGAGTTGCCATCCTCTCTCACGGTTTCTGCAAGCGGCGCTTTGGCGAAGTGAGTCACTGCGTCGGAGCGACAATGAAGCTCAACGATCAATCATATGAAGTGATCGGAGTCTTGCCTGATAGCTTTCGTTATCCCGAACCGGTTGAGGTCGAGGTTCTGACTCCGCTTGCGCTTGGTGCGGATCAGGCGACTCGCGAGTCAAGCATGAGCGTCGGGATGCAACAGATCAAAGTGATTGCTCGCCTCCGACCTGGTACTTCCTTAGCCCAGGCTCGAGCCGAGCTTAATGTGGTCCAACAAAGGATTGTTCAAGCCAACCCACAATTTCAAGAGAATCGGGAAGCGAAACTCAGCCTGTTTCACGAGCACTTAACCGCTAACATTTCGCGAGCTGCCCTCGTGCTTTTGGCGGCAGTCAGCCTCCTATGGGTACTTGGTTGTTTGAATGTCGGCAGCCTCGTATTTGCGCGCCTTATTTCCCGCCGTGGAGAGATGGCTGTTCGAATAAGCCTGGGAGCCAATCGGCGACGTTTGTTCCTGCAAGTGTTATCGGAGAACGCCGTGCTCACCTTCTTTGGAAGTGTCTTAAGTTTACTTATTACCTACTGGGGACATCTCTTCATCATTTCAATTTTTCCTCAGCAGGTATTCAGGATCGGTGATATTGAACTTAGTCCCGGCATTGTCGCTTTTGTGATCACAAGCTTCGCGTTGACAGTATTGATCGTCAGCCTCGTCGCCGTGCGAGCTCTCCCTGCTCGAAATGCTGTCGATCTTTTGAAGTCCGGCAGCAGTAACGTTATCGGGTCGCTCAAGATACGACGAGTTTTGAATGTGCTTGTCGTCTGTGAATTGGCATTGGCGGTAATCCTGCTGATCGAAGCTGGGTTGATGATTAAAAGCTTTTGGGCTTTGCGTTACCGTGATCTGGGTTTCCGGCCGGAGCAGCTTCTCACGTTACGAGTCGATCTAACGCCGTCCAGGTACTCAAGTAGTCAGGAGAGAGCTTTTTTTGAGAACCTGCTTCAGCGTGTCGGCGCGCTGCACGGAGTTGATGAAGTGGCGCTTTGCAGCTCGCCGCCGCCCGTGCCGGTAGGTGGAATGTTTCGCCTCTCAGTTGAGGGGGGATATTCTCAACCTGCTCCTGGCACTATGATCAGAGTTCAAGCTGTGAACACTGATTATTTCCGCATCCTGAGAATTCCACTTTTCAAAGGACAGATGTTCCTGGACCAGAGACACGACAGCCAGCCAGTCGTGATTATCAATCGAGCCCTGGCGCGACAACACCTGGACGAGGACCAGGCAGTCGGAAAAAAAATACGTTTTGGTGGCCAGCAGGCGCCGTGGCTTACGATAATCGGGATCGTAGAAGACTTTAAGAATGTTGGCCTGACTGCTGAACCGGAACCCGAAGCTTACCGTCCTTACCAGCAGTTTCCTATGCTCAGTCGCACCTACATGTTAGTTAGATCTCCAACGTCCGATCCTTTGACATTGGTCCCAGCTATCAGACGAGAGGTGGCGACGTTGGATAGCGAACTGCCGCTCGCCGAGATTCAAACACTGGACCAACGGTTGACTGCTTCAGTAGCTCAGCAACGCTTTGTTATGGCAATGCTGGTGTGTTTCGGCGTGCTGGCGCTGTCGTTGGCAGTCGTTGGCATTTACGGAATCATGTCGTATGTCAGCCAACAGCGTACTCGTGAAGTAGCCATTCGTATGGCGCTGGGCGCTCAGCAAAACGAGGTAATCTGGATGATAGTCAAAGAAGGTCTACTGCTCGGCTTGCTCGGCGCTGCTCTGGGAATCGCTCTCGCGCGGACTGCTAGTCAATTCTTGTCAACGATGCTCTACGGCGTTGCCCCATCCGATCCCTACACGTTTGTGATTGTCTTGATCACACTGGTCTTCACGACGGTATGTGCTTGTTATTTTACGGCCCGCCGGGTTGCAAAAGTCGAGCCTCTTAAGATTCTCCGTTACGAATAAGTGGAGCTGACACATCCACCCAACCACCCAACGACTTAACGACTCAACGACCGAACGAACTGTGTAGAAATCTACCTGAGCCTGAGCGACGCAGAGGCAAGGGAAGACCACCGCTCTGCCTTTCCGACATCATTTTCTCAAGCGTAACGAAGATCTACAGCTCGATCTCGGGTCGGCGCTATCAAACGGATCTGTGCGAGGCGAAAGCGCGGGGCTACTTGGCGCATCTGCCGCACTACAACAGCGTTTTCAAATGCCTTGAATCAGAAGCGTTGACGCCATACCTATACGCGTTAATTACGCTCAGTGCCGCGCCGCTCAAATCAATCGAATCAGACTTCGCGGTCGATAGTTCGGGATTCAGTACGGGGCAATTCATGCGCTGGTTAGATGTGAAGTACGGGACGAAAGAGGATCGTCGCCAGTGGCTCAAACTGCACCTAATGTGCGGCGTCAAGACGAACATCGTCACGAGCGTTGAAGTGAGCGACGGTTATGCGAACGATTATCCGTTCTTCAAAGGCTTAATTGATAAGACCGCGAATGCCGGGTTTCAGTTGAAAGAGGTATCAGCCGACAAGGGCTATCTTGGCGCGTCTAACATGCTGGCGACGTTGCAACGCGGCGCGATCCCTTACATTCCATTCAAGACTAATTCGGTTCCAGACTCACGAGGCAGCTACGGTGCTAAATCAGAACTGTGGTCACGCATGTATCACTTTTATGCTTTGAACCGTGCGGAGTTTTTGCAGCACTATCACAAGCGCTCCAACGTCGAAACGACGTTCCACATGATCAAGTCGAAGTTTGGTCAACGCTTGCGGAGTCGGACGCTAACGGCGCAGGTCAACGAAGCCTTGTGCAAGGTGCTTTGTCACAACCTTTGTTGTGTGATCCAGTCTGTTCACGAGTTAGGGATTGAAGCGAATTTTGAAGCGGCGCTATCGCATTAACGAGTAGCGCCATTTACTGGATGGGCCTACGCATTACAATTACGGCGCTGCCATACCTAGCTCCCTCAACGCCTTTTTCAGTTTGATGCAAGATGTCCCACGACTTGCCTAGCTTACTTGTCCAGATTCCGCTAGCTAACTGTCGAGCCATGTGTTGCGGTTTATCCTGTGCGTCGAGGTAGAGTGCCACCTTTTCAAACCCCGGCTCAAAGTCAAAATCTGGCGGATCGCAAACCTCGTAATTGTCGTTTTGTCGAATATGCCCAAACGCCTCAATGAAGCACTCCTTGCTTTCCTCACGCCACGCAATTGGCCAAAACGCATCTAACGGATCAGCACTGGGCCACCAAAAAGTAGATGTGTCTCCCGCAGCCCAAGCTATACAGTTGTAGTCTTCGTCGGACTCGCTTTCGGCGCAGTAGACTTCATTCTCAAGGTTTGGAAACCAGCATTCGAGCAACGCCCGAATGAGCAATAGTTCGCTAGCGTTTACAAATAACCGTGCTGGCGTCCCCATTCAATCCAATCCTCACGCATTAGCTTTAGACGTCCTGCATGTTCGGGTGGAACCGGGTTAGTGTCGGAGATTAACCTCAACGCGAGAAACCAGTGCCCTCCGTTCTGTTGCAGTTCTTCTAGTATCAGAGGCAATGCGGGTTTACCCATAGCAAGAATTGCAAGATGCGACGGATGCATGTGGTCTTGTGTTACCGACGATGATAGAAGAATGTCTTTCCGCCATTCACGGGCTAGGCGCGAGAACTTTTGCCGCTCTGCTTCGGTTGCTGCATAGGGATCAAGTCGGGCCATAAGATAGAAGTGACCCCCTTGTCTATCGAACACTAGCAATGGCGCACTTGCGGACGTAACGGCTTGACGCAATTCCGATACAACAGGTGTCAGCCGCGCGGCAATGTTTGATGATATTGCCGTGTCTTCCATCACTGCGCCTCCTGTTCCGGCTTGGAAATAACCAAGCCTGCTTGTCCAGCCATTGCAGTAAGTAGCTTGACGAACCCGTTAGGCGAAACCACGATTTTTGCAAAGCATTTAGCCTGCGTTGCTTCACGGGTTGAGGTTTTGTCCAGTTCCGCACCTGCAATGGATGGCGGGGAGTTCTGAAAGAAGTGAAGTATAAACATCTCGCCAGTGCTCGCCACGATAAAGGAATCCGCGTAGAGGCTTGCCACTTGGTCAATTCCAACAAAGTTAATCTTGCTGACTTCCGACAGCGCCCCTGGTTGCGCCTTGCCGGTATTGTCGTCTGCCATAGCGTCCTCCAGTGAGATAGCTTGGGACGCCTAACGTACCTCAGGCCGTCGGAGAGAGCAAGGATTCCGAGAGTTGCCGGGTTGATTAAAAAGGCAAAAGTGAGGGTTTCCATTTTAATCACCATTAAAAAGGCAAAGCCCTCGGCGACATAATATGTATTATCAGACGCAGCGGGGTGGGTTCTCTTTCACCATGCGTGAGACTGTTCTGGAAGGTCTTGTCGCAATGGCGCGCCGACATCCAAGGCGTTGAGGTGGCCTGTACTCGCGTCTCGCAGGCGTGCGCGTTCGAGGAGTTCCGGCTAATGGATTACTGGCACCAGTGTCCCATCTTGCCATCTCGGAATGTTGGCCCAAGGGCCGATGCCAAGGCAAAAATCCGCCAGTGAAACATTAAGCGTCGTGAATAGATCCTGACCTAGCAGACTTGCGCTCAGCGACGATGATGTGAAGTAGTCCAGGCCACCAGTGCCAATTGAATACGTATTGCCAGTGCCGGGATCCGTGTACACGACTGGCGGCGGCATTATGCCTGCATGTGGCGTGACGACTCGTATCTGCAAGTAACACGGCAGAAGTTGTTGGTACATCCACAAGCGATCTACCGCTGAAAAAGGCTTTTGGACCTTCGAGGCCAGCGACGTCTTTATGTCCCACGTGCTATCGCTGAGTCCGCCGAAAATCTTTAGCTTGATCGCGTCCTTTAATACCTTCGTGAGATCCGAGCTTTGATTACCCACTGCCTGATCGTACGTTTGTCCGATCGCAATTTTAATGTCGTCAACGGCAAAGGACTTCTGCTGGGTAGGATTGTAGCCTACTAGTGAACCCACGGCAGAAGCGGTCATCGATCCAAATACTCCAAATCTTGTTGCCAACGCCGCCTCCCCTGCCTCCGGAAACAATAAACCCCCGGCGGCCCCGATGCCCCATAAAAGCATGACTGCAATTTGCCCACAGTAGTACTCCACTGCTGATGGGCTGCTGGTCGACGCTGCGTTAATGTTTGTTGTTACCGTGGTTAGGTCGGTGGTTTGAAGGGCATTCAAGTCGGTCGTCAACTTTCCTATCGCGGTTGAAATATTCAGGACGGTATCGACTGCGATGCATTCATTTGAAATCGTTTTCACCACTGTACTCCAATCGTCATCTGACCAATTGTTGTTGCTTGGAAGTGGCGGCCACGAGTTTGGAATTTCCGAGACCTTTAGGACTCCGGAAATTTTCCCCGCGAAAGTCTCGAATTTACCGCTGTCACCTGTCTGGTCGTAAAGCTTTCGAATATCCGTCTGGGGGGGAGAATCCGGATCTGTTGGTAACGGGAAAAGCCCGCTGACGTACGTATAAATAGCCGCCTGGTTGCCGGCTGTGAAGGCCGGGAAGCCGAGCTCTGGAGCGGCCGCCAGAAAACTGGGTGACCACCCGTGCAGTGGAACAGTAGCGCTCGAACCCATTTGGAAAACTTTTCCATTCCATGTGAGTGCTCCCAACTTCATCTTCGGTGTCTCAGATGTACCCTGATTGGACAACGTAAACCACGTGGGCGTCGTGGTCGTCGATGGGTCGGCAGCATAAAAGAAATCCGCGCTACTCACGGGCCACGCCTTATTGGGCGCAAGCGATGCTCCCGCCCACTGACAGGTGAACTTGCCTTTCTTGTAATTCAGGATTGCCAACGGCAGCGAGTTAGGGCCAAACGCAAGAATCGGCCCGGGATTATTGTTAGTGCCGTTCATGCAGAAATACTGGTTCGTTTTGCTTATGGACCAAATGTTTGAACCAGAGCCAATATTCCCGTGGATTACGGCCGGAGCGTAAAACTGTTGGGTCGCAGGATCGAACTCCAGGACACCAAGGTACTGAGTATCGGAGTTGTAGATCAGAATTTCCGCTAACCCATCGCCGTCCAGGTCGGCAAGCTGGAGTTGATCGCCGGAATAAAAGTGCCATCCGCCAACACTGGTGCCCTGCCCCTTGCCGGCAACTAATGCGGATCCATTCCACGTCAGCGAATCGATGTAACTATTCAGAGGACTGTGCACAACGATGGACGGTTTTCCCGGAGACGTGTTGTTAGCAGCATAGAATTGATCGCTTGAATGAAGAGTCCAGCCGCTAAGCGCCGTTCCGCCGTTCAGTTGCCATTGCTGTTGAAACATGGCCGGTGAGGGTTGATACGATATGAGTCCCATCGCGAGTGTTTGAGTGTTGAACGCAAGAATTCCCGCTCCCGGTACGTTTGAAATGATGCCGTGCAGGTTTGGCACAATCACGTATTGATCTGCCTGCGATGGTAGCCAGACCAGGTTTGGAAGAACGGGAGGTGGACCAGTGGGGGCTTTGATCTGGATCCGGTAGATCGTTTGCAGCTCTTTCGCGGTCGTATTCCACTTAAGTACTCCCCACGTGGAGCTATTGAGATTGTAAATAAAGAATTCACCAATGGAATCGCCGTCCAGATCGGCGGGCATAATCACGTCGCCAGGTTGTATGGTCCAAGCCGTTCCTCCCGGGTTTGGTATCGACCCTTGCTGTGCCGTCCACGACGTCATCCACCCAGGAGAGGTGGCTGCCGGCCAGAGCGGATTAGTAGTGCCCTGCTCGCTTGTTGGCCAGACCGTGGGAGAAATATTGTTTAGAGTAAACTGGGTATCGCTATATGCGAATTGATGAATAACCGAGAATTGTCCGAGGTCGCAGTCGAACACGATCAGCTCATTCACCGTGTCGCCGTCAATATCCATAACGAAAATTTGGCTCGTGGTGGTAACGGCCGTGGGCATCAGTGTTTGTAGAGTAAAGGTCATGATGGGCGAGTCCTATTAAGCTCGTACTCTTACGACGGTGGAGTTGAAACGTAGGCTGAAGACAGAGTGGTCCCGGAACTCAGGGCTCGGGAGTCAGCCTGATTGCGGCAGGTTAAGCTCGTCATGAAGGAAAGTCAACGATTTAACGGCGTAGACCTGGGTGTGGGATCGTAGACAGTGTGCTTGCGCAGCAAGTTGAGGAATGCGGTGGCGGCTGGTGAGAATTGGGTGCCGCGACGATGGACGGCCCAGAGGGTTCGATTGTGCGTGAGACCGCGGACGGGAACGCTCACGAGCGCGCCTCGCGCGAGCTCTTCGCGTACGCACATTCGCGGTACGAATCCCAGGCCCACGCGTTTCTGTACGAAACGCTTAATCGTCTCGATCGTCGACAGCTCGAGCGTGATATTCAACGTCGTGTGATGCTTCGCGAACGTCTCAATCACTTTAGCCCTGGACGCGGAGTTTACGTTATGAGCAACGAATGGCTCGTCGCCTAAATCCTTGACCTTCACCGACGAACGCCCAGCCAGCGGGTGCTTCGGACTCATGATCAATACCAACTCATCCTTGAGCACTGGAAACGCTTCCAACTCCCGATCCGACGGTTCGAATCCCATCAGCCCCAGGTCGATCGTGCGGTCCAACAGTTCGCGTGGCTGACGACTCGAGACCTGCCCGTAGATCTCGACTTTCACCTGCGGATACTGCTCCCTGAAACTCAAAATCAGTTCGGGTAACAGATACAGCGACGTACTCTCATTCGCTCCCACTCGCACCCGTCCGGACTTCAGGTTTTGGAGATCCTGAATCGCCTGGCCCACCTCGTTACGCAGACCAAGAATCTGCTGCGCATAGTCAAACACCACCTGCCCTGCTTCTGTGAGCACCGGCACTTTCTGACTGCGATCGATCAGCGGCAACCCGATCTCCTGTTCGAGCCTGCGGATGGCAATACTGACCGCCGACTGCGTGCGAAAAACGCGCGACGCCGCCTTCGAAAATCCCTTCTCCTGCACCACTCGCGTGAAGTACTCCAACTGGGCCATTTCCATAGCCTGCATTATTACCACAACCACACCTATGAATGAAATTTATATTTTGCTTAAAAGAATAAATTTTACAAACGGCCTGGAAGAACGCTAAATTCCTCAACCCACCGCCCGAGGTGACTAAGCAGATGAGCGCCCAGCCATTAATAGCTGATATCGAAACAAGCCCGGTCCACGTGGATCAACCACCGACCGGCGCCGAGATCCTGATCGATGCCCTGACCTACGAAGGAGTCGATACGATCTTCGGCTATCCCGGAGGAGCGGTCCTACACATTTATGACGAACTGTGGCGGGCGCGCGACCGAATCACACATTACCTCGTCCGCCACGAACAAGGCGCCGTCCACATGGCGGAAGGTTACGCGCGCGCATCGGGCCGCGTCGGCGTCGTGCTGGTCACGTCAGGTCCCGGAGCAACAAACGCAGTGACAGGCATCGCCAATGCCTACATGGACTCGACTCCCCTCGTTGTCATAACGGGCCAGGTTCCCAAACACCTGATCGGAACAGACGCGTTTCAGGAAGTCGACACGGTCGGCATTACGCGCCCTTGCGTCAAACATAACTATCTCGTACGTGAAGCCGGCGAAATCGCCGGAGTTGTTCGTGAAGCGTTCTATCTCGCGCGTTCGGGCCGCCCTGGTCCAGTGGTGATCGACATTCCGAAAGACGTCACCGCCGCGCGTACATCTTATTCAAGATTGGACCATGTCAGTTTTCCCTTCTCCGCCGGCGTGCCGCGCGTCGATCGAGCGCCAGTTAAAAAAGCGCTCGACGCGGTGCTGAATGCGAGACGCCCCGTGTTGTACGTTGGCGGCGGAATCGTAAACTCCGGCGCCGACGAAGCACTGCGTCTCTTCGCCGAGACGTTTCGTTTACCCGTGGCTCCGACACTGATGGGACTCGGCGGATTTCCGTCAGCTCATCCACTCTCGCTCGGAATGCTCGGCATGCACGGGACGTACGCGGCAAACATGGCCGTGGCCCAAAGCGATCTGTTGATTGCGGTCGGCGTCAGGTTTGACGATCGCGTCACCGGCAAGCTGGCGACCTTCGCTCCGCACGCTCGCATCATTCACATCGACATCGATCCGGCAAACATCGGAAAGAACGTAGCTCCGAGTCTCTCGATCGCCGCCGACGCAAGACACGCTTTGACAGAGCTTCTGGCGCTGAGTCGAGAACAGGACGAACAAGAGCTGCAACAGTCGAACGATGCAAAAGAGATCTGGTGGGAGCAGATACGCGGCTGGCAACGTTCACAACCACTTCGCTTCACCGGCTCGCTGAATCAGATCAAACCGCAAACGGTCATCAATGAATTGCATCGTCTGACAAACGGCGAAGCCATCATCGCGACCGACGTGGGCCAACACCAGATGTGGGTGGCCCAATTCTATCCGTTCAAAAGATCGCGACAACTGATCACGAGTGGCGGCCTGGGAACGATGGGATTCGGGTTGCCCGCCGCGGTTGGAGCGCAACTGGCACTGCGACAGCAACCGGTGTTCGCAGTCGTCGGCGACGGTGGTTTTCAGATGACGAATCAGGAGTTGGCCACGGCGGTCCAATACAACCTGCCGGTGAAGATCCTGATCATGAACAACGGTTATCTCGGCATGGTGCGGCAGTGGCAGGAGATGTTTTACGACCGCATCTACTCGGAAGTCGACATCTCGGTTGCGCCTGACTTCGTGAAACTGGCGGAGGCGTTTGGAGCCTTGGGCCTGCGCGCCGAGCGGCCTGACGAGCTTCGCGACGTGCTTCAGAAAGCGCTTGCGCACAAAGGCGTCGTTGTCGTAGACGTCGTCGTTTCGAAGGAGGAGAACGTTTTTCCGATCGTGCCCGCGGGCGCGAACTCGAGCGACATGATTCTGCATAGCGACGGCGTCTAACACACTTTGCGTCACACACTTTCCATCATTGTTGCCGACCAGCCTGGCGAGCTTTCGCGAATCGTCGGTCTGTTCAGCGCGCGCGGCTTCAACATCGAAACGATCTCCGTGGGCGAGACACGCGATCCGCGCTGGTCGCGCGTCACGATCGTTACGCGTGGCGACGATCGCACGATCGAACAGATCGTCAAACAATGCGAACGACTCGCACGTGTCCGTGAAGTTCACGATGTAACTACGCGACCGCACATCGAACGCGAGATGGCGCTGATCACCGTCGACGCTTCGCCGGGCGACGCGCGACAGGAAGTGTTGAGTCTCGTCAATGTCTTTCGCGCGAAGGTGGTCGACATTTCGCACACGCAAATGATCGTCGAGGCGTCGGGCAACAAAGAGAAGGTCGACACATTTATCGAGTTATTACGTCCGATCGGAATAACGGACATCACACGCACGGGCCACATCGCCATAAACCGGCTTGCAGCAGTGGAAGAAAGGGATGAGGATGAATATCTATTACGACAAGGACGCGAATCTTGAACTTCTCCGCGAGAAGCAGATCGCGGTTATCGGTTACGGCAGTCAGGGATTTGCGCAGGCGAACAACCTGAACGACTCAGGTTGCAAAGTCGTCGTCGGTTTACGGCCCAATAGTCCGTCGTGGCAAAAGGCCGAGAACGCGGGGTTGAGAGTGTTGCCGGTCGCGCAAGCAGCGGCCGAAGCGGACATTGTCATGATGCTCGTGCCGGATGAACTGGCGCCGGATGTTTATGCGCGAGAGATCGCCGAGTCGATGACGCAGGGCAAGTATCTCGCCTTCTCTCACGGATTTTCCATTCACTACAAATTCATCGAGGCTCCTGCCGACGCAAACGTCTTCATGGTTGCGCCGAAAGGCCCCGGTCATCTCGTGCGAAGTGAATATAAACGAGGCGCGGGAGTTCCCTGCTTGCTTGCAGTGAACCAGGATCCAACCGGCGACGCACGACAGATCGGATTGGCTTATGCTTCCGCGATCGGAGGCGGTCGCGCGGGCATCATCGAAACGACTTTCCGCGAAGAAACAGAGACGGATCTGTTCGGCGAGCAGGCGGTGTTGTGTGGCGGACTCACCTCGCTCATCAAGGCAGGATTTGAAACATTGACCGAGGCCGGTTACTCTCCCGAGATGGCGTATTTTGAATGTCTGCATGAGATGAAACTCATCGTCGATCTGCTTTACGAAGGCGGCATCTCGGAAATGCGCTACTCGATTTCCAACACCGCGCAGTTTGGCGACATGACGCGTGGTCCAATCGTCGTCAACGATGAGACGAAACGTCGGATGCAAACGCTTCTTGGCGAGATTCAGTCTGGCGCTTTCGCGAACGACTGGATGAAAGAAGCCAGAGAAGGACGGCCCGTGTTCAAGCAACTCGACGACGAAGCGCGCGAACATCCGATCGAGCGAGTCGGCGCGAAGCTGCGTGAGATGATGCCGTGGTTGTCAGAAGGACGTCTCGTCGACAAGGCGACGAACTGAAGGTGAAAACGCTTGTCTAGTTTCTCGAAAAAAAGTTCCGACGCTCGCAGTCATATGATTACTCGCGGTTTGGAGCGCGCTCCTAATCGCGCCATGCTTCGCGCGGTCGGTTTTGAAGATGCCGACTTCGAAAAACCGATCATCGGGATCGCCAACGGCTACAGCACGATTACGCCGTGCAACGCCGGCTTGAACGCACTCGCCGAGCGTGCGATCGAGACGCTGCGCGAGTCGGGAACGATGCCGCAGGTTTTCGGGACGATCACCGTAAGCGACGGGATCTCGCAAGGCACTGAAGGGATGAAGTATTCACTCGTCTCGCGCGAGGTGATTGCCGATTCGATCGAAACTGTTTGCCAGGCGCAGTCTGTCGATGGACTGTTGGCGATCGGTGGTTGCGACAAGAACATGCCGGGCGCGATGATCGCGATCGCGCGTCTCAATATTCCTTCGATCTTCGTTTATGGCGGCACGATCAAGCCCGGTCATTACAACGGCGAAGATCTGACGGTAGTGAGCACGTTCGAAGCGGTGGGCCGCTATTGCTCGGGCCATCTCAGCGAAAACGATCTACTCGAGATCGAGCGTCGCGCGTGTCCGGGCGCCGGATCGTGCGGCGGGATGTTCACTGCGAACACGATGTCCTCGGCCATCGAGGCGATGGGATTGAGTCTGCCGGGTTCGTCTACGATCGCGGCGACGGATGTGGAGTCGTCTGAAAACGCCGTTGCCTCCGCACGCGCACTCGCGCACGCCGTGCAGGAACAGATCCTTCCCAGCCGGCTTCTGACACGCAAAGCTTTTGAGAACGCGATCGCGGTCGTGATGGCGGTCGGTGGCTCAACAAACGCGGTGCTGCATCTTCTCGCGATTGCTCACGCGGCTAAAGTAGAACTGACGCTCGACGATTTTGAGTCAATTAGAAAACGCATCCCGATCGTTTGTGATCTGAAACCTTCGGGCAAGTACGTGGCGACGGATCTGCACAAGGCCGGTGGGATTCCGCAAGTCATGAAGATGTTGTTGAAGCGCGGGCTTCTTCATGGCGATGCATTGACCATCAGCGGCAAGACTGTCGAGGAGGCACTGGCGGACGTGCCTGATGATCCACGACAGGACCAGGATGTGATTCATCAGTGGGACGACGCGCTCTATCCCGAGGGACACCTCGCGATCCTCCGCGGCAACCTCGCGACGGAAGGCGCGGTTGCGAAGGTCTCCGGAGTGAAGAAGAAATCCATCACCGGTCCGGCTCGTGTTTTCGATTCGGAAGAAGTGTGCCTGAAGGCGATACTCTCCGGACAGATCAAACCGGGCGATGTCGTTGTGATTCGTTATGAAGGTCCGCGGGGCGGGCCCGGTATGCGCGAAATGCTTGCGCCCACGGCGGCCATCATCGGCGCCGGACTTGGTGACTCAGTCGGATTGATTACGGACGGGCGTTTTTCCGGCGCGACGCACGGTTTGGTTGTCGGACATGTGGCGCCTGAGGCCGCGGTCGGAGGCAATCTGGCGCTGGTTCACGAAGGTGATTCGATCACGATCGATGCCGAACACAATCTGTTGCAACTGAACGTGTCGTCGGAAGAATTAACCGGCAGATTCGAAGCCTGGACGGCACCGGCGCAACGATATCCGCGCGGCGTGTTAGCGAAGTACGCCAAACTCGTTTCCAGCGCCAGCCTCGGCGCCGTCACCGACCTCACTTGACCCTCCTATCACTTCCCTCTAAAGTGGCTGATTTCACATTTAGATCATCCAGTTACAGGAAGCGATTATTGTGGCGATACGCATTGAGAATCAGTACGAGGGGAAACTGCCCAAGGGCACTTTAGAGCAGGTCGAGGAGGCGTTCGACGCCTTACCGCGAGAGCACACGCGTGGGATCGAGCGCATCAGGCTCGTGCCATACATCACCGATCCACGAATCAAAGGGCCGTTTCAGGCGACTGAACTGCCGGGTTTGTATCATCCGCGTCAGGGGCCGAAAGGTCCGTGGCTCGAGCTCGCCGTCAACGTCCTGTTGCCGTCAAACAAACCGTTTCACAAGCGGATCGTTCCGCGTCTCTCTTTTAAAAGCAACTTAGTGGCGCTCGTATTTTCACTCGTGGGCCAGCACTATCATCTGACGCTGCGTCACTCGTTGAAGAAGACGCAACTCGAGCCGGCGATCAGGATGTACACGGAGAAACAGTTAAAGGCGTGGAACGAGAGGAAACACAGCTTCCGCGCGCGGTTGTTCAAACCCTTGCAGCCGACGTTTGAACGTTGGGCCAAATCGCTGCAAAAACGCGCCTCGGCTGAGAAGAAGAAGAGTCTGGCGTCGAAGTAATTCCATGGCAGGCAGTTTTCACTGCAAATCTGTAGCTCCAGTCGATTGGATTATGCATTTGACGGCTTCAGTAAGGTAAAGCGCCGCATCAGACTTCAATACGTAACCTCTGGCCCCGGCCGAGAACACCTCACGAATCAACTCTTCTGAATCGTGCATTGAAAAAACCAGCAACTCGACTTCCGGTTGCTCGCGCCGCATGAGGCGTATCGCGTCTGGACCGTTCAGTTCCGGCATCGCGAGATCCATAACCATTACGTCGGGCTTTAGTTTCTGAGCGAGCCGGATCGCTTCCCTGCCATCACCAGCTTCTCCTATCACCTCGATGTCGCGGTCCGCGTCGAGGATGTCCTTAATCCCATGTCGCATCACCACGTGATCGTCAGCCAAGAGAACTCGAATCATAAGTCACCCACTTTACCGGTACCATCGCAGTTACCGTAGTGCCGTTCGAATTAGAATCGACGAGCAAATCCCCACCCAGTTGTTTAAGACGATGACGCATTCCCGGAATGCCAACGCCAAGACCTTCCATGCCGTCGCCATTACTCGGCAGGTTAACCTTTAATCCCCGACCGTGGTCGCGGACGCTGAGAAGCACCTCGTCGGGCTTATTCTTCAAACTGATTTCGGCTGTCTCACTATCCGCATGTCTGCGAATGTTAGTCAACGATTCCTGCACTATGCGAAACAACGCATACTCCACTTCCGGAGGCATACGACGACCGTTATTACCTTCTTCAGTAAAGCTCACCTTCACACCGCTGCGATCGCTAAAGCCTTTGATGTACCACTTCAGCGCCGTGCTCAAACCCGCCTGGTCAAGCAACGGCGGGTGGAGTACGTAGGACAGCGTGCGAATGTCTTTCAAAGCCTGTTCGCCGAAGCTTAAACTTTCACTCAATTTTTCCTTCGCTCGCTGGTCCAACGACGAAGCTGCGCTTTGTACCTGAGATAGATTGAGCATCATCACGCCGATACCCTGTGCCGTTACATCGTGCAACTCTCGCGCGATGCGGCGACGTTCATCGTCCTGCGTTCTGAGCAGACGGCCCGTAAGTTCAGCGAGACGTTGTTCGGATTCTTTCCGCTCAGTGATGTCACTCGAAGCCACGAGAATGCACTTCTCACCACGAAGATCAAGCAACTCGTAGGAAGAAAGTAAGACTCGGTTGGTACCGTCCTTCCTGCGAAAGTCCATCTCCAGATTACGCAGTGAACCATTCTTGAGCGGCCTCAATAGAACCGATTCGCGATGGGCCTGGCTCTCAAAGATCTTCAACTCGATTGACGTCCGACCGATGAGTTCTTCCACCGTGAAGCCACTCATTCGTACAAAACTCTCGTTTACATCTACATATTTCCCCTCGCTAAAAGTCGTGATCGACATAGGTTGCGGGTTTGATCGGAACGCTCTTGCAAACCGATCCTCGCTTTCAGCCAGCGTCTGAGCCGCGCGTTTGTTTCGGCGGCGCTCGATAAGCAGCCCTGAGATAAGAACACTCTGCAAAACCATGACGCCCAGCGTTAGCAGGATACGACCCTTGTACTGCTGCCAGAATGTAAACTGCTTGAAGCGCACGATGCTGGTGGCTGGAAGCCGATCTTCGCTGATGTTGAACCGCTGCAATTGTCGCCAGTCGAACATCGACACTGTCGGAGCTTCAGCGATCGGAATCTCTTCAGGACGTGTTCCGTTCAGGATTTGCAATGCTCGTTTCGCCAGTTCGGCCCCTGTGTCTTCCAAACTCACGACCTGGCCGCCGACGACACCGCCACCAACCCATGTTTCCACGATTCCGTAAACAGGAACGTTCGACGACTGGGCCAGGACTGCGGCAGCTTCATACGGAGGAATGCTTCGGCCGCCAACGCCGATGTTTTGTCGCGGGCAAAGTACGATCGAATGCGGAGGAAGATTACTGACTCTACTCGTCAACTGGTCCAACGGAAGATCGGTGAGGTAGTGCAGAGCCACCCTGTTCTCGAAAGTTTGTAGTTGTTTCAGAGTGTCATGCTCGTCTGGAATTTCATTGTTGAGACGACCGCTGACGACGAATACCTGCTGCGTGTCTGGTTGCAGCTTGAGCGCCATCTCCAGCGAATCATGCACGCGTGGTCCTTCCCAGAGGCCGGTGGAGGCGGCGAGTTGAGTAGTCGCGTCAGGGCGTCGCAGGGCCAGATAAACGATGGGCACGCCGGGAAAGAGGTCGTCGCGATAACGCCGCATAAAATCGAGCGGGCCGTCAAACACGACGACCATTACATCGATCTTGACGTCGGTATATTTCTTGCGCAGGTAGTCATGTATAACAGAAATATGACGCTCTCCGGGAAAGCGATAGAGTTCGAGTGTTTCAGTATAGAATTCAATGCTTCCCAGCGGCGCTGCTCGAATCACGCTCTGGAAATTCTGATCCAGAATCGTCCGGCCCGCGGCCTCCTGGCCATAGTCGTGAATCAACAAAATTCGTTTCGGTGTCTGCGCTTCCTGCGCACACAACACCCGTGTCGTCGAGAGGATAAGCATTAGCCACACAACGACAGGGACAATTCGTTTTAACTCACACTGCGGCTTCATCAAGTCGTCTAAAACAAGAACTTCAGCGCAAACTGCAACTGCCGCGATGAACCGGAATCGCCGGTCGGAAAGCGCGTATTCGTGATTTGCCCGAACGCGGCACTACCCACCACTCTCCCCGGTTGTCCGAAGTTTGCGGTATTTAAAAGGTCGAAGACTTCAAAGCGAATTTGCACACGCCGCGCTTCGTCCAGTTTTATATCCTTCAACACGGAAACATCGACATTAGTGAACGCTGGCCCAACGATCACGTTTCGACCCAGGTTGCCGAAACGTGCGACGGGTATGAAGCGGCTCGTATCGAACCACTGATCCACTCTTTCAAGACTGGCGACCGGCCCGACTACCTCCGGCCGCAAAGTATTCGGCACGCCGTTGACTGTCGTGTTAGTCGTAATGATGTTCAACGGATTGCCACTCTGCGATTGAACAATACAGGTTAACTGCCAACCTTCTGTGAGTTGAGTGCCGTCGAAAGGCAGTTCGTAAATCGTGCTGAGCACGAATCGATGACGAGCATCAAAGTCTGACAGTCCGCGGTCGGCTCTAAGGTCGTAACTATTCTGCACAGTGATCACGGCCGGGGGTGAGCTCAGCGAGTTATAGTCGATCGACTTGGACCAGGTGTACGACGCATTGAGTTGCAGACCTCTTTTAAAGCGGCGGGTGACGTTGGTCCAAAGCGCGTTGTAACTGGAGTTTCCCGCACCTTCGATCTGAGTGATGTTGCCGAGACTTGCACCCGGTAGGATCGGACTGGTCGACGACAAGCGAGTGAACGGACGCACACCGTTCGCCGGCTGATTGATGTTGCGAGAAATTCGCAAGTGGGTTCCCTTCGACCCGAAATAGCCCGCCATCACCGCCAGGTCCGGCATTACTTCGCGCTGCACGTGCAGGTTCCACGATTGAATGTAGGAATTGTCGTAATCGTGTTCAACGGAAATTGGAGCCACACCCGCAGCTCCAGCGACGTCTATCGCATTGTCGAACTGCACTGTGCCGGTGACAGTGAGTGGTGTCGCAAACGGAGGATTAGAAACGAGCGGCTGCACGGCATTGATCAACGCCTGTTCGGTAAGGAGGGCGTACGCGGCGCGCACACTGGTCTTTCCGTCGGCGAAGGGATCCCATGCGAGCCCAACGCGAGGTTGAAAATTGTTCGCGTTGGTTTTGTAGACCTGGTCGACGGCAATGCCCGCTCTGACCAGCGAGACTGTCGCAGGATCGAAGATGACAAACCGATTGAATCGTTCGGTCGGCGTCATGTTCCACGAATAACGAAGACCGGCTTCGATCGTTAGGTTGGAACGCCATCTAAAACTGCCTTGTCCAAACAGATCCAACGCTCCCTGCGCGATGCTGGCCGACTGATCACCTAACGTGATTGAAAATGAGTTCGCACGTCCGTCAATAAATGCGGCCACACTCGGAAAGTTGAATCGTCCGGGGTCGTTAACAAACAGGTTGCTGAAAACGCGGCGATACTCACCGCCGATCTTGATCGACTGATCGCCGCGCAGCATGTTTAGCGTGTTCGAGACCGCAAAACTTGTGTCGCTTCGTCCGTTATTCAAAGCCGGTCCACCAAAATTCAAATCACCAGCCACGCTGATCAGCGGTAGTCCAATCGGCTTGTCAACACTGTTGCGAATGCTGAATTCACTTGGGTTAAGCGGCGCGCCCGCCGCGACTATCAACGTGTTTCGGTTAAAGCCTAACCGTAGCTCATTAACGATCGTGGGGCTGACGATGTGCGGCATGTTTACTGTAAGTATCTGCCGCGTACCCGGGCGCTTATCGCCGAAACCCGGAATTGTGTTGCCCTGTAAAGTGGGCTCATCGCGATTGTCAGTCTGGAGCGCATAGTAGAAGTGCAGATCAGAGTTCTTTGAAAGCTTGTGAGTGATGTCGGCCGTCCACTGATCGACAGTGACGGAAGCAGTGGTCGAACCGATAAACCGAGGCGTTCCTGACGCGTCGGTGAAGTTTGGCCGCGGTATTAAATCCACCAGGCGGCCCACAATTGGATTCGTGATCGATGCTCGTTGCTGATCGCTCAAAACACGACTATTCAGATCAAGCCCTTGCCGCTGGCGCAGACCTTCATATGACAAAAAGAAGAACGTGCGATTCCGGCCGTTGTAGCGAGTGACAGGTCCTCCCTCGCCGAACCGAGGTATCGATACTGGTCCACCAACTGCGCCGCCGAACTGATGGCGACTGAATGGCGATGGTTCGCTGGAGACGAAATTAAAAAAGTTGCGCGCGTCCAGCGCATCGTTGCGGATAAATTCGAATAGCTCGCCATGAAACTCGTTCGTTCCGTTGCGCGTCGCGATATTAACTACCGACCCTGAATTGCGACCGTACTCAGCGCTGAAAGTCGAGTTATCAAACTTAAACTCCTGAATACTGCTGATCGGTGGAAGGAAAGAAATGGTGTTGTTGATCTGATCGTTGAGAGTGATGCCGTTGATCTGGTAGTTGCCGGTATCCTCGCGATTGCCGGCCGTGTTCAAAGCCGCAGAACCTTGCCCGCGCGCCGGAGCTGAAAGAAAGCCGTTCTGTGGAGGAGTAACGGATCCGGGAACCAGCAAACCGAGATCGATAAAGTGTCGTCCGTTAAGCGGAAGTTCCTGAATTGTTTGTTCGTCGACGACCTGTCCGACAGAGATCGTCGCGAGTTCGATCAACGCGGGGCGAGTTGTGACGCTGACGATTTCGTTTACATCGCCGACTCGCAGTTGCAAATTCTCAATCTGATTGCGAGCGACGCCGACACTTAATCGCTCGATAATATTTGTGGTAACCCTCGGGCTTTGACTTCGAGCCGGTAGACGCCGGCGGGCAGCGCGGCGAATTGGTAGTTCCCGTCACCATCGGTAGCAGTGACGCGTTGAATGCCGGTCTGAACGTTTGTGATTGTCACCTTCGCGAAGGCGACAGGGGCACCTTTTGGATCAATGATTCGACCCGACAGGAGGGCAGACGACTGGGCCGAGGCAGGTATGGTTGCTGCCAGCAAGAAAATGACGCATCCGCGAAAGGTGGGGCCTAAGCCCACTGCCAACATACCTTACCCAGAGATCATCGGTTTGGGGGATGTTCAAACCAAGTTTGCTGACGCTGTCTCAGTTACCCCTTGTTCGGGTGAGTTGAGAAATGCGGAGCGAGGAAGCCGTGTACCGTGGCGTCTCACTCATAAGCGTAATTCCGCAAACATTAACCATGACTCCGCGCGCATACAATCCGCAAAAATACTGACTTGGGTGGTTAGGAGAAACGCTGATTAGATTGGCCGGCGGTGTGAGGTCCCGCACCGGGATATCGGCTCACTCAGATCGGAGGGCGATCGTCGGGTTCACTTTCGTTGCGCGTCGCGCCGGTACGTATGACGCTGCAAGTCCCACTGCGATAAGCACGACCGAAACGCTGGGCGCGCGCCTGTTCGAACGTCTTGCCACACGGATTCTGTAAAGCGACCCATTCTGATTTCCCTCACTCTTTCTTCAACTTGTTCGACGCCGCCAACCTCGAGTAGAGCGTTACGCCTCGCTTCTTGCGGCGTCATGCCTTGCCTGAGATTCGCTTCCGTCAACATGTCCAGGTATGCCTGGATCTCTTCGCTGAACTCCTGGTCCACTTTGTCCTTGTGGAACAGGTTGCGCCAGAGGCTGGTTAGACGAGGAATCAACGGCACGACTGCGTCTCCTCATGTCGCCTTCAGGGCGTTGGTGATCGCCAGTGAAATGCGCTGCCAGTCCTGCGTTTCTGTATCGAACTGGCGCCGGCCGGCTGCGGTCAGGCGATAGTACTTTGCACGACGATTGTTCTCTGACTCGCCCCCAGGACGACAGGAGCCAGCCCGCCTCTTCCATCCGATGTAACGCCGGGAACAGTGACCCGGGCTTGACGTTGAAAGTTCCGTTTGTGATCTGTGCGATGCGATTCGAAACGCCCAGCCCATGCAGTGGACCAAGGGCCAGCGATTTCAGCACCAGAAGGTCGAGCGTACCCTGCAACAGATCGACTTGCCTCTTTGCCATGTGTCTCTCCTATAGACGTTCTGTACAGGATAGATTACGTCTTTCGTATAGAATGCCAATACGAGTTTGATGAAACCCTCTCAAATTGCTGCCGTACTATTCTCGGCTAAGTAGATCATCAACTACGAGGACGTAAATAATGATCCGAACTTTTGTACTGTTGCTTCTAATATTCCCCACTGCCATGGCCCAAAACACCTTTCACGGTGATATTGCTCGCACCGGAGTCTATCCAACTGCCGGGCCAGTACAACTAAGTGGAACGAAGTGGACGTTCAAAACTGATGGACCAATCATCGGCTCTCCCGCAGTCGCCGACGGTGTGGTCTACATCGGCAGCACTGACGGTAATTTGTACGCAGTGGACCAGGAGACGGGAAAGCAGAAGTGGAAGTTCAAAACATTCGCTTCGCGACAGGTTACCTCAACACCGACGATCGCCAATGGGCTGGTCTATTTTGGCGGCTTCGATGGAATTCTTTACGCCGTCGATGCTCGAGCAGGTACGGTTAAATGGACGTTTGTCGCCGAGTATGAACGACGATTCGAAGGCAAACGGCTGCACGGTTATCCATCGGGATTCCAAACCATTCCTGATTCATGGGACATCTACACATCTTCGCCCGCGATCTACAACGGACGGATTTATATCGGCAGTGGCGATGGAAATGTTTACTGCGTCGATGCGCTGACTGGAATTCTGCAATGGAAGTTTGCCACTGGCGACATCGTCCATGCCTCACCCGCAATCGCGAACAACACCGTCTACATCGGTAGCTGGGACAGCTATCTCTACGCGCTTGACGCAGAAACGGGCCAGGAGAAGTGGCGCTTCAAGACCGGTGAAGATACCTACATTCGCAACCAGCAGGGCTTTCAATCTTCGCCGGCGATCGCCGATGGAACTATTTATGTCGGTTGTCGTGACGGACATCTTTATGCAGTCGATGCAGGCACGGGCCGTAAACGTTGGGACTATCCCACGAATAAAGGTTGGGTCAATAGTACGCCCGCGATCCGTGGCGGTGTGGTCTATGCGGGAACGTCTGACGGCTACAGGTTCTTTGCGCTTGATGCGAAAACGGGCCGGTTGAAATTTACTCTCGACGCCAAGGGCGCGGTGTTCTCTTCGCCCGCACTCGCCGGCGATATGGTTTACTTCGGCGTGTCGAATGGGCGGCTGCTGGCTGTCGATGCGAAGTCGGGGAAACTGATGTGGGATTTTCAGACTGAAGGCTCGAAGCAGGATCCGTTGAAGATGTTGAAGCCTGACGGAGGTTTGAACAACGAAGCGATCTATGCGCGTTATTTTGGTGATTATCAGGACATGGTGCTTGCGTTTTATCGGGTGTTCTCGGTGGGCGCGGTGTGGTCCTCGCCAGTGATTGATAAAGGCGTGGTCTATTTCGGGAGTACGGACGGATCGCTGTATGCGATTCACTGAGATCGCGTTGTCGTCGATCGTTTCTTGGTATTCATTGCAAACGTGCGCGAAGTCTTAGTCCTACGTTGCAACCGTGCGCGAATGCGGCAATCCGACGTCGGTGATCTCGAATTGTATTTGGAGGGTTAGTCGTAATTTGCTGCAGTGGCCCTCGATGAGCGGATTGACGTCTCAATACGTCAGGCCACAAAGACGGCGCACAACACCACAATCCCACTGCGAAAACAGCCGCCTGAAACAAACTCTCGCTCTGAGACTTCCGCGCTTATTCTTGTGAGCCGTAGTTACTCGGTGCGGGTTCGTCGTCGATCTCGTCTGCGACGGCCCGCAGGATCAATGCAACTTCCGCATCGCTCACCTGCGCGGCTTTGAAACGAACCTCGACCGTGAAATCGCCTTCCGGCGATGGATACTTGAACGTGTAAGGCTTCGAGTCAGAGACGACGCGCGGTCCCATCTCCTGTCGCCGCGCTTCTCGCGCATCGTTTCGCTTCAAACCCTTCGACGCGATCTCTTTCGCGAACCTGCGCATCGATTCGTCATCCGGTTGACGAACAATTTGAAGCAACGACGACTTCGCGGTGATCTCGCCCGCGCGGCAGACCTCGCGCACGTCCTCGGGAATCTTCGCGATCGCCAGCGCTTCCGTAACCGTGGACCGGCTCTTGCCGACTTTGCGCGCGACGTCGTCGTGCGTGTACCCAAACTTATCGCACAACGCCAATAGACCGTCCGCTTCTTCCCAGACGGTGAGGTCCTTGCGCTGCATGTTCTCGATCAGCGCGATCTCGGCCACCGTGCCCTCGTCGACTTCCATCTCGACGCACGGCACTTCCTTCAACCCCGCGCGCTGCGCCGAACGCCAACGACGCTCGCCGGCGATGATCATCCAGCGACCCGTCAGACGATTCGGTTTCACAAGCAGAGGCTCGAGTACGCCCTTCTCGGCGATCGACGCCGTCAACTCCGTCAGGTCGCCAAACTCCGTGCGCGGCTGCTCGGGGTTCGGGTCCAACTTATCCACAGGAATCATCCGCCCAATCTGCTGCGGCCGATGCTGTGAAAGTTCCTCGACGTAATGCGCGTCGTGACGCATTTGCAGTCCTGTTGGCAGTCCCCTTTTAGACACGGCTGATTACCTCTTCACAAAGTTTTCCGTACTCAATGGCTCCGGACGAATTAGGTGCGAAACTGAAGATCGATTCCTTATACGCCGGCGACTCCTCGAGCCTGACGCTCTTCGTGATCACTGTTTCAAACAACTTCGGACCAAACACGTTGCGAATCTGTTCGTGAACTTCACGCGCGAGGGTCGTGCGTTTGTCGTGCAATGTGACGAGTACGCCCAGCAGTTCCAGATTCGGATTCGGACGAGCTTTGACTTTCTCGATCGTCTCGAGCAGATCGTCGGTTCCTTCGAGCGCAAAGTATGAAGATTGAATCGGGATCAGAACATGCGACGCTGCGACGAGCGCGTTCACGGTGATCAGTCCCAACGTCGGCGGCGTGTCGATCACGATCACGTCGTATTGCTGCTTGAAAGGTTCGAGTCGATCTTTGAGTCGAAACGGCGCGTCGAAATCGCCGACGAGTTTTGCTTCGAGCTTGGCGAGATTGATTCGCGCTGGAACGACGTCGAGGTTCTGCACCGGACTGGCGTAGACCGTTTCCTCGATCGGCGCCTCGCCGTCCATCATCAATTCATAGACGGACCGCTCGACTTTTACGGGATCGAGAAACGAGATCGAGCTATTGGCCTGGGGATCGAGGTCGAGAAGTAGGACACGTTGTCCCTTACGGGCGAAAGCGGCGGCCAAATTGATGGCGGTAGTAGTCTTCCCTACCCCACCTTTTTGATTGGCGATGGCGATTACCATTCGCTGCACAGTGGCAAACTCGCGCTCCAGTTGTTCATAAAACAAGGTACCCGACGGGCTACATCGGCAGGTCGCCGGCTTCGCCGATAACGTCAGGCCATTCCTCTTCGGTCGAGGTCAACTCGCTTTCTTCGGGATCTTCGGTAGGTAACGTATTTCGCGATGCTTTGATCACCTCCATGTCGACGTAGATCGGGCAATCGGCGCGCAAGGCCAGCGCGATCGCGTCAGACGGACGGGAATCCAGCACCATGCGATTCCCTTCACTGTTTCGCATTTCGATCACTGCAAAAAACGTATTGTCGCGCAGACTGGTCACGACCACTCTTTCCACTTGCACGCCAAGCTGAACAATCAGATTTCGCAGCAGGTCGTGAGTCATCGGACGGGGCGGCGCAATCTTCTCGATCTCCAACGCGATCGCATTTGCTTCGTAAGCGCCTACCCAGATCGGCAGCATTGTGTCGCTCTGCACATCCTTCAAAATGATAATCGGAGTTCCGCTGTTCGGATCCATCATCAACGCTCGGATCTTTACCTCGATTTCCATACGTACCCCTTACACAACCGCTGCCCGATTCAACAATGTCCCATAAAGACTGTTGGTCTTGGCTCCAGTGACTAACACGTCAACAATTTCACCTTCCAAACTGCGGTCGCCGGCGAAATTGACGACTTTGTGGCAGGTGGAATGTCCGGAGAGGTCGCTTTCGGAACGCGAACTCTGTTTTTCAGCAAGCACGCTGAGCGTGCGTCCCACGTAGGAACGGTAGATCCTCTCCTGAGCTCGTCGCTGAACCTTTTCGAGTTCAAGGAATCTGTTTGTCTTTTCTTTTTCCGAGACGTTGTCGTCGAAGTTTGCAGCAGGGGTGCCACCGCGTTTCGAGTATTTGAAGATATAAAGGCTGTCGTATTCGCACTCTTCGACGAGCGAAAGTGTTTGACGGAAGTCGTCCTCGGTTTCACCGGGAAAGCCGACGATAATGTCGCTCGTCAGCGCCAAACGTCGTTTCGAACTCTTGATCCGCTGAATGCGTTCGACATAGTCGCTGCGTTTGTGACCGCGACGCATCAGTTTCAGGATCCGATCGCTGCCTGACTGGACTGGCAAATGGATCCAGTCGCAGAGGTTTGGGTTCTCTTCGATCGCGGCGACGATGTCCGGATGAAAATCACGCGGAAACGACGTGGTGAACTTGATGCGCGGCATTCCGGTCGCCGCGACTGCTCTGAGCAAACGGCAAAACGGCGTCGCGCCTGGAAAACCTTCGAGTCCGTCTTCCACACGCGGCCGATAACTGTTGACGTTCTGCCCGATCAGATGGATTTCTTTATAACCGAGTGACTGAAGTCTCTGTGTTTCGGCGACGATCTCGCTGGCCGGGCGACTGCGTTCACGTCCGCGTGAGTACGGTACGATACAGAACGAACAAAACTTATTGCAGCCTTCGATGATCGGAATGAATGCGACGTGCGGTGAATGTCGTTCGACTGGAGAAACGTCCCACGTATCGTGATCGCCTCGTTCGTCGAGATCGATCACCTTGCGCTCACCTTCGCGAACGCGTTCGATGAGCGTGGGAATGCGATCGGTGGCGCGTGTTCCGATCACCATGTTTACCGACGGTGCGTGTTGGAAGATCGCATTGCCTTCGAGTTGGGCCACGCAGCCCATTACGCCCACGAGCGGCCTCGATTTACCGGGACGTTCAGCACGAATCTCGCCGATGCGTGTAAAGACTTTCTGCTCCGCTTTTTCTCGTACGGAACAGGTGTTCAGCAACACGACGTCGGCATCGTCCGCGGAGTCGCAGAGATCGTAACCGGAGGCGCGTAAACCAGTCGCTGCGCGCTCGGAGTCGGCCACGTTCATCTGGCAGCCAAACGTTTCGATGTAGACACGAGGCTTCATTCCGCTAAGTCGATTCAACAGTGACGACAGTCTACCAGAAATCAATTAGCAAACGCGATAGCGAGAACTTTGCCGGATCTCTTGAAGCAGTTCTTATAAAACCGCGAAGCCATTTTTATAAAACGAAGCCTCGCTTGACCGGTTTTCGCCGGGCGAGTAGTATCGCGCCGTTAGATAACTCCCGGTAAAAAAGAAAGGTTCCTCATGTCCTTCAATCGAATTATTCTCGTGGGAAATCTCGGGCGCGATCCCGAGTTGCGTTATACCGCTCAAGGCACCCCAGTTTGTACCTTCAGCATGGCCACGAACGAGCGCCGCAAGGATCGCAACGGCGAAATGCAGGACCAGACAACGTGGTTTCGCGTGACGTTGTGGAACCGACAGGCAGAAACTGCCTCACAGTATCTGCAAAAAGGCCGCCAGGTATATATCGAAGGACGCTTGCGTGTGGAGGAGTACACCGACCGCGACGGAAAACCGCGGCAGTCGTTGGAAGTCACGGCGACGGACATGCAGTTTATCGGGACGCGAGGTGACGAGAACTTCGAACGAGCAGCTTCGGCAAGCGCGGGCGGCGGCCCCTCCGAACCGCCAGATCTATCCGACGACGATATTCCGTTCTAGTGGACGATATTCCGTTCTGGACGACGTTCCGTTCTGGACGATATTCCGTTCTGGACGATATTCCGTTCTAGTGTTGGTATGCCAATAAGATGTCCAGCTTGCAGTGCAATGCGAGCAGGCTGGATCTGCGAGCAGGCGGGATACTCTCTGAAGCTTTTCTCTTCCTTTTAAATTGCTTGTTTCAAGACGGAGTGTGCTCGCAGAACGATTTCTTACAAAAGGATTCGTCACGACTTGCGGGATCGTTTTATAACGGCTTCGCCGTCTGATGTGAGGCGAGGCTACGCCTCGCCGTTGAGGTATCAAAAAAAGAAGGGGCTTTGCCCCTCCCGGGGGCGTAGCCCCCGATGGATCATTATGGCTGCGGCGAGGCATAGCCTCGCCTCACATCAGGCGGCGAAGCCGCTGCGAATTGATGCTGCAAACTGTGCGATTCGATTGCTGCAAACTGTGCGATTCGATTGCTGCAAACCCTTACGATTCGATTGTTGCAAACTGTGCGAATTGATGCTGCAAACCCTTGCGATTCGATTGTTGCACTCTGTGACTTGATTGTTGTTAAGTTCAGTTGAGTCTAAAACTAGCTTGAGGCCGTGCCGTCGTTGGTTCCCCAACGACCGAAGCCACGCAGTTTGCTGTAACGACGACTCAGTCTGTCCTCTTGTGAACAACTAACAGCTTCCGCCAATCGTTCAGTCAACGCCGAATCGAGATAACGAGCAGTTTGATCATAGTCGTTGTGTGCGCCGCCCTCGGGTTCGGGGATGATCTTGTCGATGATCCCCTCTTCAAACAGATGTTGGGCCGTGAGCCGCAAGCCTTCCGCGGCGCGATCCGCTTTCGACGAGTCTTTCCAAAGAATCGCCGCGCAACCTTCCGGCGTGATCACCGAATACGTCGCGTTCTCAAGCATCAGCACCTGATCGCCGACGCCGATCGCCAACGCTCCTCCCGAACCACCTTCGCCGATCACAGTCACAATGATCGGAACCTTGATCTTCGCCATCTCGCGCAGGTTGTACGCGATCGCCTCCGCTTGTCCGCGTTCCTCGGCGTCGATTCCCGGATAAGCGCCGGGTGTGTCGATGAACGTGAAGATGGGCCGGCCAAACTTCTCGCCGAGTTTCATCACGCGCAACGCCTTGCGATAACCTTCGGGCTTCGGCATACCGAAATTGCGATAACTACGCTGCTTCGTGTCGCGACCTTTCTGATGGCCCACGACGACAACCGGTAGACCATGAAAACGCGCGAGTCCACACACGATCGCCGGATCTTCCGCGAAACGTTTGTCGCCGTGCAGTTCGACAAAGTCTTCAAACAAGCGCTCGACGAGATCGAGCGTGTACGGTCGATCGGCGTGTCGCGCAAGTTGAACGCGCTCAAATGCGGTGCGCGTTTCAACCGGTGTCGGGGGCGCTTCTTCTTCCTTTTTCTTTCGCATGTATGTTCGAGAGTCTATCGCAGGCTTCGGCTTACGGGCGTCTCTTTTTCAAAACTGATGCCGCAACCGATCTTCTTCAGGGCTTCCTCCAGTTCGTTACTTCGCTTCACTCGCAACGCGTTGTTGGCCTGGATACGAACCACGAGCCCGTTGTCAGTTTCCGCCTCGATCTTGACGTCGCAGTCGCCCGGATTCGTACTCAAAACACTCAGGATCGTGTCATACAACGTCGAAACATCTTGCTCGCGCGGCGTCCGC
Organism: Pyrinomonadaceae bacterium; assembly: GCA_035760365.1. GTDB lineage: Bacteria > Acidobacteriota > Blastocatellia > Pyrinomonadales > Pyrinomonadaceae > PSRF01. The sequence continues at coordinate 31,976 of DASTTB010000024.1, forward strand.
AACACCATGAACTCGTTCTGTCTCTCAGACGCCTCGATACTCTGTACCTGATCGACGATGATCGTCGGCGGATTGTCTTCGCTCAACTCGAGTCGACCAGTGATGATCGCCGGCAAGTCGTTCTGCAACACCGCCGCGTGTTTGCGGTAGACCTCGGGCCAAAGGACGCATTTCGTGCCACCGGCTTCGTCTTCCAAACGCAGCAAGGCGAACTTGTCACCTTTCTTCGTCGTGCGCAGGTTGAGATCCGAAATGATCCCGCCGCACGTCACACGACTTCCGGTCGCCAGGTTCGGCAGTTCCGAAGACGTCACCGCCTTCAACCGCTGAAGTATCTCGATATAGTTCTCGAGCGGATGACCGGTGATGTAAAACCCGAGCGCCGCTTTCTCGGCGTTCAACATCTCCATCGACGTCCAGCCCTTCGCCGTGCGCGGAAGCTCGCTGCTGTAGTCGACTTCCTCAGTCATCGCGCCGAAGAGCCCGGTACTGGCGCGGATACGATCACGCTTTGCACCCTCCGCGCGCGCGAACGCCGCGTCGATCGAACCGTGCAGCACGCCGCGCCAGACATGAATGGGCCGCCCGTCGTTGAGCGAGTCAAACGCACCGGCTCCGATCAAACTCTCAAGCACGCGCTTGTTCAAGTTAGCAGAGTCCACGCGTTCGGCGAAATCGAAGAACGACCGGAACGGGCCCGACAGGCGAGCCTCACAAATCGCTTTAACCGACGATTCGCCCAATCCCTTAATCGCCGTGAGACCGTAGCGGATGGCGCCGCTTAAAGGGGTGAAGCCCGAATTGCTCTCGTTTACGTCCGGCGGGAGCAAGGCGACTTTCTGCGCCCTTAACTCCTTGGAGTACTTAAACACCTTCGCCGCGTCCTGGGCTTCGTTCGACAGCACCGCGGCGTAGAAATGTTCCGGATAGTGGGCTTTCAAATAGGCGGTCTGAAACGCGAGATACGCATACGCCACGCTGTGGCTGCGATTGAACCCGTAGTCCGAAAACTGGGCCATCAACGAGAAGATCTTCTCGGCCTTTTCCTGCTTGATGCCACGCTCGACGGCGCCCGTGATGAACTTCTCTTCGTGAACCGCCATCTCCTCGCGCTTCTTCTTGCCCATCGCGCGACGCATGAGGTCGGCCTCGCTAAGTGTATAGCCCGCAAGCTTCTGCGCGAGCTGCATGATCTGTTCTTGATAAACGATGATGCCGTACGTGTTGCTGAGGATGTCCTTCATCTCCGGCACGAGATAACGGACCGCCTTCTTGCCGTGATGCCGGAGGATGAACTCGTCGACCATCCCGCCGTCGAGCGGGCCGGGCCGATAGAGCGCGTTGAGTGCGGCGAGATCTTCAAGCCCTTTCGGCTTTAGCTTCCGGCAGATCTCCTGCATTCCCGACGACTCAAACTGGAAGACCGCTTCCGTCCTCCCCTCAGCGAATACCGCCATCGCTTTAGCGTCGTTAAGCGCTATATCCGACCACTTAATCTCTTCAGAAAGCAGCTGTTTAATGCTGATTAAGCAGTCATTTATAACAGTTAAAGCGGTAAGCGCTAAGAAATCCATCTTAAGCATACCGGTCTTTTCCAGGTCGGACATGACGTACTGCGTCGTCAGTTCTTCCTTTCCCGAAACGGCGATCGGGATCAGTTCCTGGAGCGGCAGAGGCGAGATTACGACGCCGGCTGCGTGGACCGAAGAGTGCCGCGCGCAGCCTTCAAGGCGTTGGGCGATCTGAAGTATTTCTTTAACCTGCGGGTTGGTCTCCATCTCTTTCCGCAGTTCAGGTACTTGTTCAAGTGCCTGGCCGATGCTGACGTTGCGCCCGCGCACCGGCGGTGGAATCATCTTCGCAATTCGCTCAACCTCTGCATAAGGCACTTCCAGCGCACGACCGACGTCCTTAATCGCCGCCTTCGAGGCCAGGGTTCCGAAAGTGATGATCTGGCAAACGGAGTCGCGGCCGTACAGGTCGGCAACGTGATTGATGACGTCGCCGCGCCCGCGGACGCAGAAGTCGATATCGATATCGGGCAAGGAGACGCGGCCGGGGTTAAGGAAACGCTCGAACAGCAGATCGTACTGGAGCGGGTCGACGTCAGTGATCTCGAGACAGTAGGCGACCAAAGATCCGGCGGCGGAACCGCGTCCGGGTCCGACGGGGATCGAGTTTTCTTTGGCGTAGCGGACGAAGTCCCAGACGATCAGGAAGTAGCCGGGGAACCCCATCTGCTTGATCATCTGAATCTCGTTGGTCAGTCGCGTCTGATAATCCGAAAGCGGTAATTTCAGTTCCCCACGCGAAGCCAGCGCGTCCCACACCTGTTGCCGCCGCCGCTCGAAACCCTGTCGCACGATCTTCTCAAAGTAATCGTCGACGGACAGTCCCTCCTCTGACTGCGGTATCGGGTATTGCGGCAGGTAGTTAATATTCGTCGGCAGCTTGATGTCGCAACGTTCGGCGATATCGACGGTGCGCGTCAGCACTTCGGGAATCTCGTCGCCGAAGATGCGCCACATCTCTTCCGCGGAGCGCACGTAGAAGTTCGGACTGTTGTACTTGAGACGATTCGTTTCGTTGACTGTCTTGCCGGAACCGATGCACAGGAGAACGTCATGGGCGCGTGCATCCTCGGGCATCAGGTAATGCGCGTCGTTGGTCGCCACGAGCGGCACGCCCGTTCGCTTCGAAAGCTCGACGAGCGGTTTTCGAATACGAGCCTGCGGTTCGAGGCCATGCTCCTGGATCTCGAGGAAGTAGTTCCCTTTTCCGAAGATCTCTTCAAACTCGATCGCTGCCTTCGCAGCATCGTCACACTTGTCCGCCGCCAGCATCGCCGAGGGCCAGCCTGACATACACGCAGACAAACCGATCAGACCTTTACTGTGTTCGGCCAGCAACTCTTTGTCGATACGCGGCTTGTAATAGAAACCTTCGGTGTAGGCTTTCGACGTGAGGCGCACGAGGTTTTGATAACCTTCGTAGTTCTGCGCCAGCAGAATCAAGTGAAAGTTTGCTTTCTCACCGGGCGCGGCCGCGGCTTTCTCCTTGCGACTGCCGCGCGTGATGTAAGTCTCACAACCGATGATGGGCTTCACGCCCTTGTTCTTCATCGCGTTGTAGAAAGAGATTGCGCCGTACATGTTTCCATGGTCGGTCATGGCACACGCCGGCATACGCAACTCTTCAAGACGATTGGCTAACGGTTTGATTTGTATGGCGCCGTCGAGAAGGCTGTAGTCGGTATGAAGATGAAGGTGTACGAATTGTTTATCTGACATAATAAAATTTCGAATTGCGAATTGCGAATTTCGAAATGTCTTTCTATTCCCACTCAATCGTTGAAGGCGGCTTGGAACTGATATCGTAAACAACTCGATTCACGCCTCGTATCTCAGAAACCATTCTCGCGGAAACTCGCGCGAGGAGATCGTGCGGCAGCCGCGCCCAATCGGCCGTCATTCCATCGACACTCGTCACGGCTCGTATCGCCACCACGCGCTCATACGTTCGCTCGTCGCCCATTACGCCGACGGTCGATACCGGCAGCAAGACAGCGAACGCCTGCCAAACTGAGTTGTATAACTCCGCGAGTCGCAGTTCCTCGTCGAGAATCCTGTCGGCTGCTTGAGCAAGCCGGATCTTTTCCTCGGTGATATCGCCAAGGATACGCACGGCGAGGCCTGGACCAGGAAACGGATGCCGCCCCAGAATCTCTTCCGGGACACCGAGCTCTCTTCCGATCAGCCGCACCTCATCCTTGAACAACTCACGCAGCGGCTCGATCAGTTTCAACTTCATCTTTTCCGGCAAACCGCCGACGTTGTGATGACTCTTGATCACCGCTGAAGGACCACGCACTGACACCGACTCGATCACGTCCGGATAAAGCGTGCCCTGGACCAGAAACCCGACGTCGCCGAGTCGTCGCGCTTCCTCTTCAAAGACGTCGATAAAAACTTTGCCGATTCGCTTTCGTTTCTCTTCGGGATCGGTAACGCCGCGCAGAGCTTCGAGAAACAGATTTCCGGCGCGAACACCGGAAATGTTCAACTTCATGCTCTGTCGCAGCAACGCAAGCGTCGATTCAAACTCACCTTCGCGCAGCAGGCCATTGTCGACAAAGATGCACGTCTGACGATCGCCGACGGCTCGATGGACCAGCGCGGCGGCGACAGTTGAATCAACTCCGCCCGAGAGACCCGAAACCACGCGTCCTTTATCGCCGAGTTGCTCGCGAATGCGCGCGACCTGTTCCTCGATCACGGCTTCCGGCGACCAGTCGCCGCGACACCCGCAAACTGAGAACAGAAAATTTCTCAACACCTGCGCACCGAGCGGCGTGTGCGCGACCTCGGGATGGAACTGCACGCCATAAATCGCGCGGTTCTCGTTTTCCATCGCGTTCAGTGCGTCGTCCGTCAGCGCCGTCACTTTGAAATCGGCTGGAATTTCAGTGACATGATCGCCGTGACTCATCCAGACGTCCATCTCCGCCGGCAAACCGCGAAACAACCTACTGGTCGTGTCAAGAATCTTTAAACGGGCGTAACCAAACTCGCGGTTTGGCGAAGCGGCAACGGTGCCGCCGAGCTCGCGCGCGAAGACCTGGAATCCGTAACAGATCCCCAGCGAGGGACAGTCGATAGATTCCAGCAACTGCGAATGAGGTTTTGGCGCCGTTTCGTCGTAAACGGACGAGGGACCGCCGGAAAAGATCAAACCTTTCGGCGAGCGCGCCGTAATCGCCTCGATCGAGGCGTTAAAAGGTAGAATCTCGCAATATACGCCGGCTTCTCGAACGCGACGGGCTATTAGCTGTGTGTACTGTGATCCGAAGTCAAGTATTATTACGGTTTCGTGCTGCGGGACGTTACTCAAGAAAACCTCAGCGCCTGGTTTTTATAACGTGGAATTGAAGAGTGACTGATTATACACAAACAAGGTTTGATCATAAAAAACTGGTGGTCGTTTTACTTCTCGCGATGCTCGCGCCGCTTGTTATCGCGCGCGCGGATTCGCCAATGCTGTTGTCGCAGCCTTTAACGGTGCGCTGGCGTTATGAATCAAACGTAACACTCAATCTCACGCCCGCTTTCGACAACGAACGCGTTTACCTGCCGCTTGCGGGCGGAACGATCGTCGCTCTGACGGCGCGTGATGGCCGGCTTTTCTGGCGATCGGACATGGGCGGCGAACTGTCAGCGTCGCCAATAGCAGATGATTCGGCGATCTACGTCGCTTCTGAGACAACAGGCACCGATCCGCGTCGCTCCGGCGGCGCGTTGCGAGCGTTGAGTCGCGAAAGCGGCGTGACACAGTGGATGACGCCACTCGTCAAACCGCTTCGCGGCGCACTCGCAATCGGCGGCGGAAAAATATTTGCCGGCGGCAACGACGGCCGCGCCTACGCTTTCGACAAACATACCGGCGGTGTTCTCTGGTCGATACCTTTCGTCGCAGCGTTTAATGGTCAACCGGTGTTGAAGTCGGGCCGCGTTTACTTCGGCAGTGAAGACGGAACGCTGCTCGCGCTGGAAGAGTCAACCGGGCGATTGCTCTGGCGTTTCCGAACCAAAGGCGCGATCCGTGGACCAGTGGCAGTCGATAAAGAAAACGTCTATTTCGGTTCAGGTGACGGTTACGTTTATGCGGTGAGTGCCGATCGAGGACGTTTACAGTGGCGCAAACGAACGGGCGCGGGGGTTGAGGCTGTGATACTCGCGGGCGACATGCTGCTCGTCGCGTCGCTGGATAATTTCGCTTACCTGTTGAACGACAAAGGCGCGATGTTGTGGAAGAAGCAGTTGCCGGGACGCATCTCGGCCCAGCCACTCGCGGACCAGGAAGCAGCGTTATTCACGCCACTGTCGAGTTCAGCCGGCGTTGTGTTGTCGTTGAAAGATGGGAAGCAGGTCAATACGCTTCCCACTGAGGAGGAGTTAACCAGTTCAGCCTCGCCGATCCTGGTTGGCGACGCCGTTATCGTGACGACGGAACACGGATTACTCGCCTTCGCGCGCCCAACGAACAGCGCTTCAAAGCCTTAGCCACAAAAAGGCACAAAAGATCACAAGAACAAAAAACTCCAGAGCAATTCTCTTGTGCTTGAGCAATTCTCTTGTGCTTTGAGCAATTCTCTTGCTCTTAAATCGTTTGTGTTTTCTGTGCCTCTTTGTGGCTAAGATCGACTCACTTCGACTTTAGTTTCCGCTGCGTCACCACGTCGCCAAAAGATGCCCGCGACTCGCGACAACAGTCCGTAGCCGATATACATGATCACGATCGCCAGCAGCACATACTGCGAGTAGAGAAAGATCAACATGCCCACTGCGAGCACCAGAATGATCGTGCGCATACTGCGCGCATTTGTGCCGACCGTCTTGAAACTCGAAAAGCGCAGCGTGCTCACCATCATCAAACTCAACGACAGCACCAGCAGCATCAGCAGTCCCGCATAGATCCGCGCCCGTTCTGGTCCGAAATAGATCAACGGCTGCGGCGAGAAATGTACGAGCGCTGCGATCAACCCGCCCGCCACCGGAATCGGTAGACCGACAAAGCTCTTTTTATCTACTTTCACCGTGCCTTCAGCAAGAATTCGCGGACGCGAAGCCTGAACGTTGAAACGCGCGAGTCGAAACGCGCCACACATCAGGAACAGGAACGAGAGGAACCACGCGAGCCGGTGCAGATCGCTTCCTTCAGTAAGACCAACTCCATAACCCCAAACGTAAGCGAGTATCGCAGGCGCAATGCCGAATGTAACGACGTCGGCGATGGAATCGAGTTGGATGCCGATCTCGGTTGTGGTCTTGGTAAGTCGAGCGATACGTCCGTCGAGCATGTCGAACAGCAGTGCCCATCCGATCGCGATCGCGGCGTTGTCGAAATGAGCAGCGGCAGCGGCGGTGTCGGGTGTTGTTGCTCCGAGCAGTTGGAAACCGCGGAGCGACGCCATGATCGAGAAGAAGCCCATGCCGATGTTCGCCGCCGTGAAAGCCGACGGAATCAGGTACAGGCCTTTGCGCAATCCTCGACGTGGAGGATTCGGCGCCGAGTGTTCCCGGTCGTATTCGACGTCCTCTGCGGTGGGACTCATAAGATTCTCCCGATGACGGTCGTGCCGCCGCGAACGCGCGTGCCTTCTGTCACCGTGACCTGCACGTTAGGCGGAAGCAAAACGTCTGTGCGCGAGCTGAATTTTATCATTCCAAAACGCTCGCCCAGAGCCACTGTATCGCCCGGTTTCTTCCAGCAAACTACGCGCCGCGCGAGTATTCCCGCAATCTGTTTGCAAACCACCGTGATCTTCTCGCCCTCGATCGTAAGTGCGTTCTGTTCGTTGACCAAACTCGCCATCTCATTCGTCGCCATCAGAAACTTGCCGCGCGAGTAAACCATCTGCGTGATCTTGCCCTGAATCGGCGAGCGATTGATGTGAACGTCAAACGGCGACAAGAAAATACTGACAACTGTCGGAGAATTTGCTTCGTCGGCGACTGGTTTGACTCGCGTCACTCTGCCATCGGCCGGCGCGACGACCAGGTTTGGATCGTCAGGCGGCAATCGATTCGGATCGCGAAAGAAATACAGCATAAACGCCGTCAGCACGAGCAAAACAATGCTGACGTACCAAAAACCGACGTACCAAAAGCCCAGCAGTCCTGCCGCAACGCTCAGCGCCGCCGGCACAAGGATGAAAGGAAAACCTTCTCTTACGATACTCAAACGCTTCTAAAAAGCCTCTATTTACGTCGAAAGGGACGCGCAACTTCGGTTCCACGTCCCCTTCAAATCTTTAAACTCGGAGAAACTGCTGGGCTACAGTTTCAATGACTCAAACTTTGAGTCTTTTGGTATTGCAACATCATGGAATACATCTGGTCCTTCAGGGCCAGTTTCTTCTTTTTAAGCGTGATTTCCTCCAATTGTTCCTCGTCACTCGGATAGGAAAGAGCTGATAACTCGCTAAGTCGTTCTTCGTATTTATGATGTTCGTTGGCCAGTTGGCGAAACTCGGGATCTCGGTTTATCAACTCTTCTTTCAAACTATCCGTGGTTGCGATGTCCATGTTCGTGCATGTCTCCTTTCAGACGATGGGAGTGGCAGGATGGTTTTGGAGGTTTTTTCAGCCGCCTGGAACCTCCATTTGGAATGTCTCGCACGGCAAAAATGGTAGCCCATCAACTAAGCCAAATCAAGCGGGTAATTCACCCCACGGTGATTAACTCTCTTGGTCCTGTCGGCTCATTGTTCGCCCAGCACGAGACTCATGACAACAGCGTCCTCCCGAGGGTCGGAATAATAGTCCGCGCGGCGCGCGATTGCCTTGAATCCCTTCTTTTCATAAAGGGACTGCGCGGCGCGATTGCCGGCCCGAACCTCGAGAAATGCGACTTTTACGTTGAGTTGTTTGCCAGTTTCCAGAATGTGGCCTAGTAACGCGGACCCGATTCCGCGCCTTCGATACTGATCGCGAACGGCGACGTTGTTGATGTGCAACTCACCCGCGGACTCACGCGCGACGATGTAACCGGCAATCCGCTGGTGTTCGATTATGGGCGACGGCGACACCCGCGCGATCAGCATCAGGTCACGATTTACGCCCTGCATTTCGGCGTAATAAGCCGCCCATCCCCAACGACTCAAACCCGATTGTTCCTCTATCTCGACGACTTCGAGCAGGTCGTGCTCGCTCATCCGCGTGATCAGGATTTCACTGGAAACGGGTTGCATCAGGTTTTTAGTTGCGCGTCAGCGGGACGCACGTAGATCGCCGGCATGGCGTCGGGGCGATCGAGTTGGTTATTGCGGAACCTGGTTAACGCGAGCTTGCCGACGAAGGGCGCGAGCTGAGGCGTTTGCGAAACGATGCGCCAGTCTTTGCCGGCCGCTGCTTGTTCGATCAAGTTGCGCTGCGCGACTGCTCCTTCACCGCACCACGTAAGCTTTTCGAGATGTCCGTATCTTTCGAGGAGTCGCGCCGGTGGAATGTGCGCCGGTTCGTCCAACGCTGCAACTGAGTCTTCGTCGCGTACGGCGAACAACTGCGTAAACACCTCGCCGCGTCCGGCCGGCAACAGTGCGACTGACGCTTCGGACTCACCCGCGGAAAGCGCTACTGCCTCAAGGGTCGGTATTCCGACACACGGCCGGTCCAACGTCGCGGCGAGTGCCTTTATCGTGGCGATCCCGATGCGCAAGCCGGTAAAACTTCCCGGACCGGTCGCGACTGCAAACAGATCGATGTCAGGCAAAGCGATCTGCGTTTGGTCCAAAAGTTTATCGACATCGACGAGCAGTGTGTTTGAATGTGAAATGTTTGGGTCGCCGCCGATCACACCGACGAGGTCACTGCCGCGCGTGACAGCGACACTGCCGGAGAGTGTGGCAGTCTCAACGCTGAGAATTAGTGGTTGTGACATGCTCGATCAAAAAATCATCCAGCCAAAGCTCGCCATAAATCGGACACGGGGTGCATGGAGCTTCGACTTTCGTAAATTCCAATACGACCGCTTGCGTTGCGTCCGCAGTTGAAAATTCAAAACCGATATTTTGCCATTCGCTCGTCGGCGTCGGAAACGGTTCCGACTGTCCCAAACGTTTGTTATCGGCCGCATCGTTGATCGCGATGATTGGCGGCCCGCCGGTTACAAGCTCGTGTGTTCTGACCGCAAAGCTGATGCGATAACGTTTCTGCGGTTCGACGACGATCAGTTGCGAGATCACCTCGCCGATGGCTTTCCACTCGCCGCCGAATTTGATCCGCAGGCTATGTTGGCCGCTGACTTTTTGAGCTCTGTCGGCGGCAACGGCCGCTTCGGTTTTGGGGAAAATGTTCCAGCCGAAAGCCCTTTGCGCCAGCGAGATCGGCGCCTCGAATCCGCTGTTCAATATTACCGGCGGCTTCAGCGAGTTTTCCGTACGCCAAAGCTCAAACGCGTGACGAAACGCCTTCGCGCGGATGAGTTGTTCCACGAGTTCGCTTCTATTCTGCTCGGAAAGCGGCGTGCCGAGCAAACGAACATGTTCGACGCACTCCGCGCCCTTCCCTTTCGTCGCCAGAAAACGCGCGAACGCCAGTCGATCCCGATCTCCGTCGATCTGTATCAACTGTTCGGCTGTTTTTACATCGCCACGCGCGAGACCCCACGCGAGATCGATGAAGTTCGGCAGTAGACTTTTCCTGCTTGCGGTGGCCGCGCGTAGATCTTCAAGGGCTTCGTTGTACTGTCCGGCACGCAGGCGCAGATTGCCGCGTTGCCAATGAGTGTGCGCGTAATAAGGCGCCCAGCGTACAGCCTGATCGAACGCAGCGAGTGCGCCGGCAGTGTCGCCGAGCTCGTCGCGCGTGGCGCCGAGCTCGAGCCAGAGATAGTCGTCGCGATAGCGCAGGCTCGACGCTGTTTCGAAACTCTTACGCGCCTCGATCGGGATCTTGAGACGATTCATCACACGCGCGCGGGCACGGTGAGCTTCCGGATCGGAAGGCGCGAGAGCGACGGCGTATTCCGCCGCGGGAATCGAATTGGTGACGACGGCGTACTTGCCAAGCAGTCGCGTGAAACCTATTCGCGCCGCAGCCTGCATCGCGAAGAGACAACACGCGATTGCCAGCAGCGCAATCGCACTACGCAGTAACACGGATTTGGGTTTGTTGTGGTTAGTTGTTAGGACCGCTCGGATTGTCCTGGAAGAAAAGCGGCGTCAGTCCAGCGGCAGTGCCTGCGCTAACGATGGCGATCGTAGCCGGAACGCCTAGACCGAAGAGACCACCACCACCCGCGGCTGCCCCTGCGGCAGCACCGGCTCCCGCGCCTGCGCCTGCATTCGCAGCGACGCCTGGTCCAACTACCGGAGCCGCACCTGGTTGATTACACATCTCCAGCGTGCCGCCGGTTGCGGGATTCGTTTTGCCGAGACTGCCCTGGTCGGTCGCAATCTCGCCGGTTGCGTTGGTCTTTGCAGTCAGGATCACGCAGCCCGCTGCGACGAGAGCTTTGATGTTGCCCTGATCGTCAAACGTGAGCGTCACTCGCGTGTTGGGCGAGATGTCGAGTGTGCCGAGTGCACCGACATTCACGGTCGCCGATTGATCGGCGCCGGTTTCGAGCACCGCTCCACTCAGGATCGAAGCGCCACTCGCGGCACTCAATCCATTGACCTGGATCGGTTGATTGTTTCTGGTGGTTAATCTGCCAACCGTTTGTGGTGCGATCGGCGCTGTGTTGGAAGCGGGTTCAGCAAGTCCGACTTGAAGACCGACTTGTGCAATGGATAGAAGTAGTAACGCCGCAATTGCTCGGAGACCCTTACGTCGTTTTTGGTCCATCTAAAATCCCTTTCTCAGGAGATACAACACAGCAACTTAACGCTCGCGCGTCCACTGGGCCGAAGTCTACTGTTGTTGTACTCCCGGGTCAATAACTTTCTCATCAACTGAAGCCGTCGCTAACATGATTAGCACGAAGAAGATAAGCGCGTTGCCCATCAGGTGTAGACCAAAGTCGAGCAGACTATGGACCACGACTCCGATCAATCCGAGCACCGCGCTGAAACGAACCGCTCGACGAGCAAATCCATGATCGCTTCGCGAGTTTTCCTGCACCTTGCGAAACACTGACACCGCAAACCAAACCAGGATCGCAAACCCAATCAAACCACCGCTCGACAACACTTCGAGGTATTCGTTGTGTGCCTCCTGCGGCGTGAGCGTGCCTGAGGCATCGTGATACGCAGTGATGGCGATCCAGTATCCGCCAAAACCGACACCCGCTAACGGATGCGCTGCAAACATCTTCAACGTAGCGCGCCAGATCTCGTTTCTGCTCGCGCCGTCGCGTGTCGTGTCGCCGGCGAAATCAGTGCTTGCCGACTCGATATTCGTCGCCAGTTTGTCGCCGCCGACCCAAAGCGTGCCGATCAAAACTCCGGCGACGAGCACCGCGACGAGCGCCGTTTTCACGACCACGCGCTGGCTGCTCATCCAGAGAACAGCGACGATTATTTGCGTCAGCATCGCGCCGATGCCGCCCCGTGAATTCGACAACACCAACGCGATCCAGATCGGCAACATCAACGCGGCGTAGATCATCACCCGATCTCTTCTGACGCCGCGCGCGAGAATCATTCCGAGTCCGAGCCCAAACGCCATCTCCATCAGATAGGCAAAGTGGTTTTTGTTCAGAAACTGCCCGTAGCCCTGGTTTTTGAGCAGCGGAATCACGAAACCGTCGTGTTGTTGCGTCGTCTGCCGGAGAATTCCGAAGATCGCGCTCGCTACTCCGACTGCGATCACGACGTGAACCAGGATGCGCATGTATCGCTCGTTGCTCGCGTAGCGGTACAGCAACGCCAGACAGATCGTCAGCGCGAGTATCTGAAGTACAAAGAAACGTGTTTGATAAGGATCGGCGCTGATCGCACGCCATATCGGTTGTTGTCCAAATGAGATCGTTTGTACATAAGCAAAGCCGGCCAGAACGATCAGCGGCAACAGTATCGATCGTGGTCCAACATACAGCGAGCCGCTGATCGCGCCCTCGATGATCGCGAGTATGCAAAGACCGAACGCGGCAAAGACAAACGCCGCTTTCCACCACGCCTCGAGCGTGCCGTACGGAATCGCCGCGACGACGATCAGTCCCAACAGTCCCGCGAAGATTACCTTTCGCAACTAAGCAGCCTCATCAGCAGTAACATCAATTGCTATCGCGGAACTCTTCGCCGCTAACTCATGCAGCGTAATAATCCTCGCGACAGCATCCGTAAACTCGCGCCGGAAAAGATCGCTCAGGTAACTCGTATCGACCAGCAACGTCTCGCCTTCGAGGCTGTGATAGAAATTCAGCCAGCCCCACTCGACGCCGTTCTTTATCAAAGGCAAACGAAAACACCAGTCGGTACGCGATCGAGCGACTTCATTCGCTTCGATGCCTTCCGCCACCCAGGACCACGCCACACGCCCGTTACGGAATTCCAGTTGCTGTTTTGGATGACGTTGCTCACTGGCCCTAAAGGCACGTTCGTTCATTTCGGCGCGGCCTGCCTGGCCCACGAGTGCGTTGGCAAAAGTAAACTCGCCGAACTCGAGCATGTGGTGCATCGCTTCGAACATCTCGTGCAGATCCGAAGCCTTCGACAACGCACGCGCCGCTCGCCTCACCTTGATATTGTTCGCGACGCGCAAACGTCGATCAGCAACCGTGCGTTTCACGCCCGCGCGTATCTCCTCGACTTCGTGATAGCGAAGATGGCCCACCGCGATGATCACCGCGACCGAGATCACGAACAACATGAACCCCGGTAGCTTCGATCCCGTCGCGGGAAAGATCAGCGCAGCCAAACCAAAGAGAGCACAAACGCCGTAAAGCACGAGCGCCGCACGTCGCTGGGACCAGCCGCGCGCGAGCAGCATGTGATGAATGTGTTCGCGGTCGCCTTGAAACACCGGCTTGCGGCTCACGAGCCGGCGCGCCATCGTCATCGTCGTGTCCACGACGGGAAAACCGAACGCCAGGATCGGCACGACGATGGCCACGGCAGTCGTCGCTTTTTGCGTGCCGAGCACTGACAAAGCAGCGAGGACGAAACCGATGAACAGCGCGCCGGAGTCGCCGAGAAAGATCGATGCCGGGTTGAAGTTGTAACGCAGGAATCCGGCGAGCGCGCCGCAGAGCACGAGCGACACAACGATCATCAACGTCCGCTCGTTTGAAACCGACACGCCGAGAATCACAAGCGACGAAAACAGCGCCGCGCCTGATGCGAGACCGTCCATTCCATCGATCAGGTTGAACGCATTCGCGATCCCAACCAGCCACACGATCGTGATCACAAACGACAGTAACGGCGACAACTGGACCACGCCGGCAAACGGAATCGACAACGCGTCAATTCGACCACCCATCGCGTAAAAGAGCGTCGAAATCGCTCCGAGCGCGACGAATTTCACGATCGCGTTTGTGCCGCGCAAGTCATCGTAGACGCCGAGCACCAACACAAGCGTCGCGGGAATCGCGAGCATCAGAAACTCTGCTTTCATTCCGCTCAGCGTGTCGGTCAGCAGGTTATCGAGGAAGGGCAACAACGAGAGCGCCGCGAGGCATGAGAGATACAACGCCACGCCGCCGAGTCGCGGTGTCGCCGTTCGATGCAGACGCCGGTTGTCCGTTGGAACGTCAAAGAGTTTGAGTCGTTGGCACAGTCGCCTGATGAGCGGCGTCGTTACCAGTGAAGCGATAGTGGCAATCAGGAAGAGGCCGAAATAAGTTTTCACGACAGAGTTACCTCGCGCACGAAGGAGTAAGGTTCTGACTTCGGTTCGACTTCAAGATGGTCAATGAACTGTGGCAGCAGGATCTGTTTGGAAAATGCATTAAGAGGTTTGCGCTCGCACGCGCGAGCGTTTTGGATGTGAGATACGACGGCGGCAACGTCGCCGTGCCGCGCTGAGAAAAACGTGTAGTTCGAAAGATCAGTTACATGACTCGGTTCAGGTCCGATGTATAACACCGGTGTTCCGAGCGACATGATGTTGTAGACCTTGCACGGATGAACGATGCCGGCAAACGGCTCGCCCATCACCACGACGTGCAAGTCGGCGGCTGACAACGAACCGGAAAGATCACTGAGCGGCTGGTAAGGCAAACATTTGACGTTGTCCAACTGGTGTCGCGACGCGAAGTCGCGCACTTTTGCGTGCTCGCTGCCGCCGCCGACGAAACAGAACGCGACGTCGTCGCGAGCTTTGAGCGCAAGGGCGGCATCGAGCAGCGTGTCGAGTGGATGACACGGACTGTGATTGCCGGAGTACATCACGACGAACTTGTCGGCCAGACCGTGTCGTTCGCGAAATGCTTCCCTTCCCGTCGATGAAAATTGGACCGCGTCGTCGTGCGACCATGGCGGAACGACAACCACCCGCCCGATTCCCTTCGCCAGCACGCGTTCTTTCATGAAGCGATCGAGCACGATCGTCGTTTCTGCGTTTCGCAAGCTGTAACGAAGCATTCGTTGCAGCAACCGCGCGAGTGACGAGTTCTCGTTCAACCAACCGGCCGCGATCGCTTCGTCGGGATTCAGGTCCATCACCCAGAAACAGAACCGGCCGCCTTTTAGTTTTACGAAGAGAGTCGCGAGAAATGAGATCAACGGTGGCGAGGTCAGGGCGACTACAACGTCAAAGCGCTTCAGTGTGAGCAGGCGCAACGCGCACGTCGCCATGAAACTGGCGAAACTCAACGCGCGTCGCCAGCGGCTGTTCTTTCCGAGAGACAGCGAAGAGATGCGAATGATGTCGATGTTGTTCCACTGCTCGCGGCGTGGAAAGCGTTTAGCGGGATCGTCGTAGCCGCGATCGCTCGTCAGAACGGTCACTTGATGACCGCGCGCGGCGAGTGCTGTAGCGAGATCGGTGAGGTGTTGCGCCGTAGAGACCACATCGGGGTAGAAACACTGATTAAGAAGAAGGATTCTCAATCAG
Organism: Pyrinomonadaceae bacterium; assembly: GCA_035760365.1. GTDB lineage: Bacteria > Acidobacteriota > Blastocatellia > Pyrinomonadales > Pyrinomonadaceae > PSRF01. The sequence continues at coordinate 47,473 of DASTTB010000024.1, forward strand.
AACCCGGATTATTTTCCATTTGTCATTTTCCGTTTCTCATTTCTCATTTGCTGGTCGAGTTTCGTGTCTTAAATGAAAAACGACAAACGGAAAATGATAAACGGAAAAATTCTTAGCGGATTCGCTCCTTGAAGTCTGCAACCGTTCTTTCCAGTCCTTCACGCAACGGAATCGTCGGATTCCAACCGAGCAACGTCTGCGCTTTCGTGATGTTTGGCTGTCGTTGGCGCGGATCGTCGGCCGGCAGCGGCAGGTGTGTAAACTCCGACTTCGAGCCACAGATGCTGATCACCTCTTCCGCCAACTGTTTGATCGTGAACTCGCCGGGATTACCGAGGTTGATCGGATCGTGTAAGCCTTCCGTGTTCATCAGTCGAATGAGACCTCCGACCAGATCCTCCACGTAACAGAACGAACGCGTTTGATTGCCCTCGCCGTACAGCGTCAGCGGTTGTCCGCGCAGCGCCTGCACGATGAAGTTTGAAACGACGCGACCGTCGTCTTCGAGCATTCGTGGTCCATAGGTGTTGAAGATACGGGCGATGCGGATGTCGACGTTGTTCTGGCGGTGATAGTCAGTCATCAACGTCTCGGCGATCCGCTTGCCTTCGTCGTAACACGAGCGAATGCCGATCGGGTTGACGTGGCCCCAGTAGTCTTCCGTTTGCGGATGGACCAACGGATCGCCGTACACTTCGGACGTGGACGCCTGGAGGATTCGCGCGCGGACGCGTTTTGCGAGGCCGAGCATGTTGATGGCGCCCATCACGTTTGTTTTGACGGTCTTCACCGGGTTGTATTGATAGTGGACGGGCGACGCGGGACACGCGAGGTTATAGATCTGGTCCACCTCCAAAAGGATCGGTTCGGTGACGTCGTGACGAATCAGCTCGAAGCGCCGATTGTCGAGCAAGTGGAATATGTTTTCGCGCCGGCCGGTGAAGAAATTATCGAGGCACAGCACCTCCTGGCCTTCGCCGAGCAGCCGTTCACAAAGATGCGAGCCGATAAACCCGGCGCCGCCAGTCACCAAAATCCTCATCCGTGATCTCCGTTCAGTTTAGCCACAAAGAGGCACAAGAAACACAAGACAGCCAGTCATAACACTAACATTTTCATCCACACACTGTGTGTTCATATATCACGGTGCTTCGGTTCTTCGGGTCTTTTGTGCCTCTTTGTGGCTAAAGTTTTCGTCGTACAACGTGATTGCCAATATAAAGCGCATCCATCCGTGTTTTCAAAAAACAATCGATGGCGTGGTCCGGCGTGCAGACAACCGGCTCGTTTTCATTGAACGACGTGTTCAGCAAAACAGGCACGCCGGTTAGCTCCGCGAAATCGGAGATCAGTTGGTAATAACGATCGTTTACGTCACGCGAGACGGTCTGTAGACGTCCGGAACCGTCGACGTGCGTGACGGCGGGGATCTCAGAGCGACGTTCCGCGCGGACCTGGTAGACCATCAACATCGTCGGCGCTGGATGTGTTTGTTCGAAGTAGTCGCCGACGCGTTCTTCGAGTATCGAGGGCGCGAACGGCCGGAACGGCTCACGCTTCTTGATCCGTTCGTTGAGAACGTCTTTCATTTCAGCCCGGCGTGGATCGACGACGATCGATCGATTACCGAGAGCGCGTGGCCCAAACTCCATTCGTCCCTGAAACCAACCGACAACCAGACCGGCGGCGATGTCGTGCGCGGCGCGTTTTGTCACTTCTTCATCGCCGTAAGTTTCAAAAGTGACATTGGCGTTTGTCAGAGCTTGTCGTACTTGATCATCTGAGAACTGTGGACCAGTGTACGCGCCGAGCATGGGCTGACGCTGTTTGCAAATCTCGTAGCAGACGCCGAGCGCCGTTCCACTGTCGCCCGCCGCGGGTTGCGCGAAGATGCGTTTAAACGGCGTGTTCAGCAGGATCTTGCCGTTCATCACGGAGTTGTATGCGACGCCGCCTGCGAGACCGAGATCCGTTAATCCTGTTCGTTCGTGAAGATGATTGAGAACGTGAAAGGCGACTTCTTCGAGACGCAGTTGGAGACTCGCGGCGATATCGCGTTCGCGTTCCGTCAGCGGCGAGCCCGCCGCGCGTGGTGGCCCAAACGTTTCCGCAAACCTGTTCGAGAAAATCTGACCGATGACGGGTGAGCCACTGTTCCACGTCATCTCGACACCTTCCGCATGATGCCGGAAGTAGTCGAGTTGCAAACGAAACTGTCCGTTCTCTTCCGTGCGAACGATCTCGCGAAACTGATCGATAAAACGTGGCCGGCCGTACGGCGCGAGTCCCATGATCTTTCCTTCGTCGCCGTAATGTGGAAAGCCAAGGAACTGTGTCGTCGCCGTGTAAACGATTCCAATCGAGTGTGGATACTCGACCTGGCCCAGTATCTCGATCTCGTTGCCCTGGCCCACGGCCCACATCGTCGAGATGAAGTCGCCAAAACCGTCGATCGACAACAGCGCCGAACGTTCAAATGGTGAAACGAAGAAACAGCTCGCGAGATGCGCCCGGTGATGCTCGACGTTGTGAAACTGCGCGCGGATTTCGGATTTCGCCACGCCGCAAACGCGCGCCAGTTCCGACTTGAGATCGCGCACCTTCGCGGCGTTGCCGAGTCGATCTTTGATCTGGCTGATCAGACTCGCAGGCGCACCTTGTTTCGCTGCTCGCGTTGCAGCGAACAACACTTTCTTGTGCAGGTGGGCCGACGGGTCGCGCGCGATGCCGACGTGGTTCAGGTCCGTGACGCTGATGCCCGCCGTTTCGAGACAGTAACGTATCGCTTGTTCGGGAAAACCGGCGCAGTGCTTGATGCGATTGAACCGTTCTTCTTCCACCGCCGCGATCAGCACTCCGTCATGAACGAGTGCGGCGGAAGCGTCGCCGTGATACGCGTTGATACCCAGAACGTACATCAGTTGCCGCGGTAACTTCGAATCATGTAAAGCGAGAGCATCAGTTCAGCCATCACGCGTTGAAACCCGTAATAGAAGCCGCGCCAACCGTCGAGAATGCCGCCACGAATGACGAGACAATAGAACAGCGCGAGTGGCGGAACGAGCAGCGGCCAGCGTCGCATTCGATCGACGAGATCGAGTTCGGCGGGATTCGCGGCGCGCAGCTTTTGCGCCTCGAGTTTTGTGTAACGCGACTGTGCTTCAAACCAGCGTTTGAGCGGCTTGCGATCGTCGTGCAGCAGCGGCTGGCGCAACTCTTCGACGCCACCTTCGATCGAGATTCGTTGCGTGTGGCCATCCTGAACGTAGTTGGCGGCGCGCCGTCGGTAGAGCACGGTTACAGGCGGATAGATCCCGCTGTGCAGTCGTTTGCCGGAGATGCAGTAAACAAAGCTGGCGCGGTATCCGGCTATGTCGTCATCGGGCGTTAAATTTGTCAGCTCGTCAATTAAATCCGCGGTCACAATGTAATCAGCATCGAGCGCGAGCACCCATTCGCTGGCGATGCCTGTTTCCTGCAACCCAAACTGCCACTGGTTGCGATGACAATCGAACGCACGCTGGACCACGCGCACGTTTGGAAACGACGCGGCGATCTCGATCGTCTCATCCGTGCTGAAACTATCGACGACGACAACTTCTTTGGCCCAACGCAAACACTCCAGCGTGCGCGCGATGTTCGGCGCTTCGTTGTAAGTGAGTATCAGGGGCGTGATCTGGTCCAGCATCTAAGATTTGCGCGCGTGACAGATCGTGTGCACGCCGTCAATCTGTTGCACGAGTCGCACAAAGACCTCGGTGAGTTTTACACCCGAAGCGGCATTCGCCGCGCCCTCAGCGTGCTATTCAAACTCAGTGTACGCCGGCGCGGCCAGTTGTTATCTCCGTGTAGAGTGTCACCAGATCAGTTGCGACTCGTTCCCATGAATATTTCTCTGACAGTTGCTTCCCTGCCCTGCCGCGTTTCGCGAGCTCTGCTTCATTGCTGAGGGCGCTGGCGAGTGTCGCGGCGAGCGGTTGCACTTCGACCGGCGCTATCCAACCGGCGTCCGCCGCGGCGATCTCGTCGGCGAGATTGACGTGCGGACTGATCACGACCGGAACCGATCGCGCAAGTGCTTCCATCACACAGAGTCCAAAGTTCTCCTGGTAAGACGGCAACGCCAGCAATGACGCGCCATTCAACAGCGCATGCTTCGTTTCCCCCTCGACCCACCCCACAAACGAGATCCGGTCGCACGTCGCGCGCCGCTTCAGCGTCGCGACATAATCCGCTGGACCATCGCCGGCGATCACCAGCCGCCAGCGATCAAGCTCGAGTGAGGCAAAGGCGTCGATCAGAACTTCCAAGCCCTTCTTCGGATGCAGACGAGAGAGCACGAGCACATATCGATCGGACGATCGCGCTGTGTTTGCAGGCGACGCACAACGATCGATCCCGAGCGGTATCACTTTGCCGTGGTTCACTCCGAGCCCGCCTTCAGTCGCCATCTTCTCGGCTTGCGACGTGTAGTGCACGGCAGCGGCGCCGCCCAGCATCGTCTTGCCTTCGAGCGACCAGAAGAGTCGTTTGCGCAGCGGCTTCTGTTTCATGCTCCACGGATCGAGCGTGCCGAGCGGCCGCACGAGATACGGGACGTTTGCCTTGCGGCACGCGCGGGCGGCGGCGATCGAGGCGTGATTGAAAACGGCGTGAATGTGCGCGAGATCGAACTGGCGCGCGTTTGCGTTGAGCCAGATCGCGAGCGGCCGCGAGTATTTGAACGACTCGCCAAACTGCGACGGAAACAGGATCGCCGGCACGTCGTGCAGGGTCGCGACTCTTGGACCACCGTTGCGTTCGCGCAAACCCGCATCGGTCGTGACCAGCAACACTGCGACGCCGCTCGCCTGCAACGCGCGACACATCGGAACGATCGCCGTCGCTGGTCCACCCGATCGTTCGGACACCGAAGGAATGACGTGAAGTACTCTCAACTCAGGGCCACCCGATTGATCTCACACCATCTTGCAAGGACGTAAAGCGACCACGGCCGCGACCATCCGATCGCGCGCGGTTTCCGCAGAAACACACCCCAAAGCTTTCTCACGACATCGGGCGAAAGACCCAACTTTCGCATTTGAACGACATCGTCCAGCACTGCCGCGACATCGTTTCGCAAACGACCTTGCATCCACTTCTCGAAAGGCAACGTGAATCCCATCTTTGGCCGTGTCACAGTCTCGCGCGGCAACAGATCCGCGACGGCGTCGGCGAGCAACGGTTTTGCGATGCCGTTACTCGATCCGTTTAGTTTCCACTTTCCGGGCAGCGAAAGCGCAAACTCGACGACCTTCACGTCAACCAGCGGCACACGCACTTCGAGGGAATGGGCCATGCTCATCGTGTCCGTGTCGCGTAACAGCGTGTTCGTCATGTAGCCGCGCAGTTCGAGCTCAGAGATCGTGTTCACAGTATCGGTATGCTGGTAGTCGATTTTGTCGCGAACTGACGGATGGCGTGTGGTTAATGCTTTTACGGATTGAGGCGAGAAAAGCTGGCGCGTAATGCGATAAACATCTTCAGTTCGGCAACCGCTCGCGGCCAACTGCCAGAACTTCTGACGCTGTGTCGAACCGTTCAACGCCACTTTCCCAAAACCCGAAACAGCGCGCAACAAGTGCTTCGAGATCGGCCGCATCGCGTCAACCTGAAGCGCGCGACGAAAACTGGGATAGCCGGCGAACAGTTCATCACCGCCGAGACCGGAAAGCGCCACGGTGACGCCCGCGTTCTTCACCGCTTTGGAGACGATGAAGGTGTTGATGGCGTCCATCGTCGGCTGGTCCAATGCGGAAATCGCGTCAGGCAACATCGCAAGCAGTTGATCTTCGGTGAGACGTGTTTCGGAGTGGTCGGTGTTGAACCGCGCGGCGATCGCGCGCGCGTGCGGGGCTTCCGAATATTCCGGTTCGTCGAAAACGACGCTGAAAGTACGTGGCGCGTCTCCGGTGATTCGACTCGCGAGGGCAACGAGCGCGCTCGAGTCCATTCCGCCCGACAGAAACACGCCGAGCGGAACGTCGCTGACGAGATGCAAACGCAGCGATTCTTCAAGCTCGGAACGCAAACGCGCAACAGCGTCAGCGCGGCTGCGTAAACCGTTCGTTTCGTAATGCGTGTGAGCAAAGCGAGCGGTCGTGACTTCGATCTTGCTGTCCGCATTCACGCTGATTTGAAGATACTCTCCCGGCATCACTTGCCGCACACCGTCGACGATGGTCAACGGCGCTTCGACCGATCCCGTCGCAAGATATGAGTCAACACCGGCGCTGCTCAGTTTGCGCGGCACGACATCACTGGCCAGCAACGCGCGGATCTCCGACGCAAAGACAAACTCCGTTTCTGTGACGTAGTAATAAAGCGGTTTGATGCCGAGTGGATCGCGCGCCAGTACGAGTTGTTGTTTCGACTCCTCCCAGATCGCGAGCGCAAACATCCCGCGCAATCGACCACACGCTTCCACGCCCCATTTCGTGAAAGCCCGCAACACAACTTCCGTATCGGAATTCGATCGCCATGCGTGCGGATCGTCGTCAATCTCCGTGCGCAGTTGTTTGAAATTGTATGTCTCGCCGTTGTAAGTGATCCAACATCCGGTTTGCGGATCGTGCATCGGCTGATGTCCGGCGTCGGACGTATCGATAATCGCCAGCCGCGTGTTGCCCAGCGCGGCGTGTCCGCAATCAGCGATTCCGTGATCGTCGGGACCGCGATGCGTCAGCGCCGCGTTCATGCGCCTGACGTACTCCTTCAGGTCGTTACGCGATGCGCTGAGTATCCCGGAAATGCTGCACATTGATTGTCTCTTTCACGAACTGCACGAACCGCGCCGATCCGTGTTGCAATGTATGTTCCCGAACCGTCTCTCGCGCGCAACGCGATCGTTTCGCCAGGTCCCCCGCGGTTAATGACGCCGCTTCACGCATCGCGCGCAGGATCGCGTTCTCGTCACCCGCCGGAATCAACCAGCCGTTCTCGCCCGTTTGAACAAACTCGAGCGCCGCGCCCATGCGATCGCTTGCGATCACCGGCATTCCGGAAGCGAGACCTTCGGGAACGACGAGCCCCCAGCCGTCATAGCGCGAAGGCACGCACAACACATCCGCCGACGCGTACAACTCCGGCAACTCTTCCCAATCTTTGAAGCCCGTAAACTCAACTCGATCCTTCACTGGTCCAAGTGTTTGCGCGACGCTTGGCCGCAACTCGCCGTCGCCCGCGATCCTGAGCCTCACGTCAGGAAACTCCGCTGCCAAACGAACAAACGCTCGGGCAAGCAGGTCGATTCCCTTGCGTGCGATCAGCGACCCGCTGAATAGAAACACGCGCTCCGAGTTGTGCGTCGCGCGCGAGTTTCTAAAACGATCGAGATCCGAGAAGTACGGCAAGTTGAAATACGAACGCCGTGGTCCAAACTCACGCCGGTACTCGTCGACCGCAAACTTCCCGATGCCCCAGATCGGGACGCGCGAGTCGTGCAACTTCGCGAGTTTCCATTTTCGCAACAGCCGCCCGGCCCACGCCGGTTGGTGAAATCCGGGCCGCTCGCCCCAGAAGCACCATGGACCACCATGCATCACGCGTTCGCCGATGAGTTGCGTCGCCTGTGGATGCTGGTAGTAATTGAAGACGACGAGATCCGCATCGCGCGCTGCCGCCAGCGCCTGCGTCACGCCCTCCGCGCAACGCTCGAGATCGATCGACTCGTGACAGATCTCGGATCGTTTCCATTGTCGATTCGGATCGTGATTGCGCAGGTAGCCGACCTTGAGTTCGCACTTTCGGTGCGTGTCGATCTCGTTGAAGAGCTCGACCTGATACGGCGACGGCGAATCAGTCAGTACAAAAACCTTCATTACCCTGAACGCGCGCGTCTCAATTTGATAAACAGTTGCGACATGCCGACCCACGCGAGCACGACGTAACTCACCAAAATCAACTCCAGAATCGATCGCATCCCGGAAAACAACGCCATCACGATGATGCTGTAGATCACCAGCGCTCCCTGCGTCGTGCTGCGTTTCAGCAGCCCGCTTGCGACAGCCGCAACGCGACCATAGAACCAGCCGCCGAGCGCGACGCCGAACAGTCCGAGCGACATGTAGAGTTCACCAATGACGGAGTAGGAATACGAAACGCCTTCAACTCCGAGCGCCATCGGCAGATCGAATCCCGGGTCGACGGGTTTCTCCGGCCAGAAGACGCGCGGCACAGGCCGCACGATCACGTAAATGAAATACTGGTGATAGACGTACCCGTACGACTGCGGAATGAGCTGAATGATCTGGCAGAGACGATAGAAATTATCGTCGACGCGCAGGTGCTGGTTTTCGAGCACCTGGCGCTTCTCGACCCTGCTGGTGAGTGTCGCATCGGTTTGGCCCACGAGCGCGCCGAGACCGACGTTTCTGTACTCGAGCATCACCTGGAGTGCGACGAGGAGCGCGCCGATCGCCAACACAGTCGTCAGCAGGTGTTTGAAACGGAGCCGTTTCTGGTCCAACACCCAAAGGATCAACGCCATGCCCGCCACGACGCCAATCACGCGCCGGCTGCCGCTCTGCGCCAGAAACAACGTCATGACGACCGACATCGCGGTGCACAGCAGCGTGCGCGCATTGCGCAGACCCGCGCGACGCGCGATCACGACCGTCAGAATCGGGAGGAGATAACCGAAGTATTGCAGGTGATCGAGAAACGCGTCCCAACCGCCGAACTGCCCGCGCGCCCACGGCGCGGCCCAACGTTCCTGGCCCAGGTAATGGACCATCTCGAACACGTTGAAGTCGCAGGCGACGGCGAAGTTCATCATGCCGATGAAGAAACACGCGAACGCGAGAGCGAAGTAGGTGTTTAGCGAGAACTCCTGCGACACTGAACTAATCACTACTGACGGGATTCTCCACGGGCGTTGAATCGCGCCGATCCAAACCATGACGACGAACAGGCCGATGCCCATGAACGCAATTCGGACTTCTTCGTCCGTGACGTGGTCCAACGCATAGACGCCTTGTAAAAGGTCGAGCAGCAGCCAGTAGATGGGCGCGAGCGCGACGAGCGATTCGCCGCGCAGGATGACTTTCGGTTGACGAATCGCGGCGGCAACCGGCGCGGTCGCGAGTCCGGCGGACATGACGAGTGCTGAATAGAACAGCGCGCCCGGGGCCGTCGGATTTTCAGGCACGAGGAGGACGGCGATGATCGTCGCCGCGCCCGTGCCGAGTACTCCGAGCATTGTCGATCGCAGCGTCAGTGCCGGCGTCGATGCCGGCGTCGATGCGCGGCTGAGCTGTAGTTGGTTCCAGGTGGCTGACGATTGCATCGTTACAGAGTCGCCAAAGATGCGGCGAGTGAGTTCAAACTAAAACGTTCGTCGACGCCGGAGTTTTGCGACATCGTTTGCAGATGTTCGGGCGCGCGCAGTAACTGTTGCAGCGCGGCGGCGATCGCTGTCGCTGAGACTTCCTCCAGCAGAAGGCCGTTGAAGTTATGGGTGACGACGTCGCCGCAATTGCGCGACGCGATCACGGGGAGCTTCCATGATTGCGCTTCAAGTTGCGTCAATCCGAAACCGTCGGAAAGCGTTGGCAGGATGAAAACGTCGGCGTCGCGATAGTAACGATCGACGTCGCTGCGAGACGCTGCGCCGAAGTATTTGATCCGATCCTTGATTTCCGCTGGGACGTCGACGTGCAGTGGTCCAACAAACCAGAACTCGACAGCTTCATCACGGAGCGCTTTCACCGCGTCAAACAACTGCATCACGCCTTTGCGCAAGTTAATCTGCCCGAGAAACAGGACGCGCAACGGGCGTTCAGGTGTGAACGACGCTGGATAACTTCGCTCGAATGATTCGCTTTTCGTTGTTGGCTCAAACGCGAGTGGAACGACGCGGATCTTTTCTTCGGAAATGCCTTCGCTCAAAAGCGCATCTCGCGACCAGTTTGAGTTGACGACGATGTGGTCCGCTAATTCACATTCGCTGCGCCAGTTTTTCCAATACTCGACGGGCGCCGGTTGCCAGCCGTGGTTGGCGTTGAGACTGGCGACGATTCCCTTTTCGGCTGGACCAGGATCGATCTGGCCCAACACGGTGCGCCAGCCGCGTGCGCGTGCAAACTTGAAGATGTCTTTCGCGGCGTAGCTGTAGGCGAATACGGTATCGACCGGGTTATCGCTTCGCTGGAGTTGCGCCACAACGAAGTGCTGAAACCAGTCATTTCGCTTGCTGATCAAGCTCCAGCCCGTTTCGCGCGTGAGACGCGATCGAATCTCGAACGTTAAAGCTGAAGCATTCGGGGCCGTAACGCGAGCCGATGACAAACTCGGATGAAATCGGCCACTCCGCAAAATAGGTCCGGGGCGCATCCACAGATCTGTTATCAATTCCTGCAACAGTCCGCGACGTTGCAGCGCGCGTGGAACCGCGTAATGCTCACGCGCTCCGATTTGGCAACAGATCCACGACTCGTTCATCACAAACTCGCGTGCGTCGGCGCGCGGCGCAGCGCGAGGTACGAGCGCACCGCTTGATTACTCACTGTCAGTCGAAATTGCCGATTCGCGCGCAGGTGTCCGGGTATCATCGTCACGCCGCGCACGATTCCGCGATGCCGGCCGTGACGCAACAGCCACAACACGCGGTTCGCGCATTGCCACATTCCGATGGACCAAAGTGAAACCGGGTAACGCAGGTACGCGAGCAGCGCGAGGTTCGCGATGCTGCCGGCGGTGATGTGGGACTCCGCGTGTCGCCGCAAATCGGTGTCGTGAAAGACGCGCAGCCACGATGTCGAGAGTATCTTTCCACCTTTCGAGTGCAACCGCAGCGCGAGATCGACTTCTTCCATGCCGTATGCGACAGGCAGCGGCACGTAACCGCCCGCGTCGAGAAAAGCCTGGCGGCGGAAAACGCACGCACCGCCGGCGAAGTCGGCGGTCCATCGCGCCTCGCGATTGTCGAGACCGATCGTTTCTCCGGCGTGATAAAGCGCGGCGCAGACGATCGATGCTTCGGGAAACTGTTCGAAGAGTCGAGCGACGCGCGCGAAGTAGTCTGAGTCGATCGGATAAGAGTCGTCGTCAAAACTGGCGACCAGATCGCATGTCGCGGCGTCAACTAATTTATTTCGTCCACCGCCTGGTCCGACACGTTCGCCACTCACGATAATGCGAACGTCACGAAAGACCTCCCTGATTGCTCGTTCACAATCCGTGTTGTTTGCATCGACGTGAACAAGGATCTCATCGGGCTTCGGATCGCACGCTTCGATGATGCGAAGCGTGTTCAACGTCTGATGGATCCGTTCGTAGGCCGTGACGATGGCGGAGATTTTCATTGGTTAACGAGACGCGTACGAAGAGCCTCGGCAAGCGCGTTCGCGCCCTCGAGGTTTGGATGAAAACCGTCGCGATAAAACAAACTGTTACGCGCGCCTTTCAGCTGTGCGGCCCAGTCAAAGAACTCAACGCCCTCAGCATTCGCGATGTCTCGCAGCTTCGCATTAACAGCTTCGAAATGCGCCGGTGAGCCGGGAAAGCGTTCTTCGTCAACCGACAGAAGCCCGAGCAGCAACACGCGTGTATTCAGTTCGCGAAGGCGACGCACCAACGTCGTCAGATGATCCGTAAACGCATCCTGGTCCATCAGCGGCTTACCGGCGGCGCATGCGAGCATTTTCAAACGCGTCTTCTGCCTGGTCGTGTCGAGCGTCTGTTGCTTCGCCTTGCGCCACCACGTCGTGCTGAAGTAGCAACGAGGATCCATCGCCGCGTATCCGCGCCACGACGCGGGCACCCACCACGGCCACGCGCCATTATGAAACGACGCCGGCCGGATAATGCTTTCCAAACTGCCGCGAAAGATCACGACCAACTCGGGACGCAGCGTGGTTATCAACGGCAACCACGCAAAGTCGCTCTCTATCGTCTGTCCTTCACACGCCAGGTTCCACAGCCACAAATCCGATGTAGACTGCGCCGGATCGAGATCCATCTTTCCCGCCACATTCACTTCAATATCGGGATTGAAGCTGCGCGGATCTACAGATCGCAAACGCATCTCGTGAACCCGCATCTCACGCTGCGCGGAGCGCATCTGCGTTACTAACTGGGTAACGTAACTAATCCTCTTCGAACCAACTCCTTCGGTGAGACTATCGCCAAGAAACACCCAGTTCATGTGCTGATCAAGATCCGCCCGAACGCACGCAGACGGCCACTCAGAGGCGCGATGAAACCGCTAAAGTTCAAACGTCGCACGCAGCCGAGAAACTGGCTCGTCGTCTCGACGCCGAAATAGAGCACGACCAGTCCAAACGCGCGGAGAGAGTGCATTCCCATCGTCCGTCGCATGATGAAATAGCGATTGAACAGGTCATCCTCGGCTGCGAGAAACCGCGTCACTCTGCCACCGGGCGCATGATGATGGGCCATACGCGCGTCGGGGCAGAACATGATGCGTCCGGTGCGCCGAAGTTTGAGCCCGAGATCGACGTCTTCATTGATCGTGCAGCGATGCAGGAAGAAGTCGGAGAAGCCGCCGGCGCTGACAAAAGCCCAACGCCGCACGAGGCTGCTTCCCGAACCCAGCCATTCCATCGGCTGCGCCGTGCGCGGCACCGGATTGAAACCGAAACGCAGCAGTGGTCCAACAACTCTTCCCTGCCAATCTTCGTGGTCCAGGCCCAGCCAGCGACGGAGATACAACTGCCAGATCCGCGTCGGCTCGGGCCACGTTTGATTGCTGAAGTCGGCGGTCACGGCGGCGACGTCTTCGTGCGTCTCGATAACCGCCAGCATGTGGTGTACGCAATTGCGTTCGAGCACGACGTCGTCGTCGAGAAGCAGGAGATAGTCACCGGCGGCAACGTCGATCGCGGCCATGCGCTGGCGCACGGCATTTGGCGGCGACACGCTGAGACAGCGCACGACGAGACCTGCAGGTCTTTCTATTTCGTCGCACGTTGCCGCGTCTACGCAGGCGATGATGACTTCGTCCACGGCGCGTGTTTGCGCAGCGAGCGATTCGAGCAACGCGTTCAGCGAATCGACGCGGCCGATGGTCGGAACGATGGCGCTGATCTTAGTCACGCCTGTAAAACCAGAAACTCGACGCCGAGGTTTCGCCGGGCCACAACTCTCTCACCGCCGCGCTGTGGTCCAACGTCAGCCAATGGTTCGCGAGCGCGACGTCGAAACTGCGGTTGAACGACAGGAACGCTTCGAGCAAATACTGCTCGTTCAATGCGAGACGTCGTTTCAGCAGCCACTCTTCGGGATAGTCGTGTGGAAAGAAGATGTCGTGAACGTGTATCCAAACGCCGGGTCGCAACACGGGCAACACTTCGAGAAACTCGTAACAGACGTCGCTGCCAAATTTCACCGTGTGACTCGAATCGATGAAGAGGATGTCGTTTGCTTCGAGGCAGGTGAAGAACTCGACGTCGAGCTCTTCGACACGTTTTTGTATGAGCTCGATCTTGTTGCCGATGCCGTTGAGACGTTCCGGATGCGGTTCGATGCAGGTGAGTGTGCTATCCGGGCCAAGCGCTTTAGCGGCGATGCGCGTCGAGTAACCACTGCCGATCTCGATGACGCGTTTCGGTTTTAAATGTCGAATCAGCGCGTAGTAGACCGCGGCATCAAAGCCACTGAAGTAGTCGTTGTCGAGATACGCGGATTGGATTTGATAACGGGCGAGTTCGTGCAGAAGTGTTAATTGTTGTTCCCAGCGAAAGTCGATCGAGGGAAACTCACGTCGCCGCGCGAGTTGTTCGCTGGTGATCGACTGAAAGTCTGGAAGCGGTTCGTAGTAATGGATCGGGCGGATGTGGTAACCCCAGCGATCGGAAACCTCCGGATGGCTCTGCGCGAGAAACAACATGTGCCGCATCGCGCGGTCGATCAGTGTCTTAACCACGGATTAGAGCTCGATTGAACACCGCTTGAACGGTTTCGTGCGCAAAGTATTTCCGGCCGGTGTGTAAAGCTTGTGTTCCGAGTTGGACACGGCGCGCGGCATCGTTTGCCAGCCGGTGAACAGCATCGCCCAGCCTGTTTTCAGTCTCCGCGACTTCAGCAACGCCATCATTCTCTTTGGCCCAACGCACAGCCGAACAATACTCGGGACCATAGATCAGCAGCGGCAACCCAACCGCCGTGTAATCTGTCAGCTTGCTCGGAAACGACATCTCCATGTTGCTCCGATCTGCTGCGTCGAACGACATCGGAACAAACAGCACGTCGACCTCGTCTCGCAACCGCTGCATCAACTCCGGCGACGTCAACAATCCGCGAACATCGACATTCGGCAAATCCAGACCATTCGCACGCGCTTCTTCGCGTGTTAATGGTCCAAAAATGAGCAGCCGTCCGCCGAGCGGCTCCAACGCATCGTGCAACGCAATCAACGCGCGAATGTAACCGGGCGAGTTGATCGTGCCGGCGAATGCGACCGTGAATTGATGATCGTTCTGCGCGAGTCGTACCGGCGGCGCGTCGAGGTCGGGAGCGCTGGCGGCGCGCATCGGATAAAGCACGTCGCCGCTTTCGCCATAGCGTTCGCGATACGCCTGCTCCATCGCCGGCGAAACGCACAATCGTGATTGCGCCTGTTTATAAACGGACGCGAATCGGCGCTCGAACCAAGCGCGAAACGCAGGCGGCACATGCGCGGCGCGAGGCCAGTCGTCATGAACGATCAGGTGCAACGGCACGTCACGTTTGCGTGCAAGACTCGCCGCCGCCAGCCAACCAAAACCATGCGCCACGGTAAGGATCGAATCAAATTCGACTTCGTCGATCCGAATACTGTTCTTCGATCCCCAATACGAAAACCAAATAACTGCGTACGAATGAAATCGGGTTTTCAACCAGCGCGACTGGTCCAACGGACGAGACAAATACTTCACCCGCGGTATTCTTCGCTCCACGCGCGACGGCGTTCCCGTCTCTAGAATCGTCAACTTGTCGGGCGAATAGTTCTCCAGTAGCCGATGCAGCAGCGCCGATCCGTGATACGTCGATTCAACCGGCACATCTCCGACGTAAAGCAACCGGGCCAACGTCAAGCCTGCTTCTCGTAATACTTCCGCCCGTAATAACTCTGGTAGTAGTAATAATCGTGCGACTGCAAATTCACGTTGTTCAGCACGACTCCCAACACTTTCGCGCCCACATCGTTCAGCAACTGTTTCGATCGCCGCACGACGTGTCGCGAACTCTTCCCGCCATGGACCACCAGCAACACGCCATCAACCATCGTCGAGATCAGCACGCCGTCAGTAAACGAACTAACCGGCGGCGAATCGACCACGACGTGCGTGTAGCGCCCCTGGAGCGCCGTCATCAGCCGCCGCATCTGATCCGAGCCGAGTAGTTCCGCCGGGTTCGGCGGTATCGGACCGGAGCTCAACACGTCGAGCCCGCTCTCTTCGTCAGTCTCGATCATCGCCAGCATGTCCGCTTCCGACACGTCGCTCGAAAGTATCGAACTCAATCCGTCCCGTGCCGCGACATGAAAGATGCTCTGCAATCGCGGCCGACGCATGTCGGCGTCGATGATCACTACGCTCGCGCCGGTTTGCGCGAGACTGATGGCCGTGTTGACGGCCGTCGTCGTCTTCCCTTCTCCCGGCAGACTCGACGTGACGAGCAGCGACTTCGGCGCGCGTCCGGCAGTCGAAAGCAGCACCGACGTGCGCATCTGGCGATAAGCTTCCGCCAAAGGCGAACGACTGTCGGCTTTGATCAAAAGCTCGCCATTTTCGGCGCCGTTGCCGTTCTGTTTTTGCAATGCCGTCTTCGACGCAATCAACGGCCGGCGGATCGCGCCCCCAATCGCCGGAATCACCGCCAGCGCCGGCAGATGCAACACGCGTTCGACTTCCTGCGTCGAGTGGACCGTGTCGTCGAGATATTCGAAGAACAACGCGAGACCGATCCCCAACCCGATCGACAAGAAGAACGCCGCGACGATCGTGCGCGCGCGATTTGGACCAATCGGACTATCGGGCGTGAGCGCGTGGTCCACGATCGAGATGTTGTTTGGCTTACCGGCGAGCACGACGTCGTTTTCGCGCGCGCCTTGCAGCAAGCCGTTGAGCAGGTTGCGATTCGTCTCGATCTCCTGCTGGATGATGCGGTAGTTGATCGCGGCTTCGTTCTGCGACACCGTCTGCCCGCGCTGTTCGTCAAACGCTTTTCGCAACGCCTGTTCGCGTTCGAGTGTTTGCTGGTAACGCGTGTGCAGGTTCGTCAGCAACGTCGCCGACTTGCGGCTCAACAGATCCTTCAATTGTTTGTCGAGCTCGCTGACCTGCTGATCGACTTCCTTCACTTCGGGCGCCTCCTCAGTCGCATCGACCATGAGCAGCGCGCGCTTCTGCCGCAGTTCCACGAGCTTCGACTCGATCTCATTCGCCTGTTTCGCATCGGCGTCGGCGAGCGCTGTCGCCGCGCCGGGCGCTTTCGCGGCGTTGTAAGCGGCTTCGGCCGTCTTGCGATCGTTCTCGGCGTCGAGCAGTTGCCGGTTCAGCACCGAGAGCCGGTCGACGATCATGTTCTGATTTTGATCGAGCGAGATGATCTGGTTGTTCTTCGCGTAATTGACCAGACGTTCTTCGCCGGTGCGAATCTGTTGTTGCAACTCGGCGATTCGCTTTTGCAGAAAACCGCCGGTGGTGCTGTTCGTTTCCGTCTTCTTTTCGAGGTTCCAGTAGACGTAAGTCTCGGCGATCGCGTTTACGACCTTCGACGCGACCTGCGGGTCCGTGTGATTGAACTTGATGTCGATCAGTCGTGTCTCTTTGTAATAGCCGCGCGTCTCTTTGACGGGCTCGACTTTCAGACTCGCGAGGATCGTGTTGACATACGGCGCGAGGCGTTTTGCGTCATTTAGATCTTCGGGGCCGCCCGTTTGCGCGACTGAGTTCGTCAACGGAAGCTGATCGGGAGGCTTTGATTCCGCGGGTTGCGCGTCGTTTCCGACTCCGACCATGCGGCCCAACGTCTGCCACATCGATCGACGTTGCGCCGGGTTGCCCTGGAAGAAGTCGGGATTGTGTTCGAGGTCGAGCGTTCGCACCACGCGACGCATCAATCCCGGGCTGACGAGGATCTGGAGCTGCGTGTTGAAGTAGATGGGATCGTCGGTTGGTCCATACAAAGGACGAGCGTTGTTGACCAGCGCTCCGGTGTCTTCCAGATCGACTTGCACACGCGCCTGCGCCTCGTACAGATCGGGCTTACGCGCGACGTAGACGACGGCCAGCATCGTAACGAGTGCAACGATTCCGATGACGAGCCAGATGCGTTTGCGGATGGCGCGCCAGTAATCGAGCAGGTGCACTTCGTTCTCGGCGTTTGGATCGACGCCGTAGTTATAGTTCAGAGGCGGATCTATAGGGGCGTCGAGAGAGTTGACCTCGGTCTCTCTCTTGACGAGTTCGCGGGATGGTTTCATAGGTTTGATTTAGAATTTCGAAATGCGAATTTCGAATTTAGTTATGGCGGAACATTGTGTTTGGCGCGGGTTTGGCGGTTAGCCTTGCTCGTGCGACCGGCTGTCGTGAAAATTGCCAATAACTCTCTCGATTCCTCCAGGAGCCAGCGACGAAGATCAGAAGTGCCAAGGTTGGCTGCCTCGCAAAGTTCCAGCCAATAAAGGCTCTCTGACGATTCCTTCTCTACGATTCCCAGTCTGTGGATGAAATCGTTCCGGGATACGGCACGATTTGCTTCGCGGTAATTTGCGCCAACGGAGGTACCAGCTTTGACGAGTTGAAACTCAACTACTTCGCCAGTTTTATTAAGTGGTAAGGTCGCGACAAACTCGATGATCTTGAGCGCGAAACGTAAGGTGCGTTTTTCCAACTCGGTTTTGTTCACGTGAGGACTCCTTGTGAGAATTTAAAATGGAGTCTACCAAATTCGAACTTCGAAATCCGCATTTCGAAATTTCCTCAAGGAACTACTCTGACTGGCAGTTGGCCCACGCCGGGGACGACGCCCTGGACGAGGCTGCGTAGGAAGCTCTTTCCGGCTGACGTGGGAACGTCGATGATGTCGTTGGGCAAGAGCGCGAGATCTTCGGAGCGTTTCTTTTCGATGGCGGTTAAGTCAACGGTGATCTCTTTGCGCGTGGCGGTGCCTGGTTCCTGGCGCAGCACGCGAATCTGATCTTTTTTTGTATCCTGCTTGAGTCCGCCGGCCATCGCGATCGCGCGCGTGAGTGTAACCGGCTCTCGCAACGGAATCGTGAGTGGCATGTAGACGTTGCCGACGACATACACTTGATCGGCTTCGGGAACAGTCACGATGTCGCCGGCTTCGAGAAACGGATTCGACTCTGGTTTGCCTTGTAACACTTCGTTCAACTTGAAACTCGAGAACAGCGAAGCGACGTCGTTCTCGTCAGGTTGTTTGCAGAGTGACGGCGCGGTTGAATGCACGACGTTGATCGTTTGTCCGGCTTTGGGAGAAGGACCTTTTGCGTAAGTGAGTAACTCGAGCAGCCGGATGCGGCGTTGCAGTTCAAAACGGCTCTGATCGTTAACGGCGCCGATGATCGCGACCTGGCGCGAGTGATACTCCTTTATAAATACGTCCACCTGAAGGTTTCGATAGTATTTCGAGTAACGCGTTGCGATCTCTTTCGCGAGTTCGCCTTCGGTCAGACACGCCGCCTGGATCTCGGCGTCGATGAGCGGCATACGGATCATGCCGTTGCCTTCGACGCGCACTGCTTCACGCGATAGTTGCGGCTTGTTATGAATGCGGATGTCGAGTACGTCGGCCGGACCGATGCGATAGCGATCGTCCTGTTGCGCGGCAGCGGCGGCGGCGAATGTCAGAAGTAATAAGGTTGCAAGTGCGAGTCTGAACAACGGG
Organism: Pyrinomonadaceae bacterium; assembly: GCA_035760365.1. GTDB lineage: Bacteria > Acidobacteriota > Blastocatellia > Pyrinomonadales > Pyrinomonadaceae > PSRF01. The sequence goes on from DASTTB010000024.1 coordinate 66,367, forward strand.
TTTACCTCCCGGGGCTGTTTACCTGCCGGAGATGCCGAGTCGTCGCGAAAGCAGTGCTTCGCGCATGTGGTTTGGGTGTGCGAGATTCAACACCGTGTTGCTGAGCAGCACCAGAAGTTCCTGATGTTCGCGTCGAAACAGTCCCGTAAGCGGCTGTTCGCCTGTTTTCACCACGACGCCTTCTCTCACCCACTGCCAAAACTGCGCCTGCGTGGTCCAAAACTGCTTTCGATCGCGGCACACGACGAGCGCCGTTTTCTTCTTACGTTTTTTCTTCATTTGAATACACCTCGGTCCTTGCGTAACTGAACTTAGTCACACAGGTACCCGTTAGGGAAGCCTCTCTTGCGAGGCAGCAGCGAGTTGTCAAGAACAGAATTGCGAATTTCGAAATTCGAATTGCGAATTTCAAAGATCGCGCCTAACACTATCTCTGTGTCCTTTGCGTCCTCTGCGCCCTCTGCGGTTTTCTTGTTTATGCCATTAGTTCACCGCAGAGAACGCGGAGAACACGGAGAACGCAGAGAACCACAGACAACTGCAGAGAACCACAGACAACTGCAGAGAACCGCAGACGACCACAGAAAACAGAGAACCGCAGAGAATTAAACTTCACCATCGCGCACTTCCGCATTTCGAAATTCGCAATCCGCAATTTCTTCGACGGGAATGTGACTCAGCGTTGAAAGTGAGTGAGATGGGTAAAGCTTCGACTATGGGAACGCCAGGTAGTTCTTGAAAAAACATCAATGTCTCAGTGAAGCGACGGCGACTCTGTCGGGAAGACCCGCGCAATCAAAGGACCGATCGGTTAAATCAATAAAACGTACTCTGCCAAGTGCAGTCAGACTAATTAGTTCCGTGAGGTGTGTCAAGGTTATTGTTCAGGAATTTGATCGACCATTTCACACCATAGATGACCGATCGTGATGTGTGCTTCCTGAACGCGTGAAGTGCGGGACGCCGGCACGGCTACAGTGAAGTCGCACATCGCGCCGAGTGGGTCTGAAGTCGCGCCGGTTAACGCGATCGTGCGACAGCCGATTTCCCTTGCTCGCTCTGCTGCTTTTAAGACGTTTTTAGATCTGCCGCTCGTGCTAATCGCGATCAAAATGTCGCCGGGTTGCGCGAGTCCGGCGAGTTGGCGCGCGAACACTTGCTCGTAGCCGAGATCGTTGCTGACCGCGGTTAACGCTGACGTGTCGACCGTTAATGCGATTGCGGGCCATGAACGGCGCTGTTTTTCGTAACAGCCGACGAGCTCTGCCGCGATGTGTTGTGCATCGGCAGCGCTGCCGCCGTTGCCACAGAGAAGAATCTTCCGTCCCGCGACGAGCGCGTCGCAGATCATCTGTCCTGATTGGACGATTTTGTCGAGTTCAGAACCGATTAAGGCTTGAACCGTTTCCAGGTGTTCCTGCAAAGAGGATCGCAACAGACTTGTTTTATCCACGTTGCTCGGAAAATTAGCATAGTTTATTATTCACCGCCATTTACCAAAGCATTACTCACAGATGAATCAACCAAATCCAACGCCGATGCTGCGTCAGTACCAGGAACTGAAGCAGCAACATCCCGGCACTCTATTGTTCTTTCGGCTCGGCGACTTCTACGAGCTCTTTTTCGACGACGCGGTTACCGGCTCGCGCGAGTTGCAGATCACTCTGACCGCGCGGCAGAAGGACAGTGGAAATCCGATCCCGATGTGTGGTGTGCCGCATCACTCGGCCGCCAGTTACATCGCGCGTCTCGTGCGCAAAGGCTATCGCGTCGCGATTTGTGAGCAGACGGAAGACGCCGGAAAGACGAAGAAGCTCGTGCGGCGCGAAGTCGTGCGTATTGTGACGCCCGGGACGCCGATCGATCCGCAGTTGCTGGACGCGCGTGAGTCCGTTTATCTCGCGGCGGTGTGTAGTGCTGGTGAGACGATTGGCGCCGCGTTTCTTGATATTTCAACGGGCGAGTTTCGCGTGACGCAGGAGACCGGACGCGATTCATGGACGCGAATTCGCGCGGATCTTGAATCGTATGCGCCGCGCGAGTTGTTGTTTCCGGCTTCGTTGGGTGCGTTGATCAGGACCGGACTCTCCGGACGCGCGCACACTGCGCCGCTGCCGTTGCAGGATGCGCCGGCTGCGTCTGAGATCTCGGCGCACGAGTATGGTTTTGACGCGACGCTTACTGCGATTGACGATTGGCAGTGGCAACGCGACGATTGTTCTTCCCTGCTCCTCAATCATTTCAAAGTTCGTACGCTCGACGGTTACGGGCTCGCGCGAAAAGACGAAGCGGTTCGCGCCGCGGGTGCGTGTTTGCGTTACGCGCAGGAGACGCAACGCGCCGCGGCTGCGCACGTCACGGATCTTGTTTACTTCGAGCCGCAGGATCATCTGGTGCTCGACAGTGTCACCGTGCGGAACTTGGAATTGGTTGAGTCGCTTGCCGGCGGCAGTGGACGTTCGCTGTTGCAAGTGATTGACGAAACGGTGACGGGCATGGGCGCGCGACTGCTGCGATCGTGGTTGCTGCGTCCGTGTGTGAAGCGTGGTGAAGTCGAGGCGCGATTAGCTGCGGTTGGCGACTTGTACGCTTCGCAGATGCGGCGCGACAAGTTGCGCACGCTGTTGAAGGAAGTTTCAGATCTCGAGCGTGTTGTTGGACGGATCAGTCTCGGTTCAGCGACGCCGCGTGATCTGTGCGCGATGCTTCGCTCACTCGATCAGGTTCCCGGGATTCGTGAGGTGTTGGCGGGACTTGAGTCGTCGCTGCTTGAAGTGCTCGTTGAGAATACTGATGAACTGCCGGACGTTCGCGCGTTGATCTCGCGGGCGATCAATGACGATCCGCCGGCGAAGGTTGTCGACGGCGGTGTCATTCGCGACGGCTATTCGCCGGAGCTTGACGAAGTGCGTTCCGTCAGTCGCAACGCGAAACAGATCATCGCGACTTTGGAAGCGAGCGAGCGTACTCGGAGTGGAATCGGGAATCTGCGTATTCGTTTCAACGGCGTCTTTGGTTACTTCATCGAGGTGTCGAAAGCGAACGCCGCGCGTGTGCCGGCCGAATACGAACGGCGTCAGACGCTCGCGAATGCCGAGCGTTTCACGACGCCGGAGTTGCGTGACTGGGAAAAGAAAGTGCTCGGTGCGGAAGAGCGGATCGTCCAACTCGAAACCGAGCTCTTCACGGATGTCTGCCGGCAGATCGCCGCGGAGACGAAACGTATTCAGATGACGGCGCGTGCGTTGGCGGCGCTCGACGTGCTGGCTTCGTGCGCGGAGACAGCGGCGCGGCGGCGTTACGTTCGCCCCGAACTTCACGATGGCGATCAACTCGAGATCATCCAGGGTCGCCATCCGGTGATCGAAGCGTTTATCGATGAACCGTTTGTTCCGAACAGTGTTTATCTGAATAACTCGACTGACCGTCTTTTGATCATCACTGGTCCAAACATGGGTGGTAAGAGCACGGTGCTGCGTCAGACTGCGATCATCTGCATACTCGCGCAGACCGGATGTTTTGTTCCCGCTGAACGTGCGCGTCTGCCGTTGCTTGATCGCATCTGGACGCGTGTGGGTGCTTCAGACGATCTCACGCGCGGGCGATCGACGTTCATGGTCGAGATGACTGAGACGGCGGCGATCCTGCACAGCGCGACGCCGCGCTCGCTCGTGCTGTTGGATGAGATCGGACGCGGTACGGCTACGTTTGATGGGTTGTCGATCGCATGGGCCGTTGCTGAGTATCTGCACAATTCTGCTGATCATGCGGCGAAGACGTTGTTTGCCACGCACTATCACGAGCTAACCGAACTCGCCGAGCGCTTGCCGGGTGCGCAGAACTATCAGATCACTGCGACGGAGCGTGAAGGTGAAGTTGTTTTTCTTCACAGGTTGGAACGTGGACGCGCGTCGAAGTCTTATGGAATCGAAGTGGCCCGGCTGGCTGGGTTGCCGCCGGTCGTACTGGCGAACGCGCGTGAAGTGTTGGCGCGATTGGAGCGATACGAGTTGGACGTTTTTGCCGAGGAAGATGTCGAGGAACCATTGTCCGTCAAAGTGGCAGCTGCAGATAGTGCTTTAGACAAAGCCACCACGCGCGCCGGTCGTCGCAAAGCCGCCGCGCAGGCGTCACTCTTCGATCTTGCAAACCAAAAAGTAATCGATGAGATCCGTGCTGTCTCGTCGTCGCTCAATCCGGACGAGGCGAAAGATCTTTTACTGAAACTAAAAGACCAGTTGCTGTAGTTATTCTCTTTTGCTAACCCGTCCGATATAAAATCCCGCCCCAAAAATCATCGTAAGCAGGATAAACACCGGGATCAGCATAATAAAACTGTCCCAAATCTGCTGAATCATCGACACCCCTCCTCTGGAACACGCGGTCCACCTCGGCCACGCGGTCAATTCGTTACTTGTTCAGGAACTATGTGAAGGAGGGCCAGATGGAGACTAATTTAGTTCATTGCAGTCGTTCGGGGCAAGATTTCTGGATGCAACTCTCTTAGAACTGGATCGACACGACACATCCTCCAAACGCTCGTTATTGTGATTTAAAAATTCGTTGACACGTGGTCCACCTAAATGTAGAGTGGCCCGCGTCTTCCCTCGAGCCCAGACCTATCTTACGCACAGCTCAGTCACCGGAGTTGCTCGCGATCGACTCAGAATCCTTAACGTTGCTCTCTGACGTCGGAGACCGGTATGTCCAGATCGAACTACTCCCAACATCTCAATGCCTTGTATCGAACTACATTACTGATTTGCTTCTTAACCGGAATGTGTGTCGCTCAGGACGCGTCTAACAGACGCGGCTTTCATCCCGGCAACTCATTCGCCATCGGCGATTTTGAAACGATCAATACAACTAACGGCAACTTGATGTTGCGCTTTCCGTTGGGTTCCTTACCAGGCGGACGGAATGGGCTCTCGGCTGGAATCGATCTTTACTACAACAGCAAGCTCTACGACAGTGAAACGCAATACTTCATGCCCGATAACGAGTCATGTGAGATTGTTGGCAATGAGCCTGGCATTCTCGTTTGCCCTTACTACCAGAAAAGCGTGTTGAAGGAGAGTCCTGAAGGTGGTTGGCAATTCGGCACTATGTATCAATTGAAGGTTATTGACCGTCATGATCAGTTTCAAACTCTGCCCTCAGAAAAGCGCCCACAATGTTGGAATCCGAATGTCTATTCAGAATCGCCGGGCTACTACGAGATGCGGTATCACTACAAGCTGATGCTGGTGATGCCCGACGGCAGCAGCCATGAGATGCGACCGCATGGTTGGAGCGACGGCAACTTCAACGATCCTCTCAGTGATTGGTTCGAAATTCGCCCGGACGGTCTGTACAACGACTGCGTAAACGGTCCTCAGTGGCACCCGAATAACATCACCTATTACAGCATTGACGGCAGTTACCTGCGGCTCGATGTTCAACATGACGGCAATACGCTTGGCGCGTGGACCGACAATCCGTGGGTTCTTTACTTTCCTGATGGGAGCAAAGTAACCAGCAACCAGCCGAATAACGAACCACAGCGTTTTTACGATCGCAACGATAACTATGTGGAGTTTCTGGGAAATCAAGTAAGAGATCAGTTCGGTCGTACGGTTAGTTTGTCGAACACCGTGGAGAACGGACTGCCGGTTCATACAGTTACTTCGGAGGGATTCGGGCAGACGCTGACTTGGACCATTCACTGGAAATGGATCAACGTCTTGAAGAACTACTGGCCCTGTGCGCAGTCGCTCGGTTGCCCGCCTGAGGTGGCCGCGACTGGGCAGGAGCCTTATGGGATGTCCAGAGTAGTGGTGGATCGGATCACGATGCCATCACAGGCCGGCGGTCTCACGTATCAGTTCCAGTACAACGCACCTGACTATATTGCCGGACAGCCATTCTCGGCATCCCTGGGGTGGGGAGAGATTAGCGGGATAACTCTGCCTTCCGGAGCCCAGGTTACGTATCAATGGGCGCAGGACGGCACTCAGCCAATCAACTTTACGCCAGACATCCTGAAAAATTCTCCAATCAGCAAAGCGATTACCTACAACCAGGAGTACGACGGGGTCTCGACGCCTGTGACTGAGACGTGGACCTATCACTTTGAAGGCGGGTCAATCATTACTGCTCCGGACGGCGGAGTCACGGAAACGATTTGTCTTGATAACTCGGGCGGGTTCTGGAACTCCGGCCTTACCTACGGGACTATCGGTCCGGATGGAACGAAGACGGAAACGATCTGGGAGCGGAATAACCTGGCTAACAACGCCAGCACCAATCCATACCCGAAAACTGTCTTCACATCGATCAAGAACGCTGCCGGCGCTTACGTTAAGACTGCGATCAAAGACTACAAGTATGACAAGAACGGAAATGTGACACGCATCGCGGAGTACGATTGGGTCAATTACAACGATGTACCGCGTTCATTTGGAATGCCAACGGGTATACCCGCCATTTCTCCAACACGGGTGACGGTAAATACTTATTTCAACTCGACCCCCGACGCTAGTGAGCTCGCTGGCAGTAACACCGATGTCTATTGGTCGTCCGGTTCACCGCGAGTGAAGAACGCGATCAAATCAACTGAGATTTGGAAGGTTATCAATGGAGTCGAGCAGCCTGTAAGTCGGGTGGAGTATGCCTATGACGATCCGGACGATGCGGCGAATCTGACGCAAGTAAGGACCTGGGATTCCACGAAGGGTGCTTATAGCACTGCACTCCACGCCGGTAATTCACTAACGGCGACGACCCAATACAACCAGTACGGGATGCCGACGCTCATCACGGACGTTCGGGGAGTGAACACTCAAACAACGTACGGCGAGGTCGTTGATGATGTAATCGATCTGTACCCAACGCAGATAAAAATCGCTTATCAAACCGCCCAGGAACGGACCGAGACTCGCGAGTATGATTTCGAGACTGGTCTGGTGACCAGAGTAACCGACACGGATAACCAGGTTTCCACGTCCACCACCTACGACGCCCTGGGCCGGCCGACACTCGTGAAAGCGGCTGAAGGCGAAGACGAAGAAACCAGAACTGCTTATGAGTATTCAGACGTGCAGCGTCGCGTAATTAGTCGTTCAGACTTGGTCACAGTTGGTGATGGGAAACTAGTTTCGATTCAACACTACGATCCGCTCGGTCGTATAAGATTGTCGCGACAATTGGAAGACGCTGCTTCACAAAGTGCGACTGACGAAACCACGGGCATCAAAGTGCAAACGCGTTATCGCTTCTCAGGAGCAAATGCTTACGTGCTGGTCTCGAATGCTTATCGCGCAGCCACATCCGGCGCCGCCACCAGTGAGCAAGCGATGGGTTGGACCAGGAGCAAGACCGACAACGGCGGTCGCCCAATTGAAGTACAGACTTTTGGCGGCGCGAGCTTGCCGCCGCCCTGGGGATCGAACAACATCAGTACCGGCACCGTTACCACGACCTATGATGCGACCTTCACGACTGTTTCAGATCAGGCGCAAAAGCAGCGCCGAAGCCTGTCCGATGGTTTTGGTCGATTGATTCGTGTCGATGAACCCGATCTCAACGGCAATCTGGGTTCGACAACAACGCCGAATCAGCCGACACACTATGAGTACGATGTGCTCGGTAATCTTACGAAAGTAACGCAAAGCGACGGCGCCATCACTCAGCAACGTCATTTCGTTTACAGTTCACTCTCTCGTTTAACGCAGGCTACGAATCCGGAGAGTGGAACTATTGCGTACAAGTATGATGAGAGTGGCAATCTTGCGGTGCGGACCGATGCTCGTGGAGTTTCTACCCATTACGCGTACGATGCGCGCAACCGGCTCACTCGTCGTTGGTACAACGCGTCAGGTCTCGTATCTGATTCGACACACAACGAGCCGGAACTTCCCTTATCAATCGGCGCTACTGATGAAGTTAAGTTCCATTACGACCTGCAGTCTCTTCCCACTGGTGCGCCTTTTGCGAACGGCACAGCTAAAGGGCGGCTGGTGGCGCAAACTTACGGAACGGGTAGCACCGGCGATTACTTCGCCTACGACAAGCTCGGCCGACCGACATCGAAGTATCAGCGGACTGGAGCGAAGAACTATGAGACGCACGCTACTTACAATCGCGCCGGCGCGATCACGCTGTTGACTTATCCCTCGGGCCGCACCGTTACGAACACCTTTGATGCAGCAGGTCGCTTAACAACCGTAACGGGAAATCTCGGCACCGGCGGCGCTCCCCGCACCTACTCGACGGGTATCATCTATTCCCCAATAGGCGCGATGGTTAAAGAACAGTTCGGCACCAACACGGCCATTTACAACAAACTGTTCTACAACAGCCGCGGCCAACTGGCCGAGATTCGCACCAGCACGAGTTACACTGGTCCAACTGATGTCGACGCGAATCGCGGGGGTCTCATTAATCATTACAGCAACCTCTGCGCCGGGATCTGTTCAGGCTCGAGCATGTCGGACAACAACGGCAACCTGCGGAAGCAGGAGATACTCATTCCGGGTTACGACACTCGCGAACAGCGTTATGACTATGACACTTTGAACCGGCTCAGTTCCGTAAAAGAATTCATCCCGACGGTATCGAGCAACGAGCAATGGAAGCAGGAGTTCGATTACGACCGCTGGGGCAATCGCACGATCAAACCCACCACTACCAACGGACTCAACAAGAAACAATTCACGGTGGATAAAACCAACAACCGTTTGGGAGTGCCTGTCGGGCAATCAGGCGTGATGGAGTACGATGCCGCCGGCAACCTGAAAAACGATACTTACACCGGCGCAGGTGAGCGCAAGTACGACGGCGAGAACAAGATCACCTTGGCCTGGGGCGGCAACAATCAGGCGCAACTCTATGCTTACGACGCTTCGGGTCAGCGCATCAAGCGGACGGTGGATGGCGTCGAGACCTGGCAGGTTTATGGTTTTGGTGGGGAGTTGCTGGCCGAGTATCCGGTCGAAGGCGACTACCATACTCCACAAAAGGAATATGGCTATCGCAATGGACAGTTACTCGTCACCGCAGCGCCCGTCACGGCACCCGTGAATGTAGCTTCGGCGGCGAATGGCGCGACAGCAACCGCTTCATCCTCGTTCTCGGGCTTTGCAGCGTCAGGTACGATCAACGGAGATCGCAAGGGGTTGTACGTATGGCAGAACGGTTACTGGTCCACGGCGAGCGCAGGCTTTCCAGCGTGGTTGGAAGTGCAGTTCAGCGGCAGTAAGACCATTACGGAGATTGACGTTTTTACTTTGCAGGACAATTACAACGCGCCGGTTGAACCGACTGAGTCCATGACGTTCTCTGTCGGCGGTTTGACGGCCTATCAGGTGCAGTACTGGACCGGATCGGCTTGGGCTCTCGTACCCACCGCCAACATCACCGGCAACAATAAAGTCTGGAAGAAATTTACCTTTCCGGCTCTCACGACGACGAAGATCAGAGTGTTGGCCAGCGGTTCACCGGACAATTACAGCCGTTTGACGGAAGTCGAAGCTTGGACTGGACCATCACCAGCGCCGCGTTACAACCTGGCGTCAGCTTCGATGGGCGCAGTCGCGACGGCTTCTAACAGCTACAACTCCGGCTATGGACCAGCAGGCACGAACAACGGCGATCGCAAGAGCCTGAACTGGACCAATGGTGGTGGTTGGAACGACTCCGGTCCGCCGTTTCCCGACTGGCTCCAGATCGACTTCGGATCAGTGAAAACGATCAACGAAGTCGATGTATTTACCTTGCAGGACAACTGGTCCAACTCCGCGGAACCAACTGAGTCCATGACCTTCACACTCTGGGGCTTGACGGGTTATGAGGTGCAGTATTGGACGGGCTCTAACTGGATCGCCATACCCGGAGCGAGCGTCACAGGCAATAACAAGATCTGGCGCAAATTCCAGTTCTCATCCATCGCAACGAGCAAGATCCGTGTACTGACGAACGCCTCGGTGGATGGCTACAGTCGCATCACGGAAGTTGAAGCCTACGGCCCCGCAGACACTGGCGGTTCCGCCGGTCTTCACTGGCTCGTCAGCGACCACCTCGGCACACCCCGTTTGATCTTCGATCCGACCGGCGAGTTAGCGAACGTCTCGCGCCATGATTACTTACCCTTCGGCGAAGAGTTATTAGCCGGCCGCGGTTCGGAACATGGTTACAGCGGCGGAGACAACGTCCGGCAGAAGTTCACCTCGAAGGAACGGGATGTTGAAACGGGGTTGGATTACTTTGGGGCTAGGTATTACGCGAGTACTCAAGGGAGATTCACAGGAGTAGATCCTTACGACATCAACTTAGAGCGGCAGAACACGCCTGATCGTGACGAAGCGGAGAGTCTGTGTAGAAACTATATAAGCCAACCTCAGCATTGGAATCATTATTCGTACGCTCTAAATAATCCGCTGAAGTACATTGATCCTGACGGTTTGGCTGAAAAGCTAACAGTGCCTTTGACTATCGTTTACGACGAAAGCCAGTTCACCGAGGAGCAAGCTAAGAGCGTGTCGGCGAAGCTAATTGAGGATTTGAAGAAGACGTACGGTAAGTTGGATATAGAGTTCAATATAACCTTCACCGCCGGTTCCGCGTCTAACGGTGAAATCACGGCAGGGGCCAGCGCAGAAGGAATAAATGTGTTCCTTTCTGTAAACCAGAGGACGTTTCAGAATGAGGGAGTCACTAGAGGGAACGGACAAATATTCATAACACTGGGAGCCAACCAGGGACATAACTCAATCGGCGAAGGGGTCTTGTCACATGAAGTGGGCCATCGGTTCGGTATGAGTTGGCGCACGGGAATCAGTGTATTGGGCGTCGATCTGGGAAATGTCTATACGGATTTTCATATCGAAACTTCCAACGCCAAGCTTCGTAGGGGAGGTGCTAAGGAAGGAGTGAACTGGGTCGACGATTATCGCACAGCGACCGAAACCCGATTGGTGTACTCTGCTGCCTTGCAGGTTGTTGTGCCCAAAACCTATCCCAGGAGCCCGACAACATTTGATATATATCGAGTTGGTGCAAGACGGCTGGCTGGCGGCAGATAGTGAATGAAAGGATGCCTACCCGTGTGGCGCATGTTTATTGATATTTTCACGAGTCGTCTTGGAAGAGTCCTTTTCATTGTTCATGCTCTTGTTGCAGTGTTCGTCTATCGGACCAAAACCTCGTTAGCAGAACAGCCATTTCACTTTCATTATGAGTCACTCCCGCTCAAAGTGCTTGTTGCTTTAGATCTGCCCGGGCTGGTGGCGGCAACACTAATTCTTATGCCGATGCAGAGTCTGTTTCCTAGGAATTGGTTGATACCGTGGCTCGCAAACGGCGTGGGGATTATTTGTACTTCTGTTCAATGGTGGTTGATCGGTTATCTGCTCGAGAAGGCCTTTGCAGTTAGGAAAAACAGATCACTGCGACGTTAAGATTCAACGCTCCGCTGATTGCTACTTGCCGGCGGCTTTGATGAAGGTGTCGATTGTTTTGTAGGAGCACGGTTTGCTGATGGGTGGGGAGCGATTCGATCTTTTCGAGCCGGCAACGGCGCCTTCGGATCGTTCTACAACACCGGCGGCGCGCGTGCCCTCCGGTTGTCGTTGAAGTTAATCTTCTGAGACGTCTACTTTCTATAAACCTGCATTTACGGCCACACTACCCTTTAGGCTAGAATACCAGTCGATCCGTGTTCATCTGTGTTTGTGTGTTGTACTCCGAACCCATCGGTGGAAAACTCGTATTGACTGTTCATGACTGATACTGGCGATTCGATAGATAAGATAGACAAGATAGACAAGCCCCGCGACGAGCCGGGCGGGAAAAAGCGACGCGAAGAGGCGTTGCCCGAACGTATCCTGCGCCGCGTACTCGAAGGCATGGGCGACGTCGTCGATCGCCGTTTCGGCCGCACTGTCGAGCCGCGCAGCGGTCTCACCACCTCAAAACTCATCGATCGGATGAAGAAACTGATCGACGAGCGCGTCCGCGACGAAGGTGCGCGTGGACGCATCGCGCCTCATCATCTCGTCCTGAAAGTCGAGTGGGGCACGCACTCCGAGGCGCCGCCTGAGATACTGAACGACCTAAAAAACGAAGTCCTTGCGGCCGCCATCGATCACATCAACGATCATCGCTATCGCACTCTCGGGCCGGTGACCGTCGAAGCGGAAGTTGATGTTTTTTCGACCGGCATCTCCGTCGATCCCACTTTCGGCGAATACGAAGACGATCTCCGCCGTCAGGACGAGGAGCGACGCGCGGCCAAAGCGGGCGTACCGATTCCCTCGGCGGCGCCGACAATGCCCGACATCCAGGTGATCGCACGAGTCACGCTGCCAAACGCCACACGCGAGATTCCCCTGATCTTCAAACCCGGTGGCAAACGACTCAACGTCGGTCGCGCATCCGACAACGAACTAACGCTAAACGACAACAGCGTTTCCAAGATTCATGCAGCACTGCTGATGACTGCCGAAGGTACACTGCTCGTCGCCGACACTGGCTCAACCAACGGCACTTACATTAACGGACGGCGCATCGCCTACGGCGAATCGCGTCTCATCGAAGACGGCGACGTAGTTGGATTTGGAGATGTGGAAGTGCGATTACGAAAAAGTGAGTAGAACTGGATGACCGTAATCACGTTGCTTCTATTTCTCTTCCAAACTCCTTCACCTTCTCCCCTTCCCACTCCGCACGTGCTTGAGCGGATGCCCGCGCTGTTCACGCTAATCTACGTCGGCGGTCTCGCACTCGTTTTACTTTTACTTCTGCTCAGCCTCGTGCGCAGCCGAAAACGCCCGGTCGCTACGGCTGCGATTCCCCAGGATCTACCGAAGGAAGTTCGCAAACGACTCGGTTCGACGTCGACGAATCGCGGACTACGCGCGTTGCGCTGGCTCTTCGTCTTGCTCGCGATCGGACTGTTCTCGTTTCACATTTACTGGGCCAGGTACGCGGCCGAAGAGAACGAGAAGTTTCAGGAACTGAGTTACAAAGACCTGCGCGTGCGCCGTTTGTCTGAATCGAGTTTAAGAGGCTGGATTCTCGATCGCAGCGGACGGTTGGACCAACCGTTGGCTTATTACAAGCGAGACTCGAACGGCGACATCCGTCGCGAGTACCCGCTCGATAAGGCGTTGTCGCATTTGTTCGGTTCAGACCTCGGCGATCCGGGTCTCGAACGCGCGCTGTTTGGCGTGCAGAGCGGCGCGCTGCCCGAAGCGCTGGAAGTCGTTCGCGGACAGAGTGTCGACTTCAAAGGCAACCAGGACGTGCGACTCACGATCGATCGCACGTTACAACAGACCGCCGTCGAGCTACTGAAAGGCAAACACGGCGCGATCGTCGCGATAAATCCGCAGAACGGCGAAGTGCTCGCGCTCTACAGCGAACCTTCGTACAGCCTGAGTGACGTCAACGACGAAGAGACGTGGCTTCAACTCGAGGCCAACGAACGCGACAAACCGCTCGTGAGCCGCGCTCTCGGCGCTTATTACATTCCCGGTTCGACTTTTAAAACAGTCACGATGATCGCCGCGTACCTCGCTGGTGAACAGGACACGGAGTTCACGTGCAGCGGCAGTGGTTACTACGCGGCTCCCGGCGCGAACGTAATCTTCGACGATGCTGGTCCAGCGGAAGTACACGGCAAGATCGGGATCGATCACGCTTACGAAGTCTCCTGCAACCAGTACTTCGCGCAGATGGGCGTCAGGCTTGGACCAGAGCGTCTCAAACGCGCCGCTCAACTGCTCGGCATTGGCGCTTACGACACGCCTGCGGAAGCGTTGCGTGGACGAAAAGAACCCGAGCTTTGGAACGGCAGCACCGACGCGGTCGAACGCGCGCTCGCGCCGCGCCAGGCCACCATCGTTACCGGCAAACAAATCACGCGATACGACCAGGCGCTTATCGGTTACGGTCAGGGTTACGCCGGCCAGATGACGCCGTTTCAGATGGCGCTCGCCGCCGCGACGATCGGCAACATGGAAGGCAAGTTGATGAAGCCGAAGATTGAGTACAACTTGCAGCCACAGCCATTCAATCAAGTCGTCACCGCCGCAACTGCCGCGCGAATGCGCGAGATCATGGGACTCGTCACCGGCGGCGCCAGCGGCACGGCGCGTGGCGTCTTCGCCCCCGTAAAAATGGCCGGCATAAACACCGGCGGCAAAACCGGAACAGCGCAGAAAGTCGTGCCTGTCTACGATCCGAAAACAGGTCAGCCAAAGCGACGGCATAGAGTCGAACGAGACAATCGCGGCAACATCATTCGCGAGTACGACGAAATAATCATGGACGAAGAGAACCCGCGAATCGACGGCTGGTTTCTCTGCATCGCGCCGCTCGAACGTCCGCAGTTAGCTATTGCGGTGATCGTCGAGGGCGGCGGTTACGGATCGAGATCGGCGGCGCCGATTGCGGCGCAACTCGTGTTGAAAGCGAAGGACCTTGGGTATTTGAGGAGATAATTAGGAGCTTGGTACTTGGTACTTAGTACTTTGTTCAAAGCACAAAGATCAAAGCACAAAGATCAAAAGGAATGAAGAATCGCCTGTCATCACATCTGCTGCTGATCCTGATAATTCTCGGTCTCGAGATCATGGGATACATGGCCATTCATCGCGCGGGGTTGTTGCGTGGCTATGAAACGTCGCTGATCGGCGCGGTTCGCGATCTGCTGATGTTTATTCCGTTGATGATGGTTGCGCTCTGGCTCTCGCGCGCCAAACGCTTCTCGGGTAACTGGGTCTTGTTCACAACGGCCATCCTGCTCTTCGGCTTCGGCATGTTGATCCAGTACCGGCTCTACAGCGACCCCGAATACAACGCGCGCAACAAAGCCGCCGCGCGTGAGCAGAAGATGGAAGCGCTGCGGATGCGCTACATCATGGAGAACTACGATCCCGTCAAGAAACAGTTGATGGGACTGCCGCCGACACCCGCGCAGCCAATCGACATCGATCAGATCCCGAAGAAACCGTCGACTTATTCGCTCTGGAATGCGCTCACGTCGAGTTACACGTGGATTCCGATCTTTTCTTTCTTAACGTTGGCGATCGCTTATTCGATGTGCGTGCGCGACGGATTTCTGCTGTGGTTACAACGCAACAGTTTCATCATCGTTCTGTTTACACTGCTGCCGCTCGCGATCGCCGTCGTGACCTCGAGCGCCGGTAAAGCACTCGGCAACATGACGCCGTGGGAACCGTCGAAGATCCCGTTCCTCGTCGGCTTCGCCGGCATACTGACGGCGCGCTACAAAGATCTCGCGGAAACTTACTGGGGCATTCCACGCGCGCGCGACATCGTGCCGCTGATCGTCATGGCGATGTTGCCGTTTGTTCCCTTCTTCGCGCTCAAAGATTTCGGCCAGATGCTGATCTTCAGTGGTGCGTACACGACGCTGTATCTCGTCGCGGTTCGTCGTTGGCCGCAACTGCTGTTGTTCGTCGGTTCGGTCGTGCTGGTGATCGGCATACTCGTCGTCGGCGCATTGCCACGCGACATTCAGGAAAAAGTACCGCTGTTGCCGACGATCGCGCGGCCGATCAGTGCTGCGCTTCCGGCTCGCATTCAGCAACGTTTTCATCTGTGGCTCGATGGTTTCGATCCGCCGTCGCCGGAGGTTTCGTGGTGGAAACCTGAATATGAAGATGCGCTGAACGAGAACCCCAGGATGAAAGAACTGGCGGCGCAGAGTCCGGCGCTACAGCGCACGGTCAACGTCGACATCTGGTTCGATAAGCTGGCGTTTCAGCCTGCGCAGGCGCAGTTTGGCATCGCGTCGGGGAGGACCACGGGCCGCGGTTTGGGCCTTGGTTTTCCGGAAGTCATTCCAATTGCCGATTCCGACTACATTTACGCAGCGGTTGCGGAAGAAACGGGTTTGGCCGGCGGGGCCATCATCATCGTCGCCATCATAATCTTTGTGGTCGCTGGTGTTCGCACTTCGCTTGAGTCGCGTGATATGTTTACGAAGCTGTGCGCGGCAGGTCTAACGGCGTTTGTGGGTTTCCAGGCGTTGGTGAATATCGGCGGGATCGTACGAGCATTGCCGATGACGGGCATTACTTTGCCTTTCGTCAGTCACGGAGGTTTTAGTTTGATTACAAGCTTTGCGATGTTGGGGATGTTGATGGCGTTTTCACATCGAAATGCGCGCGACCGGGTGATCGCGGAGATGCCTGAGACGAAGAGTTCCTCTCCCATTAAGCTGGAGGCAGTGCAATGAGCGAAGACAGGAAATCCTTCAAGGTCCAATCTTCAGCGCTTTCCGACCGCGGTCTGAACGAACGGCGTCCCCTTAACGAAGATTCGTTCTTACACGACCGCGAACGGTCCATCTTTGCCGTGGCGGACGGTGTCGGCGGCGCGGAAGCCGGCGAGGTTGCGTCGCAAACGGCGATTGAGGTTCTTGACGAAGCTTTTCGTCACCAGGAAGACGGCGCCGACGTCGAAGACCTGATGGAACTCGCCATTCAACGGGCCAACGCCTCGATTCACCAGATGGCCCAGGAGCACGCGAAGTTCTCGATGATGGCGACGACGATCGTCGCCCTGCATCTCAAAGGAAACGTCGCCACGTTTGGACACGTCGGCGACTCTCGTCTCTATCGCCTCACGCCCGACGGCGTGTTGCGCCGCGAGACTGAAGATCACTCGATCGTCGAAGAGGAAGTGCGCGCTGGACGCATGACGCCGGAACAGGCGGCGAATCATCCGAGCAAGAACGTCATCAGCCGTGCGCTCGGCGCCGAACAAGGCGTCGAAGTCGATATGAAGACGATCGAAGTCGAAGAAGGCACGGAGTTTCTGCTCTGCACCGACGGCATCACTCGTCACGTCACCGACAACGAGCTTCGCCAGCTACTGCTTGTCAGCAACAATCTCGACGAAGTTTGCAATGAACTCAAACGACGATGTTACGAACGCGGCGCTGAAGACAATCTGACTGTCGTGGTCGTCCGCGTCGGTGAACGTTTGGCTACAGACGAACGGCTCATGGAAATGGAGCCGACGATCACGCCGGAATCTCAACCCGTTTACGCGGCGAAACCCAACGGTCAGCCAGCGCCTGTCGCTGCGCAAAACGAAGGCACGTTCATACCGGCTTCACGGATCGCGTTTCCGGGTCCACCCGCCGATGCCACCGTGACGCACGAACGATTGAACGTCGCAGATCCTGCCGTCGCAAAAGGCGGAAGCGGCGCGGCGAAAGTTTTCTTCGCGTTTCTCGTTCTGTTGTTGCTCGCCGGAGCTTTTTACGCCGGCGCGCGTTACAAGGAACGAATTCCCTTCCTTGCTTCGCAGAGCCAACAGGCGGCAGTTGCCCCCGTTCCCGCAGCGACGCCGAAACCAGAAGAACCCTTCGTGCAATTTGAACGAGCGCGCCGGCAGGTCGATCAGGATCCGCGCGCGTGGCTCGCAAACGACGTCAGCAAGGAACTGGTAAACGCGGGCGTTCAGAACGCACTCGAATCGCCAAATGCGGAGTTTTTATATCTTTACGGTCGCGCAAATCTGCTCACCGGCAACACTGACGAAGCCGTAAAAGCGTTTGACGCCGCGATCGCCAAGTCCGCCGCGAATCCCGCCGCGGCGACTATCAAGAAAGAAGCAATTCTCGGTTTGGCGGCGGTGAGCTTCCGCACGAGCAAAGAACGCTGGAAAACAATGGGTCAATATGAAGAGTTGATTAAACCTCCCGCAAACTCAACCGCCCCGTGAGAATTGAAACGCTCACCCGTTGCGATGCATCTAACGCATTCGAATCAGGGCGTAACTAATGTCGGAACTAAAACTCCAACAAAGCAGACTCGACGGACGCTATGACATCGTCGACTGCCTCGGCCGCGGCAGTTACGCCGAAATCTACGTCGCCAACGACAACGCCGCCGTCGATGGGGCGCCTCGCACCGTTGTTATCAAAGCGTTGAACCTGTATTTGCAGGACGAACCTGACGCAGAGCTCGAACGAACCCTCGTCGCCAATTTTCAAAACGAAGCAGTTGCACTCGATCGCGTTCGTCATCCGAACGTCATCAATCGTCTCGGACACGGAACGGCGATCGATCTGACCGGCACGACGTTTCACTACATCGTCCTTGAGTATCTTCCCGGCGGCGACCTCTTCGCTCTGACGCGCACGCGGCCGTTGCCGATGCAAAAGGCGCTTCATTACCTGGAGCAGGTCTGTTCCGGCCTGGCCCACGCGCACAAGTGCGGCGTGATTCATCGCGACATCAAACCGCAGAACCTGCTGCTCACCGCCGATAAAGAGATCGTCAAGATCGCCGACTTCGGCGTCGCGCGGCTCGACGCCGGCAGCGAAGGCGCGATCACACGCGTCGGCACCAACATCTATTCCGCGCCCGAACACAACCCGCTAATGCAGACGGGCCAACTCGACACGCGAGGTTTAAGAACACCGGCGCGTGACTATTTAACGCCGGCCGCCGACGTTTACTCGCTCGCGAAAACGACGTACACACTGCTCGCAGGCGAGTCGCCACGACGCTTCGCGCAGCACTCGATAACAGAATTGCCGGGCGCGATTGCCGACAACTTCTGGGCGCGTCCCGTGTTGCGTGTCCTGGAGAAAGCGACGCAAAGCGTGCCTGAAGATCGTTACCAAACGGTCGAGGAGTTTTGGGACGAGATCGCCGAGGCGAGTCTCGCGCCGACCATGCCGCTGCAAATGGCGTCGCCCACGGCCGAGCCACGGCGTAAACCGAGTCAGGATCTTTCAATCGAGCCGGAAGAGTTTACTGAAGCCGCGCCGCCTCGTCCGCACTTCACTTTACCGGCAGCCGCGGGCTCGGCCGCGTCGCCTGACACTGACACGATCAAACGCCCGCGCATCGTCGTACCGATAAGTCTCGAAGCGCGGCGTCACATGGAACTGCGTGCGCGACAACAGCTCGAAGCTGAACAGAACATCGCCGCGGCCCGCGAGGATCGAAGAGCAGCGACTTCCGTGTTGCCGCCGAGTCGTACGCGACGCGCGCTCGTCGCCGCCGGATTGATTCTCGCCTTCTCCGGAATGCTGCTCGCGACTCACAAGTACGTGACGACACGTTGGAACCCGCTCGCGACGATCCCTGCTGCCGAAACTGTGGTGATCGGTCGTGAAGGCGTCACGACCACCGACGTGAATCTGCGTCAGTCCGCGAGAGCCGTCTCCGACACACCCATCGGCCTGGCCGAGTCCGGCTCAAAGGTTCGAGTGCTGAGTGCCGACAACAACTGGTACGAAGTACTCGTCGTCGAACACGCACGTCCGAAATCCGATCCATATTCGTCCGATCGCGGCTGGGTAAATAAACGTTATATTAAGTTTGATTGATAACAGGAGAACCAAATAGTTGGGTCTGCTTGAATCGATAAGAAAGTGGATTGACGGCGAGACTGGCGAGGATCTGCTCGAAGCCGCCGACGAACACGCGAAACCGCGCCGCGTTTGGGAAGAGTTTCTGGTCAAGATCGCGCGCGAAGTCGAGGCTGCGATGCAGCGCGAGATGTTCACGCCGCCGGGTGGTCCAACCTACATTCCGCGCGAATACATCGTCTATTTAAGTCCCGACGATGACAAAGACTGGCAGGGCGACAAACGTCGCGGTCTCGAACAGGGCTTGTTTCACGTGCTGTCCGAACGTGCACGCGAACTGAGTGGGACCACGCAACTCGCCGTTAAGTCGTTCGCCGTCGAGCTGCGCGTTGACGGCACACTGAACAAAGGCGAGTTTCGCGTCCAGGCAGTTTGGGACGAGACCGAGAGTGGGCACACGATGGTTACGCCGCGCGTCACGCAATCGTCGCCGGCGTTCAGTCCAAACGATACGGTTGTCGAAAAAGCTGCGGAGGTCAGCGAGAGCGAGCAGACCGTTGTGCGTCCGAAGGCGCCCGCGCTCTACACGGTCGAAGTCTGGCGCAACGGCGTGCGCGAGTCGGTGGTGCCGGTGACGAAGAACGAGATCACGATCGGTCGCGGTTCGCGAAGTATTTCAGTCGATCTTCCGATCAAAGGCGATCCGGAAGTGAGTCGCGTTCATGCAGTGATGTCGCGTGATAATGAAGGCCGTTTCTGGCTGGTCGCTAAAGGAAGAAATCCGACGCTCGTAAACGGACGCGAACTGACGCGTGAGGAACCAACCGAAGTCGCGCCGGATCAGAAGATCTCGATTTGTAACTTTATTATTCGGATACAGCCGAGGTAATTCGCGTTACTACCGCGCGTGGCGCTTCCAGTTCAACAATCAAGTCGCTCAAGAGCGTCGGCACGTTGTCTCCTTCGAGATACGACTTGCCGAGCATTTTCATGATCGGGCGTTTCTTGGTCTCGCCAGTCACTTCTTTCAAAATCGCTCGCGCAAAAGCCGCCACGACTTTCCCGTCAAACTGTTTCCCGCTGTTCTCGCGTAAATCGCGTACGACGTCCTCGAACGATCGCCGCCGGCGATAAGGCCGATCCGTCGTCATTGCGTCGAACGAATCTGCGAGCGATACGATCTTCGCGCCGATCGGGATCTGTTCGTCGACTAAACCATCAGGATAGCCGCGGCCGTCGAGACGTTCGTGGTGATACTTCGCCATCAACGGAATGTCGGCGTAAGGATGATTGATTGGGGCGAGAATCTCGTATCCGGCCGCCGGATGGCGATTGAGATCGCTCGATCGCTTGGCGTCGATGTGGTACGGGGCGTTGATGATGTCGCGATCGACGATCAACTTGCCGATGTCGTGCAGATAGCCGGCGATCTGTATGCCTTCGACTTCCTGCTCGCCCCAGCCCATCTCACGCGCGATGATCTCGCTGTAACGTCCGACGCGTTCCGAGTGACCCTGCGTGTACTTGTCTTTGATGTCGATGGCCGCCGCAAACGCTCTCACGGTGTCGCGATAGATGGCGCGTAACTCTTCGTACAACCGGCGATTCTCTTCCGCGCGTTGGGCCACCTCTTCGAGCAGCCGGTGCGTGTGAATCCCGACGCCGATGTGACGGACCATCGCTTTGATCGTATCGAAGTCGGCAGTTGAGAACTCTTCGCCGCTGGCTTTACCGCCAAGCAACACGAGACCAGTCACTTCACCGCGAACGATCATCGGCAGGACCAGTTCGATTCCGTCGCCGATCAATTGCCGTCGTTGGCGGCTGATGAAAGCAATCTCGCTTTCTCGAACCAGACAATTGTGTGCGTCAGCGTTGATTAATTCGTTTTTCTCGACTTCGGCGAGAGCAAACGCTTTCACGACTTCCTCGCCGAGTCCCCAGACAGCGACGCAATGAAGCGCGCCCGCGTCGCTACACTCAGCCACGGCTCCGCGTCGGAGTGCGAGCGTGCCTAGTAGTAAGTGCAGCGAGGTCCGGACCATCTCGCTGAAGTCGCCGGTACCGGCAATCTCCTGGCCTAAGTCGGCCAGCGCGCCGAACGTATGAATGAGTTTCGGTGTGGAAGGCTGCATCGAAATCAGTGGACTGTCGGGATCGTCTCAAAAGAAGAGAGATTTAATAGTGCCTCGTGCTCGTCCTTGGCGAGCAAAACGTGGCGTGTCAGTCCAAGCATTTCGAACAATTCAACCGTTTGATTGTTCACTTCCGAGAAAACTACGCGAGCGCCGCTCTTTTCAGCGACGTCGATGATGCCGAGCAGAATTGAAATTCCGATACTGTTAACCAGTTGCGTATCGCTGAAATCGATAACCAACGCGCGGCAACCGCAGTCGAGTTGCCGGCGGCATTCCCGTTCGATCTTTTCACCTGTCAGCTTATTGAGATAATCACTCGCGTAGACTACGGCCGTACTGCCAACACAATGAGAGCGCACCAAACCACCACTTGGGCTATTCACTCGACGGGCTCCTCCTGCCTCGAATGTTCGGTATAAAGGCGACTCGCTCGCCTGGGGAACTTTTTTCAGTAATGCTGGGTCGGCACCGCTACGAAGAACGTTGGCGAAGATATTTAGTCATACGCAAGCTGGTTCCTTCATCGACTCGCTCGAACTCGACTTCATCCATCAGAGTTCGAATAAGTTTGAGTCCCCAACCGCGCCGTTCTTCGGCCACTTCTGAAGTCGTCGTACCGCTACTCGCGCCGTTCAGATTCGCCGGCACGATGCCGCGACTTGAAATGGTGACCACTAATCTATCACTTTCAAGCCGAAAACGTTGATATATTTTTCGATCCGGGCTGAAACTGTGTTCAGACGCATTTATACACGCCTCAACCACAGCCGTCTTTATCTGGTTGATGGCCTCGGGCCGAAACATCAATCGCTTCGCGATCTGCTCAGCTGTGCTGGCGGCGATCAACTCGTTGTCTTCACCCATCGGCAGAACCATCAAAAACTCATCTGACTCAGTAGTTTGCACGACCGGAACGGGTGTGGTTTCGCTGAGCCGCGCGGCCAGCAAAGTGAGTTGCTGGCGACTCGATCCGAAGGCCTTGCGCTTGCTCAACCAGCGATTTGCCTCGTCGCTAAAACCCTCGTTCGAGACCAGCCAGAGCTGATAACGGCTGAAGCCGAGATTGGCCGCCATCATCTCGAATCGCTCGCACCACGACCGCGCGACGTCCACATCGGCCTCGAGTTTCGACTCGATGTCAACGGCCAGCCAGACTATCTCTTGGGCGTCTGAATAGACTCCGTCTTCGAACGTATGCGCAACGAGACAACGCTCGTCGTCGCTGAGCTGTCGCATGTCGCTGTGAAAAGCGATGCAACTCGCCACGTGTACCGTCTGCGGGAGTTTGACGAACTCCGATTCGGCTTCGAGTCCCGCGGCGACGGCTTCACTTTCCGCGCCCTTGTACTTGCGGGCGAAGCTTTCGTGATCGAACAGAATCGCGGGCACGCGTTGCAGATTGAAGCGCTCGATCGACGCGCGCAAGCCGCTGCTCGCCGCCTGTTTGTAGTGTCGCGCCATCGTGTGCGGTGCGCGTTTGAGTGAATCGGCGAGCGCGTCCGCGACCACGAGTGCGCGCGGATCGTTGAGCACGTCAAGACGGTAGCGGACTTTCAAGTAGTCTTTCCACGGTTGTGGCCCACCGCCGGCTTCGATGATTCCCTCGTTCCAGTTGATAAACTCCTGCACGTGCAAGCGATGAAGTATTTCCTGTAAGTCGCTCGCGGTGACGTGCAGACGCTTGCGCCAGACTTCGAACGACGACGTTTGGTCTTCACCTGCCGCTGCTTCCCACAAGAGACGAATCAACAAGTGTCGCGTATCGAGTCGCGGCGAGATCTCTTCCAACAGCTCCGCGAAGTGGCGATGCAGATGCCCGCCCAGCAGTTCGTCGACGTAAAGACGCTCGCAATCGAGATACGAGTTGAGCGACAGGTTTTTCGCGCGAGCTGCCTGAAGATAGATGCTGATGAAAAACGGGTTGCCGCCGAACTGTTGCACCATCAGATCGCGTGCGGCTTCGCTGATCGTGACTTGTTGGCGGTGCGCCACGTGCTCGACGAGGGATGCCGCTTGTGTTGGATCGAGTTGTCGCAGACGAAAGATGTCGAGGAACTCGAAATTACACTTTGCCTCGTGAGCGGCCGCGAGAATCTGGCGTCGCAAACCTGCGAGCACGAATGTGAAGCCGCCGTTTCCAAACATGCGCAACACTTCCGTGCCCAGCACGACTACGCCATTTAAATACTCCGCGAGTTGAGCGCCGTCGAGCATGACGAGTGGACGCCCGCGATCGGCGGGTATTCGTTGAGGCGCGCCGAGACAGAGGCGGACGAGCGCCTTGTCGTCGTTGCTGAATCGCAGGCGCGTGTAGGAGTCGACCAGCTGTTCGATCCATTCGAGGTCCGCCGGCGGCGCGAGTTCCACCAGGTCCTGTAACGTCAACGTCGCATGTGAAACGACCGGATCGTCGCGACGATAGGCGATGTATTGCTGAAGAAAAGTGTTCAGAAACTCGATCGCGGCGCTGACAGCCGTCGTCTCGTTGCGTGTGAAGGCGAAGTAGATGGGAATGACTTGCGAGCGCTGGTTAAAGATCTGATCGTAAGCCTGGCGCAGGAGTTCCGAGACGCCCGCTGACGGTTCCATCAACAGCAGCAGCCCGCGTCCTGCGTTTGCAGGTTCCGCGTGGGCCAGGATCCGGTTGAGCTCCTCTTCGCGGCCGACGAAATCGTGCTGCGTCACGCGACCGAGGATGCGCCGGAAGTTTTCGCTGGGGCTGCGACTGTTCATCAGTTCTGCTGCTTATCGGGCTCGTCGCTGTAAAACTCGACGCGATCCTTGCCGAGACTCTTCGCTTGATAAAGCGCGCGATCGGCGGCGGCGATGATGGTCTCCGAAGTATTTAGAATTGTCGAAAACGTCGAGACGCCGACGCTGATCGTCACTCGACCTAAAGGCTGTGTCTTGCCGTGTGGATAATGCGTCGTGTTCACACGTTGCCGGATACGATCCGCGATTACGCCCGCTTCGGTTATGGCCGTTTGCGGCAACAGAATGCAAAACTCTTCGCCGCCGTAACGCGAAGCAACGTCGGCCGAGCGCAGCGCCGCCTTCAGGCAATGCGCGGTGATCTGAAGCGCGAGATCGCCGGCCTGGTGGCCGTTCATGTCGTTATAAGCTTTGAAGTCGTCGATGTCGATCATCAGAAAGCTCATCGGATAGTCGTAACGCCTGGACCGGTTCAACTCCTCCGCGAGTCGCTCTTCGAGATAGCGTCGATTCGGCATCGACGTTAGCGAATCGGTGATCGACATGAGTTGAAACTCGTTGGCGCGTTCCTGCCACTCGGCGCGTTCGAGGGCAACCGCCATCTGTGGTCCAATGATGTCGAGTAGCGTTAGATCGACTTCGTCAAACGGGCGGCCGGTCGATTTGTCGGTGACGTTGAGCACGCCGACTTTGCGCCCGCCGATCGTGATCGGATAGCTGATGAATGAATCCGTTTTATAAGAGCGTTCGGGAGCTGCGGGTCTGCGGCCGGAACTGTGTAGATCGTGAACGATGATCGGGCGTCCGGTTTTGATCACTTCGCCTGAAACGCCTTCGCCGACTCGAATCGGACCAACCAGCGTGGGATCCGTTGCGAGGCCGCTCGCGGATTTGAGAATCAGTTCGTTCGAGTCTTCATTCAACAGCAGTAGCGATGCGCGTTCCGATTGCAGCAGCTCTTTCGAGTTCGCGACGATCGACTCGTACGTGCTTTCGGGAGTTGGCCCACTGATTCGTTCGAGGAAGTGTTGCAGCGACTCGTTGAAGCGCGAACGGTATTCGAGTTCGTTGCGCAGTCGCTCGAGTTCCTGTTCGAGATCGGGTTTTGGTTCTTCTTTTTTGGGCGCTTTCGGTTTTTCGACCGGTTGCTCGGTAACAGAGGAACCGTTTGAACTCGCGCTGTGAAAGCGTCGTGCTGATTTTTCGACGCGTTCTGACAACTCGTTCAAGCGCTGTGCTTCGGTAAACAGAATATTCGCAAACACGTCGTCCGAGGCGGCGAGACTTTGCAGATCGCCGGTGCGAAAGCGTTCCATCAGTTGTTGATAATCCGCGCTCTTCACGAAGGCGCGTCCGCCGATGACCGCGAGTTTTCGCTTGCCGTTGTTGAGTTCGATCGGTTGCGTGAAACAGTGCAGACCGGCGTGACAGACGTATTCGACTGGTCCACCGGCTTTGATCGCGCGTGAATGCGCGACGCCGCAGTATGGATCGCACAGCGAGGCGAACTCAGGTGACGTTTGAAAACTCTGGCAGATCGAATTGTTGTTTGAAACTGCGATTGCGGGAGGCTGTTGACCCTCGACGAGGAGCAGCGCGAGACCGCACGATTCGGCCAGGCCGTCCTGGACCTCGGGCCAGGCGGGTGGCGCGTCTGCGCGGTGTTCCTGAGGATTCAGGGCAATGGGGGACTTTCTTGGCATCTATCGGGGCATCCTGCTTGTTCCGGTCTTCGCGACTCCGGCCAGAGTCCGGAGTCCGCGTCGAAACCATAGCAAGTATAGATTTCAAATCTGTGACCTACAACGACTTAGCCGCAGATTACCGCAGAACTGGGTTTCCCTCATTCCGCACATGAGGAGTACACCTTAGTGCTAAATGTTTAATGGGGGTGGGATTTCGGCAGATGGGCGACTTAATTCTGACGCTTTGCTTCTGCACTTGGAGCGTCTTGGCAGAAAGACTTTGCTGACGGCCAAATCCGGGAACTCGCCGCCCACAACAACGCAAACACAACAGAGACAGAATCTCATTTCGTTTCTTTGACGCCGCTTTCGAGACCCGGAGCAGCGCCGGGTGGAACAGTCTCGATGTTTGGCTGTGAAGGACTGATGCGGATGCACGCCGCGTAATGCGCCGGTTTGATCTGGACCAACTGCGGCACGACTTCCTTACAAACGTCGATCGCATACGGACAACGCGTGTGAAACCGACACCCTGACGGCGGGTTGATCGGCGAAGGCACGTCGCCTTCCAACACGATCCGCTTTCGCGTCGCTTCGATCCGCGGATCGGGAACAGGCACCGCGGAGATCAACGCCTTCGTGTAAGGCATCAACGGCTCGTTGTAGATCGTCTTCGCGTCCGCGATCTCGACCAGCTTGCCGAGATACATCACCGCCACTCGATCCGAAACGTGTCGGATCGCGCGCAGGTCGTGTGAGATGAAGAGATACGTCAGGTTCTTCTCGCGCCGCAGTCGTTCGAGCAGGTTCATGATCTGCGCCTGAATCGAAACGTCGAGGGCCGAGATCGGTTCGTCGGCGACGATGAAATCCGGATCGACCGCGAGCGCGCGTGCAATGCCGATGCGCTGTCGTTGACCGCCCGAAAACTCGTGCGGATATCGTTTGATAAAACGTTTGCTCAACCCGACGGTCTCGAGTAGTTCCTGCACGCGTTCTTCCGCTTCCCTGCCGCGCGCGAGTTTGTAAGTGTCGAGTGGTTCGCCGACGATCTGCCCGATCGTCATGCGCGGATTCAGCGATGCGTAAGGATCCTGGAAAATGATCTGTAAGTGACGGCGTTGTTCACGCAATTGCCGGCCTGAGAGATGCGCAAGATCGCGGTCGCGATAAAAGACCTGACCCGAAGTTGGTTCGGTTAGACGCAGGATCGCGCGTCCGAGAGTTGACTTGCCGCAACCTGACTCACCGACGAGGCCAAGCGTTTCGCCGCGCATGATGTCGAGTGAAACGCCATCCACGGCTTTCACCACGCGCTTAACAGGACTTCCGCCGATCAGCTTGTCAAGCGCACCGCCGCCGCCGAGATCGAAATGGACTTTCAGATCGCGAATCGAGATCAGCGTCTCACCGTTCATTTTTGATTCGGCACTCATTGAACAGGCGCGCCTCCTGATTCCGCATAAACTTCACGCGCGAAGTGGCACAGCGAATAATGATCCGCGTTGAGTTGCACAAACGGCGGAAACTCGCGATGACAAATCTCGGCGACCTTTTCGCAACGCGGCGCAAACGGACAGCCGGGCTTCAGATGCGCAACGTCGGGCGGGAGTCCCGGAATCTGGTACAACTTGCCCTGCTCGTCCGTTGGATCCGGTACTGAACGAAGCAAGCCCTTTGTGTAAGGATTGCCGGGCATGGCGAACAGTTCGCTGGTCTTCGCCTGCTCGAAGATCTTTCCCGCGTACATGACGATGACGTGGTCCGTCATGCCGGCGACGACGCCGAGATCGTGCGTGATCAGAATCACGCTCGTGCCCGTCTCAGATTTCAGCGTTTTGATTAGTTCGAGGATCTGCGCCTGGATCGTAACGTCGAGCGCCGTCGTCGGTTCATCCGCGATCAATAACTCGGGCTCGCACGAAAGCGCCATCGCGATCATCACGCGTTGCCGCATACCTCCCGAAAACTCGTGCGGATAACTATCAGCGCGCGTACGCGCATCGGGAATCCCGACAGTCTCCAGCATTTTGATCGCGTGTGCTCGCGCCTGTGCTTTCGTGTGGCCCAGGTGAAGCTGAGTCATCTCCATCAACTGCCGCGAGATCTTCATGAACGGATTGAGCGACGTCATCGGGTCCTGAAAGATCATCGCGATGCGGCGGCCTCGGATCTTTC
This sequence comes from Pyrinomonadaceae bacterium, assembly GCA_035760365.1. Lineage (GTDB taxonomy): Bacteria > Acidobacteriota > Blastocatellia > Pyrinomonadales > Pyrinomonadaceae > PSRF01. Next base: position 94,419 of record DASTTB010000024.1, read on the forward strand.
GAATCGCTTCGTTCGAAAGTAAGAGCAGATCCTGATCGTTGAAAACAACTTCGCCCGAAACAATCTTTCCGGGAGGATCCGGAACGAGTCGAATGATCGAAAGATTTGTGACCGACTTGCCTGAGCCCGACTCGCCGACGATGCCCAACGTCTCACCGCGTTTCAGTTGAAACGAAATGCCGTCAACGGCCTTGACGATGCCGTCTTCAGTTTCGAAGTAAGTGCGGAGGTCCTTGACTTCGAGCAGGTTGCCGTTGGTTTCGTTCAAATGGTCCTCATTTGCGGGTCGAGCGCGTCGCGCAGGCCGTCACCCAGGAAGTTGAGCGAGAAGAGTGTCAGCGCCATCGTGACGCCGGGAAAGATCAACTGCCACGGATAAATCGCGATGTTCTGGATACCGTCCGACGCCAGGCTGCCCCACGATGCGAGCGGCGCCTGAACGCCGAAACCGAGAAACGATAGAAACGCTTCCGTCAACATGATCTGCGGAATCGTCAACGTGGCGTAAACGATGACCGGTCCTAACGTGTTTGGCACGAGATGGCGAAAGATGATGCGCGGCACTGAAACGCCGGTCGCGCGCGCCGCCATGACGAACTCCTGGTTCTTTAGCGACAACACCTGCCCGCGAACGATGCGCGCCATCGTCAACCACGAAACAGATCCGAGCGCGATAAACAGCAGGATCAGTTGCCCGCGCGGCGTTTGACTGCGAAACATCGAGAGCAACACGATGACGACGATCACGTACGGCAGCGAATAAAGCACGTCGACGATGCGCATCATCACGTTATCGACGCGTCCGCCGATGTATCCGGCAATCGCGCCGTAACTGACGCCGATCAGCAGCGACACGAGCGTCGCAATGATGCCGACGAACAACGAGATCTGTCCGCCCTGAAGCACGCGCGCGAGTTGATCGCGTCCGGCGTTGTCGGTTCCCATCGGGTGCGTCCACGAAAACTCGCCATTCGGGCCTGTAAACGGCGGAAACGATTTGATCAGACGAACGTCGTTAGTCGGAATGTAGTCAGGTGTGAAACCCATCGTGCGCTTGATCACGGTTGGACCAAGCAGCGAGGCGATCGTGATGATAGCCACGACGATCAGACCAAAGACGGCGAGCTTGTTTTTCAACAGTCGCCGCCACGCGTCGCGCCACAACGAAGTGCCGCGCACGAATTCGCCTTCTATAGTTACCTCCGGCGGAACGTGAATCAGATCAGGATCGGTGGTCATCTGAGTTATTAATACCTCACCCGCGGATCGAGAAACGCGTACGCAATATCAACCAACAGATTCATCAACAACAGCGTGATCGCGATGAACGCGACGATGCCGATGATCAGCGGCTCGTCACGATTAAGCGACGCCTGGATAAAGTAGTTACCCAAACCCGGCAACGCGAAGATTCTTTCCACCACGACCGTTCCCGTTAACAGAAACGCGAGCGCCGGTCCGGTGTAAGAAATGACCGGCATCAACCCTCCGCGCAGCGCGTGTTTGATCACGACGTCTTTTTCACTCAATCCCTTCGCGCGCGCGGTGCGAATGTAGTCTGACCGCAGCACTTCGAGCATTCCCGCGCGTGCGAGCCGCGCGATGTAGGCCATGTAGATCGCCGAGAGCGTGATGACGGGAAGAATCAGGTTTCGACTCGGAAAACCGCCCCAACGCGAAGGCGGCAGCCAGTAGAGCGTGAGCGAGAAGACCAGGACCAGTATTGGACCAAGCACAAAGTTCGGGACGGAGATGCCGAGCATTGCGAGCGTCATCGAGCCGTAGTCCCAACGCGAATTTTGCTTGAGCGCCGCGATCGATCCGGCGGTGATGCCGACGACCAACGCGAGTAGATAGGCAAGAATTCCGACAGCGGCGGAGACGGGCAGCGAACGGCGGATGATCGCGTTTACGGATTGGCCTTCATAACGCAGCGACGTGCCGAAGTCGCCGTGTCGGACGATGCCCCAGATCATTTTGCCGTACTGCTGGTACCACGGTTTGTCGAGCCCGTACTTCTCGCGGATGCTCTTTTCAATGGCTGGAGGAAGACGTTTTTCGCCGCTGTAAAAACTGCCGGGCGCGAGTTTGATGAGACCCCACGTGATCGTGATGACGACAAGGATCGTGGGTATTGTGACGAGGAGTCGTCTGATTATGAAGCGAAGCATTGTGTCGCTTGCGAGTTCTTAATCGGCCAAACTTGGCGTGCCGTAGTCCCACTTGGACGGATCACGTTCGATGTAAACGTATTTCCATGGGAACAGCGAGCCCGCGTTCGGATACATGCCCTTCACGTATGGTTTCTTGACCCAGTTGATGGCGGCGGTGTCGATCGGAATCATCGGTTGCGCATCGATGAGAAACTTCTCGGCCTGGGCCAACAGTTCATATCGCTTCTTCGGATCGAGTGTGCGATTCGCCTGATCGAGCATCGCGCTGTATTTCGGATCCTGCCAGCCGGTGCCGCTCTCGCCGCCGGTGTAGAAGAGACTCAAAAACGTGAACGGATCCATGTAGTCGGCGGACCATGCGCCACGTGAAAATCCTTTGTACTCGAGTTTGGCCCTGACGTTAAGAAACGTCTTCCATTCCATGTTGCGCAGGCTGATGGTGATGCCGAGGTTCTGTTTCCACTGTGCCTGCATCCACTCGGCCATCGCTTTGTTTGATTCCTGCGTGTTGTAGATGTACTCGACCTGGTCCACCGGGAACTTCGGACACGAATAACTGCCGTCGCTCTTTTTAACGACTGGAAAACCTGCTTCGCCGAGGAGTCGTCGCGCTTCTTCGGGATTGAATGGATCGCCTTTCGGTTGCGGGTAGCCCTGGAAAATGCCTTCAGGCGTGAACGCCGTCAACGGTTTCACGATCTTGCGCCACTTGGCCCAGGCGTCTTTGTCGATCGCGTAGTTGAACGCTTTGCGCACGCGCGCGTCGTTCATCGGCGGCTGCGTGACGTTGATGAGCAGGTAGTTGATCGCGGCTTCCGGACCGTCCATGTAATCCTGCTTGGTGCGCACAACGTCGAGCCATGCATTCGGTACGGTGTGATTCAGCACGGCGTCGACTTCGCCGACTTTGTAGAGATTCATGATTGTCGGATTGTCCGACATCGGGTAGAAATGGATCTCGTCGAGTTTGACTGTGGCGGCGTCCCAGTACATCGGATCGCGTTCAAGAACCAGCTTGTCGTAAGGGCGCCAGGTTTTTACTTTGAATGGACCACACGTGACGATGTGATCCTGTTGCGTCCAGGCTGAGCCGTACTGCTCGACGACTTTGCGCGGCACGATACGAAACACCTGGTGGGCCAACAGGCCAACGAAGAACGGAGCCGGTTGAACGAGGGAGACTCGCAGTGTGTAATCGTCGATCGCTTCGACGCCGAGATCCTCGGCTTTCACTGGGACCAGTTCTTTGCCCTCAACGGCGGCTTTGAGTTTTGGATCAGCGTCAAGGATTTTGGTTCGTGCTTTCTCGTCGCCGGGAAGCGTCAGGCGCATCGGCGTGTGCAGTTGTTTGTGAAAGTCGGATTCCGTGTTTGTTTGCGGCGCGTTTTCGTCAGCGGGATATTCGCCTTTCGCCGGATCGATCGGGTTGCCGGCGAGTGGTTCGGGTGGCGTGCTTTCGTCGAAATCTTTCGCGTTTAGAAACTGGCCGGTCGCCGGGTCGCGCACGAAAAGTTTCTGTTCGTTGAATGCCTGCGCGTACTTTATGTAATAAGCGAGATAAGCGTTGCGCGACGCGGTCTGTTTTGCGAGTGCGCGTCTGAAACTAAAAACGAAGTCGTGTGCGTTGATCGGATCGCCGTTGGACCAGCGGCCGTTGTGACGCAGATTGAAGATGAACTCGGAGGAGTCGTTGTTGCCGCGCCATCGTTCGGCGAGTGCGGGCTGAGGCTCCATCGTCTTCGGATGATAATCGACGAGGCCGTCGTAGAGCGCCATGTAGATTCGCGCTTCCGGTTGGCCGTTACTGATCGCAGGATCGAGTGACTCTGGTTCGTCGCCGCTCACGTAGCGAAAGATGTTTCGCTCAGGCGGAACAGTCTTCCCGAAGAAGGCTTCCGAACTCGATGAAACGGTGCAGGAGATAGCGGCGAGGGCGATCGACGCCACTAACAATAGCGTACCTATCTGCTTCTGTTTGCTCATCGTGACACTCGCTATAAGACGGTGGGAGATCAACCAATAGAGAGACGATGGCAAGTTACCACGCGCCAGAAGGATTTATCAAGATGGTCTAATGTCTAAGAGGATATTTGTCGAGGCTAAACGCGGGTTCGATCCAATTATTCGTTCAACCCCTCGTCGTAATGCTTCACGGCGTATCCGAGACCGTCGCCGACCGGGAGGACCACGGCGCGTAGTTGAGGATGATTGATGAAATGCTTGTTGAACTCACGTAGTGCGACTGTCGACTTCTCCTGATCGACTGAGCCGGCGACTTTTCCACCCCACAGGAGGTTGTCGACGATCACGATGCCGCCGCCGCGCAAACGTGGGAGACCGAGATCGAGATACTGCTTGTACTCTTCTTTCACGGCGTCGATGAAGAGTAGATCGAACGCTTCGTTCAGGTGAGGCATGACATCGAGCGCCTTGCCGCGTTCGATGCGGACGCGTTCTTCGACACCGGCGCGTTGGAAATAACCCGAGGCGGCTGTGATCATGTCGTCGTTGGGTTCGATCGTGACGACGAGACTACCGGCACCCATGCCGCGTGCGAGATGGACTACTGAGTAACCGATCGCCATTCCGATCTCCAACGCGTGGCGCGCCCCGCACGCGCGAGCTGTGATTTCGATGAACGCCGCCACTTCCCGATCGGCGATGGGCACATTATGCTGCGCCGCATACGCCTCCATCTCGGTCAGGATCTGGTCGCGCTGCGGCAGCAGTTGATCCAGATACTCAGCCTGTTCGCGTTGCAGTATGGCGTCGATTCTAGCTTTCATTCCCAGTGCTCCATCCGTGTTTTAGTTCAGAATAACCAGAAAGGCACTCAGACACAAAAACACGCCGATTGCAGCGGCTTCGTGCTATTGGGCAGCCGCCGGAGGAACTAAACCGAAAGAACTCCAACCGTCAGTGAAGTCGCCAAAAAATTTCAATTGTCGGAAATATCCTGCGTGTCGCCACTCACTGAAACATACCGCCGGCCGAGGCCGAGTTGGCGGAGTTTGTGCTGGAGGGATTGGCGGTGCATGTCGAGGATTTCGGCCGCTCGAGTCACATTTCCCTGCGTGTGTTCGAGGCAGCGGGTGATGTAGCGGCGCTCAAACTCCCGTCGATCCTCACGAAAATCGGCCGTAAACGGCACGCGCAGGCCGTCCGAATCATCAGTGCCCTCGCCGGCCGCACTCTTCGGAATTCCCGCGGTCACTTCGTCCGGCAGGTCACGCGGCGTGATCTCGTCGCCTTCGGCCATGATCACGGCCCGATCGATCGTGTTCTTCAACTCGCGGACGTTCCCCGGCCAGTTATATTCGACCAAACGTTTCAACGTCCCCTGGCTGAGCGCGCGTTGCGGTAACTCATACCGCTGCGAAGCGAGCCGCAAAAACGTGTCCGCCAACAGCGGAATATCCTCACGACGCTCGCGCAACGGCGCGATATCCACCGTCACGACACGCAAACGATAGAAAAGATCCGCGCGAAAATTACCGTTCGTGATCTCCTGTTCGAGCGGACGATGCGTCGCACTCACAATGCGAACATCCACCGGGATCGAATCGTTCCCGCCCAGTCGTTCGATACGCCGCTCTTCCAGCGCACGCAGCAGCTTCGCCTGAACGTTCGAACTCATATCCCCGATCTCGTCGAGAAACAGCGTACCGCCGTCAGCCTGTTCAAACTTCCCTTCGCGCCGCGCTGCCGCGCCCGTAAATGCGCCTTTTTCATGCCCAAACAGCTCGGATTCGATCAATTCCGAAGGCAGTGCCGCGCAATTCACGGCGACAAACGAATTATTTCGCCGAATACTGTTGCGCTCGTGAAGTTCGCGCGCGACGAGCTCTTTTCCCGTGCCCGATTCACCACGGACCAACACAGTCGCATCAGTCTCCGCGACCTTCTCGATCATGGACCGCACGCGTTGCATCGCTTCTGACGTGCCGATAAGCGCGCCACGCTGCGAACGCTCGACCTCGATGCGTCGCCGCAACGAATAGTTCTCGCGCCGGAGTTGAACTGTTTCCGCGGCGTTTTTGACGACGAGACGGAGGTCGTCGAGTTCGAATGGTTTGGAAAGATAGTCGTAAGCGCCGGCTTTGACCGCTTCGACGGCCATGCGTTCGGAGCCGTGGGCCGTGACGATGATCACGAGTGGACCATTACCGTTACTGGCCTTGAGCTCGCGAAGGAAATCGAGCCCGCTCATTCCCGGGAGGTTTACGTCCAGCAGGAGCAAGTCGGGCTCGTGTGTTTTCAGCAGAGCGCGGGCCGCTTCCGCGGAACCGGCTTCGGAGATGTTGTAGCCAAGGGTCGTGAGGGCTCGCTTCATGCCGTAGCGCGCGGCTTCCTCATCGTCAACTATCATCAATCGCAAGGCGTCTTTTCTCACTTCCGGGTTAGTTTAGAGCTTAGCCAGTGAGATTTACTAGCGCATTGCGTGCCACAGTTGGATTACTTCTGCGTCCGCCTCGCTGACATGACCAGGATGATGGCGTCGCCTGACGGACCGGTGTTCAACGTGCCGACGATCACGGGGTCGGATTCGCGCATACTGATGTCCGTCGCGAGCGTGGCGCTTTCGTAGTTGAACGCCGGCGGGGCCGGATTCGTAGCCGCGACAGGTGAGCCCACCGGAATCGCCAAACGCGAACTAAAATAGAAGCCCGTCACCTGGACCAACGGCTGTCCCTGATCGCGCACCAGCTTGATTTGCCGAACCTTGAATTGACTCGGCGTCGATTGCGGAATGTTGTTCGACGACGTAACCGGCACGAATGGACCACTGATCGAGTTCACGTCTAAACGACCTTCATTCTTCACACGATTGATGAGCGTGGTCGCGAGCCGATAGTTCTTGAATGGCAACGTCGATCGCAACTGTTTCATGATGCCGTCCAGTGATGACGGAATCCTGGGTTCGGCGACGTCTTGATTAGTGCCGACGAGCAGGAAGAGTTGAGTTTCGAAATTCGTCTCGTCAGTTTGAGTTTGTGTTTGACTCTGAGTTTGCGGTTGCGTTTGCGGTTGTGTTTGCGTCTCCTGCGCGTAAACGTTTGCACTTAGACACACGGCGAACAGCATCACGCCCAGAATGTATTTCTTCATTACCAAATCTCCTTTGCGATACTCGGCCTCTCAGCCACACCTATCACGCAAGTGACCAGCGAAAGTTCCAGCTAACGAAGATTTTAATTAAGCGGGATGCGGATGTGAAAGAGAGCGCCGTGTTTGTTGCGCGACACACCGAGCGAAGCCGAGCCGCCGACTTCCTGCACGCGCTTGCGAACGATCGCCAACCCGAGCCCCGTGCCGCGTTGACGCGTGGTGAAGAACGGCTCCCAGATTCGTTCGCGCATATCGTTTGGCACGCCTGCGCCGCTATCCTGCACGCTGATCAGCAGTTCGCCGTCGTCCTTCGATGCGGTTAAGGAGACTTCGCCACCGGTCGGCGTAGCCTGCAAAGCATTGAGTAAAAGGTTAGACAAAGCATCACGCACGGCGGAGACTGATTTACCGGCGAGCGTCGCATCTGTTTCGATCGCGCAGTTGAGATCGATACCCTGTTCGCGAGCATTCGCGCGAAAGAGATCCACAGACGTTTGGACCAGTTCGCCGACACTCAACGCTTCAGCAGCCGGACTTTCTTTACGAGCAAAACTCAGAAGTTGCGTGATGCTCTGGCTGAGCCGATCAGTCTCGCCGACGATCAAACTAAGATCGCGCTCATATTCATTGAGACTCTCGTCTTCACGCATCACCTGCGCAATCGACTTGATCGCCGACAGCGGGTTCTTGATCTCATGCGCCACAGTGGCAGCCATGCGGCCGAGCGCCGCGAGACGTTCGCGCTCGGCGAGTTCGCGTTCGAGCCGCACGTTTTCTTCCAACAGGCGTGAATCGTCAATCGCGATCGCAACCTGATTCGCAAGGATCTCGATCACCGAACGCACGTCGCTGGTTAAACTCGCCGGCGTCGCGTCAACCGCCAACAAACCTTCAACGTTCTCTTCACGCCTCAGCGGATAAGCGAGTTTGAAACCTTGTTCGACAAGCACCGGATCATCTTCGACAGGCGACCAGCCAATCGCACGCGATTTCTCCAACACGATCTCGCCCCAGTTCTCGGGAATCCGCCGGTCGCCATTTAGTTCACCCGCGACAGATCCGTCGACGAAGATCTTCAGTTGTCTTAATCCCAGAGCTTCTTTCGTTCGTTCCTCGACGAATTGCAGGAGATCCGAGAGTTGTTTGTATTGTCCCGCATAAGATCCGATCCGCGAAACGATCTCCTTGTAGAGCGCGGTCTCGCGTTCGAACAGCTTTTGAAAACGTTGGGCCAACCAGCCACGTAACGGCGCGGCCAGCAAAGCGAGCGCGAGAATCAACAACGCTTCGACGAGCCCGGGCCGAATGCCGTAACGCTGTGTCATCCAGTCGCCGATCGTGCGGATGCCGAAGACGTAAACCGTCAGCACGACCGTGGCAAACGTCACCACGACCAGGCTCTCTTCGATGATGATCTCGAGATAACGATAACGATAGATGTAGTAAGCGAGCAGCACCGACGGCAGCAACGAGCCGAGGTTCGCGATGGTCTTTAAATAAAGACCGGCTACTGTTCCCTCGCCGAGTCCGTAAGCAAGCGCCGCGAAAATCACGATGCCGACGCCGATGAACGACGCCGCCAACGTCTGCATGATTCGCTTTTCGCTGCGGTTCCGGCTTCTGCGCGCGATCAGTAACTCCGTCAACGCGATCAGCCCGAGCACGTAAGCGATCCAGAACGCGAACGGCAGCACGAAGAACGACAGCTTCGTGAACATCGGCGCGTAATCGCCGGTCCACAGTCGCGGGATCGCGATCACGAGAAAGATCGTCGGGATGTACGACATGAAGACGCGCAGCCGTTCGCTCTTGTTGAGATCGCGGCCGTGCGCCTGCGCCCAGAGATGCAGGTGAACGTGAAGCAGAAACGAATACGCGAAAGTAATGCTGACGACGGCGACTGTATCGGCGACGCGCAGAAGTGTGGTCCAGGTGTCCGGACCCAGATCGAAAAGACCGTGAAGAGTGACGGCGAGGTTGCTGGTGTGCCAGCCGCCCATCGTGAACGCGAGCGCAGCGAGGATGCGCTCGATGCTCGTCAGTTTGCTGCGGCGCCGGACGAGCTGCACCGCCATCCAAAGCGGTAGCAACGCGCCGACGCTATAGCCGATAACCTGGAGTATTTCGAGTGGATCGAGTGGAGACATTAGTGCTTGTACTTTGTGCTTTGTACTTAGTGCTTTGTACTTTGTTCGCGGTGCGAGAGTCTCGCTGTTAAGCGAACAGAGTACAAAGCATTACAGAGCAAAGTACTAAGCACAAAGCACAAAGCACTAATTGGCGGCTGTGCTGTTCGGTGCGGTGAACGTGATCTCAACGCGTCGATTCTTGGTACGCCCCGAGACTGTAGTGTTCGGCGCAACCGGGTTTGAAGCTCCCATGCCGTTGGCCTGAATCCTCGTCGGATCGACGCCGGCGGACTGGAAACGATCCGACAGCACGCGGGCGCGCTCTTGCGTGAGCTGTTGCAGTGAAACTTCATCGCCGCGATTGTCGGTGTAGGCTTCGATCAGGATCTGATAGTCAGGATTACTTGCCAGCAAAGCCGCGAGTGGTTCGAGTTTAGCCGCGGACGCGGTCGCGAGTGTTGCCTGTCGCGAGTTGCTCCAGATGTTTTCCGGAAGCACCAGGCGAAAACCGGTCGCGGTTTGTTTAACTGTTCCGTACTTCGCCAGCGTTTCTTTCAACGTCGCTTCGGTGTTGCGTCGTTCGACTGCGCGACGCTCAGCTTCGACACGCGCGTTCTCGGCTTCTTTCTCGCCTTCGAGTCGCGCGAGTTTCAATTTGGCGGCGTCACTCTCGGCGCGGAGTTGTTGATTCTCGTCACGCAGTCGCGCGATCTCGACGCGCTTCTCACGTAACTGATCGTTTGCAGTACCGGCGTCGCGCTCGGCCAGTTCACGCGCACGTTGCTCTTTTTCGAGCGCGGTACGAAGTTGGGCTACTTCACGTTCCAACGAGTCGGCGTTCTTCTCGGCGGCGCGAATCGCATCGTCACGGCGACGCGTTTCTTCACGCGCGATACGGGCTGCACGACGCGCCGCCGAAGTTTCTTCAGCATGAGCACCCGCGGAAGTCGCCTTGCGCGCTTCTCTATCTATTTCCACGGTCGGTTGACCGAGGCGCCACGCCTGTTCGGCGAGTTGCAACTGATCTTCGGCGGCTTTCAGTTCCGCCGGTGCGTCCTGCGATGCGCCCCCATACTTCGCGAGACTTACGGCCTGTCGCGCTCCCAGGAGCGAAACCGGCGTCTCGCGATAATCCTTGTCGGCGATCTCCGGCACGCGTGCATCGCGGAAATAATCGCTGGAGTTTCCGATGTAACGAACGTCGACTGTTTCGACCTGACTGCCGTTGGGTCGCTGCGGCGGAAGATTCTCGGCGACGACCATGCGGCTCGGCACTTTCATCAAAAAGTGCGGCTCGGCAGTAAGGATCAGGGCGAAGGATTGAAGCGGCGTGGTTACGTCGAGCTTGGAATCAACAAAGGAACTGCCGCTGCGTTTGATCTCGCCGAGGTTATCGACGTGTCCTTCAGGCGAGATGGCCCACAGGACGTACGTCGTGTATGGACCACCTAACTCTGACGCACGCGGCAGATCGTCGAGGTTCAGTTCGACGCGAGTACCGCGACGACCGGCGCGTTTCACCTTTGCTTCACCTTTCAGACGTGGCAACACAGTCGTGCCGCGAAACTTCACCGTCACCGTTTCATCCAGCGGATAAGTGATGGCGACGGTTTTCCGTTCCAGGTCGCGTTGGGCAAGGGCAAATGTAGCGGAGAGTAAGCAAGCGATAATTACAAACGGAAGGCGTTTACGCGTGCAACTAAACGTCATGGCAAAATTACTCCTGGTTACTCTTTTAAGTCCTCAATGCTCTTGATGCCTCAGAATCGCGCATTGTTGCCGCAAAACAGACAGATTATCGGCGTAATCGCTGTTCGTATTTGGTTTTGCGGTAAGCCGCGATCTGAACTATGAGCACGGTAATCCCGGAGAGCAACAGCAGATGAATCCAGCCCCGCTGCTGAGCGATGAGCAGAATGAGCCAAAGCAGTATCAGACCTGAACCAATCCGCCACAGCATCAGGGAACTTCATTCAACTTGTAGCCGACACCGCGAACTGTCAGTACGTAACGCGGGTTCTTGGGATCGGTTTCAAGTTTTTTACGCAGCCGGTTGATGTGCGGATCGATATTGCGTTGATAGCCTTCGTAGTCCGTGCTCCAAACGCGATCGAGCAACGCGTTTCTGGACCATGCCCGCCCCGGTTCAGACGCCAGCAACTCGAGTATCTGAAACTCGAGCGGCGTGAGATCGATGCGATCGCCGTCGCGAATGACTTCATGACGACGTTTGTCGATCACCAGATCTCCGACTTCGATCCGTTCTCCGTCGGGCTCTGGAGCGAGCGAGCCGCCGCGACGCAACAACGCTTCGACGCGATACTCGAGCTCGCGCGGACTGAAAGGCTTCGCCAGATAATCATCGGCGCCGGCTTCGAAGCCCGCGACCTTATCGGCGAGCGCGTCGTGCGCCGTCAGAAACAGAGCTGGAGTCTGAATGCCTCGATCGCGGACCCGCTTGAGCAGATCAAGTCCGGACATGCCGGGCATCGAGACGTCAAAGATGAAACAATCGAAACGCCCTGCGAGTGCTGCTTCGAGCGCCGCCATTCCGTTTTCGCGTTCGTCGACCGAGAAACCCAGACGCCGAAAGTACTCGGCGAGTAGGAGACGCATGTCGGTATCGTCGTCCGCGATCAGAAGGCGTTTACCTGCGTATTTGCTGTTTGTTGGTGCTTGCTGTGCCAAGTGTCCTGATCCTGTCGGTGGGGATCTTATTTTAAGTCGCGGGAAAATTATAACTCATCCGTGTTTTAAACACGGATTGAAAGAATGATTCTCGATCAGGGCGGGGCAAATTCAGTCAGCCTTGACGCAAATAAGTGGGGGTAAGTATAGTTCCTCTTTAGTTTTGGACCGCTTCTGTGCCCCTCCTTATAGCAACTGATCGGAGACTTTAGCAACCCAGATGCGTGATCTTCGCCGCTTGTTAAAGTACCTGAAACCTCATTGGCCGATCTTCACCGCAGCAACTTTCGCCATGTTGCTCGTTGGCGTGCTCGAGACCGCGACCGGCGCATTGATCGTTCCCATCTTCGATCAGGCGTTCTCTCCGGCAGGCGCGACGCGGACTTCAACCCTCTTCGGACTACAGAACCTGATTCCCGAAAACCCGCTGGCTGCGTGGAAGACGATCTCGATCCTTTTGATCGTTTTTACGCTCGGCAAAGGAATCGCGGAGTACGTCTCGACCTATCTGATGGCGCGCATCGGGCAGTCGGCCGTGTTGAAGTTGCGCCAGGATCTCTACAACCATCTGCTGTCACAATCAGCCACCTTCTTCGAGCGACATCGGACTAACTATCTCGTTTCGCGCCTGGTAACGAGTGCGGCCGCGATCGAGACGGCGGTGACAAGCACCGTGCGCGACATGCTGCGCGAGAGTTTTACGTTGATCGGATTTCTCGCCGCATCTTTTTACTATAGCTGGCGACTGACGCTCGGCTCGTTGATCATCGCTCCGATCATAGCGCTTCTCACCGTCAAGTTCGGCAAGGCACTGCGAAACCTCGCGCGCGAGAGTTTTGAAGGAAGCAAACAACTCACCGACACCGCACAGGAAGCGCTCGCCAATCAGGGGATCGTCAAAGCCTATCGCGCCGAGCAACGCGAGGCGGCTCGATTCACTGACGTCGCCAGAAAGATCGTGAGGGCAAACTTGCGCAGCGCGAGTATCGCGGGCGCATCGCCGCCGACGATCGAGATGATCGGGATGCTGTTCGTCGTTCTGCTGCTGTTCTTCGGCCAGCACGAGATCATGACGGGACGCATGGCGAGTTCTCAGTTTCTCGCGTTCCTGTTCTTTCTGTTTCGTTGTTACGACCCGATGCGGAAGTTGTCGCGGCTGCAAAACAGCATGGAGCAGGCACTCGCCGCCGCACACCACGTTTGGGAAGTGATGGACGAGCACGCCGAGATCAAAGAAAAGAAAGACGCGCGCGATCTGGCGCCGTTGCAAAAAGAGATCGAACTGCGCGACGTGTCGTTTGGTTATGAAAACGAATCGCGCGCGGTCTTGCGCGGCATCAACCTGCGCATTGAAGCGGGCACGATGGTGGCGTTGGTCGGCGAGTCGGGCGGTGGAAAGTCGACGCTGACGAAGTTGTTGCCGCGTTTTCACGATCCGAGTTCCGGGGCGGTGCTGTGGGACGACACTGACCTGCGCGACGTCAAACTCTCGAGCCTGCGAAAACATCTCGCACTCGTTACACAAGAGACTGTGTTGTTCAACGACACAGTCCGTCATAACATCGCTTACGGTAAACCCGAAGCAACAGACGCGGAGATCGAAGAAGCTGCGCGGATCGCTCTCGCTCACGACTTCATTCGCGAAATGCCCAATGGGTACGATACGATTGTCGGCGAGCGCGGCATTTTCCTTTCGGGCGGCCAGCGCCAGCGGCTGGCGATCGCTCGCGCGATTCTGGTCAACGCGCCCGTGCTCATTCTCGACGAGGCCACTTCGGCTCTCGACGCCGAGTCGGAACGCCTGGTGCAGCGAGCAATCGCAAACCTGGTCCGCAATCGGACCACAATCGTCATAGCTCACCGTCTCTCGACGATTCGTCGCGCGGACGTGATTGTGGTAATGGAAGCCGGCCGGATAATAGAAACAGGAACCCACACGGAATTGTTAGCCCGTGGTGGACAATACCGCAAACTGTATGAACTACAGTTTGCTGATGAAGAGGAAGAGGAAATTGGAGTGACGTAGGGTATGGAGGGTCTTTGGTCTTGGGTCTTTGTAACTGTTTGCGAAGTTAACTAAACCGAAAACCAAAACTCAAGACCCAAGCCCAAAAACCAAAAACCAAAAACCTAAGACCAAAGACCTAAGACCTAAGACCAAAACGATGAAATCGATGACCGGATATGGCAAGGGGACGACGACGGGGGAAGACTTCTCCGTCTCTGTTGATCTTAAAACCGTCAACAATCGCTTCCTCGACATTCATCTCCGCGCCGGCGCGGAGCTCGCCGCCCTCGAACCTGCCATCAAGAAACGGATCGGGTCGCGACTATCTCGCGGACGCGTCGACGTCACCATCAGTCTCGAACGCACGGCGCAACTCGCCTACGAGCTAAATCGCCCACTCATCGCCGGATACATAAACGCCCTCAAGCAACTGCAACAGGACTTCGATATCGCCGGCGAACTCGACATCAACCTGCTCGCTCGTATTCCGGGCGCGTTGCAACCAGCGCGCAACGGCATCGACGAACGCATCGTCACCGCGTTGCACGCCGCGTTGGACCAGGCGCTCGACGAGCTCGAAAAGATGCGCGAACAGGAAGGCGAGGCGTTGAAAAACGAGTTGCGTGACCGCGTTAAAAAGATCGAATCCGTCGTGCCGACAATCGAAGCCGCCGCCGAAGGACTCGCCGACGCGTATCGTCTCCGTTTACAGAAACGGATCGCGGAGTTGCTGAATCGCGGCGGACAGGTTGTGGAACTCGATCCGGCGCGGTTGGCCCAGGAGGTTGCTTATCTCGCCGATCGCAGTGACGTCAGTGAGGAAATGGTTCGGTTGCGCAGTCACCTGACGCAGTTTCAGGAAGCACTCGACGCGCCGAGTGAAACGGGAAAGATGCTCGACTTTCTCTTGCAGGAACTCAACCGCGAAGCCAACACCACGCTTTCCAAGTCTACCGACCTGGCAATCAAAGAAGCGGGACTGGCGATCAAGGCGGAGGTCGAAAAACTTCGGGAACAGGTTCAGAATGTCGAGTAAAGTGACGGAACTGCAAGCGACGACGACACCAAATCAACAACCTGCCACACGCGGCACGCTTTTCGTCGTTAGTTCACCATCCGGCGGCGGAAAAGGCACACTTATCCGGCGCGTGTTGGATGTTGTAGACAATCTTAGCTATTCTGTCTCCTACACCACTCGTGGTCCACGTCCTACCGAAGTAAATGGCCGCGAGTATTTTTTTATTGACCGCGCGGAGTTCGATGAAATGGTCGCGGGCGGCGAGTTTCTCGAGTGGGCGTGCGTACACGGGAATTATTACGGCACTTCGAAGCGGCAGATCGCGGAGAAGACTGCGGCGGGAATCGACATCGTACTGGAAGTGGACGTGCAGGGCGCTGCCAGCGTGCGCAAGCTGCTGATGGACTCGGTCAGCGTGTTTATCCTGCCGCCGTCGTACGAATTGTTGAAGGAACGTTTGTGCGCGCGTGGGACTGACACGCAGGAGTCGCTGGAAGTGCGGATGCGAAACGCGCCGGACGAGTTGAGCCAGTATTCGTCATTTGATTATGTAATCATCAACGACGAGATCGAGCGGGCGGTGGCCCAGCTTGCGTCGATTATTTACGCGGAGCGAGCGCGTTGCGTCAGGCAGGAAGGCCTGGTGCGCAGAGTGATGGAAGAGTTTCGTTCCGCCGAGGCGCGCACGCGCGGCTGAAGATTCTATAAACCGGTAATCATAGAAGAAGGAGCATTTCGAGTGACAGATATTGTTGATAATGAAGTAGATGGAACTGCACAGGTAGTTGATTCGAAGTATCGTTTGATCATCCTCGCCGCAAAACGCAGCAAGCAGCTACAACGCGGAGCGCAGCCTCGGATAGAGATCGATCCACAGAAACACAAACCGACACGAATCGCGTTGGAAGAAGTGATTCGTGGCCGCGTCCACTTCCACATCAAAGAGCAGGATTCGAAGGACGACTGAAGCCTCGGGCTTAGTGCTTGGTTCTTTGTACTTTGTTCGCTTGCTGGGGCTCAAGAGACAGCAACAATGCACTAAGTACAAAGTACAAAGCACTAAAGACCTTTGTAGTCCGGACCACCGCCACCTTCAGGCGTCACCCAGTTGATGATCTGGTAGGGATCCATGATGTCGCACGTCTTGCAGTGAACGCAGTTTGAGAAGTTTATCTGCAAGCGACGTTTCCCGTTTCCACCGTCCTCGACCATCTCGTAAACAGCCGCCGGACAAAAGCGCTGACACGGGTTTCCGTATTCTTCGGCACAACGCGTCGAGCAGATGTTGGTGTCGAGCACGTGCAGGTGCGCCGGCTGATCTTCGTCGTGTCCGACCGCGGCGTGATAGACGTCGGTTACTTTGTTGAACGTCAGCTTGCCGTCGAAGCGCAGATCTTTGTAGCGCTGTTCGAGTCGGTCGCCGTTGTAGCCGTAGGCCGAGAGCTTCTTCATCTCGGTGTGACCGGGATGCGATTTGTCGCGATCAAAAATTCCCCACGCACGCCCGCCGGTGAAGAACTGCAAACCAGTGTTGACTAAGGCCAGCCAGCGACCGTGTTTGAAACCGGCGTGGAAGTTTCTCACCTTGCGCAGTTCGGGAATGATGTAACTGTCGTTAACGCGTTGTTCGTAACTTTGTAACTGCTTCGCTGAGTAATCCTTCGCCAGCAACGCCTGAAAGATCGTTTCAGCCGCGAGCATTCCGCTCTTGATCGCCGAGTGAATTCCCTTGAGACGTTGCGCGTTGAGAAAACCGGCGCAGTCGCCGGTGAGCAGCACGCCGTCGGCGTACGTGCGAGGCATCGCGAAGTAACCGCCGGCGGCGATCGTCTTCGCGCCGTAGCGAATCATCTTTCCGCCTTCGAGTAACTTTGCGATGTAGGGGTGTGTCTTGTAGCGTTGAAACTCAGCGTGCGGATCGATCAGCGGATCTTTGTAGTCGAGCCCGGTGACGTAACCGAGGTTCAGCACGCGGTTTTGCATACCGTAGATCCAGCCGCCGCCGTACGTTTGTGTGTCCGAAGGAAAACCGAGCGTGTGCGTGACGCGGCCCGCCGGATAACGATCGTCCGGCAGTTCCCACAACTCTTTCACGCCGATGCTGTAGACCTGCGGATTGCGTCCTTCGTCGAGATTCAGACGTTCGATGAGTTTCTTCGTCAACGACCCGCGCGGGCCTTCCCCGAGGACGGTGACCTTCGCTAGCAGATCGACGCCGGGTTCGTAATTCGCTTTCCGCCTCCCTTCCTTGTCGATGCCCTTGTCGCCGGTGCGCACGCCGAGTACGCGATCGTCTTCGTCGTAGATCAGATCGGCGCCGGGAAACTCCGGAAAGATATTGACGCCCGCTTCTTCACACTTCTCGCCGAGCCACGCTGTGAGTCGATTCAGTGAAACGATGTAGTAGCCGTGGTTTTTGAGAGGCGGCGGAGTTATCGGAGAACGAATCGCGTGTTTCGGCGTGAGATACAGGAAATGATCTTCGTTCACCGGCGACTCGAGTGGCGCGCCTTGTTCGACGAAGTCGGGCATCAGCTCGCGCAGCGCTTTCGGATCCATTACCGCGCCGGAAAGAATGTGCGCGCCGACACTCGCGCCTTTTTCGATGACGGCGATTTCGACGTCGCCGAGTTTATCCGCGCCGGCCGTTTCGTTGTGCTGTTTGATGAGTCGTGCGAGGTGTAGCGCACCGCTCAGATTCGCTGGGCCGGCGCCCACAAATACAACGTCAAATTCGAGAGTTTCGCGTTCTGTCATTTGGTCGCGAGTATATCAAAGCACTGATTGGTGGTGGTACACTGCTGCCCAATCACATGCGATTCCTGTGCAAGAAGCTCTGGCTTTTGCCTCTTTTGCTGCTAGTGCCGATCTTTGTCGTCGCGCTACGTCCGAGGCCGAAACCGTTATCGCATCTGCCGCCGGTGATCGTGTGGGCGTGGGAGCGGCCGGAAAAACTCGACTTCATCGACACTCAGAAGATCGGCGTCGCGTTTCTCGCCAAGACGCTGCGACTGGAAGGCGATCGCGTGCTTGCGCGGCCCCGTCTTCAGCCGCTGGAACTCGCTACGAATACGAAACTGATCGCCGTTGTGAGAATCGAGTCTGATCATCCTACGTTAACAACTTCACAACTCGCCAAGACCGTTTCGGAAGTCGCGAAAGTATCCGAATTATCCGGCATATCCGTGGTTCAAATTGATTTTGACGCAACTGTCTCAGAGAGAGATTTTTATAAAAGTTTATTGACGCAACTGCGTCAACAGCTACCCTCGTCGACTTCTCTTTCAATCACCGCACTCGCTTCGTGGTGCGCCGGCGATCAATGGCTAAATGACGTACCCGTCGACGAAGCCGTGCCGATGTTGTTCCGCATGGGCATCGATGAGCGACGCTTCCAGTCACGCCCCGAATTCGACGCCCCGAAATGTCGCAGCTCAGCAGGTGTCTCAACCGACGAACCAGTTACACCGCCCGCTGTCGATCGTCTTTACATCTTCAACCCAAAACCCTGGTCCCGAGATTCACTGAACAGCGCCCTGGAGGCATATAGGAGATGACTCGCTTACGTCGCCTCATCGCCATCGTTCTCGTCCTGATTCTGCTCAACACCACGACGGCACTCGCCTGTGGTCCATTCACGCTCGAAGCCGTGTTTGTTTACACCGTCCATCCTGCGTATCCGTTGGAAAAATTCGCGGCGGGACGCATCGGCGTAGTCCAACCCAGCTACGCGCGCTCTTATCTCTACGCGGCGTATCGCCATCTTACCAGCGCGGGTTTTACGCCCGTCGAACAGAAAGCCATGGTCGATTTATGGCATCAGCGGCTCGACTTCGGTATCGGACAGGATTCTCCCGATTGGAGCAAAGTCTGGCTGACGGCACGGCAACAAGTCGTCGGCGCACAGAATGTCGAAGCGATCGAAGTCTATCGCTCTCGCGAGAAGCCAAACGAGTATGAGAACTACGTCAATTGCAACGCCGATGCGTTTCAAAACGCAGCCGCTACGCTGAACACGCGCGTTGCGAAATACAGCGCTGATAGTGTCGCCATGCAGACGTGGGTGCGCGCGCAGGACCAGGTGTTTTCGAATTGCGCGTCGGGCGAATCGATTCCGGATCCCGCGCCGGCGGATGCCGATGCCCTCATGCGTGCGGATCGCGCTTACCAGATCGCGGCCGCTCACTTCTACGCCGCTCATTTCGACGAAGCCCGAAAACACTTCGAAGCGATCGCGGCCGACAATGCTTCACCGTGGAAACAAACAGCCGCGTATCTCGTCGCGCGCACGTGGCTTCGCAAATCGAGTCTTGGCGCGGCGGAACAGAAACAGGAATCGCTCGTCGCCGCCGAAGCTCAGTTGAAGAAGATACTCGACGACCAAAAGTTCTCGTCGCTTCATCCGGCCGCGACGCGGCTCGCGAACCTTGTTCGACTCCGTCTGCATCCCGACAAGCGACTGTACGAATTGGGCGCCAAGCTGGCCATTCCGATTCAGAACTTCGAGTTGAAACAGGAAGTCTGGGATTACACAACCTTGCTCGATGCAAATCTCGAGGCCGATCCACCCAAAGAACCGGCGCCGGCGAAGTTTGACGATCTCACGACGTGGATCGTGACGTTCCAGTCAACCAAGCCTGAGTCGATCGATCGGTCACTACAGATGTGGCAGTCGAAACGCAGCGATGCGTGGCTCGTCGCTGCGCTGAGCAAAGTCGACGGCAAACACGCGCAGGCGGGCGAATTGATCGCGGCGGCGCTGAATGTGAAACCGGCGGCGCCCGCTTTTCCATCCGCGCGATTTCACGCCGTTCGGCTGTTGATGGAATCAGGCAAGAACGACGAGGCACGCACCCTCCTCGATCAGCTTCTCAAAACGAACCGCGAACAGTTTGACTCGTCGTCGTTGAACCTGCTGACGAGCAAACGAATGCTGCTCGCGACCTCGCTTTCCGAATTTCTCACTTACGCGCCACGCTTTCCGGCAACGCTGAGTTGGAACGACGACGGCCGCGAGATTCCCGTCGACGACGGCGAGATCGAAGCCGACATGAGAGCGCTCCGAGACGCGCCGCGCTTCGACTACGACGCCGGCGTGGCGCTCAACAAGCAAATGCCGCTTTCCGTGCTGAAACAGGCTGCTCAGAACACGTCGTTGCTGAACTCGTTGCGCCGCGATCTGGTGCAGGCAGTCTGGCTGCGCGCCGTCATACTCGGCGACACGAAAACAGCCGACGATCTGGTCCCGGCGCTGCGCGAGCTCGTTCCCGAAATGTCACCGCTGCTTTCCGACTATCTCGCGGCTACACCGCAAGCGAAAAAGTTTTCCGCCATCTACGCATGGCTGAAGTTTCCCGGACTCGAACCCGTCGTCGATATCGGCGTCGGACGGCGCACGCCGCTTCACGAACAGGATTCGTATCGCGACAATTGGTGGTGCGGCGCTGCCTATCCGCCAGCGACGGAAGATAAAGACGAAAGCGAAACCGACAGCATCACGTCTTTCACGTCACACAACACACAACCGCTTCTCTTTCTTTCTGACGCAGAAAGAGCCGCCGCCGAACGCGAATGGAAAGCGCTACAGGCTTTAGGCGCGGCCCCAAATTATCTCGCGCGTGAAGTCATCGAATTCGCGAACACCAGATCCGCTGGTCCAAAGAACGCCGAGGCATTGCACCTCGCCGTCATGAGCACCCGCTACGGTTGCACGAACCAGGAAACAGGCAAATGGTCCAAGGCGGCATTCGATCTCCTACATCGCAAGTATCCAAACACTCCGTGGGCCAAAAAGACGCCTTACTGGTTCAAGGACTAAACAGATCAAGCAGGGACAAATGGAAAACCAAGAATTCACGAACCACCTGATTCACGAAAGCAGTCCGTACTTACTTCAACACGCGCACAATCCCGTCGATTGGTATCCATGGGGCGAAGAAGCCTTCGCAAAAGCGCGCGCCGAGAACAAACCCGTGCTGCTCAGCATCGGTTACTCGGCATGTCACTGGTGCCACGTGATGGCCCACGAGTCGTTTGAAGACGAAGAGATCGCGCGGTTGATGAACGAAAACTTCGTGAACATCAAAGTGGATCGCGAGGAGCGGCCCGACCTCGATCAGATCTACATGAGCGCGGTCCAGATGATGACGCATCACGGCGGCTGGCCTATGACCGTCTTCCTCACTCCGGAAGGCGTGCCCTTTTACGGCGGCACTTATTTCCCACCGCAGGATCGTTACAACATTCCCGGCTTCCCGCGCGTGCTGATCAGCCTCGCCGAGGCCTATCGAGATCGCCCGCAGGACATCGCCGAGACCGGCACTTCACTGCTCGCCGAGCTCCGGCGTCTCAGTCAAAGCAGCGGTTCCGACAATCCGATCGAGAAGGAACTGCTCGACGCCGCTTATGCCGGTATCGTCCGCAGTTACGACGCGACGAACGGCGGTTTCGGCGGCGCGCCGAAGTTTCCGCCCGCGATGACGCTCGAGTTTCTGTTGCGAACCTACGCGCGCAACGGAAACAAAGACGCACTCCGCATGGTCAGTCACACGTGCAGGAAAATGGCCGAAGGCGGCATGTACGATCAACTCGGCGGCGGCTTTCATCGTTACTCGACCGACGCGCGCTGGCTCGTCCCGCATTTCGAGAAGATGCTCTATGACAACGCCCTGCTCTCGCGTCTCTATCTTCATCATTTTCAGGTCACGCAGTTTGCTCCGTCTCGTGCGACCGTCGAAGGAATCCTCGACTACGTCCTGCGCGAGATGACTGACGCGGACGGCGGTTTCTATTCAACTCAGGACGCGGATTCTGAAGGTCACGAAGGAAAGTTTTTCGTCTGGGACGTCGCAGAGATCCGCTCGGCGCTCGGCGAACCGGCGGCCGCACTCTTTTGCGATTACTACGACATCACTGAAGGCGGTAACTTCGAAGGCAAGAACATTCCAAACGTGACGCGCACGATTGAAGACGTCGCGGTCGCGAATCGCGTATCGGTTGACGAGCTACGCGACGCGCTGGCGCGCGGCAAGCAGATTCTTTTTGAGCTGCGTGAGAAACGCATCAAGCCCGACCGCGACGAGAAGATCCTCACGGCGTGGAACGGACTCATGCTCGCGAGTTTCGCCGAAGCCGGCGTCGTGTTGAAACGTCCCGATTACACGAACGCCGCGCGTCGAAACGCCGAGTTCGTCCTGACACATTTGCTACGTGACGGATTGTTGTTGCGCACGTACAAAGACGGCGTCGCGAAATTCAACGCTTACCTCGAGGACTACGCGTTTCTGATCGAAGGGCTCGTGACGTTGTACGAGACGACCGGCGAGCTTCGCTGGTTCAATGAAGCTGTTGCCCTCGCCGATCGCATGATCGAAGAGTTCTGGGACGACCAAAACGGCGGGTTTTATTTCACTGGCAAGAGTCACGAGAACCTGATCGTTCGCTCCAAAGACTACTTCGACAACGCGACTCCTTCGGGAAACTCCGTCGCCGCCGGTGTGCTGCTGCGGCTCGCCATCTTGTCGGGAAACGAGAACTATCGAAATCTCGCGATCGCCGTCTTTCGCGAAGCCGGCGAATCCGCGCGGCGTTATCCGTCAGGCTTCGGATACCTGCTTTCCGCCATCGACTTCCTGCTTTCAACGCCGAAAGAAGTCGTTATCGTCGGCCAGAACGAGACGGATATCGAACCGTTGCTCGCCGAAACGTGGCGTCCATACCTGCCGAACAAGGTTGTCGCACCCAGTTTTGCCGGCGAAACGGGGGCAACAACGCTCCCGTTGCTGCAAGATCGCCCTCTCACAGGCGGCCGTGCGACCGCCTACGTCTGCGAACACTACACCTGTAAACAACCCGTCACGGAGCCCGCGGATTTGGCTGCTCAACTCCGCCCCGAAGCTCGGGCCGAAGCTCGGGCCGAAACTCGGACCGAAGCTTGACGTCAACGTGCTGTAATCGCTATATTTACAGTCGCGCCAAACAATGTTTGGCAACTTACCACGCGGTTAGTCGTCAACTCGAGCCCTAAACCCTTCTGACTTGGAAGGATCGATCTTCACCAATGTCCAAAAATAACTGGAAGAGCGTCGCTCTCCTGGCGGGAATCTCAGTGCCGGGCGCTGCACTGCTTCTCTCTGCATTCGTCGGCACCGTCGATCTGGCGTTCTCCAGCAAGCAAGGAATCGGCTCCTGGCTCATCCTGCTTCTGCTGACCGTCGCCGCCAGCCGTCTGACCGTACTCGTCACCAGCACTGACGGTACGCAACGGACGCGCGAGTCGATCGCTGAGTCGTTCGTTTTCGTCGCAGTGATGCTCTACGCCGCGCCACCCGCTGGTTCGGCCGGACCGGCAGTCCTGTTGGCGGCGCTCGTCGGGTTCTTCTCCACTTACGGCATCGTTTCATATCGACAAATCGCGCTGAAGATGGGCATGGCCGTCATCTCGACGACGATCGCTGCGTCGCTTTACGGAATACTCGTCGGCCTGTTTGCCGGCGACGGCGAGATCGTGGCCGACGGCAATATGCCGCTCGATACGTTCCTGATTCCGGTTCTGGTTTTGGCGGCGCTTCAGTACGCGCTGAGCACGGTCGTTTCGAGTTGGGTCCTGAGTTTCGAGGCGGGCGGCGACCTCCTCGTCATTCCGTCGCAGGAAACGATCGTCTGGACGTTGACGACAAAACTCGCCGGCGCCGCTTCAGCGGTACTGTTCTACGCGGCGATCATGGGCAAAGGTCTTTCGTACGCCGCGCTCGGACTGCTGCTCTCCGCATTGATTCACTTTCTTTATCGTTTCAACGAGAGCCGTTTGCAGGACGTCAGACGTGCCGAGGCGGAACAACGGCGTCATGCGGAAGAGATGGCCGAGATCCACATGAACACGATCGAGTCGCTCGCGATCGCCATCGACGCCAAAGACCAGACGACTCACGGTCATGTGCGCCGCACGCAGATCTACGCCAAGGAGATGGGCAGACTTTTCAATGTCTCGCATTCGGAGCTCCAGGCGCTGCACGCGGGCGCGCTGCTGCACGACATCGGCAAGCTCGCGGTGCCTGAGTACATTCTCAACAAACCCGGCAAACTCACCGAAGCTGAGTTTGCGAAGATGAAGATTCATCCCACGGTCGGCGGCGACATTCTCAAACGCGTCAACTTCCCTTACCCGGTCGAAGACATCGTGCGTTATCACCATGAAAAGTGGGACGGCAGCGGTTATCCGAAAGGTCTCAAGGGCGAAGGCATTCCACTCGTCGCACGCATAATTTCCGTAGTCGATTTTTACGACGCCACTCGCTGCGATCGCCCTTATCGCAAAGGGATGAAGCGTGAAGATTCGCTGAACCTGTTGCGGCGGATGGTGGGAAGTTCGTTCGATCCGAAAGTGGTCGAAACGTTTATCGAACACGTCGAAGAGTTTGATCGACTGATTGATTCAGTCGACATTCAGGAGCAGGTGGCTTCCGCGGCCGCATTCGACACGGAAACCTCGACAAAACCTGACGCTGGTCTGGCCTCGGACATTCTCGGCGCGCCCGACGAAGAGTCATCGGGCTTCCGCTCGATCAGCGAAGCGCAACGCGAAGTCTTCGCGCTTCACGAGATCGCGCAAACGATCGGATCGTCGTTGAACTTGAGCGACACGGTAACGCTCGTCGCGAATAAGTTGCGATCGATCGTGCCTTTCGACACGTGCGTGATCTTTGTCGTCGACGAACGTTCCGGAAAAGCGAAGGCCGTTCATGCGGTTGGTGCAGAGTCTGAACTCTTCTCGCGCCGAAGGATCAACATCGGCGACGGCATTACCGGCTGGGTGATCGCGAATGCGCGTTCGATGTGCAACGCTAATCCCGACCTCGACATGATTGGGATTCCCGACGAGACGGTCAAAAGCTTCCGCGGCATCCTCGTGTCGCCGTTGCTGCGCGAAGACGGCGCTTTCGGTGCGATCGCGTTGTATTCACAAAGCCGGACGTCTTACACCTCCGAGCACGTGCGTTTGCTCGAGTCGGTTTGCCAACACGCGTCGAGCGCCCTGAACAACGCGCTCACGCATGAAAAGACGAAGGAAAGCGCGCTTGTCGATCCGTTGACCGAGCTGCCGAACGCGCGTGGTTTCTACATGATGCTCGAGCAGCGCATCGCCGAGTGCCAGCGCATGAACCGCGAGGCGCTGTCGGTGATCTGCATGGACATCGACGATTTCAAAGTCATCAACGACCAGTACGGCCACTCGACCGGCGATCGATTGCTGGCGAGTGTGGCGGGCGTGATGCGCCGCGAGTTGAGACAGATGGACATTCTGACGCGCTATGCGGGCGACGAGTTCGTCGCGATCATGCCGATGGCGTCGAGCAAGATGGCGGGTTCGATTTGCGACCGCATACGAAACGCGGTCGAGGAACAGTTGTTCTCCGTTCGGGAAGGAACGCTGATCGGGTTGGGTGTGAGTGCCGGCGTCGCGTGTTTCCCTGAGGATGGAGAGACGAGTGAAGAGCTTTTGACCGCCGCCGCCCGCCGGATGCAGAGCGACAAGCATTCACGAAAGACTGTGCTCACTGTCGCGGAGGCTGGTGTCAGCTCGATCGACATGATGACTTAGGCCACAAAAAGGGGCCACAAAGAGGCACAAGAAGCACAAGAGGCACAAAAAAGGACGAGTGAGGGTGGTCGTTTGTACTTTGTACTTCGTACTTTGAGCTAAGTACTAAATACAAAGCACCAAGCAAAATCCTACTCTCTTATACCTTTTGTGCCTCTTGTGCTTCTTGTGCCTCTTTGTGGCTACCTTTTGTGGTTCCTTTTTGCGGCTATGCCTTTTTGCGGCTATGCCTTTTTGCGGCTATAATTCGTCGCTTCAACCCATGACTAAACCATCAGCAGCACCACCCTCCGCTGCCGGAGCGGAAGAACAAAGCTCGACCGGCGTAATCGATCCACCAAAAGATGTCGATAAAAAGAAGCTGGCGAAAGAGCGAGATCAGGCGAAAGAACGCCAGAAAGATCGCCTGAGCGCTCTCGAACCCGCTCAACTCATCGATCTCTACCGCCAGATGACCCTGATTCGTCGCTTTGAAGAAAAAGCGGCGGAAGTCTACGTCGCCGGCAAGATCGGCGGCTTCTGTCACCTCTACATCGGCCAGGAAGCGGTGGCGGTCGGTTCAATCTCCGCGCTGCGCCCAGACGACTACGTTCTCGGCAGCTATCGCGAACACGGACAAGCGCTCGCAAAAGGCATGTCGGCGCGCGCGATCATGGCTGAGCTTTATGGCAAGGTCACCGGCTGTTCGAAGGGCAAGGGCGGCTCGATGCACATGTTTGACAAGGAACTCAATTTCCTTGGCGGACACGCAATCGTCGGCGGCCAGATTCCACTCGCGACCGGGATCGCTTTCGCGTCGAAGTATAAGGGCACCGACCAGGTCACGATTTGTTACTTTGGTGAAGCCGCGGTGAACCAGGGCGCCTTCCACGAGTCGCTCAACATGGCCCAACTGTGGAAACTTCCCTGCATCTATATCTGCGAGAACAACCAGTACGGCATGGGCACGTCCGTGGACCGGGCGATGTCGTTGCGCGATATCGCGCAGAAGTCCTGCGCCTACGAGATCGCTTCCGAGTTTGTAGACGGAATGGACGTGCTTGCGATTCGCGAGGCTACGTTGCGCGCCGTCGAACGCGCACGCAAAGACTACCTGCCGACGCTGCTCGAGATCCGCACTTATCGTTTCATGGGCCACTCGATGTCGGACCCGGGAAACTATCGCACGCGAGCTGAGATCGAGAAGTACCAGGAGCGCGATCCGATCAAACTCTTCGTCGCCAGCCTGCTCGAAGAGAAGATCACGGACCAGGAAACGCTCGACAAGATCGATCGCGAAGTGCGTGAGGAAGTGGAAGACTCAGTGAAATTTGCCGAGGAGAGTCCGCTGCCTCCGCCCGAAGATCTCTACACGGACGTTTACGCCAATCCAATCGATCCAGCCAAAAACAGGACTGCTTAACAATCTGATGTCGACAATTACGATACGCGAAGCGCTTAATCAGGCGATCCGGGAAGAGTTGGCCCGCGATGAAACGGTATTCATCATGGGCGAGGAGGTCGCCGAATACGACGGCGCATACAAAGTCACGCGCGGTTTATTCCACGAGTTTGGTGGGAAGCGAGTCATCGATTCGCCGATCACGGAGCTTGGGTTTGCGGGACTCGGAGTCGGCGCGGCGATGGCCGGACTGCGGCCGATCATCGAGTTCATGACGTTCAACTTCTCGATTCTCGCGACCGACCAAATCGTCAACTCCGCCGCCAAGATGCTCTACATGTCGGGCGGTCAGTTCAAGATCCCGATCGTGTTCCGTGGTCCAGGCGGTTCGGCGTTCCAGGTGTCGTCGCAGCACTCGCAGGCGCTCGAATCCTGGTACGCCTACTTCCCCGGTCTCAAAGTCGTCATGCCTTCGACTGCCGCCGATGCGAAGGGACTGCTGAAGTCGTCGATTCGCGACGACGATCCGGTGATCTTTATCGAACAGGAACGGATGTACGGCAACAAGGGCGAGGTGCCCGACGATCCTGACTTCACGATCCCGCTCGGCGTCGCCGACGTAAAACGCGAGGGCAAGGACGTGACGATTGTCGCGCGCTCGTTGATGGTTCCCATCGCTTTGAAAGCCGCCGAGAAGCTCGAGGCGGAGCAAGGTGTTTCCTGCGAAGTGATCGACCCGCGTACGATTCGTCCACTCGATCTTCCGACGATCATCGAGTCAGTGAAGAAGACGAATCGCGTGGTGCTGGCGGAAGAGTCGCATCCGATTTGCGGCGTGAACGCCGAGATCAGCGCCGCGATCATGGAACACGCGTTTGATTATCTCGACGCGCCGGTGAAGCGGGTTTCGGGAGCGGATGTGCCGATGCCTTACGCGAAGAACCTCGAGCAACTTGCGATACCGGACGTGGATAAGATCATCGCGGCCGTAAAAGAAGTGGCTTATCTGGATTAAACACGGATTACACGAATAAGGAAGCCGAATGGCCAGCAAGGTAATCATGCCGAAACTCTCCCCGACGATGGAGGAGGGACAGATTGCGAGATGGTTGAAAAAAGAGGGAGACAAAGTCTCCATGGGAGAGCCACTCGCCGAGATCGACACCGATAAAGCCACGATGGAAATGCAGGCTCTGGCGAACGGAGTCTTGCGCAAGATACTGATCGGCGAAGGCGAATCCGCTCCGCTCGGGCAGCTCATCGCCGTGATCGGCGAGCCGAACGAAGACATCGCGTCGGTACTATCAGAAGCACCGCCTGCACAAAAAAAAGAAGCACCTGCCCCAGCGCCAGTTGAAAAGCCTGCGGCACCGCAACCACAGCCACAACGTGTTAACACGGATTCAGGCAGATTGATTGTTTCGCCCGTTGCTGCTCGTATCGCAGCCGATTCCGGTTTGGATCTGCGTTCTATTCAAGGCAGTGGTCCAAACGGACGCATCATTAAAAGAGATATTGAAGCAGCTCTGACTAAGCCTAAAGCGCCAGTAGCTGCCCAAGGAACAGCTTCCGGTTATCGCGACGAACCAGCAACCCAAATTCGACAGACGATCGCCAAACGTCTCGTCACGTCGCTCGGTCCGATACCGCATTTCTTTCTCACCGTCGACATCGAGATGGATCGCGCCGCCGAAATGCGCGAAAGCATCAAGGCGCTGGATCCCGATCTAAAGATCTCCATCAACGACATCATCATCAAAGTCGCCGCCGCGGCGCTGCTGCAACATCCGCAAGTAAACGCGTCGTTCCAGGAGAAAGTCGTCCGTTACTACGAACACGCCGACATCGGCGTCGCCGTCGCCATCGAAGACGGACTGATCACTCCCGTCGTCCGCGCCGCGGATCAAAAATCGTTGAGCCAGATTGCAAGCGAGGTTCGCGAACTCGCCGAACGTGCTCGTTCCAGGAAACTCAAACCCGAAGAGTACACCGGCGCCACTTTCTCGATCAGCAATCTCGGCATGTTTGGTATCGACGAATTCACCGCCGTCATCAACCCGCCCGAAGGCGCAATTCTCGCGGTCGGCGCAATGACTGCGAAACCCGTCGCGCGCGATAACCAGCTCGTCATCCGCCAGATGATGCGCGTCACGATGTCGTGCGATCATCGCGTCATCGACGGCGCAACCGGCGCAAAGTTCCTGCAAACATTCAAGAAAATGTTGGAGAACCCGCTCTACCTCGTGGTATGAGCAACCGACTCGGACCGCATCTCGCACTCTTAGCCGTTCAAATTCTGTTCGGAATTTGGCCCATCTTCGGCAAGGTCGTTTTGCGCTCGATGTCGTCCACCAGCCTCGTCGCGTTGCGCATCACCGGCGCGGCACTCGCGCTCGCGTTACTGCAACGCCGCCTCGCGCCTCTCTTACGAATGCCGATGAAAGACATCGTGTTGCTGATCCTGTGCAGTTTGCTCGGCATCGTCGGCAACCAGTTTCTGTTTGTTAAAGGACTCTCGTTAACTACAGTCATCAACGCCGAGATCCTGAGCACGACGATCCCCGCTTACGCCCTCACGATCAGCATTCTGCTTGGCTACGATCGCTGGTCGTTCAAGACTGTCGGCGGAATCCTGATCGCCGCGGCCGGCGTCCTGTACCTGATCAACCCGGCGCGCGCGGACCTGACCACGACAACAACCACCGGCAACGTCCTGATCCTGATCAACTCGTTCCTTTACGCTGTCTTTATCGTGATCTCGAAAGGACTCTATGAACGATACGGCGCCCTCAACATGATCACGTGGATCTTCGTGGTTGGCTTGTTTGTGACTATTCCGGTTGGGATCTTTTCGTTACAGCAGGAAAACCTCGCAGCCATCGACGCGTACACGTGGCTGGCGCTCGCGTTCATCATCCTGCTGCCGACTGTCGGTGCTTATTACCTGAATGCGTGGGCGTTGACGCGCGTTTCGCCGAGCACGGTCGCGATCTACATCTACCTGCAACCGTTAATCGCGTTCGGCTTCGCGCCGCTCCTACTCGGTGAGAAGTGGAACTACCGCACGATCGTCGCTGCGTTGTTGATCTTTGGAGGCGTGGCGCTGGTGACCACGAACCGCGACACCAGCGCGCACGTTTCAGTATCGACGTGATTAAGCCGCTCTAACGTTCCGGCTTCCGCGGAAACAACTCAGGATCTCGTCGGCGTCAAGCGTATCTCGCTCCATCAGCAGTTCGACGAGACGTGCGATCGACTCGCGTTCCTCGCTGACGATGGCGCACGCTCTTTCGAGTTGCGCGTTGATGAGATCGT
Source organism: Pyrinomonadaceae bacterium (assembly GCA_035760365.1). Classification (GTDB taxonomy): domain Bacteria; phylum Acidobacteriota; class Blastocatellia; order Pyrinomonadales; family Pyrinomonadaceae; genus PSRF01. The sequence goes on from DASTTB010000024.1 coordinate 124,841, forward strand.
TTGTCGCATCTTCGATCTTGTCGAGCAGGCTTTGGCTGTGCGGCTGATCGCTGTTGCCGAGATGGATCGGACCCAGCCGGCTCATGCCAAACTCGCTGACCATCTTTCGCGAGATCTCCACCGCGCGCTCGATGTCGTTTGAGGCGCCGGCGGTCATCGTCGAAAGCAGGATCTGTTCGGCAGCGCGACCGCCAAGCAGCAACGCGATCTGATCTTCCAGGTATTCGCGCTTCTTCATGAACCGATCGCGTTCCGGCAGCGACTGCGTGACTCCAAGTGCACGTCCACGCGGCAGGATCGAGACCTTGTGAATCGGATCGCCGTTCTCTACCGCAAGTCCGACTGCGACGTGACCGGCTTCGTGAACCGCTGTCGCGTAACGCTCGTCATCGTCCATCATGAATCCCTGTCGTTCCGCGCCCATCAGGATGCGATCGCGAGCGATCTCGACGTGCTTGCGGCCGACTGCTTCGGCATCATCGCGCGTCGCGGCGATCGCGGCTTCGTTCATAAGGTTCGCGAGCTCAGCGCCGGAGAAACCGGGCGTGCCACGCGCGATCCACTGAAGATCGAGACCTTCTTCGAGTTTCAGATTGCGGGCATGAACTTTCAGGATCGCTTCCCTGCCGTTCACGTCGGCGAGATCGACCGCGATCTCGCGATCGAAGCGGCCGGGACGGGTTAGTGCCTTGTCGAGAATGTCAGGCCGGTTGGTCGACGCGATCACCACGACGGCGCTCGACTGATCGAAACCGTCCATCTCGACCAGCAACTGGTTGAGTGTTTGATCCTGGTCGGCCGACGCTGAGTCGCCGCCGCGTCCGCGCTGGCGTCCGAGTGCGTCGACTTCGTCGATAAAGATGATGCATGGCGAGAGCTTTCGGCCTTTGGCGAACAAAGCCCTCACGCGCGCCGCGCCCAATCCGGCGAACTTCTCCTGAAAACTCGAACCGGAAGCAGCGAGAAACGCCACGCCCGCTTCTTTCGCCGCGGCTCGCGCGAGCAAAGTCTTGCCCGTTCCCGGAGGTCCGTAAAGCAGGATGCCGCGCGGAACACGTCCGCCGAGACGGCTGAATCGTTCGGGATTGCGCAGAAATTCGATAGTCTCGCTCAACTCCGCTCGCGCTTCGTCAACGCCCGCGACGTCGTCGAAACCGACTTTCTGCTGGCCGTTGTGATCGGTGATATCAAACGAGCCCTTGCCGCTCATGTGCGCGTAGAGACGCCAGCCGGCGAACGCGATGAAAGCAAGCGTGAGTATCGGCAAGACGTAATTCAGCGAACTCAGGAGAAATCCCGGCTGCAACGGACGAAACTCCACCGGCACGTTGTTCTTGAGAAACATCTGTACCACGTCGTGCTGCGCCGTTTCACCGGTGACCGTCGCTTTAACCAGCGAGCCGTCGTTACGCGTGACTGTCAGTGTCTCCCCTTCGACCTGAAGCGCGACGGCGCCGCTCGTTTCGGCCAAAGCGTAGATTTGCGAGTAGTTGATTGTTTGCACCGGCGGCTGCCGGCGCTGATAGGTAACCACTGTGGCGGCAATTACGAGGGAGAAACTAATAACTGCCATCACGAGCAGCGCAACTCGGCGGGTGCGCACTGATACGCGAGGCGAGGGGGTTGGCATACAAAAACCTCCAAGTATCCGCCGAAGGGTCAATCCGGCGGCAAGTAAAAGTTCAAATACAAGTATCGGGTTAGGAAAGCGACGGAACTTCTAAGGAAGGGTCGCGACCGTGGCGAACGCCGCTGTTCACTTTAGCAGCGACGAATACGTGAAGTCCAGAACAGATTCGTGAAATCTAGCCTCAGACAATACGGATCGAAATCAGTCGTGACATGTTTCCGTACGCAAAGGAACAATCATTTCGCTCTAAATTCCCAAAAATCAACATTCAGCCGTACGGCATGGACATTGCTCAATCCATTAGCGATTGCTTTTTGTAACAACGAACTTGGCGTGGTGACAAAAGGGAGGAGAAAAAAATGCTTTGGACGATTTTTGTTATCCTGTTGGTCTTGTGGTTACTCGGCGTAGTGAGCAGCTACACGATTGGTGGGTTCATTCATCTGTTGTTGGTGTTAGCACTCGTTGTGCTGCTTATTAACATAATTGGAGGACGACGCACAGTCGTTTAGGCAAACGCACACACTGTTTGCCCTGCCCGACGCCCGACGCTATCGTTCGCAACCGACCGAAAGGTCGGGCGTCTCTTAAACTTAAAGTAACGGTAGATCGAGCAAACTAATGATTCGCCCTACTGGATAGAGATTCATTTGTGGATCCCAGTAGGGCGAACGTTTGTGAAAGAAACGCAGTCGCTCATAAGGACTGGCGGCGAACTCTGCGTCGGTCGCCACTAACGCTTCGAACTCCTGCTTCAGTGCGGGATCGTTAGCCATCATCTCGCGCGCCAGCGCTTCCAGCACGTACGGCTCGCCGTACTCCTTCTCTTCGAAGATCGCGTTGAAGAATCCCCAACGCACGAACGAGTCAGGAGCTTCCGGCTCCAACAAATTCAGCGCGACTTTCGCCAACGGTTGAGCCAGCGGCACGACCATCGATCCTTCATGGAAGACGCGCGTGTCGACGACGTGTTCGACTTCAAATCGCGGCATCTGCCTTCCTTCGAAAGGACCAGCGGGCCAAACGACGTTGTCAAAGCGATAACTCTCGACTTCGATCTCGCGTTCGTCAGTCAACATGTGCATCTTCATACCGTGCGCTTTCAATACTTCGATCACGTCGGTCCACTGAACGGGAACGATGTACGCGAGCGGCGGCGCGACGGCGCGAGTGACGCGAAACGTGTCATACATCGGTACTGTTAGATCGAGCGGCTCGCGTCCGTAAACGACGCGCAAGTCACCCGAGACTTCGCTCTCGTCCGTTTCGTAGGTGAAGGCGCGCAATGCGAAGGGAGTTTGATCGTCCGTGAGTTCGAAATCGAGTGGATACATTCGCGACGGATCGTAGTTTTCGCCGACCATCGTCGTCGTTCTTTCGTCGGCGTCGCGTCCGAGTTGGCGCAAACGTTCGGGGTCGCGATTGGCTTCCTCGAGCGCGGCGCGCAGGAAGTCGTAAGTGCCGATCACGCGCGAGCGATAGTCTTTGATCATGTGCGTTTCGATCAGGATGCCGGGACGATTTCTGATCGGAACGTAGCCGGTCGAGAAACGAGGCGAGCCGTTGAAGTCTCTCGTGCCGAGTGTGAGATCGCGGTTGTCGATGAACTCGAGATACCACGAGATCACGTTTCCCGCCGCTTCGGTCGCCGGAGCCACTTTGCCGCCGAACACTTCCCTTTCCCACGCGATGATCGCGTCGTCAACACCGGCGTGATGTTCGTGATGGTAAGTGATGTTGCAGCGATAGTCGGCGCCGTCAGTAACGTGGCAGTCGATGAAGAGATCGGGTTGCCATTCGTTCCACAGGTTTAGCCACGCGCGCGTTTCCGGCGTGTCGGCTTTCATGTAATCGCGATTGAGATTTTGATACGTGCTGGTCGTGCGCCAGCCCATGTCCTTTGGACCATTTTGATTGATGCGATTGTACGGAGTCGCGCGTTCGTGACCGTCAGTGTTGTAGATCGGAATGAACAGCAACACGACATTAGTTAACAGGCCCGCGGCGGTTTTCGTGATCGCGATGTCGCGCAGCAGCGCGAAGCCTGCGTCTTTGCCGTCGGGTTCGCCTGAGTGAATGCACGCCTGGATCAGGACGACGGCTTTGCCCTCAGCTTTCGCGGCGTCCGGAGTGAACGTTCCGGTCTCGGACGCGACGATCAGCGGCAGATCGCGTCCCTGGCCGCTTTGTCCGAAGCTGCGGAAGTCGATTGCCGACGACGCGTGGGCCAGGCGACGCGCATAGGCAAAGGTGTCTGAGTAGTTTGGTGTTTCGTCGTAGTCGGTGCTTTCGGCGTGAGTGCGCCATTCAGGGGGAGATACATTTTCCATTTGCCTTTTTCCATTTCTCATTTGTCATTTTGGCACTGTTCGCCGTTTGAGCGATCGTTAGGATCGAAATGGCAAATGGAAAATGGCAAATGATATATGACCAATCTACAGGGTGGTCTGGCAGGAGCGGCACTCGTCGCGACGTCGCGCGTTTAGAGTGCCGCAAGCTGCACAACGAATATACATCGTACGCGTAAACCAACTCGTGATGAACGCGCTGGCCCCGAGGATCCCGATCAGGACCGCCGCGTTCAACAGGAAGTCTCTCAATCGTTACGCCTTTCTCCGAATTTATTGTGGTAAGCCCGTCCGCGTTCATACCCTTCGCGGAACCCGGTGTCAAGCTGCGTTTCGGTGTACGAGGTCCGCAGTTCATCTTCGATGTCGCTGTAAGCTTTGCCTCGGTGACGCGGATGCAGCGAAGCCTGAAAACCGCGACGGTAAGTTTCTTCGTCACGATCGAAGTCGCGTCCGTCGTTGTGATAGTAGGCGCGCTCGTCGTCTCTCAAATCGTTCCACCAGCGTTCGCGAAGCTCGTCGATGTCTTCAGCGCCGGCGTCTTTGAGTATCTCTTCCGCGCGATCCTCCTCGTCGTCTGTGACGTGCGCGATGACGACCGAACGTCCGTTTCGCAGCGCGTCCTCATAGATGAAGAGATCTTCGTGCGGTACGCCTTCGCCGAGTTCTTCCTCTACCTGATTGCCCACCGCGGAGCCCGCCGCCGCGCCGGCGATTCCCAGCAACGCCGCGCCGGCCACGCCGAATGCGATGACTGGTCCGATTCCCGGCAACGCGAGTGTCGCGACTGCGAGTCCCAGAGTCGCGCCACCGGCTGCGCCCATCGCGCCTCCGACAGCGGCGCCCATAGCGCGGCCCATGCCGGGTTCTTCCGTGTCCGTGACCGGCATGCTCGCGCTCACCTGCTCCGCGTTGGTCTGTCTCGTTATAAAACCGATTCGCTCCGGCGGAACCCCCAATTTTCTTAACTGATCAACTGCTCTTTCCGCGTCAGCCCTTGATTCAAATACACCTGTTGCTATCTCCATTTTCGTCCCTCCCGTGTTGGTTCTTACCTTAACTTCTAACGCGAGTGACATGAGGCAGCAAGCGCGTGCGTGCGCGGAACCCTAATCGACACAAATCGTTGAGGAAATCCGCAAAGCTATGTTAGAGTCCAATCACGATCTGAGAACCGGCAAACGAGGCTCAAAACGGATGTTCGATATCGTAGACAAATACTGGCCGATGTCGCAGGGCGACGGAAAAGCTACGCGCAAGAAACGGCCACGCATACTGGCAATCACCACTGACTGCTGCACTGGCTGTGCGGGGTCGCCGGCCTGTATCGAGTATTGTCCGATCGAAGCCTGTATGTTCTGGTTGCCTGACGAGGACCATCCGCCGTTCGGCCGGATCGAAGTCGATCCCTACCTGTGTATCGGCTGTCAGAAGTGTACGAGCAAAGGTCCTGATGGCGCGTTTCTCGACGGTTGTCCGTGGGATGCAATCGAAATGGTCCCAACCGACGACTGGGAAGCGCTGCACGGAATCACTTTGCCGGACTCGCCGCCCGCTCCACCTGCTTAATCGTCAGTTTGGCTTGTTCGCGAATCCGTTCGGAAACGTTTGTCGACTCGGCGTAACTCTGAATGATCGGCAAGTCTTCTCGTGTGCCGATCAGCGACAGACCACGCAACGCTTCCCACACACTATCTTCGTCTGAGTTCAGATTCAGTATCTCGTCGCCCGCCGCAAGCTGAGTCCCATTCGTCTTGAAAATTTTGTTAATTCGACCTGCCAGAGGCGACCTCAACTCAATTATCTCGTTATTGGAATGCTGAATACGCACGAGCAACGAGCCTCGCGCAACCTCCGCCTCTTCTTTAAGACTACTAGCCATCAACCCATCGACGGGCGCCCGCACCGCATACGGGCTCAGCACCGAGATCAACTCCGCGCGGCCACTCGCATCGCCGAACCTGACCAACGCCAGCGCCGCGTTTCGCCGTACGATCGGTTCCTGATCCTGGAGCAGTTTCTTCAACGCGTCATGAAACTCCGTCGACTTCGGATCAAAACCCATCACCCACGCCGTAGTCAGCCGAAACTCCGTCTCCTGATTTCGGCTCAACGTGACGAGCTGCGGATACCAACTTTTAGCATTCGCATCGCCGCGTTCGATGCGTTGTTGAATTTGCAGCAGCGCATGTTGGACGTGTCGTGGGTTCTTTTCGTCGTTCAGGTATTTCGAGATGTCGGCGTCGGAGAGTTCGCGTCCGAACCAGGTGAAGTACCACGCGAGAAACGTCGCGCCAAGAAACAGGATCGCGAGGGCAAGGATCCAGCCGGAGCCGGGCGCGCGTCTGCGCACCTCTGACGCACCTATCGGATGATCGCCTGTTTCAGTCATCGAAAACTCAGGAAGGATAGATCTGGTAGAGCATAAGATAAACGATGACGCCCGTGACCGACACGTACAACCATAGCGGCAACGTCACTCGCGCGATCCGGCGATGACGCGTGAAATCTCCGCGAAACGCGCGATAGAACGTCAGTATTACGAGGGGAACGATCACGATCGCGAGGATCGTGTGCGTCGTCAGGATCGTGAAGTAGATCGGACGAACGATGCCCGTGCCCTGAAACCGCGTCGCGCCGTGATTGAAGTGATAGGTCAGGTATGAAGCCAGAAACAGTATCGAGACGCACAGCGCAGCAATCTGGCAGGCGCGATGGGCGGCAATGTTCCGCGCCCTGATGAACCGGTAACCGCTGAGCAACAGCACCGCGCTCGTCGTATTCAAACAAGCATTGACGTGTGGCAGGTAGGAGATGAATTCGGGGGACAACACAGAAGTTCAGTTTGCCGCGGCGGCCTGCTTACCTTTCTCGGTCAAAGAGTAGAAATCGTTTCCCTCTTCGGCCAGCAGTCCTTCGCGAACCAACCTCTCGACGATGTCGAACACCGCCGTGCGCGCTTCCGGATCGTTGCCGCCGGCTTCAAACAACTCGTGCAGATCGAGCGTGTCCTTTCGCCAGTGCGCAAAGCTCCCCAAAACTTTCCTGGTCAATTCATCCACGAGTTGAAAATCAGGATTCCTTAACTTCCGCCTGGTTCATCCGGGTGACCATGGCTTTGACGTCGGGGGGAACGGCGCGGCCTTTCGCGTCGAGCAATGGAGGCACGGTTGATCTTATTTGTGGTGTAGTGGCCACTGATGAAACGGGTCTATTAACGAATGGGAGCGGGAGTTTGCCTTCCGATCGCAAGTACAGCAGCGGATTAATCGCAAACAACAGCGCCATGACGAGACAGACGACGATGATGAACAAGTTATCGGTGGTGAAAAAGTCGCCGGAGGAGATAGCGCTGATGACGATCATCGCCAGAAAACCCAGCGCCGCCAGGATGCAGAGAAAGTTCAGTATGCGAAGTTCTTTGCTCATTCGGTTACCAAGGGGTCAGGGCTTTGGTCTTAGGGCTTTGGTTTTTGCTAAACAAAGAACCAAGTACTAAGTACAAAGACCGAAGACCGAAGCCCCATCAATGTCGCGCTTTGCCCGCCGGCTTCTTCCGCTCGTTCATTTCCTCATATCCGCATCGTTCACACTGCCAGATCGGAAAAGCCGCATCGGGATTTGCCGTCGCCTCGTAAACAGCGCGGTTGGATGGAATGATTTTGCCGCCGCAACGCGGACACGAACGCCCTCGCGTCGTTCGCACTTCCACGTCGAGAGCCAGGGGATTATCGTCAGCCATTCCGTTTAATTCGTGTTTCTGTAGCGCCTCAGCACTACGAAGAGCGAACAGAAGATCGTGACCGGCGGTATCAACAGCACCAACACGCCCAAGTTAAGACCGCGAACGAAGCGACTGTTGGTCGCGCTCGTCAACGAAGCACGGCACATCGAGCACTGAGCTGCTACGTCGCCAGTCGCAAACAGCAGAATTCCCGCAGCCAAAACCAGAAACAACAGAACGCGTGAAATCTTCATGGCTCCTCAACTGGCGGCGGCGCCACCGGCGGCGCTTCCTTGAACTGGTAACGCAAGCCGGCAGACCGAAAACTGTCGGGGAAAAAAGCAAATAACAGACAGATACAGATTACCAGCATCGGCACCAGCGTGAGAATCAGGCTCAGCCGTTCAAACTTCAAGTGCATGAAGTAAGCCATGATCAGCGCCGCTTTGATGATCGAAAGCCCGAGCAGCACCGTCAACATGAAGTGGATGGGCATCGGCCTGTACGCCAGGAAGATCTCGATCAACGTGAGCACCACCAGCCACACCCAGATCGAGATGAACAGCTTGTTGCTCCCGGCGAAATGTTCTTCGGTATGTGCGTTCATTTCGATTCCCCTCTCAGTGGCCTATTGCCGCCAGATGCCCACCGATGTCGACGGACATGATGTAGATCAACGGGAATACAAACATCCAGACGAGGTCGACGAAGTGCCAGTAAAGGCCGCTGATCTCGACGTCTTCGTGTTTGAGCTTCTTGATACGCGCCGCGACGACGGCGAGATAAATCGCGCCCGTGGCGACGTGAAACATGTGCAGACCCGTAATCGCGAAGAACGTTGCGCCAAACAACGGGCTCGGCGGCACGCCGTCAGTGGTCGTGAACGCCTGCACCCACGTTTCGGGAAGGAAGAAGGGCCGCAGTCCCGCCTCAATCAGGTGTTGCCACTCGATCAAGTGAAGCACGATGAACGCCACACCGAAGACGATCGTCGCCAGGATCCACTTTCGCGCCTTTGCTTTGTCGCCTTTGCTCGACGCCGACACGCCAAACACCATCGTCAAGCTGGATGACAACAGACAGAACGTCATCACCGACGAAAAGACGATGCTCGGATAGAACGGAAACGGCGTGGGCCAAACGTTCGACGCGCGCAGATAGCTATAGCCGATGAGCAGCGCCGAAAACGTCAAAGAGTCGGAGACGATGAACAGCCACATCCCCAACTTGCGATGGCCGACACGATAAGGGAAGGCGCCGCCATCCCAATCCACTGCCGGAAAATGTCCTGCACGTGCTTCAGTGCTCACCTGTCACCTCCAAAGGAATAGGAGTAGGAATAGGTAGATCCAAAGAGCGTCCATGAAATGCCAGTAGATCGTAACTGCGTCCGCGGAAGCCTGGCGTTTCTCCAGTTGTAGTGCTTCATTCGCGATGCGCCCCGAACGAAGCCAAAGAAAACCGAGTCCAAGTAAACCTCCCGCCAGGTGAACGGCGTGCGCACCAGTCAGGAGATAGAAGAAAGAACTGTGTGGATGACTCGAGACGTAGATTCCCTGCGCCGTGAGTTGTCGCCACGCGAACAACTGCAACGCGAGGAATGCAAGACCGAGAACCACTGTCGCGACCAGCCACTTCGCATACTCTTTCGTCAGCGCCGCTTTCAGCTTGCGACGAGCAAATTCGAGTGTGACGCTGCTCGCAATCAACAAGACCGTGCTTGCGAGCAGCACGCGCGGCATTGGTAACGGAACCCAGTCGTTTGCCGACGACGATCTGACGATGTACGCACTGCTGAGTGACGTGAACATCATCGTCACGGATGCGAGTCCGACCCACATTCCGATCCGGTAACGGTTGCCGTGCGATTGCGGATCACGAAAGCCGTCGCCTTTTGAACCGTTGCCGTTCGGTTCGGGCATTCCTGGTCCAGGGCCCGCACCTTTTTTAGTAATCGGTGGTCTAGTGGTGACCATTGTGGCCATTACCGCTTGGCACCTCGGCTTCTATATCAGTCTGCATTACAAAATCTTTTGGAGCTCCCGGAACTGCGAACTCGTAGGGGCCGTGATAGACAGTCGGCAACACGCCAGCGAAGTTGTCGTGCGGCGGCGGCGACGTCGTGTTCCACTCGAGCGTCGTTGCTTCCCAGGGATTGTCGCCGGCCTTCTCGCCTTTGAAGATGCTCCAGAAGAAGTTGAAGTAGAAAAGTAATTGCACGGCGATCGTCAGCACTGCCGCAACTGACACCAGCAGCACGAGCGGATCGACGTTTCTCAAAAAGTCGTACTCAGCGAAGCTCGAAAAGCGTCGCGGCATACCACGGATACCCATGACGTGCATCGGGACGAAGATCGCGTAGACGCCGATGAACGTGATCCAGAAGTGAATCCTTCCGATGCCTTCGCTCATCAAGCGACCGAACATCTTCGGGAACCAGAAGTAGGTCGCGGCGAACATGCCGAAGATCGACGCGACGCCCATCACGAGATGGAAGTGCGCGGTCACGAAATAAGAATCGTGCATCGCGAGATCGAGTGAACTCTGTCCGAGCACGAGGCCGGTGATACCGCCCGCGACGAACAGCGAAACGAAGCCAAGGGCGAACAGCATCGCCGTGGTGAAACGAATCCTCGAGTTCCACAACGTGCCTAGCCAGTTGAACGTCTTGACCGCTGACGGCACGCCGATCGAAAGCGTCAGGATCGAGAACGCCACGGCCGAGTACGGGCTCATGCCGCTGATGAACATGTGGTGGCCCCACACGAGAAATCCGAGCAGGCCGATGGCGAAGATCGCGAACACCATTGCGCGATAACCAAACACTGGTTTGCGTGCGAACGTTGCGAGGATGTGCGACGTCGCGCCCATGCCGGGAAGAATCGCGATGTAGACTTCAGGGTGTCCGAAGAACCAGAACAGGTGCTGCCACAGTATCGGCGAACCGCCGGTGTGCAGCGGGAAGTTTGGATTTGATCCCGAAAGAAGACCGCTGACGTAGAGTCCGCCCGGAATGAAGAAGCTCGTGCCGGCGATGCGATCGAGCAGCAAGAGGATGCCGCCGCCGAGCAGCACCGGGAACGACAGCAACGCGAGCACCGCGGTCGTGAACCACGCCCAGCAAGTGAGCGGCATACGCATCAGCGACATGCCTTTCGTGCGCATGTTCAGCAGCGTCGTGATGAAGTTGAGCGCACCGAGTAATGAGCCGACGCAGAAGATCGCGATACTGATCACCCAGAGGTTCATGCCCCCGCCCTGACCCGGGCCGGCAATCTTTCCGAGTGCACTGAGCGGCGCGTAACCCGTCCAGCCGCCGATTGGTCCAACGGTGCCGCTCCCGCCGGCGAATGATGGCCCAAGATTGGCGAACCACGCGCCGATGGCCTGATTGCCTTCGACGACGATGGCCATCAGGATGACGATGAAGCCGACGAACGTCACCCAGAACGACATCATGTTCAGCACCGGAAACGCCATGTCTTCCGCGCCGATCTGTATCGGCAGGAAGTAGTTGCCGAAGCCGCCCTGTGGCGCGGTGGTGAGCACGAAGAACACCATGATCGTTCCGTGCATCGTCACCAGCGACAGATAGAACTCGGGAGTCATGATGCCGCCGGGCGCGCCGGTGGGGAACAGTGTCTCCAGGATGGGCCAACTCGTTCCCGGCCAGGAGAGGTTCAGGCGCATGAGCAGCGACATCACCATACCGACCGCGACTGCCGCCAGTGCCAACAAGATGTACTGAATGCCGATGACCTTGTGGTCAAGGCTGAAAATGTACTTGCGAATGAAACCTGTTGGCGCCGGATGCCTGTGTACGCCCTCGTGAGTTTCTGACATCTGTCGTCTCCTCTAAGCGTTAGCTAAACAATCAAGTGCTAGGTCTCTGACGGCTTCGCCGCCTGATGTGTGGCTGGGCTTTGCCCTGCCGAGCCTTAATTTGTCGGAAGCGGATACTTGTTCAGCAACTCCGCTATGCGTGCCTGGAATTGTTCCTGCGGCAACACCTGAAGCGCCGCGAGTTCGTCTTCCGGAAGCACGAGCATGTAGCTCTTCATCTTGAAGTGCAGTTGGCCGCACAACTCGGCGCACGCCAGTTCGTACTTCCCTACCTTGTTGGCCTGGAAGTGGACCTTGATTTCCATGCCGGGAACGAGGTCCTGCTTGAAGCGCAACTGCGGCACCCAGAAGTTGTGAATCACGTCTTTCGAACGCAGTCGCAGTTCGACGGGACGGTTGACGGGAATCGCCAGTGCCGCGGTGACGGAATCGTCTCTGCCGGAAGGATCTTCAGGATCGAGACCGATGAAGTTGAGCGTGCCGTCGTCGATCAGGCTTGGATGGGTGCGGCCGAATTTGTTGTCGGCGCCGGCATAGTGGAAGTTCCACTGAAACTGCTGCGCCACGGCCTCGACTGTGTAAGAACCAGCGGGAGCGTCGTGCAGTCTGAGTGAAGCCCAAACGCTTTGGCCCATGATCGCGAGGCTGATGAAGATGACGGCCGTGATCACGGTCCACAGCACTTCCAGCCGATTGCTGCCGTGCGAGTAGACGGAGCGATCGCCAGGCTTGCCGGTGTCACGGAACTTCCAGACAGCCCAACCGAGGCCGACCTGTGCCGCGGTGAACGCGATGCCGACGACCAGGATCGTGATCAGGAACTGGCGATCGTAGGCGGGCGCATGTGCCGAGATAGGTTCAACGAACCACCACTTGTCGCTGAAGAACAGAGCCACGGACAGTAGGGTTATGATCCAGATAATAACCGCAAGAACTCGTCCCATCGGTTACCTCTCCTTAGTTGGTGTCTGTCGCGGCTGGTGCAGCCGGACGTTACCTATTCAAAACCATTAGAAGAAACAGAAGCGGCAAATAGAGAACCGATGCCAGCAGCAACCTGCGCGCTTGTTGCCGCGACATTGAGAATGCCGCACGAAGACTGCTGTAGAGAAAGAGCAGTCCGAGCAGCACGGCGCCGGCCAGATAGATCCGGCCTGACATTCCGAGCACTGTTGGTAACAGGCTGACTGGTAAGAGCATCAGCGTGTACACCACGATCTGCTGTGCCGTGACGCGCCCGTCGGGCTCGACTACCGGCAACATGAGTATTCCCGCGCGGCTGTAGTCTTCGCGATACATCCAGGCGATCGCCAGGAAGTGCGGAAACTGCCAGAGAAACAGAATCGCAAAGAGCACCCAGCCTTCGAGACTGATCGAGTCACGCGCGGCGGTCCAGCCGATCAACGGCGGCACCGCACCGGGAAACGCGCCGACCATCGTCGAGAGCGACGTTCTGGTCTTGAGCGGCGTGTAAGCAAAAACGTAACCCGCGACTACAGTCAGGCCGAGCAGCGCGCTCAGCGGGTTAACAAAGACAAGCAGGTAGATCTCGGCGGCGAGTGTGATTCCCGCGCCGAAAGCCAGCGCCTCCCACGGCGCCACTTTCCCTGTCGGTAACGGACGCGTCGCGGTGCGGCGCATCAGTCCGTCGAGATCGCGTTCAGCGTATTGATTGAGCGTGGCGATTCCGGACGACAACAGGCCGATGCCGAACAGCGCGCTCAGCATCGCCAGATAGTTGATGCTGCCCACGGAAGCGAGCGCGAAGCCGGCGGCTGCCGTCAGCACAATCAGTAGAGTGATTCTCGGTTTTGTAAGTTCAACGTAGGCCGCAAGGCGTTCACGAAACGACAAATGAGGCCGCTCAATGACTGCGACTGCCGGGCTACGTAGATCGATGGCAAACTCTTCCATTCGTAAGCTACGACTCCTGAGGCCTGGCAGCCATTTCCATTGCCGCTTCGGAGGCCGGAAGGACCCTGTAAGTTCTTAAAGTCAAAACTATCGTGGTCGCGAAAACAAGTGCGCCACAGGCGACGTGCGCGACCGTTACCCCAATCATCGGGTGCAACGGCTGCGGTTCATTGGGCGACTGCACGCGCGTCAGATACGCGGCAACACCCAGCGACAATTGCACCACCAGTAACCCCAGCGCGATCATTGCGGGCCGCGTAAGAAACGTATCGTCTTTATGACGTCGTAGAACGCTCAACGCCGTACTGCCGAGAGCAAGCGTCACCGCCACTGCGCCGCCGATGTGCGCCAGGACCAGGTGCACCGGCAGATGCTGGTCCCATTTTCCTGCGTGTCGCAGGGTAGCGCCGAGCACCAGTTGCAAAAAAATCGTCACGACCGCCGCTGTGCAGAGATAACGAAGCGGAAGAGTTCCATGCTCTTCCCTCATAGCGCGCGCCTCGGTCCAGCTTCGCGAAGTGAACACGGCGAGACTGACTGTGGCGCAGAAAAACAGTTGGGCCAGCGTGGCGTGCGCGGTGGACACTGACTGCGGCAACATCATCTTCACGGTCAGTCCGCCGAGGATTCCCTGGGCGACGACTGCCATCAGCGCGAAGAGCGCGATCCGCCACACCCACATCCGTTTCTCCTTGACTCGGATGTAGATGCAGAGCGCGATCGTGAGCAGGCCGACCGTAGTTGCGATCATGCGGTGACCGTGCTCGTAAAACATGTTTCCGACCATTTCCGGCATGAACTGTCCGTTGGAAAGCGGCCAATCAGACGTTGCCAGGCCAGCGTCGTTGCTGGTGACGAGCGCTCCGGCGATGATCAGGAAAAAGGTCGCGCAAGCGACGAGAATGGCGAAACGATTAAGACCTTTATTCATTGCCAATTTTCAATTGCCAATTGCCAATTGACCAATGCCTCTAAACCGGCAATTGGCAATCGGCAATTGGCAATATTTCTTAGTGACGGTGCACCAGCGGGAACTCCAGCGCCGGCATCATCGTCAACGACGGTTTGGCTGACGTTGTCGCCGCGCCTTCGCCGAACGCAAAGTCGGCCTTGGCGGAACCGTTGGCAGCCACAGTCACTTGCATCGTCTTCTCGGTGCCCTGCGCGCCGCCTTCTCTCCAAGCGACGACAGTGTAAGTGCCCGGCGGAAGGCCCTTGATCTCGTAGCTTCCGTTCGTGGCGCTAACGGCGAAGAACGGAGTCTTCATCACGCCGATGTAAGCCTTCATCCACGGATGCTGATTGCATTTGACCGGGATCAGCGTTTCCGCGCGATTGAAAGACTTCTCGATCGGCGGTGCACCGTTGGCCTGGGTCTGGTTCCATTCCGGATTGTTCTTCGGCGTCGGATGGATGTTGTGTTGGGTTTGGTCGCTGTTGGTAATGCTGATCTTCTGGTTCGTCTGCACGCCGATCACGTGCGGGGTGTAGTGGCAACCCTTCTGATCGAGCTGAACAGCGGTAGTCGGAGTTGACCAGGCATAGTCGCCGATTTTCTTGCCGCCTTCGACGGTGCCTTCCTTGACGTAGACAAAAACGTTCGCCAGCTTACCGTCCGTGACGATGGTGTCGTCGGTCGTCAGGTTCGGATTGGCTTTACCGCAGGCCGGGTCGGCTGTGGTATCGATCTTCTTCGGAGCGGGCGCGGTGCCGTTGTAGGCGACAACGCCGCTGATCGTGCCGGTTGCGCCCGTGTACGGACCTGCGTCGCCGGCGCCGCCCCCATTGTTATTTGACACGGTATTAGTGGTGGTACCACGACCGCAGGCAGAGCCCAGCGCTAGGAGAGACAGTGCAATCGCTAACACAAGCCAGACCTTTGTCTGCTTATTCATGATCAATTCCTCCAAACTAAGATGACTTTCGCGTTAACTGTAGCACGGAAGCCGCATGAACGCGGAACGCACCCCTCAGTGGGTGGTGTCCAAATCTGACGGTAATCTTTTTTTAATCCGTGTTCTCAGATCCGTGTTTAGTTCAATCAAACCTCGTTCAACACGCGCGCCGCATCGCCGCCTAATGCAGCCCGAGCACGCTGGCGGCGGTGGTGCAGACTCGACCGTTTCCGCTTTGCGCGCGCATGGTTTTGCGTCGTCGCTGTTGGCGCTGCCGTCGTCGCCGGACCGGTCGCCGACAGTGCCCGCTGCTCTTCAGGCGTCATGAGAAACATGTAACGCACGAGCAGCTTCGCGTGATCGTCGTGATAATTGTTCGCGCTTGCCGGCGGATTCGGCAGGTTTACGACCCACCGCTCCCCTTCCTTCTTGAAGAGTCCGCTCGGCATCGCCGTACCCGGACTGATCTGTGCCGGATCGAGCAACCAGCGGAATGTCCAGTCTGGTTTGAGCCGTTCGCCGGCGATCAGGAAGTTGGGCGCGATCGCTTTCTCGTCGTGTGCCGCGTCGCCCGTGATATGACACTTCAAACACGGCGTTCCGGATGTGAACATCTGTCGCGCGGTGATCTTCTCCTGCTCGGTCAACGGCAGCATCGGTTCCTTGATGTACGGATCCTGCTGGCCTGACATCGCCATGAAGAACCGGACGAGGACCTGCAACTCGTTCGGCGAGAAGTTGAACGTCGGCATACGGAAGTGCAGATACGGACGCACGCCGTTGCGATCCATGCCCGGCTGCGGCCGGAGTCGCGGACCCTGATTCGTCGCAGCAGCACCCGCCGCCGCAGGACTTGCCTGTGGCGCAGCGGCCTGGCCGTTTGCCGGCGGAGCGGCTGCGGGCTGTTGTTGCTGGATCTGCGCCGAGAGGGCGTTGATCTGTTGCTGCTGTGCCGGCGTCTTCTCACCACTCAACGACGGATCGTGCAGGAACTTCAACAACCATGCAGGATCCACACGCGCGCCTTCGCTCGTCAGCCGCGGCGGCAACAGGTCTTTGCCTTCCGGCGTCTGGTAGAACGGCAAGTCCTGAACAACAGAACGTTGTCCGACCTGAAGCTGGTGACAACCCTGACAGTTGTACTTCTTGATCACCCACCAGCCGTTCTGAACATCCTGCCGCCGTTGATCCTGTGGCGTGTAGAAAAGTGAACTCGGAACGTTCGCGCCTTCGGTCCCGACGCTGCCTAACAGGAAAGTCGTGAGCGCGACGCGCCACTCTTCCGTCAGGTAAGGCTGCGGCATTCGCAGCTTGTCCTTCGGATCTTTCTCTTTGCCGACGTCGTAGATCGACGGCCGGAAGATCTTTCGTTCGAAGAAGCCCTTGTGGTTGTACCAGGGTTTATGTCCGTCGTTTGGACGCAACTCGAGCGGATCTTCGCCTTGTTCCGCATGATGTGTTTGCAGCGCGAAGTCGAGACGTTCGATCGGCGTTGCGCCTTCGACCGTCAGTTCTTTACCGATGCGCTGTTCGTCTTCGAAGCCCTGGATTTCGTGACAACCGGCGCAGCCATACTGCTTGATCAAAAGCTTGCCTTTGTCTTTCAGGCTCGCATCGTCCATGAACGACGCATCCGCATAACTCGGAGGTGAAGAGAGCGAGAAGAGATACGTGGCGATGTCGCGCGCATCCGCTTCGGACAGGCGGAAGTTCGGCATCACCGTCATGTTCTGCACCTGCAACTCGGCGCCGTCGATCGGGCAACGCGAGTGAAGCTCGGCGTCAAAAACAAACGGCAAATTCTTTTCCGCGTAGTCAGCGGGCGTTAGATCGCGTTTGTGTTTCGGACAATACGGAGCGACGCGATCGCGCGGGTTGTAGATCCAGCGAACGATGTAGTCGAAGTTTGCTTTCTCACCGACGCGCTGGAGATTGGCGGCGAAGTGTCCGCCCATCGCGCTGTCGCCTTCGCCGATCGAGTGACAGGCAAGACAACCACGACTCTCAAACAACTCTTTTCCGTGTCCGGCGTTTCCGCGCGGTTGTACGGGCAACGGCGTAGTGAAACTGTCCTGCCAGAGATACGCGGAGATCGCCTTGATCTGATCGGCGGCATCTTTGTCGCGCATGTCAGGAGTCTTTTCGTCCTTGTGCGCGGCGAAGCGCCAGAACGTCGGCATCTTCGTGCCGGGCCGGAATCCCTGGGGATCGTCCAACCACACCGGCACCCACTCCTTGCGCAACTTGACGCGAACGTCTTTGAGGTTTGGTCCAACCTTCTTCTGATCCTGCATCAAGTACTTGGCTTGCAGGTTCAACTGATCGACACGCGCGGCGAGCAGGCTGTTCGTAACGCGCGTGTTCTCCGCCTGGGCCAACAGTTTTTGCGCTGTGGCGTTGTCTTCGACTTCGCCGGAGCGTTGCGTGTCGGTGCGAATGGATTTCTCGTTGGCGGTGATCTGGTCCTGAAGTTGAACGATCAACGCGCGCGTGCCGGCGAGCGAGTCGGTCTCGCGATCGAAACCTTCGTAACGATGGCAACCGACGCAACCGCGTTCGGTGAAGAGGTCGCGTCCGAGATTGAGCGTATCCGCGCCCTGCGTTACGCGATCGCGTGCGTGACACTGCTGGCAGCCGGCTTCGGTGTTCTCTTTCTCGAACATGGGCCACAGCCAGAAGCGATGGCGTCCATGACCTTTGGTTTCGCTCGTGGTGGCGCGGCCGTTGCCCCAGTGACAACTCGCGCAGCCGAATTTCTCGGGACTATGAATCTGAAGAATCTCGCGATCGGGATGGCTGACAAACGCGCGCGCCAAAGCATCAGGCTCGCCTGCGTTTGGTCCATTCGGCGCGAGATCCGCGGCGGTCATGTCTACAGGTTCGCGAATTCCGGCATGACAGACTTCGCAACGATCGACGATCTCGTACTGGCCGACGCTGATCTGATGGCCCAGGATCGAGTAGTCGTAATTGGCGACTTTGTTCTTGAGACCTTCGATCTGGGTAGGTCCGAGACCGATGAGCTGGTTACGCAGGTAGTCGTCGCGTTTCTTCGCGAGCTCGGTCGGCGTCTTTAAGATTCGTGCTTTTTCGGCGAGGTTCTGCGCTTTCTCCTCGCGCAAGGTGTCGTAGAGTTTTTCGAGTTCGGCGTACTTGAACGGTTTTTCTTCTACGCGGCTGCCGTCGTCAGATGGAAGTTCGATTTCGACGACTTCGTTGCGCTTTGCGTCCGCCTGTCGTTGGTATCGCTGTTTGGCGGAGTCGCTGTGAGCGGTTTCGATGGTGTAGTTGATGACGGTCAGACGGCCGCGCTGGTTCTGGAAAGGATCGGTGATCGCGTCGAGCTTACGTTGAATGATAGCGACCTTGGCGTCGATCTCTTTTGCCTGGCCCTCGACTGCTTCGCGAGCGGCTTTTGCGTCTTCGTCGAGCTTCTGGTACTCGGCGCCCTCTTTGATCTGCTCTTCGCTCTTGCCGGCGTTGGCTTTGATACTGTCGAGGTAGCGCGTGTAGCGACTGACGAACTCGCGCTGCATCGACTTCCACGGCCGTTGTCCGAACGCTTCATCGTAGAGCGCCCAGGCAATCGAGATCGTCATCAACAGCGCGCAAACCAGCATCCAGCCGCTGGTCGAGCGGCTGACGATTGGATCGTGCTCCGGTAACTCCGGTTCCCTTTTGACCAACGATTCGCCAGGTGCTGGTGAATCCGCCACTGTGATCAGCCCTCCATTCGAAACAACCTCAAATGTTGAACCACGGAGTTACCCACACGTACTTGATGGTCAGCGCCAGTCGCAAAATCAACTTCACCGGCAACGCCAACAGCACGCTTACCGCGAAAAACTGGAACGTCAGATACTGAAGAATGCTCGTACGCGCGAGTATCTTCTGCTCAAACTCATTCTTCGGAAACAGGTTTTCCTTGAACGGTCGCCGCAACCTGATGCGCTTGAAATCCACCGTCATCAGCCAGTGGAAGAAGAGGCCGCCGACCAGAAAGAACCCGCCTACAACGAGCGCGCCGAAGATAAATTTTCCAGGGTTGTAAGCGAGGAAACCTAATCCGAGAGTCTTGCCGATCGCGCTGGTCGCGATCATGTCGTGCAGGTCGACGTTCTTATCAAACACGACCGCGTTGTGATCCCACGTCTGTCCCGGCCAGAACCAGATCCAGCCCGGCCCACGAATAAACGTTCCGATCACGATCAGCACGATCCACATCAGGAACCCGGCGCCAAACATCCACAACGCAAATCGCCGTTGTTTCAGTGTGTAGTAACCATTTCCGAGCGGATTCGAATCGACGTACGGAAACGCCATCAAGCCGACCATGATGATCGACGGCATCACGACGCCGGCGATCCACGGATCGAAGTAGACGAGCATTTCCTGAAGACCGAGGAAGTACCACGGCGCCTTCGACGGATTCATCGTCAGGTTCGGATTCGCTGGTTCTTCCAATGGCGCGTTGAGCGTGATGGACCAGACAAACAGGACCACCGTCACGATCACGGTCGCCAGAAATTCGACGCGCACGAGATAAGGCCACACGTGTATCTCACGCGCCCAACCCGGACGCCACGGCTCAGCTTTGCGGTGATGGGTCTTCGCCAGTTTCTGATCTTTTTCGAGCTCGTCGATCAGACGATCGTTCGCGACCGCCTGCTTGATTCCCATCCAGGTGAAGAACGGAACGAGAAAGAGCATGGCGACGATCGGAATGTTGTCGGGCGCCGAC
This sequence comes from Pyrinomonadaceae bacterium, assembly GCA_035760365.1. Taxonomy (GTDB): domain Bacteria; phylum Acidobacteriota; class Blastocatellia; order Pyrinomonadales; family Pyrinomonadaceae; genus PSRF01. Next base: position 144,936 of record DASTTB010000024.1, read on the forward strand.
GAGATCTTCCAGAGTTGATGCCAGTCCTGAACGTTGATCGCCCAGATGATGGTGATCAGCAGGAGCGCTCCCCAAATCGTCCATTTGTTAATGAATCTTTTCATCAACTATTTCTTCTTCGCGACTGCCTTCATCTCAGATTCGAGCATCACGGGCGCGGGGCCGGAGATGCCACCGTCTTTGCGAATGCGCCAGAAATGGACCGCCATAAAGATCGACGCTACGAGTGGAATACCGATGCAGTGCCAGATGTAAGAACGAAGCAACGCATTCGCGTCCACAATCGAACCGCCGAGCAGACCGAAACGCACGTCGTTATAAGCCGTCATGCCGAGTTGCGGACCAAACGGGCCGTCGTGCCCGAGCATCGGCGTGGCGCGAGCCATGTTTGTTCCCACCGTGACCGCCCAGAAACCAAGCTGATCGTCCGGCAACAGGTAACCCGTAAACGAAAGCAAGAGTGTCAACACGAGGAGCACGACGCCGACGCACCAGTTGAACTCGCGCGGCCGTTTATATGATCCCGTCAAGACGACGCGGAACATGTGCAGCCACGTCGTGATGACCATCAGGTGCGCGGCCCAGCGATGCATGTTTCGCAACAGCTTTCCAAACGGCACGTCGTGTTCGAGATAGAGAATGTCGCGGAAAGCGTCGGCCTTCGTCGGGTGGTAGTAAAACATTAAGAGAACGCCGGTAAAGGTCAGAACGATAAACAGATAGAACGTGATGCCGCCCATGCCCCAGGTAAAGGGATAACGGACTGCGTCACGATTGATCTTTGCCGGATGCAGATGGAGAAAGACGTTAGAAAGAATCGCGAGCGAGCGGTTGCGCGGATCGGAGCGATCGTGAGAGACGCGAAAGATCGATTTCCAGAGTTGCGTGTCCTGGGGATCGGAGTAGCCTTTGGCCTCGTCGACGGCGCGGTCTTTCAACGCGCCGGCGGTGTCCTTAACCTTAGCTACGAGACTCTTATCACCCGCTTCACCCTCGGTGAGTTGTTTTGGTTCTTTCGGATCAGGCGTATCTGCCACGTCGATTTATCCTCAAATTAGACCCGAATAAAAGCTTTCTCATTGTCAAACTCCGACTCCTCACCTTTGGGCCACGTAAAGAGCGTGCCGATGTCGACGACTATCTGTCCTTCGGCGTCCAACTCGACCTTCGCGCGGTCCATCGGACGCGGCGCGGGACCTTCGAAGTTCACGCCCTCGCTGTCGTATCCGCTTCCGTGACAGGGGCATTTGAACTTGTTCTCGCTCGCTTTCCAGTCGGGAGTGCAGCCGAGGTGCGTGCAGACTGCGTAGATCACAAACAGCCGGTCAGACGTGCGGGTCACCCAGATGCGATACTGTTGCTGCCACTTGGTATCGACGCCGAGCGCGTAATCATTCGGCGATCCGATTCTGAAGAGCGGAGACGGCTCGAGGATAGAGCGCGGCAGAAAGAACCGGACAAACATTAAGAAGAAAGTGACGAGAGCGCCGGCGACTGTGGCCCAGACGATGCGTCGGCGCATTTTGTTGACCGGGGGATCTGCGGATGCCTCTACCACTGCTGCCGCCGCTGCTGGTTTCGCCGGTGCAGCGACCCGCGGCGGGGTGCTGACCGCTGGCGCGCTTGCAGGCGTGATTTGATCGGCTTGACTATCCAAGTCGAAACCTCCGTCGATTCAAATCCTGATTGCTAGGCGTAGCGAACTTCGTGGGTACACTTCGACTTCACTAACAGAGTGGAGACTATACAACTCCCCGTCGAACAGGGATCACTCTCTGCGCAGTGAAGCCAATTTTTCGCTTAAACATGAAGAGCGCCGCACCTATCAAACAAAATATAATGTGGTCGGCGTGCTATTTATACACGGTTTCTTGATTGGCTGGCAAGAAATTAATAAGGAGTTTGTGAGTTGAGCAAAGCTCGCGTGATCGTCTATTCACGTCCCGGATGCCACCTCTGCGATGAGGCTAAGGCTGCCATCGAAAATTCGAACTGCTCCGATCACTTCACGCTTGAAGAGGTCAACATCGAATCCGATCAGGAGCTGTTGGACAAATACAAGTACGACATTCCCGTGATCACGATCGACGGCGTTGAAGCTTTCATACACCGTGTTGATCCGAAGGAGTTCAGGATCCGCGTTATGAAAAGGAATCCTTGATCCGTGTTCCCATGAGACTCACGCTAGTTGAAGTGAAGTTCGTGTTTGAGAGCCTGAATAGATTCAAACAGCTTCTCGCGCTCGTTCTCGTTGGTCGACTGGCGGTAAGCCATCACGAGATCTTTCAGCGCCGCGAGTTCGCGATACAAACCCGCGTTTTCGATCGGCGGCGTGAGGTAAGAAATGAGTTCGGCGTACGACCGGCGCTTGGCAATCGAGCCTTCGGAAGGATTGTTGACGCTATAGACGTAGAAATTCGGCAGTTCGTCGATCAGTCGATCCGGCCAGCACTCGCCTGACAGCCCGATCTGTTTACCCGGCATAAACTCCAGCGCACCATGCGTTCCGAAATGAACGACGCCGTCCGCTCCGAAGACTTTCGAGAGATACGTATAGAAAGCCATGAAGCCGTGATGCGGCGAGCCGCTGCGCGCCATCATCAAACGCATCGGATCGCCTTCAAAGCCAAAAGTCGGTTGTACTCCAATAAATACGTTTCCTAACTTAAGACCCTGGATTAACAGATCTCCGCCGAAGGAGTTGATCGCGCCGGGCGCCGTCCCCCAGTCGGCTTCGACATCCCTCACGTAAGGACACAACCTCAGGTACTCGGAAACAGTCATTCGATAATCGACATTCGCCGCTGCTCCAAACTGTTCCGAGTTGCCCCCGAGCAAACGCTCGCGGAGTTCGTCAGCCGTCGCCGGCACTTCGACGCGATAGCCTTCCCTTTCGAGTCGCTGCAAAAGATCCCAGACGCTGGGAAAGACGTCGAGGTCAGCAGCCGTGCCGATGTTTCCCTTGTTCGGTGGAAAACAGAACAGCACGATCGCGAGTTTGACCTCGTCGCGAGGCGATGTTTGCAGGTTGTTCCAGCGCTTGAGCCGGCGTGCGAAGCGGCGGCAGCGATCGTCGAGCGCCGCAGGTTCGTGGCCTTTAACAGGAATGCCGCCGTAGATGAAAGGCTCGGTCGCGCCGTCGATCTCGGGAATCGCGATCTGCATTCCAGCCTGCACCGGGTTCAACCCCGTGGCCGAATCGCGCCACGCTTCGATCGTTTGCGTGTCGAGACTAACCGCGGATCTGTATGGGATATTCAACTCGCTTAAAAACTCGGCGGCGGCTGCGCTGTCGTTCATCGCGGGTCCGCCGACAAAGCTGAATCCCGTTAGCGAAACAATCTGACTTAATCCGCGGTTAAAAAACTTCGAGACGGCTTCGCGGTTGTCCATGAGCGTCGCGATCGCCGGAATCACGCTCAAGCCTTCGTCTTCGATCGCGTGGATCAGTGCGTCGTAGTGTTTCGTCGTTTTGCTGACGACTTGCGGGCGCATCAACAGCAATCCCAGCGTCGACTCAGGATTGAGCGGCTTTTTCTTTTTCGACTTATGCCACTTTTCGTAAGCTTCGAACGTTTCGAATAGCTCGCGCGCTTCGGGGTGATAGATCGCGACAGATCGAACTTGCTGTGGCGTCGATGTCTTAACTGATCTGAGCCGATCGTCCCGAACGTAATGCTTCAGCGAGTAAAGCAGCATCGACTGAATGTTCGCCGGCGTCGGCTGAAGGAAATAACAGAAGAGATAGAGATAATCCTTGGCGTCGGTGAGAGCGCCTGCGGTCGGGACAAACTTGAGGATGGTGGGCAGGCGATCGATCAGTTTCAAATAGTGATGATGCCGATGCTTGCGATCCTTTTTGTCGCTCTTCGTGTAACGGCCCATCCAACCCGCAAACTTGCCGACGTCCAATTTCCCCATGCGCGTCAGCCGCATCAGGTCGGGCATACAGTTGATCACCACAACTGCATCAGGCTGATAATTCTGTAACGCTGAGACAAGGCGCGCGGCGTTCTCGCCGTCCATGACGTGAATGACAAAGACGACATTTGCTTCGGAAAGATCACGATCGACGTCGCGCCACTCGCTGTCACTGAGCGATGAGCCGAAGTTGTAAGCCGCCACACGCAGATCGAGATCGTAGACGCGGTTGATCTCGCGCTCGGCGTTCTTCAACGGCGCCAACAGGCTCGAACCGACGTAACAAACCGTGACATTCACTTAAGCGACGCCCTCCAACTGATCCTCCAGATCGCGGCTGATCTCCTGCAACTTGTCGAGCACGTCCGCATCGACGTCCCAGTAACCGCGGCCGTTCGCTTCCAGCAACCGCCGCACCAGCGCGTGTGCCGAGTGCGGATTCAACTCGCGCAATCGCTCCAGCATCGACTGATCGAACACAAACGTATTCGCCACTTCCGAATAGATCCAATCGTCAACGGCGTCAGCCGTCGCACTCCAGCCAAACGTGTTCGACACATGGTTCTCGATCTCGGCGACGCCTCGAAAGCCGTGTTTCAGCATTCCTTCGTACCACTTCGGATTCAAGGTCTTTGCGCGCGTTTCCAGACGCACTGTCTCTTCGAGTGAACGAATTTTCAGGTCGCGTGACAGACTGTCCGATAGATAGATCGACGGACGAGCCTGCGCGCGTTTCTCGACGGCTTTCGAGATCCCGCCAAGATATTCGAAATAGTGGTCCACGTCGGTGAGCCCGATCTCGAACGTGTCGATGTTTTGATAAGTCGCTTCCACGCGCGAAAGCGCGCGGTCCATCGCGACGCGTGCTTCCCTGCCGTCGATCGTGCGTCCCTTTGAATCGCGTCCGTAAGCAAAGCACTTGCGCGTGACGAAGAGATCTCCGAGTGTGTCTTCGCGTTCCCACTGCGAATCCATCACCATGAAATTGACGTTTGTGCCGTAGTTGCCGGGTGCGTTTGAAAATACGCGCGTCGCAGCTTCGTCGGTGTCGCAGTTGTCGGCCGCGATCTGTTCGACGACGTGTTTGCGGACGTAGTTCTGGTCCAACGGTTCGTCGAGACCGGCCACGAGACGCACGGCTTTATCCAGCAAATGCACGGTCGGGCTAAAGAGATCGCGAAAGATTCCCGAGATTGTCATCACGACGTCGATACGCGGGCGGCCCAACTCCGCGAGCGAGATCGCTTCGACGTTCGTGGCGCGATTCAAACCATCGCGCACCGGACGCACACCGAGTAACCACAGCGCCTGTGCGACGCCTTCGCCTTGTGTCTTGATATTGTCGAGTCCCCAAAGCACGAGTCCCATCGCTTCGGGAAAGCGTCCGTTCTCTTCGCGGTAACGGTCCAGCAAACTCCTCGCGACGATCTTCCCGCGCGCAAAAGCAACGGCGGACGGCACGCCGTACGGATTGATCGCGTGCGTGTTTCTGCCTGTGGGAAGAATGTCGGGATTTTGAACGATGTCGGCGCCTGGTCCGGGTTGAATGAACTCGCCGCGCAACGCGCGCACGAGTGAGTCGATCTCGTTATTGGATTGGAGCCTGGTAGAGACGGTTTCCAATAAAGCAAAAATCGGTCGCGTTGTTTCGGCTTTCAATCCGTGTTGCTCGAGATGTCGAACGGCAGCGTCAGTTCCGTTATCCAGAAACTCACGAATTGCTTCATCCGCCCGTTCCTGCGGCAAGGCGCGAATGCCGGCTTCCGGACGATCGAACGACGCGATCATCTTCAAAAGGTCGCCGCGTTCCGCAGCCGCCGACGGCCGGCCGAAGACGTGCAATCCGGTCGGTATCAGCCGCTGCTCGATCTCGAGCAACTGCTCGTAGAGTTCAAAAACTCGCTCGTCGTTGGTTTTAGTCACGGGTAATAGTGCTTTGGGCTGGTCTTCGGTCTTTGGTTTTTGGTCTTGGGTCTTTGTACTCAGTGCTTTGTAACACCAAAGCCCAAAGACCCAAGACCAAGATCTTACTGAACAGCCGGGGTAAGTTTTACAAATTGCGCTTGCAGTAGCTGCGCCAGTTTTCTCGTGTCCTGGCTGGACTCAAACTCTTTCTGCGTATCGACGACAACGACGTGCGCGCGAAGCTTTTTGATCTCAAAACCGAGTTCGCGCAACTCCGTCTCGATCTTCATCTGCCGCAACACACGAACGTTGAGACCCTTGCGACGCAGCGGTACGTTGGAACGTCCGTCGGTGAACAGCAGCACCACGTTCTCGCCGTAACGATCGCCCACGAGCTGCAACAACTCGATCGTGCTCGCGAGGCCCGTGCCGAGTGGCGTGCTGCCGCCCATGCGTAACGAATCCAACACGCGCCGCGCGCGCAGGATACTTCGCGACGGCATCAGATCGACACTCGCCGTCGTGCCGTGAAACGAGACGATAGCGACGCTGTCGCGATTCAGGTACGACTTCTTCAGTAACTTCAAAATCGTGCTCTTCGCGCGCGCGATGCGGTTCGCCGCCATGCTACCCGACGCGTCGATGGCAAAAACGAAAAGCGTCCCTCGCTTGTGTTTCAGCAACTTGTAACGCAACGTACTCGACGTGATTCGCTGTTCGTGCGACGACGACAGCATTGCACGCAAAGTCGCGTCGATCGCGATCCGCCCGCCAGTCTTCTTAAAACTGACTGCGCGCACATATCTGCCGCGCAACTGCGACGGCATACTCTTCGCTCCGGAAGATCTTCTGCTGTGCGACTGCGACTTGTCACCACGATTCGGCATCATCGCGCGGAGACGTTCCTCGAGCGGCGACTCGAGCAAACGATTCTCAACAGCCGGTGGAGACGGCGCGTCAGCGGTGTTGGTTTTTCCACCACTCGGCGCGTGCGATTTCTGTTTTGGACCATCCGCATTCTTCGGCTTGCGAGTAGTTTCCGCTTGCTGCGGCTCTTTCTTCTTTGAATCGCCATCGGCGGGCGGTTGCGGCGCTCGCGGCATGACCTCATCGACCGCCTGTTCGATCTTCTCGCTCTTCGCGGTCTCGTCCAGCGCATCGCGACGCAAACGATGTCGCAACGCCATCGCCGAAACCTGGCGCACGTGACTTTCCGTGACTGTCCGTCGTCCTTCGAAAGCGGCGAGTGCACGCGCCGCTCGCATGATCGTGAGCTCGCCGCGGTGGCCGTCGACTTTCAGATCGGCGCAGAGTTGCGCGATCTTCGCGAGGATGGACCGATCGACGACGAGCTTTCGCAGCGCGGTGCGCGCTCGTGTGATTCGTTTGCGCAGCACGTCCTGGTCTTCTGCATAGGTTTCACAGAAGGCTTCCGGGTCGCGGTCGTATGCTTCACGGCGCTCGATGATGTCCACGCGATTATCGAGATAAGTCTCGGTGGTGACTTCGGCGTGCAATCCGAAACGGTCCAACAACTGCGGCCGCAGTTCACCTTCTTCCGGATTTCCCGAACCGACCAATACAAACTGTGACGGATGTTCGATCGAGACGCCCTCGCGTTCTACTTTGTTTCTTCCGGTGGCGGCGACGTCGAGCAGCAGGTCGACGAGATGATCTTCGAGCAGGTTTACTTCGTCGATATATAAAAAGCCGCGATTCGCGCGGGCCAGCAAACCCGGATCGAATCGTTTGCGACCTTCAGTCAGCGCGCGTTCGATGTCGATCGTTCCGCAAACGCGATCTTCAGTTGCGCCGAGTGGGAGTTCGACGACGGAAACAGGCGCGAGTTTCGAGGGCAGTTCACCCTTTCTGGCGGCGCAGTCGGAACAGAGATTTCGCTGGTCATCAGGATCGCAGTTGTAGACACAGCCATCTACTATCGAGATGCGTGGCAGCAGATCAGCCAGCGCGCGCACCGCCGTCGACTTCCCCGTCCCTCTGTGTCCCATGATCAAGACGCCGCCAATCAACGGATCGACGACGTTGAGAATGAGGGCGAGTTTCATCTCCTCCTGTCCAACGATCGCCGTGAATGGGAAAGCTTTTCGCTTAGACATCTGGCGCATAGACTACACTGAATTGTGTATTTCTTGTAATTCGAATAATCCTCTTGACAACCAAATGGAACGGGACTAGAGTGCGGCCCACCTCCCGACTGACGACAAGTAAACGCCCAGTTAATTTGCTTTACTGTTTGCGAGCGGAGAACTACTACTTCCGCCCTTCTCCTTCACGACTAAGGCCCATGCCTTAGTTGCTTCTTCTGTGAGGGGACTCATCACTCTGGTCGCCCCCGAGGACTGGAGCTGTCTTCTTCAAGTCTGGTCAAGCAGTACACAACTACGGGCAGGAGCCATGCCGGTTTGCCGAACGCGCAAACTGTCTATCTTCTGTTCTCTCAACCGTGTTTTGCAGCTCCGTAGGAGGTAAAGTCACATGCGGAAAGTTTTACCCATCTTAACTCTGATCTTGTTTGCGGTTGCGCTGGTCTTGCCTCTCAGTGAACCGCAGACCGTCGAAGGACAAACGGCAACCGAAGCGTTGACCACTGACATGGACGCCAAAACTGACGACCTGTTCAATGGCTTTGGCGCGAGAGGTACACCGATCGACGAATGCGTCAATGAACCAGAACCTCCGACCGTTCGCGGCAACGGCAGGTTCGAAGACAACAAGTTCATCTTCTCAGAAAGAGAGACCATCGAAGACGGACTTGGACCAACCTATAACGACGTCGGCTGTGTTGAATGTCACCAGTCAGTGGACGTGGGCGCTTTCGGTCAGCAAATGGAATTCCGGGCTGGCCATTTAGTTAACGGCGCTTTCGTCGATGCTCCCGGCGGTCAACTCGTACATGCTCGCGGTACCGATTCCGATATCGTCGAGCACATTTCAACCGCGGAGACCGTCAAAGCTTTCCGCGTGACCTTGAGCACACTCGGCGACGGTTTTGTCGAAGCTCTTTCGAACACGGCGTTGCAAAACAACGTCGCGGCGCAACCGTTGGCCCAACGCGGTACCCTCACGCAGGTTCCGGTAACGGAAGCCGGCAACACGCTGCGCATCGGCCGCTTCGGCTGGAAAGCGCAACACGCGAGTCTCGTTTCGTTCTCCGGTGATGCCTACCTCAACGAAATGGGTATCACGAATCCGTTCGACGGTTTCGGCGGCCGCAGCTCCAACGCGGCTGATGCCGGTACGCACGAAAATCCGGCCAGCACGGCTGAAGGCGTGATCAACGTCACGTTCCCGTCTGCTTTCGATCCGGTTCCGGATCCTGAAGACGACGGGCTCGACGTTCTCGCTTTCGCCGACTTCATGGCGGCCACACGTGCTCCGGGCCGGCAGAATCCGATACCGGCGGCGGCAGTCCGTGGCGACTCGCTGTTCACGTCAGTGGGCTGTGCAGTTTGCCATACCCGGACCTTCGTTACTGCTCCTCCGGGAACCTTGATCAACGGCGGCGCGTTCTCCGTGCCGGCGGCTCTCGGCAATAAGATCATTCACCCGTTCAGCGACTTTGCGCTTCACAACGTCGGCACCGGTGATGGCATCGTGCAGAATGCGGGCCAGGGTACGGCCAACATGATGCGCACGCCACCACTCTGGGGCATTCGCGCCCGCAACAGGCTGATGCACGAAGGACTGAACATCACGATCTTCGATTCGATCCAACTCCATGCCGGCCAGGCAACAGCGTCGCGTAATAACTTCAACGCGTTGACTGTGGCACAGAGAAACGATCTGATCGCGTTCGTGTTGTCGCTATGATTTTCGGCGGCAGACGAGCCTGACGAGGCACTATCCCGAAGCTCGCCGGAGCAATTCTGATCCGGCGGGCTTCGGCTTCCTTCCTTCGCGGGGGTTAACTCCATGATCAAAAAATGTCTGATAGTAGTCGTTTTTATCTGTGTATTTTTCACGGGTTGTGCGAGCGAAAAGAAGGTGGTAGTCGAAGCGCCGCCGGTTCCTAAACCGTCGGCGGAAACGGCAGCAGTAAGACTGAACGCGCCTCAGGCGCCGAAGCCGGCTGAAGTCGAGGATGCCGTCAGACGAATATTCAAAGACGCCGCGATTCTCGATTCCAGTTACAACCCGAATTTTCTTACCGGCGACTTTAACGGCGATGCTTCGCAGGATCTCGCCGTTGTTGTGAAACCGGCGCCGGGCAAGCTCGCCGAAATGAATGAGGAATATCCGCGCTGGTTGTTGCGTGATCCGCGTTCGAGTCAAAACGATCGAAGACAACCGCTTCGCATCGAGAAAGACGAGACGTTGCTCGCGGTGATTCACGGTTATGGCGTCAACGACTGGCGCGATCCGGAAGCGACGCAGACGTTTGTGCTCAAGAACGTCGCCGGGAAAGATTTGCGACTACACAGCGGGCCGGAGTTTGTCGCGGCGAATAGTGGACGCAAGTTGCCGCGCCCGCAGGGTGATTTGATCGGAGAAACAGTCGAAGGAACGCCCGGTTATCTTTATTACGCGACCTCGACCTATTCGTGGTATGACCCGAAAACCTTCAACGGTAAACCACAGGCGCCCGGTGTCTTCCATAAGTCGCGCACGATGAGGGCACATGCTGAAAAGCCACTGCGCGCGCACGCTCAAGCCGCGCCGGCGATGATCACCGCGGAAGAGTTGAAGGCAAAGCTCAACAATAACGAGCCGGTAGCCATAATCGACGTGCGCGGTTCCGAAGGTTACGCGGCGAGTAAAAGCACGATCAAAGGCGCGTGGCATTTCAAGTTGCGGCGTCTGAAGAGCAGGTTCAAGTTTTCACCTTTGAAAGATCTGCCCAAAGATCGGGAAATCGTAACTTACTGTGCCTGTCCGAAAGACGAAGCCAGCATCTCAGCGGCGCAAATCTTCCAGGAAGCCGGTTTCAAACGAGTGAAGGTCTTGCAGGGCGGCTGGAGCGAGTGGGTCAAAAACAACGGCCCCGTGCAACCAAAGTAGTTTCCGGTGCAAAAACCTCTGCGCCTCTGCGGTTTTCTTAGTTGATGCCATTAGTTCACCGCCGAGCCGCAGAGGGACGCAGAGAATTTTCAGATTAAGGCAACGGCCCCGTGCAACCAAAGTAGACCTTCGCGGCGTTATCAGTTATATCTGTGTTTCTGTGTCGGCCCCGAATATATTAGAGGTCAGCAAACTCGGATGTGTGCGCGGAGATCGCAGGCTCTTCAGCGGCCTTGATCTTTCATTGTCGCCGGGTACATTTCTCCAGGTCACCGGACCGAACGGCAGCGGCAAAACGAGTTTGCTCCGGATCCTTTGCCGGCTGCTCGAGCCGGCCGAAGGCGAAATCAAGTGGCAGGGTGAGAACATTCGCTCACTAGGTGAGGATTATTTCACTGCCGTCACTTACATGGGCCACCGTCACGGCGTCAAAGACGAGCTCAGCGCGATTGAAAATCTCAGAATCTCAAATGCCCTGAACGGCGTTGTTGTCAGCGTAGAACGCGCGCAAAGCGTTCTCGAGCGCATGGGTTTAGCCGGACGCGAGTCACTTCCGGCACGGCTCTTGTCAGAAGGCCAACGCCGGCGTGTGGCGCTGGGTCGCCTGCTGACGTGCGACACCAAACTCTGGTTGCTCGACGAAGTGTTAACGTCATTGGATAAAGGCGCGGTTGCCTTGATTAGATCTTTGATTGAAGAGCACCTGGCCGGCGGCGGCATCGCCATCGTCGCGACGCATCAGGAATTGCAATTGACGACCGGATCCAGCAGACGACTCGAACTCGCAACGTGAACTCCCCTTCGAGCTTATCGATGTTGCGCTGGATCGTTTGGCGCGATCTGACGCTGGCATGGCGTCGCCGCTCCGACATGCTTTCGACGGTCTTTTTTTTCGTGATCGTCGTCAGCTTGTTTCCACTCGGCATCGGACCGGAGACGCAGTTGCTGAGATCGATCGCACCCGGCGTGGTTTGGGTCGCGGCCCTGCTGGCGTCGATGCTTTCACTCGGCAGGTTGTTTGCAAACGATTACCATGACGGCACGTTGGAACAACTGCTGTTGACGCCGCAGCCGCTGTTTCTCGTAGCGCTCGGGAAGATTTTGGCGCACTGGATCGTCTCTGAGATTCCACTCGTGTTGATTGCGCCGTTAGTGGGAATGCAGTTTGATCTTGAAAACGAAACGCTCCGGATTCTTTTATTGAGTCTGTTGATAGGCACGCCGATTCTGAGCCTGATCGGATCCGTGGGAGCGGCGTTGACGTTGGGATTGCGTGGCGGCGGCGTGTTGATCTCGATTCTCGTGTTGCCGCTGTACATTCCGGCACTGATCTTTGGAGCGGGAGCAGTCGAGGCGACGATCCTGGGCACGAGCCCCGCGCCGCATCTTTATCTGCTCGGGGCGTTTGCGATAGTGTCGCTCATCTTTTCCCCCTGGGCGGCCGCGGCAGCACTGCGAATCTCGGTTGAGTAGGTCTTGGGTCTTAGGTTTTTGGCCTTAGGTTTGGGTATTTAGGTCCTGCAAAGTTAGAGGCACTACCCAGACAAGACCAAAGACCAAAGACCAAAGTACGAAGTACAAAGTACAAAGCACCAAGAAAATGAACCTTTACAAATACTCATCACCATCGATGTTCTATCCGTTGGCGGGCAAGCTGATCCCGTGGTTTGCGATACCCGCGGCCATACTCTTCGCCGCCGGAATGTACGTCGGTTTCTTCGTCGCGCCGACGGATTTCCAACAGGGCGACGCGTACCGGATCATCTTTATCCACGTTCCGGCGGCGTGGATGGGAATGTTTCTCTACGTCTTGATGGCGATTTACGCCGGTATCGGTTGGGCTTTCAACGCGCGTCTCGCGTCGATGATGGCTTCGGCGATCGCGATCACGGGCGCAATGTTCACCTTCTTGTCACTAATCACCGGCGCCTTGTGGGGCAAACCGACGTGGGGCACGTACTGGGTCTGGGACGCGCGCATGACGTCGACGTTGATCCTGATGTTTCTTTATATCGGTTTTATCTCGCTGCAAGCAGCCATCGACGACACGCGCCGCGCGGATCGTGCGGGCGCGGTATTGGCGCTCGTCGGCGTGATCAACGTTCCCATCATTTACTTTTCAGTGCAGTGGTGGAATACACTTCACCAGGGCGCATCCATTCGCATCCTCGGTAAACCAACAATCGCGGCGCCCATGCTGACAGCGATGCTCATCATGCTCGCGGCGTGTTGGTTCTACTCGGTGGCCGTTGTGCTGATAAGGCTACGTTGCATTATTCTTGAACGCGAACAAAACGCTTCTCGATTCGCGGAGGTGAACGCCTGATGAACTGGCCGGATCTTTCTATGGGCGGTTATGGGTTTTATGTCTGGGGTTCGTACCTCGTTTCGCTGATCGCTATTGTTTGGGAAGTCGTCAGTCTGAAACAGCGCAAGAAAGCGCTCGCGCAACAGCAACAGCGGCAACAAAGATCGACTCCGGTTTCTCCTGCGGTCTTAACAGGGAGTGCAAATGAAACGACGTCATAAAAGAATTGGGATTATCGTTGTCGCCCTTTTGGGCCTGAGTATCGCCACTTATCTCGTCGCCAGTGCTTTTCGTAACAATCTCGTCTTCTTCTTCAGTCCTACGCAGGTAGCCGCGAAGGAGGCGCCGGTCAATCGCACGTTTCGTATCGGCGGCCTCGTCGAGGAAGGCACGCTCAAGCGCGACACGGATGGATTGACGGTGCGCTTTACCGTGACCGACACAGCGGCTAGCATTCCCGTTGTCTACAAAGGAATTCTCCCCGATTTGTTTAAAGAAGGCCGCGGCTGTGTAGCGCAGGGACGAATCGGTTCCGACGGCGTGTTTCAAGCCGACGAAGTGCTGGCTAAACACGACGAGAACTACATGCCACCCGAAGCGGGCGAGGCGATCGATAAAGCCAAGCACGCTCGTGACGCAGCCAAATCCGTGGTTCCCAACTAGAGTTTAGTTCTTAGTGGTTTGATCTTGTGCTTTGTTATGCTTCAGCGAAACAGTCGCTGTTGACGACAAAGTACAAAGCACTAAGAACCAAGTACAAACCATGATTCCTGAGATTGGTCAGTTTGCACTCATTATCGCGTTGATGCTTGCGTTGACGCAGGCGACGTTGCCCCTGATCGGCGCTTCGCAAGGTAATCGCACCTGGATGGCACTCGCGATTCCGTCAGGGCAGGCGCAGTTTATCTTCGTCGCGATCGCGTTTGGCTGTCTCGCCTATTCCTTCATCACGAACGATTTCTCAGTTCTCAACGTCGCGACGAATTCCAACTCGCAACTGCCTCTGCACTATCGACTCGCGGCAACGTGGGGCTCGCACGAAGGTTCGTTGTTGTTGTGGACGTTGATGCTCGCGTTGTGGACTGTCGCGGTGACGCTCTTCAGCCGGCATTTGCCGGAAGAGATGACGGCGCGCGTGTTGAGCGTGATGGGAATCATCAGCGTCGGTTTTCTGTTGTTCATGTTGCTGACGTCGAACCCGTTCACGCGGTTGTTTCCGGTGCCGCCAGACGGGCGTGACCTGAATCCCCTGCTCCAGGATCCGGCGATGGTGGCCCATCCGCCGATGCTTTACATGGGATACGTCGGGTTTTCAGTCGCCTTTGCGTTTGCGATCGCGGCGCTGATCGGCGGACGTCTCGACGCGACCTGGGCGCGCTGGTCGCGGCCATGGACCACGGTCGCGTGGATGTTTCTGACTTGCGGCATCGCACTCGGAAGCTGGTGGGCTTATTACGAACTCGGCTGGGGCGGCTGGTGGTTCTGGGATCCGGTTGAAAACGCTTCGTTCATGCCGTGGCTTGTCGGTACTGCTTTGATCCATTCACTGGCAGTTACCGAGAAACGCGGCGGGTTCAAGAGTTGGACCGTGTTGCTGGCGATCGCGGCGTTTTCGTTGAGCTTGTTGGGAACGTTCCTCGTCCGCTCGGGCGTGCTGACGTCGGTACACGCTTTCGCAACGGATCCGAAGCGCGGCATCTTCATTCTCATATTCCTGGGAACGGTGATCCTCGGTTCGCTGATCTTGTATGCGGTGCGCGCTCACCAGGTCGGTGTCGGCGGCAAGTTCGACGTGGTCTCACGTGAGTCGTTGCTGCTGGCGAACAACGTGCTCCTCACTGTGGCCGCTGGTTCAGTACTACTGGGAACGCTTTATCCGCTATTCATCGACGTCCTTGGAGGCGGAAAACTTTCGGTTGGACCACCTTATTTCAATCTCGTGTTTGTGCCTTTGATGGCGCCGGCGATGTTTTTGATGGGCATCGGCCCGATTGCGCGTTGGCGGAAAGCGAGTTTACCGGAACTTGCCGTTCGGCTTCGTTGGGCGTTTGTAATCAGTCTCGTCAGCGCGGTCGGGCTTCCGTTTGTTCTCGGCGGCTGGAAGTGGTTGGTCAGCATGGGATTGTTGCTTGCCGTCTGGATCGTGGCGACGATCGTGCTGAATCTGTGGGAACGAACGCGCGTCACTTCCGGTCAGCTAACGACGTTTCAAAAACTTCGGTCGCAGAGCCGCAGTTACTACGGGATGCAACTCGCGCATCTCGGCGTCGCCGTTTTTATCGTCGGCGTAACGATAGTGACCGGTTACCAATTGGAACAGGACGTGAAAATGGAACCCGGCAGCACGGTCAACGCCGGCGGTTACGAGTTTCGCTTTATCAGCGTAAGGAATGTGGCTGGTCCAAACTACCAGGCCGCGCGCGCGGAGATCCTCGTCAGCCGCAACGGCAAAGAGATCGAGCGGATGTATCCGGAAAAGCGTAACTACACGGCCAGCGGCAACGTCATGACCGAGACCGCGATCGATAGCGGACTCTTCCGCGACCTGTACGTCTCACTCGGCGAGCCGGTTGCCGGCGGCGCGTGGAGCGTGCGCGTGTACTACAAACCATTTGTCGGTTGGATCTGGGGCGGCGCGCTTTTGATGGCGCTTGGCGGAGGACTCGCGCTCAGCGATCGGCGCTACGCGTTGGCGCGGGAAAAAGAGCGTAAGGCTAAAGGAACTCCGGCTAAGGTCGAACCCGAAACCGCGGTACAGCCATCAGTTCCATCTGTGGTTTAGAAAGAAATGCTTCGTTACTTAATTCCACTCGGATTGTTTCTCATCCTGACGATCTTTCTGGCCATCGGGTTGACGCGCGATCCGCACACGCTGCCGTCTGCGTTGCTCGACAAGCCGGCGCCGACGTTTCGTCTCGCGCAGTTGAAAGAGCCGTCGAAGACGTTCTCCGCCGACGACATGCGCGGGAAAGTTTGGCTGCTGAATGTTTGGGCGTCGTGGTGCGTCGCGTGCCGCGAGGAGCATCAGTTCCTGCCTGAATACGCGAAGGTTGTTCCGATCATCGGCTTGAACTACAAAGACAATCCGGAGGATGCGCTGGCGTGGTTAAGCGAGTTGGGAGATCCGTACACGTTGAGCGCCGTGGATCTCGACGGACGTGTCGCGATCGATTACGGCGTTTATGGAGCGCCCGAGACGTACGTCATCGATAAAGGTGGAACGATTCGACTCAAACATGTCGGTCCGGTGACGCCCGCGGTCTGGTCCACAAAATTTCTTCCGTTAGTCCAGGAATTGAATCGTAAGTGAACATGACACGTTTGCGAATATTCGCACCTTTGTTGCTCTGCTTGTTGCTTGCGCCGGTGCAGGCCCAGGTGCAGACCGAAGAACAAACAAGCGGCGATCCCGTCATCGAGGAACGTCTCGCACGACTGTCGCACGACCTACGTTGTCTTCAGTGCCAGAATCAAACACTCGCCGATTCGCCCGCCGGTCTCGCCGCCGATCTGCGTCGCGAGATACGCGAACAGATGAAGGCCGGGAAAAGTGACAAGGAGATCATCGCGTTTCTTCAGGCTCGTTACGGCGACTTTATTCTCTATCGCCCGCAAGTGAAGCCGGTGACGTACCTGTTGTGGTTTGGTCCATTCGTTTTGTTGCTGACGGGTTTGTTAGTGCTCTTCAGTTACATCAAACGACGACGCGACGCGATTCCGGAAAAACCGTTGACCGCCGAAGAAAGGCGACGCGCTCAGGAGTTGCTGCAATGATCCTCTTCTGGTTCATCTGTGCTGTGTTCATCGTAATTGCGTTGGCGTTCATCCTGCCGACTGCGCTGCAAAGTAACGAAAAGTCGCAGCGAGCTTCCGCCGACGAAAGAAAACAGGCAAACATCGCCGTCTATCGCGATCAACTTTCGGAACTCGAAACGGATCTACAGAACGGCATCGTCAGCCAGGAGCAGTACACGCAGGATCGCGAGGAGATCCAACGTCGTCTACTCGAAGACACGACGACCGCCGCCGCGCCGCCGAAACAAGAGAACCTTGCGCCCGCGAATCGCAGCATGGCGTATGCGCTTGCGGTTAGTCTGCCGCTCGTGGCCGTCATCCTTTACATGCAGGTCGGCAATCCTAAGAGCATGAACGAGTCGCCTGCGCCGACCACCGCGCCACCATTCGCAAACGCGAGCGGCGGTGGGGAACGAACACAGGAACAGATCGAAGCGAACGTCACCGCACTCGCGAAACGACTGCAATCGAATCCGTCCGACACGCAGGGCTGGATCATGCTCGCGCGTTCCTACAATCAGATGGAACGATTCGGCGAAGCCGCGGGCGCTTACGCCAAAGCCACCGAGCTCAAACCCGACGACGCCGATCTCTGGGCCGAGTACGCGTTCACGAGCGCGATGGCGAGCGGGCAGAGTCTCGAAGGGAAACCCACGGAACTCATTCAACAGGCGTTGAAAGTCGATCCCAACAACGCGAAAGCGTTACAGCTTGCGGGCAGCGCCGCATTTGAAAAAAAGGATTACGCGAAAGCGATTGAGTATTGGAATCGAGTGCTGAAGCAGGTTCCAGCCGGTTCGCAGGTGGCGGAATTGATCACTGAGCGAATCAACGAAGCGAAGTCTTCAATGAATAACAAGTAGAGATCATGTCGAGAGAAAACCTCCTTTTCGGAATCATCGGAATCCTGCTCGGATTTATCGTGGGATTCATGTTTGCGAGTTCCATGAGCCAGAAGCAGCAGATGGCGCAGACCGCGTCGATGGGGCAGTCGATGCCTGCCGATCATCCGCCGGTCGGTGGTGGGCCAAACGCGCAAGCAGGCGGCGGCAATCCGGAAGCGGTGCGCCAGCAAGTCACTGCGGACCTGGAGAAAGCGCGCAACGAGCCCAACAACTTCGAAGCGCAGTTGAAAGCAGCGGAGCTTTACTACCGCATCCAGCGCTACGATGAGGCGCTCGAGTTTCTCCTCAAAGCCAACCAGCTAAAACCAACCGACTACAACACCGTCGTCACGCTCGGCGTAGTGAATCTTGATGCCGGACACTTCGACCAGGCCGAGAAGTGGTATCGCGCGGCGCTGAAGATGAAGTCAGACGACGTGATGGTCCTGGCAGGACTAGCTGAGTCGACGTTGCAAAAGAAAGACGCGAAGGCGGCCGAAGAAGCGATTGCGAGTCTGGAAAAGGTTGACCCGAATAGCCAGGATCTGCCGCGTTTTCGCGAGATGTTAACTGGGTTGAAATCCGGTAAGTGAACTTCGGTAGTGTCTTGTTTGGTTCAACATTCTCTGCCTGTCTCTGCGTGTCTCTGCGACTCTGCGGTAAAAGAAGCGCCCAAACAGATAAACCGCAGAGACGCAAAGCGACGCAGAGAGGAAATTAAGGCACTACTCTAAATTCTCAGTTGGTTGACTCAAGCCCCGGAATTAAGATCCGGGGCTTGTGTCGTTTAAGGCAGTCACTGTCGAGACAGCTTTCGTCTTCTTTTCGCCGCAAACAATCCCGCCAGACCTGCTCCCAACATCATCATGGTCGCTGGTTCCGGAACCGCTGCCGCGGGCTGGAAATCCGTTATCGTGATGCGCGCTATCTGATCGAGCAGCAACGGCTCAGCGCCGGTGTTTTCGCCAATGAAGTCGAGCAACTCCATTGTGAATACAACCGTTCCGCCCTCGGGGGTCGAGAACACGAAAGGACCGCTGCCGGTCATCCAGTTCACGGTCAAGGTGCGGCTCAAACCATCCGCTTCTTCGAAGAACCCGGTGAAAGTCAGAGCTCCAAGCGGCGTCGTCAGACTGCCGGTCAAAGTGATCGGCACGCATGGTCCATCCGTGCATCCCGAGTCACCGCCAGAACCCGTTGGTGGTCCAATCTGGTATTGGCCAAAGACGAAATCAAAGGTTTGACCGACGAGAGTGACGTTGAAGTTATTGCTGAAGTTTTGACCAAGAAACCCTACCTGGCCTGAAGAACTGACCAAAGGATTCTGTGAATCACTATTGCCGGTGATCGTTAGCGTGTCGGCTCGCGCCGGCACCTGGAAGAGAACCGTAAGACACAACAGGACAACTGTCATGCCTGCCGATTTGACGATGAGAGGTACTGAGATCGTAGACATCAATTCTCCTTCCCGATTATTTTTTTTAGAAAAGATCAGGGATCTTCAAACGAAGTTAACCGCACGAATGTCTCGGCAGGCGGCCCGCACGAAGCCTGTGAAGTGATGAGACGGCGCAGAATCTACTTTCAGCATGTGTCGAAGTCATGTCGGAAGGACATGCGAAAACAGCCGCGTGTTTGCCAGGTTTTGACGAGGTTTAAGGCTGGATCTGCATCCGGACGACGTTCGCGAGGAGAAAGCGGTTGATCTTGCCGTCTTTGCCTGTCACGACGACCTGACCATTCTCGATCGTCACTCGTCTAACGCCACTCATCGAGCGATTGATCAAGGTGCCGTCGTTCGTTTCGATGATCAGACGTGGACCAACTTCCGGCTCCGGTTCCGGCGCCGGTTTCGTCGCCGGTGGTTCTGTGCGGCGCTCATTTGCGGCGCGACGCTCCGTCGTCGTGGGTTTCGATTCTTCGACGCTTGGAGTTTCTTTGGCTGCGGGCTCTTCTTTCGGCGGTGTTGGTTGACGGCGCGTAGTTGGCCTGCGTCCGCGAGTGTTCCGTGGCGGAGTGGTTCGTGCGGTTTCAGGTTCCGCGGGCTTTTCAGTCGCCTTTGGTGTTTCGACTGGTTTCGCTTCGGGCGTTGGTTCGGGTGTCGGTTGGGGCGTCGGCGCTGCCGCGACCTCCGTCACCGGCGGCGCTGGTTCTTCGATTCGCGCTCCTGTTGACGTAACGCGCCTTGTTTTAGGTCCTGTGACCACGGGTTGAACACCGGGCTCAGGCTCAGTCGCTTCTGCTTCCGCGATGTCGGGTCCACCTGGAATCGGTTCAAACGAACCACCAAAGTACAGCTTGTAAGTTCCCGGATCGTCGTTCGGCGTGCGTGCTTCGATCCGCAGTATCAGATCTTCTCGCTTGCGGAGATAAATTCCTTTCGTCACCGGCGCGGCGCTTTCGGCGTAGAGACTCAGCTTGAGCAACGGCCGCAGAGTGACGGCGGTGAAGACGTCGAGATCGCCGTTCAGGTTTGTGCTTTGTACTGTGATCAGGAGATCTCCTGGCGTGCCGGTGAACCTGAAATAGTGATCCGTCATGCGCGAATCGCCGAGATCGCGCGCGACGATTTTTCCCGAAGCGCTGTTCGATCGCACCGGCGCCGGCGCGCCGACGTCGAGCGACTGCGCTAACGACACGGTCGCAGTTAGAAACAGGAAAACGAGGAAGGAACCAAGCTTGAATGCCATATTGCGCCGCAAAGCATATCAGATCTGGGTTATCCTAGTCGCATGAAGTTAAGTCGCACCTTTGCGCCTTCGTTGTTCTTTATTTTGCTCTCTTCCCTTCCCGTTCTCGCGCAACCGTGGACAGCAAAGCTCGACAAAGACATTCGTTTTTATCAACCGACGGAATTGGGCGTCGTCATTGCCGGCACGGAAGAATCGCTTTATGCGATCGACGGCTCAACCGGCGACACGCTCTGGCGTCGTAAAGACACCGCGCTCGAAGAAACAGACGTAGCGCCCGTTCCCGGCACGGAGCTGTTGCTGCTGAATCTCGAGAAGAGCGACAAGTCGCGCGTCGAAGCAGTCGATCTACTGACGGGCAATTCGGTCTGGCGCACTGACAAGATCAAAGGCTCCGTGATGCATCTCGCCGTCGATTCCGAGTTGAGCTTGCTCGCCGTCGTGCTTGTGCGAGACGCGAAGAATCGTCCTCGCGAGGGTTTCAAACGCCGGCCGCTCGTCTATGTTCTCGATCTGAGATCCGGCGACGAGCTTTGGAAATACGAAGCCAGCGAAGTCGAAATGATGCCGTCGCGCTGGTTCGAAGACTCGGATAAGGAAGTCGATTACACGCTCGACAACTATTATCCGCCGGTCTTCGTCGACGGGCGGCTTTACGTTTTCTACGAAGGCCTGACGTCGTTCGAGGCGCGCAACGGCAAGGAACGTCTACGCGAGAAGTATCGCGTCAACGAAGACGGACTCGCGCTTACGGAAGCCGAGCCGATCTTCGCGGACGATTCCATTTACGTCTCGGCGCACGGGCGAGTGCGCGCGATCTCTCGACGAACGGGCGACACGGAGTGGGAAGCAAAGGATCTCGGTCTCACGCCGGAGATGTTGCTCGTGCGCGACGTGCTTTTTGTGCGCACCGGCGGACAGTTCACGCGAATCAAAGATGGTGAGACTGTCGAACGTGGTTCGTATGGCGTGAGTGCCGTCGATGCGCGCTCGGGAAAAGTGTTGTGGCGTTACAAAGGCGCGGACAAAGGCATCACGAATATGCTGTTGCCCGATCTGAACACGATCGCCGTCGCCGATCGCGACGATCTGATGTTCATCGATGCGAAAATCGGTAAACGAGTGTTTCGTCGGTCGCACAAGGTCGAACGCGCTTCGTTTGGATTGATCAACGACGCCGGAAACATCGTGATCGGCGGACAGTCGGAGATCGCGGCGTTTGATGTGGATACGGGCAAGGAACTCTGGCGCGCGCGTCACACACCGCCGGGGCGCGGCGTCTTCCGCACTGTCGCGGCAATCGCCGCCCGCGCGGCCTCGCTTTATTTTCGTTATGGCGGCACGGCGATGACTGCCGTTCGCGGCCTTCAAGTGGCGCGGGCGGTGTCGGGCCTGACGTGGTCGCGTTCGTCGATCTCGAGTCTACAGTCGCTTGCGACTACATCGTCGCGCCGTAACCGCAACGGCCGTTTCAAACAGATCGATCCGATCGTCAAACGAATTGATCCGGCGCACCAGCTCGAGCGCTTGTCGCGTTTCTTCTGGCATCGTGAGCGACTCGCGGCGTTGCGAGGACAGTGGATGTACTTCTACACCGATCTGAAGGGACGCGACGGGAACGGTCTCGCGGGAGTGAATGTGAACAACGGCCGCACCGAACGGGAGATCCGCTTATCCGATTTGGACGATCGGTTTGTTGCGGATGAGGTTTTTAATGTGATGTACGTTGCGTCCGGTAACAAGTTATCTGGTCACAAATTAAATTAGATCTGTGTTTGCCGGAGTCGCAACGCGTTCGCGATTACCGAAACGGAACTGAAGCTCATCGCCGCGGCGGCGATCATCGGGCTCAGCAGGATTCCGAAGAACGGATACAACACGCCGGCAGCGATTGGCACGCCGAGCGAGTTGTAGACAAACGCGAAGAACAGGTTCTGTTTTATGTTGCTCATCGCGGCGCGACTGAGAACGCGCGCGCGCACGATGCCGCGCAAGTCGCCTTTCACAAGCGTGACTCCCGCGCTCTTCATCGCGACGTCGGTTCCGGTTCCCATCGCGATGCCGACGTCAGCCTGCGCGAGCGCGGGCGCATCGTTGATGCCGTCGCCCGCCATCGCCACAACCGCTCCAGCACTCTGAAGTTTCTTTACAGCGTCAACCTTCTGGTCCGGCAAGACTTCAGCGACGACTTCGTCGATGCCCAGCTTCCGTGCGACGGATTCGGCTGTCGTACGGCTGTCGCCCGTTAGCATGACGATGCGAATGCCTTCGGCGTGCAGTTGTTTCACGGCGTCGGGCGTCGTCGATTTGACGGGATCGGCAACGCCGATCAGTCCCTCTGCTTCGCCATCGACAACGACGAACATCACGGTCTGTCCATCAGACCGCAACTCTTCTGCTTTCGTTGCGAGATCGCCGGCGTTGACGTTGAACTGATCGAGCAATGCGCGGTTTCCCAGTAACACCTTGCGCCCGTCAACCTCGCCCTGCACACCCTTGCCCGTGATCGAGTCGAAACCGGTCGCTTCAATCACCGCGACACCACGCTCTTCCGCACCCGCAACGATCGCCGTCGCCAACGGATGCTCACTGCTTCGCTCGAGACTCGCCGCGAGTCTCAACAGCGTTGACTCGTCGATTCCGGCGGACGTAATCACGCTCACCAGTTTCGGTTTGCCTTCGGTCAGCGTTCCGGTCTTATCGACGACGAGCGTGTCAACCTCTCGCAGCACTTCAATCGCTTCCGCATTCTTGAACAGCACACCACTCTGCGCGCCTTTCCCGGCCGCGACCATGATCGACATCGGCGTCGCGAGGCCAAGCGCGCACGGACACGCGATGATCAGCACCGCGACGGCGTTCACGAGTCCGTAAGCCATGCGTGGCTCCGGTCCCCAGATGCTCCAGACGATGAACGTCAGCACCGCGATCGCGACCACCAACGGCACGAAATAACTCGAAACAACGTCTGCGAGTCGTTGAATCGGAGCGCGACTGCGTTGCGCCTCGGCCACCATCTGCACGATCTGCGACAACAGCGTCTCAGCTCCGACACGCTCCGCGCGCATCACAAACGCACCGCGGCCGTTGACTGTCGCTCCGATCACTCGATCGCCTGCTTGTTTCTCGACTGGTATCGGCTCGCCAGTCACCATCGACTCATCGATCGCGCTCGATCCCTCGAGCACGACGCCGTCGACTGGCACTTTCTCCCCCGGACGCACGCGCAATCGATCGCCAACGTGTACCTCGTCCAACGCCACGTCTTCTTCGCGACCGTCAGCGAGAATCCGGCGCGCGGTGCGTGGCGCGAGTCCGAGTAACGCTTTGATCGCGTTGCCTGTCTGACTACGCGCGCGCAGTTCCAACACCTGGCCCAACAACACGAGCGTCGTGATCACGGCGGCCGCTTCGAAGTAAACAGGCACCGCGCCGCCGTGACTGCGAAACGACGCCGGAAACAGTTGCGGCGCGAGGACGGCGACCAAACTAAACACGTACGCGACAGCCACGCCCAAGCCGATCAGCGTGAACATGTTGAGACTGCGATTTACGATCGACTGCCACGCGCGCTCGAAGAACGGCCAGCCACCCCACAAAACTACTGGCGTCGCGAGCACCAACTGTACCCAGCCCAGCGTCGAACCCGGAAAACGATGCTGCAATGGTTGACCGGGAATCAGATCGCTCATGCCGAGTGCGAAGATGGGAATCGTCATTACAAGGCAGACCCAAAACCGTCGCGTCATGTCGACGAGTTCGGGATTCTCTTCGTCTTCGAGCGAGACAGTGACCGGCTCGAGGGCCATGCCGCAGATTGGGCAGCTTCCCGGGCCGTCGCGCACGATCTCGGGATGCATCGGGCAGGTGTACTTCTGCCCGGGCTTAGCCTCCACAACTGCGGATTTTTGAAGGAAACTTGACGGATTCTCGCGGAACTTATGAAGACAATGTGGACTGCAAAAGTAGTAAGTCTTTCCGTCGTACTCGTGTGAACCAGCGGCACGGTCGGGATTGACCTTCATGCCGCAAACCGGATCGATATTTTCAATAGGTGTCATCAGCGTTCAAGTATCTAATGCTCGACACCGCTCCTTCAACTGCCGCCGCGCCAGCATAACCCGGACCAACTTCGATATCGATCAACGTCCAGCGCTCGTGCGAACCGTCCTCGTTACGAAGCAAAGCCGCACCTTCGTGTGGTCCAAGCGTGACGTCGAAACTGTCGAGCGCCTGCGACAGCCCGCGTCCAGTCGCTTTGATGTACGCTTCCTTGCGTGTCCAGCACCTGAAGAAACCGTCGACGCGATCCGCGGAAGGAAGTCTACACAAAACGTCGACTTCAGATGGCGAAAAGAATCGCCGTGCGATGTCGTCACTGGTGAAGTCCGCGCGAATACGTTCAACGTCGACGCCGATTTCACGTTCGTGAGTCAAAGCATAGAGCGCCATGCCGTGCGAGTGCGACATGTTGAACCGCAACGCCGGTGCGCCTTCGAGTGACGGCTTGCCATACGCGCCGTACGAAAACGTCAGCCTCGCGCCGTCAGTATCCAAATAGCGACCGAGCAACAGACGCAGAAAACCACGCGCGACCGTAAAGTGTTTCCGATCTCTTTCGAAGTAGAAACGATTGGCGCGGTCGAGTTCGTCCGGTTGCAACAGCGCCATAAAACGCTCGACCGGCGCGTCCAACACGAGGCGCCACACGTGTACTTCACCCGGTTGGAGCGAAAGCGAAGACGGCGGCGAGGACTCCCACATCAAAACGCAGCGCTGCCTCCGGCGTATTGCAACAGACGCGCGAGATCCGTTGCTGTTTGAGGACGATCAGCCGGTTCCTTCGCGAGCGCCTGTATGATGGCCGCCGAGATTCGCCGCGGCAAACCCAGCGAAGCCGGCAACGGCGGCGGCGAGTCGTAAAGATGTTTGCTGATGACGCCGGAAACTGTCTCCGCGCCAAACGGCCGTTTACCGGAAACCATCTCGTAGAACATCGCGCCGAGACTGTAAACATCCGAACGCGTGTCGAGTGGTTCACCCATGCACTGCTCGGGCGACATGTAAAAAGGCGTGCCGACGACGGTGCTGGTATTCGCCGGCTCAGGTTGGCCCACGAGCTGCGCGAGCCCAAAATCGACTACGCGCACGCTCTCAAATTCGTAATCATCATCCGGCGCGACGACGAGCACGTTCTCCGGTTTGAGATCGCGATGAATCACTCCCTGCCGGTGCGCCGCGCCCACGCCCGCGCAGATCCCGCGCATCATCCGCAACGCGCGTTCGACCGCAAACCGCTTCTCGCTGCTCAACAGGTCGCGCAACGGCGTCCCTTTCACAAACTCCATCACGATAAACGCCGGCGTATGTTCGTCTTCGATCTCGCCAAAGTCGTGAATCGTGATCACGTTCGGATGATGCAGCATGGCGGCGGCGCGCGCCTCCTGCCGAAACCGCGCCCGCGCCTCTTCGTCTTTAATAAACTTCGCGATCAGGATCTTCACCGCGACGTCGTCGCCGATACGGACGCGGCGCGCGCGATAGACCATGCTCATCCCGCCCTTGCCGAGTTGGGCCGTCAGCTCATACTTGCCCTCGATGACGCGGCCGATCAGCGGATCGGGATTCACCAGACGTATCGTCGGCAGCGATGCCTGGTAATGGTTTTCGTAATACGGGTGTGCGCTGGTCGAACCCGGCAGCGTCAACGGCAAACCGCATCCAGCGCAGAACATCGCCTCCTTGTTCAAAAACACTTCACACTGCGGGCAGAACGGACGAGCCGCGCGCAACTCGTTGAGCATCTGGTCCAGATCGTCGTCGATCTGGTCCAACCCGGAGGCGCCCGTCGCCGAAGCCCGCATGTTTCCGTCGATGTCGAAGAGATAGTAGGCGGGCAGAACGTTTTCGCCGAACGCGTCGTTGAGTTTGTGATCGTTATCGAGGGCGCAGGGTTCCGTCAGGTTGAGCCTCTCGATCGCGTTGCGGACGGCATTCGGATCCTTTTCTGCTTCCGACTGCGGCGAGTGAACGGCGATGACTCGCAATCCCTCGCGCTTGCGTTGATCGCGTAAGTCGCCGATTTGCGCGAGGTTTGTTTTCGCTGGTTCGGAACTGAGCGACCAGAAGTGAACGAGTAACGGGTGCCCTTTTGTTTCCCGCTTCAGATCGTTGGCCTGTTCTCGATTAAGCCACTCCGATGCGTCGTCGAATGTTGGAAGCTGTAGCTCAACTTTCATGCGATGACGGATATTAGCACGTAGCCCACAAGAACGCGGATGTTAACAAATTAGCTTTTCCTTGACACAAATATTGCTATGAGCTTTAAGTTCTCGCACCGAAAAAACTTAGGGTTCGAAGAGTCTCCGTCTGGTTATTCCCCGGCGAGCGCTCACCAGCATCTCCGTGCTAACTCTGCGCCTCTGCGGTTTCCGTGTTAGTGCCGAATATTTCACCGTAGGGGCGCAGAGGACGCAGGGAATATTTCAGGGTAGGCCAAATAAAAAGGGTTGACGGTTGTCGCCGCCAACCCTTTGTTTTTGCGCCTTGGACGATCGATTACTCTTCGGACGTCGTCGGATCGATCACGGTTTTGACCTGGGCGACGTGGTTCGCCGGAAAACCGCCGAGCCGCGCGTGTTCGTGAACCATTTCCTCGTTGGGCGCGATGTAGACGCAGTAGATCTTGTTGTCCGTAACGTAGCTGTGAACCCATTGAATCTGCGGCCCGAGTTCATTCAACACGTTACAGGATCGCTGCGACATGGTTTTCAGTTCCGCCGGCGACATCTTGCTGGCGCCGGGTACTACTCGCTCGATGACGTACTTTGGCATTGTTTTCTCCATTTATGAATCACGTATAAGAGCCTCTATATGAACGCGTATTTCAATGCAGTTCTGGTAACAACTGTTGAAAATCCGCGTCGTTTCGCATGGACTCGAAGGCATTATCCATGGCTGCCCAATGTCCGACGGCCTTAAATCCGATATCAAACGCGCGTCGCAGCAGGATCATCGCGGCAGGCTTTTCGCCGAGCAGCGCGTAGGCGCAAGCGCAGTTGTAGACGGCGAGACCGTCGTTTCGTTCCAGTTCCAGCACGCGTTTCAACGTCGCATTTGCTTCTTCTTTGCTTCCGAAACGCGCATACGCTTCGGCCAGCCGGCTCATCACGATGACGTCGTCGAGACTGGCCTCGAGTTTTCGCGACGTGATCTCGATGACTTTCAGCGCCGCTTTTGCCGCTGCCTCGGTGTTTCCCAGGTTTCGATTAACGCCGGCTAAAAACATCCACGCATCTTCGTCGTGTGGCTGTAACTTCGAGGCGCGGCGGTAGTAATTCAGCGCTCCGTCGAGATCGTTAGTTAACTCCGCAATCATTCCCAGCCGCAGATAAGCGGGATAGAAGTCGGAGTTCTCTTTCAGAATGTTCTCGAGCGCGCGTTGCGACTCAGTAAAACGTCGCTGATGGAAATAGACCATCGCGATGCCGAACTGTGCTTCGAGACACGAAGGCTGCAACGCCGCCGCTTTTTGATTCACGTCGATGGCTTTGCTCAACCAGGCGGAGTTGCCGTCGTACCACTCGTACATCGACGAATAAGCTTCGGCGAGACCTGCGTACGACAGTGCAAAGTTCGGATCGATCGCGATCGCACTCTGAAACATCTCGATCGCGTTCTCGGTGTTTCGTCGACCTTTCAGATACAAGAGCTCGCGCCCTCGCATGTAGAAGTCGTACGCGCGGAGATCGTCCGTCGGTTTTTGCGCCAGCAGTTTGCGTTCAGATTCGGTCAGCGAGATCTTTAACGCGTCGACGATCTTCTGCGACACCTCGTTTTGCAGATCGAAGATGTCTTCCAACAGGCGATCGAAACGTTCGGCCCAGAGGTGATAACCGTCGCGGACGTTGATCAGTTGCGTGTTTATGCGGATGCGGTTACCTGCGGTTCGGACGCTTCCTTCGAGGATGTAATTCACGCGCAACGCGTCGCCGACCTGTCGCGAGTTGACTTGTTTGGCGCGAAACGGAAGCACGTCCGCGCGCGATACGACTTTCAGTTCTTTGATCTTCGAGAGATCAGTGATTATGTCTTCAGTGATTCCGGCACAGAAATAGTCGCTCTCGTCGCCGGGGTTCATGCTTTCGAAGTACAGAACGGCGATCGACTTCTCAGGGACGGCGGACACTTCGCTCGAGATCGATGCGGAGACCATTGAGGTAGCCGCTCGCTGCCGGATCGTTTCGACGTCGCGTTTCAGATCTTTGAGATCGATTAGTAGATCTTTGACTGACTGGTAGCGCTCGTCACGGTCCTTGCGCAGCGCGCGCGCCACGATGCGGTCGAGCTCGCGCGGTCCTTGCGGTAAGTAGTTGAGCAATGGTTCCGGTTCGCGGCTCAGGATTCCCGACATCACGTCGACTGTCGTCGCGGCGCGAAACGGTCGATGCCCGGAGAGCATCTCGTAAATCACGCAGCCGACGCTCCAGATATCGGTGCGCGCGTCGACCTCGAATCCACGCGCTTGTTCGGGCGACATGTAATGCGTCGTTCCGAGCACGATGCCTGCTTCGGTTCTGAAGAAATGTTGTGTGGGCGCGAGCGAGTCGGTTTCGCTGGCCGGGCGTTCGGTTGTGAGTTTGGCGAGACCGAAATCCAAAACTTTCACGATCCCATCGTGACGCAGCATGATGTTGTCGGGCTTGATGTCGCGATGAATGATGCCGACGTCGTGCGTCGCGCAGAGCGCACTGGCGATCTGGATCGCGACCTCGAGGGCTTCGCGTGGGTGAAACGGTCCGGTTCTGATGCGATCGCGAAGCGTCTGGCCGTCAACGAACTCGGTCGCGATGAAGTGCTCCGAATCGATCTCGTCGATCTCGTAGATCGTCAGAATGTTTGGATGATTGAGTGCGGATGCCGCGCGGGCTTCCTGAATGAAGCGGCGGACACGCTCGCTGCTGCCGTCGACGTTCTCGCCGACCATGTCGGAGGGGAGGATTTTCAGTGCGACTTTGCGGTCGAGTTTGGTGTCGTTGGCGAGATAAACCTCACCCATGCCGCCCGCGCCGAGTTGGGAGCAAATTTCGTAGCGACCAAGTCTTTTACGCGCGGGAAACGACAAAGCACCTTTCGGGGAAGCTCGAGGTTCCTGCGAAGCCTCAGCATTGTAGATTAATTGCCGGGTCACACGCTAGGTACGGCAAAAATGGGTAGTGTCTTAGTTTCCATCTCTGCGCTTTCTCTGCGCGCTGCGTTCTCTGCGGTTCCTTGTTTATACCGATTAGTTCCCCTCAGAGGCGCAGAGAACAGAGAATTTTTCAGATTAAGACACCACTCAAAAATGCGTGATGGTACGATTGAACTTATTCATCATGCAGGACTCGCGTGGCGGCGTACCGCGGCTGAAAATAACCACTGATCAGCGAGATTTTGCACAGCGATCCACAAACTCGTATAGACCATTCATAATCATTGACTTTCCCGCCTCGCGCCGGTAAAACTTCCGCGCACATCGTTCCGTATCAGTCGACCGTCAATCCTTGTCCAGGAGAACTGCCATGAGATCCCTAGTTGCCGCTTCCCTTCTCGTCGTCCTTATCGCGGGCGCAGCCGTTGCTCAAACACCATCCGAATGGAGCCCGGAGTTGCAGGTCAAACTCAAGATCGTCGGCTCTCCGCGTGTTTCTCCTGACGGTAAACGCGTGGTCTACACGGTCAACGAAGCCGTGATGACCGCCGACAAGAGCGAGTTCGTCACGCAGATCTGGCTCGCCACGATCGCCACGAAACAGAGCGTGCAACTCACGTTCGGCGACAAGTCGTCCACGAACCCGAAATGGTCGCCGGACGGAAACTGGATCGCTTTCACGTCGAATCGCAAAGACAACAAGAACAACCTTTATCTCCTGAGTCTCAACGGCGGCGAGGCCGAGCCGCTGACGGACGTCAAAACCGGCGTCCAGGATTTCATGTGGTCCCCTGACGGGCGCTCGATCGCGTTTCGCATGGCCGACGCCAAGACCGAAGATGAAGAAAAGAACGACAAAGGCAAAAACGATTTTCGTTGGGTCGATGAAAACGTGAAGATGGCGCGACTCTACGTCCTGCCGGTGCAGAAAGACGCGAACGGCAAACGCGAGCCACGCAAACTCACCATCGAAAACTACAACGTCACCGAGTTTGACTGGTCCGCCGACAACTCGCGCATCGCTTTCAGCTACACGAAGTCGCCGATCGCCAACGATTGGACCACGGCAGACGTCTCGATCGTCGAAGTCGCCAGCGGCAAAGTCTCGCCCCTCGCGAATACACCCGCATCCGAGAGTTCGCCTCTCTACTCGCCCGACGGAAAATCGATCGCGGTGCTCGTGAGCGATAATCCACCGCGCTGGGCGCAGAGCGGCAACATTCAGATTTTCCCCGCCGGCGGCGGCGCTCCGAAGATCATCGCCACCTCGTACGACGCACAGCCCGGAATCGCAGGATGGTCGCCTGACGGCAAACGCATTTACTTCGGTGAACCAAAAGGCACCGGCTCGCAACTCTACGTCGTCGACGTCGATTCGAATCGCATCGAAGAAGTCAAAATCACGCCCGCTGTCTACACTTCGCTGACGCTGAATCAGACGGGCACGATGTTCGGCATCGTGCGTCAAACTCCAGACACGCCGGGCGACGTGTACGTCGCATCAGTTTCAGATTTCAATCCGATACAGATCAGCCGCGTGAATGCGGACGTGAAGTTGCCGGCAATCGGCCGCACGGAAGTGATTCGTTGGAAGTCGAAAGACGGAAAAGAGATCGAAGGTCTGTTGACGTATCCGGTCGGCTACCAGGCCGGACAACGCGTGCCGCTGATACTCAACATTCACGGTGGACCAGCGGGTGTGTTTCAACAGTCATTCATCGGCGGACGCGGCGCTTACCCGCTCGCGACGTTTGCGGCGCGTGGATACGCGATCCTGCGGCCGAATCCGCGTGGTTCGAGTGGTTACGGAACGGAGTTTCGCCGCGCGAACACCAAGGACTGGGGAATGGGCGATTACCAGGACCTGATGACGGGCGTGGACCACGTGATTCAAATGGGCGTCGCCGATCCGGCTCGATTGGGCGTGATGGGCTGGAGTTATGGTGGTTTTATGACGTCGTGGGTCGTGACACAGACCAAGCGCTTCAAAGCCGCTTCGGCAGGCGCGCCGGTTACGAACCTGATGAGCTTCAACGGCACCGCCGACATTCCCGCGTTCGTGCCTGATTACTTCGGCGGCCAGTCGTGGGACATCATCGACGTCTATCAAAAACACTCGCCGATGTTCAACGTGAAGGGCGTGAGCACGCCGACGATGATCCAGCACGGCGAAGCTGATCTTCGAGTGCCGATTTCACAGGGCTACGAGTTCTACAATGCGTTGAAGGCGCAGGGCGTGCCGGTGCGGATGCTCGTGTTGCCGCGCCAGCCGCATGGACCAAACGAGCCGAAGATGCAGGTGATAACGATGAAGTCGAACCTCGAATGGTTTGATAAATACATCGGAGGAAAATCCGAGACTTCGCGCAACTAGCAACAACTCACACACGAATCACCGAGCATCGGTCACGCGCTCAAACGCGAGATCGATGCTCGCGTGCTTTTTGGGTTCTAGTTTGAATGATTCATAACGCGAAGTACTACGGATCGTATTCAGATCGTGAGCTCCGCGGCACTCACGCTCAAGCGATTTTTAGTACTGGATTAAGCTGCCCTCTCGTTTCGCGCGGCGGACGGCGCGCGAGAAGATCCAGAGCGAGCTCGGAAGCAGGACTGCCAGAAACATCAACAGCGTGATGATTGGACCACGCGCTTCGTTCAGCCCGTTGTTGTCGATCAGCACGCCGCGGATTGCTTGCAGGCCGTAAGTGGCGGGCAGGATTTTCGAGATCTTCTGCATCGCCTCGGGCAGCAACTGCGGCGGAAAGAACACACCCGAAAACACCGCCGTGCCGGTTCCTAATAACACCGCAACCGGATCGCCTTTCTTAAATACCATGGCAAAACTCGCCGACAATATTCCGAGTGACGCAAACACCATCGTCGTCAGGATCAGGATCAGGAACGCGAGGAAATAACTGCCCTCGTAAGTCACCCCAAAAAACACGGCGCCGAAAACGAGGTAAAGCGACGAATAGAGCGTGGCTTCGATGAAGTCGAGCGTCGAGCTCGCGACGATCAGACCGGGCACGCTGATCGGAGTCATCAACACGCTCTCCAGCGTGCCCTGCAACTGCTCGGAGCGTATGGCATTCGCGAGACTCGAGAAATTCGTCATGAAATAGTTGAGCACGGCGAGACCCGTGATCCATGCGGCCAGCGGATCGCGCCAGTTGGCGAACACCTCGCCTTTTCCGAGAAAAATACGAGAGACGTAGTACGCGATCGTGACGACGATAAGGATCGTCAGAACGCGCAAAAAGAACGCAAGACGATAACTGATTGCTAACTGAAGGTCGCGAATCACGAAGGCTTTCATCCGGGCCAACAATGAAAGAAGCAATGAAAGAAGCTGGTTCATGTCGTGCGTTTCGCCGCCTCCTCGCGTTCGTAAGCTTCCAGGACTTCGAGCAAACTCGCGCGCTCCGTTTCACACGCGACGACACGCGTGCCGTTCTGCAAAACCGCGCGCAACCCGCGATCGAGACGATCGTCGCCGATCTCACGAAAAAAAGTTACGACTGTTCGTGGTCCATCCTGTGAGATCTCAGCATCGCCGAGCGCCGGTGCGATCTTGTTCACCGCGCTTTCGATCGAGATCCCGTCGAGGACCAGTCGCACACGCTCTCGGGCTTTGTGAAGCGTGCGAATGCGATTGGGAGTGTCGAGTTCGCGAATACGCCCGTGACTGATAATCGCGATGCGCGCACACAGTTCTTCGATCTCGTTCAAGTTATGCGACGTGAGCAGGATTGTGACCGGCGGATCGCCGGCCGCGAGTGAGCCGATGAACGAACGCATTCGCGCGGCGGCGAGCGGATCCAGCGAGCGTGTTGGCTCGTCGAGCAACAGGATTGGCGGCTTGTTGAGAAGCGCGCGGGCGATCGCCATGCGTTGCTTGTTGCCGGTCGAGAGTTCGCCAAAACGTTTGCGCGCCGAATTTTCGAGATCGAGCCGGGCCAGGAGTTCGGCGATTCGTGCGCGTGCAGTTCGCTTCGGAATGCTGTACAGCCGCGCGAAGAACATCAGGTTTTGCTCGACAGTGAGACGCCAGTAAAAACTGCGTTCTTCCGCTGCCGCAAGACCGATCATCCGGCGCAGCGCTGCCGACTGCTCGACACTGTCAAAGCCTTTTACGTTCACCGTGCCGGTAGTGGGCTGGACCAGCGTCGCGACGATCTTCGTCAGCGTGGTTTTGCCCGCGCCGTTTGGTCCGATGAGACCGAAGATCTCACCTTCGTGTACGTCGAAAGTGACGTCGGTGAGAGCCCGCACCGGCTGTTTCAGCGGCGCACGACCGATCAACGTTCTCAGTTCAAACGCCCCGGGGTACGCCTTACTCAGATTTTCGATTGCGATCGCAACCGGCATCGTTTCTCCGTCTCTGCCGTTACTTCAGATCTTTCCAGCCGGGAAATTTGAAGACACGCACCGCGTTGTCGTGAAACACTGCTTTCCAATGCTCTTTCGGGATCGCTTTCTTGTACGCGTCGACGTACGGCTTCATCGCCGTTAACGGCCAGTCAGTGCCGAACATCAGTTTGCGCGGATCTTCGAGATAACCAAACACCCACGCGATCGGTTTCGTCACATACGTTTCGACTTTCTCTTTCGGCATCTCGTCGAGATTGCCGATCAGCATGGCCGAGCATTCCATGTACACGTTTGCGTTCTTGTAAGTGACTTCGGCGGCCGATTCGATCCACGGATTGCCGCAGTGCGCGATCACAAACTTGACACGCGGGTGGTCCACCGCGACTTCGTCGATCGTCAACGGGTCGGCGTACTTCACTTTCGCGCGCGCGGAGTAAGTATCGCCGGTGTGGTAGACGACGGGCACGTCATACTTTTCCGCGAGTCGATAGACGGCGTTGTACGCCGGGTCGTAAGCATAACGATGAACGTAACCGAGATAGATCTTGATGCACCGATACTTGCCTGACTTCAATCCCGCCTCGATGCCCGCGGTGTCGATGGTTAACCCGACACCGGCGCAATGGATGACGTTGCGATTCTTCAAGTCGTGATAGTTCGCACCGACGGGGCTGACGTGCGCCACCGCGCCTATCACGCCGGCCTCACTCCATTCTTTGAAATATTGCGCTTCGGTCTTCGCGATGCCGCTTGTTCGTTCCGGGCCACCGGAGAAGTCGGTATGCGTGTGCGCGTCGATAACCGGTACGTCATTAGTGGACTGCGCCTGCGCGATTGCAGACACACAGAACAAACACAGGAGGAAGACAAAATATTTCACTTGATTGAAGGAACCTTTCGTGGATTGACGCGTGATGATAGCTGACCAATCTCAAGCAAGACAATTGGCGCCCGGCGCGGCGGGAGAGTAGGTAACCACAAAGAGGCACAAAAAGCACAAGAGGCACGAACCAGAACAATAGGCGTGGCGCGCCGAAATGGTCGTGAAAACATTGTCTCCGGCGCGATCCTGCGTTAATTTATCGTTGTCACCCTGGTCCTAACGTTGTCACCGTTCCAGAACGAACCCGGTCAGTAGGATTTCAAGTAGCTAAACAACTGGTTCTGCGTCAATGCTAAGGTTCCTCCTCCGCGCGGGCGCGCGCCCACTTCATGCTTCGCGTGTGGCAGCACTGGCAGTACTGCTCGGTCTTTGCTGCGCCGCGTTTTGGCCTCGCAATTCCGAGGCGAAGTTCCAATCCCGCACGCGGACAACCGCGAACTGGACCACCACACAGTCCGGCGAAGACGTCTTCATCATCTATCAAAACGAAAAGGGCGAGACGACGTGCCGCGAGGCTACAAAAGCGGAACGCGATTTTGTAAACGCTCGCAGCCGTACTGGTCCAACGCGCATCATCTATCCCGGCGCGTCGCGCAGTTCGAACGATGAGCTACGAGCGTTGTCGGACTCAACCGGACTGAACCTGTTGCCTTCCGCCGGCTTGCGCATCGTGCTGCACGGCACGTCGCAGTTGGACCAGAACCAGGTTGCGAAGAACGCTTTCATCGTTGCCGCCAATCGTTGGGAGTCCATTATCGCGAATCCCATAACCGTCGTGATCGACGTCGATTTCGGCCCGACGTTCTTCGGCGAGCCGTATCCGAATCCGAATATTCTTGGTGCGACCGGATCGACGTCTCTGGTGATGCCGTTCGCGGATCTGCGCCAGGCACTGGTCAGCGGCGCGTCGAGTAGCGCCGAGTCGGAACTCTACGCCGCTTTGCCCGCCACCGAGCTACCGATCGAAATCAACGATGTGACCAGCACGGTTTCGAACGCCCGCGCGACCAGAGCCAACGCACGCGCCCTCGGCCTGTCGCCCGACATCGTAAATCCCGACGTGCTCAGCATCGGACAAGGCGACGCCGGCATCGGTTTCAACTCCGCGATCCAGTTTGACTTCAACCCCGATGACGGCATCACGACAGGTTTGACTGACTTCGACGCCGTCGCCACGCACGAGATCGGTCACGCCCTCGGTTTCACTTCAAACGCCGGCGGCCCCAACAACAGTACGGCAGTTTCAGTTTGGGACGTTTTCCGTTTCAGACCGTTTCGCGCCACGCTCGCGACATTCGGAACGACGCCGCGTCTGATGCAGCTCGGCGGCGATCAGTCGTTCTTTGGTAATCAAACGACGACCTACGCGACGTTGGAACTCGCGCTTTCGACCGGTGGTCCAAACCCGGGGCCGAATGACGGTGACGGACGCCAATCAAGTCACTGGCGCGACGACTCAAACATCTCAACGCGACAGTACATCGGCGTCATGGATCCGACGCTTGCTCGTGGCCTGCGTCGCACGATCAGCGAGAACGACATACTCGCGCTCAATCTGTTTGGCTACTCGATCGGTGGACCAGCACCCGTACGTCCGCCGAACGACAACTTCGCGAACCCGATTGCGTTAACCGGCGTCTCAGGTTCTCTCACCGGCACAAACGTCAGTGCGACTCGCGAAGTAGGCGAACCACTTCACGCCTTCCTGCACAGCGACAAGTCAGTCTGGTACACGTGGGTCGCACCCATAAACGGTCAAGCGACGGTCGATACGATCGGCAGTGATTTCGACACCACACTCGGCATTTATCGCGGCACGCTTATCCACGAACTGCTGCGGATGATCGACAACGACGACATTATCCCCGCCACAAACAAGGCGAGCCGCGTGGAGTTTCCCATCGTCGCGGGCCAGACTTATCGCGTCGCGGTTGATAGTTGGAACAGTGAATACGGCAACGTCACTCTCAATTGGTCCGCCGTAGAGGCGACTCCCACGCCCACACCAACCCCGACACCGACGCCAACGCCGACTCCTTCGCCTTCGCCGACGCCGACACCGCCGACGGATCTCATGGTTGTAGCTACGGCTGCTCCCAATCCGGTTCCCACGGGTCAATTCGTCAACATCGTCGTCGTGGTGCAGAACCTCGCTCCGTTCGCCGCATTCAATAGCGAGTTGACCGTCGTGCTGCCATCGGGCGTGAGCTTTTTAAGCTGCTCGCAAGCGTGTACGTCGCCGCCGCTCGGCTCGAATGGAGGCACGGTAAAAACTAACTTCCAGGAGATTGGCGCACCGGGTTTGGCGACGTTCGTAGTTACGGCGCAGGTGACGGCGGCGAGTGGCAGTCAACTCACTGCATCCGCGACCGTCACCACGTCAAATCAGGATACGAATCCAGCGAACAACTCCACCACTACGACCTTCGGCGTCAATATACTCGTGCCGTTTACGGAGGCGAAGAAGCTTGCGGTCGATCCGGAAGGAAATCACGTCCTGGCGCTGCGCCGGGGGACAGTGTGGGCGTGGGGAAATAATCACTTCGGCCAGTTGGGTGATGGAACGAACGAGTCGAAACTCATCGCGGTCCAGGTAGACGATCTGATGTCGGTCGTCGATATCGGCGCTGGTAATAATTATTCCGTCGCTGTGAAGAGTGACGGGACAGTTTGGACGTGGGGCAGCAATTTCAACGGCCAACTCGGAACCGGATCGACCAGCCCTGCGTCGACAAATCGGCCGCTGAAAGTGCCGAACCTGTCGTCGATCATCGCGATCGCGGCAGGCTCATCACATGTGCTGGCATTGAAGTCAGACGGCACAGTCTGGTCGTGGGGTTCGAACGGCATAGGCGAACTCGGCCTCGGCACGGAGGATTTCGCCCCGCATCCCACGCCGACGCAGATTCCCAATCTCACCGGCATCGTCAAGATTTTCAACTCCGTTCACATATGTTATGCCGTCAAAGCTGACGGCACGGTGTTCGGCTGGGGCTGGGCGGGGCTCGCGAAACTCGGAGACACCGGCTCAGCATTAGTTGTAAATTCCCCGAAGGAATTGGTGTTGTTGAAAGGCATGGTCAGCGCCGCAACTGGCGTGGGATCCACGATCGTTATCAAGTCAGACGGCACGGTGCTTTCATTTGGAAGTAATTTCCGCGGACAGCTTGGTCGCGGACTTCCCGACAATGGTCCATATCCGATACCCGAGCAGATTCCGGGTATTCTCGCAAAGGACGTTTCCAACGGAGATTCGTTTGCCGTAATCACCGACAGTTCCGGCAATGTAAGAACCTTTGGCCGCAACGACGACGGTCAGCTTGGTATGAACACTCGCGATCTGTTACCACACCCGACACCGTTTACAGTTCCCGATGTATCGGGCGTCTTTGCCACCGTGACTTCGCGAGGAACGACGCTCGCTTTGGTCGGCGATCCTGCTACGGGAGGTCAGATTCGTTCGTGGGGCGGCGGTAACAGTATTAGTATCCTGGGAACAGGCGCGAGTGGTTGGGCCCTCAAACCCACCATCGTCGTCGAAAACCTCAACGTCGCGCGTCCAATCTTCAGCGTCGCCGAAGGAACGATCTTCGCCACTCAGGTGCAAATCGTTTGCGGCACTCCCGGTTCCGTGATCCACTACACGACCAATGGATCCGATCCGACCGAGAACGATCCGGTGATTGCTTCGGGATCGTTAGTAACGGTGGACCACTCGATGACTTTGAAGGCGCGCGCGTTTCGTTCCAACTTCGCCGCGAGCCCGATCAAGTCCGCGACTTACAACGTCATCGCCGCTCCACAACCGCAACTCATGGCCGAGCAGTCAGGACCGGCGGTGGACCAGGCTGCCGCATTCGATCTGTTTACGCTGGTGCGCGATCCGTTCCCCGTCATCAACGCGAACGACTTCCTGCATCTCGGCAGTGACAAAAACACGCGCGTGATTCTCTACGTTAACAATCTGCCGATGCTGCCGGGCGAACCGCCGTCGGTCGTAGTTGTTAATCTCGTCGGTAGTAACGGCCAGAGTTTCGACGTACCGGCGGAAGACGTGCGGCCGGTAGCCAATCTGGGCTTTGTTCAGGTAATCTTCCGGCTGCCTGATACCCTTGCCCCGGGGACTTGTACGCTCAGGATCAAAGCTCACGCACAAGTCAGCAACGCCGGGACCATACGGATCAAACCATGAAGAAATTATTGTTATTGCTGGTCCTTGCGACAGTCGCCGCGACTCTTGTCGTGGCCCAATCGGGAAGAAGAATCTCGAACCCGCAGCCGACGTACACTGCGCCGGTTCAACCGCCCGCTAACCCGGAACCTCCAGTTCGCCCGTCGGCTTCACGCCCGGCGCCGGCGCCGTTGACTTTCATTCCCGAGAGTTTGCGGGAACGCAAGATCAAAGGGATCGACAAAGGCAGCAACTTCCGACTCTCAGACTTCGAGGGCAAAGTGGTGGTGATCAATCTGTGGGCCTCGTGGTGTGGTCCCTGCCGTCGGGAAGTGCCGGAGTATGAAAAGGTGCGTAAGAGTTATGCGGGACAACAGGTTGAGTTTGTCGCGTTGACGACCGAGGATCCGGACGAGTCGTCTGACGAAGTGCACAAGTTTCTAAGCCAGGTTAGTTTCGGTTTTCGACTTGGTTGGGCCGACAACGAGATGGCGCGCACGTTGATGAACGGACGCGGTTCGATACCACAGACGATCGTGATCGATAGCGAAGGCCGCGTGATCAAGCACTGGACGGGTTACGCTCCCGGACGCAGTGGCGATCGCTTACGCGACGCGATCGATCAAGCCTTGCCGCAAAAATCCAACCCGTAAAGTTACTTCGGTGGTGTCCTAATTTGAAATTCGTTTTTATCCGTGTTCCCGACGAGCGGTGCCTTTAGCTGATGTTACGCACACAGGAAGAACACGGATTAAGAAAGATTACAGTCAGATTAGGACACCGCCAGTTACTTCACGTATTCCCAATGCCACGGTTCGTAGAAGTACGGACGGAAGCCGAAACGTTCGGCGTTACGAACGAGCCAGCGATAGGCGCGTGTGTTGACCTGGATCGCGCGATTTGAATCTTTCGTGTCCACTGGATCGCCGCCAACGTAAATGTCCAACGCGCGTCCGGTGAAATGCGGACTGTTATTGACGGCGAGTCCGGCGCTGCCGGCGTTTGGCGATTTGCGTCGCAGCATCTCCTGATACTCACGCGAACGAAACGCTGAGATGATCTTGAAGTACTTCTCTTTCGGTGCGAGTTCGCCGGATGAAGTATGCGCGAGATCGAGTGATCGATCCGCGATCGCCGCCGCAATCATCCGTTTATAAGCCTCGTAAGTGTTGCGCTCGACCTGACGATTCTCTACTGCTCGACTCGGATCGTAGAAGTCCGACGCAGGCGCCGTCAGCAACTGATCCGGCGTGGCGGCAGCGCGATTCTTGAGACGATTTCCCTGCCAGTGCGAGACCATCGCCATCCATGAATCTTCATCAAGCATTCCGCTCGCGCCCAGGCCGCGACGCTTCTGCCATTTCGAAACCGCGGCGGCGAAATCGTCGCCGGCGGCGTCTTCGTTCGTCTTGAGAGTTTCTGAAAGCAGCAGTTCGTAGAGATACCAGCCACGCTGTTGTTTGCCGCCGAACGTCCAGCTTAGTTCGTTCTTGAGAACGTCATTGCGCACTGCTGCCGTGGAAGACGATCTGGACTTCGCCGCCGAGGAAGTCGTGAGAACCGTGGCCTTCACCGGTGACTCGCTCCGTCGGCCGCCCGATTGACCAAAACCGACAACCGCGCCAAGCACAGCAATAATTACAAGGAGATGAACTTTGCGATTCTTCATAAACACAGATCAAAGTATCCGATGCGCGAAAATCGCCTGCGGTTCGACGGTTTTTTAACGTCTTTTGCGGCTCTTTCGCGTAGTTGGGCGCGCGGACCGCGATTTTTTCGCCGCTTTCCTGGTTTTACTCTTCACCGGGGCGGCTTTCGCAGGGGCATGATGCGCCTGTTGCGTCTCTCCGCGCGCCTCCTCGAGTGACGCCGTGATCAGATCGTCACTCGGTCGCATCCCGTCGATAAACGCAAACACATGATAATTCGCGTTGCGCTCGCGAATCACTTCAATCCGGCCTTCTCGCTTGATCCGCGCCAGCTCGCCCATCACAAACATCTGTTCGACGGCGGGCATGTAACGATAATCGATGTCGAAGGCGAGA
Source organism: Pyrinomonadaceae bacterium (assembly GCA_035760365.1). GTDB lineage: Bacteria > Acidobacteriota > Blastocatellia > Pyrinomonadales > Pyrinomonadaceae > PSRF01. The sequence continues at coordinate 186,121 of DASTTB010000024.1, forward strand.
CCGGTCGAGTGTGGCGGCGTCTCGATCAACACCGCGTTACGATTCACTCGCCGCAATGCACGTTGATACTGTTCAGGCCGCATCAGCGAACTCACCGGCAACCGTCGACCGAACTGCCGATGATACGCTGATGCGACTTCCTCCATGATCTTCAAAGCCGCCGGCCGCAACGAACTCAGCATGTGAACTTTCATCGCTTGTCGATCGGCGGCGTTGTTGATGTCGTACGAACGTCCGCCAAAGTTCTTCGCGAGTGTTTGCAACGCGTCGTTGGGTTGCGTGTCGTTGTCGAGCTCGAGACTGCCGTCGTCGGGTTCGTATCGCGAAAACACATCGTCGTCGGCGCGCTGGCCGATACCGAACAGGATGTACGAGTCGGTGACTGCCGGAATGGCTACCACCTCACCGCGCTGGATCATGGCCGCGAGGTCCATGTAATCCTGGCAGTTGTGAATCTTGTGTTCGGCGACTTCGGCAACCTGCGTCGCGAGAAACCAATGACGTTCGGTGTAGTGTTTGAGTTCAGGTGGCGTCTCGACGCGAATGTTGTTGCCGGCGGATTCACTGCGATCGGCTTTGACTTCCTCGGCCGCTGCGTACCAATTGATTTGCGCGTTCGTCTCGACCGGGAGTGGGTCAATATTAGCGTTGAGAAATTGCCACCTGGGCCTCGCGAAACGCAGACCGATCCAGACACCCAGACCCGCGGCAACAAAGATCAGAAGTATAAAAACGATTCGCTTGTTCATTAACAAGTCACTAAACAGTCACAGGATTATTGATGCTACAGTGCCGGGCTGAGCGTTCGCCGATTTTACGCAATTACGAGACCGCGCGGGCGGAAATAATCGTTGACCGCGAAAATCGCGCGGCGTATGTTATCCATAACGACATCGCCCCATCCCCGACAAGCAATCCCCCGTTTGACTGATTCTGCGTTTCTCGTTTGGAGGGGGTTGTGTCTCTCGCACGTACACTCGCGGTTGTATTCCTGCTCGTTTTAATCCCGCTCGAATCATCTGCCTTCTTTCAGCGCAAAAGACGCGTGACGAATCATCCGCCTACGCGCGCGGAGTTGAAGCAGGCTGAACGGCGGCTGGCCGATATGGGTTATCCGACTGGGCCAGTCGACGGCGTGATCGACGATAAGACGCGCGGTGGGTTGGTTCTCTTTCAGAAGTGGGAGGGACGCAAACACACGGCGCAGATCAGTCGCAGCGAGTTTGACGCGATCATGAATGCCGAAGCGCCGCAGCCGAGAGATCCGGGTTACGCGCATGTTGAGATTGACGTCGATCGGCAGTTGTTGTTGTTGATCGATAGTGAAGGCGCGATCACGAAGATGCTTCCGGTTTCGACTGGGAGCAACAAGCAGTACAACGAGAAAGGCATGCGTGGGTTGGCGTACACGCCGCGCGGGCGATTCCGTGTTTACGCGAAGATCGCAGGGTGGAGGAAGTCACCGCTCGGGTTGCTTTATTATCCGAACTACTTCAGCGACGGGCTCGCGATTCATGGAAATCCTTCGGTGCCGCGAACGCCGCAGAGTCATGGTTGCGTGCGCATTCCGATGACCGCCGCCGCCGAGATCAGCCGCCGCTTGCCGGTAGGCACGATTGTTCTGATCTACGACAGCCAGTCGTTCGTCTCAGCCCGGGACTGGGCCGAAGCAGACAAACAAAAACAGGAAGCGATCTTTCGCTAGGTTTTATAAAATCCGTCGACCTATGTGACTCGCACTAGCGCTACGTCAGTGAATACGCGAATTCCAAAACCTCACTTCGCGGCGCGCGAGGAGTATTGGGCCAACGCGTTCGGAAAGACCTGCACCTCCGGCGGCGCTTTCGCCTTATCAGTCGCAAGCACCGTGTTGGCCTTAACGCCCTTGCCGTACGTCCCTTCCATGTCGCTCTTGTCCGGCGAGATTACCGATCCTTTTAACGAGACGCCGCCAAACAACCCCTTCGAACGCGAGTAAGAAAGTATCTGCGCATCCAACTTCGCATCAGTCGTCGCCGTCGCGGTTCGCCCAACTGGCCCCGCCGCAACCGACCCCTCACCACCAAGCTCAAACTTGTCAGACAACAGACTCTTCATCCCGCTCTCGTTCATGATCAGCAACACGAAATCCGTCGCCTGCCCACCGATCTGCAACCCCACACTCCCGCCTTTGATCTCAAAGTAAGCAGGCGCAGACCAGCCGGATTTCGTGCGGCAACTCGCCACGCCGCGTCCCCCAGACGCCCCGAGAATAAACCCGCCCTTCACGACGTTCGGAAACACCATCACACACTCCGCCTTGTCGATCAGGTCGCGCGGAATGCCCTTGTCAGGCGTGCCCATGATCTCGTCGAGCACCTTCGCCGACTTCGCCGCCTGGCTCGCGCCCTCTTTCGTATCCTTCCCCTGGAGCGTTTGTGAATTGACAACACCAGCCGCCAGAACTACGACGCACATAAACAGAATCACCCGGATCTTCATCTCTGTACTCCTTGTTGGAAACCCCCAATTGTTTGTGTGGCGTTAGCTTATCCCCACACGGAAGACGCGGGAATACCAGCGATCTGGTATTTAACGCAGCGGTTTACAGGTAGGTAGAAATACTGCCAAACGCAAAAAGAGCCGCCCACGGCACAACGCCGAGGCGGCTCTCGAAATGAAAAACGCACAAACGCGCTATTCAGCTTTGCCTCATCAAAAGTTCCTAGCCGCGGCTAAGGACTTTTGGGGCAAAGCCGCGCTATTCGTATCTCAGCGCGATCAACGGATCGACCCGCGACGCGCGACGCGCCGGGATGTAACACGCAAACAACGCAACCATCACCAGGACGAGCGTGATCGCTACAAACGTTATGGGATCATTCTCGCCGATGCCGAACAACAAACTGCGCATCAGCCGCGTGAGAGCAAACGCCGCAAGCAGACCGATCACGAGCCCGACCGCAATCACGATCATTCCCTGCCGCAGCACCATCTTCAAAATATCGCTCACCTGCGCGCCAAGCGCGAGACGTATGCCGAGTTCCTGCGTACGTTGCGTGACACTGTAAGCAGTCACGCCGTAAATACCCGCGGCGGACAGCAGCAGCGCGACGCCACTGAAGATAGCCAGCAGAAACAGATTGAAACGCGGCTGCGTTACTGACTCGCTGATGATGTGGTCCATCGTCTTGATTTCCGAGACCGGCACCGATCGATCGACTTCCGCAACCGCCTGCCGCAACGATGGTCCGAGACTGATCGGTTCCACGGTCGAGCGAATAACGACAGCCATGTGTTCGAACGGATACTGAAGCGTCGTGAAATAAAGCTCGGGCGACGGCTCTTCCCGCAACTCGACGCTGCGAATATTCGCCGCCACGCCGACGATCTCGAACCAGACAGGCTGATTGTCCTTGTCGGTATTTCCAAACGTGATGCGTTTTCCGACCGCACTCTCACCCGGAAAATCACGCTCGGCCGCAGCCTGATTGATCATCAACTTCCACGGCGCTTTCTCGTTGTCCTGTGCATTGAAAGCGCGGCCCTGCACGATCGGAATGTTCATCGCGCGAAAATAATCAGGACTGACGCTGTTCATGTACGTCGGCGGCCACTGGTCTGGCGGAAGAACCGGACGCCCTTCAACTCTGTATCCCGCTGTCGGACCTTTGCTGAGTGGCAGCGTGGTGACGACGCCAACCTCCTGCACGCCCGGAATCGTGCGTACTCGTTCAGCGACCTGGTTGTAAAAAGCCGTGTACTCAGGATCGCCTTTGAACTTTGGACCAGAAGGCGAGAGTTTCGCGGTCAACACTTGCTGCGGAGTGAAACCCGTGTTCACTGCCTGCAAGCGGAGAAAACTGCGGAACAACAATCCCGCGCCTGCCAACAACACGACCGACAGCGCAACCTCCGCGACGATCAGCGCATTGCGCAGATTCGTGCGTCCGGCGCTGCCGACAGTGCCGCGGCTGTTCTCTTTCATCGCTTCCTGTACGTCGGTCTTCGAGACGTGAAGCGCAGGTGCCAAACCGAAGAGAAATCCGGTGAGCATCGACGCGCCGAGTGTAAAACCGAGCACGCGCCAATCCATTCCGATCTCATTCACACGCGGAAAATCGGGCGGCAAGAACGCCTTAACCGCCGCGACACCCGCAATCGCGAGTAAAAGACCAAGACCGCCGCCCGCAAGCGCGAGCAGGGTGCTCTCGGTCAACAATTGCCGCATTACACGCGCACGCGACGCACCGAGCGCGGCGCGAATCGCCATCTCTTTACTGCGCGCGGCAGCGCTCGCGAGCAACAGGTTCGCGACGTTCGCGCACGCGATCAGCAGCACGAACAAGACCGCGCCAAACAACAGCCACAACATCGTGTCGGATTTGCCGACGAGATGCTCCTGAAGTGAAACGACGCGATTGAAACGTCCGTTGTTCGTTTCCGGATACTGTTGTCGCAAACGCGAGGTGATCGTATCCATCTCGCTCGCAGCTTGTGCCTGCGACACGCCCGGCTTCAACAGGCCAACGGCACTCAGATAACCGCGGCCGCGATTCGTCGTCACGTCCATGGTCGCGTTGAACTCAGGAACGAGCCTGAGTGGTGGCAACCATGCTTCCGTTCTGTCCGGATATTGAAAACCCGCGGGTGCGATGCCCGTGACGGTGTAGCTCTTTCCATCAAGGTTGATCTGTTTTCCGATCGTTGCAGGATCGGCGGCGAACCTGCGACGCCACAGCACGTCACTCAGAATCACGATCGGTTCGTGACCTGCCTGTTCGTCGGCCGGAACAAACAGGCGTCCGCGTTGTGGTGCAACTCCGAAGACGTCGAAGAAGTTGGCCGACGTTTGGGTCACGTTGATTCGTTCCGCTTGATCGGCAAGAACCAGGTTCGAGTCGGCTGTCTTGATAGCGGCGAGCTGTTCGAAGACGGTGCTCTGCGCGCGCCAGTCGAGGAAGTTCGCGGCTGTGATCTGGATACGCTCGCCTTCCGGATTCAACTCCTGAATGGCGACGATGCGATCGGCGGTGCGATAAGGCAGACGCCGCAACATGACGCTATTCAGGACCGTGAAGATCGTCGTGCTCGCGCCGATTCCGACGGCGAGCGTAAGGATCACAGTCGCCGCAAATCCCGGTCGTTTGAGTAAACCACGAAGTCCGTAACGTAGGTCTCTAAGTAACGATTCCATGTATGTCCTCGCTCAATGGGCCAAGTTGTAAGGTCGTAGAGGATCTAGCCAGTCTGGGAGTGGACTTTGAGACCGGTCACGAATGATAGCAGAAAATTCTCTCAGGTAACTCCGCGATTCTCTGCGCCTTTGCGGTTGACACTTTACCGCGGAGGCGCAGCGTTACGCCGAGGCTAGCTGCCATTCATACGACGCAAAGTCACCTGTCCCGTAACGCCCGTCCGCAAATTGAAGACGTTGCCGCCATTGCCGACTTTCAACCGTCGCGCGTTGCTGGTCAGCTTCTCTTCCGTCACCGCCAGACCTTCATTGTTGATGTTCGCGGTATCGGTTTCGATCGTGACGTTTGCATCCGCGGGCACGCTAAGCGCGATACTTCCGCCGCCCGTCGTCGCTGAGAATTTTGCGAAGCGTCCTTCGGCGTTGATTCCCTGATCGCCCATGTCCTTCGCTTCAACGTCGCCGTCGAAGTTCACGATCTGGATCCGTCCATCGCTGGTGTTCGCTGTTAATTGTCCACGCCCGTCACGAACCTGGATCGCACCGTCGCTGGTTTTCAACTTCAGTTCGCCCGAAACGCCGCTGATCGTCAGCGATCCGTCGCCAGTTGAGAGATTGACGTTGGCATTGCGCGGCACGTTGATTTCGAGATCGATGTAGGCGCCTTTGCTGTACGCGTCGCCGCCGCCGATCTTCATCTTGCGTTCGCGTCCGTTGAACTTCGTCGTCACCGAAACGTTCGCGTCTTTCTGATCGGCCTGCAAACGAATGTTGTTCATCGCTTGTTTGTCAGTCGCTTGTTTGACGGCGACGACGTTCACTTCCGGTTGGTCCCAGGCGTGAACAGTGATCGATCCTTCGAAGTTTTCGACATTGATCCGCGGAGTGCCGGCAACGGCAAAACTCCGTGATTCGCGTTCCGTCAGTTGTAGATTATTTGTCATGGCTGTTCCTGATTCCGCCTGGAAAAGCATGTTCACGTTGTTGCCAGGCATTGAGTTCAACTCACCGTTAAAGAAAAGCGCCAGGCCCGCGATAAAGGTGGTCGAAGTTAACAGAAATAGATGTTTCAGCATTGTTCTTGCCTCCTGCAATTGAGCTTTGAGCTTTGTTCGTTGTACTGTGATCAAAGCACCAAGTACCAAGTACCAAGTACCAGCCCACATGATTGTGTGTGTGCGAGCTACGCAGCGCCGGATTGAAGCTTCTTGCCGCGAAGTTGTTCGAAGATCTCGTTCAGCGAGACCTTGATGGACCAGTCGGGATAGTCTCTCTTGAAACTACTGAGGTCGCTGATGTAGCAGATGTGATCGCCGGCGCGGTTGGTGTCGATGTATTCCGTTTCGATCGTCGTTCCGAAGAGTTCGCCGAGACGATCGACGGCTTCGAGTACCGACACGCTGTTTTCACGGCCGCCGCCGAGATTGTAGACCGCTGCGATTCGCGGGTTCTTGCAGAACGAATCGATCGCGGTGCAGACGTCGTATGAGTGGATGTTGTCGCGCACCTGTTTGCCCTTGTAACCGTAGATGCGGTACTTCCGGTTCTCTCTGAAACAACGCGCGACGTACGCCAGGAAGCCGTGCGCTTCCGCGCTCGAATGGTTTGGACCAGTAAGACAACCGCCGCGAAAACAGACCGTCGGCATATCGAAGTAACGGCCGTACTCCTGGACCATCAGGTCCGCGGCCGCCTTCGAGACTCCGAACAGGCTGTGCATCGAACGATCGATGCGGCAGTTTTCGTTGATGCCTTCCCAGTCTTCCGGCCTGGCATATTCCCAACGTGTTTCGAGTTCGACCAGGGGCAGTTCGTTTGGAGCGTCGCCGTAGACTTTGTTCGTGCTCATGAACACGAACGGCGAGTCGCGGCAAAACGAACGCGCCGCTTCGAGCAGGTTCAGAGTTCCGACGGCATTCACTTCGAAGTCGTCAAACGGGCGATCCCGCGCGAGATCGTGAGACGGTTGCGCCGCGAAGTGCAGGATAATCGCCGGGCGAATCTCTTTCACGAGGTCGAACATACGTTCGCGATCGCGAATGTCGAGATCGCAGTGGCGAAAGTTTTCGCACTGGCGACGCAAGCGTTCGAGGTTCCAGTTGGTGTCGCCGTCGGCGCCGAAAAAGCTGCGCCGCAGGTTGTTGTCGACGCCGTAGACGAGCCATCCTCTTCGTTCGAAGTAGACGACCGCCTCGGAGCCGACCAACCCTGACGAACCGGTGATGAGAATCGACTTCATTGCTTCCCCATTAGCCAACGACAACGAGATCGGCCGTCATCGGGTTCACTCGTTGAATCGTATACACAGGCGTGCTCATTCTCATGCCAAGATCGCGCAGACTGACACTGCCGTCGCCTGCGATCGTTCTCAACACCAAACCGGAATCGATCATCCACGCGAGTGCCTCCATCGCGTTCGGCTCGCGTTTCAGATAAACATTCAACAGTCGCTCGACCTTGATTACAGGCTCTTCGCGCATCGCTTCGAGTGCACCGATGATGGGTTCGCGAAATTCATCGGGCAGCGCGATCTGAAACGGCCACATGAGATCGTCTACTGCAACTGTGCCGTCGTCGTTGATCGCAACCGGCGACGCCAGGCAGACCGTGTGTTGGCCCGACAACTCGTCGTCCCTTTCGCTGTTTGCATCAGCCGATCCAGTGTAAGGCGAGATCATCTTCTGATACATCGCGTACATTTGCGGGTGTAGTTTATAGACGGGCAGCCGCGATCGTAAAGGAATACAGATTTCCCAGAACATCCTGCCGAAGTCGCTGAGCTCGAGTGGCTCACCTTTAACGGCCGTGAGTTTCAGTGCGTCACTCACTACTGACTCCATGATCGACTTGAACGGCGCAAACGCGAATCGCTCTTTCGCATGTTTGACGCTTTGTTCACGCAACCGCCGGCGTTCACTCGCACTCGCATTCAACACGGCGACAGTCTTGTGTATTCCTTCCCACCAATCAACCTTCACGCCGAGCGCCGACGTGGCGACGGTGCTGATCTTGCATCCGCTTTCACCTTCGACGATCGTGTCTTTGAGTCCGCCCCAATTCGTTCCGATGACGGGCGTGCCGCAACCCATGGCTTCAACCTGCGCGAGTCCGAAGTTCTCATCGTGCAGCAACGTCAGGTTCATCACGGCGTCGGCGGCATTGTACAGGTTACATAAATCATTCGGCTCGAGATTCGGCAGGAAGTGGATCTTCTCCTCGGGAATCCCAACCGTGTGATAAAGCTTTTGCAACGTCGTCATCACGCTCACCGGATAGACGCCGAACTCGGTGAACGGTTGTTCGAAAGGCGTTCCGACCAGCACGAGATGAAGATTCGGCACCATGTTATGGAGCACGCCGAACATCTTCAGGATCGTGTGAACGTTCTTTTCGAGCTCCATTCGGCCCACGTACAACAGGATCTTGTCGTCAGGGTTCAGACCGATCTGGTTCTTCACGGCCGGCTTCACCGATTCATCGACCGGGCGGAACACGGAATCGTCGTACACCAGCGGCACGTATCGCAGTTGCGCGTTGTTGAAGAACTGTCCCGCGATCTCCAGCTCCGACTTGCAGCTACACACGATCAGGTCCGTTGATTTGAAATACTTGTGATTCGTTCGCATGTCGGGAAAGCTGCGCGTCACGTTGGCGCACTGAAACCACACGTACGGAACGTGCTTGCCCATTTGTTCCCTGGTTCGCAGAAACATCTCGTCGATCGTTCCGATGACGATGTCGGAGTTAAGAATCAACTCGCGCGTCATCTCTTCGCGTTTGACGTTTGAGGCGTGCCGGTATTCAGGCGGACGGCGAACAATCTCGTGATCGCCAAGCACGGTTTCGATCCCGGCGAATAGATAATTCAGGCTCTGAATAAGCGGCAGATCACTAATGAGGCCGATCTTCATGGTGCAATTCCTTTCGGACCTGACACAAAGACATGTCCCGGAACGAGGCGCAACTCTCTTCCAGTGTCCGTGTCCCTGTTGTCGGTGGTTGGGGAGCCTTGACGGGTGGTGTCCTAATCTGACTGTAATCTTTTTTAATCTGTGTTCTTACTGTGTGCGTAACATCAGCTAGGCAGCGCTCACAGGGAACACGGATAAAACGAATTTCAGATTAGGCCACTACCGCCTTGACGACTCTAGTTACTACAACTCTCGGAAACGATCCGGAGCATCTGCGGCAGTGCCTGGTGAAGAAAGAAATGATCGCCTTCGAACATCCACATGGCGAACGATGAGCTGGTCTGACTGTGCCACGCCCTGACTCCCTCGCGCGGAACCTCGAGATCCTGCAAACCACCGAAGGCACTAATGGCGCAGTCGAGCGGCGGTTCCGGCGTGTACGTGTAAGTCTCGCAAACAGCCATGTCTGCCCTGATGATCGGGAGCAGCAGTTCCATCAACTCGGGATGGTCCAAAACTTCTCGCGGCGTGCCGTTGAGACGGCGTAGTTCCTCGATGAGTTCCGGAGCAGGCAGGTTGTGGATATGGCGGCCTGTCGAACCCGACTGGGGCGCCAACTGTGGCGCATTGCTGCCTGAAAGAAAGAGCTGTTGAGGTTGGGCTCGTCCTTCGCGGCGCAAGAGCCGCGCTAGTTCAAAACTGATCATGGCGCCCATGCTGTGACCGAAGAATGCGAACGGCAGGTCGTCGAGAAACGGCCGTAAGTTTTCCGCCGCAGCCTGGACCAGCGATTGAAGACGTGTGAACGGTTGCTCGCGCAAACGATCGCCACGACCCGGCGGTTGGACCGGACACACTTCAACCGTGCGCGGCAGGCTTTTGGACCACGACTGAAACAACATGGCGCTCCCGCCCGCATACGGGAAGCAAAAAAGACGCAGCTTCGCGTTTGCGTTTGGTTTGTAATGAGCGAGCCACGAAGTCTTGACTTCAGTCGCAGCGCTTTGCACGTCGGTGTCAATCATCGTTTAGCGTGCTAGCTTGCCTAGTCCGTGTTCTTCCTGTGTGCGTAACATCAGCTAAAGGCAGCGCTCATAGGGAACACGAATAAAAACCAGTTTCGAATTAGGACACGGCCATCTCGTCCATCTTCTTGCGAAGACTCAGCGGACGCATGTCGGTCCAGACTGCCTTGATGTAAGCGAGGCATTCTTCTTTCGTGCCGGTCTTGCCGGCGTCGGTCCAACCCAGCGCGTTTTCGCGATCGGCCGGCCAGATTGAGTATTGTTCTTCGTGATTCATGACCACCCTGTAAATCGTGGTGTCTTCTCTTTCGTCTCGACTCATGTCGTTCTCCTTATTTCAAGAATTACATCCCAACGTTTTTGCCCTAAAAGTTTTCTTTACGGCAAAGCCGATTCAAAAGAGACTTTTAAGGCGACGCCCATCCCAACGTGTTACTCGCGCGCCAGCGGTAGTTCGGCAACCGCCGGCGCCTCGATCTCTGTCTGGTCGTACTCGATCTTGCCGTAATCGAGTTTGATGATGCGATCGCCGACGAAGTAATAGTGATCGTCGTGGCTGATCACGAAAACAGTCTTGCCGCGGGCTTTCAGTTCGGGCAGTAGTTGCAGATAAAAGATCTCCTTGAAAAGCGGATCCTGATCCGCCGCCCACTCGTCGAAAAGATACACCGGCCGATCTTCGAGATAAGCCGTCAGCAACGCGAGACGCTTGCGTTGACCGTGCGAGAGTTTCGTCGTCGAAAACTTCGTACCTTCGATCTTCACGCGCTGCTCTAACTGCAAACGTTTCAGGTAATCGCGAGCTTTCGTGTCCAGTTCCGGACTGTCCAACCCCAAAAGGGTTTCAAAGAGATAGAAGTCAGCGAACACGACCGAAAAATACTGTCGATAAAACTCACGCTTCTCGTCGGTGATCAGTTCGCCGTTCAAGCGAATCTCGCCTGACTCCGGACTGTAAAGCCCGATCAGGAGTTTGGCGAGTGTCGTCTTGCCACTACCGTTACCGCCGACGATGAAAACGACTTCGCCGCTCTTGAACGTCAGGTCAACCGGCCCCAGTGTGAAGTTATGTGCTTCACCTTCGAGATAGTAAGAATGCCGGACGTCGCTGAACTGCAAGCTCTCGAAACGTAGTTTCTGATCGTCGGCCGCCGCCGCGACATCCGTCGCCTGCGCTTGTAACGACAGCCCGAGTGTTTCGACTTTGTTCAGGGCAACACTCGCGCGTCCGAGGGCGGGCAGTGTGTTCATGACGACCTGTAACGGCGTCATCATGTAAAGGATCGTGAGCGCAAATCCCGTTAACGCCAGACTGCTCGTGCTGGCCATTCCCGGCAGCACGAAGATCAATAACGCAATGACGATGAAGACCAACAGTTGGCCCCAGCTTGCCGCGACCGAATAGATCGCCATTCCCTTCACGCTGTGCCGGCGGAACGACGTTGCGGTGGATTGGAGCTCGCGGTTGAGAAACTCTTCCTGGCGCCGGTTATGGATCTTGAGTTCCTTGATGCCTTCGACGAGGGCGTGGAAGTGACGGAAGAGACTGTCCTCCTCCTCGCGTGCGTTTCGAAACGAACGCGACGCAGCGATGATCGGCAACTGATAAGTCGCGGTCCCGACAATGATGAAACCAAGCACGGCGATAAACGCTGCCCACGAAAGCCACGAGAGATAGATCAAACAACCGGCGACGACCGCGACGTTGATGAACAGAATCGGAACGAGGATGATCGCATTCGAGATCGACATCACGTCGTCCGTGAGCGCGACTGTCAATTTGTGAGGTCCGAGCTCTTCGAGTTGCCGCAAAGGCACGCGAAGAATCTGGGCGCTGAGCTTCATGCGCAGATCGAAAACGGCTTTCTGGCCCAACTGCACCAGCAGAACTTCCGACGCTATGCGCGAGAGTGGCGCCACGATACAAAGCGCAACGAAGGCCGCGATCAGAGTGTTGCGTGAGTAAGAATTTCCGAGTCCGGCAGTAATAACGGCCAGTAGACCGGTGTTGCTGGCGCCGCTGATAACGCCCGCTATTACTGCCAGAATCAGGATCCCGCGTGAGTTACGCAGGAGGAAAAGAAGAAGCTTCATTTCCGATCACTTCCTTTTTGTTTCCGCGGGGAAAATACTGGAGAAGAAAACATCCGGTACGCCCGCGCGACTATCCGTCCATAACGCGAAGACGCGGTTGGAACCGCTCGCGCTGCTGATGTAGTCACCGAAAGTGGGGAACATATTACTATTGACCGTGCACCAGTTCGAGGTCGCGGTCGTCACTCTCACCGGATCGCTGAATGTAACTCCGCCGTCGCTGGACGAAACCCACATCGTGTCAACCAGCGAACTGACAGTCCCGCGGCGCACGCCTTCTCCGCTCCCGAGGAGCACTTCACACTCGACGTCGTTAGGATCTGGAGTCGCCTGTCGTTCTTCACTGCGGTTGTAGATCAGGTTGACAAGCCCCGTGTCCGTGATGCTGAACGCCGGCCAGAAGTGTTTCACTCCGGTTGGCGGAACAGCAGGAGCGGGACTCGCCGGTTTGGACCACGTTTTCCCTTGATCGTCCGAGTATGAAACGAAAACCTGAGTCGAGGTCAGGTTCTGGTCCAGCGGCGCATACTCGACCGGAACCGTCGCGCTGTAAAAAGCAGCGATCACTCTACCGCGATGCGGCCCATTCGTCACTACTGCAATCTGCGGAATGTCGTCGAGCAATCCGCGATCGTAACCAACCGGAGGATTTCCGGTTACCGAATTGATGCGAGCGATTCGCACCGGTGGACCAAACGTCTCGCCGCCGTTGCCGGAACGCGACACCATGATCTCCGCGTCAGTTGAAACACTGGCGTGCGTGTAAGTTGGCCCTTCAGACCAGATGAGATAGACCTCGCCGTTGATTCCAGCCGCCGGCATCGGGTTGTGCTTGCGCAAACCCTCGGCGCCACAGTCAGGTTGCGCAGCATCGGAAACAAACGTCGCATCCGGAGCAACGACGACGGGACCTTTCCACGTGTTGCCTGAATCGTGCGAACGCCACACTTCAAGTTGTCCGAAACCAAAACTGTTGGCGCAAACGCCTTTGAAGTTCGTCACGGTCAGGTAAACGTAGCCGCTGCCGTCCTTCGCCGCCGCGAGCACGGGTTTATCGTAAATGTCGCGCGGATAGTTTGGCGACTGAACCAAACGCACGTCGTCCCAGGTGAAAGTATTCTTTCGGAAATGGCCGCGATGAACGCTGAGACCGAGCGGGAACGTGCCGCTGAACGGATCGCGAATATCGACCGCCATGTTTGCGTAGTAGAAAGTGTTTCCGTCTACGCCGCCGCGATCGATCCACGGATCGCCTGCAGTCAGTAAATGATCGAACAGAGGTGGCGCGCCGCCGTCGGTCCATGTTTGACCACCGTCGGTCGAGAAAGCGTAACCGCTCAAGCCCGGCGGCCCGGTCATGTCTCCAAATGGCGCGCGCAGGAAGCCTTCGACGTCGTTCCAGCCCGCGACCAGATTTTGTCCACTGGCCGACGCCGCTATGGTCGTTTCGGAACGCCCGAGCAGTCCGTCGGGATATGATTGTTGCTGATCGTTCACGCGAACGTTATTTCCGATCTCGCTGGTTGCAGGTGTGCGCGTCATGGTGGTTGGACCAGGTAATTCGCGCTTCCATTCTTGCTTGTGTTTCAAACTCGGCGGCCCCGGTTTCGGCGGCCTTCTTTGTTGAGTGGAACTGTGAGCCACGTACCCGACAGTTCCGAATAGACAGACTACGGCCAATGCAAGGCGTGAGAATTTAACTGAATTGTGCACTTTACCCTCCGCTGGTGTTTCATGAGTGTGTGAGTTCGGGGGTTAACGCAATTGGTCCACTGCCACGATTCTAAATTCACTGGTGTAGCGGTTTCCCTCAAAGTCGGGCAGCCAGATCTGTTCATGATTGGGAATCATCTCGCTCATGCTGATCGGTGCTGCATCGTTAGCATCGGCGCTTTGTCGCACGGCTTTCGCAAACATTTCGATGAGGATCGGACTCTCGAAATCAAGGTAAGTGGGTTTGATCTCGATCGGCGTCTTCACGAAAACGAAACGCGGTATCGCGTGTTTGCGCATCCAACGGCGCGCCGTAAGGAAGCGTTGTTGTTCGTCGTTGATAAAAGCGAAGTCGATCTCCGCTGGTGTGAATCGCCACGTCTCACGGCAAACGATCAGTCGATCGAACGAGACGCGCGGAGTGTGTTTTGCCGGGCGAAGCAGTTTTAAGGAATTGACGGTCAACGCCGATAAGACGTCGGCGAAGGCGTCGAGGATGTCGAAACGGAGTGATTGATCGCGTGTCCTGATACAGAGTTGGCCGTCGATGTCTTCGACGACGAGCGAACCGATGGTCAACACTCTCGAACGCGGTATGCTCGACGGGTCACGCGTGAGCTCGAGTCGCAAAGCTTTTTCGGAAATAAACACCGGCTGCGTGCGTGCGGTCACCATCGACTTCGGCGTCACGGGAACCAGTCGAGGTTCGGGAACGTCGATGTCGAGCCAGCCCATCAGATCGTCGATCTCGCGATGCAGGGACAGGAACAACAACGCGCCGAGCGTGTTCATACCGATGTGCAGCTCGCCCATGACGAGCTGGTAATCGCCACGACGAATAGCGTCTTCGTCGGCCGCCGCGATCATGAGATCCGGACTGTGATATCGAGCGAAGGGCCAACCGGCTTTGGGCGCCGCAAACGTCGCCTGAACGCGATCGGAAAGTTCAGCGCTGTCGTAATGCACGCGCCGCGCGTCTTCCGGAATCGAGAGTATTTCCGCCCACATTTCCTGGAAACGAGGCATCAGCGTATCGACCAGGCGTAGTTTCTCGTCGAAGAAGTAAGGTTGCACGGTGGACCAGAACGCGGCGCCTTCGACTGCCGTCGATCCGCTTGCTTTAACGAGATCGTCGTAGGTGCGGCGAAAGACGTCGCGATACGCCTGGGCCACCTGATGTGTAAACCAACGAGCACTGGTCAGCAGCAACGGTAGTGGAGCCTCGAGCTGTTTCAGGATGTCAGGGCCGAACTTCACCTCGATGTCGCGGAGACAGTCTTCATAAACGAGCGTGCGACCGGCGTAAGTCTTTCCGGAGTTTCGGGTCGTAGCAGAACCGGTGAGCCGGTGGAAGGTTTCGGCGAGTTGGCCCAGCGCGTGGTCCACCGCTTCATCGTCGCCGCCGGCGTGAGCGACGGCCAGTCGCGCTGCATCCAGTTCCTCGAAAGTACTGAGAGCGCGTTCGCGCAACGTGTCGTCGCCGATTCGATTGAGCAGCCGGCGCACGTTGTCTTCAAGATGACGTTGCCGCGGAAAGTCGAGCGTCCACGGAACCTCCATGGTCCACTCAATGACGCCACGCTGGCGCAGCATTTCCAGCAACGTGTAGATCTCGGTTTCGTTTCTGAAACTGCCGGCGTGATTGCGCAGCAGGTCGCCGGCGATCTCTTTGGCGGTTCGTTCACCATCGCAGGTGCGCAGGACGGTCGCCACGTTACGCGGCAACTGGACCGGACGCTCGAACGGCAGGCGCAACGTGCTGCCGTCGAAATGAACGTAAGAGAACTGGCGCGGCGCGAGCCACGGCTGAAGATTGTGGTCTTTGGCTAAAGCAGCGGCGAAAGTATCGAGCGCCCAGCTTTCGAAGGAAACCTCACGGGCGGCGATGATGTTCGCGCCTGATCTCACGTTGACCGCGTCTCCCTCCGGAACAAACCTGGCCCAACCGAGTGGTCCAAAGAAGCCGATCGTGTCGTTCTTTGTGCAATAACGCTGGAGGTAATTGGCGACGAGCCGTTCGCGATTGCGCCGGACCGAACTCGGGTAGCCGTCGGTTATCGGCATCGTCAACAGCCGATCAATTCCGGTGTGCAGGGCGTCGCGGTTCTGCCAGATCACTGCTTCACGGAAGCGTTTGTCTTGCGAGGCTTTCACCAGACTGCGCGAGACTGGTGCAAACGAACCGGTGAAAGTTTCCGAATAAGCGGTTTGCAGACTAGCAAGTTGCTCGGTTGCTTCTTTGAACGCACCGATCGCGGCTGCGGCGTTGCCGGTTTCCGCAAACGACTTTGGCAACTTGCCTTTCTTCAGACGGGAGATGGCGCTGAAGATCGCGCCCCGCTCAGTTTCGGGGGCGGAATCGAGTTCAAGTCTCAATAGATCGAGTGCGTGAAGACGCGCTTGTGCCAACTGCTCTTCGGCGTCGAGCAGGCGCGTGGCAGCCGCGGCAGTCTCAGAACTCGCGAGTTCGAGGACCTGGCGAGCTGGAAAGCCCGCGCCTCGCACGGCCACGCAGCGCCACACGGCCCACGCATCGTCGGCGAATCCGATCAGGTGATCGGGTAGATCTCTGCGCTCGTGGGAGATTTCTTCTGTAACTAATTGTGCTTCCATTGCAGTTCGAGCAAACGTGTTTCAGGTGCGGCCGCGATGCTTTCGAGGATCGTTTGCAGGTCGCGCAGCACTCCTTTGACGAATGCTTCGTCAAAGAGATCGGTGTTGTATTCGAGCGTGGTGTAGAGCGTGTGCGGCGCTTCGATCATCGTCAGCGTTACGTCGACGGCGGAGCGGCCGATGTAGATCATCTGCGACTCGATGTTCAGTCCCATCAACTTCGTCGACTTGATCGACGTCTTGTTGAACGTGAAACAGATCTGCACGATCGGGGCGTAAGCCGGATCGCCATTGGGTTCCAGCTCTTCGATCAGTTTCAGAAACGGCATGTCCTGGTGCGCATAAGCGCCGAGCGTTACTTCGCGCACTTGTTGCAGCAGATCGACGAAGCGCGGGTTGCCGTGGAGTTTCGCGCGCATCGGCATCAGGTTCGCGAAGTTGCCGATCACGCCTTCCGTATCGACGTGATCGCGGCCCGCAGTCGCGGAACCGACGATGACGTCTTCCTGTTGCGTGTAGCGATAAATGAGCGTCATGAATGCGGCGAGCAGCGTCATGTACATCGTGACGCCGTTGGCGCGCGCGATCGTTTCGAGTTTGTCGCTGAGTTCCTTCGGCATCGCCAGCGACTCGGCGTTACCGCGAAACGTTTGTTTCTCGGGCCGTGGTGCGGTCAGCGGTAGTTGGACCAGCGGCTGGCGTCCTTCGAGTTGTTTGGTCCAGAACGAGCGACGCTTGTCCAGTTGTTCGCCCTGCAACCAGTCGCGTTGCCAGCACGCGAAGTCGGAGCACTGAATCGACGGCTCGGGGAGCGGCGAAGGGCGTCCTTGTGAGAATGCGTCGTAGAGCACAGTTACTTCGCGCGTGACGATATCGAGCGACCAGAGATCGCAAACCATGTGCGCGATCACGACGAGCAGGACGTGTTCCGCTTCGTCGAGTTGCAGCAACGCGAGACGAAACAGCGGCCAGTGAGCGAGATCAAACGGTTGTGCGACTTGTTCCGCGGCGAGTTGCTGGACGCGCGTTTCTCGCGTTTCCGCAGGCAAATCACTCAGATCGATCAGTGGGAGTTCGATCCGTGGAGACTCGACGAGTCGTTGCACCGGACGTCCATCGACCGTGGTGAAGATCGAGCGCAGGTTTTCATGACGCCTTACAAGTTCATTGAACGCCTTCTCGAGGGCTGCGACGTCGAGCAAGCCTTTGAAACGCATGATGAGGTTGTAGTAAGACGGGCGGCCTTCGGCGATCGAGATCCGGTAGACGCGCTCCATCGCGTACGACAGTGGAATGTCGTCCATCGCCGGGCGTTTCGGAATGCCGGGGACTTTCTCCTGCACTTTGCCGGGCGTCGCTAGTCGCTTTTGGAGTAGCGCCAGTTGCGCCGGCGAGAGCCCCGCGCGGCGCACGGCAGTTTCGGCTTTAGACATGAGTTTGCTCCAACATCCGTTCGGCCTCTTCGTCCGTCACCTTTTCAACTTCCGCGATGAGGATGTCTTCGATTGAGCCGGCGAGCTCGACCGTAGTCGGGTTCTCGAAGATCGTGCGCAGCGGAACCTGGATCTCGAACGCCTGTCGCAGACGCGAAACGATCTGCGTGGCGAGCAGCGAATGTCCGCCGAGTTCGAAGAAGTTGTCGTGAATGCCGATCTGGGAGATCCCGAGGATTTCCTGCCAGATGTCGAGAATGCTCTGTTCGATCGGAGTCGTCGCTCCGGCATAAGCGGTGGGCAGGGCCGGACGGACGGCAATCGTCTCGAGCGAGTCGTCTGTATCTTCTGTGGTTACGGCTGCCGCCCCGGCGATGTAGCGTTTGGCTTCGACCCAGTAACGCTGCCGTTCGAACGGATACGCCGGCAAAGGAACACGCATTCGTTCTTCGTTTTCGTGAAAGTTGGACCAATCGGGCTGGACTCCGGCGAGCCACAGCCGGCCGAGCGTGTTCAGCAGAAACGCGACGTCGGAACTCTGCTCGTTCGGATGGCGGATCGAATTCGAGACTTCGTGTGACGCTGTTTTCGCCGCGTTCTGTCGCGCGAGCGTGCTCAACGTGCGTCCCGGACCGACTTCCAACAGGATCAGATCCGGTTGTTGCAGCAGTTCGCCCAGGCCATCGGCAAAACGAACCGGTTGCGTGATGTGCTTGGTCCAATACTCGGGATCAACAGCTTCCTCAGCCGTGATCTGCCGGCCTGTGACGTTCGAAATGTATGGAATTCGCGGCGCGTGACGTTTGATCTCGTCGAGCACGCGCCTGAACGGCGCGACCATCTGTTGGACCATGTAGGAATGAAACGCGATCGACACATGCAACCGCGAAACACTCACACCTTGCGTTGTAAGCGACGCTTCGATCTCGTCAATCGCCCGCGGCGAGCCTGAAAGAACGCACAGCGACGGTCCATTGATCGCGGCCAGCGACACTTCGTCGCTCAAGAAAGGCCGCGCCTCTTCTTCCGAGACCGGTACCACCAGCATCGCGCCCGGCGGCAGGTCCTGCATAAGCCGGCCTCTAATCGCGACGAGCTTCAGTGCGTCTTCAAGTGAAAACACGCCGGCGATCGTCGCCGCGACGTACTCGCCGAGACTGTGACCGATCAACGCCTTCGGCTGTACGCCCCAATGCATCAACTGTTGGGCCAACGCATACTCGGTAACGAACAACGCCGCCTGCGTCAGACGCGTTTCCCGAAGACGTTCGTCATCGACGCCATAAAGAACGTCGCGTAGATCGAGACCGAGATGCGGCTGGAGGATCGAGGCGCATTGGTCCACAACTTCGCGAAAACGCGGCTCGCTGTCGTAAAGATTGCGGCCCATTCCCGCGTACTGCGCACCCTGGCCGGGAAACATGAAAACGACTTCCTTCGTCGCCGGCCCGCGAAAACTCGTAAACACTTGCTTCGGATTGCCCGTCTCGAGCGCCGCCACCGCATCCTCAACATCACGACAAACCAACGCGCGTCGATAATTGAAATCGCGTCTACCGACGTGCAGCGTGTAAGCCGCATCGGCGAGCTCGATCTGCATGTGAGTCTTCAGATGCTGCGCGAGATTCTGCGTCATCGTTTCGAGAGCTGAGGGCGTCTTCGCGGAGAAAGTGATCAACTGGTACGGCCGCGATTGCGCATCACGCTCGACGCGCGGCGCCTCTTCGAGAATCGCGTGGGCGTTTGTGCCGCCAATTCCAAACGCACTCACCGCCGCCCTGAACGGAACGCCGTTCGTCTTAACTTCGCGCAGCACGTTGTTGACATAAAACGGACTGCTCGCGAAATCGATCCCGGGATTCGGTTGCTCGTAGTGCAGACTCGGCGGTATCGCGTTGTGTTTCAAACTGAGCACGGTCTTGATCAAACCCGCGACGCCGGCGGCAGTGTCCGTATGACCGATGTTCGATTTCACCGATCCGATCGCGCAGAAACCTTTCGCGTTCGTGATCGCGCGATATGCTTTCGTCAACGCCGCGACTTCAATCGGATCGCCGAGCAACGTGCCGGTGCCGTGCGCTTCCACGTAACGGATCGTTTCCGGATCGATTCCCGACATCGCGAGGGCTTCAGCAATCACTTCCGATTGCCCGTCGATACTCGGCGCGGTGTATCCGATCTTCGCCGAACCGTCGTTGTTGATTGCCGAACCTTTGATGACCGCGTGAATCGTGTCGCGGTCCTCGATCGCATCGGCCAGACGTTTCAACAACACCACCGCGACGCCGCTGCCACCGACGGTTCCATGAGCCTCGGCGTCGAACGCGCGGCAATGTCCGTCAGGCGATTCGATCCCGCCTTCTTCAAACATGTATCCGGTGCGCTGTGGAATCGTTAAGGCCGCGCCGCCCGCCAGCGCCATGTCACTCTCGCCGTTCAGCAGACTCTGACACGCGAGATGGACCGCGACGAGTGACGTCGAACATCCGGTCTGGACCGTCATGCTCGCGCCTTTGAGATTCAGTTTGTACGAAACAAACGTCGTCATGTGCTCGCTGAGGTTTTGCAGCACCGTTTGATAACGGCCGAACGACGCGATCAGCTCGGGATTCGAAAAGAGATTGATCAGGTAGGTGTTGAAGCCCGCGCCGCCATAGACACCGATGCGACCGTCGTACGATTCGGAGTTATAACCGGCGGTTTCGAGCGCTTCCCACGAGCACTCGAGAAACAGTCGGTGCTGCGGATCCATCACCTGGGTCTCACGCGGGTTCAGTCCGAAGAACGCCGCGTCAAACGATTTGATATCGTCGAGCACGCCGCCCGCTTTCACATACGCGGGGTTCTGCAAGATCGCATCGTCGATGCCCGTCGCGCGCAGTTCGTCGTCGCTGAAGAACGTGATCGACTCGACGCCGTCGCGAAGGTTCTGCCAGAACTGCTCCGGCGTGTTTGCTCCCGGCAGTCGCAGGGCCATACCGATGATGGCGATGTCTGACTCGGCAAAACTATTGCTCACGACGTACCTCCTACACGCTTCTGCGCCGCGCGCCGCTCCTGTCGCAGTTGCCGGAGACGATTCACCGACTCTTTGCGCGCCAATCCACGATCCTGGCTGTTCTGCAACGAATGATCTTCTTCCTGCTCACCCGACAGGAATTTCGCCAGCGAATCGATCGTCGTGTGTTTGAACAGGTCGAGCATCGCGACGTCGCGGCCGAGATCGGAAAGCAGTTTGCTGCGGACACGGACCATCAACAGCGAGTTCGCGCCGAGATCGAAGAAGTTGTCATACAGCCCGACCTTGTCGAGTCGTAACACTTCCTGCCAGATCGCGGCGATCTGTTGTTGGACCACCGTCGTGGGCGCGACGTATTCCTGGTCCACCTTCGGTCGCTCGCCGCTGGCCTGCGGCAGCTTTGCGCGGTCGATCTTGCCGCTGTTCGTCAACGGCATCGTGTCGAGAAACACGAACGAAGCCGGGATCATGTATTCGGGAAGCTGGTCCTTCAAGAACTTGCGCAACTCGCTGACGGTCGGAGTTTGACCGAGCACGGTTACGAGATACGCGACCAACTGTTTGTCGGCGTCGTGCGCGCGTGCGACCACGCACACTTCGCGAACCGCTTCGTGTTGGTTGAGGACCGCTTCGATCTCACCCAATTCGATGCGGAAGCCATTGATCTTTACCTGGTTGTCGATCCGGCCGAGATATTCGAGGTTGCCGTCCGCGATGTAACGCACGAGATCGCCGGTGCGGTAAAGCCGCGCGCCTGACTCGTTGCTAAACGGATCTGGAACAAACTTCTCCGCCGTCAGATCGGAACGTCCGATATAACCACGCGCGACGCCTGCGCCGCCGATGTACAGTTCGCCGATCACGCCCGCGGGCGCCGGTTGAAGTCCGCGATCGAGAACGTAGAGTTGCGTGTTTGCTATCGGCTTGCCGATCGGCACCGGTCCGTTGAACGAAGCCTCGACCGGCACTTCGTAGACACAACAACCGACGACCGTCTCAGTTGGACCATACTCGTTGATCAGTCGCGTTGCCGGCGCATGTTGGCGCCAGAACGCGATGTGATCTGCGTACAACGCGTCGCCGCCGATGACGAACGCGCGCGACCAATTCTGGATCTCGCTAGCCGAAGCAGCGTGATTCAACAGCTCCAGGTGCGAAGGCGTGATCTTGACGAGACTGTATTCGCCGTTGTCGCGTAGCGTCGCGAGAAGACTGTCGATTCCCTGCTCTTCCGGAAGCAGCGTGACTGTGCGGCCCGTTAAGAGCGCGGGATAGATGCTGGTGATCGTCAGGTCGAAGCCAATTGGAGAATGTACAGGTGAGCCGCGGCCTTCGAGCGGACGGTATTCGCGTGTGCTCCAGTGCAGGTAATTCATCAGCCCGCCGTGCGTACACATCACGCCTTTGGGTTTACCCGTCGAGCCGGACGTGTAGAGAACGTAAGCCAGGTTCTCAGGCTTGCTGCGGTTTGGCGGATTCGACGAAGGATGACGTGAGATCTCTTCCCAACCGCTGTCGACATAAACGATCGGCGCGGTGGTGTCGGGCAGATGATCGACGCTTCGCTCAGCCAGGATCAACGGCGCGCCAGTGTCTTCGATGACGAAAGCGAGTCGGTCTTTGGGCGCGTGTGTGTCGAGCGGGACGTAAGCGCCGCCGGCTTTCAAGACTCCGAGAAGCGCGACGATCAGTTGCGGCGATCGTTCAAGATAGATCCCGACCGGCGTCTCGGGTACGACGCCCCGTGCTCTCAGGTAATGGGCCAACTGGTTCGCGCGGGAGTTCAGTTCGGCGTAAGTCAGCTTTTGATTTTTACCGGTGAGAGCGATTGCGTCCGGTGTACGTGCGACTTGCGCTTCGAACGCGTGTGTGACCAGTTCGTTCGCGGGAAAGTCGACGTGCGTCTTGTTTCGTTCGACAAACAAGTCGTACTGCTCGTCGATGGTCAGCAACGGCAGGTTCGAAACGCGTGCTTCAGGATTCGCAACGATGCCTTCGAGCAACGTTTGGAAGTGACCGGCCATTCGCGCGATCGTTGAAGCGTCGAAGATGTCGGTGTTGTACTTGAACGACGCGCCAAAGCCGCCGGGCCATTCGGCGATGATCAGGATCAGGTCGAACTGCGATGTTTCGTTCTCAGTTTCGAGTGACGTGATCGACAGGCCGGGAAGTTCGAGTGTCGCGGACTGCGCGCTCTGATGAACGATCATCACCTGGAACAGCGGTTGTCGGTTCAGGTTGCGCGTGGGTTGCAGCTCGTCGACGAGTCGATCGAACGGCATGTCCTGATGCAGGTAACCGCTCAACGCGACTTCACGAACACGCGCCAGCAGTTCACGGAACGTCGGATTGCCTGACAGATCCGTGCGCAACGCGAGTGTGTTGACGAAGAATCCGATGAGACTCTCGATCTCGCGGCGGTTGCGATTCGCGATCGGCGTGCCGACGACGATGTCGTCCTGTCCGGAATAGCGCGAGAGCAGCGTGTTGAAGGCGGCCAGCAGCGTCATGAACATCGTGACGCCTTCGCGGCGATTCAACGCGTCGAGCTCCTCTTTGAGTGTCGACGAGAGTTCGAAGTTGTGACTCGCGCCACGGAAACTGTGTACCTGCGGACGCGGTCGATCGGCCGGCAACTCCAAAACCGCGGGCGCGTCGCCGAGTTGAGACTTCCAGTAACTCAGTAGCTGGTCGAGAGTCTCACCGCTCAGCCACTGTCGTTGCCAGGCGGCGTAGTCGGCGTACTGGATCTCGAGATCCGGGAGTTGCGCGTGCCTGCCGGCGGCGAACGATTCGTAGAGCGCGCCGACTTCGCGTATGAAGACGTCCATGGACCATGCGTCGCTGACGATGTGATGCTGCGTAAACAGCGCGACGTGCTCTTCAGTGTCGAGACGCACGAGCGATGCGCGGATCAGCGGCGCGTGGGCCAGATCGAATGGTTTACGCGCCTGATCCGCGGCGAGTGCGAGTGTTTCCGATTCGCGCTTGTCAGGTGGCAGGTCGCTGACGTCGATCAGCGGCAGGTGCAACTCGAGTTCAGGAGCGATGAACTGGACCGGCTGTCCGTCGTGAACCGTGAAACTCGCGCGCAATGTTTCGTGTCGCTTGATTACGGCGTTGAGTGTTTTCTCGAGCGCCGCGACGTTGAGCGGGCCTTTCAAGCAAATCGCCGACGACAGGTTGTACGCGCGGCTTTCGGGTTCCAACTGTTGCAGGAACCACATCCGTTGTTGCGCGTAGGAGAGCGGCAGTTGGCCGTCTCGCGCGATGCGTTCGATGGTTACGTCGGGAAGTTGTAGACCACTCTTGATCGCGGTTTCGGTACGCGCCGCGAGACTCGCGATCGTCGGACACTCGAACAACGTCCGCAACGATAAGTCGACGTGAAACACTTCGCGTATGCGCGCGATGACTTGCGTGACGACCAGCGAATGACCGCCGAGTTCGAAGAAATTGTCTTCCGCGCCCACTACGACAACTCCGGCGACTCCGAGCACTTCGGACCAGATTGTGGCGAGCACTTGTTCTACGGGCGTGCGTGGTGCGACAAACGCGGATTCGAGATCCGGCCGCTGCGAGTCCGGTTCCGGCAAGGCGAGGCGGTCCAACTTCCCGTTCGCCATCAACGGAAACTTCTCGAGGAACACAAACGCGGATGGGACCATGTAATCCGGCAGACGCTCTTTCAGGTAGCGGCGCAGTTCGCCGGCTGAGACTTCCGTGTTCTCAACCGTGTGCGGAATGACGTACGCGGTCAGACGATTCGCGCCGGCGATCACGATCGCTTCGCGTACCGCGGGATGCCCTGTAAGCACCGCTTCGATCTCGCCTAGCTCAATGCGAAAGCCGCGAATCTTGATCTGGTTGTCGAGCCGGCCCAGGTACTCGATGCGGCCGTCGGGCCAGAACGATGCGAGGTCGCCGGTCTTGTAGAGCCGTGTGCCGGGGTCGTTGCTGAACGGATTCGCAATGAATCTCTCCGCCGTCAGTTCGGGACGGTTTTGATAGCCGCGAGCGAGACCGATGCCACCGATGTGCAACTCGCCGGCGACGCCGATCGGCACCGGTTCGAGGTGCGAATCGAGCAGGTAGATTTGGACGTTCGGTAACGGACGGCCGATGGTTGCAACCGGATCGACGTCGCCGCAGAACCAGTGGCTGGCGTCGATCGACGATTCTGTTGGTCCATAAAGGTTGTGCAGCTCAGCGTCGAGTCGATCGTGGAAACGTTGCTGTAGTTCCAACGGCAATTCTTCACCACCGCAGAAGACGCGTTTCAACGAGCGACACTGGTCCAGCGACGGTTCGTCTAAGAAGATGCGCAGCATCGACGGTACGAGTTGCAGCGTCGTGACCTGTTGTTCGGCGATGACGTGGGCCATGTACGTCGCATCCTGGTGTCCTTCGGGTCGTGCGATGACGAGTGTTGCGCCGCAGAACAGAGGCACGAACAGTTCCCAGATGGAGGCGTCAAAGCTGAAAGGCGTCTTTTGCAGGAAGCGGTCGTGTTCGTTGAAGTCGAATGCAGGCAGCATCCAAAGCAGTCGGTTGCAGATCGAGCGATGCGAGATCATCACGCCCTTCGGCACGCCGGTCGAGCCCGAGGTGTAGATGACGTACGCCAGATTGTCAGGACTGACTTCGGTTTGTGGATTCGTGACCGGGCGCGTGCTGAGCGTTTCGTTCGCGAACGTCTCCGCGGAGACAAGCACGTGTGAACGCGCCTGCGCGAGCATGAAGTTCAGACGTTCCTGCGGATACGCGGGATCGAGCGGGAGGTACGCGGCGCCGGCTTTCAGAATGCCGAGGAGCGCGACGAGCAGATCGAGCGAGCGGTCCATCATTACACCCACGACGACGTCTGGTCCAACATTCAAGCTGCGCAGGTGATGCGCGAGTTGATTGCTGCGACTGTTCAGTTCGCGATACGTGAGTGTTTCGTTTTCGAAAACGATGGCGACGTGATCCGGCGTGCGCTCGACTTGTTCTTCAAACAGACGATGGATCAGGTGACCGTCGAGCTGCGGAGCGCTGGTTTGGTTAAA
Organism: Pyrinomonadaceae bacterium; assembly: GCA_035760365.1. Lineage (GTDB taxonomy): Bacteria > Acidobacteriota > Blastocatellia > Pyrinomonadales > Pyrinomonadaceae > PSRF01. The sequence continues at coordinate 212,153 of DASTTB010000024.1, forward strand.
ACCGGTCAGCACCTGGTTTCGTTCTTCCGCGCTGATGATCTCGATCTTTCGCAGGCGGGCTGACGGCGCGTTGGAAATCCCTTCGAGTAAGCGATGAAACTGTCCGGCGAGGCGCTCGATGTCGGTCGCATCGAACAATGAAGAATCGTAATGAAACTCGATTGTCTTCGCGTTTGAAGTGAGCCTGACTGCGAAGCGATCGATGCACGCGTACTGTTTGTACGTCGAAAACTCGACACCGCCCACGGTGATCGGCGTCGTTAGCTCAATAGCCTCGAACGCGAATGGAAAATAGTCAGCCGCGCCACTGTCGACGACGTCCCAACTAAAGCTTTCGTGCCACTTTGCGGCTTCGTCCGTCAGTTTTTGTAACTGCGCCACGACGCCGGCGAAATGCGAATCGTTATCGAATTCGATCTGGATCGGCAAGTACTTCGCGAACAGTCCCGGCGAGTCTTTCAGTTCCTCGTAGGCGCGTCCGGCGAAGGCTGCACCAACGGTGATTCGCGGCACGCCGACGAGTCGCCACAGCAGCGCCTGCCAGCAAGCGAACAGACACGTTTCGGCCTTCGTTTCGAAGCGTGCCGCGAGCTGTTGAAGTGCGTCAGCATCGATGGACGTGACGAACGTGCGCGGCGCAAATTCTTTGACTTCATCCGTCGCCGGACGTTGATAACGCAGCTTCAACGACGCAAGCGACGAAAGATCCTGTTGTCGCCAATACTGCCGCCCACTTTCAGTCTCCGCCGATTCGAGCAGCTCGTTCTGCCACTCGGAAAGATCCGCATACTGAATCGCCTCGCCCGAAATCGAGCCACCATACGAGTTGACAATTTCACGAACGAGGTTCTGCAAACCAGCGACGTCCACACACAGCGCCGGCAACGTGATCACAAGAAAATGCTTGGCACTCGAAACACTCGCCAGCGTCGCGTAAAGCGCCTCTTCACCTTCGAAATTCAAGGGCGACGCGTCGTTCAGCAAACGATCAAGCTCCCACTCGTCGATCGAAATCGTGGTCCAGATCACACGTCCCTCGCCGATGACTTGCAGCGGCACGGTCATTCCCGGCAGACACTGAAACCCGGTGCGCAGTATCTCGTGACGTTGAACGACGTCTTCAACCGCGCGTCGCAACCGGCGCGCATCGATCTCACCATTGATCCGAATCGCCGACTGCGCACGATACGCGCGGCTCTTGTCTTTCTGGTGCAACAGCCATACGCGCTCCTGTTGCGGCGCCAGCCGGAATCCCTCTACTAATACTTTCGACATTGCTATTACACGCTCCCTGAAGTTTCGAGCTGTGTTCTGTTCATCGGTTGGCCCATCGCGACGACGATCTTGCGCTCGCCGCTATACGGCGATCGGCCGTGCGCCGCGAGCATGTTGTCCAGCACCATCAGATCGCCCTGCTGCCACGGAAGCATCACCGTCTCGCGTCGATAGACGTCGCGCAGGTGGTCCAACACGTGCGGTTCGATCGGCTTGCCGTCGCCGTAGAAAGTGTTTGTCGGCAGATCGTCATCGGCATACTCCGCGCGCAGCGCTTCTCTCATGCCTGTTTCCAGCGTGGTGATGTGAAAGAAAGTAGCGTGATTGAACCAGGTCTGTTCGCCCGTCGCAGGGTGACGCGCGATCGCAGGACGAATCGCGCGAGTTCGCAAACCGTTATTCGGCTTCCACTCGAAACCGATTCCCACCTGGCGGCAGTGCTCTTCGACCGCATCACGATCGTCGGTCTGGAATACGGTGGACCATGGCAGACCAAAACCGTCGCCGAAGTTCCTCACATACATCCAACCGGCCTCGCGGAAACGCTCGCGCACTTCGGGATCGATCTGCTGTAACACGTTGCGGCAATCAGCAATCGGCGTCTCGCCGCCTTCGGCCGGCGCGTGCGCGCAGAAGAAGAAGATCTTCATGGGCCAGGTCTGCTGGTAAGAGTTTTCGTTGTGCAGAAAGATCGAATGCTCCGGTGGATAATCCGTCGAGGTGTAGACGTTGCCGCCAAGGTGCGTGCGTGGCGACGAACGCTCGCGGTATTCCAAGAGCTCGCCACATATCTCGCGCGCCACTTGTTGAAACGCTTCGACCGACTGCACATCGAAATCGCGGAACAAGATGGCTCCGTGTTTGTGCAAGGAGGCTTCGATCACGGATCGCGAGTTCCTGGCCCACTCGCGGAGGCTCACGCCTTTGACCACCGGACGAACGATCAGCGGCAGCGATCGTCCCGCGGGCGTTTCAAAACGCACGAGACCGGTATCCGGCGCCACGACAATCGGCTTGCGCGCAATCGAACCTAAACTCTTCATCTGCGTCTTCGGCCTGCCAGTCTGTTGGCGAGTTTTTGACGGCACGCGTCTTCGTAATCCTGCCGTTCGACTTCCGCCAGTTGTTGCTTGAGTTGACTCAGCCGAATGTCAGGCTGCGCGATAACCGCGTTGAGTACGCGGCCGAAGTTCTCTGTCATTCGTGCGATCGTAGGCGCGTCGAATAAGTCCGTGCTGTATTCAAAGACTCCGGTCAGTCCGTGTTTCGAGTCGATTCCGTTGACGACGAGATCAAACTGAGCGGTCTCGTGTTCGACTTTCATCGGCCGCGCTACGAGTCCCGAAAGCCCCAGCTCGTCTGAAGCGACGCTTTGCAACGTGTACGTGGCTTGAAACAACGGCTGTCCGTCTGTCGTGCGGTCGGGCTGCAAAGTCTCCATCAATCTCTCGAGCGGCACGTCCTGGTGCGCGTGTGCGCCGAGACTCACGTCGCGCACCCGCTGCAACAGTTCGACAAAACTCGGATCGCCTGACATGTCCGTGCTGAGAACGAGCGTGTTGAGAAACAGGCCGATCAACGGCTGCGTTTCCGCGCGCGTGCGATGGGCCATGGGCGCGCCGATCGTGATTTGCTGTTGGCCCGAGTAGTAATGAAGCAGAGCTTTGAAAGCCGCTAGCACGACCATGAAAAGCGTCGCGTTCTGCGTGCGTCCGAGCGCCTTGAGTGCTTGCGACAACTCGACCGGAAACGCCCACGATTGCGACGCCCCGCGAAATGTCTGCTTTGAAGAACGCGGGCGATCGGTCGGAAGCTCTAGCGGCTCGACTTTCCCCTGCAACTGCTGCTTCCAATACTCCAGTTGCGATGCGATGACCTCGCTGTTCAGCGACGCCAGTTGCCACACGACATAGTCGGCATACTGAATCGGCAACTCGGGCAACGGCGAGATTCGACCATGCACGTAAGCGTCGTAAAGCGTCGTGACTTCGCGAACCAGCACGTCATTGGACCAGCCGTCGCAGATGATGTGGTGCATCGTGAACAGCAGCACGTGCTCTTCCGCGTCAAGCCGCAACAGGCTCGCGCGCCACGCTGGACCATCGTCGAGCTTGAACGGTCGTTGTGCACTCTCTCGAACTAACGAACGCGCCTTCGTTTCACGATCTTCGGCGGCGGTGAGGTCGATGATTTCGAGCGTGAATGGAAAATCCGGCGCGATCACCTGGACCACGGAACTGTTCACCAGTTTGAAACTCGTGCGCAGGATCTCGTGACGGCGAATTACCTCACGGAGACTGCGTTCGAGTGCGGGAACGTCGAGTGGCCCGCTGAGTTGCAGCGCGGCCGGAATGTTGTAAGCCGAGCTGTCCGGATCGATCTGTTGAATGAACCAAAGTCGTTCCTGCGCAAACGAAAGCGGCGGATGCACGTCACTCGGCGATCGACGTGAAATGAACGCCCGGTTCTTGTTCAACCGAAGCGCTAACAACTCGCGTTTCGCGGGCGAGAGCTTGTCGATGGTGAGGTTATCCATGACTTCTCTGTGTCCACGGCTCGGGCAGAAATGAATTCAGCGCCATTCCCAGATCCGTCGAAAGAGCCAGATCGCGCACAAAACTTCCCACCGCGATATCGAGCACGCCCAGTCCGAACGGACTGAAGATCACGATCTCATCATCATGCGTGCGTGGCGCGACGTCGCCGTTGATGACGTCCGCGAGTGTTCCCCGGATGAAGTCTCTACTACCTGCTAGTTGCTCAGCGAGATGAAGCGACGTTTGCGCGCGACACGCATGATCGGCGTCGTCGACGATGTTTGAAGCCGAGAGAGTGATTTCCGGCGCGAGATCGCGAAGTGAGATGTGCAGGATCGTGCTTCCCGGCGCGCAGCGAGACACATCGGCAACGTGCGGAACGCCTGCGGTAGTCGCGAAAGCAATGAGCGGGCAATGACTCAAAACGTCGCCAATCTCAAACACTACCTCGACGTCGACGCGTTCAAGAGTTTCCCAAACCCGTTGCTTAAAGAATTCCGCGCGCTTCGCATCGATGTCGAAAACCACAAACTTCTCGATCTCAGGACACGCCACCGTCAGAAACCGCGCGATCTCGAAACTGATCAATCCCGTTCCGATTAATCCAGCGCAGGTAGCTGGCGATGCCCCCTGTAGGTAACGCGCCGCGAGAGCAGCGCTTGCGGCGGTCCGTTTCGCGCTGATGATCGACGACTCCATTACCGCTACCGGATGGCCCGTCTCGACGGAGTTCAGAATCAACACTGCCGACGCGCGATCCGCGCCGTGGTTCAGGTTCCGCGGAAAAGACGAGATCCACTTGATGCCCGCGACCGAAAACTCAGCACCGAGATAAGCAGGCAGCGCGATGATGCGACTCGACGGATCCTCCGGAAAGCGCAGGAAGTTCGAGTGCGGCAACGAACTCTGCCCGGCCGCATGGGCCAGGTACGCGCGACGGACGATGTCCATCACCTCCGCCTCACGCGTGGCCAGCAGCGACTGCACCTCGGCGCCCTTCAAGATGAGCATGTTGTCGTTAGGCATAAACAGGAGTTGCGACTGGCTCTTCCCAGTGATGCGACACGTCGCCGAGGTTTGCCTCGACCCACGCGTCTGAATAGATCGTGTCGAGATAACGTTCGCCGCGATCGGCCAGCAGCGCGACACAATTCGCGTTGCTCGGAATTTCGTCTTTGAAATAATTAACGGCCATCATCACGGCGCCCGACGAACCACCCGCCAGGATCGCCTCACTGCGCACCAGCCGGCGGCAACCGACGACGCAATCGAGATCCGTGACGTGAACACAGCGGCTCGCAAGGTCCGACTGAAAGAGTTGGGGAATGACTGCCGCGCCGTGACCGGGAATGAGTCGCTTGGCCCTTGGACCACCGAAGATCACGCTGCCGACCGCGTCAACCGCGACGATCTTCGTGTTCAATTCGTTGTCACGAACATACTCGGCACAGCCGCGCAACGTGCCGCACGTGCTGGTCGCGCAGAAGAGATAGTCGACTTTTCCGTCGAGCGCTTTCGCGATCTCGCCCATGGTCTGTTTGTGTGCGATGGAGTTGTTCTCGTTGGCGTACTGGTTGGGCCAAAAGCTGTCGGGGGTGGACTCGAGCAGTTCCCTCACCCGGTTGATTCGCGCTTGCAGAAAGTCTTTCGTAGTCGGATCGGGTTCGGTGACGCGCACGATCTCAGCTCCGTAAGCCCTGAGAATGTTGATGTTCTGTTGCGTCGTCTTGGGATCGACGACGCAGATAAAGCGCAGGCCCGAGTAGGAGCAGATCTGCGCGAGCCCGATACCCATGTTTCCGGAGCTCGACTCGACGATCACGGTGTCAGGCCCGATCTTTCCCGAGCTGATACCTTGTCGAATGATGTTGAGAGCCGGCCGGTCTTTCGTGCTGCCGCCGGGATTGAGCATTTCCATTTTGGCGTACAGGTTGAAAGGAACCTCGGGAAGAAATTGCGACAACCTCACCATCGGCGTGTTGCCGATCGAGGAGAAGACACCTTCATTCATGATTTTTAGCTCTTGCTTTTGGTTAAGAGATGACTGGGGGGATTTACTTCATGACGGTCTAAGCATTTCTGGCGGCGAGTAGCGCCTCGGCTTCTTCGTCAGTGAGTTGTTCGAGCTCGGCGAGCACGCGCGCGGTTTCCATCAGGCTTTCGTCGACAACGGAAGCGAGACCGGCGACGGTCGGCATTTCGAGCAACTTGTGCATCGGAAGTTCGATTTGAAATGTTTGGTTTGCCCTGGCGATGATCCTGGTTGCGAGTAGCGAGTGACCGCCGAGATCGAAGAAGTTGTCGTCAACGCCGACATTCTCGACGTTCAGTACTTCAGACCACATCGCCGCAAGTGTTTCTTCGGTAGGCGTTCGCGGAGCGACGTAGGTGGCCGTGCGTCCGATTGTTTCGGGTGCGGGTAGTTGATTGCGATCGACTTTGCCGTGAGCGGTCAGTGGCAGCCGATCGAGTGTGACGAAGGCGCTTGGGACCATGTAGTCGGGCAGCTTCGCTGTGACGTAATCACGCAACTCGGTTTCACTCGCGGTGCCGACGACATATGCGACGAGACGCCTCTCGCCTGTTGTGTCTTCGCTCAACACGGCGGCGGCCTCGCTGACGGACGGGTGTCCGGTGAGTACCGACTCGATCTCTCCGAGTTCGATGCGATAGCCGCGCAGCTTAACCTGATGATCACAACGGCCCGCGAACTGGATTGATCCGTCCTTCTGGTAACGCCCGAGATCGCCGGTGCGGTACAAACGTTCGCCTGCGCGAAAAGGACTCGGAACGAAACGGTCGGCGGTCAGATCGGGCCGGTTTAGATAGCCGCGCGCAAGCGCCACGCCGCCGATAAAGATCTCGCCCGTGATGCCGACAGGAACCGGCTGAAACTCACTGTTGAGGAGATAGACCTCCATGTTCGAGATCGAATGCCCGATCGAGACTGGTCCAGGTTCGACGTCGGCGGCGGGGATGTTGTAGACACAGCAGCCGACGACGGTTTCGGTTGGTCCATACTCGTTGATGATCCTGGTTTCCGGCGCATTGCGTTTCCAGAATTCGCAGTTCTCGCCGTAGAGCGCCTCACCACCAATAATTAGCGCGCGAGCGTATTCGGCCGCACGCGCAGGCGGCAGGAGTTGGTTCAGGGCTTCGAGGTGTGCCGGGGTGAGTTTGACGAAACTAAAACCTGATCCTTTGGCGAGCGAGTCGACGATGTGATCTTCGCTGATCAGCACCACTTTGCGGCCTGCTAACAGCGGCGCGAACAGCGTAGTCACTGTCAGGTCGAAGGTTAACGGTGAATGAAGCGGAACAGCGTCGCCTTCAGTCACTGAATATTGGTCCAGGGACCAGCGGATATAGTTGGTTAGTCCTTCGTGCGGGATCATCACGCCTTTGGGCTCGCCGGTCGAGCCTGACGTGTAGATGACGTAAGCGATGTTCTTGCCGCTGATTTCAGTCGCGACATTCGTGGTTGCGTAGTCGTTAGCCAGAATCTCTCTTATGTTGTCACGGGTGAGAACCACGATCGGTTTCGCCTGTTCGAGCATGAATGCGAGTCGCGCTTCGGGATACGACGGGTCGAGCGGGAGATAGGCCGCGCCTGCTTTCAGCGTTCCCAGGATGCTGGCCATCAGTTCCAGCGAACGTTCCATCCGAATGGCGACGACCGTCTCAGGGCCCGCGCCGAGTTTGCGCAGATGCGCGGCAACCTGGTTGGCACGCGCGTTCAGCTCAGCGTACGTCCATGATTGTTCCCCGAATTCGACAGCGACCGCATCAGGTGTTGACGTAGCTTGTTGCTCGAATAGTTGGTGAACGTAGCCGGCCGGGATGTCGCGCGTGATCGGCGGCAAAAGTTCGGGGCTGTTAAACAGGTTCAGGCGACTGATCGGCGCGTCAGGCTGAGCGATTGCGCTCGTCAGCAACTCGAGGAACTGATCCGCGAGACGATCGACGTCGTTAGCCTCAAACCGTGACGAATCATAGTGAAACTCGAGATCCGTGTTGTTTACTGCACAGAGTTTGAGATTGAAACGATCGATACACGTGTGCGTCTTCAGGATCGCGATCGAAATGTTTCCGATCGTGTGACTGTCGCGAATGTTCACCGTGTCGAAGCAGAACGGGAAGTATTGAGTCTGCGCGTCCCACGTAAAGCTTTCCTGCCACTGCGCGATCTGCTCGATCGATCTCGTTGTTTGATCAACTAGATCGCTGAAGCGAGTGTTCGATCTCAGATCGAATTGCAGCGGCAGGTACTTCGCGAACAATCCCAATGACGATTCGAGCTCTTCGTAGTTGCGGCCGTCGAAACCCACGCCGACGATCATCGGCTGCTCCAAATATCTCCACAAAAGCACTTGCCAGCACGCCAGTAAGAACTGAGACGACACCTCCACGCTCACCGTGCGCTTGACCACCGCCGGCTCAAACCCACGCTCTGATTGATGTTCGAATGGCAATCGATGCGGCACGCTCGAATTGAGACTCCGATTGATCCAAAAATCGCGTCCGGTGCGCGCATCTTCCGACTCGAACAGCTCGTTCTGCCACTCCGCGAGATCGACGTACTGCGCAAACTCGTCATCAGAATCGCCATTCAACGTGCGCGCGATCTCATGGACCAGGTTCTGCAAACCGACCGCATCGCTGCAAAGCGCCGGCAACGCAACCAACAACACATGCTCGTCCGGCGACACGCACACCAGCCGCACACGCACCATCGGACCATGCTCGTAATCCCAGGCGTCGCCTGCAAGCGCTTCGAGTTCACCATCAAACGTCGGGTTTGTCTCACTCCATTGAAACTCCGCCTTCTCCGTCACCACCTGAAGCGGAACCTTCACGCCCGGCGTGCGCGCAAACACCGTGCGCAGTATTTCGTGCCGCTGGACCACCGTCTCGACCGCCATCCGCAGCGCGTCCACGTCGAGTTCACCCTCGATCAGCGCCGCGCACCGCGCGTGATACGCCGAAGAGTTCGCCTCCTGGACGAGCCACAGATGCCGCTGTTGCGGCGAAACGCGAAATCCCTGAAGTTGACCGATCACTTACTTTGCCTCCGCCTCAACGTCCGCATAACTCATCATCGCGCCCATCGCCACCAGCATCTTCCGCTCACCCGAGAACGGATTGCGGCCGTGCGCGGTCAGCAGGTTGTCGAGTATCACGATGTCACCCGCCGCCCAGGGAAAACTCACTTCCAGCGACGCGTAAACGTCGAGAATCTCTTTCATCACTGCGTCTTCGATCGGCGAGCCGTCGCCGTAGTAACAATTACGCGGCAACTCTTCTTCGCGAAACGACGACGTCAGCACTTGTCGCGACTCCGGATCGAGACACGAAACATGCCAGTGCTGCGCCTGGTTAAACCAGACCATCTCGCCGCTCACCGGATGCCGCACCACCGCCGGACGCACGCAACTGGTCCGCAACCGATTCTCGTCGTGCCAGTGATGGTCCATCAGGCCCGCGGCGCAGCGACGCGCCACCTCGTCTTTGTCTGACGTTTGAAAGACTGTCTGCCAGTCAAGGCCCATTCGATTGCCGTAGTTGCGAACGTACATCACCTGCTTCTCGGCAAACTTGTTTCGAATCACGGGATCGATCAGTTGATAGACCTTGCGGCTGTCGACGAGCGGCGTTTCACCGCCGGTGATTGCCGGACTCAAACAGCAGAACCAGATCCGCGTGGGCCAACGATGGTTGAATGAGTTTTCGTTGTGCCACAGAAGCTGCTTGTCAGGCGGATAGAACACCGGCGTGTAAACCTGGCCGCTCACCGTCTTGCGCGGATGTTCGCCGTTCTCGTTGAACAACTCGGGACAGATCGCGAGGGCAAACCGCTCAAACTCCGCGGGCGAATCGACCTTGAAACCGCGAAACAGAATCGCGCCGTGACGAAGCAGATCGTTCTCGATCAGCGAGAGGTTATTCGCCGTCCACTCGACGAGATCCACATCGGGAACTCCCGGCGTGATCACGCGTGGCAGTTCACTGAATCCCGGCAGATGGCCGGCATGGACCAACTCACGTGGCGCGACGGCAACGCGCGGCCGCGCGCTCGGAGGTTTCATGCTGCGTTTGCGAATTGCTGGCTCGGTCATGTTTATGCCATCACCCTGCGCTTGAGTTGTTTCAGTTTTTCGCGGCGCGAACCCTTGAACTCTTCTTCTTTAATCTTGCGATGGTGCTCGTCGGATTCGTCGATGAGTTTCTTCAGCTCCGCGATCTTTATGTCGGGGTTCGCCAGCAGCGTGAGGAGCGTCATTTCGAAGTACGCCAGCCAGCGTTGAATCGTCTCCGCGTCGAAGAGGTCGGTGTTGTAGTCACACTCCACTTCGATCTGCTGCGCGCTTTCGATCAGGTTGAGGCTGACGTCGAATTTCGAATGGCCGTTGTGATTGGCGACCGCCTCGACTTCGAGATCGTGAAAGTCGGTCTTCTGTCCGACGCGATCGACGTTGATCGTGACGGCGATTAATGGCGCGCGGCTCGGATCGCGCGGCGGGTTTAGTTTCTTGATCAGCCGGCCGAGCGGATAGTTCTGATGAGCGTAAACGTCGAGCAGTTCCGTCTTGAGTTGGTCCAGGTACTGATTGAAACTCAACTCGTCGGCGATTCGCGCGCGCACCGGAAGCAGGTTGATGCAGTAACCGACGAGATCGTGCGCGTTGGTCGTGAGTTGTCCGGCGGAGTGAATGCCGGTGATGAAGTCGTTCTGTTTACTGATGCCGTACAGCAGTACGTTCAGGGCCGCGAGCAAGGTGACAAAGGTCGTACACGAATGGTCGGCGCTCAGTTGGACCACGTTTTCGGCGACGTGGCTGTTGATGAATGAGCGTTCGCGATCGCCGCTGAACGTCTGCACGGCTGCGCGCGGGCGATCGAGCGGAAGATTCAAGACCGGAATGGCGTCGGCAAACTGGTTCAGCCAGAACGCCTCGGCCTGGGCCATCGCTTCGCTGTCGTCTCTGGCGACGATGCGTTGCGCGAACTCTGTGTAAGATTCGGGCGGCGCGAGTTTGCTGGCCACACCCCGGCATTCAGCCTCGTACAGCTCACGCAGATCGCGAAACAGCACGGTCGCGGACCAGCCGTCCATCACGATGTGGTGTACGGTCATGACGAGCAGGTGATAGTCGTCCTCGAGCCGCACGATGTGAGTTCGCATCAACGGTCCACGGGCCAGATCGAACGGATGCTGTGTTTCGCGTTTCATCCATGCGTCGAACTGTCGATCGCGTTCGGGTTCGGCCAGGTCGGAGAAATCGACGAGCGGCACGGATGTTTTCAGCGAGTGACGTATTTCCTGGTAATCACCTTCAGGACCGAAGATCGTGCGCAGCGAATCGTGGCGGTCGACGAGTTTCTCAACAGAGCGGCGCATCGCTTCGACGTTGAGTTTGCCGCGCGCTTTCAACGTCATCGATTCGTTGTAAGCCACGGAAGCCGCGGTGCCGATTTGCGACGCGAGCCAGACCTGTTGCTGTCCTTCAGTGAGCGGAAAGCGAATCGGTTCGGGCCGGTGCGTTTGCGTTGGCAGGAATCCTTGCGCCTTCATCTCGGCAACGCTGCGTTCGACTGCGTTGAATAGCAGATCGATGTCGGCGTCGGTGTGCGCGGTCGAGAGGAAGCAGTTTCGTCCTTCCCAAACGTAAATGCCCTTCTCGACGAGGTGATAGAAAAACAGGTCGGCAAACTGTAGCGACCGCGGCAGATCGAAGCGAAACAGTGACGCGCAGTTTACGACGTTGATCGCGACGTTCTCGCTCGCGAAGAATTCGTCGAAGCGAGCGGCCATCCGCGACGTTCTCGCGTTCAGCTCCTGGTGCAGTGTTGGACCAGCGTGTTTCAAATGCTTGAGCACTGCGACAGCGGCCGCCATCGCGAGCGGATTCTTGAAGTAAGTCCCGGCGTAGAAGGTCTGTTGGGCCGAGGGGAACGAATCGTCGCCAAAGTTCCACGCGCCGCCGTCGACGGCGTCCATCACCGACGACTTGCCCGCGATCGCGCCGATGGGAACGCCGCCGCCGATCACTTTTCCGTACGTCGCAAGGTCGGCGTCGATGCCGAACCACGCCTGCGCGCCCCCCTGGTGAAGCCGGAAACCCGTGATCACTTCGTCGAAGATCAGCACCGTGCCCGACGACTTTGTTATCTCTCTCAACGCGCGCAGAAACTCCGTCGGTTGCAGATCCGGACGGCGACTCTGGACCGGTTCAACCAGCACCGCCGCGAGTTCCTTCGCGTGGGCCTTGATCGTTTCGAGCGACTCGGGCCGGTCGTAATCGAGAATCATGACGTCGGCGATCAGACTCGGCGGTACGCCGGGAGCAACCGGCACTGCGCGAAGTTTTCCATTCTCACGAACACCCCGCGCGAGAATGCCGTCGTACGAACCGTGATACGAGCCGGCAAACAACGCGATCTTGTTGCGTCCCGTGACGGCGCGGGCCAAACGTACGGCGCCCATCACGGCTTCCGTTCCGGAGTTACAAAACGCGACGCGATCGTTGCGCGTCATCTCGCAAAAGAGTTCGGCGGCTTCGCCGGCGAGACGCGATAGTGGTCCAAGTTGAAAGCCGTTGCTGATCTGGCGCTGGAGAGCTTCGACGAGGAAGTCCGGCGAATGTCCGAAGAGGTGAACGCCAAAGCCCATCGTCAGGTCGACGTATTCGTTGCCGTCGACGTCCCAGAGCCGCGAGCCGCGCGAACGTTCGCCGACGATCGGGTAGACGAGGTCTTTCCACGTTTGCCGGTAATTGACGGCGAAGCGCGAGTCGGCGTGATGGCGGCGAGATGATTGAATGCCGTGTTGCGACTGCTTCGTGCGGTTTGTGTAGCGTGTGACGAATTCGTCGAGAGACTGTCGCTGCGCCGGTGTTAGACCATCGGCAGGTTTCGTCTGTGCCGCACGGAACGGAACAAATGCCTCTGATTCCGGTGCGTGACTTCCGCTAACCGTCACTATTGGAATTTCGGTAGGTTCAATAGCCGGTTCCTTGATCGAACCGTGTTTTTCAAGGAAGCTTGCGAGCGCGTCGAGTGTCGAATACTCCGCGAGCAGTTGACGGAATGAGATCTCAACACCAAAACGCTTCTCGATGATCTGCGACGCCTGAATCAGCAACAGCGAATCGACGCCAAGCTCGAAGAACGTCGCTTGCGGGTTGATCTCGGCCAGATCGCCGCCTGTTAATTCAGCGATCGCGCTCTTCAACGTCGCCCAGACTGCATCTTTGCTCGCGGGTACTTTGGTTCCGTTACCCTTAAGCGGCGGTGGAACTGCAACGGGTTTCGCAGCAGCATTCGGCGGATCGAGCCAGTAGCGTTGGCGTTCGAACGGATATGTCGGCAACGGAACACGCAGCCGCCGATCCTCTTCGTGCAGCCTGGACCAATCGATCTCCACGCCCGCCAACCACAAGCGCCCAACCGCCTCGATTGCCGCAGCCTGATCGTCGTTGCTCGTGCGCGTCGGAAGCACGGCGATCGCGTCATGGTCTTTCGTTTTGTCAACGTGCGCCGACGCCAACGTCGTCAACACCTGTCCTGGTCCAACTTCCAGGAGCGCTCGCGGCTCGCGCAGCAACACACTCAAACCATCCGCAAAGCGCACCGCGTGTCGCAGGTGTCGCACCCAGTAACCGGGATCTTTCGCCTCAGCCGCGGTGATCCACTTGCCCGTGAGATTCGAAACGTAAGGAACCTGCGGCGCGGACAACGTTACCTTGTGCAACTGTCGCGCGAACGGCTCCATGATGTCGTTCATCATCGCGGAATGAAACGCATGTGACGTTTTCAGTCGTTTACAGGAAACACCCCGTTGGCCCAACGCTTTCTCGAACGACTCGATCTCGCCAATCGGCCCGGAAACCGTGCACAGCGCTGACCCATTCACCGCGGCCAGCGACAACTTCCCGTTGAGCAATGCCGAAACTTCAGCTTCCGGCGACTGCACGCTCAACATCGCACCGGACGGCAACGCCTGCATCATTCGTCCGCGCACCGCGACGAGCATCAACGCGTCCGCCAGTGAGAACACGCCGGCCAAACAAGCCGCGACATACTCGCCGAGGCTGTGGCCGATCATCGCGCTCGGAACGATTCCCCAGCTTCTCAACAACTTCGCGAGTGCATACTCGATCACGAACAACGCCGGTTGCGTCAGCGACGTCTGCGTCAGTTGCAACTCCGCGGCTTCGGCCCGATCCGCCGCGGGATAGATCACGTGTCGCACGTCGATCCCGAGATGCGGTTTCAACAACTCGGCACAACGATCGACGGCGACGCGAAAGACGTCTTCAGTCTCGTACAACTCGCGGCCCATGTTGACGTGCTGCGTTCCCTGCCCCGCAAACATGAACACGATTGACGGCGCGCTCGACTCCGTAACACGGCTCGTAAACTTCTGAGCTTCGAGACGCGCGATCGCGTCGTTCACACTTCGCGCCACGAGCGCTCGTCTGTGACTGAACACGCGCCGCCCGTTTTGTAATGTGTAAGCGACATCGGCGATCTCGGCCTGCGGGTGTTCTTTGAAATACCGGAGCAGGTTCGCGGTTTCACTTTCCAACGCGGTCGCCGTCTTTGCCGACAGCACCAGCAACTGGCTCGCTCGCGAGGCAACCGTCGCAGGCTTCGTTTCAGGCGCTTCTTCGACGACGACGTGAACGTTGGTCCCACCGATGCCGAACGAACTGACGCCTGCCCGTCGCGGACGATCTTTCACGTCCCACGAAGCGAGCTTCGCATTCACGAAGAACGGACTGTTCGCGAAATCGATCTTCGGATTCGGTGTCTCGAAATTAAGACTCGGCGGGATCTGTTTGTTCTGAAGCGAGAGCACGGTCTTGATCAAACTGCCGACGCCCGCTGCCGCATCGAGATGGCCCAGGTTGCTCTTCAACGATCCGATCGCGCAGAAACCTTTCTTCTGTGTGCGATGACGATAAGCCTGCGTCAACGCTTCGACCTCGATCGGATCGCCCAGCGGCGTCGCCGTGCCGTGCGTCTCAACGTAATCGATCGTTTCCGGTTCAACTCCAGCAATCGCCAACGCTTCGCCAATCGCCTTTGACTGTCCATCGACACTCGGCGCCGTGTATCCGATCTTCACCGACCCGTCGTTATTGATCGCCGAACCGCGGATGACGGCACGAATCTGATCGCCGTCGCGCAACGCATCCGCCAAACGTTTCAGCACGACGATCCCCGCACCATTTCCACCCAACGTGCCACTCGCTTTCGCATCGAACGGCCGGCAATGTCCGTCGCTCGAGAAGATGCTGCCTTCCTGGTACATGTAACCGGCCAACTGCGGCAGACGGATCGCAACACCACCCGCGAGCGCCATGTCGCAATCGCCGTAGTTGAGACTCTGACACGCCAGATGGACCGCGACGAGCGAGCTCGAACACGCCGATTGGACCACGAGGCTCGGACCTCGCAGGTTCAAAAGGAACGAAGCACGCGTCGCCAGAAAATCACGATCGTTGTTCACGACGGTTTGGACCGCACCCATCGACTCGATCACGTCGCGTCTCGCCTGCACGTTGACGAGGAAATACGTGTTCACGCTCTCACTCGCGTAAACGCCGATGCGTCCTTCGTATTTCTCGGGGTTGTAACCCGCGTTCTCCAGCGACTCCCACGCGCATTCGAGAAACAGTCGATGCTGCGGATCCATCAGTTGGGCTTCGCGCGGATGGATACCGAAGAACGGCGCGTCGAACATGTCGATGTCGTCGAGCGTCGCGCCGGCTTTCACGTATCGCGGATGGTCCAGGAGGGAGGCCGGAATACCTTCCGCGGCGAGTTCTTCATCCGAAAAGAACTTCACAGACTCCACGCCGTCGCGCAGGTTGCGCCAGAATTGAGCGACGTCTTTCGCGCCGGGTAGCCGCACGGCGATGCCGACGACGGCGATCTTTCCCAGATGTTCGTGAGCTTCGTTGCTGCTCATCGTTTGCTCCCGCTATTCACCACGCCCGCGTGGTCCTATCCTCTTTGTGTCTGCCGCAATTCTGATTGCCGCTTCAGCAGATCGATGCGTGCCTCGGCTCGCTTGTGACCTTCATCCGCGAGCGGTTTCCCGTTTTGCTGTTCGCCTAAGTAATCGGCGAGCGTGCTGATCGTCGGATACTTGAAGAGATCGACGATCGACAGCTCAGGCGCGAGACTCTGTGTAAGTTGTGTGTGGACCTGGGCCAACAGGATCGAATGTCCGCCGAGACTGAAGAAGTTGTCGTGAACGTCGACGCGTTCGATCTTCAGTGCTTCCTGCCAGATCGACGCGATCGCTCGTTCGAGCTCACTGCGCGGCGGCACGTAACCGGCTTCCAACTCCGGTTGATAAGCCGACGGCGCCGGCAACGCTTTGCGATCGATCTTCCCGTTCGGATTCACCGGAATCGCGTTGAGAAACACGTACGACGACGGCCACATGTACGCGGGTAAACGTTCGCGCAAGTGGTTCGTGAGATCCGCGACGCTCGGCTGTTCGCTCTTCGCAACGACGTAAGCCACCAGCTTCTTCTCGCCCGGCGTGTCTTCGCGCGCGATGACGACCGTTTCGCTAATCGCTTCGTGTTCGACGAGCGCGGCTTCGATCTCACCGGGCTCGATACGAAAGCCGCGAATCTTCACCTGTGCGTCAGCGCGGCCGCTGAATTCAAGTTGTCCATCGGCGAGATAACGAGCGACGTCGCCCGTGCGATAGAGTCGCGCGCCAGGTTCGCTGCTGAATGGATCGGGGACGAATCGTTCGGCAGTGAGATCGGGTTGGTTGAGGTAACCGCGGGCGAGGCTGTCGCCGCCGATGTAGAGTTCGCCGCGGACGCCGATCGGCACAGGCTTCATCAGTTCATCCAGTATGTAAACCTGGGTGTTCAGGATAGGCGTGCCGATCGGCGGTTTCGCCGTGCCCGCGTGACATTCCGCGGCGGTGGTCCAAATCGTGGTCTCGGTTGGTCCATAGAGGTTGAAGAAACGGCGGCCGTCGGCCCAGCGTGCAACCACGTCGGCAGGGCACGCTTCGCCGGCTACAGTAATCGTCGTTAGCTCGGGCAGGTCTGCGTCTGGCGAAGCGGCCAGCGCGGAGGGTGGCAGGGTCACGAGCGTAATGCCGCGCTCGTGTAATAGCTTGACGAAGTTTGGACCAGGCAACAACGATTCCTGGCGTTCGAGACAGAGCGTTGCGCCGTGAGTGAGCGCCATCACGATCTCGAAGATCGATGCGTCAAAACTGTTCGACGCAAACTGTAGAACGCGGCTTCCCTCGCCCGGCGCAAAGGCCTGCGCCTGCGCTGCCGCGAGATTGCTCAAGCCGCGGTGCTCGACCATCACGCCTTTCGGACGCCCGGTCGAACCCGAAGTGTAGATAACGTAAGCGACGTTGTTTGGACCAACTTGTGGTGTTGTAACGGCCGCCGTTTCCTCGTCCTGCTGCCAGTCTTCGAGACAAACGATCGGTGTCTCGGTCCATGGAACACGTGTCAGTAAACTTCTGGACGTGAGCACGACGTGTGGACGCGCGTCTTCGATCATGTACGCCAGACGATCCGTCGGATACGCGGGATCGAGCGGAAGATATGCGCCGCCGGCTTTGAAAATACCGAGCAGCGAAACGATCATTTCCGGTCCGCGTTCGAGCATCACCGCGACTCGCGCTTCCGGTTCCATTCCGGAACGCAGCAGTCGTTGCGCGCATTCTTCGGCGAGGCGATCGAGTTCGCGATAGGTGAGTTGCGTGCGTTGCGTGTCAGTGAAAAGAATCGCCGGCGCGTCAGGCCGGATGCGAGCTTGTTCGGCAAACAGTTCGTGCGCCGTGAGCGGCGAGTAATCTCCGCGTGTGTTGTTCCAGTCCGTGAGAACTTGCTGAGTCTCAGCGTCAGTCATCAACTCCAACTCGCTCAGCCGATGCTTTGGTTCCGCGACGACTTTCTCGAGTAGCAACAGAAAGTGATTCAGCATTCGATCGATCGTCGACTGTTCGAAAAGATCGCTGTTGTATTCGAGTGAAGCCACCAGCTTGTCCGGGGCGCGATCGATCGCGAGTGTCAGATCGAATTTTGCTGTTTGCTGGATGAGGCCGATGCCGCTCAGCTCCAGCTCCGGCAGTTCCAAACTCGACGCGGGCGCGTTTTGCAGCGCGAGCATGACCTGGAACAGCGGCGAACGGCTGAGATCGCGTGTCGGTTGTAATTCTTCGACGAGTTTCTCAAACGGAACGTCCTGGTGCGCGTAGGCGCCGAGCGCGACTTTGCGCACGCGTTGCAACAGTTCGCTGAACGTCGGATCGCCGGAAACGTCCGTGCGCATCACGAGCGTGTTGACGAAGAACCCGATCAGATCTTCGAGCTCCGCGCGACGTCGATTCGCAACCGGAATTCCGACCGCGATGTCGTTCTGTCCTGAGTAACGCGCCAGCAGCAGTTGGAACGTCGCGAGCACGTACATGAACAGCGTCACGCCTTCGCGACGGCTCTGAGTCTCGAGGTTCGACGTTAAGTCAGGAGAAAATTCACGAATGACACGAGCGCCGCGCGGCGTGTAGATCGCAGGCCGCGCATGGTCCGTCGGGAGGTCCAGCTGTTGCGGCGCGTCTTTGAGTTGCTTCTTCCAGTACGACAACTGCTGATCGAGCGTATCGCCCTGTAACCAGTCCCGCTGCCAGACCGCGTAATCCGCGTACTGGATGTTCAATTCCGGTAACGGCGAAGGCTGTCCTTGCGAGTAAGCGGCGTAAAGCGCGGCGACTTCCTTCACCAGCACGCCCATGGACCAACCGTCGCCGATGATGTGATGGATCGTGAAAAGCAGGACGTGCTCGGTCGCGCTCAAACGCAGCAGGTGCGTGCGGACGAGTGGACCAGTTTTCAGATCGAAAGGACGATGCGCTTCCTCGATCGCGAGACGGCGTGCTTCGGCTTCCCGGAAATCTTCCGACAGATCGCCGAGATCGTTCGTGGTAATCGTCGCCGGTTGCGGTTCGGCGATCACTTGTACCGGTCGCCCGTCCGGCGTCGTTTGGAACGTGGTGCGGAAGGCTTCGTGACGGCGCAGGACTTCGCTGAGTGTCTGTTCGAGGACGGGCACGCTGAGATTGCCGCTCAAACGCAACGCGGAAGAGATGTTGTAAACAGAACTCTCGGGTTCGAGTTGGGCCAGGAACCAGAGTCGCTGCTGGGCGAAAGATAGTGGTAACTCGGCATTGCGATCGGCTTTTTCTAACGGAGGTAGTCCGGCGCCCTGACCTTCACTCAATTCAGTCTCGATGAGTTGGGCCAACCCGGCGACGGTCGGAGATTCAAACAGACTCGTCAGTTCGATCTCGATGTCGAATGTCTCTCGAATGCGGGAAACGAGTTGTGTACCGAGCAGCGAGTGGCCGCCGAGTTCGAAGAAGTTATCGTTGCGTCCGATCCGTTCGACGCCGAGAACCTCGATCCACGTTTGCGTCAGCAACTCCTCGACCGTCGTTTGCGGAGCCTCGTAACCTTCCTGAGCCGTGCCTTCGCGGACATCTTCGGGCGCGGGCAACTGCTTGCGATCGATTTTTCCATTCGCCGTCAGCGGCATTTCGGCGAGCCAGATAAACTGGCCGGGCACCATGAATTCGGGCAGCCAATGCTTGAGGTGTTGCCGCAGCTCGTCGCCTTGCGTCTTCAGCTCCGCGCCCGGTCCAGCGAGGTACGCGACTAACTGCTTCTGCCCGGGTTTGTCTTCACGCAACAGTACTGCGACTTCGCGCACGTGCGGATGACTCGCGAGCACTGCTTCAACTTCGCCGAGCTCGATACGGAAACCGCGCAGTTTCACCTGCTGATCACAACGTCCGAGAAACTCGATCAAACCATCGGGGCGGAAACGAGCCAGATCGCCCGTCGCATACAAACGCGCGCCGGGGATTGGCGAAAACGGATGCGGGATGAAGCGTTGGGCCGTCAGTTCGGGTCGATTCAGGTAGCCGTGCGCGAGGCCGATGCCGCCGATGTGGAGTTCACCCGGCAGGCCGACGGGCACGGGTTGGAGATCTTCGTCGAGGATGTAGGCCTCCATGTTGGGCCACGGGCGGCCGATCGGTGGTCCATCCTGGTAAGTCTCGGTGCATTCGAGGTAAGTGGCGCAAACGCTGGCTTCGGTTGGACCATACGCGTTGAAGAACTCGCGTCCTTCCATCCAGCGCGCCATCACGTTTGCGGGACACGCTTCGCCGGCGGTGATCACGGTTTTCAAAGCGGGCAGATCGACGTTTTCGAGCAACGCGAGAATCGCCGGTGGGAGGGTCACGAGGGTTATGGCTTTTTCGCGCAGGAACTCGGCCAGCGCCGTCACTGAAACGCGCTGTTCACGATTCGCGACGCACAATGCAGCGCCGGCTGCGAATGTCGTGAAGATGTCGGAGATCGAAGTGTCGAAACTGAAAGACGCGAACTGCAAGCAGCGGCTCGCGGCGGTGACACGGAAACCGATCGCTTGCGCGTAGGCCAGGTTGCTGACGCCCGCATGTTGGACCACGACGCCTTTCGGCTGGCCCGTCGAACCGGAGGTGTAGATCATGTACGCCGGGGCGTTCGGATCGATCCTCAGTTGTGGCGCGTCGTCGCTTTCGTCTATCACTTCAGCCGCGATGTCGGTCAACACGATCTGCGGCGCGGCGTCGTCGATCATGTACTTCAGACGATCCGCCGGATAACCGGGATCGAGCGGCACGTAAACACCGCCGGCTTTCAGTATTCCCAGCAGTCCAACGATCATCTCGGCGCTGCGCTGGATCATGATGCCCACACGCTGGCCGGGTTCGAGACCACGGTTGATCAGGTAGTTCGCGAGACGATTGGCGCGCTGGTCCAACTCGGCATACGTAAACTCCTGATCTTCGAAGATGAGGGCGAGCGCGTCGGGTGTTTTCGCCGCCTGCGTGGAAAACAGTTCGTGCAAACAAGGCTGGTCCGGATACTCTGCGGGGATGCGGTTCCACTCGTGCAGGATCAGTCGGCGCTCTTCGTCGAGCAGGATGCTCAACTGCCCGATCGGCGTTTCGATGTTGCTGACGCCGGCGTCGAGCACGTGCAACAAACGCGCGGCGAAGCGGTTGATGGTCCATTCACTGAACAGCTCGCCGTTGTAATTGATGACTCCGGCAACACCCGCGTCGATTTGTCGAAAAGCGACCGTGACATCGTGTTGAACATCCGGCAGTTCGGTATGGATCTCGTCGAAGGTTAAGGCGACGTCGAAGAGGTTTTCTTCTTCATTCAGGTTGAGATCTCGAATCAGCCGCTTGAACGGATAGTTCTGATGGCTGTACGCCTCGACCAAAGTCTCACGCAGACTCATGAGGAACTGTTTGAACGTCGCTTTGCGATCGATCCGGACCACGATCGGCAACGCGTTGATCTGATCCGAGTCTTCACGCGCGGGCGCGCGCCGTCGCGCCGGACTTCCAACCACCACCGTCTCAGCGCCCGTGTACTTATGAAGACAAACATTCAGTGCCGCCAGCACGATCGTGTACGACAGAAACGGCGAGCCTTTCGACAACTGCGACAGCTTGTGCTGAAGCTCATTCGGGATCGCGAGTTCGAAAGTCTTCAGTCTGCCGGCATCGACCGCCGGCCGTTCAAAGTCCGGCCGCAAACCGGACGCACCCCGCTCACCCGAGAGTTTCTGAATCCAGTAGTCTCTCGACTCGATCGACTGCGTATCGAAGACGGGTACTTTAGTCTTCACCGTACTCATGGAGTTCCTCGATTGTTCGTGGATTTAGCTGAACGAAAATTGATCTTCGACGATCAACTGGTCTTTACTGACGATCGGCGTCGCGATCGTGCTGAGAGGCTTGAAGTAGATCTCGTCGCGGCCAAAGAGCAGACGTGACTCGGCAAACCCCTGCCGCTCCGCGGCTTTCAATAGCTTGCGCGCTTCGGTCACCTGTTTCGATTTCTCCGTGAGCGCCAGGCCGAGCAGGTATTCGAGCCACGGTTCGCGGCCCATCGCGTAGACATAAAGCCGTTGCGCCTCGACTGCCCGCAGCAACAACTGCGCCCGCTCCGAATCACAACCTTTCGATCTGCGCGACTGTTCGATCGCGTGCTCGGGACGCTCCGGCAGGAATGGACCACAGGACCATGACAACGGCGCACCGACGCATTCCATGCCGACGAACACCGACTGAATCGGCCCGACTGCCCGCCACACGTTCTCGTACAGATACGGATCCATGCAATCGGAGTCCGCGGCGAACAACATCTGCTCCTCACCGTTGCGAACGATGTACGCCGATTTGCTATGCGGCAAGTCAACGTGTTCGCCGAGAAACGGAATGCCGATGATCTCGCCGCCCGGCAGCGGAATCGACTCCATGCTATCGAGCTCGACGACCTTGAAACCCAGCCGCTCGCACATGATCTTGAGCGAAACGTCGCCGTAGAAAATGCCGCTCGCATGTGGAACGACGATGCATCCGGTGCGGTTACGCAACCGCAGCAGCGACTCGAGACAGAAGTGATCGTGATGCCCGTGCGTGATCAATATGTAGTCGATGTAAGGAGGAAGATCCTGGTAAGTAAAGCGCTCGATGCCGCCTGAAAACGGAGTCACGCCGAGACACGGATCGGTCAGGATCGACACGCCATTCCACTCGATCAACACGCACGCGTGACCGTAGTAACGTACACGCAATGGACCAGTCCAGCGCTCCGCCGAGATCTCTTTCGTCGTCAGCATGGGCAGTAGCCGTTGTTCATCGAGACCGAACAGTTCGCGGATGTAACCGAGCGGTTGGGGCGTGTGTTCGAGTTTGAAGAACTCGTCGACGAGCGGCGAATCAAACGCAATGTTCCATTCGATCTCGTCTTCGGCGGGCAGACGCGGCGTGCTCATGAAGAACGGCCGCGCATCGTCGCGCTGCTGGAGAAAGATGCGGAACGATTGCAGGTCTCTTCGATAATACGGGCTCTCGTAAAGCAAGCCTTCGAAAACGCGGACTAGCGGGCGATGGTAGTAGTCGTAAACCAGTTCGACGTAACCGCGCAGTTCGGGCGGGATTCGATGGTAAAACGGCTCCATCGACAAGCCCTTCGCTTCGGCCACGATCTCGTTGTGAAACGCAATCAGGCTCTGCGCGAGTTTCAAGTTGTCGCTGAGCTCGAGCTCAGTAGCGGCGAGAAAGCCCGCGACCTCGTTAGCCCTTTCGACGGGAATGTCGACCAATGGACCACTGCGCAGCTTCGGGTTCTTGCAGGCATTGAAATGGACTTCGGGATCTTTCAGGTACGAGCGCAAGACCTCGAGTTGATAGTGCTGCAAGTAAAGGCTGAACGAGAGGGGCGAAACGATGTTGGCCCATGCAGCGAACCGGTTTACGAGCGGTTCAACTGACGTGTGGTCGCCAAGCCGGTAAAAGGTTTTGTCAGACATCACTTCCTCCTACAACGCAAACGCATCTTCCAACTCTTGTACTGAAGCCGGCGGCGCGAGCGCGTCGTCCTCGTCGATGGGGATATCGAGCAGCCGCGTTTCCGGCGCCGAACTTACCTCGTCCAGGAACTTTGTGAAGCGGCTGGAAAACTCGATGACTGTGTCCGCGTCGAAAAGATCGGTTCGGTAGTCGAGCGTGCAGGCGAGTTCGTCGCCGACTTCCGTGATCGACAACGTCAGGTCGTTTGGCGTCGTCGATCGTTCGGGGTGAAAATCCGTGAGCGTCAGGTTGGTGAGTTTCAAGTCTTCCAGCGGCGCGTTTTGCAAGACAAACCAGACGCGATACGGGCTCTCGCCGGCCTGGCGATGTTCCAGTTGGTCCACCACGCGATTGAAAGGCACGTCCTGGTTGGCGAATGCGTCGAGTGTCGTTTCGCGCACGCGCGCGAGTAACTCGCGGAACGTCGGGTTTCCGGAGAGATCGATGCGCATCAGCAAAGTGTTGATGAAACAGCCGACGAGATCTTCCGTGTCGGGATGCGGCCGATTGGCTGTCGGCGATCCGATGACGACATCAGCCGCGCCCGTGTAGCGATAAAACAGCGCCGCGTACGCAGCCAGCAATAACGTGTAGAGCGAGACGTTCTCTTTGAGACTAAGATCTCGCGGTGATGTGGGAAGGCGAAAGCGATACGTCGCGCCGTTGTCCGTGATCTGCGCAGTGCGCTCGCGATCGGCTGGCAAAGTCAGTTGCGGAAGTTTGCCGGCGAGTTTGGTTTTCCAGTACGCCAGTTGCCGCGCAACCAACTCGTCGTTCAGATATTCGCGTTCCCAAATGGCGAAGTCGCCAAACTGAATCTTCGTTTCGGGCAGTGGCGACGGCTTGCCGTTCACAAACGCTTCATACAGCGTCGCCAGCTCGCGAACCAGCAAACCCATGGACCATCCGTCGGCGACGATGTGATGGAACGTGAACAGCAGCACGTGATCCGTCTTCGCCAAGGCGAACAGGCGAACTCGGAACAGAGGTCCCTGGGCGAGATCGAACGAACGCGACGCTTCCTGTTGTACGAAGCGATGCGCGGCGCCTTCGCGTTCCTTTTCTTTGAAGTCGTGCAGGCTGGTGCGTGGCAGCTTTATGGTCCACGGTTCTTCAAAAACCTGCGCGGGCTGTCCGTCGGCAAGCTTGAACGTCGCGCGCAACGACTCGTGTCGCCTGACGATCTCAGTCAACGCTTGTTGCAACGCGTCCAGCTTCAACTGCCCCTGCAAACGCATCGCGGCAGACGTATTGAAGACGTTGCTGTTTGGTTTGAGCTGGTCCAGGATCCAGAAACGTTGTTGAGACGAAGAGATCGGCGTCAACGCGTCAGGCGCTCTACGCGGAATCCCTTCCGACTGTTTCATCAGCAGTTCCAACAGCTTCCGTCGCTCCGGCGAGAGTTTCATGATCTCGGCTTCCGTGTTCATTTGCTTACCCCAACTCCGCCGCCACCAGTTCTGTATCCGGCTCTTCATCCTGCGTCAGGATCGCCGCGTACTGGCCGTCGAGAATCGACGCCGCGATCTTCTCGACAAACGGCGTGACCGACATGTCGACGTCGAATGACGGGCACAGTTCACGCGTCAGTTCGTAAGTCTTGCGTCCGATCGGGCTCAGTTTGTCAGCGCCCCTGATGTCCGCGGCCTGCGCGGCGCAGACGAGCTCAAACGCGAGTACGTAAGCCGTGTCGCGAACGACTTCGTACGTTCGTCGTGTGCCGACGAGGCCCATGCTGACAAAGTCCTGGAAGTCTTCAGTCGAAGGAATCGACTGCACGGAAAGCGGTGTGCACTTCGCGCGATTCTCGGCCATCAGCGACGACGTCATGAACTGGCCGCCCATCAGGCCCATGCGCACGCCGGCGTTGTTCGTACACAGAAACGGCGGCAGGCCACTGCTGTGATTCTGGTCCATGTAACGATCGATGCGGCGATCGGACATCAACCCGATCGTCGTCGCGGCGACGGCAACGGAATCCATCACCATCGCGATGTACTGGCCGTGAAAGTGACCGTTGTGGAAACAGGCCCGGTGTTCGGCAAGTACAAGCGGATCGTCGTTACTGGAATTCAACTCACGCTGGACGATGTCGCGGCTCCACGACGTACATTCCTTCGCTGGCCCATGAACGTGCGGGACGCAACGGATCGAGTAAGCGTCCATGATCAGCATGTCGCTCTTGCGTGTTGACTCGTTGCTGTGACGCTCGCCGATCGATTGCTGGAGATACTCCTCGGAGATCGCCATGCGGGAACCTTGCGTGAGATTGACGATGTTCGTGGCGGTCACCTGCTGGCCCGGATGCGGCTTCTGCGCGTGTACGCGTTCGTCGAACGGACCAAGCCGGCCGGTGAGTGCTTCCGTGGTGAGCGCGGCCACGACGTCGGCGGTGTCGTTGATGATCTCCATGTCGTTGATGACGAGCGCGCCCATGCCGGCCATCATCGACGTGCCGTTGATCAGCGCCAGGCCTTCTTTGAAATCGAGCTGCATCGGCTTGATGCCGGCGTCTTCGAGTGCCTCGGCGGCGAGGAGTGTTTTGCCGTGATAGTGGACCATCCCCTCACCCGTCGCCGCGAGCGCGATCGACGCGAGTGGTCCAAGATCGCCGCTGGCGCCGAGTGAGCCTTTCATCGGCACGAGCGGATGAATGTGCGCGTTGAGCATGTCGAGCAGGACCATGAAATTGCTGAGTTGAATCGCCGAATGGCCGCGGGCGAGTGAGTTCAGTCGGGCCAGCATCGTCGCGCGCACGACCTCGTCGGGAAAAGGATCGCCGACGTTGGAAGCCACGCTGCGCAACAGGTTCATCTGCATTTCGGGCGCGACGTGTTTGGGAACGAGAAACTCTCTCATGCCGCCCATGCCGGTGGTGATGCCGTAGATCATCACGCCCTGATCGATGAGGTCCTGCAGGACGTCGCGGCACGCGTTGATCGCTTCGAGACTCGACTGTTTTACATTGACGGGGCGTCCATCACGGGCCACCGCATTCACCATGTCGACGGTCAGATTCGAGCCGTCAATCGTCACCGGAACAGAATTCATCATGGCAATTCTCCAGGAATAAGTGCGTAGATTGTGGGTTGGGTTTAGGTATTGGTCTGGTGAGCGAGCAACGTCTTAACTTCTTCGTCTGACAGTGCGTTCACTTTTTCGAGCAACGCCGCGATGCGAGTCGTCTTGTTCGAGACCGCAGGTCGTTGCTGATCGATCGTGCGTGCGAGACTCGCAATCGTCGGCGAACTGATGAAGTCGCGCAGCGGAAGATCGACAGCGTACATGCTGCGCAGTCGATTCACGACGCGCGTCGCCAACAGCGAGTGACCGCCGAGCCGGAAGAAGTCATCATTGACTCCGACGCTATCCACGCGCAGCAGCTCGCGCCAGATTGCGGCGATCTCTTTTTCGGTCTGCGTGGCGGGAGCGATGCTCTCGTGATGGCCATTGCCGTTCTCCGGCGTGTCGAGTTTCAAGAGCGCGCGACGATCGATCTTGCCGCTCTTCGTTCGCGGCAGATCGTTAACGAGCGCAAACGCCGACGGGACCATGTAACTCGGAAGCGCCCCGGCGGCGGCTTCGTGCAACGACGCTGTAGTGAGGCCGTTGTTCGGAATCACGTAAGCGACGAGACGCTGATCGCCGTCGCCGAATGGTTTCGCGATCACGGCGCATTCGGTGACGTGTTCGTGACGCGACAGAATCGATTCGATCTCTTCAAGCTCAACACGGATGCCGCGCACTTTAACCTGATTGTCTACGCGGCCGACGAATTCGAGATTGCCGTCGGGCAGCCAACGAGCGAGGTCGCCGGTGCGATAGACGCGATCGGAGTGATCGTTGTGCAGCGGGTTTTGCAGAAAGCGCTTGCTTGTCTCTTCGGGATTGCGCCAGTAGCCGTCGGTCAAGTACGGGCTGCGAATGTAAACCTCGCCGGTTATGCCGACGGGCGAGAGTTCGCCGCGTTGGTCCAGCACGAGTATCTGGCGTCCGTCGATGGCTTTGCCGATCGGTATTGAATGCGCTTCGTCGCGTACGTGTTTGACTTCGTAGAACGTGGCGAGCACCGATTCGGTTGGACCGTAGAGGTTGTAGAGCCTCGCGTTTGGATGGTTTTCGAGCCAGCGATGTGCAAGCCGCGGCGGCAGTGCTTCGCCGGCTAACAACATAAACTCCAGCGCCGGCAGTTGTTGCGCTTCGAGCGCGTCGCAGAGTTCGTTACAGAAACTCGGAACGGTGATCAGCAACGAGATCTGTTCCTGGTCCAACCACTGGGCCATCGCTTGCGGATCGTTTCGCACTTCGGGCGGTGTGAGAACGAGCGTGGCGCCGTTGCAGAGCGCGCTGAAGATCTCCGCGTAGGACGCGTCGTAAGTGATCGACGCCCATTGCGCCAAACGCTTCCCTGTCGTCAGGTGAAACTCTTTTCCCATCCATTCGACGAACTGGCAGAAGCTGTCGTGCGATTGCACGATGCCTTTGGGTTTTCCTGTCGAACCTGATGTGTAGACGATGTAGGCGATGTCCTGCGGCCGCACGTTTGTTCGAAGATCCGCCGCGTCGGCAGTGTCGAAGCGCGTGGCATCGGTGATCACGTAACCCGGCTCGATCTCCCAGAGAATCTGTTCGCGCCGCTTGGCGGGATGATGCGCATCGAGACATACAAAATGATGACCGGCCTTCAGAACGCCGAGCAGCGTCGCGATCTGGTTGATGCCGCTTTCCATCGTGAGCGCAACCGGCCGGCGGTGGCCAATAGAACCTAAGCCGTGAGCGATCTGGTTGGCGCGCGCGTTTAGCTCCGCGTAAGTCAGTTTCTCGTCGCCGCTGACGATGGCGATGGCGTCGGGATTCTGTTGAACCACGTTTTCGAACAACTGATGAACACAACGTGACTCGCGCTTGATATCGACTGCGTTCCACTCGTCGAGCAACTGTTTGCGTTCGGCTTCGGTGAGCATCTGGTGCGCGGCAATCGGCGTATCCGCCTTCGTCGTAACGCTGTCGAGGAGCATCTCGAGATGGCCCAGCATTCGTTCGATCGTCGTTGGTTCGAATAGATCCGCGTTGTATTCGACTGAACCCGCGAGTCTCGAGCCGGCTTCGTGCATGTTGAGAACGAGATCGAATTTCACACTGCCGGTGAAGTTTTCGAGGGGATCGATCGTCAGACCCGGAAGTTGCAGTTTGGTCGCCGGCGCGTTCTGGAAGATGAACATGACCTGGAAGAACGGATGCCGGCTTGTGTCGCGTTCCGGCTGCAATTCTTCGACGAGCTTCTCGAAGGGCACGTCCTGGTGTGCGTACGCGCCGAGCGTTACTTCGCGCACCTGCGCCAGCAGTTCGGTGAACGTGTGGTTCGGCCGCAGTCGCGTGCGTAGGACCAGGGTGTTTACAAAGAACCCGATCAGGTCTTCGATCTCGGCGCGATTGCGATTGGCGATCGGCGTCCCGACGATGATGTCTGCCTGACCGCTGTAGCGATGCAGGAGTGTTTGAAAGCCGGCGAGGAGCGTCATGAATAATGTTGTGTCGTGCTCGCGGCTTAACTGTTTCAGACGCGTAGTCAGTTCGGCGTTGAGATGGAAGCTCTGTCGACCGCCGCGATAACTCTGCTGTCGTGGACGGCGATGATCGGTCGGGAGTTCGAGCGTAGGTAGCTCGCCGCTCAACTGCTCGCGCCAGAACTGCATCTGTTCGTTCAGCACATCGCCCTGGAGCCAGTTGCGTTGCCAGTGGGCGAAGTCGGCGTATTGGATTGATAGATCGCCTAAAGGCGAATCATTGTTCTTCGCAAAAGCTTCGTACAACCGCGCTACTTCGCGGATGAGAATACCCATGCTCCAGCCGTCGCTGATGATGTGATGCATCGTGACGAGCAGGATGTGCACGTGGTCTTCGAGTCGCAATAACTCAGCGCGCCATAGCGGGCCTCGTTGTAAGTCGAAGGGACGTCGGGCCTCTTCTTCAAACCAGGCGCTCGCCGTTCCACTGATTGTACGGATGGGTAACGCTCGCTCTCGCCACGCCTGGACCACCTGCACCGGTTGCTGCTCACTATCCAACGCGAACAGAGTGCGCAACACTTCATGCCGCCGTTCGACTTCATTCAGACTGCGCTCCAGCGCGGCGACATCCAACACACCTTCCAACCGCACCGCCAACGGAATGTTGTAAGCCGCGCTACCCGACTCGAGTTGGTCCATGAACCACAAACGTTGCTGCGCAAACGACAACGCCAACTCTTTGTCTCTCGACACGCGTCCGATTACCTGCGCCTCGACCGTTGACGACTCCCGCAACTCTCGCTCAATGATCTCGCTCAACCTCGCAACCGTGCGTGCCTCGAATAGCTTGCGCAGCGCGATATCGACGTTGAACTGTTGCCGCACTTTCGAAACAACGTGCGTCGCCAGTAACGAATGCCCGCCAAGATCAAAGAAGTTGTCGTTCACGCCGACTTTCGACACGCCCAACGCTTCGCTCCAGATCTTCGCCACGCCTTCTTCGAGCGGCGTGCGCGGCGCGAGATAACCCTGCTGACTGTGCTCGCGGACCATGCTCAAACTCGGCAACGCGGCGTAATCGATCTTTCCGTTGGTCGTCAAAGGCAGTATGGGCAAACGCATCCAGGCATTCGGGATCGTCTCTTCGTAAATCCTCGCCGCCATAAACGCGCGCAGATGGTCCGTATCGATCTCTTCCTCGGCAACGTAGTACGCCACCATCGCGTCGTTGCCGTTCCGCTCTTTAGCCAGCATCACGACACTGTCAAGCACCTTCGGATGACTGTTCAACGCGCTTCGGATCTCGTTCAACTCGACGCGGTAACCGTGATACTTCACTTGCTCGTCGCGGCGGCCTACGTACTCAATCTCGCCATCCGGCAGACGCCGCGCCACATCGCCGCTCGCATACATCCGCTTACCAGGCTCAAGGCTGATGGGGTTCGGAATGAAACGCTCCGCGGTCATTTCGGCCCTCTTCAGATAACCCTCCGCCAGACCATCGCCGCCGATGTAGAGCTCGCCGAGCGCGTTATCGCCGACCGGCTGCAACGACTTGTCGAGCACGTAGATCTGCGTGTTCGCGGCAGGGCGGCCAATCGCGACAAACGCGCGTTCAGCCTCCGGACGATAACGATAGATCATGCAACCGACCGTCGCTTCGGTTGGTCCATACTCGTTGTAGATCTCGATGTCTGGTCCAAAGCTCTCGCGTACTTCTTCCGCCAGCCGTCGTTCAAACTGTTCGCCGCCGACGATGAGACACTTGATCCGGCTCTCGCCGTTATCTCGATCCTTGATGATCGAAAGATGACTCGGCGTGAGCTTCAACACTCCGACAGCGTTATCGTTGAGGATCTGTTCGAGCGCGCGCTGCTGGTCCTCGCCGGAGTAGATCACGATGCGGTTGCCGCTGATCAGTGGCAGAAACACCGACGTTACAGTGAGGTCGAAAGCGAGTGACGAATAGAGCGCGCAATCAAGCTTGCGGCCGCGCAGATAAACGTCTTTGGCCCACGTAATGTAGTTGATGAGCGAGCGATGCTGAATCTTTACGCCTTTCGGCTTGCCGGTGGAACCGGACGTGTAGATCACGTAAGCCAGGTTCTCCGGTTCAACGACAACATTAATGTTTTCAGTACTTTGCGTCGTCCACTCTTCAACGTCTAAACAGACCACACGCTCGCTCGGAAACGGGACGAGATTGCGCAACCGACGCTGCGTCAACAACACTTCGACCTCAGCGTCCTGCAACGTGAACACCAGCCGTTGTTCGGGATGATTCGGATCCAGCGGCACGTACGCCGCGCCGGTTTTCAAAACAGCCAATAGCGCGACCACCGTTTCCAGCGAGTGGTTCATCAACACCGCCACATACTCGCCTGGTCCAGTTCCGAGCGTTCGGAGATGACGCGCCAACTGATTCGCTCGTTCGTTCAACGCCGCGTACGTCAGAGTCTGCGCGCCAAACACTGCCGCGATCTGATCCGGCGTCTGCGCAACCTGCTCTTCAAACAGCCGATGGAACGTCGTGTGTTTCGGATAATCGGTCTGCGTCGCGTTGAAGTCATAAAGGACTTCCCGCTGTTTCGACTCCGATTGAAATGTGACGCTCGCGATCTTCGCGTCGGGAGTCTCCAAAGCCGTCTGCAAGATCTTTCGATACTGCTCGCCGAGAAGCTCGATCGTGTCGTTCAAAAACAGACTCGGGTTGTACTCAATCGTGCAGTTCACACTTCCATTCGATAACGAGAACACGAACGTCAGATCGTTCTTGACGCTTCTCAGGTTCTCTTTCCGGTTGATGTTTTCGAGGACCGCCGCGACGCTAAACAACGGCGCCTGGTTCTTCGGAATCCTGACCGAAAGCAACGACAGAATGCGGTCGAACGGATAGTTCTGATGCGCGTAAGCTTCAGCCAGCGTGTCTTTCACCTGGAGCAGCAACTCCTTGATCGTCATCTCGTCGCGCACTCGATCACGAAGCAGGAGAATCTTGTTCAATGACGACAACTGCGAGTGCTGCTGGTGGATCGTGGTCCCGACAATCGCATCCTCGATGCCGCTGCCTTTGTAAAGAAGTATCTTCACTGCGGTCAGCAGCAACGTGAAGGTGCGCGCGTCGCTCGCGCCGCACACTTTGAACAACCGCTCCTGGACCACGCGATCGATCTCAAAGCTCACGCTCTTCCGCGCCGGAATGAAACCCTTCGGCCGTTGGAAGTCGAGCGGCAGACTCGCCATGACGAGCTCGCCCGAGAGCTTCCCCAGCCAGTAGCGCTTTTCCTGCTCCAGCTTCTCGTCCAGAAATTTCAGATCGCTGCTCATGACTTTTTACGACAGGCTGAGATTCCAGCTTTTTACCAGGTTGACCAGGTTGTTCATGTACTCGCGCTGCATCACGCGCTTCGGTTGATCGGCGACCAGGGCGATCTCGAGCGCCAACAGCTTGTGCGCGATCTTCATGAATTCCTTGAAATTCTCGAGGGAAATCCCGCGGCCCAGCAGGTAAGGAATGGACCAGAAATCAAACGACCACTGCGGCAACCAGATCGACTCGTCAACCGAGAGAAACATGTTTTCGATCTGTTCCATCGCTTCGAGACTGTCCATCGTCGCGTGACTCCAGACGAAACCCTCGCCGTCGATGTCATACTTCTCGCGCTCGAGTTGGATCGGCGTGCCGGGCTCCGAGTACCACATTTGTGAGCGGTAGTAATCGGGTTTGTTCGTCCGGATGAAGTCGACCGTCTCGGCGACGGTGGCTTCCGTTTCACCCGGAAAACCCGTGATGAACGAACCGAACGTCATGATGCCGCGGTCGCGCAACATCTCGATTCCCTTTGCATACTTCTCGATCGTCGCCGACTTGTTCATGTTGATGAGAATCGATGGTGAGCCCGACTCGATGCCCAGGAACACACCCTTGCAACCGCTTTGGGCCATCAGGTCGATGGCTTCTTCGTCGGAGTTGCTGCAACGGAAATAGGAGAACCAGTTGAAGTCGTAGTTGTTCCGGATCATCATCCGGCAGATCTCTTTGAAACGCGGAAAAGGAACGTTGAACGTGTCGTCGATAAACACGACGTTCTTCACGTTGCCGAGCTCGCGCATTGAGTCGAGTTCTTTCTGGATCGTCTCGATACTCGCGAGACTAAGCGCGCCGGCGCGACCCGGATAGTTGCAGAAAGCGCACTTGAAGGCGCAACTGCGCGCGGTGCGCGTTTGGATCGTGCTGCCGAGGTTTTCTTCAGGAAAATTGCGCCAGTCGAGATAGTGTTCGTCGAGCGAGTTGTTCTCGGTCTTCGATCTCGTGCGTTCGAGTTTGCCGTCTTTGAAGTAAATGATGTTGGGCACGTCTTTGAGGTCGCCGCCTTCCTTCAGACAACTCACGATTGTGGCGAGCGTCTCCTCCCCCTGGCCTTCGACGACGTAAATATCCGCACCCATATCGTCGAGAGCGGCTTTCAGTTCGTCGCCCTGGAAACTCCGATTGTGATTTGCGACCAATGGACCACCAACCACGATCTTCACCTTGCTGTTGCGACTGCGAATGAACTCCACCATCTCGTTCACGGGCAGGTTCACGACATAGAACGTGGTCGTGATCGCGACGCAATACGGATCCTGGTCCAGGTACTCGGCGAGTCGATCTTTTTCGTACTGAAAGAGATTGATATAACGCGTGTGGTGCCCGGCGTGTCGCAGATAATTCGTCAGGTAAACGGCGGCGAGGTTCGGAATCTCACCGGATTTGAACTCTTCCTGAGTGCTCAACGGCTTGCCGTCGCGATAGGCGGCGCTGAGCGCGTAATTCAGGAGACCAATGTAGTCAAACTTCTTTCCGCTGACGTCGAGAAAGCTGAACTTCAGGTCGCGATAGGCTTCCGACTCCTCGCCATAAGCGCGGAGGAAGCCTTCGTATTGCTCAAATGGAAGCTCGTTGTAACCGATTACAACGCAGTCAAGGTGTTTACTTGTCATTGCCGGTACCTTCAGAAAGTCAGAAGCAGAAACTTTCGCTCAGTTCTTCGACCTCGATCCTTGTTTCGAGGATCAACTTCTCTTCTTCAGTTAAGAGGTCGAATGATTTAAGGGGCGCGAACGGTTGGTCCACAATTTCTTCGAGCAGGCTCTCGTAGTGTTTCAGGAGTCGAGAGATCGTGTCGTCTTCGAAGAGGTCGATGTTGTAGGCGAGCACACCGGAGAGACCGTTTTCCGTTTCATGCAGGTTGACGACGATGTCGAACTTTGCCGTCTGTGGTTCCACATTCAAGTTTGTGACACTTAGACCTTGGATTTGGGGTAACGCGATGGGCGCGTTTTGGACCACGAAGACGACCTGGAACAGCGGATGGCGGCTGTTATCGCGGTCGGGTTGCAACTCTTCGACGAGCTTTTCAAAGGGCACGTCCTGGTGTGCGTACGCGCCGAGCGTCACTTCGCGCACCTGCGCCAACAGTTCGCTGAACGTGTGGGTCGGCAGCAGTCGCGTGCGTAGGACCAGGGTATTTACGAAGAACCCGATCAGGTCTTCGATCTCGGCGCGATTGCGATTGGCGATCGGCGTGCCGACGATGATGTCTTCCTGACCGCTGTAGCGATGCAGGAGTGTTTGAAAGCCGGCGAGGAGCGTCATGAACAAAGTCGTGTCGTGTTCGCGACTCAACTGTTTCAATCGTTCGGTCAGCGCGGCGTTGAGGTGGAAGCTCTGTCGCGCGCCGCGATAAGTCTGTTGTTGTGGGCGGCGATAGTCGGTTGGGAGTTCGAGCGTCGGCAGTTCACCGCTCAACTGCTCGCGCCAGAATTTCATTTGTTCGTTCAGTACGTCGCCCTGGAACCAGTTGCGTTGCCAGTGGGCGAAGTCCGCGTATTGAATCGATAATTCCGGTAGCGGTGACGCAGCGTTGTTTGCGAAGGCTTCGTACAACTGGGCCACCTCGCGGATGAAAATGCCCA
Organism: Pyrinomonadaceae bacterium; assembly: GCA_035760365.1. Taxonomy (GTDB): domain Bacteria; phylum Acidobacteriota; class Blastocatellia; order Pyrinomonadales; family Pyrinomonadaceae; genus PSRF01. Next base: position 246,910 of record DASTTB010000024.1, read on the forward strand.
TGCTCCAGCCGTCGCTGATGATGTGGTGCATCGTGAGCAACAGTATGTGAACGCTGGGTTCGATTTGGAGCAGTTCAGCGCGCCAGAGTGGACCTTGTTGCAAGTTGAACGGGCGTCGCGCTTCTTCATCCACTGCATCGCGTGCTGCTTGTACAGTCACAGACCGAACGTTCAATCGACGCTGCTGCCACGGTTGGACCACTTGCACCGCTTGCTGTTCGTTATCCAACGCGAAGACTGTTCGCAGTACTTCATGCCGCCGTTCGACTTCGTTGAGACTGCGCTCCAGCGCCGCCACATCCAACACACCGTCCAATCGCACCGCGAGTGGAATGTTGTAGGCCGGACTGCCCGACTCCATTTGGTCCATGAACCACAGCCGTTGCTGCGCAAAGGACAGCCGGCATGGACCAGACTGCTCACGCGGCGTGATCGATTCACGAGAGCCTGCACGCAAGCCTCGCTGTTGCATCAGTCGCGCGAAGAGTTGGCGTTTGACGGGAGAAAGACTCATTTCACACCTATGGATCTGACCGCTGCCCCCAACTCCAACAGTGCATCGTCCGACACGGCGGTGATTGGTTTAAAGTCCCTGCTTGCGATGAATTCGGGACGCGGATTCACAACCTCGGCGAGCGCGTTTTCGACGCTGTTGTAGCTCACAAAGACGCTGATGCGATCGCGCGGTGAGAGATTGTTAGACGACGCGTGAAACAGGTTGCCGTCGAAGAAGAGCACGAAACCGGCGCCGCCTTTGACCGCGACGATGTTGTTCTTCTGCGTGACCCGGCTGAGGATCTCCTTGTTGATCTTGTACTTCAGGTCCGCCGTCAACGTCGGCATCCACGCGGGCTCGTTGCCGTTGCCGTTTCGCTGCGCCTCGACGTCGATCATGCCTTCGCGATGCGATCCCGGCGTGATCAGCATTGGACCATTGAACTCGTTGCACTCCTGTAGGAACACGGCCGCCGTCACGACGCGCGAGCGCGGCATCCCGTCTTCCTTGTGCCAGTAAAGAAAATCCTGGTGCCATTCCCACTGCTCGCCTTCGAGCGCCACCTTCGCATTGATCTTGAACTGATGAATGTAGACGTCGCTGTCGAGCAGTTGCTTTGCCGGTTCGACGAGACGCGGCAGCCGGCTGAGGGTGTTATAGACTTCGTTGTCGGTGTGCGACGCGAAGACGGTCCGGACGGCGCCGCTCTTCTCGAGGATTCGGCGCGGCGTGTCCTGCGAGAATATGTGCGGCAACTCGTCGAGCATGATCTCGATTTCATCGGGAGAGAAATAGTTGCGCACGACGAGAAAGCCGTGTTCGTGATAGTGATCGATCTGTTGTGCCGTTAACCACATAGTCGTATTCCGTTGGAAGGGTTAGTGCTTAGTTCTTTGTAGTTAGTACTTGGTAGGATCCATCGCGGACTTCCATGAGCGAACAAAGAACTAAGAACCAAGTACAAAGCACTTGAGTGCTTTAGAGGTTCTAGGCCTCGAGCATCGACCTGGCTTCGTCGTCGGTCAGTGCTTCGAGTTGTTCGAGAATGCGCGCCATCTCTTCAAAGTCGCCGGCGCGTGTTTCCGTTTGTTGTAGACGTTCGGCCATGCTGCTCACCGACGGGCATTCGAAGATGATGCGCAGCGGCAACTCGGTCTGAAACGCTTCCGACACGCGCGCTATCAATTGCGTCGCGAGTAGTGAGTGACCGCCGAGTTCGAAGAAGTTGTCGTTGATGCCGACACTCTCGACGCCGAGCACGTCGGTCCACGATTTGACGAGCACTCGTTCCAGCGCCGTGCGTGGTTCGACAAACGCCTGTTCGAGTTCCGGCCGCGATGATTCCGGCGCCGGCAACGCGCGGCGATCGACTTTGCCGTTTGTGTTCAGGGGCAGGCGATCGAGCAGCATGAAGACGGACGGAACCATGTAATCGGGCAGTTTTTCTTTCAGGTGAGTGCGTAACTCGCCGGCGGCCGGCTTCGCATCCGGAAACGCCACGAGATATGCGACGAGTCGTTTGTCGCCTGGTCCATGATCGTGGGCCACGACGACGGCTTCGTGAATCGCCGGATGCTGGCACAGCACCACTTCGATCTCACCCGGCTCGATACGGAAGCCGCGAATCTTCAACTGGTGGTCCATGCGGCCCAGAAACTCGATGTTTCCGTTCGCGAGATAACGTGCGAGGTCGCCGGTGCGGTAAAGACGTGCGCCTGGTTCGGAGCTGAAGGGATCGGGCACGAACTTGTCTGCCGTAACGCCCGGCAGCGTCATGTAACCGCGAGCAAGGCCGAGTCCGCCGATGAACAATTCGCCAGGAACGCCGATGGGCGTCGGTTTGAAGTGACGATCGAGAACGTAGATCTGAGTATTGGCGATTGGGCGGCCGATTGACGGGCGCTTGGGCCAGTTGTCAGTGTCTCTGCCGAGTGCGAGCTCCGTGACCACGTGCGCCTCGGATGGACCATACTCGTTGTGCAAAGCGGCGTGTTCAAGACCGGAGAACATCGCGGCGATGCTTTGCGTGATCTGTAGCTGTTCAGATCCGGCGATCACTTTTCTGAGCGGCGCGTTGAAATCGCCGTGCGCGCAAAAGCCTTCGGCGAGCTGCTGCAAAGCGACCGCGGGAATGAAGATGCGGTGAATGCCTTCGGCGCTCAGCGTCTTCGCGAGGTTTGAGATGTCCTGCCGCTCGCTTTCGGAGATCATCACGACGGTTCCGCCGGAGCACAGCGTCGAGAAGATATCCTGGAACGAGACGTCGAAACTCAGCGACGCGAATTGCAAGGTGCGAGCGTTTTCGGGCAAGTGCGTGGTCCGAATCATCCAGGTCAGGAGATTCAACAGCGAACGTTGGACCATCGCGATGCCCTTGGGTTTGCCGGTTGAGCCCGACGTGTACGTGACGTAGACGAGGCTGTCGAGCGTTCCCGTGTTCGGCGGGTTCTCGCGACTGTGTTGCGCGATGATGTTGCGCTCCGCGTCGAGCTTGACGACTTTTAGGTGACTGGCCGGCAGGGACGATGCGAGTTCCGTTTGCGTCAGCACGACGGAGATGTTGGCGTCGTCGAGCATGTACGCGAGCCGGTCCTGTGGATAACTCGAATCGAGCGCCACGTAAGCGCCGCCGCTCTTCATCACGCCCAGCGCCGCGCAAACCATGTCCAGCGAACGTCTTACGCAGATGCCGACGCGAACTTCGGGTCCAACACCAAGTGCGCGCAGGTAGTGGGCCAGGCTGTTGGCCCTTGCGTTTAGTTCGCGATACGTCAGTTCTTCACCCGCGAAAGAGACGGCGATGGTGTCGGGCGTACGTTCAACCTGCGCTTCGACGAGCTGATGGATTAGTTGATCGAAAGTGTACTCAGCGCGAGTGTCGTTCCATTCGACGAGCAGTTGACGTTCTTCGGCTTCGGTCAGCAGAGATAACTTTGAAATAGCTTGATCAGGATCGGCAACGATGGACCGCAGGAGGGTTTCGTAGTGGCCCAACATGCGCGTGATGGTGGCGTCGTCGAACAGATCGGTGCTGTATTCCATCACGCACCGCAGGCCTTCGTGCTCCTCGCGAATCGAGAACAATAGATCAAATTTCGCGGTGCCGTTGTGTACGCGCATCGCGTCGATCGTCAGTCCCGCGATCTCGAGTGCGGTGCTGGGCGCGTTGTGCAAAACGAACATCACCTGAAACAGCGCCTGTCGATTCAGACTGCGCTCGGGTTGAATCTCTTCGACCAGCTTTTCAAACGGCATGTCCTGGTGCGCGTAGGCTCCAAGCGCCATCTCGCGAGTGCGATTCAGCAGTTCGACGAACGTCGGATCGCCTGACAAGTCGCTGCGCATCACCATCGTGTTCACGAAGAACCCGATCAGTTGTTCGAGCTCGGCGCGGTTGCGCCCGGCGATGGGTGAACCGATAAGGATGTCGTCCTGGTTGCTGTAGCGATGCAACAGCGTGCTGAACGCAGCGAGGACCGTCATGAAGAGCGTCGCGTGGTTGCGGCGGCTCAGTTCGTAGAGATCCTGGGCCAACGACGCCGGCAACATCTTCGTTTGTGTTTCGCCGCGGAACGTTTGCACGGGCGGACGCGGGCGATCGGTCGGCAGTTCGAGCACGGGCAACTTGCCGGAAAGCTGTTTCTTCCAGTAAGCGATTTGCGTGTCGAACGCCTTCCCCTGCAAACACTCGCGTTGCCAGATAGCAAAGTCAGAATACTGAATCGACAACTCCGGCAACGGCGACGGCGCATCGTTCGCGTAAGCCTCGTAGATCGTCAGAAACTCACGCACCAGCCGGCCTTCGGTCCAACCGTCATGGACCAGGTGATGCTCGGTCAACATCAACAAGTGATCGTCGTCGGCTACTTGCAACAGGTTGAGACGCCAGAGTGGACCATGCGTGAGATTGAAAGGACGCTGGCCTTCGTCGGCGATCAGTTCCTGCACCGCAGCCTCGCGCTCGGCTTCCGGCAGATGACGCAGATCTTTCGCCTGCAACGTGACTGGCGCCGGCGGACGGATGAACTGGACCGGACGGCCATCGACCGCCGGGAAGTTCGTGCGATAGATCTCATGACGCCGCACGATCTCCGTGAAAGCACGTTCGAGTAACGGCACGTTCAAGTTGCCGCGGATGCGCATCGGACGCAGCACGTGATAAGCGACGCTTTGCGGATCGAGTTGGTTCAGGAACCATAGACGTTCCTGCGCGAACGAGAGCGGCCTGTCTGTCTCCTGCGACGCACGCTTCAGCGGCGGCAGCTCGAGCGACTGTGACGCGCGAACCGTGACGTCGATCTGTGTCGCGAGTTCGCCGAGTGATGGGAATTCAAAGACGCTGCGCAACGGAAGATCGATGTGGAACGACTCGCGGATTCGTGAGATCACTTGCGTCGCGAGTAGCGAATGGCCGCCTAGGTCGAAGAAGTTGTCGTTGATTCCGATCTGTTTCACGCCAAGCACGGCGCTCCAGATCGACGCGAGCATTTCCTCGCTTGGCGTGCGCGGCGCGATGAAGGCGTCGTTTAGTTCGGGACGAATTTCAGGCGGCGCAGGCAGCGCACGGCGATCGACCTTGCCCGCGGTGTTGAGGGGCAGTGCGTCGAGGGTCACAAAGACCGACGGGATCATGTAATCGGGAAGTTGCTGCTTGAGATAGTTCCGCAGCTCGGTCGTCGCGACGGCCTCCCGCGACACGATGTAGGCCACCAACTGTTTGACGCCCGGCGTGTCTTCTCTCGCTTCGACGACGGCTTCACTGATGCTTTCGTGACTGTGCAGCGCGGCTTCGATCTCACCCAACTCGATGCGGAAGCCACGAACCTTGACCTGGTTGTCGACGCGTCCGACAAACTCGATTTCCCCGTTCTTTCGATAACGAACGAGATCGCCGGTTGCGTACAATCGCGCGCCGCGTTTCGTGGAGAACGGATCGGGGATGAACTTTTCCGCAGTCAGTTCGGGGCGGTTCAGGTAACCGCGCGCCAGGCCGCTGCCGCCGATGTACAACTGTCCGGGGACGCCGATTGGAACCGGCGTGAGTTGTTGGTCCAGGATGTAAGCAAAGGTGTTTCTAACGGGCCTGCCGATCGAGACCTCACGTCCAGTTGGCTCGTTTTCAACCGTACACATCGTTGCGACGATGGTGGCTTCAGTTGGACCATAACTGTTGACGAGTCGCACGTTCTTGGGCGCCGTTCGTTGCCACTCCGCGACGCGCTGCGGCAGAGCGCGTTCGCCGCCGATGATCACGAGACGCAACGCGGATGGGAGCGACGTCGTCGTCAGAGCTTTGGTTAACTCGTGCCAGTAAGCCGTGGGTAGATCGACGATTGAAACCTGCCACTCGTCGCATTTGGACCAGAAGTCAGCGGGCGAGGCGAGCATCTCTTCGGTGCGCAGAACGAGAGTCGCGCCACGGCTCAGCGTCGGATAGATTTCTTCGGCGCTTGCGTCGAAAGTGATCGACGCGAACTGCAACACTTTGTCCGCCGCGTTGAGTTCGTAAGCATCGATGCACGCCTCGACGTAATTGACGACGGCGGAATGCGGCGTCTGCACGCCCTTGGGAACGCCGGTCGATCCTGATGTGTAGATGACGTATGCGAGATTTTCCGGACGAACATCAACCGCAGGATTCTCGGTGCTTTCCGAGGCGATTCGTTCGTCGTTGAACCATTCACGCGTTAACAGAATCTGAGCACCCGAGTCCTTCAAAATCAACGCGACGCGTTCCTGCGGGTATGCCGGATCGAGCGGCACGTACGCGCCACCCGCTTTCAAGATTCCAAACAAACCGACGATCATCTCGATCGAACGCTGGATCTGAATCGCCACGAGCACGTCGGGTCCGACACCCTGCGCGCGCAGGTGATGAGCCACCTGATTTGCCCGCGCGTTCAGCTCGGCGTACGTCAGATGTTGCTGCTCGAATGCGACCGCAACAGCATCCGGTGTGCGTTCAACCTGTTGTTCGAACAGTTGATGAAGACTGTAACCGCTCTCTTGGCGGGTGCTCGTCTGGCTCCACTGCGAAACGATCTGATGTCGTTCGTCAGATGTCAGAAGCGCAAGACTCTCCAAACGCTGATCCGGATCGGCAACAGCGCCCGTCAGCAGCGTTTCGAAATGCCGCATCAATCCCGCAACGGTGTCGCGGTCGAACAGATCCGTGTTGTATTCGAGTGAGCCTTCGATGCCGTTTTCTGTTTCTGTGAGATCGAGTGTGAGATCAAACTTCGACGTCAGCGTGTCCAGCTCGATCGGCTCCAACAGAATATCCGCGACGCTGAAACTCGCAGCCGGCGTGTTCTGCAAGATAAACAATACCTGGAACAACGCGTTGTGACTCGTGTTACGTTCCGGATGCAGCGCTTCCAACAACATCTCGACCGGCACGTCCTGGTTGCCGTAAGCGCCAAGCGCGACCTCGCGCACACGTCGGAGCAGTTCGATAAACGTCGGGTTGCCGGAAAGATCCGTGCGCAGGACGAGAGTGTTCAGAAAAAAACCGATCAGTCCCTCGATCTCTGGACGATTGCGACCGGCAATCGACGATCCGACAGAGATGTCGTCCTGGTTGCTGTAACGCGAAAGCAGCGCCTGGAGTCCCGCCAGCAGCGTCATGTAAAGCGTGGCGCCCTCACGCTGGCTGAGCGTCTTCAACGATTCTGTTAGCTCGCGGGACAACGAAACGGGTAATCGCTCGCCACCGTACGTTTGCACCGCCGGACGTGGTCTATCCGAAGGCAACTGCAACACCGGCAACTCACCGCCGAGTTGTTTCTTCCAGTAATCGAGTTGCTGTTCGACGATCTCGCCCTGCAAATGCTCCTGTTCCCACATCACGAAGTCGGCATATTGAATCGGCAACTCCGGCAGCGGCGACGGCGCATCACTCGCGAAAGCCTCGTACAGCGCCGCCATCTCGCGGATGAACACGCTCATGGACCAGCCGTCGGAAACGATGTGATGCATGGTCAGTAGAATGACGTGCTCGTTATCGCGGCGCAGCGCGGTGAAGCGGAGCAGTGGTCCATGTTCAAGATCGAACGGCCGGCGCGCCTCTTCAGACATCAAAGCGCGCACGTCATCGTCAGACTTGCCGGAAAGATCGATCAGCGGCAGCGGCACGACGAGCGAAGCCGCAATCACCTGCACCGGACGTCCATCGATCGTCTTGAACGTCGTGCGCAGCGATTCATGACGACGCACGATCTCGTTGAGACTTCGTTCGAGGACGGCGACGTTCAGTGGTCCAGTCAGACGCACCGCGGCCGAGATGTTGTACGCAGGACTGCCCGGCTCGAGTTGATCGAGAAACCAGAGTCGTTGCTGCGCGTGAGAGAGCGGGAACGAGTTGAACTCATTGCCCTGCCGGCTCAACAGCAACTCCAGTAGCTCGCGCTTTTCGCGCGAAAGGTCGGCCTGCGAACTATCCATGCTGAACTCCTGTTTCGTGTCCAAGCTTTGTCTCCTTGAGGAGCCGTCGCACCTCGTCTTCGGAGAGATTCTCGATTTGGTTTAGCAACTGGTTGAAATCGCGCGCGCCGCGGCGTCGCGCCTGAATCGTTGCGACCTGCTTCGGTCGATTCTTGCGCTCGTCAATCAGCCTGGCTAACTGCGCGATCGTTGGAGACTCGAAGAGTTGACGCAGCGGAAATTCGATCTGGAACGTCTGGCGCACTCGCGAAACGAGATTGGTGGCGAGCAGCGAATGACCGCCGAGTTCGAAGAAGTTGTCCGTGACGCCGATTCGCTCGCGTCCCAGCACCGTGGTCCACAGACTCGCAAGTTGCTCCTCGGTTTCGTTACGTGGCGCAACGTATTCCTGTGCGATCTCGGGCTGTACATCGTTCGGCGCCGGCAACGCCGCGCGATCGACTTTGCCGTTAGCCGTCAGCGGCAGTTCGTCGAGCATCACGAACACGCCGGGAATCATGTAAGGCGGCAGGCTCGCGAGAAGATGATTTCGTAGTTCTTCCGTACCGACTTGATCCGCCACGACATAGGCGACGAGTTCACGGCCACGACTGCGATCGCTGTGCAACACGACGACTGACGATCGCACCGCCGGGTGGGCATTCAGACTGTTCTCGATCTCGCCCGGCTCGATGCGGAAGCCGCGCAACTTCACCTGCTGGTCCAACCGGCCCAGAAACTCCAGCTCGCCGTTTCGCCGATAACGCACGCGATCGCCGCTGCGATAAAGACGCGCGCCTGGCTTGAACGGATGCGGTATGAAACGTTCCGCCGTCAGCTCCGGACTGCGCCAGTAGCCGCGCGCGAGACCTTCGCCGCCGATCAGCAGTTCGCCTGCGACGCCGCGCGGCACCGGACGAAAGCCCGAATCGACAACATAAACTTCGGTGTTCGAGATCGGTTTGCCGATCGAGATCGATCCATTGACGGGCGTCGACGCGGTCATCGGATGACAACAGGTGAACGTCGTGTTCTCGGTTGGTCCATAGCCGTTGATGAGGTGCGCGCCGTCGGGCAGTTCGGTTAACAATTGCTTCACGTGTTCGACGGAAAGTACGTCGCCGCCGGCGAGGATCTGTCGCACGCCTTTGAGATCCGGCAGGCGCTGTTCGACCATCTGTTGGAACAGTCCAGCGGTCAGCCAGAGCGTCGTTATCTTCTCTCGTTGCAATACTTCGCCGAGGTCCTCGAGACCGGCTACTCCGGGCGGCATGACGACGAGTTGCGCGCCATTCAGCAAGCTGCCCCATAGCTCGAGCGTTGACGCGTCAAACGAGAGCGGCGCGTACTGGAGAAACACTTCATCGGGTCCGAATCGCGCGTAATTTGTGTTCTTCACGAGCCGCACTACCGAGCGATGACTGACGCTCACGCCTTTCGGTTCGCCGGTCGAACCGGACGTGTACATGACGTACGCAAGGTTCTCGGGACGCGCGGACGATGTTGGATTCTGAGTGCTCTCGTGCTTGAAATCAGACCAGGCGTGGTCCAGGCACAGTGTCGGCGTTTCGGTCGTCGGCAAGTTGGGCAACAATGCCTGCTGGGTGAGCAACACCTTCGCGCGCGCTTTGTTCAACATGTACGCGAGTCGTTGCGGCGGCGACGATGGATCGAGCGGCAGATAGGCGCCTCCGGCTTTCAGGATCGCAAGCAGCGCGGCGACGACTTCCGGCGATCTTTCAACCAATAGTGCGACGACAACTTCGGGTCCAACTCCCCAGCGCAACAGTCGATGGGCCAAGCGGTTGGCGCGCTCGTTCAGTTCGCCGAACGTCATCTGCCCGCCGGTGAACCTCAACGCGATGGCGTCTGGCGTTTCTCGAGCTTGCGACTCGAAGAGTTGCTGGATCGTGACGTCGTGCGGAAACGGTGTGGCGGTCTGGTTCCACTCGGTAATGATCCGCGTGCGTTCTTCGTCGCTCAGCAACGAAACGTCTTCTATATGCACATTCGGATCGGCGGCGATCTCGCTGAGCACGTTTCGGTAGTGCGACAACATCTGCTCAACAGTTTCAGCCTCGAAAAGATCCGTGCTGTATTCAAGCGAGCCTTCGAGGCTATTTGCTGTCTCATTCAAACTGAACACAAGATCAAACTTGCTCACGCCAGTTTCGCTTTCGAGCAGCGTCACGTTCAGTCCTTCGAGTTCGAGCGATTGGACCGCATTGTTTTGCAGACTGAAGACGACCTGGAACAGCGGCGTGTTGTTTAGACTCCGCTCGGGTTGTAACTCTTCGACGAGTTTCTCAAACGGCACGTCCTGGTGTGCGTAAGCACCAAGCGCGACTTCCCTCACCCGCCGTAACAACTCGCGCACGCTCGGGTTTCCACTCAGGTCGGCGCGCAGGACCAGGGTGTTCACAAAGAACCCGATCAGGTTCTCGGTTTCGGCGCGATTGCGATTTGCGATCGGAGTTCCGACGGCGATGTCGTGCTGTCCGCTGTATCGCGAAAGCAGTATTTGAAACGCGGCGAGCAACGTCATGAAAAGCGTGACGCCCTCGCCGCGGCTCAAGGCGCGCAAGTCGTTAGTCACTCTCTCGCAAAGTGAGAATGACCTGCGCGCCGCGCTTAGACTTCCTACAGTGGGCCGTGGATGATCGGCCGGCAACTCGATGACAGGCGGCACTGTCTGCAACTGTTCGCGCCAATACGCGAGTTGATCTTCGAGAACGGATCCCTGCAACCAGTTGCGTTGCCACAGTGAAAAGTCAGCATACTGCACCGGCAAATCGGGCAGGACAGCTAGTTTGGCTCCCCGGTGTGCGTCGTAAAGTGACGCAAGCTCGTTTGTCAAAACGGTTAACGACCAGCCGTCGCTCACGATGTGATGCATCGTGAAGAGCAGAACGTGCTCATCAGCCGCAAGCCGCAGCACTGACGCTCGCAGCAATGGACCATGCGACAGATCGAACGGGCGGCGCGCTTCGTCAATCGCGAGTTGCTTCGCTTTCGTTTCTCGATCTTTGTCGTTAATCAGATCGACATATTCGATCTTCAAGGCGGCGTGCGAGGCGATCGATTGAACCGGCTCGCCGTTCACGATCTTGAACGTCGTGCGCAGGCTCTCGTGCCGTTTGACGATCTCGTTGAGACTCTGTTCGAGTGCGGCGAGATCGAGTTGTCCTTCAAGCCGTATCGCCGCGGGAACGTTGTAAGCAGGGCTGTTTGGTTCGAGTTGATCGAGAAACCAGAGTCGCTGCTGCGCAAACGAAAGCGGCAGGTTGTCGTTTGTATTGCGGCGTCCGATCGGCGGCGCACTCTCGCTCCCCGCCTGCAATGCTTGTTCGACGTGCCGTGCGAGCTGCGCGATCGTTGGACCTTCGAACAGACTGCGCAGCGGCAGTTCGATCTGAAACGCTTGTCGCACTTGCGAGATGATCTGCGTGGCGAGCAATGAATGGCCGCCCAGATCGAAGAAGTTGTCTTCAACGCCAACGCGCTCGACGCGCAACACCGCGGACCAGATTCCAGCCAGCACTTCTTCAACCGGCGTTCGCGGCGTCACAAACGAAGCTGCAGATCCGAGATCCGACATGTCCGGCGACGGCAACGCGCGTCGATCGACTTTACCGTTCGGCGTCAGCGGCAATGCGTCGAGCATGACGAACACCGACGGTGTCATAAAGTGCGGCAAGTCTTTGCTGAGAAACGTGCGCAAATCGGCGGCGGTGAGTTGCGATCCCTCAACAGCAACCACGTAAGCGACCAGTCGCTTGTCGCCGCCGACTTCATGCGCCGTCACAACCACCTCATGAACCTGGTTGTGACGAATCAAGGCTGTTTCAATCTCGCCCAACTCGATGCGAAAACCACGGATCTTGACCTGATTGTCGGCGCGTCCGAGAAACTCGATGTTTCCATCCGCGAGATAACGCGCGCGATCGGCGGTCGCGTAGAGCCGCGCGCCGGGCACGTTACTGAATGGATCGGGAATAAACTTGGCCGCGGTAAGATCGGGCCGGTTCAGATAACCTCGCGCGAGACCGTCGCCCCCGAGATACAACTCACCCGCGACGCCTACGGGAACCGGTTGCAGGTGCTCGTCGAGCAGATAGACCTGCGTGTTCGCGATGGGCCGGCCAACCAGTGAATTGATGCTGTGACCTTTCTGCATCAACGCGAACGTCGAGTACGTGGTGTCTTCCGATGGTCCATAAAGATTGAAGACTTTGTCGACGGTTTCGGTCTGGTAGATCTTTTGGACGAGGTGATTCAGCAGCGGTTCTCCGGCGAGGTTCACCGTGCGAACAGACGGCGGCACGCTTGAGCTTCGAATCAATTCCGTGATGGCTGACGGGACGGTGTTGACGAGTGTGATTTCGTCGGCGATTTGGGGCAGCTCGAGGGCGTCTTCAGCGACGACGACTCGACCACCGAGACACAGCGTCACAAACAACTCAAACACTGAAAGATCGAAACAGATCGAAGTGGAGGCGAGAACTACACGCAACTCGTCTCCACTGAAGACGCGTTCGGCCCATGCGATCAAAGCGACGGCGCTACGATGAGCGATCGCGACCCCTTTCGGTTTCCCTGTCGAGCCTGATGTGTAAATGACGTAGGCGAGGTTGTCGGCAGTTGCGATCGGCGCCGGGTTGTCGTCGTTGAGCTTTGTGATTCGATCCCACTCGGTGTCGAGACACAGCAGGTGCGCCTCAGACTCCGGCAGCGCTTCGAGCAGGTGACTTTCCGTGATCACGACCTGTGCGCGGGCGTCTTCAAGCATGAACGCAACTCGCGGTTTAGGATAGGCCGGATCAAGCGGAACGTACGCGCCACCTGCTTTCAGCACGCCGAGCAAAGCGACCACCATACGGATCGAACGACGCAAGCAAATTCCCACCGGAACCTCTGGACCAACGCCGAGCGCGCGCAACTCAGACGCGATCTGATTCGCGCGACTATTCAACTCACGAAACGTGATCTGCTCGTGATGTCGCACGAGTGCAATCGCGTCAGGCGTCCTGTTTACCTGTTCTTCAAAAAGCTCGTGGATCGTCTTGTGCGCCGGATAGTCGAGCTGTGTCTGGTTCCACGAGGTGATGAGCTGCTCTTCTTCCGCGGCGGTCAGCAACGGCAAACGCGAGAGTTGCTGATCGGGCTGCGCGACGATGCCTTCGAGCAGCGTCACGAAGTGATCCTGCAAACGCTGCATCGATGCGGCGTCGAAGAGATCAGTGTTGTACTGGAGCGAGCCCGACAACGAGCCGTCGAGTTCGGCCATCATCAGCGTCAGGTCAAACTGCGATACGCGCTGCTTCAGACTGATCGATTCCAGCGACACATTGGCCCAACTCATGCGCGTGCCTGCTTCGCCCAAAGCGAATCCGCCGAGCGCCTGATGTTGCGGCAGGTGTGATCGATGCAGGATGAACATTGCCTGGAACAACTCGGAGCGGCTGGGATCGCGTTGCGGCTGAAGTTTTTCTACGAGCAGCGGGAATGGATAATCCTGATGTTCAAACGCCGAGAGCACGTCGCTTCTGACTTGCGCGAGGAAGTGTTCAAACGTCGCATCTCCTGACGGACGGCCGCGAAGCACGATCGGATTCACGAAGTAACCGGCGACACCCGTTAACTCGGCATGACTTCTACCCGTCGTCGGCGAGCCGATCAGGATGTCGTGCTGGCCCGTGTGCCGGTGTAGAAGTGTTTGAAAGGCGGCGAGTAACGTCATGTAAAGCGTCGCCCCGCGCGATTCGCCAAACGATTTGAGTGCGTTAGTAAGTTTTTCGCTCAGTTTGAAACGCAGCGACGCGCCGGAGTATGTCTGTTGAGCCGGACGCGGTTTGTCGGTCGTGAGATCCAGGACGGGCAACTCGCCACTCAATCGTTCCTGCCAGAACGCGAGCAAGCGGTCCGCTTCGCTGCTGTTCAAAAAGGAGTGTTGCCAGTGTTGATAATCCGTGTATTGAAACGGCAGCGGAGCAAGCTCCGCGGATGTTTGCAGACGGCGTGCTTCGTAGAAGACGCCGAGTTCGTCGACGAGAATCGCGAGCGACCAGAAATCGACGATGATGTGATGCGCTGTGAGCAGCAGTATCAGGTCGTGCGCGCGTCGATAGACATGAATGCGCAGCAATGGACCATGTTCGAGATCGAACGGACGATGCGCTTCTTCGGCGAGAGTGTTGTCGAGTTGTTCCTCGCTCCAGCGCGTCGCATCCACTTCAGAAAACGCGGCGTCGCGATGCTCGTGAACGCGTTGCACCGGCCGGCCGTCGACGCTGTGGAAAGTCGTCCGCAAAGAAGGGTGACGCGAAATCAGATCCTCAAGCGCAGGGCCTAACAAGTTTGAGGTATCTACGTCACCCTCCACGCGGGCCGCGAAAGCAAGATTGTAGGCGGCGCTTTCGGGCGCCAACTGGTGCAGAAACCACATCGCCTCCTGTCCGCGAGACAGCGGCGCATCGCCGGTTGATTGCGACGTTTGGACCAGCGGTGTCTTCGAGGGCAGGCGCGTTGATAAATGTTGCGCCAACTCGGCGATGCTTGGGCTGTCGAGAATCGTCGACAGCGAAACACCGACGCCGAGTTTCTGCTCGATCGCGTGCATCCAGTCGAGCGCGACCAGCGAATCGAGACCGTAGCTCGTCACCGGCCGGTGAAGATCGATTTGCTCGTGTTTAAGACCGAGCTTCGCGGCGAGATGTGACGCGAGCCATGTTTCAATCTCCGCGACATTGCGCGGTGTCTCGGCGGTTTCTTCAATAGCAGCGATCGCGGCTTCGCGCCATTCGTCTACGACTTCCCAGCGCGCTTGTTGAAACTCCGCACGGCAAGCATGTCGTTGAATCTTGCCGCTCGACGTCTTTGGAATACTGCCGGCTTTCAACAGCGCGATCGCGTACGGCGCAATCTCGTGCTCTTCAAAAATCGCCCGCTTGATGTCTTCGATAACCGCATCGGTAGCCGGCCTTTGCCGCACGTCGAGTTCCTGGACGAGGACGAGACGTTCTTCGCCGTCGACGTCGAGCGAAAAAGCCGCACCACAACCCGGACGCAGCGCCCTGTGACTGCGTTGCATCGTCAACTCGAGGTCCTGCGGGTAATGATTGCGGCCGCGAACGACGATCAGATCTTTGATTCGACCGGTAATGAAGAGTTCGCCGGCGCTGATGAACCCGAGATCGCCTGTGCGCAGGAATGCACGATCATCCAGTGTTGCACCGAATGTTTCGACGGTCGCGCCAGCCCGATTCCAATAACCCGCGGCGACCCCTGGTCCAGAGACCCACACCTCGCCGACCTCACCTGCCGCGCAAGCACGTTCCGTCTGTGGATTGACGATCGCGATCCGCTGTTCGTCCGTGACTTCGCCACAACTGACCAACTCACGACCGGCGGGATCTTCGATCACTCGTCCCTGTTCAAGAGACTTCGTATCGAGCGTCAGCACCAGCGGCGATTCAGACTTTCTGCCGCCGGTCACGATCAGCGTCGCTTCAGCAAGACCGTAGCAGGGATGAAATGCCGCAGCGTTGAAACCACACGGTTCAAATGCGTCCGCGAAACGCTTCATCGTGTCCGCACGCACCGGTTCCGCGCCGTTGAACGCGCATGTCCAACTACTCAGATCGAGCGTCGCACGCACTTCATCACTGATCTTGTTGACGCACAGGTCATAAGCGAAGTTTGGACCACCACTCGTCGTCGCCTGGTACTGCGTAATCGTCTGCAACCAACGCGCAGGCTGTTGCAGAAAACTGGCAGGCGACAAGAGTATGCAAGGCACGCCCAGGAACATCGGCTGCAATACGTTACCGATCAGGCCCATGTCGTGGTACATCGGCAGCCAGCCCGCGATCACCGATTCGCTTGATTGTCGAAAAGCGCGGCGAATCATTTCCTGGTTTTGCAGCAGGTTGCGATGCGTGACCATCACGCCCTTCGGCGTGCTCGTCGAACCCGACGTGTACTGGAGAAACGCGATTGAGGCGTCGTCGATTCGCGGATCTCGCCAGTTGTCCGCGGCGTCAAAGCTGAGACGATCCGTCGCCAGCCATTTCACGGCGAGTAAATCAGGCGTTTCGGCGAGTAGCGGCTGAACACGCGAATAGATCGTGTCGGTGGTTAATGCGAATGCCGCCTGCGCGTCGCTGACGATGGCGCGCAGACGTTCGAGACTGCGATTGCGTCGCGGTGGATACGCGGGAACCGCGATCGCGCCCGCGTACATGCAACCGAAAAAGGCGGCGATGTAGTCGAGCCCCGGCGGGTAGAGCAGCAACACCCGTTCGCCGGCGGCGCTGTACGACTGAAGATGCGCGGCGATGCTGCGCGCCTGCTGGTCCAACTGGTCGTAGCTGACGCGCTTCTCCGGCTCATCACCTTCCGAAAGAAAGGTGTAGGCCACGCGATCAGCGTGTTCGACCGCGCGTTGGCGCAACAGCGTCACGAGCGTGTCCTGGCCCACGGCCAGGCGTGTAAGTGTTTCAGCGAGTGCCACGGTTTAGAGGTTAGAAGCGTTAGTCTCCTCGGCGCTCTCTGCGTATCTCTGATGTGTCCTCTGCGTTAAATGATGTGCAGGAATAAATTTAACGCAGAGGACACAGAACGGAATAGACATCCCGCGTGCAAACACCATCATCATAAACCGCGCCGAGGCACGCGGAGCTACGCAGAGAATGCCGGTCAGAACTTGTAGGATTTGGTAACGAAAGTTGAATCCGTGTAAGGAAGCATCGCCGGCATCATGTTGTCCGGACGAGGTTGTATCGAGATCTGTGGATCGGTTGGCAGACTGTACGACTGGTCCACCACGCGTATGCCGATGGGCGTTGGCTTCGCGCTTACGAGCGTGACTTCGATTCCCTCCTGCGGCACGGCGTGATACCGCAGCGCCCACGGAGTGTTTGGTCCATACTGGCCTTTAATCTCTTTTCCATTGATCGCGCTCGACGCGAGCTCGACATCGGGATCGACACTCAACGTAACCACCGGCGCCTCACGCGACGACTTCACGCGCAATCGCAGAGTGCGCTGGTTGTTGTTTGTCTGATCACTTACGACCTCGACCTGCGGGACGTTGAGTTGCGCAACCGGAGCCTGCGCTTGCAGGAAACCTCGCTGGCTCAACGGGAAGTACTCAGCTAACGGCGCCCGCGTCGGGTTGTTGAAGAACTGCTGCGTCCATGAATCCGGGCTTTCGTCGGCGCTCGCCCAGACAGCCTTCGCAGCGTCTGCATCAAAGGCGTAAAAGACACTGTTTGGCCGCGTGTGATTGCGATCGAAGCCGGACGTAAGACCACCCGCGATCAGCAGCGCCACGCTGACGCCTGCGAGCACCGCCGGAAACACCCACTTAACCGATGCGGGGATAAAACTCAGGTGCGGAATGAGCAGTCCAGTCAACAGGACCACGAGGGCCATGACCGCGCCCGACATTCCCAACGTCAGTCCGACAAACACGAGATAGATAATCGGCACGACGATAACGATCGCGGGAATCGCGCCGGCTGAGAATACGGCCACGCGCTTCGCTGACTCAGGCTTTCCGAAGAACGTCACGCCCAGCGCCAGCGAACTGAACAACAGCGGCCACGTAAAAAGAAAACTCGCGCCCGGCAGAATGACGCTCGTCGCGATCATCAGGACCAGCCAAACCGCCTGCGCGCCGATCGCCAGGTCTTCGAGGCTGAGCCATCTGCGAAACGCTGCATATAGTGCGGAAGTCAGCGCGACCGACAGAATCGCGAACGCGATCATGTAAGTGCTGCTGTTGTAAACGTCGCCTTGAAGGATGGTCCTGTAAGCCGGATGGACCATGCGGATGAGCCACCAAACAGCCGAAACGACAACCACCGAAGCCACGATGCTGATGAACAACGCGACGAAGCCAAGTGCGACGCCCCAGATCGTCAGAACGTGACGTCTGACGCCGATAACCAGAACGGCAATGAAGATCAGCGTGACGAGGATCGTCAACGGCAGGATCCATGCTGACGAATATTGGACCAACGTAAAGCCAAAGAGATTGAAGTAAACGGCGTTGCTGCTCGTCACGTTGGCGAGATCCGTATTGCCGAAATAACGCGCAAGGCTCAGCGCATAGCTTCCCTGATGTTGCACGCTCGCTTCGTCAACCGATTCGAGATTGTCGATCGCGGTGTGGTAATGAGTGACGCCTTCGATAAACGCGAAGTTCAAGCCCGGCAGACCGTCGCCTTTGAAAGCGCTCATGTCGGTCTCGTTCGGCAGGATCTTGTAGATCTCATAGGACAGCGAATTCGCTAGCGGATACTGCGCCGCTTTCGCAAGCCCGTCGATCAAGCGGCCGTTGCCGTTGCTGGTCTCAAACATCGTTGCCGCGCCGCCGTTACCCCGCGCTTCGAAGTTGAGCACGAGACCAACGTCTTTGGCCCACGGGTGTTCGTTCATGAACGCCTGCGCGCCGAGCAACCCGATCTCTTCCGCGTCAGTGAAAAGGATGATGACGTCGTTTTTCAGTGGTGGACCACTTTTCAACGATCGCACTGTTTCGAGGATCGCCGCAACGCCCGATCCGTCGTCACTCGCGCCTGGTCCAGTCGAGACGGAGTCGTAGTGACCGACCAGCATCAGTGCTTTGCTGTTTTCGCTGCCACGAATTCTGCCGAGCACGTTGCTGATGGTTGCCGCTCGATACGGAATGCCACGCACGTCGACCGATGAGGTCGTTTGAACTTCAGGCTGCGCGCCAAGAGCTGCGAGTTGCGTGACGAGGTAGTCGCGGACGCGCGTGTGTTCAGTCGATCCGACCGGGTGCGGTTTTGCGGCGATGACCTTCAACAGTTCCATCGCGCGAGCCGAAGAGAAATCGCTTTGCGGCGCGGTTGCGGCGACGGGCGCCGGCGGCCGTTGCACGTAAATGCTCAGGGCCGCCAACACCACGACAAACAAGTAACCGAGCACACCAGCGATTAACTTGACACTGATTGCATTGACCCGCGGGTACGGGACAGACATTGCGCGTGCCTGGACCATGATGGTTTTTCTCCGGCGAACGAAATTGTGTGGTTGTAGTTAAAACTATGGGCGAATGTGAGTCTGGGAGCGGTCTTGCGGGGAGACTTTGCTGACCAAATGACGATCGACCACGATGTGAGCCTGGTAACCGATCGTGTTCAGGAGGATTCTCACGCGATCGGTATCGGGTAATTCACGTTCAAACACGCCACAGAAATTCTCAAAGCGGCCTTCTTTGATTCGGACCGCGTCACCGGCCTTGAAATCTTCGCCGGTCTTCACGAAACCGTCGTTCCCGACTCGCGATCGCAGCAAGTCGATGATTTCGTCGTCGATCGTAGCCGGTGTGTTGTTGAAACTGACGAGGCTGTGAACGCCGCGAGTGAAGCGTATTTTGTGAAACAGCTCGTTGTATCGGAAACGGCTGAAGATGTAACCGGGAAATAATGGTTTCGCGAGCGCGGTCGGTTTACCCGTGAATTGGTTGTACTTGTTGACGCGCAGCTTGGGGCTCAGAGTCTCGAGGCCAAACGCGAGGAGGTTGCTGGTGGTCCGTTCTTCCTGTTTCGGGTGAGTATGGACCACGTACCAGTTAAGAGTGTCTTCGATTGCGGCTGACATGCGTTCACTTCCCTTTGATTGATCCGCTGGTCCATAAGACCGGAGGCGGAAACGATTACAGCAGCGAGGTGAAAACCGGACAGAGCTACCGCACTTGAAGCCAGTGACTTCGCGCGATTTATAAAAACATGAACTAACGATCGAGTTCCCATTGAGGACTCGCTAACCCTGCTTGATTTACTGCGACGACCCGGAGACTTAGAGCTTCATTTCATTCAGCATGTTTTGAATTGCTTGCTCCTGGTCCTTATTCACTCGGTAGATCATTTCCGAGTCGGCTTTCTTCGTTTCCACGAGCAGCCCGTCAGAAACGAGCTGGGCTACCACTTCGGAGACGTTTTGCGTCGCGTACTTAATGCGTTGACTTATCAACCACTGGTCCACGATTCCCGTGAACGTATCACCGGCTTCAGGATGCTCGGCGAGGTAACAGAGGACGTAGAACCGGATCTCGTCTGTTTCGTTAAGTTGCATCGCATATTAGACCTCTCGAGACCTTACTCCTGCTTTTTTTATGCCAAAGATTTCAATTCAAAATCCTGAATATTCTGCAAACATTCGCTGCAAACGTGGGCGTCTTCGCCATAGCAGTGGAGTGAATTTGCCCGGTTGGACCATCACTCACGTGCCGCGCTCGGTTTGAAATCGTCGATGTTGATCTGGTGCTTTCTCAGGAGCTCCCAGAACGTACGGCGCTCCTTCTTAGCAGCCTGGGCCGCCTTGGAAATGTTACCGCGATACGCGATCAGCAAATTTTTTAGGTACTTGGTCTCGAACTCAGCGATGACGCTTGATTTGAGTTCTTTGAACGACAACCTGGTCAGATTATCGTCGTCGCCGGGAAACGAGATTTGACTTTCGTCAATCACTCGCTGCGAAGCGAGCACGACTACTCGCTCGATCACGTGTTCAAGTTCGCGGACGTTGCCCGGCCACTTGTAGAGAAGCAATTTGCGTTCTGCTTCGGGCGAGAAACTTCTCGCCGGACTGTTCAGTTTCTTTGCGAACAGTTCGAGAAAGTGATGGGCCAACAGAAGTATGTCGCTGGCTCGTTCGCGCAACGGCGGCAGAACGATTGGAACTACATTTAAGCGATAGTAGAGATCTCGTCGCAGCGTGCCTGCGGCAACTGCGTGTTCGAGATTCGCGTTTGACGCAGCGACGACTCGCACGTCGCCTTTCTTGATCTTCGTGCTACCCAACGGCCTGTACTCATGGTCCTGCAGGAACCGAAGCAGTTTGACCTGGGCCAACGCCGGCAGACTGTCGACTTCGTCCAGAAACAGTGTTCCCTTGTCTGCTTCCTGGATCAGACCGATGCGGGCTCCGGAGGCGCCGGTGTAGGCGCCGTTCTCATGACCGAACAACTCGTTCTCGAGTAGTTCGACCGGAATCGCACCGCAGTTGAGAGGCACAAAACACTTGCCGGCCCTTGGGCTGAGATAGTGAATGACGCGCGCCACCATCTCTTTTCCCGTTCCTGTTTCACCGGAGATCAGGACGGAGATGTCAGACTTCGCGACTACGGGAATCTTGTTCAGTTCGGCGAGAAACACCGGATGCTTACCGAGGAGTTGTTGGACCGAGAGCTTTTCGGTAAGCGCCTGAGTCGTCTTACGCTCCTGGCGAACCTGGTTGAGCAAGCGGCGTATCCGGAGCAGGACTTCCGACTCGGTAATCGGAGGAATGATGAAGTCGGCGATCCCCGGGCGCGTCAGTTGAGACGCGTCTTCGGGTTGTGCATCGATGACGACGAGAATCGGTTGTGTCGTTGGTCGCAGTGTTTCGAGAAGCGAGTCCAGATGGGGGGCGGAAACTCGCGGGAGCGCTAGCACAACTACTAGCGGTTTGTCCTTAATAATCTTCTCGAACAGTGCTAAATCCTTAATCGGTAGCTCGGGGCAGGTATGGCAAGCGAGGGTGAAATCTCGATGGGCGCATGACTCGACGAGTCCGCGCACAGTTTCCCCCAGTTTACCTTCACCCTCAAACTCGAAAAGTAAAACTTCTATCTGGTCCATAGCTTAAATCCGATCGCCTAAGTCTTGGCTAGGTTGATTTAGGTCAATGGCAGACTACGCTCGCGAAGACCAGAAGTCCTTAATTCATGCTAATTTAAGATAAATTCGGCGTTAGGCGGAATTTATGGATTAGTCCACGAAACCCACGCGTTTCATGAGGTCCTTAAATCGCGGATCTTGGCGGATAGGCTTCAATTCAGGGCTGACTTTTAACCAGACGAGCCAGTCGTTCTGTTCGTCGAACAGTTGTTCGAGTATCTCAAATACTCGATCGTGATTTCCTAATCCCAGATGGATCAGCAACAGGCAGTACGGTGAGCAATACTTGCGGCGCGAGATGTCTTCCAGAATATCGAGCAGCGTCTCAGCATCAGCACGCTGGCCAGCCATTGCCAATGCGAGCCCCATGAAGCCCATCGAGTGATAAGCCTCGTCATCAAGCTTGTGGATTATAAATTGAAACTCACTGATCGCTTCTTCCAACCGGTCTTGCTGAATGTAAACGCATCCTAATACGAAGTGAGTCGGCAGGTAATTGGGTTCCAGCTCGAGTGTTTTCATCAAATGATCGACTGCTCGATCGTGCTCACCTCGCAGATAATAAGCAGTCGCTAAATTCATATTCGACTGAAGCGAAAACGGATCGATCTCGAGTGCCGTCTCGTAGTGCCGGATCGCCTCCTCAAACCGGCCCATGAACGTCAGATACGATCCGTATCGTTGATGAGCCGAGATCAGGTTCGGGTCCAGCTTCAGCGCTTTTCTAAACTCCATTTCCGCGCGCGCCCAGTCGCGATCGTAGTAAACGCTCATCAACGCGAGCGAAGAATGTGCTTCGGCGAGGTTGTCGTCGATCTCGACGGCTTTCAACGCCGCTTCCTTCGCTTTTGGTAACACCTCCCGCGGCGGGAAATGCACGTTGGACAGCCGGAAGTAAGCGTCAGCCATTCCGCAGTACGCGAGCGCATACTGTGAGTCGATCGCGATCGCCTGGTTGAATGCGTCGATGGCCTTCAACACCCAGTGTTTGTCGTATTTATTCCAAAAATAGCGGCCTCTGAGGTAGAGGTTATAGGCTTCGATATTGTCTGTCGGCTGCTTCGCGAGGCGCATTTGGTCCTGGCTGCTGAGTTTGCATCGCAAACTCCCAGTTATCGCCTTTGCGATCTCGTCCTGAATCGCGAGGATGTCCGACGGACTGCGATTGTATTGCTCGCCCCAGAGTTGCGATCCGTCGGCGACCTTAACCAACTCGCTGCGGATGATCAGTTTCTGTTCCAACCGCATGACGCGGATCATCATGACGGCCCTGACGTTGAGCCGAGAACCGACCTCCTGCGGATCGACGTCTTTACTCACGAAGCGAAGCACCGTGCTACACGCCAGCACTCGCAATCTCGGAATGCGCGACAGCGTGTTGGTGATGCTTTCCGTTATGCCGTGCGAGAGATACTCGACATTGGCGTCGTTGCTGTCGGGCAGCATCGGCAACACCGCGAGCGAATCGATCGGCTCTTCGTGAAATTCCGTCTCGATGTGAAAGTGCCGGTTGTCGGGGTTTGGTTTTACTTCCGGCGAGATCTCGGTGACTTCGGCGAGGAAGCGATAACCCTGGCGAGGAACGGTCTCGATGAACTTTCGTTTGTCCTGATCGTCGCCCAGCGTCTTGCGCAGGATCGACATGCTGACAGTGATGTTATTTTCTTCGACTATCGTGTCGGCCCACACGTGAGTCATCAAGTCTTCTTTAACGACAAGTTGACCAGGTCGGGTGACGAGAAAAAGAAGAAGATCCAGAATTTTAGGTTTGATCGGGACTGGCTCGCCTTCAAACAGCAGACGCCGTTGCGCTACTTCTAAACGGAACCCGTTAAATTCGTAGACCTTCCTATTGCTATCTGTTTGCATACAAACTGCACGACTGGATCCTCAGGGCTGAGTGGGGAGGTTTTTGGCATTTGTATATTTCGGGATCTGAGATTCCCGTTAAATCAAATGAGCAATTCTGCGAGGCTCAAAGACTTCGTGATTTTGTTTTCGCGTTGATGATACGGGGAGCTTAAAAGGATGTAAATAGCGGAAGGGGCAAACTTCCCCGAGGCGCCAACGGCACCCGAGGAACTTCGCCACACGCAAACTGTTAGTCCGTAACCCTAACGTGCTGGTTTGTCATCGCTTTCAGGACTCGCATGATTGCCATCATGATTGTCGAATCCCAAAACATTGCGACAAAACTCGATCCATTCGGGCGTTACGTTTCGGAAGATAATATTCTCGTCAATGAAGATGCCATCAGTTACGGTGAAATTTCGCTGCACGTAAACGTAATCCGAGTCAGCTAACTCTCTCGGCTTTTCCACCAGTTCACCGTCGACTTCTCTTCTAACCATCCGGGCGTGTTCTATCTCTTCCGACCAGCCAGGAAATTGACGAAGTTTACGCAACGGATAACCTTTGCAGTACTTTCCAAGGATCGTCATTATGCTCCACAGGGTGGTGATTGGGGGTCTGGCCCCGCGGGGGTGAATCAATCACCGAAAGTGATCCCGTCGCCGAAAATGATGCCGTCACCGAATATAATGCCGTCACCGAAGACGACGCTGTCGCCGAAGATGATCCCGTCTCCGAAGATGATTCCATCACCAAATATGATCCCATCGCCGAAGATGATCCCGTCGGAAACAATCACGGAATCTGAGATAGTGACGTCATTCGCCGTGAGTTCGCCATAACCCATTAGAATGCCGTCACCCTTCAAGTCGCTGTAGCTAAATGAGAAACCATTGGAGCGTTGCTGGCCTGTAGAGAGCAGCACGTCTCCCGGCGTAATGATTCCATCATAGGTCGTGCTCGAGATAACACTTCGGGCGCCTCGCATAACGGCGTCCGAAATGATGTCGTTGTCGTAAGTTATTGCTTCGCTGGAGGTGTCAACGGCGTCGGACATGAGCGGATCTTCCGAAAGCGTCAATCCGTCCACTGAGGGACCGTTGTTAATCCAAACCGGACTTCCACTTCCGATCTGTTGTCCACCCGAGACCAGGTACCCTCGGTTCACGATCAATCCGTCAGTCAGGAGAAAACCATCGCCCAGCAATTCGCCGGTGAAGTAGGGACCGTGAAAGCGCGTGATCAAACCGCTTCCCCAGACTGTGTTGAACTTACGGACGATCATCGTGCTCCAGTTGAACGTACTGCTCGCGAAGGACGACGATGCCGTAACCGAGCCGGTCAGGAGAGATAAACCAACCGGCGCCACTGACCCGAGATCCGTCCGCACTGCCATCGCGAGCCGCATCGCGCCTTCGACGTTCAACTCGCCCGCGCCCTGTTCCAGCACGCCGAATCCCGTCAGTTTCTGCGCGGTGTATTCCATGATTGCGCGGACCAGGTTCGGCGTCAGCTTTGGATTGAGTTGCAGCAACAACGCGGCCGTTCCGCTGGCAAGCGGCGTCGCGACGGACGTTCCGCTCATTCGCATGACTCTCATGTGGGCGGCCGTGCCCGAGGTTGATTCGTTCAAACTTGGGTTTGTCGTAACCAGGAGATTATTCGGAGCCTGGGCAAACACCAGCTTATTACCCGGCGCGACCAGATCAGGTTTCAACAAGTTGTCGTGATGAACGACATTGTCCTCATCCGTCCAGTAACTGCGCGTCGGACCACGCGAGCTGTAAGTGGCGACTCCATCGTCCGATCGAGCGTCGGTTTGGAAACTGTTGGACGCGCCGATGGTGAACGCCGAGGGTTCGTTTCCGGGCGAATGAATCGCGCCGTAGATTTTTTGACCATTCGCGTCTTTTCCTTCGTTTCCCGCCGCCGCGAACACCAGAATGCCGGAATTGACGAGTCCGCGGACGGCGCGGCAGAGCGTGTCGTACTTGTACGACTCGATCGCGCGTGTTCCGAGACTCATGTTGACGATGCGGATGTTGTACTGGCGGGCGTGAGTCGCGACCCAGTCGAGTCCGTCTAAAACTGTTTCCACCGAACCTTCGCCGTTACTGTTCAACACGCGGACGTTCAGCAACGAGACACCGGGCGCGATGCCCGTATACGCAGAGCCTGCACCGGAGCCGCCCGCCGCGGCCGCGGCCACGAACGTGCCGTGCCCGAAAGGATCGTCGGTGCGGTTTTCGCCGGTTAAATCAACACTGGCGATCACACGCGAGCCGCCGCCTGGTTGCGCGAATTGGGCGTGATTGACGTCGATGCCCGAATCCAGAACGGCTATCACGACGCCGGAACCGTCGATTGATCCGCGTCCGGCGGTAACTGCGGCAGCTTGCCCCGCTTCCGTGCCGGTCGTAGTGGAAACATGGCCCATCGCGTTGACCACTTCGTTCGACGACACCCGCGCGACTTCCGGAAAAGCGGCGAGCTCGTCAATCAATCTGAACGGCAGGCTCAACGAGAAAGTGCCCAGCGCTTTCATCTCTCGACGACGTTGAACGCCGTTCTGAGCGAGAAAGGCATTCAGCCGGCCGCTTATGGATCTGTTGAGGGTAACGATCACTATTACTCTTTCTTCCTGGCTGTGCTGTCTTGCTTTGAGAATCGGGGAGATCTTTTCGATTTGCTGAACCTGAAAACCCTTGTTAGCCGGGGCAGCCTGCACCTTGGTCGTCAGACTGTTTAAAACCGGATTAATCAGCAGCGCGGTGAGTAGGAGGGGGAATAAAAAGTGGACCGTATGAGTTGAATTCCGGGGCATTGCTCGAACTCCTTGTGGGATAACCGTCGCTTCGCCGTCGCACGTGTTTCGAAGAGCTTGTGAACGGGCCGGAATATAGGTGAGGGTCTGAAGGAAGGTCTTTAATGAATTGCTAATTGTCGGCTAACTATTCCTAAATGCACACGGAGACACACGGATCGCTGGTCCATCCGTGGATCAGCGTTCCGAGTTTTGGAGAATCAGCAGGTAAAGTGGGGCGAAATTACTCGTAACGAAGCGCAATCATGGGATCGACACGCGTCGCGCCCAGCGCGATACGAACTCGCGCGTTCGTTGGGAATCAGAGCATCTGTCAGCTAGTGACTTTATTTGCGGAAACATCACACGATGCGGGAGTGTCAGTGATGAGTGTGAGAGTGAGTAATCATTTGTCGTTACTTCCTTGAGTGAACTACATTCGCGTATGGTCCAACACCTCTCTGTTGCTCTGATAACAGTCGCAACTAAGTTCTTCGAGGCCTTCGCGATCGAGGATCGTGATCTGACCGCGGTGATAGCGGATCAATTTGTCTCGCTGTAGTTTGTTCGCTGCCATGGTGATGCCGGTTCGTGCGGTCCCCAGCACCTGTGAGAGTGTTTCATGTGTCAGGCGGAAAGTTATCGACTGGAGTTGCTCACTCGTGATCAGCAACCAGCGACAAAGACGTTTCTCGATCGTGTGGAAGTGATTACAGACGCTCAACTGCGACATGTACGTCGCAAGTGCGTGCGTGTACGAGAGTAATCGATTCTTTAGTTCGCCTTCTTTTTCAAACTCTTCGCGGAGAACGTCGGCGCTAACCTCCAGCGCCTCGCCGGGCACTTGCATCACGATCTGATGCGGAGTCTTTCCTTGTCGCAGAAGCACCGGAACGCCAATCATTCCTTCATTTCCCACGTTTCCGATCTCGATACTGTTGCCGTCGGCCGTTAGCGAGATCAACGAAGCGACTCCGCTGTTGATGAAATACGCGGATTGGATCTTGTCCTCGACGTTATAGAGGACCTTATTCGCTTTCAGGCTGACGGGTTTTAGATGGGAAAAGAGGTCGGAATACTTTTCGCGTGGCAGCCCAGCTAGTATTTGGTTACCGGATGCAGCAGATTGTGTGAGGGCCGAGAGCATAATTCTTTCCCTTCATCTCGCCTTTTTCGTTTCAAATCGATCACGTCTGCGACTTACGGCTGCCAGAAATTCATGAGTGATAGCCGTTCTACTTATCCAACGCGCAAACGAAACACGTTTTGGGTCAGGGAATTTTTCGGCGGTGACAGAAAAGTGAGACTCCGCACAACGGTCCCGCAGAAAGCATCATTAGGATTCGTGAAAACGCTTTACTAAGTACAGGGAGGGTGAACAAAATGCGCGATCCGATCTGCAACATGGAAGTTGACGAGCAGAGTGCGGCTGGGCAGTCTCAATACCAGGGCAAGACCTATTACTTTTGCAGTGAAGGCTGCAAGGAAGAGTTCGATCAGAACCCACAGCAGTACGCCAATCAGGACGCACAGGGCGCGGGCCAAGCGAGTTCTTGACTGTTATTTGTAAGCCGCGACGTCTGTAACCGCCGTGCGCACGCGCGACGGCTTGCCAAATTCGGTCCAGGCGAAGTGTACTTCGCCGCCGAGCCGCGCCATGCGCGGAAAGCCGCTCGAACGTGAGGTGTCAGTCTGCGCGATCACTGCTGGTGGTCCAACTGAGCCGTTAGCAGTGACGCGGCGGACTTTGATCGCTCCGCCAGCCGTCGTGCCTGACAACCAGCAAACTAACGCTGAACCGTCGGGCAGCATCAGCACGTCTACTCGACCGACACTCGCGCCATCGTCGATCTGAATTGGTTGTCCAAACGTCGCGCCTCCGTCTTGCGAGAAGACGATCTTCACGCGGGGCGTTTCGGAAGGACTGGTGAACCATGCGACCGCGACGCGATCTCCATCAGCGGCAATCGCAGGTCCATTCACCGGGCATCCGTTGATCTGCCAGTTGTCGGCGAATACCGCGCGCGGCGTGGTCCAACTGCCGTTCACGTTTCTCACTACATAAATATCGCGCACTTCGCTCGTCGATCGATCGCGGTAGACCGCGATCGGACCCTGACTCGTAATCGCGGCAGATGTCTGGCAACACTCACACACGCGCTCGTCCAACTCCGCTTCATCAGATAAGTTTCCGTTCGCGTCGATCGTCGCGTAACGCAACGTCATACTCTCCG
Organism: Pyrinomonadaceae bacterium; assembly: GCA_035760365.1. Taxonomy (GTDB): domain Bacteria; phylum Acidobacteriota; class Blastocatellia; order Pyrinomonadales; family Pyrinomonadaceae; genus PSRF01. The sequence goes on from DASTTB010000024.1 coordinate 275,407, forward strand.
GCGACGGTGCATGTTCGTCCGACTCTTTCATGTTCTTCATGTTGCGGCCGTCGAGCCAGATCGCGCCGAGTCGTCCGTCGGACAGAGGAATCAGTGAGACAAAGCCGTGTTCTGTTTGCGTGTGGTCGCGGTGCGGAACGAGTGGTTTCAGCCAGGTTTTTCCGGAGTCTTTCGACGTCGAGATGTTGACGTCGTAGGCGTAAGTGCCGGAACCGCTTTTGACCAACCAGTGTGCGGCGAGCGTGCCGTCTTTCAACGCGATCACGGATGGGAAGTCGGCCCAGTTGACGAACCAGTTCTCGCCTTCGGAAACCGATCGCGCTTCGCTCCAACCGTCCTGATTGAGCGTCGCGGTTCGTAACGCATGTCGCTTGTCGCTGAGTTTTTCGACCCAACTGAGAATCACGCGACCGTCAGGCGTGGTGGTGAGTTCAGGTTCGCGACTGTCGCCGCCGGACGGGGACTCAGTCGGACGGATCACCAGCGGCGGCGGGTTCGTCGCGGAAATTGACGGGCGATCGCCTCTCGTGTGGCAGTTGAGACTTACGACCGCGAGTAAGACAAGCAGGCAGATTCTGATCATTGGCGGCAGATTCTAGCGTTAGTTGCTGCGTAAAGAAAACGGGTAGATAATCTTCGCTCACCTCGCTAGCAACTCATCAAGCAAAGGACGACTCAGTGACTACTACAAACACAAAATACCTGATCCTTTCGTGTGATGGCGGCGGAATTCGCGGTCTGATCCCGGCGCTGCTGCTGCAACAACTTCCGTCCAGCTTTCTCGGACAGGTCTATCTTCTTGCGGGAACCTCAACCGGCGGGATCATCTCGCTTGCTTTAGCCTGCAACGTGACGGCCGACGAAATCGTCAGTCTTTACGAAAACGACGGCGCGGCTATTTTCACGCCCAGCTCATGTATCAGTGGTTCCAGCGCGCTCAAAGTGACGCCACCTCCGCCGCCGCCAGCAAGCGTCGCGAGCACCGATTGGTGGCAATACATCGTGGACCACCTGCTCGACATCCTCTGCGTCTGGTACGACAACAGCGGGCTTCGCACGACCATTCAGAACGTCCTCGGCGCTAACGCAACGGCAACGCTCAACAGCCTCGTGCCCTCTACCGATCCCTTGTACGTCCTGGTGAACACGCTTCAGTTATGCAACTCGAACAACATCTGGGCGCCGTTGCAACTGACCAACCTGCCCAACATCACGGGTAACACGAGCGGTACGACTCTCGTGATCGACGCAGCCTTGAGCACCAGCGCGGCGCCGATCTATTTTCCGCCTTACCCGCATCCGGTTTACGGCTTCTGTGCTGACGGCGGTCTCTTTGCAAACAACCCGGGCACGATTGCGGTTACGACGCTGGTTGAGTCGGGCGTTTCTCTGGACGACATCTGGATGCTCTCGCTGAGCACCGGAATGACGCAGGACTGCTATCCGCCGTCGCTCATCAATGGGCTGGGCACTGAGAACGCTGGTCCACTTTTCTGGTTCTGGCCCACGTCACAAACGAGCACGAATAACGGCGCCGACACGTTCACGCCGGCGATTCCTTTGATGAATGCATTCTTTGACGGAACGTCGGCAGTCGATGCGTATCAATGCCAGCAACTGCTCGGCACGAGGTTTCAGCGCGCTAACGTTCCGCTGTCGCAGCCGATCGAGTTAAATGATTATTCTCCGGCGTCGATCACGGCGATGAAGAACTCCGTCACCAGCTACTTGTCGGGTTCGGAATGGTCCGGGATCACGACGTGGATTCAAAACAACTTCTGAACTTCACCGATTGATGCTGAGCGACTTCTGTCGAATCAGCGCGTAGATCTCGTCAAGGCCGGCAGGCACGCCCGCCGTCATGTTGAGTGCGCCGTTCGGTGTGACCAGGACCGTGTCTTCGAGCCGCATGTGGATCTTTTTATCTGCGAATTCGAGCAACGGTTCGACGTTATAAACGACGCCTGCTTCGAGGGGACGGTTGTTCTCGTCTTCCGGGTCGACGTCGTGCACCGAGATTCCGACGGTGTGTCCGATGTAGCGTCCGAGTGCCTGAAACTCTTTTCCGTATCCGTGTTTCTTGTAGACCACGTCGGCGACGTCTTTTAGCTGATTGAGCGTGACGCCGGGTTTCATTGCGGCGATGATGGCGTCGCGCGCTTCGAGAATACAGCGATACATCTTCTCCTGTTCGGGTGTGAAGCGGCCGTTTACGGGCCAGGTGCGGGTGATGTCGGAAGTGTAGTACTCATAGTCCGCGCCGTAATCCATGTAAACGATGTCGCCGTCGAGCATCTGGCGGTTGTTTGCTGAGTAATGCAGAATGGTCGTGTTTGGACCAGACGCGACAATGGGGCGGAACGCGTCGCCACGCGCGCCCATTTTTGTGTAAACGTAGCGTGCGGCTGCTTCGAGTTCGTACTCGTACATGCCGGGCCGAGTTCCCTTCATCGCTTCTTTCACGCCTTCCGCGCCGATTTGCGAACTCTTCTTGATCAGCTCGATCTCGTATGGCGACTTGATCCAACGCATCTCGTCGAGCAACGGATTGAGTGGCGTCAGTGAAAGCTGCGGGACCATCTGTTGGACCACGCCGATTGCTCTTTTCGACTCGTTGAGTCCGCCGAGAACTGATTGTGAGTTTTCGAGCATCTCGTAGAAGTCGAGTTCTTCACGGGCGTTTTGCACGTTACCTTGAGAGCCCATCAGCATGTAGAGTTTTTTCCCGCGTGCACCGAGAAACTGAAGCATTGGTAGAAACTCTTCGATCGGTTGCACTCGCGTCAGTCCGTAAACCTCTTCTTTCTTGTCCAACTGCCAGATGCCTGGACCTTCAGCGCGAATCTGGATGTCGTTGCGTTTCGGCGCGAACAGGATCGCGTTCTTGTTGTGTCCGACCATGACGAGGACGGCGCCGGGTTCTTCGATTCCCGTCAGGTAGTAGAAATCAGGCGACTGGCGAAATTTGACTGGATAGAACTGTGTTTTCGCGCCGAAGATTACGGCTATGCCGTCCGGAATCTTCTCGAATAGCTTCGCTCGTCGCGCTGCAAACTCGGTTTTGTTGTATGCCGGTTGCGCGAATGTTGGCGCGGTGAGTAGGAGTAAGACAAAAAGGATGTTCAGGGATTTGCGCATGAGCATTGTGTCCTTTTTCTGATTCGAAATCGAGAGGAATCGCACTAGCTAACGCGTGAAACGCGCCGTGATAGTATCATTTGAAGCGTCAGCCGTAGAGAACAAGCATGGTTCCAGTCTCGATACTCGATCTCGTTCCCGTCGTCCTGGGTGAAACGCCGCGCGAAGCGTTGCGCAAGAGCCTCGAGCTTGTGCAACACGCCGAACGTCTCGGTTACAAGCGCTACTGGGTCGCCGAACATCACAATATGACGGGGATCGCGAGTGCTGCAACTTCGGTGGTGATCGGATATCTGGCCGGTGGAACTTCGACGATTCGCGTCGGTTCCGGTGGCGTCATGTTGCCGAATCATTCACCGCTCGTGATTGCGGAGCAGTTTGGAACGCTCGAGTCGCTGTATCCCGGCCGGATCGATCTTGGTTTGGGTCGTGCGCCGGGGACGGATCCGGGGACGTTGCGTGCATTGCGTCGCGATCCGGCGGCGGCTGATACGTTTCCGCAGGATGTGTTGGAGTTGCAGTCGTTACTCGCGCCGGTGAAGGCGGGGCAGACTGTGCGTGCTGTGCCTGGCGCCGGGACTGAAGTTCCGCTTTGGATTCTGGGATCTAGTACGTTTGGCGCCGAACTCGCTGCGTCACTCGGACTGCCGTACGCCTTTGCCTCGCACTTCGCGCCGGAGGCACTCTTGCTTGCGCTCGACTTGTATCGCGAGCAGTTTCGCCCATCGCGGCAGTTGGACCAGCCGTATGCGATGGTTGGTGTGAATGTTGTTGCGGCGGAGACGGACGAGGAAGCGCGGCGTTTGTTTACGACGATTCAGCAATCCTTCACGAACCTCGTGCGAGGTGCCGGAGGTAAGCTGCAAGCCCCGATCGACAACATCGACGACTACTGGAACCCGATCGAGAAGCACCAGGCATCGCGTATGTTGAAGTATTCAATCGTCGGTTCGCCCGAGACCGTGCGCCGCGGTTTGGACCAGCTTGTTCGGTTGACGCAGGCGGATGAGTTGATGATCGTGACGAGCATTTACGACCACGCGGCACGAATGAGATCGTATGAGCTATTCAGGTAGTGTCGCACCGAAGTATATCCACGGCATACTCTTTGTTGCCATTCAAATAATATGGTTGAATATGTACGCATCACCCTGGGAGTCCGAAGTAGTACCCGAATAAAACGATATGGCAGCCAACTCACTCGATCAGCTAGTTGACGTTCTTAAGAAGTCGGGCGCGAAAATGGTCTATGTGTTCGGCTCAGCAGCGAGGGGAACGATGCGGGCTGATTCGGACCTCGATCTGGCGGTCTCGGGGTTACCTCCAGAAAATTTCTTTAAAGCGTTAAGCGCCGCAAGCGACGTGCTGGATCGACCCATTCATCTTATTGATTTGGACGAAGTTACACCTTTCACTCGATACCTGATAGAGGAAGGCGAACTTCAACGTGTTGGATAAGCTTCGCAAGCAAATCTATGTAGAGCGTCATCAACTCCAAAGGTTGATCGACGAACATAGACCATTGCTGGAAAGTTCCGCGTCAAATCAACCGAGCACGATTGAGTTGTCGGCGCTCGCCACGTTCCTGCATTCCTTTTATTCAGGCCTCGAGAATTCTCTTAAACGTATAGCGGTTGAAATCGACGGAGGTCTGCCAAGCGGAGACGCATGGCATCAACAGCTACTGTCTACTATGACAGGCCGCACGGATTCGAGGCCACCAGTGTTATCTCAGGCCTTGCATGAAACGCTTCGTGAGTATCTGGCTTTTCGGCACTTTTTCCGTCAGGCTTATTCCTTCCATTTCGATTGGTTCAAAATGTCGCACTTGGTAATCAATGCAGAGCAGACCCTGCGCCGATTCGAAGAGGAAGTGGATACATTTGTCGATTCCATATCGAACTACTAGCAATTCATAGCATGGTAGAGAACGAGGCGTGTCTGTGAGGGATGTCGAATCGTGTAGGTACGATGAAGAGTTATCGGAAAGAGCTGTGGTTCGACGTGCCGGGGCGGCGGGCGTTTATCAACATCACTCCGCAAGTTGAGGAGTGCTTGCGGGAGAGTGGTGTTGCGGAGGGGTTGGTGCTCGTCAACGCCATGCATATCACCGCGTCTGTCTTCATCAACGACGACGAAAGCGGATTGCATCATGATTATGAAACATGGCTCGAACAACTCGCGCCTCACGAACCCACCAGTCGCTACCATCACAACCGGACCGGCGAAGACAACGCCGACGCGCATATCAAGCGACAAGTGATGGGGCGTGAAGTCGTCGTCGCAATCACACGCGGCCAACTAGACTTCGGCCCCTGGGAACAGATCTTTTACGGCGAATTCGACGGCGGCCGCCGCAAACGCGTGCTCGTGAAAATTATTGGCGAGTGACGATGAGATAACGAAACCGTTCTATGCGCCGCGCGGTGAGTTTCAGTTGATCGATCCGGATGGGTACACGGTGGATTACGCATACGTAAGGGCCGAAGGTAACTCTGAATCAGGCCAATTGGTAGACGCTGATCGGATGCGCGCGGCCGCGGATGTCGACCTCGCCCATCGCCACGGCCGAACTCACCTGCGGAATCTGATTTCGCACCTCATCCGAAATCAACAATTGCGATCCAAACTCCTTATTCAACTTTTCAAGCCGCGCCGCGAGATTCACTACATCACCAATCACCGTATATTCCTTACGCAGACTCGAACCGATCGTCGCTGTCACAGCGTCACCTGAATGTAACCCGATACCGATCCGCGTCGGCGGCAGATGCCCCTGCTCGACCTCAACACTCAACCGCGTCAGAATCTCACGCGACGCATTCACGGCGTTGAGGGAATCATTCCCACCCGAAACAGGCGCGCCAAACACCGCCATAAATCCATCGCCCAGAAACTTATTAATTATCCCGTTATGCCGGTTCACGATCTCGATCATGAAACTGAACAGGTTCTCCAAATAGCTGACCACTTCCTCGGGATTTCGCGTCTCGGAAAACGTCGTGAAGTTTCGTATATCAAGAAACATCACGCACACAGTCTTCTTCTCACTCGGCAGATCAGCGCCCTGCGCGAGAAGTTGCTCAGCCACCGCCGCTGAAAGATGTTCACCAAACATCCGCGCGATCTGATTGCGTTGCTCGTTAGCTTCACACGCTTCCAACAACCGCTTCCTGATCTGCACCGCGACGAGCCCAGTGACAACACCCAGCAACAGCATAAACACAGCTTTACTGATCAACGGCGGTCTATTCACCACGTCGCCCTGCAAATAAAAAAGATGAACGCACAGATACTGAACAGCCGCCACACCCGCAGTGAACACCGATAGCGCAAAGCTCAGACGCAACGCCGACAACACAATGAACAACGGATAGATATAAGCCGGAACTTCCGCCAGCGGCGACCCTGCATCGGTAAACGTCGCCGTCACGATCATCGCCGCAGTTGGACCAGTCGTCTCGAGAAACGCAGTCAAGTACCGGTAGACAGTCGGAATCCTCCGATGTTTTTCGATGAGATACTTCAGCAGCAGCCGTTCGCCGAGCAGATAACAAAGCATCCCGCCCAGAACCACGAACCGCCACCGCATGAACACATCCATCCGGCCGTGGAAGATACGCTCGAAGCCCGGATCGATTATGGTCGGCGGTATCAACGAAAAGATCGCGAGCGCGGACGCAATCACCAACAGGATGATGACGCGTTGCTTCTCGGCCCCGATAGTTTCGGACGTCAGTGTCTGTAAAGTCGCATTACTCATGACTATCAGTTGAGCTGTTTGCGAAAACGCCAGGTGCTCAGACCCATCAACACGACGGTGAACAACATCAACGTCAAAAGGTTCGGATAGACCACCTCGATACCGACGCCCTTCAACATCACCCCGCGCGCAAGCGACGCAAAATGCCGCACCGGATTCAAATAGGTGATCGGTTGCAGCCAATCGGGTATCGCTTCAAGCGGCGTCGTCGCGCCGGAGAGCATCGACAACGGCGGCGTCACAAAGAAACCGAGTAACTGCGCCTGCTGTTGCGATCGCGTGAACGTGGCGATGATCGTGCCGATGCCGATTCCGCACAGCACACAAAGCATCCCCGAGAGGTAAAGCAGGATGAAACTGCCGCGCACCGGCAGATCAAACACGATGTATCCAACCCCCACCGACAGCCCGATGTCCAGCGAAAGCAACAGGAAGATCGGCGCGATCTTAGCAACAATGATCTCGACACCGTCGGCGGGTGTCATCAGAAGCTGCTCGATCGTGCCGACCTCTTTTTCCTTGACCATCGCAGACGAAGCGACCGCAATGCCGAGCATCACCAAAAGCATTCCGATCATTCCGGTAACGATGAACCAGGAGTTCTTCAGTCCCGGATTGTAGAGCAACACGACGCGCGATAACGCACCGCGCGACGTCGCCGCCGCGCCACCCACGATGGTGATCTTCTGATTGAGTGCGGACACGATCCGCGTCGCATAACCACCCGCGATCGCGGCGGTGTTCGAGTTAACACCGTCGACGAGTATCTGTATCTCGGCCGTCTCACCACTCATACGCCGTCGAGCGAAGTCTGAAGGAATCACGAGCCCGGCATCCAGATCGCCCGCGCTCAACGCGTCGCCAAGCGCGGACGTCGATTCGTACGTTTTATAAACCTGGAACGAACGGCTCTCGCTGAACGCTGACACAACTTCGCGGCTCTCCGACGTTCGACTCTCGTCGACGACTCCCAGCTTCAAATTCGTGACTTCGGGATTCATCGCAAACCCGAGCAGCACGAGGTTCAGCGTCGGCGGAATGACCATCATCGCGACGAGCTTCTTGTTGCGTCCGATCTGGCGCAACTCCTTCATGCACAAAGGCCACAATCGCAAGTTAAGTAGTTTGTTAATTATGGATTTCATGATTCAACCTGCATCTTTCGCATCACAACCCACGTGCGCAGAAAGAACGCCGCACTGAGAATCGCCAGTACAACCGGCACATGCCACACAGCCGACCACCCGCCGCCACGAACAAACGCATCACGCGACATCTCGACGAAATAACGCGCCGGCACAAGACTCGAGATCCAACGTATGCTCGCCGGAATGTTTTCAATCGGAAACACAAACCCGGATAACAAGTACGACAGCAGGAAACAAACATTCTGAACGGCCTGAATCGCCGCCGCCTGGTCCGGGATCGTCGCTCCGATCATCACGCCGAAAGCCACACAGCAGAACAGATAAAGCGCCGAAGCGATCAGCAGCGGTATCGGATCACCCTTAAACCAGATTCCGAAAAGAAACACCGCGAAGACGAACGTCAGGATCCATTGCGCGATCGCCACCGTCATGTACGCAAGTATCTTCCCAAGTAAATACTCGTGCGCTTTGATACTCGAAACATAGACCTGGAGAATCGTCTTCTGTTCGCCTTCACGCGACATCGCGAGCGCCGCCAGCAACGGCGGAAACAACGCGAGTCCAACCGCGAAGATTGCTGGACCAATGTACTGGTCCGAGTCCTGGCCCGGATTGAACCAGTAACGAATGCGCGGTTGGATAACAGGCGCGGCATTTACGCCGAGTTTCGCGTTGAAGGCCTGCGTCAATCCGGCAGCGTTACCGCGCATGAGATTCGCTGTGTTCGCATCCGTGCCGTCGATCAACCACTGAACTTCCGGCGATCTTCCACGTTGCAAGTCGCGGCCGAAGTTTTCGGGAATTACGACGACCGCGCGCGCTTCTTCGTTGTCGAGTACGGATTCAACCGGGCCAGTTGCGGCTGAAGGCACGACGCGAAACGTCAACGAAACTCCCAACGTCTCGACGTACTGCCGCGACAACGGCGACTGGTCCATGTCTTTGATCGCGAGCGGCAAATCCGTCACGGACAAAGAGATCGACATTCCAATCAACCACATCAGGATCAGCGGCAGTATGAGCGCGAGCGTGACCGTCAACTTGTCTCGCGAAAACTGTCTCAACTCTTTGCCTGCCTGTGCCAGGATCTTTTTCATGATTTGCTCCCGCGGCTAGTTGCCATTTCGTTTTCGTACTTTTTCAACGACCGAGATAAACACGTCTTCCAGCGAGTAAGGCTCTTCATACGCTCGCACTACTTGTATGCCGGCCGCGTGAAGTTGATCGCGAACGTTCCGGATTCCCGTGTCAGCGTCGTCGTCGACAATCACGTGCAGGCGATCGCCGAACAGCGAAACACGCCATGATTCGCGATCCTGTTTCAGTAACTCAGCGGCTTCCTGCGGCTGGTTCGTGATCAACTCGAGCAGGTGACCACCCTGCGCGGCTTTCACACTCGACGGCGTGCCTTCCGCGACGAGCTCACCCGCGACCATGAATCCGAGTCGATTGCACTGCTCCGCTTCTTCGAGATAATGCGTCGTGATCAGCACCGCGACGCCGCGATCAGCAAAGCTATTGATCATCTTCCAGAACGCACGCCGGGCGAGTGGATCGACTCCCGACGTCGGTTCGTCGAGAAACAGAACCGAAGGCTCGTGCATCACCGACGCGCCGAACGCAACGCGCTGTTTCCAACCACCGGGAATGCTGCCGGTCATCAGATTGCCGCGTCCTTCCAACCCCGAAACTTCGAGTACCCAACGCTTCTTCTCTTCGCGCTCAGCGAGCGGCACCTGGTAGACGCCGGCGAAGAAATCGAGATTCTCTTCGATCGTCAGATCGTCGTAGAGCGAGAACTTCTGCGACATGTAACCGATGCGTTGTCGCACGAAACTCGATCGCAACCGTCCGCGTTCGCCTGCGAGTTCCATTTCACCGCTCGAGGAAGCGATCAACCCGCAGAGCATCTTGATCGTCGTCGTCTTCCCTGCACCGTTTGCGCCGAGCAGTCCATAAATCTCGCCGTACTTGATTTCGATATTGATGTCCTTTACGGCGTTGAACTTTCCGAATCGCTTGTAAAGATGACGTGCGCCGATCGCGATCGCGTCTTTCGGACGTTGGCGAAACTGGCGACGGCGTGGAAACGGAGGCGTACTCAACTCGCCGCCGAGCTGCCGTAGCGTCGCGACGAATGCGTTCTCCAGCGTTGGGCTCGTCGACTTGATCTCGGTCAGTGCGATTCCCGATTTCGCTAATGCATCGCTTGTAGTTTTCGCACCCGACTCGGCGTCGCGAACCATCACGTCGAGACGATCGCCGAATCGCTGAACGTCGGCGATCTCCCCGACCGAACTCAACACTTCTTCAGCCTGGCCCAGGTTTTCAGATCGAACCTGAAGACGATCGAGTCCGAGACCGGTCCTGATCGCGGATGGCGTTCCGACATTGTGAATCTCACCATCGTGCATCAACGCGACGCGATGGCAGCGCTCAGCTTCGTCGAGATACGGAGTGGCGACGACCATCGTCATTCCTTCACGTGAGAGCTTCGCCAACGCGTCCCAGAACTCGCGACGCGAAACCGGATCGACGCCGGTGGTCGGTTCGTCGAGCAGCAGGATTTTGGGTTCGGCAATCAATGCGCAGGCCAGCGCCAGCTTCTGTTTCATCCCGCCGCTCAAACTTCCCGCGAGTCGATCCGTGAATCGTTCCATGTCAAACATCTTCAGGTAGTGCAGCCCGCGTTGTTCGATCTGTGCCCGCGACAACAAGCGCAACTCGCCGAGATAACGCAGGTTTTCCGCAACGCTGAGGTCCTGGTAAAGACTGAACGTCTGCGTCAGGTAACCCACAAACGAACGCGCGTCGCGGGCCGGAACGTTGTACATCTCGACCGTTCCATCGGTCGCCGGCATGACACCGCCGAGTATCTGAAACACGGACGTTTTTCCCGCGCCGTCTGGTCCAATGAGGCCGAATATCTCGCCGGCGGGAATCTCTAGATTGATACTTTTAACGGCTTCGAGATCTCCGTAGCTCTTGCGCAGGTCGCGGATGCGAATCGCCATTTCCGGCTCAGTCTCTTGATTCTTCAGCCAGCGATCGAATTCGGCTGTTATCTCCGTTGGGATTGTGGCTTCGAGTACGCTCATGGTTGTTGATCCTGTTAGTTAATGACGACTTCACCGTCGGCCGGCATTCCCGGTTTGGCGAAACCGGTCGCGCCTTTCAGTTGCAACTTCACGCCGACAACTTGCTTCACGCGGTCGTCGCGGAAATAAGTGTTTTCGGGTGTGAATGAAGCCTCGGGATCGATCCTGGTTACCACCGCTTCAATCGCCTGATTCGGCGCCGAGTCGAGATACACACGACCGGTTTGGCCCGCTCGCACGCGGCCGATTTCGCCTTCAGGAATGAACCCGCGAAGGTAAACGGTGCTGAGATTGACGAGCGTGATCACCGGCGTTCCGGCAGTGATGACTTCGCCGGGCTCGGCAGTGCGAGTCGCAACCGTGCCGTCGAACGGCGCCGTTATCTGCAAATCGTTGCGATCGGCTTCTACTTCCGCGAGGCGCGCGCGTGCTTTTTGCACTTCAGCTTCAGCGGCTAAAACGTCCGCTTCCGCCTGAATCATCTGCTGTCGAATCGCGGTGGAGTTTGACGAACGCATCGCAACGTTCGACAAGTTGCTCTGTGCGATCAGACGCGCGGCGCGCGCTGCTTCGACTTGTTTGCGCGCGGCCTGAACGGCGGCTGCGTGTGACTCAGCCGTCGATCTCGCCTGAAACCCGGTGCGCTCAGGAACATCGCCGTCGCTCGCGAGTTTCACGTAGCGTTCCTCGTCGTATCGCGCCTGTTTCAGCGCCGCTTCTTCTTTAGCCAACTGTGCTTCGGCATGTGCGACGTCGGCTTCAGCCTGGCTGACGCGTCCCTGGGCGTCGATGCGCGCCTGGTCCACACCGGTGTTACTCGAATCGAGTTGCGCCGTAAGTACCGCGATCTGTTGCCGCACACTGGCGACGCGCGCTTCGGCTTGTTGGACCAGCGAGCGTTCCTGATCTTCGCGCGCTCTCACTTGCTCGTCGTCGATCACTGCGATCAACTGTCCGGCTTTGACGTGGTCGCCTTCGCGCACGCTGATCTCGCGAATGCGGCCGGAGACCTTGGCGGAAACCGCGGCATCGTCACCTTCAATGCGGCCGCTGAGCTTGATGATGTTTGGGTCGACAGCGGGCGTGCGAAGCACGAAGTACCAGACCGCGACTCCCGCGATTGCCGCGACGACGGCTATGGCTGCCACTCTTCTCACGATGAACTTAGCGCGCGATGATTGTTCTTTAGTTTCCTGCATGATTCGCCTCCATAAGGACCAGGGATTTACTGTCGTTTATCGAAACATTGCGATACTGAAGCGTGTTGCCCATGGCTCGCTGTAACTCCGCGATCGCCTTGTTGAGATCCGTTTGTGTTTGCAGTTCGCGGCCGCGCGCCGAGACGAGATCCGTCTGGCGTTGCAACACGAGAAATACGGTTGACGTTCCCGCCTGAAACTTTCGCTTCTCGCTCGTGTACTGCTGCTCGGCGGCGGTGCGCGAAGCTTCAGCGGCTGCCATTCGCGACTGGACCGATTGCAGTGCTTGCAGTGCGTTGCGCACGTCAGCTTCGATCATCTGCTCGGTCTTTGTTTTCACTACATCGAGGCGTCGCTCTTCGGCAGATGAATGGGCCAACTGCGCTTTGGCCGTGCGGTTCCTGAGCGGTAACGAGATCGTCACGCCGAAGTTGACCGTCGGGTTGTTCTGGGTCAGCAGGTTCGTCAACGATTTGCCGTAACTACCCCGTACATCCGGAGGCACCGGCGCAAAACTGGTCGCCGGCAGTACGGGCAATCCGGCAAGCGTCGAGAGTTCCGCAACGCGTTTTTCCAGTGACGAGATACCGTTGAACACCGGATTGTCGTCCCGATTGTTCAGCGCGCCTGCCAGACCGTTGCTGCTGTAACCGACACTCACGTCGATCTGCGGTTTTGTCTGGTCGCGGAAGTACGACTTGTTGATATCGTTGATGGCGCGACTCGTTCGCAGCTCGGCGAGTTCCAGACGATTCGCGAGCGCGATGCCGATTGCTTCCTCGAGCGGCACGCGCGGAGCTTTCAGATCGACTTCGGTTACCGGCAGCAACGAGCGCGACCAGAGATCCGCGGCGCGATCCGGAAGTAGCAGCGTCTTGAGCGCATTTTCAGCGCGCGTCACGTCTTCCTGCGCCGAGTAAACGTTCTGCTCGAAGAGCTTCACCTGTGCTTCGGCTTCGATAACGTCGATCGGCGCGAGCACGCCCTGTTCCACCTGGCGTCGATTGCTTTCAACCTGCGCTTTCGTTTGATTGACCGCCTCGTTCTGCACCTGAAGATTTCGGAGCGAATAGACCAGTTGCCAGTAAGCCTCTTCGACTCGCGTGATCACTTCAGTCGCACGTTGGCGAAACTGTATGTCCGTCAACGAGAGGTTGCGCTTCGCGATCTCGATGCGGCGGCGCGTGTCGTCGGTCTTACGTCCGCGTAACAGCGGTTGCGTGTAACTGACGTTCAAGCTGGTCGAGTACCACGGGTTTAAGTCGTTGAAGAAGTTGTTGCTCGATGACCGCCGCGACGAGAATCCGATCTCATACGAGCCGCCCGCGCGCGGTGACAGACCATTCAACGTCAGCCCGATCGTGAAATCGGTTTGCTTTAACGAACCGCCCGTTGTTCCCGAGAAGAACGAAGTGACGGGAATGCGGCTGTGCTCGAACTTCGATCGCGAAGTAAAGAGCGGATCGTAAGCGCCGCGCGCCGCAGTCAGATCGTGTTCGCTCATCTCCACGTCGATACGTGACGTGGCGATGTCGTTGTTGTTTTCGAGCGCGAGCCGGATGGCTTCCTGCAACGTGATCGGCGTCGGCGAACTCGGATCGATGCCGACGCGTGCCGTTGAATTACTTTGCGCGATCGCGGTTGTTGCGAGCGCGATCAGCATGATGGCGATTGCCGTTAGGCGATGTGTCTGGTTATGCATGGCTTTTACTTTCCGGGTATTAGTTTTTGCAGTCAGAATCGTTTTGCGCGATCTCGATCAGACGTTGCGCAAAGAAATGAAGTCCGAGTAACTCGGCGCCGAGTGCTTGCAGGCGACAGAGAACGGCGGCGCTTTCGCTGTCGATGAAGGTGATGTCGGAGAGATCGATTTCGATCTGGTGACCGTTCTCGGCGTGCAGCGTCGCGAAGGTCTTTTCCAACACTCCCGCTTCCTCAAGGTGCAGCGAGCCTTCCACCCTCAATGTGATTTTTCTTTGCTTGCTTTCAGATTTTGTAATTCTTGTTGTCATCGGTCACTGGCTGGTGCAAGCGCAGGACCATGGGCCAAACGGCGGCGTAAGTTCTTCTTGTGATTAGAGTAAGGGTTAATTCGCGGCGCGATCTCGTGAGGTCACGATCGAGAAGCGGATGCCGCCGGTGGCATCGGATGCCGTATTTGGCATCGGCGCAGAATCTGGTTTTCACATTGCTGCCGTGAGTGTAGAATTTTCGGGCTCGATTTTACGCGTTAGATAAAAGGCCTGATGACGGCTGGACCAACCCCTGAACCTTCCTCCGATAACGATCTGCGCGAAAGCGAGCGTCTGCGACGCCAGCTCGAACGCACGCAACTACAGATCGAAGTAAGCCACGCTGTAGTTTCCCAGCTCAGCCTCAGAGATCTACTTCTCACCATCTCCGGCCTGCTCAAGCGTTTCATCGATTACGAACTCGCGAGCGTCGTTCTCTACAACGAGGCTGCGCACGAGTTGCGCGTACACGCGTTGGACAAACCCGCCCCCGGTGGCGTTTTGGGTGAGGGAGACGTGATGCCGATGGACGGCACGCCTCCAGGACTCGCCATCACGACGCGAAGTACGGTCCGCCGCGATCGCGTGGACGTGACAGAGTTCTACGCTCCCGTTATGCAACAAGCTTACACAGCGGGGCTGCGTTCCGGTTGTTCCGTTCCGCTGATCTCGCACGACCGCGTGTTTGGGACCATCAATGTCGGCAGTATGCGCGAGGCGGCGTTTACCGAAGACGATCAGCTACTGCTCGAACAGATTTCCAGTCACGTCGCGATCGCCGTCGAAAACGTGCTCAACTTCGAACGCGCTGAACGCGAGCGCAAACGCAGTCAACTACTGCTCGAGATCAACAACGCCGTCATCTCGCATCTCGATCTCGAACAACTGGTCAGCGAGATCTCGGGAACACTGCGCGACATCATGCCTCACGACTCCGCCGGAATCGCGCTTTACGAACCTGAGCTAAACCACCTGCGTGAATACACAAACGTCACTTACAAAGACGTGAATGCGTTCAAGGTCGGCGACACGATCCCGATCGAAGGAACGCCGGCGGGAGA
Source organism: Pyrinomonadaceae bacterium (assembly GCA_035760365.1). Classification (GTDB taxonomy): domain Bacteria; phylum Acidobacteriota; class Blastocatellia; order Pyrinomonadales; family Pyrinomonadaceae; genus PSRF01. Next base: position 290,826 of record DASTTB010000024.1, read on the forward strand.
AGTCTTCGTCACCGGCGAGCCGATGTTGATAAAGCGTCCTAACCGTACGAAATATCCCGCCGACCGTTATTCACAACTGACCGAGGCAGACAGTCCGAAGTCGGCGTGTCTGGCGCCGTTGAGTTCGCATGGACGAAAACTCGGTATCGTCGGAGTGAGTAGCACGCAGGAAGAGAAATTTACCGAAGCCGACCTGGAACTGTTTAGTCAGATCGCGAACCAGGTCGCGATCGCGGTCGAGAATGTTCTGGCGTACCGTGAAATCGAGACGCTGAAGAATACGCTAGCGAGTGAGAAGCTTTATCTCGAAGAGGAGATCAAGTCGGAGTTTAACTTCGCCGAGATCGTTGGGCAGAGTGCGGCGTTGAAGAAGATACTGCGGCAGGTTGAAACTGTCGCGCCGACTGATTCGGCCGTTCTCCTTTTCGGTGAGACTGGCACGGGAAAAGAACTGATCGCGCGCGCGATTCACGATCTGAGCGGGCGTCGGGAACGCACGCTTGTAAAACTCAACTGCGCCGCGATTCCCACTGGCCTGCTCGAAAGCGAGTTGTTTGGACACGAGAAGGGCGCGTTTACCGGCGCGATCGCGCAACGTATCGGCCGGTTCGAGTTGGCCCACAAGGGTACGTTGCTGCTCGACGAGATCGGCGAGATTCCACTCGAACTGCAACCGAAGTTGCTGCGCGTGTTGCAGGAGCATGAGTTCGAACGGCTGGGTAGTTCGCGCACGATCAAAACGGATGCGCGGTTGATTGCAGCGACCAATTGCGATCTGCCGCAGATGGTTGCGGAGAAGAAGTTTCGCAGCGATCTGTTTTACCGGTTGAATGTTTTTCCGATCAACATACCGCCGCTGCGTGAGCGAGCCGACGATATTCCGCTGCTCACGGGCTACTTCACTCAGAAGCACGCTTTGCGCATGAACAAGCGGATCAAGACGATCGACAAACAAACGCTCGACGCATTGAGTGCGTATCGTTGGCCGGGAAACGTCCGAGAGTTGGAAAACTTTATCGAACGCGCAGTGATACTGACGAGCGGATCTGAGTTACAGGCGCCGCTCGCAGAATTGGGTGTTGCGACGAACGGCGGTTCTGATAAGCAAGCTGAGCCCATCGCTGTTAGCGGGCCAGTTTCACTCGAAGCGGTGGAGCGTGCGCATATCGAAGAGATACTTCGGCAAACGCGCGGCGTGATCGGAGGAAAAGGCGGCGCCGCCGAGATCCTCGGCCTGCCGATCTCGACTCTGCGAAACCGCATGAAGAAGCTGGGGTTGAAATAAGAAGCATGGAAGCTGTTGAGAACGCTGATCATCTTTACGAAGTCGAGCGCAAAGTTCGTTACGCGGAGCGACCGGGCTTTCGCATTTCCGAAATTCAGATCTCGCCGTCGCAGTTTGTTCCGTGGCATTGTCACACGAAGATCGCGGACACGTTTTATGTCATTGAAGGCTCGATCAAACTCCTGCTGCGCGATCCTGATGAACAGGTGACGCTGAACGCGGGTGAAACGTATGCTGTTCGCAAGCGTCGCCCGCACCGTGTCGAAAATGCCGGATCAACGTCCGCGACGTTTCTGGTCCTGCAAGGCGTTGGCGAATACGATTACGTTCCGTTGAAACTGTAACTTACATGTTTCTTCTGCACAGGCCCTCCAACCGGCAGGTTCAGGATTTTGTTTCGGCGCAGCAGCATTCCGATTTCTCGTACAGGCCGTTGGAACTGACGCGTAATTCTCCCGTCGATGGTTATACCGTGGACCATAACCGCGTGCAGCTCGGATCTGGCGCCGAGTCGTTCAGCGCAGCGGTTAAGGCGATTCAGCAGTGGAAGATGTTCGATCTGGGATGGGTACGGCTGTACAGCGATCAAACGCCGATCGAAACAGGCGCGACGGTGGCTATCGTCGTCAATCACGTCGGATTCTGGTCCATGAACGCTTGCCGGATCGTCTACGTGATCGATGAGGACGCGAGATATGGATTCGCGTACGGCACGTTGACGGAGCACGCGGAACGAGGTGAAGAACGTTTCCTCGTCGAGTGGAACCGCGCAGACGACAGCGTCTGGTACGATATCCTCGCGCTGTCAAAACCTGGACCAATGGCGAAGCTGGCGTATCCGTTAACGCGACGTTTACAAAAGCGATTCGCGGCGGATTCGAAGCAGGCGATGAAAAGAGCTCTAGTCGGCCAGTACTGACAACACAACCAAACCGCCGCCGATGATCGATAGAACACCGAACACGAGCGTCATTATCGTCAGCGCCCTGCCGCGTGGGTAGAGGGGATTAAACTGGGTGATGACACCCACCAATTCATCGTGAAACGTCTTGAGATCCTTGTGGAAGACTACCATTACGAGGCCGGCAATGACGAAGAAACCACCAACCAGCGCTTTGTACACAGGATCAAGCTCCATGGCATCTTCTCCGTGGACCAATTCTACGCCCCGTCGACTGTTACGCCAATGAAAAAACGACTCTTCTTGATTCTGTTCGCGATGGGAATGGCGGGAATTCTCTCGTTTCTTCTCGTCGACCTCACAAAACTGATCGCACTCGCACCGGAACAGGCGCGAGCTGAAGCGCCGCCTATTCCGTTGCCGGCCTTAAAAATCATTAGCCTGATCCAGCCAACGATCCTTTTAGCTATCGCCGTTCTTATCGGCGTCAGGCTGGCCCATCGCGTTGGATTAGCGGCGCCTTTTGCGGACGCGCTCGCGGCAGGTCAAGGCAACGCAGGCGCTTCACTCAAGCCCCAGGTCGTTCCCGGCATTGTCGGCGGTTTGGTGGGCGGCATGGCGATAATAGCGGTGTTTCTGCTGTTCAGACCGTTGCTGTTACCCGAAACCGTTGCGCGCATGATGGAATTCACGAAGCTCATGCCTTTCCCGACGCGTGTGCTCTACGGCGGCATCACCGAGGAGTTACTGCTGCGCTGGGGTTTCATGACGCTGCTTGTCTGGCTGGCGTGGCGGTTGTTTCAAAGAAGACTTCGCGATCCGAGTAGCGCAATTTTCATCGGCGCGATCGTGATCTCGTCAGTGATGTTTGGCATCGGGCATTTACCGATCGCGTTCTTTCTGTTTCCGGAACAACAATCGGTACTCGTTGTCTATGTGATCCTTGCCAACTCCCTTTTCGGCCTGGTTGCCGGTTACTTGTATTGGAAGAAGGGTCTCGAATCGGCCATGCTGGCCCACATGGTCGTGCATGTACTACTGGTTACTATCGGCGAGAAGCTCTGAACACGATCTGAACTGACCTTCAAAGGGGTGTTGCATAACTACCACCAAAGAGGTATCTGAAAAGCATCCGATCTCGTGATGCGCCTCCTCACCGCGATGCGCCATATTCCCGCCACGCTGGAAAAAACAGAAACTCTAATCAATCAACGCTTTTAATAGGGAGATCTAAAATGCGCGCTGCCAGAATGCATGGCTACAACCAACCACTCGTACTCGAAGAAGTTCCCACGCCTGAAATCGCACCAAACGAAGTGCTCCTCAGAGTCGAAGCTGCCGGTATGTGTCGTACCGACGTTCAGATGATCGACGGTTATTTCAAAGACTATTTGCCGCTTCCCTTTCCCGCGACGCCGGGACATGAGATCGCGGGCTCGATCGAAGCGCTCGGCGACGCCGTTCCCGCAAGCGCCAATCTCGCGGTTGGCGATCTCGTTGTCGTCGCGGGCGCGTGGGGTGACGGAACGTGTCGCCAGTGCAGAGTCGGCGACGAGCAGATTTGTGCACACGGAAAGTGGCCGGGTTTCAGCGAGTATGGTGGTTACGGCGAGTTCGTCCCCGTGCCGCACAGGTATCTGATCAAAGTCGATCGCAAATACAACTTGTCCGCCGAAGAACTCGCGCCGCTAACTGACGCCGGATTGACGCCTTATCGCGGAATCAAGAAGTTACGCCAGGCCGGTGTGCTGGGTCCCGACAGAGTGTTGGGCGTGCTGGGTGTCGGTGGTCTCGGTGTTTACGCCGTTCAGTATGCGAAGCTGCTTTCGTCCGGCGCGCAGGTCGTTGCGTTTGGCAGAAGCGATGAGAAGCTGGCTATCGCGAAGGAAAACGGCGCCGATCACGTCATCAACACACGCGATCGATCGATCGCCGACATTCGCGCTGAGTTAACAAAAGCGACGGGTCACACCGAGATCGATGCCGCGATCGACTGCGTCGGCGCGGAAGACTTCATTCAGATGGGATTCAATCTGCTGGCCACGGCGGGCGCGTTCGCATCCGTCGGACTCGTCGGGACGCGTATCAACATTCCGCTGTTTCCGTTTGTCGCTCGTGAGTTTACTTACCACGGTTCGTTCTGGGGCAACTACAGCGATCTGAGTGAGGTCATCGCCTTCGCGCAGTCCGGAAAGATCAAGCACGCCGTGAAGCACGTCGCTTTCGAGGAGATAAACGAGAACCTGGAATTGCTTCGGGCGGGCGATATCGTGGGCCGGGCGGTTGTGACGTTTGGTACGGCCGCTGATCGCTCGGATCGAAAGGAGCTCGCGGACGCCGCTGCGAGTTAAGCAACTGAAGAATCGGTTAGTGTACCGGCTTGAAATTCGTTCATCCGTGTTCCCGATGAGCGCTGCGTTAGCTAATGTTACAGTCAGATTAGGACACCACAAACAATAGCGAGGCTTCACTCGCGCAGACGCAATGTGGCAAAATCGAGGGCGTTTCAATCTGAAGCGCCCTCTGCCACAACTATGCGCGATTCACTGCGATTAATCTCGCTAATCTTATTCGTGGTCCTGTTTCTCGGCCAAGCTACCGCACAACAAGATCCTCTCGCGAAACTTGCACGTGACGTCACAATCTACCGCGACACTTACGGCGTTCCGCATGTCTTTGGTCGCACGGATGCCAGCACGGTTTTCGGTTTCGCTTACGCGCAGGCGGAAGATAACTTTTGGCGCGTCGAGGAGAACTTCATACTCGCGCTTGGTCGTGCGTCTGAGCTATACGGCCAGAAGACGCTCGAAGAAGATCGACTCAATCGCGCACTCGAGATCCCGAGACTCGCACGCGAGGAATATGCGCGGCTCGACGGCCACATTCGTTCGTTGTGCGACGCGTATGCCGCAGGTTTCAATTACTATCTCGCGCGCCATCCCGAAGTTCGTCCACGGCTGCTGACGAAGATCGAACCGTGGTACACGCTCGCCTTCATTCGTTACAACTATTACCAGAATGGTTTCGCACGCGATCGAAGTCTGCGCCGCATGGGATTGGAAACGGCGTCGATCGATGTTGATTTGACAGGACACACCGGTTCGAATGGATGGGTTGTTGGTCCATCGAAGAGCGCGAGTGGTCATGCGTTGCTTTTCATCAATCCTCATTTACCGTTCTTCGGTCCCGGCCAGGTGTATGAAGGTCACGTTCACAGTGACGAAGGTTGGAACTTCACCGGTTACACGCGCTTTGGTTTCCCGTTTCCGTATGTCGGGCACAACGAAAACGGCGGGTGGGTCAGTACTGACAATGCCGCGGACATGACGGATCTCTATTTGGAGACTTTCGATAATCCGCGCCGACCGCTCGCTTACAAATATGGCAATGGATATCGCGTCGCCACTGAGCACGTGGAAGAGATCCGCGTAAAGACGGAGAAAGGTCTCGAAACGCGGCGGTTCACGATGCGCAAAACGCATCATGGTCCAATCGTCGCGAAGCTCGACGGCAAACCGGTCGCGCTGCGGATGGCGAAACTTGAAGCGGACGGCTGGTTGCGCGAGTGGTACGACATGACCCGCGCGCAGTCGCTCGCGGAGCTCAAGCGAGCCATGACGCCGCTCAACATGCTGTTTGGGAACGTGATGTATGCGGATCGCCAGGGAAACACGTGGTATCTCTACAACGGCGCGGTGCCGAAGCGCGATCCGAGTTTCGATTGGACCAAGCCGGTCGATGGCAGCGATCCGGCGACTGAGTGGCAGGGTTATCACACGATCGACGAGTTGCCGCAACTCACGAATCCGAGTTCCGGTTGGATGCAGAACTGCAATACGACGCCGTTTTTGTTGACGAGTGAAGGCGGCAATCCCGATCCGAAACGCTTTCCGAAGTACATGGTCCAGGAAGGCGATAATCCTCGTGGCGAGATCTCTCGCTGGATCCTTTCAAATAAAGCCAAGTTTACGTTCGAGGAATGGACGAAGCTGGCGTTTGATACGCGCGTAATGAGCGCAGACAAACGTCGGACTGAGTTGATTACGGCGCTGAATCACACGCTTGCACGCATGGGGTTTCCTGAACGTCCGATGCTGGTCGAGGTTCGCGACCTGCTTGATGCCTGGGATCTGGAAAGCAGCGACGACTCGGTTGCGATGACTATCTTCAGTCTGTGGCACGATCGGATGCTGAGGATCCCGGACGAAAGACCGCTCTCGGCACTCGGAACTGTGCTCGACGAACTCAATCGCAACTTCGGAACGTGGAAGGTTAAGTGGGGCGAGATCAATCGCCTACAACGCCGGGATGAAAGTAAGGACGAAGATTTTCAGGATGCAAAGCCGAGTCTTGCGGTCAGCGGTGTGAATGGTAACGATGGTGCGGTGTTCACGCTTTACGCCGCCCCAGCGCGTGGACAGAAGCGTCGTTATGGTGTGGCTGGGGCGAGTTATGTGAGTGTGGTTGAGTTTGGGCCGAAGGTGCGGGCGCTTTCGATTCACACTTTCGGGGCGAGCGGCGATCCGCAAAACCGGCACTACATGGACCAGGCGGCGCTTTACGTGCGCGGCCAATTCAAACCCGCCTGGCTCGAGTTGGACGACATCCGCGCCAACCTCGAATCCTCCTATCACCCCGGCGACGAGCCACGGCGGTAGCACTTGCGACGTTTGAGGTCACAATTTGTGACCTCAAAGGTTAGTCGCACGTTCTCAATTCGATCACATGAATCCTATGTGTCTCGCCTTCGACACCGGCATGTCGTTCAGTTTACGTAACTCGTCAAAGACAACCTTGAAGTATTTATCATGCGTTGCGAGTTTTCTAATGACCGCGGCGATTCCGAGCGCGAGAGTGATCACAACCAGCAACGTGAAAGCCGGATGTTGCCGCAACGTCCGAGCGGCATAGAGAGAAAATCACGCCAGAGTGTTTCCAGAAACTGGGGCACGGCGGTGTTTTATATACAGTCCGATGGATTTTACAGGCCGCCATTCTAGAGCAGGAGCGGAACGTGTTGATCGGGGAAAAGCATGTTTAGCGAGAGGTTTCCGCCGGCGGTTTGTGATAATGTGAGGCCTTCAATGTTCGATAATAAAGGGCCGATGAAGTCTTTTCGCTCGTTCTTCGCAGCCGCTGCTCTGGCGTGTTTGTTTTCACTATCGATCTACGCTCAACAGTCCGGTCCCGTAGTCGTGCAGCCCGGCGCTCCCGGACAACCGACACGCTCGTTGCCGGCCTCGACGCGGGCCAGGTTACCGCCATACTCGAAAGCTGACGTGGAGTTCATGCAAGGCATGATCATGCATCACGCTCAAGCAGTTGCGATGACGGCCATGATCGACTCGCACACGGACAACAAAGATCTGCACTCACTCGGCGCGCGCATCAGCAGGTCGCAGTCGGACGAGATGAGTTTTATGAAGCGCTGGCTGATTGCGAGAGGCGAGGCCACGGAGTTCGGTCCGACGATGACGCCCGAGATGCACGACATGCACGGCATGAACATGTCTGAACATCACAAGCTCATGCCCGGAATGCTCACCGCTAAACAGATGGACGCGCTCAAGAACGCCAAAGGCAAAAAGTTTGACGAACTGTTTCTGACTGGAATGATCCAGCATCACAACGGCGCTTTGACGATGGTGAAAGATCTGTTTGACACTGCGGGCGCAGGTCAGGATGCTGAGCTCTTCAACTTCGCGACCGACGTCGACAGCGGCCAACGCGCTGAGATCAAGATCATGAAAACCATGTTGGGCGAAAAACCGTAAGAGGAAAAATGATGAATCGAAATATTTTCTTCCGTTTACTACTAGCTTCGTTTGTCTTGTCTTCATGCTTCGCGGCCGGAACATTCGCGCAGACGCCTTCGCCTTCGCAGCAACAGGCAAAAACGCCGGACGAAAAATCCGCCAAAAAGGAACCAGAGGATCCGTTCGCGCCCGAACCGCCGACGCCATTGCCGGCGGGAATGACGGGCGCGGACGTCAACGATCCGCGCTATAAACTCACGCCGGGAGTTTACGATGCGGGCGAGATCTCGCTCGGCATCAAGCACATCTTGCTACTCAAGAAGCCCGCTGCGTTTCAGCTCGGTTCCAGCGATCCTGATGATCCGAAAGTGCAGAAGATGCTGGGCCAGGTCGCCGGCTCAGACGCGGCAAAGCTGCCGAAGCGATCGCAGTTGGTCGCTGCGCAGCTAGGCTTCGCCAATTCCGATCTCGCGTTCCAGGGCAATCACCTGTTCATGGGCAACTTCTACGGCATGAACATCTACGACATCTCCAATCCGGCGAAAGCGAAATTGTTGACGTCGATGGTTTGTCCGGGTGGCCAGGGTGACGTTTCCGTTTTCAAAAACCTGATGTTCATGTCGGTGGAAATGCCGAATGGACGTCTTGATTGCGGCACTGAAGGATTTCCACCCGCGCCGCCGAAGCCGGAACCGACAACCGAAGGAGAAGACAAACCTAATCCGCCGCCCGCGCAGAAAGAGCGTTTCCGCGGCGTGAGAATCTTCGACATCAGCGACATCACCAAACCCAAACAGCTAGCCGCAGTTCAAACGTGCCGCGGCTCACACACGCACACACTCGTCGTCGATCCGAACGACAAGAACAACGTCTACATCTACGTCTCGGGCACGTCCTTCGTCCGGCAAGCCGAAGAGTTGGCCGGTTGCTCGGGAGAAGAGCCGGACAAAGATCCGAACACTGCACTCTTCCGTATCGACGTGATCAAGGTCCCACTCGCCGCGCCGCAGGACGCGAAAATCGTCTCGACGCCCAGAGTCTTCATGGATCCGCAGACCGGCGCCTTGAACGCTCTGACCAACGGCGGCACACACGGCAAAAATGGACCAGAGAAACCGTCGGCGAGTAATCAATGCCACGACATCACGGTTTACTCAGCGCTCGGTCTTGCCGCCGGCGCCTGCTCCGGAAACGGAATCCTGCTCGACATCAAAGATCCGGTGAATCCAAAACGCCTCGACGCCGTGAACGATCCGAATTACGCGTATTGGCACTCGGCTTCTTTCTCGAATGATGGAAAGAAAGTCGTGTTCACCGACGAGTGGGGCGGCGGACTCGGCGCGCGCTGTCGCGCGAACGATCCGAACAAGTGGGGGGCGAACGCGATTTTCAACGTGCAGGACAACAAACTGAAATTCGCCAGCTACTACAAGATGCCCGCGGCTCAAACCGACAGCGAAAACTGTGTCGCGCATAACGGTTCGCTCGTTCCGATTCCCGGCCGTGACGTCAAAGTCCAGGCCTGGTATCAGGGCGGAATTTCCATCATGGACTTCACCGACGCGGAGCATCCGATGGAGATCGGTTACTTCGATCGTGGTCCAATCGATCCGAAGATGCTTGTACTCGGCGGCGATTGGTCGGCGTATTGGTACAACGGCAACATCTACGCTTCGGAAATCGCCCGCGGTCTCGACATCTTCGAACTTACGCCGTCGAAGTTTTTGACGCAGAACGAGATCGACGCAGCCAAAACCGTGCGATTTACCGAGTTGAACGTTCAGAATCAACAGCAGATCGTGTGGCCGCGCAAGCTCGTCGTCGCGAAAGCGTATCTCGATCAGTTGGAGCGTTCACAGACACTGCCGGCGGATCAGATCGCGGGCTTGCGTCAGGCGATTCAACATGCGGAGAGTTCGCACCTGAATAAAAAAGACGTCGCGAAACTGAAGAGCCTCGCGCCGTCGGTCGAAAGCGCGACTGGCAAGAGCGCCGCTGATACAGCTCGCTTGCATGGTCTCGCCGACATCCTTAAAAACCCCGCACTTTAATCAACAGCCGCGAGGCCGGTCCAACACCGGCCTCGCATCCATGAATCGCGTTCGCGGCTACACGCCAGTTTCAGGATCCGCGTGTAAAAGTCTCTCTGCACGGATCTTGAACTCTTCCATATCGATCAGCGAAAGATATTTCCTGATTAATTCCTCATCCAACTCCGGCGAGTTATTCAGTTCACTTAACAGCTTTCGCTGCCGCTCCAAAAGTTGCAGGTAGATCTCGTGGTAGTTTTCCAGGGAAGTGTCGTTAATCTTGGCGGGTTCGTCGTAGTGGTGGTCCAGCGAATTCAACTCGCTTTGCAGCTTCTTGTGCAGATTGTTGAGGTGTTCGTTATGCGCGCGTTCGTTGCCATACTCCTTCTCGAGAAACTGAAGCGACGTCTCGGCGATTCGCTTTTGAATGATCCGCTCCTGCTGGTGTTCCGTCATCGTGGTGTACTTGTCTTCCGGTTCCACCTTTCGGATCAACCACGGCAGCGTTAGTCCCTGAAACACGAGCGTGACCAGGATCACGACGAACGTGATGAACAGGATCAGGTTGCGATAAGGAAACGGTTGTCCTCCGCTCGCGACTAACGGAATCGAAAGTGCGGCTGCGAGCGAAACCACACCGCGCATTCCCGACCAACCGAAGATCAACGGATTTCTCCAACCGGGATGAGCGTCGGCCACGGTAATAAACCGGCTCATGAACGTGCTGAAGATCGAAGATCCCATCGTGCAAAGCAAGCGCGAAACGATCAGGACCAGCGAGATGATCAAGCCATATCCGATCGCCGTAATCACACTCGTATCTCCGAGTCCCTGCGTGATAACGCGCAACTCGAGTCCGATCAGCAGGAAGACAAGGCCGTTGAGAACGAACACGAGATTCGTCCAGACGTTCACGCCCTGGATGCGGCTCTGAAAACTGAGCATTCGCTGTCGCCTGCTCGACAAAAACAGTCCGCCGCTGACGACCGCCAGCACCCCGGAGAAATGAAAGTGCTCGGCAAGGTAATACATGCAATAAGGTGTTACGAGCGTCAGAACGATCTCGATGCTCGGCGTCAGATGAAGCCAGCGATGTATGGCGTAGAACACAGCGCCCGCCAGAAGACCAACCACGATCCCCATGACGATCACGACCACGAAACTGAGCGCCGCTTCCTGTATGTCAAACTGTCCGGTGATCACGGCAGCCACAGCGAACCGAAACACGATCAGCGACGACGCGTCGTTGAGCAAACTCTCGCCTTCGATGATACTCACGAGGGATTTCGGCACGTTCACCCGGCGCATGATCGTGGTGGCGGAAATCGCGTCGGGCGGCGAGATGATCCCGCCGAGTAAAAAGCCGAGCGCTAACGTAAAACCGGGAATCAGCGCGTGCGCCGCAAATGCCACTACGCACGACGTAATAATGACGATCAGAAAGGCAAAACTCGCGATGAGACGCCGCCAGCGCCAAAACTCTTTCCACGATATCTGCCAGGCAGCTTCGTAGAGCAGCGGCGGCAGAAAGATGAAGAAGACCAGTTCCGGATTGATACTGATGTCGGAAAGCTGAGTGGTGAAACTGAGCGCCAATCCTCCGACCACGAGTACAATCGGATAGGCCAGGCGCAGCTTATTGGCTATCATCACCAGCGCCAGGATCACCAAAATCAGGAAGACGTATTGGATAAAGGAGCTCTGCATACCAGACTGTGGAGTTTGTCAATTATGCGTAAATTGAAAATCGTTGCCATCGTACTCTTTTTACACCTTGGCGCCGCTCATCTCGTGGCCCAAACGGAAAATATCACTCGCCAGGAAATGCTGCGAGGCTCGATAACGCCGGAACGCGAATGGTGGGATCTACAACACTATCACCTCAAGGTCGAATTTCTGATCGACACGAAGCGTTTGAAAGGGTCGAACGAGATCGTCTTCAAAACCGTCAAACCCGGAAACAAGATGCAGATCGATTTGCAGCCGCCGTTAGCGATTACAAAAGTCACTCACGGCAACGCGGAACTCAAGTTTGAACGCGAAGGCAGCGTCTACTGGGTGATGTTTGACAAGGAACTTCCCAAAGGAATCGAAGAGAAGATCGAGGTGTTCTACGAAGGCGTTCCGACTGTCAGTAAGAATCCGCCGTGGGTGGGCGGGATAACGTGGGGACGAGACGATCTCGGAGAACACTTCATCGTCACGACGTGTCAGGGTATCGGCGCCAGCATCTGGTGGCCCAACAAAGATCACGGCGCCGACGAACCGGATCGCGGGATGCAAACCAGTGTCACCGTGCCCGAGCGCCTGGTTGCCGTTTCGAATGGACGTTTGAAAAAGACGGACCACGACGTCGCGAATAGGAAGAAGACCTATCACTGGGAAGTCGTGAATCCGATCAATAACTACGGCGTCAACGTCAACATCGGCAACTACGTAAACTTCTCTGAGAAGTACAAGGGCGAAGGCGGCGTGCTCGATATCGAGTATTGGGTGTTGGCCCATCAGAAAGAAGCGGCGATGAAATGGTTCAAAGAGGTTCCGCGCACGCTGGCGGCCTTTGAACATTGGTTTGGCAAGTATCCGTTTTATGAAGACAGCTACAAGCTCGTTTCCGTTTCATACCCGGGAATGGAGCATCAGAGTTCAGTCACTTACGGCAACTGGTTTCAGAACGGCTACCTGGCGCGCGACATGTGCGCCTGTGGCGTCGGCTTTAAGTTTGACTTCATCATCGTTCACGAATCGGCGCACGAATGGTTCGGCAATAACATCTCGATGAAAGACGCCGCCGACATGTGGATTCACGAAGGCTTCGCGAATTACACCGAGAACCTTTTCGTCGAATATCACTTCGGAAAGCAAGACGCCGAAGATTACGTTATCGGAACTCGCCGTGGTATCAGAAACGACAAACCCGTGATCGGCGTCTATGGCAGCAACCGTCAGGGTTCGGGAGACATGTATCCGAAAGGCGGAAACATGCTTCACACGGTTCGTCACATCATCAACGACGACGCGAAGTGGCGGTCGATCCTGCGTGGTCTCAACGCCGATTTCTGGCACCAGACGGTTACCACCGAACAGATCGAATCCTATATCTCGACGAAGAGCGGCATCGATCTCAGCAAAGTTTTCGATCAGTACCTGCGGACGACGGACATTCCGTTGTTGCGATACAGCGTGAACGGAAAGACGCTGACGTTCAACTATGAACGAGTCGTGAAAGGTTTCGCGATGCCGTTGCGCGCGACGATCAACGGAAAGGAAGTTGTGTTAAAGCCAACGGAAGCGAAACAGACGTTTGATTTCAACGAAGGCATCAAAACGGTTGAGGTCAATCGCAACTTTTACATCGAAACAAAGCGTGACTAAGTTCAGGCCGTCCGCGATCGATCGGCGGCGACTTCGAAGTTGTACGTTTCGCCGTGGTTTAAGTAAGTGATGCGATCGCCGAGACCAGCCGCATCGATCGCTTTCTTGAAATCTTCGAGCGGTGACTTGAACATCTCGTAGTCGTTGTAGTGAATGGGAATCGCTTCTCGCGGATTGATGATGCGCACGGCTTCCACGCCCTGTTCCGCGTCCATCGTGAGGAGTATTCCCATGATCCGCGTGCCGCCGAGGTGGAACAAACCGAGATCGATCGTTGGATTCATGCGCGTTGCGTCCTTTTTCTGGAAACAACGGGACGCCAACTGGTGCAAAGTCTGTTTGCGGCTTGCCGCGATGTCGACTTTGGCCGCGGCTTTGCCGCCGACGTCGACTTTGGCCGCGGCTCTGCCGCCGATGTCGACTTTGGCCGCGGCTTTGCCGCCGATGTCGACTTTGGCCGCGGCTTTGCCGCCCGATGTGAGGCTGGGCTACGCCCAGCCGCAAAGGTGTTTAAGAATCAGGGGCTGCGCCCCAAACCAAGGGGCGCAGCCCCTTTCTTTTGAACGGTCTCCGGCAAGGCAAAGCCTTGCCTCACATCGGGCGGCGAAGCCGCAAAACAGAGGTTATTGCAACGCTGTAACCAGACGCTGTTGTGAAAGCCGCAAACAGAGGTTATTGCAACGCTGTAACCAGACGCTGTTGTGAAAGCTGCAACCAGACGCTGCTGTTGCAAAAGCCGCAAACAGACGCTGTTGCAAAAGCCACAAGACACGGCGTTGCAAAGCCGCTCCGACGTCGGCGACAGCAGTTATTTACGCAGGTACTTGTTGAACCAGTCGAGGGTGCGCGTCCACGCCAGTTTCGCGGCTTCGGCGTCGTAACGCGGCGTGGTGTCGTTGTGGAAACCGTGCTGTTTCCCTTCGTACATGTAAGTTTGAAATACTTTTTCGTTCGCCTTCAGCGCGGCCTCGTACGGGGCGATGCCTTCGTTGATGCGCTGATCGTTGCCGGCGTATTGCAGCAACAGCGGCGCGCTGATCTTCGGAACATCAGCGACGCCCGCCTGCCGTCCGTAAAATGCGACGCCGGCGTTGAGATCTTTGCCGAGCCGCACTGCGAGTTGATTCACCATCCCGCCGCCAAAACAAAAACCAACCGCTCCGAGTTTGCCGGTCGAATCCGGGCGCGCCTTGAGCCATTTGGCGGCAGCAACGAAATCCTCGGTCATCTTCTTTCCATCGACCTGTCGAAACGCCGCGGCGCCTTTTTCGTCGTCGCCCGGATACCCGCCGACCGAAGTCAACCCATCAGGCGCAAAGGCTATGAAGTTGGCGACGGCGAACCGGCGCGCCACGTCCTCAATGTATGGATTGAGACCACGGTTCTCATGGATGACGAGCACGACGGGCAACTTCCCACTCTTTGCCGGTCGCGCGAGATAGCCTTTGATCGAACCGTTGCCTTCGGGCGATTGCACGGTTTCGTAACCGACCTTGATGCGTTTGTCATCCGCCGGCACCTGCTGCGCCCACGCGTAGTTGGGCCTCAGACTCTCGAAGATCGCCGCCACGGTCAGACCGCCAACGGCAAACTTGGCGGCGCCGTCGAGAAACGCACGACGGCTGATGTCACCGTGCTGGTACTCGTGAAAGAGGTCCAGTAGCTCCTGCGGATAATCGCTTGCTGATTTTCGTTCCATTGTGACTCCTCGAATTTTGGTGATGGATGCGTCAACTCATATCACGACGGATCAAAGATCTCAAACCGAGAGTACGAATTAACCGGTGCAGGTTTGTCGGATGAATTCCGAGACTCTTCGCGGCGTCGGTGTAGTTGCCGTTTGCCTGTTCGATCGCCTGGAGGATGAACTTCTTCTTCATCTCGTTCACCGCTTGTTGATAGTTCGGCAAGTCCTGCGGCTGGGGGCTAGTGGCCAAAAGAGACTCCGGCAGATCGTCAGGCATGATCACGTCGCTGTTGCCGAGCACGACGGCGCGTTCGATCGCATTCTCCATTTCGCGAACATTGCCGGGCCAGTCGTAGGCCAGCAAACAGTTGCGCGTCTCCGGCGCGATTCCGCTGACGAGTCGCTTACATTTCTTGCTGTACTTCGCGACGAAGTGATACGCGAGTAACGGGATGTCTTCGCGTCGATCTCTGAGCGGCGGCAGCGTGAGCGAGATGACGTTCAGACGATAATACAGATCCTGTCGAAACGTTCCGTCTTTGATCGCGTCTTCGAGGTTTCTGTTGGTGGCGGCGATGATCCGCACGTCTACACTCAGCGTGCGAGTGCCGCCGACGCGTTCAAACTGCCGCTCCTGCAACACTCGAAGCAGTTTTGACTGCGTGGCCGGCGTCAATTCACCGACTTCATCCAAAAACAGCGTGCCGCCGTCGGCGACTTCCAAACGTCCTCGCTTCTGCGCCACCGCGCCGGTGAATGCGCCCTTCTCGTAACCGAAGAGTTCGCTTTCCAGCAGCGTTTCCGACAGCACGGCACAGTTGATCGCAACAAACGGTTTCGCTGAACGATCGCTGTTAGCGTGAATCGCGTGGGCCACCAGCTCCTTGCCCGTTCCGCTTTCGCCGCGAATGAGAATCGTCGCATCCGTCGGCGCGATGCGTTCGATAAAGCGAAAGACTTCACGCATCCGCGGACTCTCGCCGATCATGTTGTGCTCGAGACTGATCTCCTGGTGCAGACGTTGATTCTCGCCCTCGAGCCACTGCACGTGCTGGACGTTTTCGATCGCGAGCGCCGCGATACTTCCGACAGCGGTCAAAAGTTGTAAGTGACTCTCGTCGAGCGTGTGCGCGGGATTACTCGTATCAAGATAGATCAGTCCGATCACGCTGTCTCGAACGATTAAAGGCACACAGAGCAACGAACAGACATGCGCGGCAAGCAGGCTTTCAGCATCGCGCAGGACCGCGTCGTCTTTCGTTTCAACAGACAGCATCGCCGCGCCTTCGCGAAGCACCTTTTCAGCAACGGAGCGACTGACGCGAATCGGTTGTTCTGAGGTTTTATCTGTTCCGTAAGAAGCAGTCAGTTCTTCCGAGTTTTCTTTGACGAGAAGGATCGCGCCGCGTTCTGCCGGAATCGTGTCGAGAACGGTTTCAAGCAGCGACCGTTGAAGCTGCGCTGGATCGCGGATCGAGCTCAACAACGTGCTGATATTCAACAACGCATTCAGATCGCGAGCGATACGCGCGTCCGCCGGCAGTTTCGCGATTACGGCAGACGGCTCGAGATAGAGCGCGTCCTTTCGCTCGAGGCGAATCGTCGAAGGATTTATTAACTCAGCGTCACCAAGTTCCACCGCGCTTTCCGATACGGCGCCGTCCAAAAGAAATAGAAAACGCACGCTGCCGACTGCGAGCTGATCTCCATGGCTCAACCACCGCTCGCCGACCGGTACTGCATTTACAAACGTGCCGTTGTAGCTGTCCAGATCGACGACGCGAAACGAGTCCCCTTCTCTGTTGATGACGCAATGTCTTCGTGAGACGGAGTGGTCGTTGACGCAGATCGCATTCGCAGGATCACGGCCGATTGAGACTTCCGCGTCAGTCAAAGCGAAAGTCATTCCCTCAACGGGTCCGGAGATCGCGATTAGTTTCGGAGTTGTAATTGTCATTTCTGACAGTCTGGAGTGTCGATTATGACATACCGCACGCCGCTAAACGTCTCAAAAACTACGCAGAAGAGCATGAAGTCGATGGCACGCAGATAGCACTCTACATCACCGCCGCCGGCGATAACGCTTCTTGCCGGTCAGGCAACTAAATCCCGACTCAAAGGAGAATTAAGATGTCATCAGCAGCAAGTGAAAGTGTCGAACAGTCAGCCAAAAAATTCCTGGCTGCAGCCGTTGGCGGCGCAACGGTCGGTGTCACCCCCGCACCAGCCCCCCAACTCAACGGTTTACTTCTACAACTCCCGGGCGCGGCTCCGGTGTACCTGGTCATCAACGGTTTCAGATGCTGGGTGCCGGATTCCACGACCTTCAACAATCTTTTCGTGGGCGGCGCGACGATCGTGTCAGACCTCGGCGTCGGCGCGGTTTCGGAAGGCGCTGCGCTATCGAGCGGCGCGATTCTCGCCCGGGGAAATGCGACTCCCCAGGTCTATCTCATCAGCAACGGCGTGAAGATGTGGATTCCCACTCCCGATATCTTTGCCCGTTACCAGTTCAACGCGTCGAACATCCAGGTCCTGCCGCAGATCGTGATCGATTACATTCCGAATGGTCCAAACCTCCAAGGCCCCACCTCGTAAGACACGACAATCCCCCAGGGCCTCACCGCAAGAAGGCCACGCCGCAAGGGGCGTGGCTTTTTTGCGTTGCCGCTTTTGATAACAAAAAAACACCACCCGGTTATGAGCCGAGTGGTGCTGATCGCAAGCGATCCCGATCCGTCGTTTAAGTATTCTCGAGGAACTGAACGTTCCAGTCCACGTTCTCTGGATGTTTGAAACTGTAATCCGCAACCACGGTCGATCCCCGCAAGAGGATCACGCGAGTGATCGGGGGAAAGTTGGCTTCGGCCCTGGTCCAGCCTCCGTCTGCCTTAAGGACGTTGAAAGAAGCACCGACCGCAGCAAAGGTGAGGAAGACGTTGTCGGGTCTGACGCCGGATTCCATCACGACGAGCTCGACCGCTCCGTATTCGATTCTGACGGAAACGAGCTCCTCTGGGGGATTAAATGAAAAATCCTGTCGCGGATCGTCCCCATCTTTAAACGTCACCTCGATGATTCTTCCCGGCTGTGTAGATTGTGCCGTCTCCCAGGTCAGGCCCTCGCCTGGGTCGCGGAAAGGCATGAAGAGAGACTCGATCGTGACCAGGATCGTGTCCTTCGTTTCATTTGCCGCCAATTGATCGCCACCAACCTTGATGATCACAGGAGTTTGTTGGTCTGACGGGCGTAACTCACGTGCTGATTTTGCTTGCGGTGTCATGTTATTAGCTCCTTTCGAGATGGGGGTTATTTGTTGGCTCCCGGCAGAAGTTCGTCTAACTGTTTGCGATACTGGCGTACATCCGGCCTGGAGAGATAACTGTTGTAGTCGTTTGTCCCGAATGTTTTTTCTAGTGCCGTCAGTAGCCCTGCCGCACGCGTCGCGTATTCGACAACTTTCGGTTCGTCGCGCTGTCGCCGGCTTGCCTGCGCGGCGATGAGCCACGCACGCCATTCGGAATGACGACTGCCCAAACGAGCGAATGTTTGCTGGGCTTGCAGGGCGAACGTTAACGCGTCGCCGTCGCTGTTGCCCACTGCGAACATAGCTTCGGCAAGCGCGAGTTGCGCGTTGGAAACAAGTCGCGGATCACCTGCACGCGTTGCGATGTCAAAGGCTTGCTGACACTTCTCTACGCCTGCACGCGTTGTACCAGAGTTGAGTTCGGCCAGTCCCTGGGTCAACAAAATTTGGATCGAGAAATCTTTTTCCTGAGTGCCGCCGAGTGCTGACGCCTTGCGACTCTCGGCGATCGCTTCGCTGTAACGAAACTCGCCCAACGCGATTCGCGCTCTGAATAAGTGGACCCACGCGAGCAGTTGCTTATCGATTCCACCGGGCCGGCTCGCGATGTCGAAAGCTTCTGTGAGTGCGTCGCGTGCTTCAGCGTGGCGGCCTAATTGCGCGAGTAAGCCGCCGCGATTGACGAGATCGTAACCAAGTTTTGGCTCGAGACCGAGAGACTTGTTGAGCTTGTAACTCTCGGCAAAATGATCGAGCGCTTCCGTGAAGCGTTCCTGGTGCGCGAGGAGCAGGCCGATAGCGGCGTGAGTATGGGCCACCTGGGCTGTATCGTTTACCTGGTTCGCGATCTTTAACTGCTCGTCGAACGATTCGAAGGCGGCGTCGTTGTTTCCCTGTTGCTCGTTTGCGTAACCGAGGAGGAGCAACGCTTGAGAGGTTTCGCGGCGGAAGTTTCCCAGCCGGTAAAAGGCCAGTGCGGCTTCGAGATAACTCGTCGCTTTCGCGGAGTTGCCCTGTTGGACCAGTAGGCTGCCGAGCGACAGCAGGGCTCGCGCTTCCGCACGGCGTCCCTTGTTTGCGCGCGCGATCTGTAGCGCCTGTTCGAAACGCTTTTCGGCCTCCCTGTATTCGCCGCGCACGAAAAGCGCATTGCCGATGTCGATCAGACCGTGCGTGGTGAGATTGTCGAGTTGTTCGGAACGCGCGAGATCGATAGCGCGTGTGGCGTATTGTTCGGCGCGAAGCGTGTCGCCGGTGCTGTAGAAGATGCCGCTCAATTGCAGCAGCGTTTTGATCTGCTGCGGCTTGTTGTCGGTCGTTAGCGAGAGGTCGAGCGCCTGGCGTAACTGTTCCTGCGCTTCGGGTAGTTTATCGGCGAGATTGAGGTAGGCGCCGCGTTGATAAAAGACTTCCGCGATTCCTTCGACGTTGCCGCGGGCTTCGTACAACGCGCGGGCTTTATCAAACGCGGCAACAGCTTTCGCATCTTGTTGCTGGCGGCCGTAAACGCCGGCCAAACGCAGGAACGCCGGCGCAGCCTGTGGATCGCGCTTCGTGACTTCCTCGAAAGCGACGGCCGCGCGGTTAACGTCTCTCGCTCGTTCGTAGGCACGACCGAGATCGAAATACGCAGACGGTTTTTCGTTCTCGGGAACTTGTTGCACGATCTTTTCAAAGTTCTCAATCGCACCTTGATAGTTGCGGCGCACAGTGGCGGTGATGGCTTGCAAGTAGAGCAGGTCGAGCTGCGGCAGTGTCGCGAGGTTCGGAACCAACTCAGTCACGCGCAACATCTCATCCGTTGCTTTTTGTTCGTAGTCCAACTCCATCCACGTCTCGGCCAGACGCGCATGGGCCAACGGAAACTCGTCGTCCGCTTCGAGAGCCTGTTCGAACAACCTGCTCGCTTTGAGATAACTGCCGTCACGCAACGCTTCAGTTCCAGACTGGTACAGACGTTTTGCTTCGGGCGATGGATCGGGCGGACGCGAGCGTTTGATGTAAAGCGACAGGCCGTAGAGCAATGTGAGCGTGACGAGTACGAGGGCGCCGATGCGTACTGCTTTGTGCGATATGAGCCGCGTGATCGACGTGCGTATGTTTATGTGTGGCTGTGACGGAATCGATTGCGTGGCAGTGACGTCTACGGCATTCAAATCAGCCAGCAGGTCTTCCGCGGTTTGATAACGATCTTCCGATTTCTTAGCGAGAGCTTTGAGGGTGATGCGGTCTAACTCGTGCGGAACACGCGGATTAAGATGTGACGGCGGAACAGGATCGTCGCGGATCACCTGCGCGAATATCTCCCCGATCGTCCGGCCTGAAAAAGGAGGCGCGCCGGTCAGACATTCATAAAGCAGCACGCCGATCGAGAAGATGTCGCTGCGCTTATCGACCGGCGCGCCGAGAGCTTGTTCCGGCGAGAGATAAGCGGGCGTGCCGATGATGACGCCTTCGAGCGTGTGAGTCACGGATGGACCATCGAACGGCTGCGTTGCTTGAACATCGGGCGCCGTGTGTTTTGCCAGCCCGAAGTCGAGCACTTTGACTTCGTTGCGCTGGTTGAGAGCTATGTTCGACGGTTTGATGTCGCGATGAACGATGCCATGACGGTGCGCCTCGGCAATCGCCTGGAGCACCTGCTTCACGATCTCGAGAGCGCGATCGAGCGGCAGTGGATCCTTGCGCAGCAAGTCGCTGAGACTCTGACCGTCGATCAATTCCATCACGAGGTAAGGCTGACCGTCGTCAGTCTCGCCATAATCGTGAATGGTCGCGATATGCGGATGATTGAGAAGCGAAGCAGCGCGCGCCTCGCGCAGAAATCTCGTGCGGAAGTGTTTCTGACCGGGAACGGACCCGATCTTCAGTGACTTGATCGCGACGCGTCGCCCGAGCACGGTGTCTTCTGCGACATAGACAGTCCCCATGCCTCCCTCGCCGAGCTTGCCGAGGATGCGATAGTGGGAGACTGTCTCGCCGATCACTGGTCGGGGTTCTCCTGAGAAGACAAATCCGTGTATCCATGTGTCTACCGCAAGCGCGAGACACATGAACACCACGGATCTTTAAAGGGCCTTTCGTCCTTTTATACTCGTGCCGTTCGGAAGTGTAACAACAATGCCTGTTACCTTACCTCCTGCGTCGCGTTCAAACGCGACAGTGCCGCCGACTGGTTGCGCGAGGAACTTATCACCTGCCGCATCGGGAACGAGTTCGACGCGTTGACCACCAGGATCGAGAGCAAACAACTTTTCTCCTTCCTGACTAATGACCAAAACGCCCATAGGTCCACCGTCATACCTTCCGATAAAAGCCGCAAACTTGCCGTCGGTTACCGCCGGCATTCGTGTTGGCTCCGATTTCGGCGGCGGCACGGGAAATGCCGAGCCGGCTTGTGGCAGCGAAGCGATCGTTACCGCGGCGGTTTGCCTGTTTTGCTCGCCCGGATGAATCGGAAACGCCGGATGCTTTGGTACAAGCGGCGGGTTCTTCGAAACCTGAGCCAGCGCGACTTCGACTGCTTTTTCCAGTTGCGGATCGCGTCGGGCTATCACATCAGCGGGAGTGATCTCGACGTCGAAGTCAGGCGTGACGCCGATGTTCTCGATGCCCCAGCCTGATCCACTCGGATTGTACGCGGCACGATTCGGAAGCCGAACCTGGCCGCCGTCGATCAATGGCGGAGTCATATAGTATGGACCAATACCTCCACCGAACGTGCGTTTGCCGACGATGGGGCCTGTCTTTGCGAGTTGAAACATGAACGCGCCGGTTTCAGCGGCTGAACCGTTCAGTTCATTAATGATCATCACTTTTACGGGCGGCGCGGGATTTACCGGCGTCGCGATGTCATCGCCGCCGCGAAACATGTAATAGTAGAGCGGCTTGCGTTGCATCCATTCGATCAGGTAATCGGGCGTGATGCCGCCGCCGTTATAACGTTGATCGACGATGACGCCAGCTTTGTCAGCGTATCCCGTCAGCCCGCGAATCGCGCTGCTGATACCGTCGCCGTTGTAACCTTCGATGAAGATATATCCGAGCCGTCCGCCGGAAAGCTTGTCGACGAGCTTGCGATTTTCTTCGGCCCAATTCGCGCGACGCAGACGATTTTCACCGAGTGCGGGAAACACGGTGTAGGTTCGCGGATTGGCGCCGTTCGCGCTCGCGGAGACAGTGATCTTCGTCGGGCGTCCGACAGTGTTTTCAAAGTAACTGAGCAGGATCTTTTCGCCGTCGACGGCGATGTCGTTGACCTTGAGCAAATAATCGCCTTCGCGAACATCGACGCCCGGCTGATCGAGCGGCGCTGAGAACGATCCGGCCGGCGACGAGTAAGGCGTCGAGCGATAGATCTTCTTGAAACGATATTTGCCATCGGCGACTTCGTAATCGGCGCCGAGTAATCCGATACGATTGCCGGTGCCGGCCGATGGTGGCGCATCGCCGCCGCCCACACCGAGATGGCTGACTGAAACGTAACCCAGCATCTGTTGCATCAGGCGATTGAGATCGCTGCGACGAACAGTCGTCGGCAGGTAAGCGGCGTATTCGTTTTCGAGGGCGGCGAGATTCTGTCCATGATGATTCGGATCGTAGAACCAGTCGCGCATGATCCGCATCGATTCATGAAACATCTGTCGCCATTCTTCGGCAGGAACGACGCGCACTTCGATCTTGCTGAAGTCCTGTCTGCCTTCGTCGGGTTTTGCCGCAGCGTCGGCTGCGACGAGAAAGAAGTCGCGGCCTTTGCGGAAGAGAACCTTTTTACCGTCGTTAGTAACGTCGATCGTGCCGCTAATCTGGTCCACGATCTTCTGCATCTGACCGCCTTTAGCGACGTCGAATGAATTGACCACGGTTTGTGATGGACCACCCGGATCGCCGGACCACTCGCGATGAGTGAGTATCAACTTTCCTGGCGCGGCCACTGACAACTGGGAAAAGTCGCGCTGCGGCAACGGCAGGTTTACGAAGCGCGATTGAATTCCGTCGAAATCGATCTTCACCGCCGGCGCCATCTCGCTCACCTTCGCTTCCGGGTTCGGCTGACCGTTTGGCAACAGAAGTGACGCGCTATCCTTCGACAAGACCACGGCGTGAACACGTCGAACAACAAGTGGATTCGCAAACACACCGTTCAGCACGCCCCAGCTAAACTCAGTCG
This sequence comes from Pyrinomonadaceae bacterium, assembly GCA_035760365.1. GTDB lineage: Bacteria > Acidobacteriota > Blastocatellia > Pyrinomonadales > Pyrinomonadaceae > PSRF01. The sequence goes on from DASTTB010000024.1 coordinate 314,337, forward strand.
TGCCCGCGTTGGGACTCGACAGAAAGTAAAGATACTTTCCGTTCTTATCAAAAACGGGCGTTTGCGCGTGCGTGATTCCGTCCGTTAACTGAAACGGCCTTTTCTGCGCGATGTCATAAATGAAAACCGCACCCGCCCGGTTCTTCATCCGTTTGGAATACGCGAGAAAACGCGAATCAGGCGAGAAGCTCGGCGCCCATGATTCCTGCGCCGAATAAGAAGAAGTATCGACGCGAACCGCAGTCGCTGCCGGAACGTCAACTAACCAAATGCCGAGTCGCCTGTCAGGAAATGTGAGTTTGGTCGAATCGGGTGACCAAACGAGGTCCCAATAAAACGACGGCTTCTGTTCGATCGTGATCTTCTTGACCGAGTCGTTTTCGAGTGAACGGACGTGAACGGCGTACTCGCCTGACTCATCTGAAACGTAAGCCACCGACCTGTTGTCCGGCGAGATTATGGGATAGCGTTCCGCGACGCCCGGCGTGTTGGTCAGGTTCTTATACGAGCCGTTTGCGGGATCGAAAATGATCACCTCGCCGCGCGCGCCGAAGACTATGCGGTCGCCTGTTGGCGAAGGAAGAATCTGTTCCAACGAGCGCATCGCGCTGGCGTTGCGCGGCGCGAGTTCCGACGTGTCGGGCGTTACGGAAACATTGAGGACCTGATCTTTGTTCGTGTTCAGATCGACAACGTGTATTCGACCTGCTTGCACATAAACCGCGGCGCCGTTCGTTGCTGACGCAGTGCGCACGCCGACGCCCGCGTATTTTGTCAGTTGCTGTGTTTTCTTCGACTTCGTGTCGTAAACGTAGAGATTGAAAATTCCCGTCCGGTCGGAAGTGAAGAAGATCTTGTCGTCTATCCAGACTGGATTTTTATCGTTGTAGTTTCCGGTGGAGAGTTTTTCGAGCGCGCCTGTTTTCAGGTTCGCGATCCAGAGCGGCGCCACGAATCCGCCGCGGTAGTAACGCCAGTCGTCCGTGCCCGATCGCGGGTTGTAAACGATTCGAGTGGCGTCGGGCGACATCGAACCGGAAAAGCTCTGGTGCAGAGGCAGCGCGGTTGCGAGCGCGAGACGTTCGGTGGAAGTTTTATAAAGCCGTGTGGCCGATTCCTCGTCCCTCGTCGTCTCGAAAATGATCTCTTTGCCATCCGGCGACCACGAGGTGACGAAATCGTCTTCGGGCATCATCGTCACTCGAGTCGGTTCGCCGGAGCCGTCCGCCGAAGCGATGAAGACGTCCCAATCATTGCCGTTCGATCGCGAGAAGGCGATACGCTTTCCGTCGGGTGAAAAGACGGGACTGGTTTCGTCATTGGGTGTCTTTGTGAGACGCTTCGCGGCTCCGCCTGCGCGCTCGACCAGCCAGATCTTTCCGGCATACGTGAAGGCGACGTGCGTTTGATTGATAGAAACGCGGCTAATCAGCAATGGCCGGTCGACCTGTTGCGCGAGAGCGGCCACGGAGATCGAACAACAAGCGGCGAAAAGGGCTAAGCTGCGGAACATAAGTTTACCTCGAAGTGGAAGTGGAGCCGTTTATTAAGGGTTAAAGGCTGTTTCGGGTAATGCCGGGTTTCTCAGGCCATTACGAGACTATCGAACGATAGGTTCATTATTGATCATCTCGCGAAAAATGATAGGACTAAAAATGCGAAAAACAATGCTTGTGTTCGTCGTGTGCCTGCTCATGTACGTTGCGGCTCATGCGCAGACGAGTGTCGCGAACAAACCGTCGCTGCGAACCGCGCTTCAACTCAAGCTCGACGAGTGGCACAAGGCGGGAAGCTTTCCGGGAGCGACGGTTGGCGTGGTACTGGAGAATGGCGAATCGTTTGGTCTTGCCGTCGGCGTTTCAGATCGCGAGACGAAGCGGCCGATGACGCCAAACGATCGAATGTTGGCGGGCAGTGTAGGTAAGACTTTCGCTGCCGCAACCGCGCTTCAGTTGATCAAAGAAGGCAAAATCGGGTTGGACGACAAGATCGAGAAGTACCTTGGTCGTGAAGAATGGTTTGCGCGTCTGCCGAACGCGCGGGAGATCACCGTGCGCCAGTTGATGAACCACACGAGTGGACTCGTGCGTTATGAGTTCAAAGAGCAGTTCACGAAAGACCTGACGTCGAATCCGGAGAAGGTTTGGAAACCGGCGGAGCTCGTGGCTTATTTGCTGGATGAGAAACCGCCGTTTGAAGCCGGCAAAGGTTGGGACTACTCCGACACGAACTACATCGTTCTCGGGATGATCATCGAGAAAGTCACCGGCAGGAAATTCTACGACGAGGCAAACCGCAGGCTCATCCGGCCGCTGAAGTTAACCGATACGATTCCGCAGGACGGACCGAAACTGGCTGGCGTGATTCAGGGTTATGCGGGCGCCAATAATCCGTTTGGCGGCACGGACGCGATGATCGTGAACGGGAAGTTTGCGATCAATCCGCAGTTTGAGTGGACTGGCGGCGGGTATGTTTCGACGGCGCACGATCTGGCGCGTTGGGCGAAGCTGATGTACGAGGGCAAAGCGTTCTCGGCGGAACTGTTGCCACAGGTGCTGGATGGTGTCGCGGCTCCGATGCTCGGGCGTGAAACGAAATATGGTCTCGGTGTGATCATTCGCAAGACGGCGGTAGGAACAGCGTACGGTCACAGCGGCTTCTTCCCCGGTTACATGACGGACATGATGTACTTCCCGGAGCACAAAGTCGCAGTGGCTGTGCAGGTGAACACGAGCGTCGGACGTAGTCTTGGAAAGCCGCTTGGCAGAGTGTTGGTCGAGATGATGGAAGTGATCGCGGCGAACGAACGCTAGTTAATGTTTCTCAGGAACGACGTTCGCACCAAGTCGCTGGGCCAGGCCCTGCGCGCCCCAGTTCATGACGACGTCGTGATTCCACTCGAATAACGGACGCGCGAGGGGCGAGATGAGGTTCATCCAGAGCTTCGTCGTCTCGACGCGCCAGTCATATCTGACGACGGTTTCGTTGCCTGCGGTCGAGAGTTGCCACTGTCCTCGGCCTTGTAGTTCACCCGTTGCGATTCCTTCGAGCAACACCGGCGGCTCGACGCGAACGGTTTGCATGTCGAAGCTGAGCCGGTAAGGAAGTTTGCTCTTCCACGTGTAGCGATGAACACCGCCGATGCCTTTTTCATCGCCTTTGCGCAGCTCAGACACACTCTCCACGCCTTTCCACCAGGTGGGCCAGTCGTTCGCGTGATAGATCGCGTTCCAGACACTTTCAATCGGAGCTTCAACGCGCCAGATAGTGACGAAGTTGTAGATTTTCATGCGGTTCGTAATTATATTTCATACATTGGAGGAGCGTGACGATGGGTTCAATCCTCAACGAGAATGACCGGTCCGCAATCGTTAACAGACTGCAATCGCTTTCGACGTCGTCCAGTCGGCGATGGGGCAGCATGGACGTAGCCGCCATGTTACGGCATCTTCGACTCGCGGCGGAGATGGCTGTCGGAGAGTTGGAACTGCCCTCAGCAAACAAGCGAGCGCTTCAGGTGTTTCCGCTCAAGCACCTTCTTCTGTACGTGCTTCCCTTCCCGAAAGGCGCGCCAACGGCGCCGAAGTTGAAGTTGGATCTTGCGGGGGCTTCGTTTGAAGAAGAGCGCACGGCATTGCTGGATCTGTTGGAACGAATCGCCGCCGGTCCTCGCGACGGCGCCGGCCCCGCACATCCGCTTTTTGGTCCATTGACCCGCCGCGAATGGGGCGTCGCGACCTACAAACACACCGACCATCATCTCAGGCAGTTCGGAGCGTAACGCGCTACGGTGACTTGATCGAGATGCGCGCCGCGTTCGACAGCCCACCATTGACACTCACCGTGATCGTCAACTCGCCTGTGCTGAGGTTTTGTGGCAGGCGAACGATTAGTTGTTGAAAAGGCCGAATCGAAGAGAACGCGACGATTTCCAGCGGGAGCTGAAACTGATTCTGTTGCGCATCAGTAGCAGTAATGACGATCGTCGGGAATGTCTGGTGGACGCGCAGATCTTCAACGAAGAGCGAGATCCTCGTTTGCGGATCCGCACTGAAGTTCGGTTCTGTTGTTAACGTGAACGGTTCCGTAACCAGCGTCGCCGCGTTCAGCGCAATCGCGCGATCCGTGTTGGCGGCCGTGATCAGCCGCACCTCGTTGTCGAGAATCGTGACCACGGCGCTGCTCGGCGGTACAAGATCCACTTCGCCCGTTGCGTTACTCAGAACAACCGTGAATTGTTTCGGATCCTGGAGAACCAGATTTTCTGCGATCTGAATCGTAATCGTCCGCGAAAACGATCCTTCGGGAAACTGCAACGTGCCGCTCACCGGAGTGTAGTCGAGTCCCGCCTTCGCCGTTCCATCAATTACCGCGTAGTCCACTGTGATTGGACCAACGCCGGCTGCGTTGCCGCCACGCAAGACCGTCACCTGGAAGTTGGCCGCACCTTCGACTGCCGTATAAGAGGGCCTGCTGAAGCCGATGTTATTCGCGGATCGAAGATCGAAGTCGAAGACCTTATTGCTGTCGAGAGCCGCGATGCCCCTGGAGTCCGCGAGATAGTTGGCGTTAGCGTGTTCTACGGTGTACGGGCCTCCGGCTCGTACACTCGTGAATTCATAATGGCCGTTTGCGTCGGTGATCGTAGACTTCGGCTCGTTACCTGACGTATCGCGGAGGCGCATCGTTATGCCTGGCTTCGCAACTCCTAATCGCCGCACGGTTCCGCTAACCGTGTAAGTGGCGATGACGGCGGCGAGGTTCGCAGTTTGATTGGCCTGGAGATTATTAAACGTGATGCTGGGCGGAGTTACGATGAAGAATGGCGAATTGATCGAAACGGTGTAGTTGCCGCCCGCGGGAACAGACGTAAAAGAGTAAGTTCCGTCGTGTTCAGTAAACGTCGATCGTGTTTGCGAACCGGATAGATTTATCGGCAGTCCCGAACCAGCGCCAGTAACCTGGCCACTGATGGTGAAAGCAACGAAGGCGGTGAAGTTTGCAGTCTGGTTCGCAGTGATGTTGGTTAACGTTGTGAAAGGCGGAGTAAAACCAAAACCCTGTTTCGATATGTCGATCCTGTAAGTTCCGGTGGGTAGACCCGTGAACGAATAAGCGCCTGAGTCATCTGTTTGCGCCGTGCGTATCGGAATGTCGAAGATCGTAAGTGTCGCGCCGCTGATGGCAACGCCGTTCGTATCCTTAACCAACCCGGAAATCGTAAATGTCGATATCGGCGGGCTCGAGCTTGGCGCCCATGACGGAGCGCGCGCCCCGTTCGGATTGTTCGTGACTTTTACCGCTTGCGTGCCGTCGGTTTTTGAAACAAAGACCGCGCCTTTGAAGCCGATATTTGCATCGCTTTCAATAAAAGCCAACTTCGAGCCGTCAGGCGACCACGCCGGCCAGCCGGCAAATGGCATAACGCTGACTACGTTCGAACCATTGCGATTCATGATGTGAACGCCGCCGCCATTACTCTTTGCGAAAGCTATGCGTTGACTGTCGGGTGACCAGTCAGGCGTGCGATCGTCAACGTCGTCGGCAGTTAACCGCACGGGATTGCTGCCGTCGGGGTTCATGATCCAGATCTCAGTGTCCGCAATTCCCTCGCGAGTCGAGGCAAATGCGATTCTGGTTCCGTCCGGCGACCACGCCGGGTCGGTGTCTGAACTGAAGATTGGTCCTTGTCCGTCCTGGCTCACCTGAATATTCGTGGTAAGCCTGACGAGCCCCGTCCCGTCGATGTTCGCAACCCAGATTTCGACTTTCCCCGGTCCACTCCGACTGCTGCTGAACACCACCTTCGTCCCGTCCGGTGACCACGAAGGATTGAAATTATGCGTCTCAGGCGAACCGCTGCCCGAGATCACAGTCACGACGTTTGTTCCATCGGCGTTCATCATGCCGATGTCCGAGTGGAAACCACTTCTGCGAGTGAATGCGATCTTCGATCCGTCCGGTGAATAGACCGGGTCATCGCAGATGACGCCGTCGCCGCCCGTCAGCTTCGTTTGGCCCGTGCCGTCGGCGTTGATGATCTGGATCCGGCCCGGATCATCAGCGTAAACAATCTTGCCCGGGTTGGTTTGGGCGTGGGTGACTGAACAAAAAAGCAGGATCGCTGCCTGTAGGAGGATGAACTTTAGAGAACGAGGAGCTGACATTTCGTTGGGGGCCGATGCCGGTGCTACGGGGAGACGAGTTCGTCGAGTGCGAAACTCGGCGAATTTTATAGCACCAGCGCTCGTTTGTTCAAACGAAAGCTTGTCAGATCTCGTTTTGGAGTGGCTTATCCCTTTCGACGTGAGGTCTCACACTACTCGACACCATTTGCCACGCAGACGCCGCACGATCGAAATGGAGTCGCTTGATGCCGTGGGCCAGGCCCAGAAGCTGCAACGCGCGAATACCGAGCCAGTTGATATCGATCTCGTACCAATGCAAACCATGACGCGCCGAGGTCGGATGCGCATGATGGTTGTTGTGCCATCCCTCGCCGAATGTCAGTAACGCCACCCACCAACTGTTGCGCGAATCGTCGCTCGTTTCGAATCTTGTTTTTCCCCACAGATGCGTCGCCGAATTCACGAGCCAGGTTGCGTGCAGCATGATCACCAGCCGGAGGAAGACTCCCCAGAGCATCACGCCCCAGCCGCCAAACACAAACAGCATCACTCCGACGATCAAAAGGGGAATGTAGTAGAAGTTATTCAGCAAACGATAGAAAGGATCTTTCATTAAATCAGGCGCATAACGGGCCATGGTGGCGCGGTCGTGATTCTGCGCAGTGCCCCACAATATCCAACCGATGTGCGCCCACCAACCACCGTCGCGTGGCGTGTGTGGATCGCCGGCTCGATCAGCGTGCGCGTGATGGATGCGATGCGTCACCACCCATTGAATCGGCCCGCCTTCGAGCGCAAGTGTGCCGCAAATCGCAAGAAAGTACTCAACGGCTTTTGGAACTTTATAACCGCGGTGGGTCAGCAAACGGTGAAAGCCCATGCCGATGCCCAGACTTCCTCCGATCCAGTAAAGAACAACCGCCGTGATTACGGCGGGCCAACTCCAGAAAAACAGCGCCGCGACGGCGCCTAAATGCGCAACAACAAGAAAAACCAAATTCGCCCAATTAACGCCCAGTCTTTCTCTCGCCGATACTCCTTGACCACCCATTTCTGATTTCATTCAAGTTCCTTTTAAAACAGCAATTCGGCAGAAGTCGCGTCTGAAGCTCAGCGCGCAACCTCGTGAGTGTCCATCTAAACACAAAGACACGTACAGAAGGGTTTTTGCGCGGAGAAATTACAAAACTGCGACACTACCGAATGGACTACTTTATTGAGATTTACTTCACGCGTACGAATGGAATGTCGCGTATTCGCGAGGCTCCGACGTGCAGGCCATCGACTTTTCCATTCTTGTCGCGTGTGAACCAGACAACGGTTCCCTGAACGAAGAAATGATCTTTATATATCGGCTGCAACGGCAAACGCGTCGCCGGACGCTGTTTAAGAAAGATCTTGTCAGCTTCCGCGGCGATCGTGAATGACGCGCCGGCCTCTTCGCTAAACCAGTCTCCGGTGAATGACGCAAGCTCTTCCGGCGTCGGCTTCCACTCCTTCTCGGGAACGAAGCGTGTTACTTCACCATCAGCATCGATGTTTTCAGCAGCAACCGGCTTGCCATCGCTGTCGAGGGTGAATTTCAACTTATTTTCGCCGGCAGTAAACTGTCCGCCGCCCATCGGTGTGAGCCGCGCGCCACGCCAACCCGGAATTCCGTTCTCGACAGCAAATCGTGCCGGAAGATGCGTCTTCTCACTTCGCCAGGTGCCGACGAATTTCTTTAACTCTTCTTCTGAGACTTTGACTGCATCAGTCTTCGCGGGTTCCGGAAATGGTCCGAAGATCTCATCCGTTATGTTTGCGGCAAGTTGTCCGGCGCTTGGCGAAGTGCCGTTACACATGACGCCAACGGAAACCTTGTTGTCAGGATAACGCGCCAGAAAAGTCTGATAACCCGCAGTCGCTCCGCCATGCGACACGTCTTTCAGTCCTTTGTACTTGCTGATCGTGAGCCCAAGCGCGTACTCGATCTTGCGACCGTCATTCAGCACGCCTTGAGTTTCGAGTGCGCTAACCAGCGGCGCACCAAGCGACTGCGAATCAAGCATCGCGTTCCATTTCATCCAATCGCCGACGGTGGTGAGCATACCGCCGTTTCCAATCACATTCATGAACGGCATGTTGAGTCGCCATGGTCCATTGGCCGGGCGCGAATACGCTTGAGCGCGGCCTGGAACGATCCGCTGGTAGTCGTCTCTCCACGAACTGCTCTTCATGCCGAGTGGTTTGAACAGACGCTCCTCGACGAAGGCGGGAAACTTCTGTTTCGAAACGCGCTCGACGATGATCGCCGCAAGGTTATATCCGCTGTTTGAATACGAGAATTCCGCGCCGGGCTTGAAATCGAGTGCGCGCTGATGAGTGATGACGTCGAGTGCCAGATCCTGACTGATGATTCGCTCGCCGCGACCGACGCCGGTCAGACTCATTACTGAGCCCCAGTCGCGGAGACCGGCGGTGTGATTCAACATGTGGCGGATCGTCAGCGGCGAACCGTAGTCGGGCAGCTCGGGAATGTATTTTCTGACGGGATCGTCGAGACTGAGTTTTCCATCCTGTTGGAGCAACACGAGCGCCGCGGCAGTGAACTGCTTCGCCACGGAGCCTGATTCGAAAATCGTTTGCGCCGTGTTGGGAACGTTGTGTTCCAGATCGGCGAGTCCGAACGCCTTTTCGAAGACGACTTCTCCGTTGAGTGACACAGCCGCCGCGCAGCCTGGCGCGGGTGCGACGTAGGTTTTAGTAACCTTCTCCCACGCCCGATCGGCGCCGGCGACGACCTTCGCCTTGTCGGGAACCTGGGCTGAGATTGAAGTTGAAAGAAACGCGACGAGGGTGACAACGAACAGGAAGTGTTTTGTAGTCATAGGGGTTAGCGACACACTCCGGCGAAAAGATTCAAGCTCTTATTGTTCAGACGTGCGAGCGCGAGAGTATGTTAACACGAGGCCTTTCTGCTATTTTCAACAAGCATTCGAAATACCATGTCAAATCTTACGCCTGAAGAAGTGGAGTTTGAGGAGAACAACGAGCCGACGTTTGCTGCGTGGGAAGAGGTCGTGCGCGAGTTCATCGATCAGGTGCCGCTCTTGTCGCCTGCCGACATCTCGAGCGAGCTCGAAAAGCTCGGTTACAAGGGCCAGATCGATCAACGTCGCGCGCTTTCGCTGATGGCGTACCGACATGTGCGCCGGCTCAAACGAATCTATCTCGAGGGCGCGTCAGCGGCGGATCTGCCGCCGAAGCAGAACGTCCTGATGCTTGGTCCAACGGGATGCGGCAAGACGTTCATGGTCGAGCTGTTGTTTCAGCACATCCTGAAACTTCCGACGGTGATCGTGGATATCACCAGTTTTACGGAGAGTGGTTATATCGGCGACGACGTGCGCACGATCCTCACGCGGTTGATGCTGAACGCGAACGGAAACCAGTACCTGGCCGAATGCGGCGTTGTTTGTCTGGATGAATTCGACAAGATCGCGTCATCGAGTAGTAATGCTCGCTTCGCCGGACAAGGTACGACAAAGGATGTTTCCGGTTACGGCGTGCAACGTGAGTTGCTGGGGATGATTCACGGTGCGGATGTCGTCGTGGCGATGGATTACGGTTTCTCGGAGTATGGTCACCGTGTTGAGGTGTCGACTCACAATATTCCGTTTATTGCGTGTGGCGCATTTTCCGGTATGGACGAACTGCTCCGCGAAGACCGGACCAACATCGGATTTCGCAATGCGCCGGGCGAAGATTTGAGCCAGTTAACACTCGATGAAGTTGGGTCGTTTCAGAAGTTTGGGTTTCTGCCGGAGTTGATTGGCAGGTTTTCGCGGATCATTAGTTTCCCAAAGCTCTCGACGGGAACGTTGAAGCAGATCCTGACGGAAAACGTACTGCCGCAATTCAGTAATGAATTCAAAGCCGAGGATCTGGAACTGATCGTCTCCGAAGCCGCGCTCGATCATCTCGTTGGACGCAGTGAAAAACGCGATACTGGCGCGCGGGGATTGCAGACGGAGTTAGTCGCCGCTGTTGAGCGAGCGGCGTTTGATACGTTCATGCAGAAGAAAGACGCGCGAGTTTTGATCGATGTGAAGGACGGGCAGCTCACGAGCGAGGTTTCGTAAAGCAATTAGTTTTATTTCACGCGCGTATCGATTGCGATCCAGTCCCTCAAGTGAAAGTCAGGAACTCGCGCGTTCTTTTCGCTAAACTGCTCGGCAGTGGGTACCACAGCCTGTTGGTCTCTACTACCTTCTTGCCATCAACCCGTACACTCAGTTCGAGCAGCCCGCCTTTGACGATTTCCACCTCGACATCCTTTTCTCTTCTCAACTGGTCCGCCGCACGGGCGGCAATAAACTTTTTAGTCGGTCATATAGGGCAATAGTGGATTTCAACTTTTCGCATAGTCGCTCCTTTCCATCCTCTGCTTCCTGTGCTGGCAAGGCAACGAACGTACCCAAATCGTGTACCGACAAAAACTAACAGTTGGCAGGAACCACCGGTTCCAGTGTGAAAGTTTTCGCTACTTTGGGGGAAAAGCCGCTATCGAGATCGCCGTGCAAAATCAGCCATCGATATTGTGGGCAGTCTGGAACGAATCGGGCAGGCATGTACATTGCAGTCGAAAGAACGAGACGCTTTTGATGAAAGGAGAAACAAAATGGAAAGCAACACGAGGGAAAGTGTTAGGGATAGAGAAATCAACTTACCGCCTTTTGCCGAGCGAGTGGAGAAGGCCAAAGTGGTCGTCAATGATGTTATCGAAAATGGGAAACACAAGGTGAATCGCACGTTCAAGCGAGGAATCATTGCGACTGAGGAGTGTATAGAAGACACAACCTACTTCATCAAACGCCATCCATGGCAATCAGTCGGAACTGCTGTTGGAATCGGCGCTGTCGTCGGATTATTGGCAGGTTGGCAAGCAAACCGATGGCGGAATCAATGAGTTGACGTTCGCGGATAGCGATCTCCTCAGACAACTGGCGGCGCGAGCGATTCGCCTCGCTGCGTCCTCAGTGGCTGTTTTTCTACACCGATCTTACGAACCTCGACGACAACGGACTCGCCGGAGTTGATAGTAACCTCGGCCGAACTGAGCGTGAAGTTCGCCCGTCCAGTCCTCGACGAACGCTTCGTACTCACGAAGTGCTGTTCGTCGCCTCAGGCATCGATTGATCGGACCAGGATTGCGTCAATCGTCCAGCCGAAAGATCACGACCTCTCCGCCGCTTCCGTCAGTCACTGCGAACGCTCCGGCCAGTGGCCCTGACGTGATCGCGGCGATGTCGGATCGAGTAATGAGTCCAAACTTTACGCGGCTGTTGAATTCCCTCAGGAGAAACCCACCCGCATTTCGCGAATTGCCGTTGAGATCAGTGATGACGACTCGGCCGCCACTCAGCAGCATCAACCTACCTTCGCTGCTCTGTGCATCTTGAAAGTACTCGATCGCTGCAACCCCGCCCGTACCAGTCCCTGAGATGTCGATGGTTCGGACGAGCGCACCGGCGCGTGAGAAGACGCGCAGTCTTTGTCGTTCAAATCCTTGCTCCGGCGGCGCTCCGTTAAACGAGACGACGAACTCATCAGAACCCGGCAGGTAAGCTACTCCCAAGGGTTGGCCCAAATTTTGGCCGAGGCTCGCGGCAGTTAAGCTGATTTGACTGTTGAGCGTTCCATCGAGGTTGAACAGAAGGATGGCGCGCTGGTTACCCGGAACTTGCCGCAGTGTTACCACGATATCTTCCTGCGGCAAGTAAGCGACTGATCGGGTGAACGGAAACGCAGTCAGATCGATTACCGGCGCGGAACTCACTAGTGTGGTGGCGAGTCGCGCGATACCCCCCGGCCCAAGAGTGACCTGAGTATCATGACTAACCAGAAATGTATTGGCATCACTGTCCCAGGCGATCCCGTGTGGCAGATTGAGATTCAGTCCAACGATATCGCTGCGATCATCCTGCGGCTGACGGTTGAGATTCTTGTCAAAGAACAGCAGGTTTTGCGGATAGTTGCTGGCAACCAAACGTCCATCGCTCAGTTGGATCACGCCTTCACCCAATCCCATCGCCCCGCCGGTTGATAAGGGACCGGAAAGAATGTTGCCGTTGAAATCCATGATCCAGAGACTATCTGGGTGGTAAACAGAAGCGAGCAGGCGGTTTGGTGCGAGATAGGTAACATCTCCCAAGCCACCTTCTGAGCGAAATTGAGCCGGCCAGTCTGGACGCGAAATCTCGGCGACCTGCACGCCATCGCCCCTCATAATCACCAGACGCACATTGTTCACAACAAGATCGTCCCAGGCCACCATAATCAGATGGTCGGGAAAGGTTGGCGACGACGTGGGAATATAGGCGAGGCCTTCAATGTGTCCCGGTCGATAACTGCTGTTCAGATATTGAATCGTGCGCGTACCTTTACTGGCGCAGGCTTGATCGAACAAAAAGAGTTTGTTCGGATGCGGCGCGTTGTTCATGACAAACAAGCCTTCCGACTCAACGAAGGCGAAGCCGTTCACAAACTGGTCCATTTCGGGATGATCGATTCTACAGATTCTGTTGAACGAGCCTTTCTTCGAGACTGAGGCTGCATACAATTCGTAGCCATTCGTCATCACCACCTGGTCCTTCAACGTGCCTGAGGTAACGTAGGTAATGTCTTCGCTGTAGCCGCCGATCCTTGCGCGACTCACGACCGTCTGCGCACTGGCTTCGACGATCACAAACAACATTGCGAACACAATCGGCATTATTCGGGTGATTGCTGTCATTACGGTCTCCTTTAGAGTGAGCGTGTAGAGAATCGGGTTTCGAGTTGTGCTTGAGCTTGCTCTTGCACAAAACAGCCTAAAGGCTGAGACCAAAGACGTGCTTGAATCTATTGCTCCGCGGCCGTCGAGGTGATAAATTGCGCGGGCTCTGCGCACGCAGAGACGTACCCACGCCTGGGTCTGGTTAGCTTCTCACTGCTATAGGCGCGATCTGCTGCTCGATTGGTGGGTCGGGTTCCGAAAAAATTTTCCCGCCAGGATCACGCTCTGAATTTCCCGATGGCTGAGATCACAGAACTGCTTTTGAAGTGGCGCTCTGGTGATGCGTCCGCGCTCGACCAGTTGATCCCGCTTGTCTACAGCGAATTGCGACGTCTGGCGCGACAGTGCATGCGGCAAGAGCGCGCGGGCCACACGTTACAAACGACGGCGCTTGTAAACGAGGCTTACTTGCGTTTAGTGAAATCAAGCCGGGTTGATTGGCACGACCGTACACACTTCTTCGCCGTTGCCGCGCAGTTGATGCGTCGCGTCCTCGTTGATGAGGCCCGCAAACGGAATTTTCAAAAGCGCGGTGGAGAGTTCACGCGTCTCGCGCTGAGTGACGAAGTCTTACCGGCACAGCAGCAGGAGGTTGACCTGATTGCGCTGGATGAGGCACTCGAACGACTGGCCCAGTTCGCGCCACGCAAGTGCAAGGTGGTCGAGATGCGGTTTTTTGGTGGACTCAGCATTGACCAGACAAGCGCCGTGCTTGGAGTATCGGTTGACATCGTGAAACGCGAATGGCGTACCGCGAAATTGTGGCTGTTTCAGGAGCTGGGCGGAAGCAAAACGCCGCAGGCCGTATAGATCGATGGACCAGCAACGTTGGCAACAGATCGAAACTCATTTACAGCGCGCACTCGATCTTCCGTCCGCTGAGCGTTCGGCTTTTCTCAGAGAGGTCTGCGCAGGCGATCACGATTTGCGTGAAAAATTGGAGGCCCTCCTGCGCAATGAGTTAGAAGCGGCAGCGTTTATGGAGTCGCCCGCCTGGCTTACGAATACGATCGCGAATGGCGCAATCTCACCTCGCGCACGCATCAGCCACTACCAAATCGAAAGCCGCATCGGCTCGGGCGGGATGGGTGAAGTATACAAAGCACGCGATGAAACTCTCGGTCGCGTGGTTGCTCTGAAGATGTTGCCGCTGGAGTTCACTTCAGATTCTGAGCGCGTACAACGGTTCCGGCAGGAAGCTTTCGCCGCTTCACGTCTCAACCATCCTAACATCATCACGATATTCGAGATTGTTCAGCAGGACGATAACCACTTCATCGCCGAAGAGTTTGTTGAAGGACAAACTCTGCGAGAGCTGTTGACCGATCCACAGACGAACAAGCAACGCAGCTTAAGTCTTGAAAAGGCGCTCGACATCGCCATTCAAATCACGCGGGCGCTTAAAGCCGCGCACACGGCCTGGATCATTCACCGCGACATCAAACCCGACAACATCATGATTCGCGAAGACGGCCTGGTAAAGGTCGTTGACTTTGGCATTGCGAAACTCGACGACCAGAAATCGCGAACTGCGAATTCCGAATTGCGGATCCAGGACAAAAGCTTTGATCTCGAAATTCGCGATTCGCAATTCGAAAGCAGTAACCATGCAAACGATTCTTCACTGACTGTTCCCGGCCTGGTCATGGGAACTGCGAGCTACATGTCGCCCGAACAGGCACGAGGCGAACCACTCGACGGGCGCACCGATCTGTTTTCGCTCGGCATTCTGATTTACGAAATGATTGCGGGCGCGCGGCTTTTCCCTGGATCGACACAGGTCCATGCCATCGAACGCCTGCAACAAAGCAACGAAGTTGTCCGTCACGGCCTGAAGTTGGGCCACATTCCGAAAGAGCTGCAACGCATCCTGCGACGCGCGCTACAAAACAATCGTGAAGACCGGTATGGGTCAGCCAGTGAGTTACTGGAAGATCTGATCAGGTTCAAACAACGGGTTGAAAGCAGGACGACGAGAAGAATAGTTGCCCTATGTGCGCTGATGGTCGTAATCGCGACTGTCGTTGTGAGCGTTGCGGCCTTCCTATCCGTAAACGAAACGTGGGAAGAAACGATCCTGCGTGATGGACATACAGCGGCCGTGCGGCGCGCGGTCTTTTCGCCCGACGGCAAATTGCTCGTCACTGTTGGCGAAGACAGTCAGGTAATCGTCTGGGACTTCGCGCGACGCATGCGTCTCAAGACGATGAATAACCACAAAGGCGCGGTCAGAACCGTCTCCTTCTCGCCCGACGGAAAATGGTTCATCACCGGAGACCAGCAACAGACGGCAATTGTCTGGAATGCAAATCGGCTTGAGCCTGAGGCCGTCTGGCACGACCAGCTTGGACCAGTTAGTGCGTCCGGTTTTTCACCGGACGGACGCGCCGTGGTCTACACCACCCCCGAGGTCCTGGTAGTTCGTGAGACAGGGACCTGGAACAAGCTGCGTGAGATTCCCCGCGGGCTTGGTCATGGCAACTTTCTTTTTCCGAAAGATCACCTCGTTTCGATCAATCGTGAAACCATGTGGGATCTGTACACTGGAGAGACGTTGTCCGGCGACGTGGATGAGTGGATTGGAAACTGGGCTGAGATCTCGCCGAATCGCAAACAAATGACTGTCGTCGATCCCGATGGTTACGTGAAGTTTGTCGATCTTGTGCACCATAAAATTATCCACCAGGAACATGCTCACCACGATCATGGACGCGCGGTCGCGTATTCTCCAGATGGGAAATTACTCGCAACGGCAGCCGAGCGCGTCGTGTTATGGGATGTGGCCTCGATGACCAGGTTGGTTCCTTTGGAGTACGAGGCGATCGTCTGGAGCGTCGCTTTCTCTCCCGATGGACGCTGGTTAGTTTCAACTCATGGTGATGGTTCAATTCTCATCTGGGACGTTGCAAACAGAGAACTGGAGGCGAATCTGAGACAGCATAGCGGAGGCGTCCGGGGAGTCACCTTCTCCGGGGACGGGACGAAACTCGCGACTGCCAGCCAGGACCATTCGGTAATTGTTTGGGACGGCGCGAGCGGCCGTAAAGAAGCCGTTTTCACTGGACACAACACCAGAGTTGCCGGCGTTGCGTTCTCATCCGATAACCGCTGGATTGTTTCGGTCGATCAATCGGGAACCTTGATCCGTAGTGAGTTGGGCCGTGATCAAGCTCGGCGGGTGATGGTTCCTCGTAAGGGAGAGCCTGGCTATTGTGTGGCCATCTCACCCGACGATCGCTTCCTGGCATCGACATATGCCATATACCAGGCCGACACCGGCGAACCAGTTAAGACGAATAGTGACTGGAGTCATGTTTACAGCGCCGCTTTCACGCCTGATGGGCGGCTGCTCATCGGCGTAACCGACGGTGGAGAAGTTATCATGCTCGAGACTGAGACGTGGCGCGAAATCGCGCGGCAGCATTGGACAACATCGGCACTCGTGAGCATGAGCATTTCACCTGACGGGAATTATCTCGTCACCGGTGAGGATGACAGAAAGGTGCGACTTGGAACGATCAATCCGTTGCGGCAAATAGCGGTAATTGGCGAGCACACTGCACGCGTCAAGGCTGTGGCTTTTTCTCCTGATGGTAAACAGGTTGCTTCGGCGGGTGATGACAAGATGGTTGCGTTGTGGGATGTGAACAGCCGAAAACTTTTGACGACCATTGGAACACATACGTCGCCGATCTACGCACTCGCTTTTTCACCTGATGGCCAACAATTGCTCACGGGTGAACACGATCGCTCAGTTCGTAGATATACCAGACGCCGCACGTTGTGGGGATTCATCATCGAATGAAGATAGTGCCGAAGGGGCGACTTCAATAATCGTGATCGAGATCGCCCACCCTCTTCAGCACACTCAAGTGACCCTGAAACGTTCTAACTCAATTCGCCAGCGGAACCACCGCAACATTATTCACAAGAGGTACGCCATGCGCTGTCGTTTCTCCACTGAATTGAAACTCTTCCAGCTCGACGACTCCGGGAACGATCTCACGAGTTCGCCACATGAAGTGTTTCGACTTCGCGCGTTCGAGGTGGATGCAGTGGAATGACACGACCAGTTTGTCACGCACTTCAGCCTGGCCCTTATAGATGTATGTGCACGCTTCACCACGAGCCATCGCCGCATCGTCGTGCACAAACAGATACTTACCCTTAAGAACAACGCCCTGAACGGTAACCGGGTTATCGAACGCCGCCACTGCTCTGCGTTTTTGACTATCATTTGCGGCAGTGCTGTTCCATGACACACTACCGAGTACCAGAGCACAAAGTACTACCGAAATGAAAATAAAGGTTTTCATACCTTCTCTCCTCTCTGTTTGGGCCAAATTGCGCTTGCCGGCCCACATATGAACTAAGTAGCAGCAATGTACGTTCCGGCGGATGATTTCCATCTTGTGGTGATGGACGTTCGCATTGGAGAAAGTTGCAATGCAAACACTTGTGGATTTTTCCTCAGCAGGTGCGAAAGCTTACTCATAACGCTCTCGCCATTTCATAAATCCCCGCAAATTGTTGCCCAGCGGTTGGCATGTCCTTTGCGCTGGTGGGAACTGTCAGCACAAGCTGACGGAGGCTAAATGATCGGGAGGAGCGCGCCGAAGACGCGAACGTGTGAATCTCAGAAAAGGAGGTCGACATGTACACCACAGTGGGCATATTGATAACCGTCGCAGTAATAGCTGCGGTTCTGTGGTACGGCATACGTTGGCTCGTTCGGTCCTCCTCCGGGTTTGGCGGCCCTCGTATCGTTACCTGTCCGGAAACTCACAAGCCCGCAATCGTCGAGGTTGACTCGCTACGCGCGTCGTTAACTTCAGCCGTAGGGCTTCCTGAAATCCGACTGAAAGAATGCTCGCGCTGGCCCATCAGGGAACAGTGTGGGCAGGAATGTTTAATGGATCTCGACGTAGCGCCCGAGAGTTGTCTAGTTAGCGGCGTGCTAATGCGATGGTACCACGATAAGAACTGCGTCTATTGCAGAACCCCTTTTCCAGAACTTCACTGGGCCGACCACCGACCAGCTCTTCTCAGCCCTGCTGGAAAGTTGACGAGTTGGGGTGAAGTCAATCTGGATGAGCTCCGGAATGTGCTTGAAACACATTTACCGGTTTGCTGGAACTGCTTCATAGCGCAAAGCTTTCGTCGGGAACATCCTGACCTGGTCGTTCTTAGACCATGGCAGAAGGACATCTCCGGAGACGCAGGCGGCTCGTCTGCGTCACGTCATCATTAAAGGTAACGTGAAGAGGGCCGCTTACCGTCGGAATTCTCTTCGCAGTATTCAACCCTTCGGTCCGTGTATCTCATTCCTCAAGTCACGGAAACGAACCGCCAATGTGGCTGAACTGACACGGATTGTCGTGCCTTTGTCGAGGCCGGATTCGAGTGTGTAACGCTCGCCCAGCATTAGATGCCGCAAATTGCAACGGTCACGCATGTCGGGATGGCGGTTATGAGGGTGTCTGCTCGAAATAACCTTCACGATAGGAGAGTGTGTATCCCCTTTGCGTTGTTTCACGGAGACGGACTTTTAGCGTGTGCCACTTCCCGCCAGTCACGTTTGAATAAAAGCCAAACGTATATTGCCGGTGCAACTCCAGCTTGATCTGAGTGCAAATGCCGGCCAACTCAGATTCACTCTCAGCCTGCGGGAAGTAGGAGTCACGACTGGCACGACTCATTTCGTCCAATACGAGTCTCCCCACGCCGGTATCCGTATCCTGCAAGAACGATCGCTTACCGCTTTGGCGGGTCAGGTCTTCGAAATGCCAACCGCGCAACGTATCAGCGGCGGGCTCGTCCCGACCAATAACATAGATTTGTGCGTTCAAATTTCTCACACGGTAACGAAGCTTCCGATAACTGTTGCTGGAACCGTCGTCCTTCGCATCGGAAATGACGAATAACGCTTTCTTGATATTGGGCGACTGCTTCAATCGCTCAGTGGCGAAATAAATCGAATCGTACAGCGAAAAAGGATCACCCACGCTGACGAACTGCATGTACTCCAAAATCTGAGCCGGCGAGGGGATGAATCCTGTTGTCGCGCTACCGCGCTTGTTGAAGACAACGAAGAAAAAGTCGTCGTCGTCTTGCAGGGTGCTGACGAATTGCTTGAGCGCATTCAACACTCCGCTGAGTTGCTCGGTGTCGTTTTCATCGACTTCATAAACGATTCCAAACGTTGCGGAAGAATCGTCGAAAGAGAAACGAGTGATGTCCTGCTTCACGTTGTTGTCGTAAATCTCAAACTGATCCGGTGTGAGTCCTTCCACATAATGTCCATTGCGGTCGGTCACGATCACGTTCAAAGTAACTAATTCACGACTTTCCGCAACCTGAATTTCTCCGAGCTTAGGCGGCGGCGTGGAGTTGATTTGTGACAAAGCCGTCACCACGATCAACAGTGGAATGGGAGTTAAAAGTAGCGTCTTTCGCATGGTACAAAGTTTCTTTTCATGCAGTCATTTCCAACAAACTGCGGCCCTTAGTTAATCGCAAATAGCGTGCACACGCGGATGGTCCTAAGTGATGGTGAGGTAAATCGTTGAAATTAGTTTCGTTGCGGGATTGAAGACTGCGATCCGCTGTATTTCGCGGGTTCGCGTTTGGCAAACGGTGAGTGAATCTCCACACACGGCGGAATTTTCAGCGCGTTAAGTATTCGGTTTGGAGCGCCAGCCATCTCATCCGATTAGTTTCACCAGCATTGACGCGCCAAATGCGAGCAAAACATTCCCGATGGCGTAGCCGACGCCGTAGCTCAATGCCGGTACCCGACTCTGCGCACTTTCTACGATTGCACCAAGAGCCGGAGCCGATGTGCCCGCTCCAGCGCACGCTCCCAGGACTATTCCCGGATGCAGTCGAAGCAGATAACGGCCGACCAATATGCCAGCGACATGAGGGACGAGAACGACGACAACCGCGGATATCATCAGCAGCACACCTGACTGTTTAAGACCCGCAACAAAACCAGGACCAGCCTCCATTCCCACCAAGCCAAGAAATCCTGCGAGGCCTAAAGAATTTAATACCCAAAGCGCAGCATCAGGAACTCCACCAAACTTTGGGTGCAGCGAACTCAACCACCCGAGAGTCAATCCGCCCAACAACACGCCGACAAAGACTGTTAGACTGAGTTCCACGCCCGCAATTACAAGCCCCGGCAGTCCAATCAGAGCACCTAAAAAGACAACTGTTGAGAAGGTTGTCATGTTGGTTTCTGTAACAGACAATTCCTTGTGCCCCGTCGCCTCAACAAATCGATTGATCTGACTTGTCTCGCCTCTTACGCAAAGCACGTCGCCCGCTTCGATTGGAGTCTTGAGTGTGTAAGGCAAAACTTTCCCTGCGCGGGTGATCTTTTCCAGGAAGATGCCTCGTGCGATGTCAGTCTTGCCGAGTTCCCCGAGCGTTGACCCGGCGCCTTTCCGTGAGACGACGATCTTGGCGGACGTAATCCCGATGCCCAGCAAATCGACATCGGCAACCTCATGTTGGGTGAGAAGATTTCCATTAACAAATGCTTCGCGCCGTCCGATCATCGCCACTCGATCACCGGCAAATAGTTTTTCATCTCGCGCAGGTTTTATTACCTGTCCACCGCGATCCAACTGTTGAATGAAGACACGAAAACCAGCGAAGGTCGATTCAATCTCGCTGACCGTCATTCCGGCGAGCGGATCGGGAACTTCGTAAGCGCGTAACGAAAAGGCGCCCAAAGAAGCGTCTGCGCTTTCTTCTGGTAAACCCATCTCCTGCTCCAGCTCTTTGCACACCTGCGGCAGATTGATGCCCAAAATCCATGGACCGAGACGCGTCAACGTCCAGATCACCAGCACAGTCCCAAACAGGTAACATACCGCGAAAGACACGGCCGCATTCGATGCCAGCACTTCGCGTGTGGCTTCGGGCGCATTCAAACCGCGAATTGCCTCACCCGCTGCGCCGAACGCCGCTGAACCAGTCATGGCGCCAGCCATAAGTCCTGCGGCACTCCCGGCGTCCAATTGTGCTAACCGTGCGATAACCAGCGAGAGTACAAACGCGGTTACGCATACGCAGACTGTCAAGACAATTTGCCGCACGCCCGTAGCGCGAAGACTTTGAAAAAACTGCGGTCCGGATTCAAAGCCAACAGCGAAAAGAAACAGCATAAAGAAAGTGTTCTTGAGGACTTCAGAAACCGGAATGTCGAGCTGCCCGACCACGATGCCGGCGATTAAGACTCCCAGCACCGGGCCTAGTTTGAATGAGCGAAGGCGAAGATTTCCCAGGGCATAACCAAGTGCGAGCACCAGAAAAAGCGCTATCTCTTCATGTTGGCGAAGCGATTGAATTAACCAGTCCATTCTCGTTGTTAACCCCGTCAGAGCACGATGCCGGCGAGACGCGTCAGGAGTTCTTTCAGTGGCATCATCGTGAGCAGGAGTGGAAGCATCGGTAAGAATAGAGCCACTCCAAGTTGCAGAACCGCATCTCTGGTAATAAGCACCAGACGCATGCTGCGCACGACTTCGAAACTATTTGCGAGATCGGCGAGCGACTGGATATCGGCGCTTCCGATCAGCACTTCATCGTTGCGCTCAGGGCTGCGCAGCCATTTCCTGTCGAAATCACGCACATAAGTTTCGGCGAGCGTGCCATATTCGCGCAGACCTGTGCGTTTGACTTCAGCAAGTTGCGGCACAAACACGAGCATTGGCCCAAAAATCACGCAGAGCAGAAGAATGGCGACTGCCGCGATCTCGCCTTCGAATTGGCGCAAGTTTGCTCCCAGGAAGAAAATGCGATTGGCGATCTGGCTGGAGACCATTGCGCCGTGTGCGACAACCAGCATCGAAAATGCATAGACCGCAGTTGAAAGAAAACCCAAACCGCCGACACGATCGGGATGCGTTGGCACGAGCGCCAACTTGATCCGCGATACTTGCCAGAGGAAGCGAGCCCAGATAAAAATTCGAAAATACCAGCGGATCAGAAGGAACTGAAATATCGGAAGGCTCGCGTAGCTATACCACAAACCTGCCAGAGACAGCGCTGCTCCTCCCGATGACACTGGTGCGTACCAGGTGTCGGCCGAGAGCACGGTGAATTGCCGCCAAACAACTAAAACGCCTACCCCATAAACGATCCCGATTAACAACATCTCAATGGTGACAGAGTTCCGCAGACGAAATGCTGAGGTGATGGCCTTATCGAACCGTGGAAAATCGACTTCGGGGATTAAGTTCCTTTCGAGAAATGCTGTGGCAATGTGACGGAGGCGCTGGTGTACGAGGAGTTCGGCGACGACCAGAAGTGGAACGACGATCAGGAATCGAATATGAACTTCCAGATCGAGGAGAAAGGGCACGGCCACGCTCTTGCCCCACAAGTGACCCTGAATCGTGGAAAGGATTAGCAACGGAAGCCAGCCAAGCAGCGCAAACACAACCACACGCCGGCGTAGATGCGATACCACATCGTCCGACAAGTGAACGCGTCGTAGGAGTTGGTATAGTGGTCCACCCAATACCAGCGAGAAATTCTGCGCATCGTTCACGACAGCGTCACGGGTTATGTGTGACGGCGTAGCCGGTTCCCTTCCCTGACTTGTCGTGTCCGGGCACGGTCGGTCCGTAATGATCTTGTCGGTAATCATTTTCGCGTGAACGCCAGGCGCTCCATAAAGGAATGCTAGTCCCTTTATAGGCAAAAAAATCACTGTCAGTTTTTACAGGGACCTGGTGCGATATGTTCGTGGAAGGTCAGATGTTTGCTAGGTCCGCGCCAGGAGAAGCGCCGTGCGCGGGTAATTATTTATAACGCTAAGGCGAAATCGTAATTACAGCACCTTTTCAACGCCCGCATCGCACCTTTTGCGACCCCATCGCAACGGCTTCGCCGTCCGATGTGAGGCGAGGCTCTGCCTCGCCGGTTGAGTCTGAACAGAGAAGGGGCTTTGCCCCTCAAGGGGGGCGTAGCCCCCGGGAGGACTCACGCTTACGGCGAGGCAGAGCCTCGCCTCACATCCGCCAATGCCACTGCTTTGTTGACCGTCCCGTCCTCGACGAAAATTGAGGGCATCGCCCGAGATGAAGTGGACGGAATAGAAAGCGCGCCGCGACAACGTCCGGATCTCATTCTCGTGAGTCTGGGTGGATCACCTAGAGACGTAGTTGGTTCCGGCCATCGCATCCGCGAAAGTGCGGCGGCAGGAGAAGATGTGCCGGCTGGGGAGTTGCTACAACGACAGGCATGAACAATCTCGACTGAAGCGCGGAACGATACTGGGTAGGTTACAGGGAAGCCTAAGCACGTCTGTGGTCTACCGCACAGACGGGTCAATTCGCATAGTCCAGTGTGACAGAGAGTAAACATCTGAAATGAGGAGATACGATTAATGTTGTGGACAATTCTGATAGTGTTGTTGCTGCTCTGGCTGGTAGGGTTTTACGGTGGCTTTGTCACTAATAGCCTGATTCACCTCTTGCTGGTGGCGGCGGTTATCGTTCTTGCACTGAACCTTTTCCGGTCGCGAAATCCCGCGTAGACCTCGAAGACAAAAAGTATGGCTAAGCAAATAACTTCTGGCGGACGCTCACGTGCGGCAATTCTGCGCGGTGTGAATAAACTTGCAGACACAGTGAAAGTCACGCTTGGTCCAAAGGGACGCAACGTCGTACTCGACAACAAGCATGGCAGCCCGATTATCACCAAAGACGGCGTCACTGTTGCGAAAGAGATCGACCTAAAAGATGCGATGGAGAACATGGGCGCGCAGATGGTAAGGGAGGTAGCTGCCAGGACCAGCGACGTGGCCGGCGACGGCACGACCACCGCAACGGTGCTGGCCCAGGCCATCTTTCGCGAAGGTGTAAAAACTGTGGCCGCCGGTGCCGACCCGATGGCTTTGAAGCGCGGCATTGATAAAGCAGTCGCGCGTGCGGTCCAGGAGATAAAGAAGGCGGCGAAGCCTGTCACGGAAGCCATGATCGCCCAGGTGGGCTCCATCTCCGCAAATGGAGACGACAAGATCGGCGAGCTAATCGCCCAGGCGATGCAGAAGGTCGGTAAAGATGGGGTTATCACCGTCGAAGACTCAAGGACGATAGAGACCACTTTGGAAGTGGTGGAAGGAATGCAATTCGATAGAGGTTATCTTTCGCCTTACTTCGTGACTAATGCCGAAACGATGGATGTCGAACTTGAGAATCCAGTCATACTCCTGACCGACAAAAAGATCTCACAGATGCGAGATTTGCTGCCCATTCTCGAGGAAGTCGCCAAGCTCCGCCGATCGATCTTGATTATCGCGGAAGACGTGAACGGCGAAGCGTTGGCAACACTCGTAGTAAATAAACTCCGAGGTACGCTGAAGGTCGCCGCGGTGAAGGCGCCCGGGTTTGGCGATCGTCGTAATGACATGCTGGAAGACATCGCCGTGCTGACTGGCGCGAAAGTCGTTAACGAAGATCTCGGGATCAAACTCGAGAGCATCATGCTTGAAGAGTTGGGCTCGGCCATGAAGGTGACGCTTAACAAAGAAACTACGACAATCATCGACGGCGGCGGCGATCACAATGTGTTACAAGCTCGCGTGAAAACACTCAAAGCTCAAATCGAAAACGCTACTTCAGACTATGACCGCGAGAAGCTGCAGGAGCGCATGGCGAAATTAGTAAGTGGTGTTGCGATCATTCGTGTCGGAGCGGTCTCTGAAATCGAACTCAAAGAGAAGAAGGCCCGCGTTGAGGATGCGATGCACGCGACACGCGCGGCGGTTGAAGAAGGTATCGTGCCGGGTGGCGGTGTGATTCTGATTCGAGCCGCAATGGCACTCGACAAATTCAAGCTATTCGAGTTGGACCAGGACGGCAAAGCGAGCGGAGATGAGGATGAGCAAATCGGTGTCAATATCGTGAAGCGTGCGCTCGAAGAGCCGTTACGACAGATCGTCAGTAATGCCGGCAAAGAAGGCGCACCTATCGTTGAAAGACTTCGATCCGAACGGAATTCAAGAATCGGTTACAACGTTCTTACGGAAACCTTTGAAGACCTGATTGCAGCCGGCGTCATCGATCCCGCCAAGGTGACTCGGAGCGCGTTACAAAACGCGTCGTCCATCGCAGGGCTGATGCTTACAACCGAAGTGCTGATTTCGGACATGCCTGAGGCGATTGCCACGAAACCAATTACCTAAGCGGCGACAAAGCGTTCGTCGTTCAAGCGCCGTACGTCGCACCTTCAATGTTTAAGTGAGTGAGACGCCCGTTACGAAAACGGCGGCTAAGTAGTGAAGCTTGGGTCCGTTTACATCTGCGAAACGATCGTCGATTCGGTTCTGGGCGCTTGCAGCAATGCAAGTTGTGATTGAGAGGCCACTGGCGCGTTTGAAGAGTCGATCGAAATGGAACTTTCGGTCTATTACAACTGGACGCACTATCTCGGCAGCTCAATTACAGGATTGCTCGTAGAGATCGGCGCGTAATACCAGGCGTTACTAAATGTGGTGTTATTACTGAATGGACCGTCTCTCTGCGTAGGGCGATCGGCCTGTAGCACCAGATTCCAAACTTGTATCCCGGAAAAGTAGTGTTTAGTGAATCGATAGGTCATCCTTTCGAGGGATCGGTTCTGTGTCGTCAGGAGTCTGCCCCAGCTATCACCACCATTTCTTTTGCTCCACGCTTCAATCACGCTTTTCTTCGGCCTGATAGTGATCTCGTCGCCACTGATTTCATAACTTCCATTCTCTTTAACCAAAAGAAGTTTATCGAACGACATCCTGAAGGTTTTCGAAACAAAGGTGTAGCTGCCATCGGCGTTGAACGTATATTGATCTTTGCTGTATCCGGCCATGCCCGCCGCAACTGGGTCGCCGTACGTCATGTGCGCACCGGCGCTTTTTCCCCATGTGCCAACGATTGAAACAGCGCTGTCATCACTGGCTGGTGCAGGCTCAGGGCGCGTTTCAGGTTTCCTCAATTTGATTGAAGCGGCAAACGCCTCGATGGCGGGAAGATTATCCTGACTGTTGAAGACCGCCATTACGCTGAAGGTTTTTCCGTGCCCGGAGTAGGTGCTCAGGATAACGGCTGATGTTCCCTGTTCGTTCTGAAAGTTAGTGCCTCCGGTGACGATGGCCCACCCGTCATTGTTTTGAACCGGCTCGATCTGCGGACTGCCCTTTATTCCGAGTTGTCCGACGATGAACTGTTGCCACTCGCGATTGAAATCATTGTTCGCATTGCCGGAACTTTCACCACTGCCGTAAAGCGTAATCATGGCGTAAGTGCCCTTCTGCTCATTCAACGTACTAAAGATAACGACGCCATCTTTCGTTTGCTTTTTCCAGTTGGGTGGCGGTTGAAACGTCGCAATGTCGAACGTGTCTGCGATTTGAGCTGAAGAGATGGTGAAAAAAGACAGGAAGCAGACCGTTAAGAAGAGTAGCTGTCTCATTGAATTCACTTTGTTCCGACTGATGGATGTGATTCCTAGTGGGATTTTACAAACCTGATCATTTGTATTTCTCGCGGGCCTTCTGGGCCTCTTCAAGACTGCGAAACTTGAATACACCGCGTGGGTACTGCTTGGGAGCAATGGCCCGCCAACGCGCGCAGTGCCGGAGGAAACGCTCGAAGTTTGACCCTCGTGACTCAGGTAGAGGCGCCTCGTTCATCTCTTCGATCGAGCGGAATTTCTGCACACGTTTCATTTCGTCGCAGTCCAAGGGGCTAGCATAACCTTTTTAAGTAGACAGGCGAAAATCTTTGTGCTGCCCTTCCACAACCCCTTCAAAAAAGAAGCGGGCCGACTAAGTGCGACCACACAAAGTCAGCTGCATTAGCCCACCTGCGCATAGCTTCACGGATTAGTGTGACACAGTTCTCGATCGACAAATACATATGCTTAACCGTAACCGTGAAAAATACGGATGCAAAGGAGATAGTCAGGAATGGCGCTCGCTGAGTGCGCCAAATCGTACGTAGACACGTCTCTAAAACCGGTAGTACTGCTGAGTTTCACTCGACGACCCGTGCTGTAGCGTTGAACTTATTACATGCTTTGTAATATCCTGTGGAACAAGGCGAGGGATGACAGGAACCGATTTACAAGCAGGAAGAGAACAGAAAGGGTGGACGCAGGAGCAGGCAGCTCGCAAGCTCGGCGTCTCCCAGCCTTATCTCTCGTTGCTGGAGAAAGGCACGCGGCGTGTACCGGAAAAACTGGCGCGGAAGGCTACAACCTTGTATGGCTTGTCAGCAGCAAAGTTGCCGATGAAGACTGGCTGGCATGACGTTCAAGCTAATAATGATGACGCTCTCGCTTCTGGTTTGGCAGCTCTGGGCTATCCGGGACTCTCATATTTGAAGTCCCGACGCAAGAGGAATCCCGCTGAGGTGATGCTATCCGCATTGAGAGCCGATAACCTTGACAGTCGCTTGGCTGAAGCTCTGCCCTGGGTGTTGTTGAAGCATCCCGATCTGAATTGGGAGTGGTTGGTCGGCGCAGCGAAGGTAAATGATCTTCAGAACAAACTCGGCTTTGTCACCAATGTTGCCCGCCGGCTCGCTGAGAAGCTAGGCAAGCATGAGACGGCATCGTTGCTGCGCGAACAGGAGTCGACCCTTGAGAGATCGCGCTTGGTTCGTGAAGAGACGTTATGTCACGATTCCTTAACTCAATCGGAAAGACGCTGGCTTCGCTCAAATCGATCTGACGAGGCTAAGCATTGGAATCTGTTAACCGATCTCTCACCTGAACATCTAAGCCATGCCATCTAAATCCATTCCTGAACCATGGCAATCGTTTCTTATGGGCATAGATACAAAGCTGAACGAAAACGTCGAGTTGTATTGTCTTGGTGGGTTCGTAGTCACGGTCCTGTACGACCTGGCGCGCCCAACCGCGGACGTGGACGTTATCGCAATAACGCCCAGAAGTGAAATCGAATCTCTCTTGAGCTTAGCGGGTCAAGGTTCGGACCTTCACCGGAAGCACAAGGTATATCTTCAGCTTGTTGGTGTGGCGACCGTGCCAGACAGCTATGATGAAAGATTGACGGAAATCGCTCCAGGAAGTTTCAAGCACCTCCGTTTGTTCGCCCTCGATCCGTATGACCTCGCACTCTCGAAACTTGAGCGCAACACACAGCGTGATCGAGACGACGTGAAGCACCTCGCGCGAACTGTACCGTTCGATACAGCCATATTACAGAAACGCTATCAGAAAGAACTGAGGCCGTACCTTGGCAATCCTGAACGAGAAGATCTAACTCTGCGGTTGTGGATTGAGGCTATTGAAGAAGAACGCGCGCCAGACTCGCCCACCTAGTTGCCAATACCGTTTATGAGAAGGCAGGGAGTCCCCTTCACTTTTGGACTACCCCTAAGCAAGAAAACACATATTCATAGGGCAATTCGATCTCTGCCCAAAATCCTTCGTAGCGCGGCTCGATTTGTGCGCTTCGGTTCGCAATGACTGAATTGGCTCCGTCGAGGCAATTATCCAGAAGATCGAGAATGCAGGCGTCGAGCAGCTTCCGTGTGAGGTGGCCGGGCGGCCCGACTCGATAAAGGTTATCGATGATGGCAGAAGTATATCTCCACATCCGCATCGACGCGATGCCTGAAAGCCACAGGAGCGCCTTCATGCACCACGAGCTCAGCCTCGATCGTGTCAAAGCTCGCTATCTCACCGACTTGAAGGCACGGAAATTAGCACCAAATGAGTACATCTCTGGAGTCCTCTCCTCGCATGGAAAACATTGACAGTCCCCGCCAGATTGAGATAAACCTTCGTTGGTCAGCAACAAAGGTCCTCGTTCAGTTTAGAAAAATTAAATAGCGCAGCAACTCAGATCACTTTGGCAGGCAGTTGATTGCCACGACACAGTGATGTCCTTCGCCATTGAGATGGACCGCACCGGTGTCCCTTACCGAGAGGTTTCAAAATGACTAACGACAAGAGCGGCAGCCGACGCATCATTCACTCCTCTGCAATTCTTTTTCTGTTGGCGCTAAGCGTAGTTACCACCGTCGCCCAAACGAATAAAGGAACAATCAAAGGCACTATTACTGATCAGAATGGCGCGGTAGTGCAGAACGCCTCAGTCACAGCGACCAACGTTGCGACGAGTGAGGAACGCACCGTCGAGTCGAACGACGACGGAACGTACATCATTCCTTTGCTCGAGCCAGGAACTTACAAGGTCACGGTCAAAGCACCGACGTTTCCCGAAACGACGCACGAGAAGGTGATCGTGCAAACATCAAGCACGGCTGTTGTCGATGTGACGCTGACACCGGGAGCGAGCACAAATGTAGTGACGATCGCCGTGGCCCCCGCAACAGTTGAATCGGAGACAAGTGATCGGGGTAGCGTGATCACCGGCAAGCAAGTAACCGATCTGCCAATTCCTCAGCGGAACTTTACGCTTCTCGCTACGCTCTCGCCCGGTGTGACGCGTCCGTTCGTCACCACCCTTGGAGGTGGCGGCAACTTTGAGCAGGGAGGTTCACCAGGCGGGCAGATCGGAAGCAGCGGCTCCACTGAATCCACGCGCTTCCGAGAGTCGGGGGGTTCAGTTCTGGTAGTCAATGGCGCGCGACCGACGAATAACAGCTTCACCCTTGATGGAGCCGACAACAACGAAGGCAACTTTGCGCAGATTGGAATCTATCCTCCGCCCGACGCAATCGCGGAATTCAAGATTCAAACGAGTGTGGCTCCGGCAGAAGGTGGTCGTGCCGGCGGTGGCATCATTTCTACGACAACCCGCTCTGGAGGCAACGAGTATCACGGGAGTGCTTATGAGTTTTATCAGGGACGTTTTGCGAGCGCTCTCAGCCGGACAGATAAACGAAATCCCGCCAACATTCCGAATCGAAATACACATCAGTTCGGCGGAACAATTGGTGGCCGCGTCTTCTTGCCACGCTTCGGCGAAGGCGGGCCAGTTTTCTATCACGGCGATAATCGAACCTTTTTCTTCTTCTACTATGAAGGTCAGCGAAATGCTACGCCGTCAACGACAGGCGACTTCGGTTTCGTCAGTGTACCGACAGCGAGAATGCGCGTTGGTGACTTCGGTGAGTTGTTGGGATCGACTACGCGTACTTACAACACCATCCTTGGAAGTGTGACCGCGACGTCCGGAACCGTTTTCTGCCGAACCGGTTTACCTGCGCCTGGCAACGACATTAGAAACTGCGGACAACCTTTATCGCCCGCAGGTCTCGCACTGCTCAATGCGTACCCGTTGCCGAACGTCCCGGGTCGTATATTCGATAACTTCGCGACCAGCCGAAAAGAAAAGTACAACCGTGACGGCTACGGATTCAGGATCGATCAAACCCTTGGACAAAATGACACCGCATTCTTCGCTGCGAGCAAGGACAACAGTTCACGCGCGCGCGATAACAACTTTCCACTCGGATTGTCACCAAACGGAAATGATTTACCCTCCGGATTTGGAGCTGGTGATGAGTTCGGTGACTCACGCGGCGTTCGACTGGGCGAGACGCATACTTTCTCTCCAACTGTAATCAACGATTTTCGCTTCGGCGCGACACGCGTGGAGATTGGTATCTTCAACACGGGCGTAGGTGGAGCACTCGGGTTCGATCCCAATATTTCAGCGAACCTCGGAATTCCGAACATCAATATTTGCGGAGAGTGCACCGGAATAGTTCTACTTGGCATTGAGGAGCCCTTCCAACGCGGCCGGCAAAACCAACTGGAATTCGTCGGCGACGGTGGGCCGTTTTATTTCACTTCGAATAATTTTAGCGTCGCAGATGCAGTGACCTGGGTAAAAGGCAACAATACGTTTAAGTTTGGTGGCGACTTCCGTGTTCGTCAAAGCAGCAACTTCGACGGCGGACGTGCTGGAGGCATGAAGGGCAACTGGCAGTACGGAACGGGCCAAAGCGGGTTTATCGCTGGTAATTTCTCTGGCATACCGATCGGTCCGAGCGATTCAGGCTCCGGCGCAGCGAATCTTCTGCTTGGTTACAGTCCCGCGTTTGTGACACGTGGCACACCGGGAACACCGCCGTTTTTGTCTAATCGCGAAGTCGCCTTTTTTGGACAAGATGATTGGAAAGCAAGTCCGACACTAACCCTGAATCTCGGCTTGCGTTGGGATTTGTTCACGCAGCCGACAGAACGGTTTGATCAGCAATCAAATTACAACGTCACAAACGACACACTAACGCGCGCGGGAGAAAATGCTTCTCTAGGTCGCGACTTAGTGAACAGCGACAAGAACAACTTTGGACCTTCAGTTGGTTTCGCCTGGAGCGGATTCAAGAGCGAGAAGACAGTGGTTATTCGTGGCGGTTACGCGCTCAAATATGCGATCGATACACCTGGAGTTCCGGGAATACTTCAGGCGAATCCACCGAGTGGCGGCAGTTACGCTTGTAACATTTCACAGTACGGGACAGCTGCATGCCCGCAATTGCCCGCCAACATAAGCCTCGATACGGGCATTCCGTTTCCAGCCTTAGCGACGGGAGTGCCGCCGGGGACCACCTTTGCGGCGCCGCTCAACCAGAACCTTATTCGTGTCGATCCGAATATCAAAAACGAGATGTTTCACCAATATAACCTTACCGGGCAATGGGAGTTTCGTCCAAATTGGCTTGCAGAAGTCGGCTACGTCGGTAGCCGGGGACGCAACCTGCTGGTTGTGTCAAACCTCGGCACCGGTAGCAGTGGTTTTCCTGGCGCGCGGCTCACTCTGAATCACGATACCGTGACCAACATCGAGTACACCGGAAAATCCTGGTATGACGCATTTCAATCCAAACTCGAAAGGCGTTTCACGAAGGGACTTTCGATCCTGTCGACTTACGTGTGGTCGCACGCTCTCGATAACGCTCCGGGAGGATTCTGCACGGGCGGTCAAGGCCCAAATCAGTGTGGTTTTTCTAACCCTCTGCGGCGCGAACTAGAGAAAGGCACTTCCGACTTCGATGTGCGTCATCGATTTACCTTTGCGAGTGTTTGGGAACTACCGTTCGGAAGAGGACGACATTTCGGTACTAACATTTCACGTACCGCGGACTTGGTGGTTGGAGGATGGCAAGCGAACACCGACATTGCGATTCAGAGTGGACCACCGTTTTCAATCTTCCGTAATGGAAAACGCGTGGACATCGTGGCAAGTGGCACTACGCTTTGTCCGCTTGTGCCGGGCGAAACCACGAGGGTGAACTCGAAGACTTTTCAGGGTTTAACTCTGTGTCCGGCGACAACCCTGGTCTTCGCGGGCGTCAACGGATCGACGTTTGGCAATCTTGGTCGCAATGTGTTTCGTGGTGACCATCAGACGGTCGTGAATGCGTCGTTATTCAAAAACATTCATGCCACAGAAACCTTCACGATCCAGTTGCGTGCCCAGGCTTACAACCTCTTCAATCATGTAAATGGTTTTCGGCCTAACAATGACTTTAACAGCGTCGACTTCGGAATCGACAAAGCCGAACAACGCAGACGTCAACTTGAGTTTGGTCTGAGATTAGTTTTCTAATTACGGCCGGGGCTTCAGTACTAACTGAGTGGCGGGCCCGACCCAGGCCCGCCACTTTGAATTTTTGTGGCGAAATCGCGATGAACAGTTTCGCGACTACAATTGCTTTGAGCGTAGTCTTTGCTTGCAGTATCGGCGCGCGCGCAGTAATTGCACAGAATCCGCAGCCTGTTGAAGATCCAACACCGATCGCGGTTAGTGAATTGATCGAACGCGTTCGTTCTTCTAATCACGATCAGGAGACAATATCGCGCGCTCTTGGCGTCGGGAACATATTGTTGAAGGCCACGCGTTACAGTGAGGCAGTTGAATTATTTAAGGCACTCGCTGAGAACCAATCGCAGAACCCGATGGTGATTTACGGTTATGCGCTCGCCACATTCAACACGGGGAAGGCTGCCGAGGCTGAACTGTTGGCGCAACGGGCTGTCGATCTCGCAAACAAAATCACTGACGTCGATCGATCGCAGCGAACCGCGGATGTGCTCGTCCTGTTGGCTGTGATACGAGCGGTCTTGAACAACGATAGTGGTGCTCTCAAAGCGCTTCAGCAGGCACTGACGCTCGTGCCGAGTCATTTCGATGCCCAGTTTTCGCTCGGCCGGCTACTGTTTGGTATGGGTGACGACTCAGGAGCGATCAGCGCCTTTCGAGCGGCAACCAAGTTGCAGCCGGCAAATCCGCAGGCGCTGTTTTTTCTCGCAACCACTTTCGAACGCTCAGGTGATGCAGAAAACGCTTTGATCGCTTATCGGAAGTTGGTGAACCTGCGCCCGGATATCTCTGAAGGACACCTTGGTGTGGGAGTCCTGTTGGTGAAGCGTGGCGGCTCTGCTACAGCAGAGGGTTTGAAAGAGTTACTTCGCGCCTTAGAGATAAATCCGAATCTTTACGAGGCACGTGTCGCGTTGGGGCGCGCGCTGATTGGCAGCGGCAAGGCGCTTGAGGCAGTGGATCATCTGCTGCGCGCTGCTCAATTGGCGCCGGGCAATCCTGAACCGCATTATCAATTGTCACTCGCCTATCGACGCCTGGGGCGAAAGGAGGAAGCGGCGGCGCAGGCATTGATTGTTAAGCGCATTCATGAATCGCGACGAAATTTAAAAGTGAACAAGCAATCACGTGTGGGGTAAACAAACGATCATCCGTGGCACGGAATAGCAAATTGACGGCTTTGGTGTTAGCGGTCGGAATCGTGGCTACATCGGCCGCGGTACTTCCGTGGGGTGCAAGAGCGCAAACGCAGCGCTCAAAACCACAAAGCCCGGATAATCCGCTCATCGATCGCGCATCCGAGTTGTTGCGGGCGGGACAGCTCGAAGAGGCCGAACGCGCGGCGCGCGACGCCGTCAAGAGCGTCCCACAAAATGCGAATGCTCATACGATCCTCGGGGTGATTCTTTTCCAACGCGGGCAAGTTAACGAAGCCGAACGAGAACTTCGTTTGTCTCTGCGTCTCAATCCAAAATCCACTTCGGCCCTGACCAATCTGGCGATCGTTCTAACGAAGACTGGTCGTGTGGGAGAGGCAATCAAATCATTACGAGCCGTCCTCACAATCGAACCGAATCATTCCGATGCTGCTTACAATCTCAGCCTGCTCTACATCCAAACCAAAGCCTACGATCAGGCAATCACCATTCTTCACCAGCTCGTGAGTTCGGCGGGCGGAGAAGTTTCAGCCGATCCCGCTCTTCTGCTGACACTCACCAATGCCTATGCTCTCAGTGGCCGTGTTAAAGAGGTCACACGATTAGCCGATAGTCTCGAACGACGAGGTGCAGACGATGCACGTGTGTTGTTTACTCTAGGGCTTTCCCTCGTCGACGCGGGATTGTTCGAGCAGGCCGCAAGATTATTCGAGCGCACGAACGAACTGAAACCAAATAGCTACGAAGTTCTCTACAATCTCGGACTCGCATTAATTAATCTCGATCAATTTGACCGCGCGCGTACTGCGTTGCAAGCAGCTGCAACATTGCAACCCGAACAGCCTGACGTTTTTTACCGGCTGGGTTTGGTCGCATCTGCAAAAGGCGAAAGTGAAAATGCTTTAGGGCTTTGGCAACGAACAATACTGCTGCGTCCGCGATATCCCGATGCCTATTTCGTGATAGCTGAAGAGTTGGTGCGCAACAATCGCAGTGATCGCGCGCTTCCGTTTTATGAAAAGGCAATTGAACAGGATCAGCAACGTCCGATTTATCACATGCGTTTGGGAATCGCTTACTTTCGCATGCGAAGATACTCTGAAGCGCATGCAACTTTCGCAAACGCTCTGAAACTTTTCCCAACGAATCCTGCATTGCACTACCTGTTGGGATACGTCGCGCGTGCGGAAGGTCTATTCGACTTTGCTGAGCAGCAATTCCAGCGTTCGCTCGAATTAGAGTCGAACAACGCGGCCGCTTACGCTAACCTCGGGTTTTTCGCTATTGAGCGCGGCGCGACTGAGGAGGCCGAGCGTTTGCTGCGACGCGCATTAACGCTGGATCCTGGGAATTATCCGGCCATATATGATTTAGGACGTTTGCTGGTGCGGCTGAAACGCTACGACGAAGCGTTGACGTTCTTGAACCGCGGCGCCGAGTTGAGTAAAGAGGATCCAGGCGTTCACTACCAACTTTTTTTGGCCTATTCGCGCCTGAAACGGAAGACGGACGCGGAGGTGGAATTAGCTCACTTTAAAAAACTAGAAGCGGTGCGCAAGTCCCGGGAAAGCGGAATGGCGGGTAGTTCGACCGGAGCACCTCTACCCGTTCCGGAATCCGCGGGATCAGAGGCAGCCAAGCGACCGTAAATACATGAGATTAGTTTCGAGTTTCAATATCTAATAACTCTGAACTTCGTTGATTGAATGACCTTTCCCAGAGCCAGCGGCATTCTGCTTCATCTGACGTCGTTGCCAGGTCCATATGGTGTGGGAGACCTCGGCGACGAAGCTTATCGCTTTGCCGATTTTTTGATTGCCGCTGGTCAGTCGCTCTGGCAGGTGCTTCCGCTGGGACCAACCGGTTACGGCGATTCACCGTATGCTTGTTATTCCGCTTTCGCCGGCAACACGTTATTGATTAGCCCGGAACGACTCCGCAAGGAAGGTCTAATCAATACGAACGATCTTGCAAACGTCCGATCATTGCCAGGTGGCGGAATTGATTTTGCCGCGGCGCACGAATTGAAAGATGCAGTATTGGCCCAGGCGTTCACTAGTTATCAGCGAACTACCGACACAGAATTTCGCCGCGCATTTGAAACTTTCGCCGAGCTGAATGCTGCGTGGCTCGACGACTACGCGCTGTTTCGCGCACTTAAGAACGCGCACGGTGGTGGGCCGTGGTACGAATGGGATCGTTCTCTTGCATGCCGAACAGAATCAGCATTGGCACGAGCGCGCGAAGAGTTGCACGAACAAATCGAGGCGCAAAAGTTTTATCAGTTTCTCTTCTTCAAGCAATGGTTCGAACTCAAGACCTACTGCAATCGTCGCAGGATAAAGATCATCGGGGACATTCCGATTTTCGTCGCACACGATTCCGCTGACGTTTGGACGAATCCGGATCAGTTCAAACTCAATCCTGATGGATCGCCAATTGTAGTCGCTGGTGTTCCTCCGGATTACTTCAGCAAGACAGGTCAGTACTGGGGTAATCCACTGTTCAATTGGGACCACATGCTGGCGGATGGTTTCAAGTGGTGGATTGAGCGCGTCCGGGCCACCCTGGAGATGGTTGACATCGCCCGCATCGATCACTTTCGCGGGTTCGCGGCATGCTGGGAAATTCCTGGCGGCGACAAGACCGCCGAACGCGGGCGTTGGGTGCAGGCCCCCGGGCGCGAACTGTTCAATGCGATTCGACATGCGCTTGGTGAACTGCCCATCATTGCCGAAGACTTGGGCGTGATCACACCGGACGTTGAAAAACTTCGCGACGATTTAGGGTTTCCCGGAATGAGGATTCTGCAATTTGCTTTCAGCAGCGACACGAAGAACCTCGATCTGCCGCATAACTACCATCGCAATCTGGTTGTTTACACAGGCACACACGACAACGACACGACCGTGGGCTGGTTCAACAGCGTCGCCGGTGAAGGCTCGACGCGCAGTGCGAAGCAGATAGAAAGCGAGCGCCGGTTCTGCATGAAATATCTCGCTACAAACGGGGAAAAGATTCACTGGGATTTCATTCGGGCAGTCTTTGCTTCGGTCGCGAACCTGGTACTCGTCCCAATGCAGGATGTATTGGGACTGGCAACCGAAGCGCGAATGAATCTGCCGAACAGTACTTCCGGGAACTGGTTGTGGCGATTCAACGGAAATGCATTAACGAATGAGATAGCAAAAGAGTTGCGAGACCTAAGCGACCTTTACGGCCGAGTGGTGGAAGACGCGGAGACTGAAAAATGCGAATGAGAAAAAGAGGTCCCTTTGTTATCCAGTCAGTTATTACATTGATCATTCTTGGCGCCGCTTCTCAACTCTCTTTTGCGCAATCAACTCCTCAGGTAACGAAAGTTGAACCATCCGGCTGGTGGGCCAATCATTCGATTAATCCCGTTCGAGTCTTGATTCGTGGGCAAAATTTAGGCGGCGCGTCCGTGCAAGCCCCTGCGTCGGGTTTGATTGTCGGTCCAGCGAAAGTTAATAAGGCCGGCACGTACGTATTCGTCGACGTACGAATTACACCGCAAGCGAAACCAGGTACACGTAACCTTCGGATTAATACGCGCGGCGGCTCAGTAGATGCACCGTTTGACGTTCTCTCACCACTCGCGCGAGCCGGGCGATTTCAAGGATTTACTGTAGATGACGTGATCTATCTGATCATGACCGACCGGTTCAGTGATGGCGATCCTTCCAATAACGATCCACCCCAATCAAGAGGTCTTTACGATCGATCCAGAACTCGTTATTACCATGGCGGCGACTTTGATGGGATTATCGCGCGCTTGCCATATCTTAAGGATCTCGGCGTGACGGCGATTTGGTTGACGCCGTGGTACGACAATGTGAATCACTTGAACGAGCGTGAACAGTATCCCGATCGTCCCGGTGAGGCAAAGCGGAAGATTACCGATTATCACGGTTATGGGTCAGTTGACTTCTACGGCGTTGAGGAACATTTCGGTACGCTGGCAAAGCTGCGTGAGCTGGTTGATGCGGCCCACAAGATCGGAATCAAAGTAATTCAAGATCAGGTGGCGAATCATACCGGTCCTTATCATCCATGGGTGAAAGATCCACCCACGCCGACCTGGTTCAACGGCACGGAGTCAAATCATCTCGCGAACGTGTGGCAAACATGGTCGGTGCGTGATCCGCATTCATCCTCTCAAGTGCAGCGCGAGACGCTCGAGGGCTGGTTCATAAACATCTTGCCGGATCTCAATCAAAACGATCCGGAGTGCGCGCGCTATCTCATTCAAAATACGCTTTGGTGGATTGGCGTCACGGGTATCGACGCGATTCGACAGGACACATTTCAGTATGTGCCGCGCACTTTTTGGCGACAGTGGATGACAGCGATCAAACGTGAGTATCCAAACTTTAATGTAGTCGGCGAGGTGCTGGATGGTGACGTGGCTCACACGTCGTTCTTTCAAGGTGGTCGTGTTCGTTATGACGGAGTCGACGACCGGCTCGACACATTGTTTGATTTTCCCTTGATGTATCCGTTGCGCCGGGCGTTCGCGGAAGGCAAGGACATTCGGGAATTGCCAAGAATCCTGGCCAGCGATCCGCTCTACACGAATCCGAAAACGCTCGTGACCGTTATCGGTAATCATGACGTGAAGCGTTTCATGACTGAGCCGGATGCTACCATCGAAGGATTGAAGATGGCCCAAACGCTGATCATGACGATGCGAGGAACGCCGCAGCTTTATTACGGCGATGAGATCGCGATGGAGGGCGGTGACGATCCGGACAACCGGCGCGACTTTCCGGGTGGGTTTCCCGCGGATGGGATAGATGCTTTCCGTACGCGGAATTCAAAGCAGAATTCGGTATTCCAACATCAGAGACTGTTGGGCCAACTACGCAAACAGTTAGAGCCGCTGCGACGCGGCAACCTTGTCAATCTTGTGGCGACGGAACATCAATACGTTTACGCGCGCAGCACGTCCGCTGCTTCTGTTATCGTTGCGTTTAATAACGACAAGAAAAATGCGACCGTCGAATTGAACGCGGCTGATCTGAAGCTTGGAAATGGCGCCACGCTGACAGACGAGTTGGGAAACGTGCGGCCTGTGCGAGTGACTAACGGTGTAGCAAAACTCGAGCTTCCCTCCCGAACGTCAGCGATTTTGATCTCCGCCCGATAAAGGAGCGACGATGAACAAGCCTCGCTTGAGCTTCTGGCAAATCTGGAACATGAGCTTTGGCTTTCTCGGAATTCAGTTCGGCTGGGGCTTGCAACTCGCTAATATGAGCGGCATTTATACGTACCTCGGAGCGAAACCGGAACAAGTGCCGATTCTCTGGCTCGCTGGTCCCGTTACCGGATTGATAGTCCAACCAATCATCGGCTCAATGAGCGATCGGACGTGGAATCGCCTCGGCCGCCGCCGTCCCTACTTTTTGACAGGTGCCATCCTCGCAAGCATCGCATTGTTCTTTATGCCTGACTCATCCGTGCTGTGGATGGCGGCGGGACTGCTCTGGATCCTTGACGCGAGCATTAACGTCAGCATGGAACCATTTCGGGCGTTCGTGGCGGACAAGCTCAATGTTGACCAGCGCACAGTCGGATTTGCGATGCAAAGTTTTTTCATCGGCATTGGCGCGACACTGGCCAATATACTGCCGTATGTCTTTCGCAGCATGCACGTGGATGAGCGCAGTGGCGGAGTAGCGTCGAACGCGCCGCTGATTCCAGCGAGCGTCAACTATTCATTCAAAATCGGAGCGGTGGCTTTTCTGGTTTGTGTTCTTTGGACCGTTATTACGACACGAGAAGATCCCCCGGAAAACATCGAAGAATTCAAGCGTAAACAGAAAGAACGAAAAGGCGTCCGGACAACTCTTTCAGAAATCGCTGGTGCCTTGCGCGAAATGCCGGCGACGATGAAACAGTTGGCGGTCGTGCAGTTCTTCACCTGGCTCGGACTATTCTGCATGTGGATGTTTTTTGGCTTGATGACGTCTTATCACGTGTTCGGCGCAACGAATGAACACGATCCGCGATTCGCAGATGGCCAGGCGTGGGGTGGAAATGCCTTCGCCGTGTATTCGATTGTTTGTTTCATCGTCGCCTTCTTGCTGCCCCCGCTGGCGCGAGCGACCAGCCGCAAAATGGTTCACGCGATGGCTCTGATTTGTGGTGCAATCGGACTGCTCTCAGTCTACATAATTCACGACAAGGCAATGCTGCTGTTGACGATGGTAGGCGTGGGTATCGCCTGGGCATCGATACTTGCGATGCCATACGCGATTCTCTCGGCGGCGATCCCCGCAACACGAATGGGGGTTTACATGGGGATCTTCAACTTCTTCATCGTGATTCCAGAGATCATCGCATCGTTTGCTTTTGGCCCGGTGATTCGCGCGATCTTTGGCCCGGACAATCCGAATTCGCCCATGTTTGTCGTGATGGCTGGAGGAGTATTTCTGCTATTGGCCGCGGTGTCAGTGGTTCTGGTGAAGGACACAGCAGGTGCTGATGTCCCTGAGCACGCAGTTCTCGAAGCTGACAAGGAGGAGTTGCTTACAGTTCAGGAATCGGTACAACCAGTGCCGAGCACAGGTCTCGTCGATAAAGATTGATGTAAGGCAAACTAAAGGGTATCGGATATGAAAATCACATGAAACGCACTTTTCTAATTCTTATTGGGCTTGTTTGTTTCAGCGCGCCTGTTCTTTCCCAGGAGATTGATGTAACGGGGCTGAAAAAGATCGGCCCGGTAACGAGCTTCACGAAAACGGAAAAAGGAATCACGCTTAACTGTCTCGACGGGTCACAGGTTCAACTGACCGTGCTCGCGCCAGATCTGATCCGTGTGCGGGCCTCATTTACGAAGCCGATTCCCGCCAAGGATCATTCGTGGGCCATTGCAAAAAATGACTGGGCGACGCCTGCGTGGTCGATTATCGAATCGCCGAACAGCATCACCATTGCGACTGCACAACTCGAAGCGGTGGTCCAACGCTCGCCGTTATTAATTGATTTTCGCGATGCGCGCACGCACAAGATTATCAACGCCGACGAGCAGCCGATGAGTTACGACGCTCAGGGTCAGTTGCGCAAGATCATGTTTGATCCCGACGCCGGTAAGTTTGTTGCGGCCGCTAAGAAGCTTGGCTTTGACGAACACTTCTACGGCCTGGGGGAAAAAGCCGCGCGCCTCGATAAGCGCCGTGGGTTCTTCGTGAATTGGAATTCCGACACACCCGGGTACGCACCTGGGCGCGATCCGATTTACCAGACAGTCCCTTTTTACATTGGACTCGAAAACGGCGCAGCGTACGGAATTTTCTTTGACAATAGTTACCGCAGCTACTTCGACTTTGGCCGGTCGTCGCAGGAGCGAATTTGGTTTGGTGCCGAAGGCGGCGAGATGAACTACTACTTTTTCTACGGACCTTCTATCAAAACAATTTTGAATCGCTACGCTGATTTGACTGGTTATATGCCTCTCACGCCCTTGTGGGCTTTGGGCGCGCAGCAGTGTCGTTACAGTTACTATCCAGCATCGATGGTTGAGGAAGTAGTACGACAATATCGCGAACGGGATTTGCCGCTGGATGTGATCTATCTCGACATTCACTATATGAACGGCTACCGAGTTTTTACTTTCGACCCGCAGCGGTTTCCTAATCCGAAAGCCTTGACGGACAAACTGCTGAAGCAAGGTGTGAAGACTGTTGTCATCGTCGACCCGGGCGTTAAGTATCAACCAGAGGGAGGCTATTCTGTTTTCGATCAAGGTATGGCTGGCGATCATTTTCAGCGTCGGAAAAGTGGTCAGTTGTTTATTCCACGAGTATGGCCCGGCGACAGTGTCTTCGTGGACTACACGCGCGACGAGGCGCGGCGTTGGTGGGGTGATCTTCACCGCGCGTACACCGAAAACGGTATCGCAGGTATCTGGACCGACATGAACGAACCAGCCGACTTTGTCGATCAGACCGGCGGTAATCAACGCGACGTTGTCAGTTACGACGAAGGTGAAAACTCAACGCATGCAAAGAATCGCAACGTCTTCGCACTTCTGATGGCCCGCGCAACTTATGAAGGGCTTGCGCGTCTGCAACCGGACCGGCGACCCTTCGTGATCACGCGCGCGGCCTATGCCGGCATTCAGCGTTACTCGACGATGTGGACAGGAGACACGCTCAGTACCTGGGAGGCGTTAGCGTTGAACGTGCCGATGTTTACTACGCTCGGTTTATCTGGCGAGCCGTTTGTCGGCAGTGACGTGGGGGGATTCATTGGTCGCGCGGATGGTGAACTGCTGGCTCGCTCCTATCAGATTGGTTTTCTCGCACCGTTCTTTCGCAATCACCATGCGATCGATGGCTACGATCAGGAGCCGTGGCGCTTTGGGAAATACTATGAAGACATCATCCGGAAGTATCTGAAGCTTCGTTACCAGTTGCTGCCGTTTTTGTACACCACGCTTGAGGAAGCACATCGAACGGGCGTGCCGCTGTTTCGGCCGCTCATGCTGAATTATCAGGACGATCCAAACACCTACAATCTCGATGATCAGTTCATGATCGGAAATGATTTGCTGGTCGCGCCGGTCGTCAAGCCAGACATTACTTCACGACTAGTCTATTTACCGAAAGGGATCTGGTACGACTACTGGACCAACAAGAAGTACACCGGCGGGACAATGATCCGCGTTGATGCTCCTTTGGAAATTGTGCCCATGTTTGTTCGCGGAGGGACCATCATTCCAGGTGGACCAGAGATGAGGTATGTAGGCGAGAAGCCTGTAGATCCGATTACGTTTGCGATATATCCCGACGAAAACGGTTTAGCATCGACCACGCTGTATGAAGACGATGGAATCAGCCCCGCTTATGAGCGCGGAGTTTTTCGTCGTACGACGGTGAATGCAAAGCGAGTCGGCGCGCGATACGTGGTGAGCCTTAGTGCACCGCAGGGAAGCTACAATCCGGGCCCGCGAAGATTCAATCTCGTCATCAAGCCAATGGCTCGTTCCGCCACTGTTTCCGATACCGGTTCGTCACGCAGTATTGAGATCAGATGATCGTATGCGGATTTGCATGCGCCAAATGCGATGCGGAACTTGAACAACCCGCGTGGATAGTGTTTCGGTCAACGCCAGAATTACGCCGCGACGCTTTCCGCAATCAACACCTCAGCAGGAATTCCCAATCCTTGATGGAGACGTCGAATCATTGCCAGCGTGAGAGGCCTCTTGTGATTCAACACTTCCGCCACCCGAGCTCGGCTTCCGATGAATGGCTCAAGATCTCGTCGTGACAG
Organism: Pyrinomonadaceae bacterium; assembly: GCA_035760365.1. Classification (GTDB taxonomy): domain Bacteria; phylum Acidobacteriota; class Blastocatellia; order Pyrinomonadales; family Pyrinomonadaceae; genus PSRF01. The sequence goes on from DASTTB010000024.1 coordinate 357,285, forward strand.
ACCACGCTGCTCCATGGCAAATAGAATAGCCTCCACGGGATCAGGCAGATCGATCGGCCAGTTCTTCTCTTCCCAGGCCTCAACTAAAGTAACCAGCACATCGAGTCGATCACCTTCTGGGGTGTTTCGGCGAGCGTCCATAAGGCTGTCGATTTCCTTCAGGGCTTTCTGATAATCCCGTTCAGTCTTGATGGGCTTGATCTCCATGCTCATACCTCTTCCACGTTGATGCGATCATACTGTGAGTGCGTCCCAATAAATCGAATGTAGATGACCCGATAATGGTAGTTAACCTTCACGACCAGCCGATACTTGTTTCCGCAAATATTAAAAACCACGCGGTTATTGCCCACAATACTCGCTGTGGTAAAGACCCTCTTGATCGCTGCGGGGCTTGGCCAGTCTGCGTTTGAAGCCTCCCTGAACCAGGATTTAAGTGCCTGTTCAGCATCGGCAAACTGAGGTTTCTCCCAAAACAACTTGAGCGTCTTCCGTGAGATGATCCGCATCGTTGACGGAGATTATTGCACGATCCCATCTTGGGAGCAACGCATCTTAGGACAACGGCGTCGAGGTTGTGAAGAACACGAGATGAATGTTAGCGGGAATAACAGCGGATGCTGTTCATTTTTTCTTCTTTGGTGAAGGCAGGATTGCGGCAGGTTCATTGGCACAGATCACACTGAGGCTGGCGCGCAGACCGTGACATGAGTTTTCCTGCTCCAGTAGTAAGGTATCGAGTTGGCGCAAACGTGCTGCATCGCCGCTCTTCGGATGCTTTCGCGCGTACTCTTCTCGCGCTTGTGTGAGGCGTCTCGTCCTTGGAGAGCCCAGTAATAACCCGGGTCCAATAGCCAGTTCTCCGACTGATATGAACTTGGTTGTGCTCTAATGAGCGGAACATCAATTATGTCTAAGACTCTGATGTCGCTACCGTCTTTGTATTGCCGTTCACGTTCAGAGACCTCTTGATGAGGACGATCACTTACTGGTCGAATCCATGACCTAGTATTAGGCTCCGTTTCTTTCCCTGCCACACAACGGCCCGATAGTTTGCGCGAGTTCGCCAAACATAGAAATCTTTTTCACAACCGGCATTAGCGCCTCCGTCTCGCTGAAGGACTTTGACGTGTTTTGATTTTCCATCAGCGTGTTATCTAAAGGGTCTTTGCTTTGCGCGGTCCAGCCCTATCATTAACGAGAAATAAGCGCACAAACTCACTACCCACAAGAGTACGGACACGAGGAAACGAGACTAAAATTATCTGAATTTTTAATTGCTGTGCCTTAGTTGTGACAGGCTAGGGTGGTCGCCTGGCTAAGTTCTTTATTCGCAACGCTTAAATTTTAGGTATGGTGCCGAAGGGGAGACTCCAACCTCCTTTTGTTGTACTAGGTTTTTCACTGCTTTCGCAAAAACTCCAATAAAATCGCACTTTCCGTTTCTGCATTATCCGCATAGTTTGTGTTATCCGCTTTCTGCTGTGCCTTAGTTGTGACAGGGCGACTCCCTCTTTGTGAGAGGCGTACCAAGTCGACTTGCTACGAGGAGTTCATTTTCAGTTTAGACCAAGGGCGGACAGGTCAACGCGCGGTAGGTTAAATTGCCACAAGTAAATCTAAAGAGGAGTTGGCTAATTTTGAAAGGACTGGCATATTACCGCGGTAAGAATGGATCAATCAGCTCACATTGCCCAAAGACACTGTCTCGTCCTCACGCAGTATCGACGCGGAGGTACCTATAACGACTTCATAGGCAAGTACTATCATTTTCCGGCTACTCGCAACAGGAACTATCTAAATCAGTTTAGGCCACTTCCGATTGAAGTAGTTTACTTTGAGCCTGAAAAGGACGGCGAGGGAGTCTTCTACGGTGCCGGAAAAATCATCAATCCGCCCTTTTTAGACAAACGCGAACCTGATCACTATTTCGTTGAGATATCCGACTACAAGCCGTTCTCGAACCCTGTCTATTTCAAAAACGAAAAGGGAGAAGTAACTGAGGCCAAATACAGTCCCGAGCACTACAACTATCACAACGCTGTTCGGAAAATTAATTGCACTTTATTTGATGAATTGTGCCTGGATGGAGGAATAGAACTCAATTTCAAAGCTGATTCCCATCTAGTCCAAGTTTTAGGTGAGCAGCTAATCGCGTCTGAGCGAGTCGGAATTCTAGAGCTTGTAAAGAATGCATTCGACGCGGGCGCAAGATTTTGCAATGTACGAATTGAGAAGATCCCTGACCTTCCAGCCGTGCCTGAGTCTCTAAATGAATTTAATGAGTTCGCTGGTCCTGTGATTGTCGTTGAAGACGACGGAAGCGGCATGACGAAAGAAGAGATCGAACGCGGTTGGTTGCGACCTGCCTCGACAATAAAAACAAACGTGAAGGAACTCCTAAGGGCAGAGAGAGAAAGGGCAATACGAGAAGGCAAATTGGGAACTTATAAGAAGCTTCTTAAAAGCCTCAAGACAGAAAACAAAGGCCGCATACCTTTGGGTGAAAAAGGTGTCGGAAGGTTTGCCGCGCATAGACTGGGAAGAAGCTTAATAATAAAAACCAAAATCGCGGCGAATGATTATGAGTACCTACTTAAGATCGACTGGGATGATTTCAACGCTAACGGTTCAGCGCCGAAAGATTTGGATGCCGTGCCGATCGTTCTTACACGACAAGCGCCCTCACGAGATTACGGCGCCCGCAAGAGCGGGACGCAGCTAATCATTTATGGCGGCCGCGTAGGATTCGAGTTAACGAACAATGAAATCGTGGCGATAAACAAAACGATTCTTGAACTGAACTCACCAAACCCAAATCCTGATACTAAGCGTCCGGTGTTTCGGGCGTCCTTTGTTTGTCCCCAAGTAAAGGAGTTAAAGCAAGAGCGACCTAACTTTGATCCAGTCTTTCGCCTCTATGGCCTAGTCGATGAAAACGGGGTTCTTGACTTTGACTATTTTTTCGATCCGCCAAACAACATCCCGCTAAGCTCTTTCAAGCAGAAAGGGAAAAGGCGCGATCTAAAGACTTGGGAGAGTAAGAAATGGTTAACCACAATTAGCGGCGAAGAAGCATGGCGAAGGCCAGCTTGTGGAGAATTCTATATACATCTGGATGTGTGGATAAGGGACAACCCCTGGTTAGGAAACTCCTTAGACGAAAAAGAGTTCAAGGCGTACCTGCGTGAATATGGCGGGATTTCTCTTTATCGCGATCAAATCAACATTTTTCCCGCAGAATGGGGATCGGAAACTGATTGGTTGGGCCTACGTCAAAGGCAAATTCAGCAGGCAAGAAGAATCTCGTACTATCACATGATTGGTAACGTAGAGATAGACCAGGCAAAAAATGTTGATCTAATCGACAAGACCAATCGCGAGGGTCTCATACGCAATCAAGCTTTTGCCGATTTAGCCAGCCTCGTTAAGGCGGTCGTCCTCTCAATAATTGAAGTCGACTACATGGGCAAACGCGATGAGTACAAACAACTCAGCGGCGGGTATGTCCGGGAGGCCAGACAACAAAAGACTTATTCAAAACAATCGGCCGCCATTATTGCTAACATGAACGTCTCCGAATATGACGTTATAGCGGACCCGTACAGGTTCTTCGCAAACGTTAACGGTTTAGGAGCGAAGGCGGAACGACATGGCAAGCTGGTAGAACTTTCGAAGTCCCTCAAGAATCTTGAAGAGAACCTGAAGCAGATCCAGGAAGTCCAGGACCTGCTCACCGAACAAGCGGGTTTCGGGTTGGGGATCGCAGTAGTGTTGCACGAGATCAGTAAGACAACATCAAACTTCTATTTCAGCATCCTTGACCTCATAAAGAAAAAGAAATTCGACCAAGCGAAACTTGAAGAGCTAAAAGAAACATCCCGCGCGCTTGAATCCGAGTTGACGCGACTTGCTCCGCTGCGTGCCTTAAGAAACGAACCGCCGATTACGTTTAAAATCTCTAGATCTATAAGCTATGTTGAATCTATCTTTAGGAGGCGATTCGATAAATCCCGTATTTCATTCTCTTATAATCGCGATCAAGACTTCGAAATACACGCGAAGTTCAGTGCGTTAAATCAAATATTGACTAATCTCATCGATAATGCTTTTTATTGGTTGGATAACCCTGATATCAAACAACGCGAGATTCGACTCGGCATCAACCGTGCAAAGAGAACGATAATTGTTGCCGACAATGGTCCAGGCCTGGCTGACTCTATCCTTCCGTATCTATTTCAGCCCGGGTACAGCCTCAAGAATCCGCCTAGCGGTTTGGGACTCTATGTGTCGAGGTACTACATGAACTTGATGAAAAGGCGCGGAGACATCTACTTAGCGAATGAACGCGATCGCATAAGCGATCTTAGCGGCGCGCAATTCGTTTTGGATTTTTCTAAGGTTGCCGAAAGTGATGAAAAATAAAATACGAGTTTCCATTCTCGACGATAGTTTACCCAAGCGTGAAGACGCCGTTGAGCAAGACCTTTTCCGCACTGGCATCGATCAAGAAGAACTATTGGTCCTCGCCGAGAAAGGAAGCTGGATAGGCGAACTCCCGTTACAACAACTTCTCTTTAGCTTATTGAAACATGAGTACGTAAGAACTGGCCTATTAGAGGTTGTTGGCTATACAAATCCCGAACAAATTCTTTCTGACATAGATGCTCATCCTCCCAATGTAGTCATTTATGATTGGGAATATGGGACCCATTCGCCATCAGAATCTGAGAATTGGTTATTGGAACTACTTGAAGCTACGGCCCAGTTTGACGCTTTTATTTTCGTGTACTCCAAGGTGCCATCCAAAGCCCCCGAAGTCATCCCGGCCATTCTTAATTCAAAGAAATTTGACGAGTTTGCTCCGCGGTTTCAATTGTTTGAAAAGGGCAATTCTAATTCCATCTTTACCGCGGAGGATTTCATTTATCAGTACATTCTTACCAGGGTCAGTAAAAGCAACATAATCAAGGTTCACGGAATAGACGTCACATTCAAGGAAAATGGCTATCTTGAGAATCCGAAGGGAATCTTCTTTCTGGAAGCAATACTTGGGAGAGCCGCTTTGCTCGAAAAGCTGAGGCTCATCAAGGAGATATCAAATGAGTCAGTTGAAAAAATGATGGAAGGGATAGGCGGACACATGCTCATAAACCGCGAGACCGGCTATTTAATTGCGGCTGATTTTCCTCTGGCTGGTCAAAGCCCACCGAAGGAAGAAATCTCATACTTGAAAGCCTTGCGGGATTTCGGATTGGAAGCGATCACCGAAGCAGTAGAGACTGGTTTTGCAAAAATCTGAACACCATGTGGTCTGAACCCGAAGACGATTGCCCGTTGAATGAGGAGGAAATGGCTTCGCTTCCTCTCATTGATCCATTCGAACGCGTTCCCCCTGAAAGGCGCGCCGCAAAAACGCCCAAACCGGGTGAAACTCACAAGGATGGTTTTGAGCCTTTCATTTACGATGCAATCCGAAATAATACGCCCAGTGTCGATCAAGGGTTTGTCGCACTAAATCTCGAAGACGCCAAGATCGTGCGTACACGACCTCATAAGGAGTGGTCCGAGGTGCATCGTGAAGCGTGCTTCTTGTGGGTCATAGACGCGGATCGCATTAGACTTATTCGAGAGCAAACACGCAACACGAGGCGGGACCCACAAATCGTCTGTCACACGAACTTAACTGGAAATGCCAAGGCCCGTATCGGCGGTGAATTATTCTTTTGTGAAGATGGCTCGATAATTATTAACCAAAAGTCAGATAGATATGGAAGGGCGACGCCAGAACAATTTGAAGTAGCACTTAACTATTTTCGCCGAGTCGGATACCGAAATCTAATAGTGGTCACTCCAGATTTTGCTTGAAATCAAAAAGAAACTGTTCTAGCTGACGTCCTAGCTTGAGGTGGTTTGTAGTTTGACATTGCCAGACCTCTAATATTTCCCAGCCTTGGCGCCGGAGCAGTTTTTTGACAACCTGGTCCCTTACTCCATTACGCGCAATTTTGTTCTTCCAGAAAGCAGTATTTGTTGAAGGTAAAGTCGCGCGCTTACATCTTGGATGTCCATGCCAAAAACAGCCGTGGACGAAGATAACTTTCTTGTGTCTGGCAAGTACGATGTCAGGAGTGCCCGGCAGATCTTTGACATGTAACCTATATCGATACCCTAGCGAGTGCACAAGTCTGCGAACGAGAATTTCAGGCTTTGTGTCCCGACTCCTAATTCGCGACATTATGTCGCTACGTTTTCTTCGCGTGAATAAGTCAACCATCGGTTGCTTCAAGCGTGCGAATAATCTGCAACGCGTGCCGCCGTACAAATTCGGGAGGCAGAGCGTTGCCAATCATTTCCGCCGTCGCGATTCGCCCGTTATCTAGAAGGAAAACGTACGAGATAGGAAAACTCTGAAGCAGTGCTGCTTCACGCAGGGTTATCGCGCGATGATTCGTTGGGTGTAGGAATCGTCCTTTAGAAGGGTTGAAACATCCCGTAGTGATCGTTGGCGCAACTTCGTCCCACGCCATTCGGCCGTAGATATCTTTGAAGCCATCAAACTCTTTATGACACGGCAGTTGGCCTCTTTTTCCAAGAGCTGACCGACTCCCCCCGTTTGGCGGAATCCGTTTTATGCGTTTCATTACTTCCGCACTCCGCCGCTCTTTGTAATTGTGAAGCGGATGCTTTTTTGCCCGTTTACTTAATTGCCCAATCGCATCTCGAACCACAGGCTTTGAACGCGCTTCAGGTGCGAAAGGAATCTCTTGTCTTCGGCCGGCCAAAAGAATGAACCGTCTACGCCGTTGCGGTACCCCATAGTCAGCAGCGTCCAACACGTCGCGGCTGCATTCGTAGCCTAACCGTCTCAATTCAGCAAGTACTAGTTTCATTCGCCAGTTGGTTGCTAACCGAGGTACGTTCTCCAACATGATCGCTTTCGGCAGTAGATTGCGTACAAAACGCAGGAACTCGAAAATCAATTCGTTACGATCGTCGGTACTCCTCTTTTGGTTTCCGTTAAGCGTCGTAATGGTAGAAAAGCCTTGACAGGGTGGACATCCCGCTAACAAATCCAAGTCTCCGGCTTTCAGCTTTAACTTTCGCTTCACCTCAGCTATGGAAACTTTTCGAATGTCCTTCTGCCAAACGCGAACGTTTTTATGGTTTGCTTTATAAGTTTTGACGGCGAGTTTGTTCGATTCGATGGCACCGATCACGCGAAAGCCTGCCTGCCTAAGACCTTCCGTGAGACCACCACATCCTGCAAACAGATCGATTGCTTTTGGCTTAGTCATGCTTTGCGGATTTTGCGGGCTTTGTCAAGAGCCGTCAAGCGGATGAATCCTTTGAAGATATGAGGCCTCATCATCTAGCTTGCCTGACGCTTCGTCTGCCAACCTACCGACCTTAAGAAAGTTAAGACACAAAATTCTCTCTAAATTAATTGTTGCTGTGCCTTAGTTGTGACAGGGACGGGCAGGTCGTCTGGCTAAGTTCTTTATTTGCAAAGCTTAAATTTTTGAATTGGTGCCGAAGGGGGGACTCGAACCCCCACGAGTTGCCTCACACGCCCCTCAAACGTGCGCGTCTGCCAGTTCCGCCACTTCGGCATAAGGGTGAGAAGTTTTCAAAGGTCGCGGCCAGTATAGCCGGAATTACTTTTCCTCAAAACCGGCGTGAGTTAACGCCGTGCGTAAACTACTCCGCCAACTACTTCGCTACGCTACTTCGTCGCCGCGGGCGATGCTGCTGGTGATGCAGCGGGAATCGTCACGGGCGCTGATTCCGTCGCCGGTGATGGGCTCGGGCTTGCTGCCGGTGCCGGGTTCGGTGTTGACTCGAGCACCGATCGCGATCCGGTCAGGGACGGCAGACCGAGTGTCAATGCGATCAGCATGAATCCCGCGGCGGCGCCGATCGTGATCTTCGCGAGCAGGCTAGCAGTGCCGCGCGGGCCGAAGGCTGTGCTCGAGATCGTGTTTGAAAAGAGCGCGCCAGCGTCCGCTTTGCCCGGTTGCAGCAGGATCACGACGATCAGGATGAAGCACGACAGAATGAACAGTCCGTACAGAATGTAAGTTAACAAATCAAACTCCTAACCACTTACTTAGAAACACGGATCAAAGCCAAATAAGAAGACGGATCAAAGCGAAAACATCAACCGCGATAATTAACGATCTGCGCGAAGCTCTCCGCTTTCAAACTCGCCCCGCCCACGAGCGCGCCGTCGATATCCTCTTGATCCATCAGCCCCACGATGTTGTCGGGTTTGACTGAGCCGCCGTAGAGAATGCGCAACGCGTCGGCTGCCGTGCGAGAGTGCCTATCCGCGAAAACGCGCCGGATAAACGCGTGCATTTCCTGCGCTTGCTCCGGCGTCGCTGTGCGTCCCGTGCCGATGGCCCAAACGGGCTCGTAGGCGAGGATGATACGGTCGAGATCTGAGGCTGTCAACCCGCTAAGCCCGCCGATTAACTGACCCGAAACAACATTTTCCGCGATTCCCTGCTCTCGCTGATCGAGCGTCTCGCCCACGCACATGATCACCGTCAAACCGCCCGCCAGCCCGGCTTGAACCTTGCGATTAACGATCGGATCGCTCTCCGCGTAGAACTGCCGGCGCTCCGAATGTCCAACAATGACATACCGCGCACCTGCATCACGCAACATGAACGCGGCGACTTCCCCCGTGTACGCGCCTTCTTCAGTTTCAGTCGAGCAATCCTGCCCGGCGACGCGAACATTCGAACCTTCCAAACGATCGGCAACGGTTTTGATTGAAGTAAATACGGGAGCAATTACCACTTCGCAGTGGTTGGCATTGGCCACCAACGGTTTCAACGCCAGCGCGGTGTCGACGGACTCACCGACCGTCTTGTACATCTTCCAGTTTCCGGCTATGACGGGTTTACGCATCAGTCAATGCCTCGACACCCGGCAACGTGTCGCCTGAGATGAATTCCAACGTCGCGCCTCCACCAGTTGAAATATGAGTAATCTGATCCGCCACTCCCGCGCGCGTCACGGCCGAAACCGAATCGCCGCCACCAACAACCACCGTCGCGCCACGCCCAGCAGCTTCGGCGACAGCCTTCGCCACACCAATCGTTCCCTGATCGAACGGCGGCTCTTCAAACACACCCATCGGACCATTCCAAATGATCATCCGCGCGTCCTGAAGCGCGGTCGAGAAATGGTTGACGGTCTCGACGCCGATGTCCATTCCCACCAAACCGATGTTCGTAAACTCGATCGGGATCGTCTTGGCGACGATCTGTTGTCCCTTGATCGGTTCGTAACTATCAACCACCTGGTGATCCGTCGGCAGTAGAAACGCGATGCCCTTCTCTTCCGCACGCTTCTTGATCTCGAGCGCCGTTTGCAGCATCGAGTCTTCAACCAGCGACTTCCCAACCGTAAATCCTTCGGCCTTCAAAAACGTGTACGCCATCGCGCCGCCGATCAGAAGCTTGTCGACGCCGCGATCGATCAACGCGTTGATGACGGGAATCTTGTCGGACACTTTCGCGCCGCCGAGGATGGCGACAAACGGATGTTCCGGATTGTTGACAACCTTGCCGAGATACTCCAGCTCCTTCTCCATCAACAACCCGGCCGCAGCTTTCGAAACATGTCGAGTGATGCCGGCAGTGGAAGCGTGGGCGCGATGCGCGGTTCCGAAAGCATCGTTGACGTAGACGTCGCAAAGCGACGCTAACTGTTTCGCGAAGCCGTCGTCGTTCTTCTCTTCTTCAGGATGGAAACGAAGGTTCTCGAGCAGGACAACATCGCCGGGACCGAGCGCCGCAACCTTCTTCTCCGCCTCTGGTCCAACGCAGTCATCCGCAAACGCAACGTCACGCCCGAGTAACTCAGCGAGATGCTCGGCGACCGGCCGGAGGCTGTACTTATCGATGCGTTCACCTTTCGGACGGCCCAAATGAGAAGCAAGGATGATGCGCGCGCCCTGATCGATCGCGTAACGGATCGTCGGCAACGCAGCGGTGATACGCGAATCGTCGTCGACTTTCCCGTCCTTGATCGGAACGTTGAAGTCAACACGGATAAAAACCCGCTGGTTGCTGAGAGACAGATCTTTGATTGAAAGTTTAGCCACGATAAGGCACAAAAAACACAGAAAGAAGATTTAACAAAGCACGAGCGCTAAGAACAAAGAACTAAGAACAAAGAACTAAGAACAAAGACCTAAGACCCAAGACCTAAGACCTAAGACCCAAGACCTAGAGACCTTTGCTAGCGATGTACTTGATCAAGTCCCGAACGCGGCACGAGTAGCCCCACTCGTTGTCGTACCACGAAAGCACCTTCAACATCTTGCCGCCGATCACTTTCGTGTATTCCGCATCGACGATCGAAGAGTTTGAGTTCTTGCGGAAGTCGACCGACACGAGCGGCTCCTCGCAAAACGCGAGAATGCCTTGCAGCTCTTCATTGGCCGCGTCCTTGAACGCGCGATTCACTTCTTCCGCAGTCGTTTCAGTCTCGAGATCGATTACTACGTCGACGAGCGAAACGTTAGGCGTCGGCACGCGGACCGAGATCCCGTCAAACTTTCCTTTCAACTCCGGCAGCACGAGGGCGACTGCTTTCGCCGCGCCAGTCGAGGTCGGAATCATCGACAACGCCGCCGCACGAGCACGCCGCATGTCCTTGTGCGGCAGATCGAGCAACTGCTGGTCGTTTGTATACGAGTGAATGGTGGTCATCTGCGCGGAACGAATGCCAAACTTCTCGTGGACCACTTTCGCCACCGGCGCGAGGCAGTTCGTCGTGCATGAAGCGTTTGAAATGACGTGATGCGCCGCGGGATCGTAGCTCTCTTCGTTAACGCCGAGCACGATCGTGATGTCTTCATTCTTGGCCGGCGCGGAGATGATGACTTTCTTGACGCTGCCGCGGATATGCTTTTTTGCATCCTCAGCCTTGGTAAAAATGCCCGTAGACTCGATCACGATCTCAGCGCCGACCGACTCCCAGTCAATCGCGGCCGGATCGCGTTGCGAGAAGACGCGAAACTCATCGTTATCGACCTTGATGCCGGTTTCAGTGCTGCTGATCTCGTGGTCCAGATTGCCGAGCACAGAGTCGTACTTGAGGAGATGAGCCAGAGTTTTCGTATCCGTTAGGTCATTAACAGCCACGAAGTCGATGTCCGGATCGCCGATGGCGGTGCGATAGATGTTTCGCCCGATGCGTCCGAAACCATTGATACCAACCTTAACTGCCATGTGAATCCTCCCGCCTTTTCTGATGACTCGCTTGAGTTTGTGTCAATTGTGGGACACTAAATGTTGCGAATGTGGGACAGACGCCAGCCTGCCGATTTGCTCGCGATCAGCGTTAATAGATAACCTCAGCGCGCGTTCAATAAAGAAAGCCAAGATTATGCGTCGCGTTTCGGTGTGTCAAGCGAGCATAATGGCGAGTTTTACTAGGAACAAGCATAATGCGCGGGCGCGCCGCGCATTCACGCTGAATGGTGAAGTTTTTGAAACTGGGTTTCTGGACGCGACGTAGTACTCGCTTGAGCCGCGGAACTTAGTTTGCCAGAATGTCGGCGCAAGTCCCTCCACTGTACGCTGGGAATTGGAAGGAATCATCTTAAGGAGCTCTTCGTTCGATGCTGAATTTTATGTCTCGTACTCTAGTCAGGGCAGTGATTCTGTCGTGTGTCTTGTTCGCGGGAACAAGCGCGGCCCTCGCGCAAACACCGCAGTCCACGCCACGACCATCCCCGCCGCCGGGCGATCCGACGCGGCCGTCGGGTCAGGATCCGATTCCAGGAACCACCACTCCGACGACGCCGACTCAGAATCCGACCGCACCGCCGGGAACTACGCCAACGAACCCAACTACACCACCGGGAACGACTCCAGGCCAGACGCAAGCGCCGGCTCCGTCAACGTCGCCTGTTCCGTCTACCGGCGGCGAAGGTTCGGGCCCCGTTCGCGATCCAGTGATTCCTGCTTTCCAGGCGAAACCGTTGCCGCCGATCCCGAGTCTTCAGCGATTGGGCGTCGGAACTGAGACGCTTCCAGTGTCACTCAACGACGCGATCAAACGCGCGCTCGAGAACAACAACGAGATCGAAATCGCTCGCGATGACGTTCGCTTCGCGGAAACGCAGTTGCGCGCGCTCGAAGGCATTTTCGATCCGGTATTTGAAATCACGCCGCAATACGACAAGCGCATATCGCCACAGCAGAGCTCCCTTGGTGGTGGCGCGCAAACCGGTACTACCAGCACGACGACTTACACGTGGAGTCCGTCAGTCACGAAACAGTTCGGACGCGGCGGTGGAAACTACTTCCTTCAGTTTGCAAACTCGCACACGAACACCAGCAACAGTTTCAGCTTGCTGAACCCGTTTTACTCTTCGAACCTGTCCCTGAGTTTCACGCAACCGTTGCTGCGCGACCGTTCGATTGACAACAACCGACGCCAGATTCGTATTCAACGCAAGCGCGTCGATCAGTCTGACGCCGATTTCCGCCAACGCACGATCGACGTCATCACGCGTGTGCAACAAGCTTACTGGGAACTGGTGTTCGCGCTTCGCGATCAGCAGAATCAGTTGGCGAACCTCAACCTCTCGCGCGAGAGTTTGAGAAACATCGAAGCGCAGATCGCCGCCGGCGCGAAGGCGCCACTCGAAAGAGCGGAAGTGCTGACGGAGTTGGCAAACCGCGAGACGGCGCTGCTGACGGCCGTGCAACAAGTGGCGATTTCCGAGAACAACCTCAAGCTTTTGATCTTCAAAGAACCAAGCAGCCCCGACTGGTCGATGCAAGTGACCCCGACGGACACGCCGAAGTTCGATACAACGCCCGTCAATCTTCCTGAAGCACTGAAAGCAGCGCGCGATAACCGTCCCGAGTTGCGACGGCTGCGTTTGCAAAACGATATCAACGATATCGACGTTAAGTTCTTCAAGAACCAGACCAAGCCGCGTATCGACCTCGTGGGAACCCTGGCGCTGACCGGTCTCGCCGGCGCGGACGTTTCAGGATTGCCGATTGCGCCGGGCACGCAAGTGCCTCTGATCTTCGGCGATCCGTTGACAAACGCGAATGCATTTCTGTTTAGCCAGATCCGCGCGATTCAACTCGCTCAGGGTTTGCCGCTGGCGGAGTCGCCATTGGTTGATGCTCCAGACGTTGGACCGCGACCGAATCCATCGTTGATCGGTGGTTACGGACGCGATCTTAGAAACCTGATCGGCGGCGACACTCGCAACGTCACTGTCGGCGTCAGGATTCAGTTCCCGTTCAAGAACAAGACTGCCGAAGCGAACCTCGCCGGCGCGCGAATCCAGAAAGAGCAACTGATGGCTTCGACGCGTGCGCAGGAACAGCTCATCGAAGTCGACGTTCGTAATTCGGCTCAGGCGGTTGAGTCGGCACGCCAGCGAGTGCTTTCAGCTCGTGAGGCGCGCAGCAACGCCGAGATGCAGCTCGAAGGCGAACAGCGTCTGTACCAGGTAGGACGTTCGACGACGTTCCTTCTGTTCCAACGTGAGAACGCGCTCGCAAATGCGCGTGCTTCCGAGTTGCGTGCCGAGACCGACTACAACAAGGCGCTGGCTGACCTGCAACGCGCGACTTCGACAACGCTCCGGGCCAACAACGTCATCGTCGAGAATCAAGTCGGCCCATAAGCTCTTCTTTAGCGATATAATGATCCGTGTTTTCCTGACGCCAGGGAAACACGGATTTTTTTTTGCATGAAGATCAGCGCCACGATCATCGCTTTCAATGAGGAGTCGAATATCAAAGCCGCATGTGACTCAGTCGCATGGGCGGACGAGATCGTCGTGGTGGATTCAAACTCAACCGACGCCACGCGCGAGATTGCGGCATCGTGCGGCGCACGTGTGATCACCAATGAATGGCCCGGTTTTGGCGCGCAAAAACAGTTCGCCGCCAATCGCGCCGAACACGATTGGATCTTCAGTCTCGACGCCGATGAGCGCGTTTCGGATCAACTCAAAGCCTCGATCGAGGCAGTTCAGAAACAGCAGAAAAAGAAAGACGGCTACGTCGTGGCGCGACGCACTTATTACCAGGGACGCTGGATTCGCGGCGGCGGCTGGTATCCCGATTACCAGTTGCGTCTATTCGACAGGACCAAAGGACACTGGAAACTGCGTCACATTCACGAGTCGGTCGTGATGGAAACCGGCGCCTCCGTCGGCGAACTCGAGGGCGATCTGCTTCACTACACGTCGCCAAACGCCGCGCATCACCATCGGATGGTCGGCGAACGTTACGCCCCACTCGCCGCGCAGCAGATGTTTGAAGAAGGACGCCGCACGTCGATCCTGAAAGTCGCTTCGGCTGGACCGTCGGCATTCATTCGCAGTTGGTTATTGAAAGGTGGTTTTCGTGACGGGTTTGCGGGTTTTACTATTGCGAGCTTTGCCGCGCATCACGCATTTTTGAAACACCTGATGCTTTGGGAGATGCAGCAAGGCAGATAGAGTAGTGGGTGTTGGTGTTTTGGTCTTAGGTGTTTGGTCTTAGGTCTTTGGTCTTTGTGCTTGGTACTTTGAGTCTGACTCAAAAGTGCTAAGGACAACGAACAAAGTACGAAGCACCAAGTACGAAGCACCAAGACCAAAGACCTAAGACCTAAGACCCAAGCCCTGAGACCCAAAACCCAGACTTAAGACCAAACCAAACCCCAACCATGATTGATCTCAGTCTCGTTCCCCCAGCCGTCGGCTACGTGCTCGCCGGAATCTTTGGCGCCCTCATCGGCAGTTTTCTCAACGTCGTCATACATCGCGTTCCGCTGGAAGAGTCGGTCGTCTTTCCCAACTCGCGGTGCGCTTCGTGCGGCGCCGCGATCGCGTTTTACGACAACATTCCGCTACTCAGTTACCTGGTACTCGGCGGCAAGTGTCGCAGTTGCAAGCAACACTTCTCGATCCGATATCCTGCCGTCGAACTGCTCACCGCCGCGTTGTTCGTAGCGGTGGCGTGGCACGATGGAATATCGGTGCGGTTACCGTTCGACCTCGTGTTTGTTTCAGCGATGCTGGCGTTGGTGTTCATCGACGCCGAGCACATGATCCTCCCGAACGTGATCACGTATCCGGGGATCGTATTCGCGGTCGTGGCTCGCCTCGCGATTCCCTTCTTAACGCGCACGCCACATTTTGACGACTTGCCGTCGTTGATCAATGGACCGTTTGCCGACATGCCGATCTGGGTCGCGTCTTTGGGCGGCGCGGTGATCGGCGCGCTCGTTGGCGGTGGTTCGCTCTGGTTGATGGGTTGGATCTGGGAAAAACTGCGCGGCGTCGAAGCGATGGGACTCGGCGACGTGAAGATGATGTTCATGGTCGGCGCTTATCTGGGCTGGCGACTCACGATTCTCACGATCTTCATCGGCGTGCTTTCCGGATCGATCATCGGCGTGGCGCTGATGGCGCGTCAGCGCGAACGAAACATGCAGATGCTTTTGCCGTTTGGAATCTTTCTCGGCATCGGCGCGATCGTTTCGCTGCTGTTTGGATCGCAACTCGTCGGTTGGTACGTCGGACGGCTCGGAATATGAGATGGCCCGAAACCGTTTCCAATCCGGTTTGACGATGCTGACAGGGTTGTTCCTGTTGGCCGTTTTGTTTGCAGTTCTGCTTTACGCTCTCACGCCTGAAAGTCCCGTAGTTCGTGGTCCAATCCTGCTCGCGTCGTTCATCGCGATCCTGATCGGCAGTTTGCTGTCGATTCTCTTTGTCGTTCGCTGGTTGCTGCGTCCTTATCACCAACTCGTCGGCGAGGCGCAACGTGCTTCGGTTGCGAACCAGATGCTGAAGTCGCAGGACGAAGCGGAGTTCGTGCTGGAGACGTTTCAGTCTGTCGTCGCGCAGTTGCAGGAGCAGCGGAAGGAGTTGGAGCAACTCAGCGCGGAAGCGAGCGAACGCGCGACGTCGGCGGAGAAGTTCAGCGAACGCATTGTTGCGAGTCTGCCATCGGGATTGCTTGCGTTTGACGCGAATGGGCTCTCGATCGTCGTGAACACGCCGGGCCGCACGTTGTTGGAAGTGAATGGAAACGTGTTGGGTGAGTCGTATGAGCGACTGCTTGCGGGTCATAGCGAGCTGGCGTCGATGGTTGGAGACTGTTTGCAAACGGGAACGCTTTATCGTCGCACTGAGATCGAAGCGATGAGTTCAAGCGGGAAACTGCGCCGTCTCGGCGCGACTGTCGCTCCGATCGAGTTGCCGCCGGAGCGTGGTCCACGCGGTGCGCTCTGCCTGTTGACGGACATTACGGAAGTTACCGAGTTGCGTGAGCAGGTTGCTCTGAAACGGAACCTGGAGAGTCTGGGCGAGATGTCGGCGGGACTCGCGCACGAGTTTAAGAACGCGATCGCCACGCTTCAGGCGTATGCGCAGTTGCTGGAGAGCGAGGAACTGCTGAACGAGGTGCGGAATCTTTCGTCGATGGTGACGGCGTTTCTGAACTTCGCGCGTCCGCAGCCGCTTCACCTGGAGGACGTCGAGCTTGGTTCGTTGATCGAAGAGTGCGCTTCGGAATTAAAGCTGAATTTGATCGTGGATGCGGATCGATCGATTGTTCAGGCGGATGAGCGAATGCTGCGACAGGCTGTTTTGAATATTTTGCGTAATGCGGCGGAAGCAGTTCAAGATCACGGATCTGTGTTCGTGAACGTTAGAGATGGAGTTATTGAGGTTCGCGACACCGGACCGGGAATTCCCGCGGATCAGTTGTCGAAGATTTTTATTCCGTTCTTTACAACAAAGCCGAAGGGACACGGTATCGGTCTGGCCCTGGCCCACCGGATCGTCACCGAGCATGGCGGCACGCTCACGGCCGCTAATCACCCCGATGGCGGCGCGGTGTTTACGATCAAACTCCCGGCCTGAAGCCGCGCGGAAAGTATTCGGTCCAGCGTCGATCAACGAGTTCGCGAATGTCATCGCGAACGATCAGTTCGTCAGGAAATCCTGGCTTGGTGCGCGCGTCGATCACGATCGGCGCTTTGTAAACGAGGTGATGACGCTGAACTGTTGTGGCCGCAGCGTGAATGTCCGCCGCGGGTTCAAAACGCGTCCACGTGGACCATAGAAAATCCGGCGACGAACGAGCAACACCCGCATCGTCGTGCAGAACGATCAACGGCCAGTCGCCAAACACCGGGTCGCCGGCGACACGCGCCGCCAGCGTTTCGTCTTCGGCGTAAGTCGCGCCTTGCAACACCAGACAACCAGCGCAGAAAACCTCAGCACGCGAAACGAATCCCGGCAATGAGTCACGAAATTCGCGCGGCAACTCACGCACCGGATCACCGAGTCCGAGCATGATCGCCTTGCTGCCTTCATTAACACGACCGCTCGTGTAGTCGAGCGTGTCCATCGACACGTTTGAGAAAACGAAGAGATCCGTTTCAGGCCGAAAGCGCGCGAGCACATGCTCCAGCAGACGCGGAAAGTCTTTCAACTCCTGTGGCGTGTCGGTGAGTAGCAGAAACTTCGTCAACGAAAGCTGGCCTTCGCCGAGAATGCGAAAACCCGAGACAAGCGCTTCACGTCCGTAGCGTTCGCGCACCACCGCAGCCGCGAGCGAGTGAAATCCTGTTTCGCCATACGTCCAAAGATCGCGCACTGACGGCATCACGAGCGGAAACAACGGCGAAAGCAGTTTCTGCAAATAATCGCCGATGAAAAAGTCTTCCTGGCGCGGTTTGCCGACGACAGTCGCGGGATAGATCGCATCGCGGCGATGAAAGACCGCGTCGACGTTGAAGATCGGATAATCGTGACGCAGCGAGTAGTAACCGTAGTGATCGCCGAACGGACCTTCAGTCCGTCGTTCATGTGGCGGCGCGTGGCCCACCAAAGCAAACTCTGCTTCCGCCGCTAACCGATGTCCGTTGCCCGACGGCGTGCGCGACATCTTCAACTTCTCACCCGCCAATAGCGACGCCAGCACGAGCTCGGGAACGTCTTCCGGCAACGGCGCGATCGCCGCGAGTATCAACGCCGGTGGACCACCCAGAAAGATCGTGACCGGCAACGACTGATTCAGGCGTTCAGCTTCCGCGTAGTGAAACCCGCCGCCTTTTTGGATCTGCCAGTGAAGGCCGGTAGTTTTCGCGTCGTAGACCTGGACGCGATAGATTCCGAGATTGTGTTTCTTCGTGATCGGATTCTCGGTGTAGACCAAAGGCAATGTAAGAAACGGACCGCCGTCTTCCTGCCACGTCGTGAGCACCGGCAACTCGTTGAGACGCGCGGGACGATCGACGACTTGCGTGATTGGCGAACGATTCGTGTTCTTCGTTCCGAGTTTCAGAAAATCCAACGCGATCGAGCGATGTTTCCAAAGCTCGGCCGGACGCGGCGGCAAAACCGATTCAGCGACGTGGACGAGGTTGCGAACCAGCGCCTCCGGTTTTGGACCAAACGCGAGATCGAGTCGTCGATCAGTTCCAAACAGGTTGGTGACGACGGGATACCGGCTTCCCTTCACTCGCTCGAAAAACAACGCTGGTCCGCCTTCGCTGATCACACGTCGATGGATTTCGGCGAGCTCAAGATACGGATCGACCTCGGCCCGAATAGTGATGATTTCGTTTTCTCTGGTAAGTAAATCGAG
This sequence comes from Pyrinomonadaceae bacterium, assembly GCA_035760365.1. Lineage (GTDB taxonomy): Bacteria > Acidobacteriota > Blastocatellia > Pyrinomonadales > Pyrinomonadaceae > PSRF01. The sequence goes on from DASTTB010000024.1 coordinate 375,935, forward strand.
AAAGCTGCGCAGACTCGGGTGCATTCGGGTTTGGGTTAGGGCTTTGTCCTTTGTTCTTGGTTAAGAATCATCTCAGGGCTTCTCGAATACCGGGCAAAGCACTAAGCACAGAGTACAAAGGTCTACCTGGGACGGTCTCCGGCGGCGCTGACGGTTCGCGGGCGGCCACGGGTTGGCGTAGCGGGTTCGCCGAGACGTTTCTCAATCTCGTCGTGCGCGATTTCGGCGGCCTCGGCGACGTACGGCTGGTGCGAATCGCGAAACGGTTTGATCAGTTCGAGACTCTGCGCGTCGCCGATGCGCGCGAGGGCTTTCAGTATGCCGGCATTGACGCGCGGCGCGTTGTTCTGTTTTTTCAGAAACGGATAAAGCACGTCCGGACCTTCCAACTCAGCGAGGTAGCCAATCGCCTGTTCCTGCCGGTCCGAATCTAGCGACTGCACGACGCGATACAACGCCGCCTGCTCGCCCATTCGATACAACGCCCAATCCAGGGCCAACCGTACTTCCTTGTTCTTCTCCTGAAGCTGATAACCCTGGACGAGCTTGCGCTGATCGACAGCGGCGAGCCGCGCGAGCGCTTCGGCACTGCGTTGACGGACGTGAGGATCCGGGCTGCCGAGTTGTTTCGCAAACTCTGCAGCGTTCGAGCGGGCATCGACTCCGTCTATTGGCTCCTGTCCCTGCACGGCGCCAACAAACAAAACACAGAGCAAACAAAAACTTCTTATTATCATAAACTTGCACCCAAGTTTTCGTTACGGCTTTGCCGTCCGATATGCGGCGAGGCTTTGCCTCGCCGACAGCTTAGGAAAAACAACTGGGCTATGCCCCCGAACCAAGGGCACAGCCATCACTTGACGGCGTGTCGACGGCGAGGCAGAGCCTCGCCGCACATCAGGCGGCAAAGCCGCTTCGAAACAGGCTGCTGCGAAACAGGCCGCTGCGAAACAGGCTGCTTCAAAAAAGGCTCTAAAGCCGCGTCCGACGAGATAATCATTGTCCTGCCGGCTGTTTCTTCCGCAAGAGTGCGGTGTTTAGATCCAGTTCGGCCAACGGAATCACTTCCACGTTCGGGTACTTCTTTTCCAGTTCAGGGAGAAACGCCTTCGCGTTACCAACGATGATGATATTACTCGTTTTCGCGTCGAGCCGCGCACCGGCAAACTTCTGCACGTCGGCAGTCGTGATCGCCTGCACGTTGTTGATGTAACGATTGATCTCGTCGAGACCCATGCCGTAAAGCGCCAGCGACGCAACCTGGGCCACGAGCCCATTCGCCGTCTCAAGATTACGCGAAAAGCCGCCGATCAAGACAGCTTTTCGCGGCGTCAACTCAGGATCAGCCGGAGGCGCGGACGACAAACGTCCGATCTCGCCCAACAACAGATCCGCCACCGCCGCGCCCGACTCATTCTTCGTCTGCGCAAACGCGACGAATGGTCCAATGTCACGCCGCGTGTCCAAAGACGACGCCGCGCCATAACTCAAACCACGCTTGATGCGAATCTCCTGGTTCAGCCGACCCGAATAACCGCTCAACACCGAATTCGCAACGATGCCGCGAAAATAATCCGTGTCCTTGCGATTGATACCGATGCGCGCGAGATAAACCGCGGCCTGACCAGCGTCCGGCTTGTCGATCACCACGACACGCCCCGCCTTGCTCGCGCTTTCCATCGACGCACTGACACTCGGCAACGGCGTGCTCGGCTTTTGCCAGTCGCCGAAATACTTCGTGCCCAGCGCGAGTCCGTCTTTTGCGGTGATGTCGCCGCCGATCACGAGAATCGCATTGTCCGGACGATAGTAACGACCGTGAAGTTTTGCGATGTCGGCGGCGGTGATTCTCGTCAGCGACTCCGCCGTTCCACTCAGCGGATGACCGTAAGGACTATCGCCAAACACGACACGCGCCGCGACGAAACGCGCGATACTTCCCGGCTCGCCGAGCGCGAGCGTGATGCTGTCGAGATACTGTTGCCGCAGCCGTTCGACTTCTTCGGCCTTGAACGTCGGACGGCGCACGACGTCAGCCAGGATCTCCATCGCCTGCGGGATCTTCGACGACATGACACCGACGTTAGCGAACGAAGAATCCCAACGCGCGCCCGAATCAAGCGACCCGCCAAGACTCTCGATCTCCTGCGCGATACGCGTGGCGTCGCGACTCTGCGTGCCTTTCGTCAACAGGTTCGCCGTCATGTCGGCGAGCCCGGCCAGTTCAGCCGGATCGACCTCGCCGCCGTTCTTGATCAACAACTGCGCCGACACAAGCGGCGTCTCGCTTCGTTGAATGACGATGACGCGCAGTCCATTCGGCAACGTTTCTTCTACCGGTTTCGGAAACGTTCCGGAACGCGGCGCGGCGGGCGGTGGTGGAGTGGCTTGCGGAGTTTGCGCCAGTGCGATCACGGGCACACACAACAACACGAACATCAGTAATAGAGTTTTCATTTGGCTGCGCCCTCCCCTGACTTAGTCGCCGGTTTCGAAGCTTCAGGAAGGTAATACAAGACCATCCGATTCGTGTCCGTGAAGTATTTCTTCATCACGCGCTGCACGTCGGCGGCGGTGACGGCCTGCAAGCGCGCGAGATCCGTGTTGACGCGCGCCGCGTCGCCTAACAGGACTGCGGCTTCACCCAACGCCAGTGCTTTGCCGTTGCTTGTTTCACGTTGCCGCAGTTGGTTCGTGATGATCTGGTTCTTTGCTTTTTCCAACTCCGCTGCCGAAACCGGCGTGTCCTGCAACTTCTTGATCTCGGCCAGCAGCGACTTCTCGGCGTCTTCCACTTTCTTTCCTTCCGACAACACGGCGGTTAACACAAACAGGCTGACGTCTTCGCGCGTGTCGGCGCTTGAATTAACTTCCGCGGCAAGTTGTTGCTGATAGACCAGCGAGTTGTAGAGACGTGACGATTCGCCGGCGGACAGAATCGCGTCGGCGACACGCAGCGCGTCGGAATCCGCATCAGCCTGGCGTGGAGTCAGGTAAGTGAGTCCAACCGCCGGCAGATCGTTTCTACCGTACTCGGTAAATCGCTGTTCCGCTTTTCGCGCAGGCTCTTTTATTTGTACTCGCGGCAGCGGGCGGTTTGGTTTTGCGATGGGAGCCATATACTTGTCGACCCACGCGTCAAACTGTTTCTGATCGAAATCGCCGACGACGACGAGCGTCGCGTTATCAGGACGGTAGTAGGTGGTGTGAAACTCCTGCACGTCCTTGAGCGAAGCCGCGTCGAGATCTTCGATACTGCCGATTCCCGGCCGTTTGTATGGATGTTCGGTGAAAGACTTTTGCTGGAGCAGGTATTCGAAAAGGCCGTAAGGCGGCGCGAGCACGCCTTGCCGATATTCTTCCTTCACGACATCGCGTTCCGACTTGAAGTTAGGATCGTCAACGTTGAGACCCGAGAGTCGATCCGCTTCGGCCCAGATCAACGTTTCCAGATAATTTGACGGCACGACTTCGAAATAAACCGTCACGTCGTCAGCGGTGAACGCGTTGTTGAAGCCGCCGACGTCTTCCGTGAGACGGTCCATCATTTCCGACTTCATGTTCTTAGTGCTCTTGAACATGATGTGTTCGAACAGGTGCGCGAAACCACTGCGGCTTTGCGGATCGTCTTTTGAGCCGACGTGATACCAGACCTGAATCGCGACCGTTGGGCTGGACGAGTCCACGGCGCTCAGCACGCGCATACCGTTAGCTAACGTGCGATCGGTGAACTTCATCTGCGGCATACGCGTTTGCGCCCACACCACGGACGTCGCTGCCAACAGCAGACTAACGATAGTAAGGAACCGAATTGAGTTACGAACCATTAAAGTTGCTCCAGTTGTAGTCGGAAGAGCTGCGCTCGAATCGGGAAACCCGAGTGGGAATTTAATCGATATCCATTGGATTGCGGTAAGGTTTGTCTTTGTCCTTCTCCGCCCGTTTCATTGCGTCCTGAAACTTCTCCTGCAAAATGCGGTCGCGATCTTTCATGGAACTGAGTTCCTGCGAGAAGATCTGCTCTCGCATCTGTTTCTGTTTGTCGAGCCCTTTCACCATCTCGTCGAACGACGCGACGGGTTTGGATTTCTCTTCGTGCGAGATTAGGACGCCGGTTTGAGCGTCGACTGTTAACGTGGCCTCGCAGCAGGGACAAATTATCGTAAACCGGGACGTGTCAGCCATTGAACCTCCTCCTTGCAAGGCCAGTAGTATAGCAACAAAAAAGGGCAGCCGCTTCCGACTGCCCTTGCTCCGATCCGCGAAAACCCGAGCTCTGATCCGTGAAATCCGAATTACGGGATGACTTTCTTCACAGCACTTCCAGCTTTCTTCGCGCCTTCAACGGTCTTGTCGCCAACCTTCTTGGCGCCCTCAGCCGTCTTTTCGCCCGCTTTCTTGGTTACGTCGACGGTCTTTTCACCCACGCTCTTAGCCTTGTCGCCTACGTCCTCGGCTTTGTCGGCGACTTCGGTTCCCACGTCCTTCGCCTCGCCGGCTACGTCTTCGGCCTTGTCAGCGACGAAGTTGGCCGCCTTGGCAACAGCGTCGCCGGTCGCTTCGAGTACGTTCTCGTCAGTAGTGACCTCGCGTTCTTCACCGCTTGGCGAAGTCACGCGCACGGTTCTCCTTCCGTCTTTAGTCGTCGTAACTACAACCTTCGATACGTTCGGATTATTTCGGAAAGTTCTGGTTTGAGTTTTTGTCCCGTCCGCGGCGACCGTCGTGGTGATCTCGGAATTGTCCGGAGCGGGAACCGGACTCGCGGTTGCTGCCGCATTCGGATCACTCGCGCTGTTGTTGGTGTTACAGCCCGCGGCGAGCACAACAAGGAATAGCATTGTCAACAAGCAACTCGTTTTCGTCACACTTCAATCCTCCTCACTAGATAAGGCTGCGCTTGATTTGCGCAATCAACGTGCCATCTGGTTTTGGGGCGTGCGGCTATTGTTGCTCTGAATTACGCGTTAGACAAGTGGAGGCGAATCTCAAAGTAAGACGATGTAGCCCTTTGACCGTTCATTAACCATACGGCGTGAGATCTCGAATTCCGTGGAATGCAGCACCCGATTTTTCATTGACTTTCCTTCGGAATTCCATTAGAAGCACACTATTGCAAACAGTGCTGGTGGCATCAGAGCCACACCTGATTCTGTCAGAGCTTGCCGGTGATCTTCTTCAAGGCTTTCAGTTGAGACGAAACAACAATCTTCCCCAAGGAGCCCTTTTCATGCGCAGACTGCTATTTATTGCGATAGGCGCGTTTTTCCTGGCTGTAACGCTGCTTCCCATGCAGCCGCGATTCGTCGTCCATGCGGTGTCGGACGGAGAACGCCTGTCGATGTACAGCAAACCCGCGGTAGTTCGTATCGTCGATGGCGTGGCCGGACAGATCCTGTTCCAACCGCCCGGTTATCAGGGACAAGTCTATAACGTCTCCGCTGTCGCCCTCGGTTCGGGTTTCTTCATCAGTTCCAACGGCTACATCGCAACGAACGCGCACGTCGTCTCGATTACTAAAGAAGGCGAAGAAAAAGCCAAGCAGGCACTTTTCTGGCAGATGGTTCAGCAGATCGGGCAGCAACTCGGTAAGGATCCGAAAAGCTTAAACGCCGGTTTCATCGACCAGCACAGCACGTTGCAGAGTTTTCAGAAGTTCCATCACGTGATCATTCCCGACGGCAGTTCGTTCCCGTTTGAGATCAAACAGTACGGCGCGCCGACCGGTGAAAGCGCCGACCAGGGCAAAGACGTCGCGATCGTTAAGATCGAAGTCAAAAACGCTCCGATCCTCAAACTCGCCGACTCAGACAAGGTGCAGCTTCAGGATCACGTGACCGTCATCGGTTATCCAGGCGCCGCCGACACTTTCAGCTCGGGACTGCTGAGCAGCAAGTCTGCGCTTCAGGCAACGATCAACGACGGCAAGATCTCGGCGCGTAAAACCGCGGCGAGTGGCGCTCCGATTCTGCAAACCAGCGCGCCCGCAACACACGGCAACTCCGGCGGGCCGGTAGTCAACGACAAGAATGAAGTCGTCGGCTTGTTGACCTTCCGCGGCGACACGGTGAACGGACAGGAAGTTTCGGGATTTGCCTTCGTCGTTCCGTCCAACACCGTCATGGAATATGTAAAGAGCGCGGGCGCGAATAACGTCGAAGGTCCGACGGACGTGCTCTACCGCGAAGGTCTCGACTATTACTGGAACGATCAATATTCGTCGGCGATTCCGAAGTTCGAAGAAGTAAAGAGACTGTTCCCGCAGCATTCGGAAACCGACGGTCTCGTGCAGAGCAGCCAGCAAGCGAAAGCTGAGGGCCGCGAGAGATCCGGCTTTCCACTGTGGGTGGCGGGCGTCGCGGCCGGCGTCATTTTCATTCTCGGACTGCTCCTGATCATCATCCTGATCGTCGTCCTCGTGATGCGAAAGAAGAAGAAGGCGAGGGCCGCAGGCGCAGCGCCGGCTTCGGGTGGCAAAGCGCACCCGGCGTCGTCGCCCCCGGCATATTCACCATCGCCGTCACCGAGTCCGTCGCATGCGCACGCTGCACCCGCGCCGCCACCGCCACCACCAGCGCCAGCCCCGCACGTTATGGCCGGCGATCAGGGAATGACGGTGGATCTGTCGCGAACGGTCGCGATCACGGCGGACATGGACGGCTTCAACAAGAACTACGGATCGATCCGGTTCGTCTCCGGTCCTCTTTCCGGACAGCAGTTTCAGATCAAACACGACGGGGACTTTATCGGCCGCGACGGCGGTTCGGCGCAGATCGTCATCGGCGATCCACGTATCTCGAAACGTCACTTGTGGATCGGTGTTAAAGGCGGGCGTGTCGTGATCGAAGACCAGAACTCGCGCAATGGAACGTTCGTCAACGATCCACGATCCGCGCGCGTGACTGAAACGTCGTTGAATGAGGGCGACACGGTGATTCTGGGTGAATCAGACGTCGCACGGTTCGAGTTTCAGGCCGGTTAGGTAAGCAGTTTTTGAAAGCTCGAGTCGAACAACGACACGAGATCTTCGGCGGAACAAGGCCGGCTGAAAAAGTAACCCTGTATCTCATCGCAGCGGAGTAACTGAAGAAAACGCAGTTGCTCCGCTGTTTCTACGCCTTCGGCAATCACTCGCAAACGTAAATTGTGAGCCAGCGTGATGATGGCCATGACGAGCGCCGCATCGTCGGGATCCGTTGTCGCATCTCGCACAAACGACTGGTCGATCTTGAGCACGTCTATGGGCAGACGTTTCAACGATGCGAGCGACGAGAATCCGGTGCCGAAGTCGTCGATCGAGATGTTGATACCCATCGCCTTCAGACGATTCAACACGTCGGAAGCAAACTCAGCGTTCTGCATGATCGAGCTTTCGGTCAATTCCAGATCGAGATGCTTTGCGGCGAGTCCTGTTTCGTCGAGAATCGTCGTTATAGTCTCAGACAGATCGCGGTCGTGAAACTGCCGCGCCGAGATATTGACTGACATCTGAATCGGAGCAAAGCCCTGCTTTTGCCACTCCTTACTCTGCGCGCACGCGTGGCGCAAAACCCACTCGCCGATCGGCACAATCAATCCGGTGTCTTCAGCAAGCGGAATGAATTCGGACGGAGAAATGAGTCCGAGATGCGGATGTTGCCAGCGCACGAGTGCTTCGACACCCGTGATCGCCAGACTGTCGACCGAGATGCGCGGCTGGTAATGGACCAGAAACTCTTCGTTTTGAATCGCACGCCGCAGGTTTGTTTCGAGCGCGAGACGCCGCGTCGCGAGTTCGTGCATGTCGGCGGTGAAGAATTGATAATTAGCGCCGCCTGATCGCTTCGCTTTGTAAAGCGCCGCGCCCGCGTTTTTCAGAAGCGTGTGACTGTCGTCTCCGTCAAATGGAAACAGACTGATCCCGACACTCGCTGTTCCATAAAGTTCCTGTCCGGGCAGATCGAAGGAAAACTTCAACACCTTCGACAACAACCCGAGTGTTTCCATGATGTCCGTCGCGCCGTCGATCTGCGTTCGCAACAACGCAAACTCATCGCTGCCGAATCGCGCCACCGTGTCAGACTTGTTGATGCAGCTCTTCAAACGCTCGCCAAACTCGCGCAACAAACTGTCGCCTGGACCATGACCCAGCGAGTCGTTCACTTTCTTGAACTGATCGATCGAGATAAACAACACGCCAAGCGACTGGCCCTGCGCGCGCGCGCTCGCGACCGCCTGCGTCAGACGATCTTCGAATAAAGCGCGATTTGGAAGTTGCGTGACCGTGTCGTAATAAGCGAGCCAGTCGACTTCCGCTGTGCGTTGCTGCAACAGCGTTTCGATCTGTTCCTTGTAAAGTCGTTTTTCTTTGAGGAGGTCCGCATGTTTCAGCGCGCGTTCGACTGACGCTTCGACGTGACGGATATCGATCGGTTTAGTGATGTAATCAAAGGCTCCGACTCGCAGGGCCTTGATGGCAAACTCGATATCCTGATTGCCGCTGATCATCACGACGACGGTGTCCGGCGCCAATGAATGAACGCGCGGCACCAGCTCGAGTCCGCTCATACCGCCCATGTCGATGTCGCTGATTACGAGGTCGAAAGTTTCGTGAGTAAGCGCGGCAAGTCCTTCTTCGGCTGAGGCTGCTTCAGAACAATGATAGACAGGGCCCAGCAAGTCGACGAGCAAACTTCTTATCTGCCATTCATCGTCGATGATGAGGACACGCGGCCGCTGCGACTGACGAGGATTCATTTAACCAGATTTACAGACCTTTGCATTGGCCGGGTTGCCATTGTTCACGGAGAAGGCGATCGTAACTTGCCTTCACGTCTCTCAGATTCCATCCGTGTCTCTGCCACATCGAACCGTCGGAATATTCGATGCGATTGATCAGCACGTTTTCTTTGAACCGCGACTTGTCGGCGAGCGCTGCCACACTCACGACGTCACTCGGTCCCGACAAACTAAAACCTTCCAATTCTTTGCCCTTGTCGGGGCCAATGCTAACGCCGCACAAAAACTGCCGGCGGGCGACCAGCTCCGGTTGCGTAGTGTCGTAAAACTGATATTCCCAAAAGACAATCTCGGCAACTTTCTGCGAGTTGTTTTTAACCTTGATGCGATACGCGTAACCATCGCGCGGTTCCGACTTCGGAGCCCGTGACTCCTGCACGCTCTTTTCCATCGCCGCGCTGCGACCGTCGAGTGTGTCCTGGTTCGGATCTCGTGCGCCGCGAGGTTCGTTTATGCGCGCAGTGCGCGCGAAGGTTTTGTTCTGCGGAATGACCGCACGCTCCGGGACCATGACCTCGGCCTGATGTGTGTCAACAGCTTGCCGCGCTCGCGTCCATTTGAAACTGGACACGTTCATCGGCGCAGTCTCGTTACTTTGTGCGGGGGTTTGAACGAACGTAAAGAGACTACAGAGAATCAGGAAGAGCAAAAGAGTCTTCATGCTTCGCCTCCGCTGACCGGGTTATGAGGGCTGTTGGCCCGATGGGCGAGAGTATGCGCCAGTTATGTTTGGTATTCAACCATTGCTTGCCCACTCGAGTTAGTTTCATCCGTGACACAAAAAGTCTTGACAGGCGAGTCGCGGCGCTGTTATACGAATGCGTCCCAGTTCGAACCTCGCACCCCTTAAGGTTGCTCTACCTCCTTGTGCGTTGAGAGCCCTTAACCAACATTTGAAAACGGCAAACCTGTATGCCGATTAAGGAAGGCTCTATTCATGAAAAACCGAAAATATCTACCTTCGATGTTGAGTATTGTGTTCGTCGTTGCGTGTTTCAGTCTCTCTACCCCTGCTCAAACTTCAGATCAATTCGCGAGTATGAACGGCTTTGGATCGAGTGTCAGGTGGGACGTCAAAGCGCCACACGCTGAAGCGACTTTGACCGTCGTTGGCCCGGACGGCGAAGCCATTACTAAAGAGTTCAAGGGCGGCAATGCGCCCGAGTTTCGGCTGATCGACAGCAAAGGCGAAAGACTGCCGGACGGACAGTACACCTATGAGTTACGCCTGGCGCCGGTTTTAGGCCAGGGAATCAAAGACGCGTTGAAAGCTGCACGCGAAAAAGGCAACGAAAAAGAGGTCGTGCGCGAGATGAAAAAGCGCGGCCAGTTGCCGGCTGGGATGGTCCAGTCGGGAGGTTTTCAGGTTGTGAATGGAATAGTCATCGTGGCGGGCGCCTCAGAAGAAGGTCAACCCGGACGCCGCGCGAGTGTCGAACAACCATCCGCGCCGCAAGTGGCTCAACCAGCCCCGCCAGTGTCGACGGCTCGCGTCAACTACAAAGTCCAACGACATCACCCGCGGTTCTTCGTCTTCGATCAGGTGATTCCTGACGATCTCATCGTCCAGGGCAGCGTCTGCGCCGGTCTCGATTGCGTCAACAACGAAAACTTCGGCTTTGACACGATCAGGCTCAAGGAAAACAATACCCGCATTCAGTTCGACGACACCAGCACGAGCGCCGGTTTCGCTACTAACAACTGGCAGATCCGCGCTAACAGCTCGGCTAGCGGTGGCGCGAGTTTTCTCGCGTTTGTGGATCAGGGCGCCACTGGAAACTCAGAAACCGGCACGATCGTTTTTGAAGTGGATGCTGGTGCGCCTGCCAATTCACTCAAAGTCTCGAGCGCCGGTAACGTCGGCATCGGAACGGCCACGCCTGTTCTCGATCTCCACGCCAACACGACTGACACGCCCGCCATTCGTCTCGAACAGAACAACAGCGGCGGTTTCACCGCGCAAACGTGGGACATCGGCGCTAACGAAGCGAATTTCTTCGTTCGCGACGTCACGGGTGGTTCACGCCTGTCTCTCCGCATTCGTCCCGGCGCGCCGACGAGTTCGCTCGACATCGCCGCCAGCGGTAATGTCGGTATCAACAACGCAGCGCCGACCAGCACGCTCGACGTTTCCGGAAACATTCTGACCCTCGGTTCAGATAGTGGTGTGACGACCCGCACCAACAACACGACGAAGCTCAATCGTATCGCTATGCCGCCTTACGCCACCACCAGCTTGACGTTCGCCGTACTCAATGCGGCAACCACGGCTACCGAAAATCTCGTCGGCATCGGCGGCGGCGCGTCGGGCTTATCGTCGGCAACGAGCATTCTGTTCAACACTGCGGCCAATAACAACACCGACACCGGTACCGAACGGATGCGCATCACGTCCAATGGCCGCGTCGGCATCGGCACCGCTTCGCCGGACCAGTTGCTGTCGGTCAACGGCGACGCCAGCAAGGTTGGTGGTGGTTCGTGGCAGAGTTTTTCAGACCAGCGCTTGAAGAATATGAAGGCGCCTTACACGACGGGATTGAACGCTTTGATGCAATTGCAGCCGATGCGTTTTCAATATCGTCCCGACAACGCAGTCGGAATCAAATCTGATGCCGAGTACGTTGGTTTCAGTGCGCAGTCAGTACAGAAGGTTGTTCCGGAAGCAGTAAGTGCAAACAGCCAGGGCTACCTGATGGTCAACAACGATCCGATCATCTGGACCATGCTGAACGCGATCAAGGAACAGCAGAAAGAGATCACGGAACTCAAACGCCAGATTCGTCAACTGAAAGCGACTACACGTCGTCGCAAGTAAACGATTCGCAACGAAAAAGGGTGGCGCCGTTTCCGGGCCACCCTTTTTGTATTCGGTAGTTTGAAATGTTTCAGGATCGGTGTCCTTCAGGTCGAGAGTCAGTGTGACTTCGCGTCGATGTGCGTCGACGAATTTTAGGGACCAGCGTGATTGCGTGAGGAGCGCGACGACGAGCACTCCGGGAACAGCTCTGCCCCTCATCGTGACCTTGCCGTTGATCGTGCTCGTTGGCGGTTTCTTTCCTGTTCCTGATCCGAGACGGCCAGGCAAAGCGCCGGGATCGAAAAGCTAACCTTAAAGGTCGTCTTGAGGGTCGACGAGATCATCGTGAGTATGCCCTTCGCGGACCGGGACGGCGCAATGATACCGAATCAGTTTGCGTTGTCTTCGAAATCAGATGGTGGGCAGAAAGCGGGCCACGATGCGCTCGAGTTCCATCATATCGATTGGCTTGCGCATGTATTCGTCGCATCCTTTCGCGAATGCTTTGACGTGTGAGTAAGACATCGGATACGCGGTGACGGCGACGATGGGTACATTTCCTAACTCCGGTTTTTGACGAATGCATTGTGTGGCGGCGATGCCGTCGAGGATCGGCAGATCGAGGTCCATGAGAATAAGATCCGGGCGTTCGCGGTCGGCGACGTCGACAGCTTCCTGTCCGTTTGACGCTTCGACCACGCTGTAACCGAGCATTTCGAGGCCCTGTCGGAGAAGAACACGGGTGTCCTCGTAATCTTCGACGACCATGATTGTCAGATCTTTTTTCATATTCACGGATGTCATACGTCGTCACACACGACAGTTCCCTGCCCACACACAGTGAAAGCGATTTTGCTGGTTGCCGGGGATTGAATAGACCAGCGTGATTCCGGGGAGTGATGAATCAGGTTAGGATTGTGCCATGTCTTGCTGGTTGAGCAAAGCGGCGTCGTTAATCCTGTTCTTTAATGATGTATGATTCGATGGGCCAAATGATGAAACCAACACTCATTTTCGCTCTCGTGCTTGCTTGCTTTGGCGGCGTAGTTGGACCGGCGTCAAAGGGTCAAGAGTCCCTGCCGAGGGAGGCAAAACCCGAAGAGATTCCATTTACTTATGACAGCAAGTTCTTCACGAAGGTTCGCATTCAGGACGTTGGGCGGGCCATAGCAGCCGACCTGGACAATTTCCCGGAGGACGCGCCGGCGTCGATCTCGACAAACTGAGTGCGCCGAAGTTGCCGCCCAAATTCAAAATCATCGAGGAGTATGAGGATTACACGCCGCCGGTCCGCGTGAGCACCGCCGTTGAATTACTCATGAAGCACGTTCCGCCGGAGCATGTCGAGGGTTTGCGCAAAGTCGTACTGACGAACTCGGCTCGCGTGTTGAAGACTCACAAAGGCAAGTACACATTCGACGGTAAGCGAATGAGAGCAGCCGATCTGCGTGGCTTCTATGGTAACGGCCACATCTGCCTGATCATGGACCGGATTCTGGACCACTACCCGCAGTCGTTTCTTTTGGTGCCGATGATCAAGACGCTGGCGATTGGAGAAATCCTGTATCACGAACTCGGGCATCATATTCACGAACGCGCCGAACCGGGCTTTCGCGATAATCGTGAAGCTGTGGCGGACGAGTGGAGCGACGAATTGTTGATCTCGTTTTTTGAGAAGCACTACTGGTTTCTTGCTAAGATCCTGCTCGCTTACAAGAAACTTCTTCATCCGGTGGTCGTGAGAATCGTGAGATTATTTCGTCGTTCGTCTTGATGTTTTATGAAGACCGAACAGACAAAAGAGTGGTTCGTCAGAAACGCGGAAGAGATCCGCAAACTGCACGGTCGTATTAACGAAACGTATCGTCAGCGCTCGAAGTCCCCTGGGGGAACCGAAGAGTGGCAACGCGCGTGCGCGGAGTTTCGCGCGCGCTACGACTCGCTCGCGTTTCCCGGAGGCGCCGAGACAGCCGTGGCGCGAATGGCCCAGGGCGACGCTGACGCGATCGAAGCGGCGCTGTGCTTCCTCGAACTCCGCCCCTACTTCTTCCGCTCGGGCTACATGTTCAAGACGTTCAGGCGCAAACTAAAACGCGCCCAGCTCGATGCGCGGCAAACAGCGCGATATGAGCGTGTGGTGCAGGCGTATGAAGAGTGGCGGCAGATGAAGCGAGAGGGCAAAGCGTAATCATCTAACTACTCCTTCCCGCAGTCAGCTTCTTCTTTCTAATGGAGCGACTTTACCGCTCTCCGCCTTTTCGGTTCTCAACTTTTACTAACGATTCCTGAAGGTATGCCAGTTGCCCAAACCAGTGTGCGTTTATCTTTTGGTAGGAGCGTACACTGTGATCTTTTCAAAATCGTTGGACCAGTGGCTGTTGGTGTTGGGCCTACTCCTGGTGGCCTGCGTTACTCCTGTCTCCGCGCAACAACTGACGCCGCCTAAGGTTGAAGGCAAAGTGATGTTCGGGACCGCCATCTTCAATGAGGACCTTGAACACAAAGTCGTCGGCGGCGCGGTGCGTGTTTATCTGACGGAGCGACTTAGTATCGAGCCTGAGTACTTATACATGCGCCACTCGGATATCGATCAGGACCACCTGGTCCAGCCGAATATTGCGATCGATATTACCGATCCCAGGAAACGCTTCGTGGCTTACGCCATCGCCGGCGCCGGCCTTCTTCATCATCGCGGCCGATTTTTCGGCAGCGACTTCGAGACCGGCGCGCCGCGCGTCTTTGACGTTTCTATTAACACGTGGACGGCAAGTGCCGGCGGCGGAGTGAAGATATTTGTCACGGATCGATTTTTCGTGTCACCCGAGGTTCGTGTCGGCAGAGAACCAACTTTTCGCGCCACGGTTAACGTTGGGTACGTTTTCGGTGGAAGACGCAGATAGTTTGAGCTTGATTCTTAAAGCGGCTAGCGATTAACTGGTGACGTGATGCAAAAAGTTCATGTCACCATTCGCCGCGCCGAAACGACGGACGCAGAGTTACTCGCCGACCTGGGAAGGCGCACGTTTGAAGAAACTTTCTCTGTTGATAACACGCGCGACAATATGGACGCGTACGTGGCTTCCGCTTTCAGCGTCGCGCAGCAAACTGCTGAGTTAACGGATCCTGCCTCGGTGTTCTTGATTGCTGAAGTCGATGGCGTCGCGACGGGTTATGCGAAGCTTCGCGCGGGCGAGTTGGCGGATGGAGTAGAAGGCGCGAGGCCGATTGAATTGGTGCGACTATACGTATTGCGAGAATGGCTCGGCCGCGGCGTCGGTGAAGCGCTAATGCGTGCGTGTCTGGACCACGCGCGCGGTGCTGGGTACGAGACGATCTGGCTCGGTGTGTGGGAGCGAAACGCGCGCGCGCAGGCGTTCTATCGCAAGTGGGAGTTTCGTGCCGTCGGCGAGCACATTTTTCAGTTAGGATCGGACCCACAAAGGGACATCGTCATGGAACGCTCAATATGAATCAGCCCGTAGATTTTTCTTCAGCCAGTAGTTCCTTAATCACGTTTTCTGTTTCGTCGTAATAGCCTTCGCCGACGTGCGTCCAACGCACGCGTCCTTGTTTGTCCAGCACGAACAGCGTCGGCCATGCTTCGACGCCGTATGCCTTCCACGTCGAGTAATCCTGGTCAGTAACTACCGGGTACTTAATGCCCAGGGCTGCAGTTTCGCGGCGCAACTGGTCGATATCTCTCTCGAAGTCCAACTCCGGAGTGTGAACGCCGACGATGGTGAGCCCTTTGTCACGATACTGCGCGTCCCAGTTTTTAAGTGAAGGCAGAGTGTTGCGGCAGTTGTAGCATGCGAAGGTCCAGAACTCGATCAACACCACGCGTCCATGCAAGCTCTTGAGTGTAAGCGGGTCGGAATTGATCCAGATACCGTTTGAGATTTCGGGCGCTGTTCGGGCTGTGGTTTCGTCGGTCTCAATTGGAGTTCTTGTACCTGCGGATGTAAGAAGTGAAACACCATCGCTCACGACCGCCAGCGGCCCACGGTCGGTTGCGTAACCCACCGCCACGATCGCCACTGCCACAATCAACAAGAGTGAGACGAAAATCATATTCTGGCGATTCATGCGTTATAGAATCTACGCCTTATTCGGCTTCTCTTGAAACCCTACATCGTGTAGGTAAGACATTACCTGATCGGGTTAGCGCTCATGCGGTCCGATCTCTATAACCATCTCCTTACGCCTTGGCGGTATTCCAGGTAAGTTTGAGAATGCACCTGGGCCAGGTATTCCTCTTCTAATCGCACCTGGATTCCAATCAATACAGTTCCCAAACAGAACGCAAGCAGCGTAAGTGCATTGGGGATGGTCAGAAACAATCCGATAAGTGTAAGTATCATTCCGAGGAATATCGGGTTTCGTGAGATACGAAAAACTCCGGTTTGGACCAAAGGCGTTCGATGCTCAGTGTCTATTCCGATTCGCCACGCCTTTCCCAGGTGAGACTGAGCGAGTGCAATCCAAAGCAAAGAAATGAGCAACGATAGAACACCAATCCACATCAGCCATCTGGTGAATCTGCACAGCAAAAGCGCCCTCATCAAGCCGTGGAATAAACTCCGAACCAAGCCACGGAAAGATCGCAACGCTCAACAGCACTAAGGCTGATGCAATTATCAAGGCTGCTCGCCTTCTGCCCGTGACGTATGCGAGAACCGTTTGATAGTGTCGTTTCGCAAACCTGATTACGAAACTCTCGCGCTCAGAGACGTGTCCGCGCAGCAGATATGTCATTGCAGCGGTAACGTAAGTGAGACTCAGAATCAGCGAGCCTAAGAGTGCGAAGACGACAGTCAACGCCATCGGCTTGAACATCTTTCCTTCAATTCCGGTGAGGGTGAGTATTGGCAAATACACAATCATAATGATTGAAACGGCAAACACGACGGGGCGACCGACTTCAATACAAGCCTCAAGAATCGTTCGCTCGGGCGGGCGGGAGAGTTTCACCGGCTGTCCTGAGTTGGAGGTAACTTGATTACCTTTGGCAAAAACATATGCATCACGCGGCGTGAGCCGCGCGCCAAACGCACCGGCGTCGAACGAGAAGGCCGTATGCAAGTGAGTATCACCAAAGAACGGACGAGTTGGGTAATTGCGATTGACCTATGGCGAGAAAGCTGGTTTGGAGGGAAAGCTTTTGTTGAGCTTTTCCTTGTCAGCGCTGCCGGTGTCCTGCGCCGTTGACGGCTGTAAGGCAAAGCTCACAGCGAGTATCGCAGCCACAGCGATGAAGATCATGGTTCGTTCATTGGTATGCTTCATGGTTGGTCCTTTCATGCGATCCGCTTGAAAACACAAATCTGCGGTGGCTCTTAGCATTTCCGCGGCGGCGTCAATGCGGCTTGTGAAGCATCGGTCTACCTGCTTTTGGAGCAAGTCCATGGTTCGACAACCGATCCGCAAAACAACACGCATGGTTGTCATCACGGCAAAACGTTCGTGCTGCACCTAATGGGTTCAGGGAAGCTCTGCAACTTAGCGCTTCATGATATTCACGAGCTTCCAGGGATTCTGGTAGAGTTCCAACTCAAGTTGGTTTTGTTTGTTCATCTTGAGCCGACAGGCAGGGTAGAGAGTGCCCGTATGTTTCTTCTTGTCCTTATTGATGACAATTTCCACTCCCGAAACTTCGTAATCCGACGATCTAGTGTCGGCCCAGACCTCGCCAAAACGAAGAGGACGATCGGTCACCATGCGCAATACGGTGGTTCCATCCGGCTGTGGAAACAGCTTGATGTAAGCGACATCATAGCCAAGCGTGCCCGTGACCGACATGCGTCCCTTACTCTTCATCTTGTGCAAGGCGTTAACCAAACCCTCGTTGCCCTTCTGCTGGAACGCCTCGAGCAAACCAGTTCTTTCCTCATCCGACGACAGCTCTTCGATGATGAGTGTGACGTTAACTACCCGTCCCATTTGCGTCGACGTTCCCATCGCCGTCGCCTGTATATAAATCTGCTTGGGTAGTTTCTGAGCAGGACCTAAACTCTTTGTCAGCAGCATCAAGCTCACCACGCCCGTAATCATCAGACTCACCTTCATCAGCTTTCGCATATCGGTACACTCCTTCGGGATCTTGTTCGGCCAACTTCAAGACTATTTAGAACTTGAAACCTACACCCATGATCGGCCCGCGTTGGTTCATGTCGTACACAAAGTTGTTTCTGTCATAGTTGACGTCCAGAACGCGGTAGGCAAATATCAGGGCAATGTTCGGGGTGACGTTATAGCCGCCGCCGCCGAAGAGCTGATACGTGAACTTTGAACCCCCGCCACCAAGATCGAATTTCCCGGTGAGGAACACCTTATCTGACAGAGCCGCTTTGCCCCGCAGCCCGCCAACACCATCAACCCAGGTGCGGCTGGCGTCGACCTGGGTGCCTGGCAGGATTCCGGGGCCGAAAGTGAAATCGGTACTTATGCGCCAGATCCGAGCGCCACCCACGACGTCAACAAAGGCGCCTTTGTCCGGGTCTTCGAAAAGGCGATAACCCACCTCGGGATCAAAAATAAAGGTCTTGATCTTTGCGTTGACGTCAGAGAACAGCGGACCAGGTGTGGCTCTATCGTCCTCGATGCTTACATATTCGAGATCCGTTAGCACCACGAACTTATCTTTGCGCGCCTCGAACATTGCCATGAAGGCGAAGTTCAACGAATCAAAGATATCGCCGAAGCTCTCTTCCACCTGGACGGTGCGGTTTGGCGTTCCGGTGGTGCCGTGCAGGCCGGCCAGCCAGAAATAAGGGCTAAACTGAAACTGCCACTTGTCAGCGGGCGCTGATTGGGAGGCCGGACTCGAGGCTTCCGAAGTCGTTCCGGCGGCCGCGATGGGAGTATTAGCGACAGCGACAGTTTTTGATCTGGTCGGGCTCCGACTGATCTCAGAGGTCTTATCGGCTTCGCTACTCTGAGAAGTCGCCAGTGGGGGGTTCGCTGCCTCTGCTTTCTTCGGTTCACTGGTTGGCGAGTTCTCGACGACGGCTTGAGCCTGGGCCCTGACGCTGACCACACCGGCAATAAAGAGGATAAGGACCAGGCCGAGCGCCGTCGTTACTTTTTGAACGAGTGGCATTATTTTCCTTCGTTTCAAGAGAATTCATCGATGGCCGCCGGCAACGAGCACTCGCAAATACAGTCGTGTCCCGCGCTCAGCAGGGACGATCAGCCATTGGACCATTGGGGCCAGTTTATGCACGCGCCGTCCAAGGCGTAACTGTCAATTCTGACAGTCTGGCCTATCAGTTCGGTGTGTCTGAATTCTTACTAGGGAGCGAACCACGCGACCCATTGGCCAAAGAGGTTGGTGCTTTCAGAGAGAGACAAGCAGCCTTTTTTGGAGGAGCGCACTTTCACCGCTTATGAAACGGAAAAGCGTCCTTCCAACGCTTAACGAGGGTCGCGATCGACCAGACGGTCATCGCCAGGTGGAGCAACACTGCGGCCCACAATGCCATGCCTACTGGCTGCGAGCCGAGGCCGGCCGCGCCCAGGATTACGACCGCGCCAAGGTTGTAGATCACCATTGCGCTGAGAAACCTCCGCGCGCCGCGGCTTTCTGCGTCATAATGGGCCATCCAGCAGGCTACCCCCAGTGTGAGCAATGCGGTGCCGCCAACCCGCGCCACAACCAACGCCGCCCAGCCCTCGAGCGACGCGCCAAGAAGCAACTTCACCGCCGCTGCAGGCCAGCACAGGAGCGCCAAGCCTGCTACCAGCTCAAATAGTGCCATCAGTGTGAATATTCGTTTCATCGGCGAACTATTTCGTGAATTCGGCCGCGCTCGGATGCGACCCGGTGAAAAAAAAACGAAGGCAACAGCGGACCCTATGGAACTGGACTTTTACGAGGCCGACAATCCAAACTCAAAAGCTGAAAGCTAAAGCTACCCCGAGCGCGTTAACGTGATTCGGCTCGGAGCGGCTGTCGTTCTGTCGCGCATAGTAGAGGTCAAGGCTCAGTTTCCTACGCGGTAGAATCGCGAGGTGCTCACGAAGAGGAGCGAGGCCCAACCCGAGTGGCAACTGCACGCCGGCAATCATGCGGTTACGATTGAAGGTGCGAAAGCGTGAGTCGTAGTAGATTTCGCCCGACGCGTAAGGCGTGAACTTGAAACGGCGGATCGCGAACTCGCGCTCGAGCATCACCCGGTTGCGGTAACGCACTGACAGGTCACCGCTCAGGAGGCGGAAGTCCTCTCGGTTGCGATCGCTCAGCAACAGCCCGGCCGGCAGAGGCAGGCGCAGCGTCTGCTCCAATAAGATGCGTTGTTCGTTGTAGTCGTCGTCTTGGTTGAGCGAGAACCCGTACCGGTAGCCCGCCCTCAAGGACCACTTATCATTCACCCGATAGTCCACGTGGGCGCCGACATGCGCCTCAAGCCCCGTCTTGCTGTCGCCCTCCCTGCTCGAGTCAGCGAGGAAGTAGAGTCGCCACTTTTGGTTGATCTTGACGTAGACATCAACCTCCGGCCAGATTTCGTTTTGCGGGCTGGGATTCTCCTGCGAGGCCGCGCTCTGGCAGAAGCACACCGTTAGCGCGATGTTGAGCCAGAACGTTATACTTCGGCTTCCTGAGTGGACGGCTAGCACGAAGGGATTCTAAGGACTGTGATGCCTTAGAAGCACTGTTAGTTTTGACAGTGGTCCATGGATGCCTTTCGCGAACCCGGATAGTTTTCACATGCGAAAAGTCACTTCAAACAGTTAATTGAATGACTCAAAATTCGCGCCAGAATGAGTTCACCCTAACCAACACAAACTTACCGCGATCAGCGCGATACTTCTGCGAGTATCTCAGCCTTCCACCAAAAGTTCGTCTTCCGGCCTCCTGTAAAAACTGACAGGTTACAAGCTCTTCCCCCGGGGCCTAAAATTAAATTTGCGGGAGAATGTCTATTCAAGAATAACTTACGTAAAACTCGGCTCAGACTCCGTTTATTAATCGCAACTCCGCAAGAAGAGTGAATAATGACAAACAACCAATCTCGTCAGTTTTGCTTTCGCCCGAACGCGCCGATTTGCATGCGCAGACAAAAGATCACCTCTAGATTTCTACGGGGACTCCTGCTATTGCTACTGGTTCCCGCACTCCTTCACGCGCAATTTTACTCCCAGGGTCAGCCCGACAAGGTGGCGGCACTCAAGCAGTCGCTAGCCGACAACCAGCGACGGTTGGCGCATTATCAGTGGGTGGAGACGACCATAGTAAGCGTCAAAGGAGATCAGAAGTCCGAAGTACAAAAAGCCTGTCTCTACGGGCCAGACGGCAAAGTTCAAAAGCAACAAATGAGCGCACCTGCGGAGCAATCATCTCCACGCGGGCTAAGAGGAAGGATCGTTGCGAAGAAAAAGGAAGAGATGACCGATTACATGCAGAATGCCGCGGCGCTGGTTCACCAGTATCTTCCGCCGGAAAGTCATCGCATCCAGGCTGCCAAGGATGCCGGCAACATCGCCTTGAAACCCGGCGGCGGTGGGGTCCAATTGCAAATCAGCAACTATCTAAAACCAGGTGACATGCTCACGATCAGCCTTGCGGGAAACGATATACAGCAAATCCACATAGTAACGTATTTAGAATCGCCGAAAGATGCGATCACCCTCGATGCAAACTTCGCTTCATTGAATGACGGAACGAGTTATCCGGGAAAAATCATCCTCGTCGCGCCCGCAAAAAACATTCAGATCGATGTGCAAAACTCGAACTACCGGAAGATGACAGCGTCGACACAGATGCAGCCGGCGCCGCAAACCTCGTCCCGACAGCAACAGGTGACAACCTCTGAGTCAACACAGGAGATTGATAGTTTGAAACCCAGAGGTTTCGGGGCGACGATGTCAGGAGGCCTATCTACCGTGGGTCATGAACGTGTGGGCAAATTGAGAATTCAGACTCTATTCACTCGGCGAAATGTGCACGATCTGTCGAAGCCATATATGGTGTAGGAAATCTGGAGCGGGCGACGGGATTCGAACCCGCAACCCTCAGCTTGGGAAGCTGATGCGCTACCGTTGCGCCACACCCGCTCGCTAGAAGAGCCACAGATTAGCACGAATGCTTAAGCCGTGGTCAATGTCTCGGTCATTAACTCCGCCAACAATCGATTGAACTGCGGCGGGTCGGGAAGATCGGAGCCCTCGGCCAACAACGCGTACCCATACAACAACTCCGCAAACTTGCCCAACTTCGGATCAGCATTGTCCTTCTCAAACCGCTCGCGCATCTTCGCCACAATCTCATGCTTTGGATTCAACTCCATGATGCGCTTCTGCTTCGGACGCCCGCCGCCGCCCATTTGCAGCAAACGCTCCATCTGCGGGCTGAAGTCCATTTCCCCACCAACCAAACACACCGGCGAATTCGTCAGCCGGTTCGTCAGACGCACGTCTTTCAAATACTGCTCCAGGTGCTTATGTATGGCCGTCAACAACCCCGCACTCTCTTCCTGCTGCTTCTTCAACTCCTCTTCGACCTGCGCCCGCTCCTCTTCACTGCCGAGATTGACAGTCCCCTTCCCGACGGACTTCAAACGCTTACCGTCAAACTCAGTCAACGATTGGACCAGCAACTCATCAACCGTATCGATCAGATAAAGAACCTCGTAACCCTTCGCTTTGAACGCCTCCAGGTGCGGCGAGTTCTCGACCACGGCACGCGATTCACCGGTCAGATAAAAGATCTCCGTCTGGTCCGCAGGCATACGCACGACGTAATCTTTCAACGTCGTCAGCTTCTCCGCATCGTGTGAAGACTCAAACAGCAACAGCGAAACCAGACGGTCCTTGTTATCAAAATCCGTCGCCGCGCCTTCCTTCAACGCGCGTCCAAACTCTTTCCACAACGCCAGATACTTCTCAAACTCCTTATCGAAAAGCTGCTGCAACGCGTCGAGCGATTTCTTCGTCAGCCACTTCCGGATCTGCGTGATCTGCCGGTCCTGCTGCAACATCTGTCGCGAGATGTTCAACGGCAGGTTCGCCGAATCCACGACGCCTTTCAGAAAGCGCAAATAGTGCGGCAACAACTCCGCCGCCTGCTCGATAATCAACACGCCTTTCGCATACAAACGCAGCCCGGCGTCGAAGCTCTGATAATAGAGATCGAAAGGCGCCTTCGACGGAAAGAAGATCAGCGCCTGGTACTCGAGCAACCCTTCGGCACGCGCGGAAAAATGATGCAGCGGATCGCTGAAATCATGAGAGATGTGTTTGTAAAACTCGGCGTACTCGCTCTCCGTGACTTCGCTTGCCGGCCGCGTCCAGAGCGGCTTCATCGAATTCAAAAGCTGGTCTTCGACGACGTGTTGAGGCTCCGCGCCCTCCTTGGGCTTCCCTTCCTCATCACGCTCGATCTCTTCACGTTCGTCTTTGAAGATGATCGGGTAGTTGACGAAATCCGAGTAGCGTTTGACGATTCGACTCAAGGTCCACTTGTCAGTGTAATCCTCGAGTCCACTCTCATGGTCCACAGCCTTGAGATGCAGCGTGATCGCCGTCCCACGCGCAGGCTTGTCAGCATCGGAAATCGTGTACTGTCCATCGCCCGTCGATTCCCAACGCGTGGCGTGTTGCTCTCCGGCGCGGCGTGTCAACAACGTGACACGATCCGCAACCATGAACGCCGAATAAAACCCGACGCCAAACTGCCCGATCAGCGCCTCCAGCACACTCGCCGACGCACCCTCGCGCATCTTCTCGCGCAACTCTCCCGTGCCTGACTTCGCAATCGTCCCGATGTGCGCGATAACTTCATCACGACTCATCCCAATCCCACTGTCGCTGATCGTCAACGTCCTCGCGTCCTTGTCGACTTCGAGACGAATTTCTTTAGTGGAATCTTCAGCCGTCAACTCCGGTTTGGTGAGCGATTCGAATCCGAGACGATCGAGGGCATCAGATGCATTCGAGATCAACTCGCGAAGGAAGATGTCCTTCGTGGTATAGAGCGAGTGGATCATGATGTCGAGCAACTGCCTCGTCTCGGCCTGGAATTGATATGTTTCAACTTGAGCCGCCATAACTACTTCCGCAAATGCCTCCTTGTCATTGCAAATAATGTTTCACCACCAGATCGTCCCAACGATCCTGGGCTTTTAAGAGCAACTCGATTACTTCACGAACCGCGCCGCGCCCGCCGCGCGCTTTTGTCACGTAATGCGCGCGCTCGCGAACTTCGACGACGGCATCGGCAACGGCGACCGCCAGACCCGACTGTCGCATCAACGGCAGGTCGGACAGATCGTCGCCGACGAAGGCCACTTCATCATGACTAACCTTCGCCTGGGCCAACGTGTCGGCAAACGCCTGGTGCTTGTCTTCACGGCCCTGCCACAGAAATGAAATGCCAAGTCCCTGAGCGCGTCGTTCGAGGGCGCTCGATTTGCGGCCGGAGATGACGCCGGACATCAATCCGGCGCGATGCCAGAGTTCGATGCCGAGACCGTCGCGCGCGTAGAACGCTTTCTGGTCGTCATTGCCTTCGAGAATCCAGATGCGACCGTCGGTGAGTACGCCGTCGCAATCCATCAGGAGTAATCGAATGCGCGCGGCTCGTTGTTGAATCTCTGCGGTGTTCATCGTTATCGCATCGTTATCGCGTCGTTATCGCACTTCGAAGAGTTCGATACCTGAGACCTTCAAACCGGCGGGAGTGCGCGCCAGCAACATCACCGCCGTGCCTTCGCCCGTCTTGCCGAGTTTGGTCGCTTTGATGTGAACGTCGGCGGCGATCAGGTTCGCATTCAGTTGTTCGGTACGCAATACGCGCGTCTCCCACGCTTCAGTTCCGATACTCGCGTTGATAAATCTCACGAGCTCGCCGGAAACGACTCGCGACTCCAACTCAGGCTTCTTATTACTAACGACGGCCTGCGAAAACTGCGTGATAAACGTGCGCGCGGCCTCGTCAACCGGCGGCGCATTGTTTGCCGCGGCTTCCGCTCGAATACGCGCGGCACGCGCCGCGAGTGACGAAGGATAATCACGACTCGCAATCACCGCATCGTTAAAACGTTTCGCGGCTTCCGCAGCCTGGCCGCGTTTCAAACTGATCTCGCCCAATCCGATGTTGGCCCATGCGAGCGTGGCCGTAAACGGCAACGGCTCATCGAGCGACGAGCGAAAGATCGTTTCAGCTTCTTCGATCTTGTTTTGTCCGAGCAAAGCGCGTCCGAGCAGAATCCGTGCGTCCTGAAAACGAGGCGCGTTCGCGAGCATCGCGCGCGCGGTGGCTTCGGCCTTGGCGTAATCCTGTGCGCCTAATTGCAGTGACGCTTCGTTCAAAGCATCCGGCAAGTCTTTACTATTCGGAACTACGTCGTTTCCGTAATTCAGTTGCGGATACAGCTTGTCAGGATCGACTTCCACGCGGACGATTTTCGCAGAGGTTTTGAACACAGCCTCGCCGAAGTTCTTCGCGGGCACAGTGGCTTCGGCCAGCACGCGTTCGCCGCGATCGGTTGTCGCTGCAACCGTCACCGTAACGTCGATCGATCCGATGTTGCGCAAAGCCGAGTACGACTCCGCGCCACGTTGCTGCGGCAAACCAACCATCAGATCGGTGTCGACGACCTGATCGAGTTGCTGGTCCAGCAAAGCTTTCATCGGGTCGCCGCCGCGAGCGGCCAGCGCTTCGCGCAACGCAGGAAGAGTCAAACCAATCGGATCTTTCTTTCCAGCATCCAACGCCGCACGCAAGACAGCGACGAAAGCGTCATGGCCCATGCGCCTGTCGATCAAACGCCAGAACATCGCGCCACGATTCGGAACTGAGCCGAAATAAGTACTGTCGATCGGAGTCGTGCGCGCGAGTGGCGCGTCGCGTTGGGCCACGGCGGCGTAAGCGATTCGCTGCCGGTATAACTCGGAAAGGATCGCGTC